>JAIORA010000034.1 GCA_021108375.1 Anaerohalosphaeraceae bacterium
TGGGAAACAAAAATAATCCTAAAAAATACTTGAAATCAAACACAGCCGCTCTGTGGCGAATAAAAAAACTGTGTTAATTCGCACCTACGAGAGCAGTTTTGGAAGTATGCCATACTTTTTAATTTTGTAGCCGAGCATTCTTTCGGTTATGCCCAACTCGATAGCGGCGTTTCGCTGCCTGCCGTTACATTTTTTGAGGGAATCGATTATCAGTTCTCGTTCTTTATTTTCGATTATTTCCGATAGCGTTCGTTTAGCTTTTGCATCGTTCTTTTTGGCTATCTGCAGAGAGGGCGGCAGATGTTCGGAGCGGATAACATCTTCGTTGCATAGCAGGACGGCTCTTTCGATACAGTTTTCCAGTTCTCTTACATTACCCGGCCAGTGATAGCTTGTCAGCATTTCGATTGCAGGCGTTGATAGTCGTGTGATGTATTTGTTATTTTCGTTGGAAATTTTTTCGAGGAAGTAATCTGCCAACAGCATTATATCATCTTTGCGTTCTCGCAGACGCGGCAGAAAAATCGGGAACACATTGATTCTGTAATACAGGTCTTCTCTGAAGAGTCCTTCTTTGATTTGTTCTTCGAGATTTTTATTGGTTGCGACGACAATTCTGACGTTGGCTTTGATGGTTTCGTTACCGCCGATTCTTTCAAACTCCTTAAACTGAATTACTCTCAGTAGTTTTACCTGTAAAGTCGTTGAGAAATCGCCGATTTCATCGAGAAAAATTGTTCCGCTACTGGCTCTTTCAAATCTTCCGAGTTTTCGGGCAGTAGCACCGGTGAAAGAGCCTTTTTCGTGCCCAAAAAGCTCGCTTTCCAGCAATGATTCCGGCAGAGCGGTGCAGTTGACCTTTATGAACGGCTTGCTGGCTCTGGTGCTGTTATAGTGTATTGCGTGGGCGACTAAATCTTTGCCGGTGCCGCTTTCGCCCCTGATGAGTACGGTGGCATTGCTTTCTGCGACCTGTTCGACAAGTCTGTAAACCCCTTTCATAGCATTGCTTGTGCCAACCATATTGTCGATATTGAACTGTTTTTTCAGTTCTTCTCTGAGTCGTAAATTTTCTTCAGAGAGTTCTCTGCGATTGAATTCGACGAGTTTGTTGAGCTTGGATGCCTGGGCTATCATCGTTGCGATAACGTTTAGCAGACTGAGGCTTGTTTCAAAATCATCGCCCTTAGTTGTTATTTTATCAACACTTAGAGCACCGATGGTTATATTTTCGAGCTTGACGGGGACGCAGTAAAATGATGTTTTTTGCTCGGCAGTTACTTTTCTTGAGCGGGTTTTGTGGAGGAACCTGGCATCTTTGGAAATGTCTGGTATGACGACTTCCTGGCCGGTCTGGACGACCTTGCCGGTAACCCCTTCACCGATTTTATAGATTCCTCGTTCCATAGATTTTTTGCTCAGGCCGTGAGCGACTTTAATGTAAATCGTTTCAGTTTCAGGGTTTAGCAGTGTTATTGTGCCCCTTTTGAGATTGAGATGGATGTCGAGCAGGTTCAAAATGGCTATTAAGGTTGGTTCAAGAGCGAGCTGCTCGGCGAAAGATTTTGCGATTCCGCTGAGCAGTTGTACCTCTTTTGAGAGCTTGAGTTTCATATTTTCGCCTTTTAAAATTCGGTTTCCGGTCTGTTCAATTTAAAGGATAATAACAAAAATGTAGAAAAATAACAAGTAAATACAAAATTGTCGTTTTAAATTGTTGCAGAATGCGCAAAACTTGACAAATCGGTGGTCAAAACAGGGCCTAAATTGAAAATTTTTGGTACGTTTTGGCGCAAAATTACACAAAAGTGCTCAGTTTTTCACGTTTTTGAACGTTTTTGAAATCCACTTTGCGCGTTCTGCAACGTTTGGCATATTTTCGCATCCAACTAAGTGTCTTGCGGAGAAATTAGCCACGAAAAATTCAGCCACAGAGAACACAGATTATTTAAAGAATACAGAAGGCGGGAAATAAATTCTAATATCTAAATCCTAAATAATACCAAATGACCAAAAATTAAAATCCAAAACAAAATGGATTCCCGTTTTCACGGGAATGACAAAAGAAAATTTTAGATACGGATTTACACACAGAGAACACAGATTATTTAAAGAATACAGAAGGCGGGAAATAAATTCTAATATCTAAATCCTAAATAATACCAAATGACCAAAAATTAAAATCCAAAACAAAATGGATTCCCGTTTTCACGGGAATGACAAAAGAAAATTTTAGATACGGATTTACACACAGAGAACACAGATTATTTAAAGAATACAGAAGGCGGGAAATAAATTCTAATATCTAAATCCTAAATAATACCAAATGACCAAAAATTAAAATCCAAAACAAAATGGATTCCCGTTTTCACGGGAATGACAAAAGAAAATTTTAGATACGGATTTACACACAGAGAACACAGATTATTTAAAGAATACAGAAGGCGGGAAATAAATTCTAATATCTAAATCCTAAATAATACCAAATGACCAAAAATTAAAATCCAAAACAAAATGGATTCCCGTTTTCACGGGAATGACAAAAGAAAATTTTAGATACGGATTTACACAGATTACGCGGATTTTAAAAAAGTAAAAAGGCAAAGTAAACTGCAACCCCACATTTGTAAATGTGGGGCTAACTTTTAAAAACGAGATTGCCACGAAGGCACAAATATAGTTTTGAGTTTTGAGTTGAGGAATCCCGATGAATCGGGATGGATTTTTAATCGCCTCGCAATGACAAAAAGTGTTCCGGCCGCTCACGCGGCTCGGCTTCTATACGGTGGGGGTGGTTGAAGCCAATTTGTGGCTGATTGCAGCGTTCGCAGAATCTAATTGCAAAATTGCCCGTTTTGAGCTATAAACAGTAGTTATGAGTTTTTAGTTCTTAGTTCTGAGTTACGAAATATGGCAGATTTGCAAATATCCGAAATAAAAGATGTTAGAAGTGTTCATCAGTACGTTGTCGCTGTTGGGGGCGGTGGTACGAAGAAATCGCCGACAGCAGGTAAAAAATACCATTTCATAGGCTCCGGCGGGGTCGGGATGAGCGGGCTGGCAATGTTGCTTATCAAAGAAAAAGCGAACGTCAGCGGTTCGGATATGAATGGCTCTGCGATAACCGAAAAATTGCGAAATGCGGGAGCTGATATTAAAATCGGTCATCACTCAGATAATATCCCTGAAGATGTCGATGCAATAGTTATCTCGGCGGCAATCAAGGACGATAACCCCGAACTTGCTAAAGCAAAAGCCAAAAGCGTGATGATTTATAAATACGCCCAGATGCTTGGGCTTATTATGGATAGGTATAAGGCAATCGCAATAGCAGGTACGCACGGCAAGAGTACTACCGGTGGATGGCTGGCATACGCGATGAGCCAGATGGAGGCTGACCCGAACTTTGTTATTGGGGCCGACATTATTCAGCTCGGCGCATCGTGCGGAATCGGCAAGAGCAGTATCTTTATCGCGGAAGCCTGCGAATACGACAGGAGCTTCTTAAATTTACATCCAAAAATTGGCGTACTGCTCAACATCGAACAGGACCATTTGGACTACTATAAAGACGAAGATGAAATTGTCGAAGCCTTTGCGCGTTTTGCAAGCGGTGTTGCAGTCGATGGAACCGTTGTTGCAGGGACTGCTGATAAGAATGTTCGCAAGGTTGTGGCAAGTATGCAGGGCAGCAGGAAAATTGTTACGTTCGGAATTGGCGATGGGTTCGATTACTCAGCGAGGGATATCGACTACCGCAGCGAAGAGACTGAATTTGGCGTGTTTTATAAGGGCGGCTTTGTTGGCAGGACAACGATACAGTTGCCCGGGGCGCATAGCGTCAGCAATGCGATGGCGGTGATTGCGGCGGGAGTTGAGGCGGGGCTTGAGATAGCGAAATTGACAGGGGCAATCAGCGGCTTTGTCGGGATGGACAGGCGGATGATGGAGAAGGGTCGGGCCGGCGGTGTTGTTGTTCTCGACGACTATGCTCACCATCCAACGGAGATTCGGGCTACGCTGGCGGCGGTGCGGCAGAAATATCAGCAGGAAAGGATTATCTGCGTTTTTCAGCCACATCAGTATAGCAGGACGCGATTTTTGCTGGCTGATTTCGCGGAGAGCTTTAAGGGGGCGGATTTGACGATTGTGCCTGAAATATACTTTGTGCGCGATACGGCGGAGTCCAAAGCGGAGGTTAACGCTGAAAAACTGGTCTCGGAAATAATGAAAAACGGCAGTGAAGCAATTTTTATCGATTCGTTTGAAAGAATTTGCGAATATCTGAAAAGTAATGTAAAATCCGGCGATGTTGTAATTACGATGGGTGCTGGTGATATATGGAAGGTTGCAGATGAGTATATTCGATGGTTTGAAGGGCGTGGTTGAAACCGATTATCCGCTTGGGCAGATGAGCTGGTTCAAAATTGGTGGTAACGCGGATTATTTTGTTCGGCCGACTACGGTGGCAGAGCTCGCGGAGGTCGTGAAGATTTGCCGGGAGAATAATCTGCCGATACACGTTTTAGGGTTCGGGTCGAATCTTCTGGTTAGAGACGGCGGCGTAAAAGGCGTTGTTGTTAAACTGGCTGGTGGAGATTTTGAGCGGGCAGAATTCGATGGCACAAATTTAGTTGCCTGGGCAGGGGTGGATTTGGGCGGGCTTGTTCGCGATTGTGTTAAGAGGGGGTTGGCAGGGCTTGAGGCGCTGGCGGGGATTCCGGGGTCGGTTGGCGGGGCGGTGAGGATGAATGCCGGCGGTAATTTCGGCGATTTCGGCTCGGCTATCGAATCGGTTACGCTGATGGATAATCAGGGCGATGTTTTTGAAAAGAGTAAGCCTGAACTGTCGTTCGATTATCGAGAAGTTAATATCACGGCACCTATTATATTAAACGCAAAAATCAAGCTCTGCGAAAGTTTGCCGCAGCAGTTGCTTCGGGCATTTCAGGAAGTCTGGATTTATAAGAAGAATACTCAGCCTTTGAGCTCTCACAGCGCAGGGTGCGTTTTTAAGAACCCTCGCGGAATGAGTGCCGGTGCGATGATAGACAGGGCGGCTCTTAAGGGAACCAAAGTCGGCGGTGCGATGGTTAGCGAAAAGCATGCTAATTTCATAATTGCGGATGACGATTGCAAAAGCGATGATGTAATCGCTCTCATCGAGCAGGTAAGGGAAAAGGTTAAGGAACGATTTGACGTTGAAATGGAACTCGAAATCGAGATTTGGTGATTTTTTTAGACACAGATTTTTTAACCGCGGATTTCGCGGATTTTAAAAATTCAAAATAAACAGATTCCTCGACTACGCTCGGAATGACAGGGTCTTGTGCGAATGATAGAAAATGGATACCCGCTTTCGCGGGTATGACAAAATAAAAGCCATCCGGCCGCTTCCGCGGCTCGGCTATTATGGCGATAGGAAAGATGCTAATTATTCGTAAAAGAAAACCCCCTGATGAATCAGGGGGCTAACTAACTCGGCCGTGCCGGCCGAGGCTAAACGGTGTTATGAAGGGGATAAGAAATACGGAAGCACGAACCCCCAGATAGGGGTGGGGATTAACTTGGGAATGAAATTTTATATATGGATGATGTCAAAATCGATGGAGTGAAAATAGCTGTGCTGTACGGTGCGGCAGGGGCTGAGCGTGAAGTCAGTATTGAAAGCGGAAAGGCGATTGCAGCGGCACTAAAAGCTGGCGGAGCGGATGTAATAGAATGCGACTACAAAATCGAGGATGAGTCAATTCTTGATGATGAAAGTGTCGATGTTTATTTTCTGGCGTTTCACGGCGAGTTCGGCGAAGGCGGGGCGATGCAGATGATTTGTGAAGGACGCGGCATTGTCTTCACCGGCTGTGATTCTAAAGCCAGCGAGCTTGCGTTTGATAAAATTGCCAGCAAAAGGGCGTTCCTCGCATCCGGCATAGCTGTCCCTCGCGGGCTTTACATCGAAAAGAAAAAAGATTTATTGAGTGCGGCTAAAAGGCTTTCTGGTAAGGGCGGTAAGTTTATCGTTAAGCCTGCTCGTCAGGGCAGCAGTGTCGGTATAAAAGTCGCTGAGACCAGCGGCGATGCGGCAGAGGCAGCGAAAATCTGTTTTGCGGAATTCGGCCCCTGTCTTATTGAACAATTTATAGACGGCAGAGAATTTGCTGTTAGCATTGTCGGCGGTTTAACTTTGCCGATAATAGAAATAAAAACGGTTCATCAGTTTTATGATTATGATGCGAAGTATGTCGATGATACAACGAAGTTTGCCTTTGGAAGCATTGACGATGAGGCACTGATAAATAAAATTAATGTATTGGCAATGAAAAGTTTTGACTGTCTGGGCTGTCGGGATTTTGGCAGAGTGGATTTTTTGGTGGATTCGGCTGGCGAAGTTTATGTTACCGAAATTAATACTATTCCCGGTTTTACGAGCCATTCGCTTTTGCCAAAGGCTGCGGCTAAAGCAGGGGCTGATATGCCGACACTGTGTAGCAGAATAGTCGAAATGGCGTTTAATAGAAATAACAAATAATAAAGGAAACCTCTAAAAATTCATTTTGGCGGACAAGCGAACCTTTTTGCCACCGGATTGCGTCAGGCAAAAGCCACTTGAACTGCGGATAAAGCTGATTTGTCTTCCTTGCCGGGCAACAAAAATTTTCTACTTGTCGCTCAAAAGCAATTATTAGAGCTACCCTAAATATGGAATCCCGGCAAGCGTGAGTGGCGGGCTTAACTTATGGCGAAACGAAAAAGTAAAAAAAGATGGTCGGTTTTTGGTTCCGGCAAAAGGAAAACCAAGGCGGAAAAGAAACAACGCCTTCAGGCGGTGCGCACTACGTTGTGGATATTTGTTTTTATTATTCTGGCGGTCGTAGCGGTAGCGGGGCTGATATTTTTGGACAGGTATGCCGGGGACAGGGCTGGTATTGAAAAAAAACCTGCTCAGTTTAAATTGATAGATGTGCCGGGATGGGTTAGTCCACAGTTGCAGGCGGAGATAATTGCGGCCTCTGGTGCGGGTGATGTGGATTTTCAGCTTGATGGTGCGACGGTGCGAAGGGTCGGCGAAAATCTTTCAGTGGTGGCCTGGCTTTGTGATGTGAACGTTCGTCTGACCGGCGAATCGATTATGGTGCAGGCCCGGTATCGTAGGCCTATGGGGCTTATAAAGGCCTCCGGCAGGCAGTACTATATCGATAAAGATATGTTCGTGCTGGGCTATGTGCCGATAGATTCGATTGCGATAGTTGAGATTACCGGCGTGCCGGGCTATGTTCTGACCCGCAAATCGGTGGGCAGTACCTGGGCCAGAGATGATATTGCCGCGGCGCTGGAAATTCTCGAACTGCTCAATAAGATGGATGCTAAGGTTTCGGCTGATAAGCCATTACTTGGCGAAATAGCATCGGTGGATTTGAGTAACTATGATGGCAGGCGAAGCGAGTCTCGGCCGCACATTGTTTTTTATGCTCTCGATGGTACCGAAATCAGGTGGGGCGCTCGCAAGGGAGCGTGGCACAGACATTTGGAGGCAAGGGACGAGGAGAAGCTGGCGATTTTATATAATACTTATGAACAGATGGGTACGCTGCAACTGAAATCGAATCATAAGGCGAGCTTCATAGACCTTGCCACTCCGCAAAATAGTTTGTCCCTGCCGATAGACAGGTATTAATTATAGCCCTTCTGGAGGCGGGCCTGCAATGAACTCTGCCTTGACGGCACCTTTGTCGCACATCTTTTTAAGTATCGTTACAATGTCAGAATATGAAACACCCAGACCTATTCGCGGTTTGCTGTCTGAATCGCTTTCCGATGGCTCATCGCCAAGGACACGAATTAAGTCCACCAGCTTATAACCGCATCTTAACGGCCCCATCAGCGTTTGGGTTATGGGGTGTTTTCTCATTACCGAGAGACCTTTTTCCCCCGCTAAATCGTTTATAATAATAGTTCCGTCATCTGACTCGATATAAATACCTCGCTGACACTCTATTGGCGAGCCGAAAAGGATGATGCCAAGGCGTTCTTTGCGTGAGACATAAACGACTTTTCTGCCGATTTGTATTACCTGGTCAACATAAAAATCTTGCGCTACCGGTGTTCTGATTATCGAGGGGTAGTTAAATTTCTGGAGATATTCATAAGCGGTATGAGCGACATCAAAGTTGTCATCGCCAATCATTCTGTTTATCAGTGAAATTGCGTTGCGTCTGGGAGCGTAATTTCCTATTGCCCGGATTGCCTGGACTCTTAACGCGGATGTTTTATCGTTGGCTATATCGCGAAGAGTTTTTATCCCTTCGTATTCTGCGATGCTGAGCAATGTTCTGGCAGCGCTGAACCGGGTACTTTCGTCAGGGTCATTGAGCAGGGAGATAAGGGCTGTTCGTGCGGGTTTGCCGATGGCCTCAAGTGAAAGCTCGGCCAAAGCTCTGCCGGAAGATGTTTTCAGCTTCTGTGCCAGCAAGCCGATAGTCTGTTCTTGAGACGCTCTGGTCTGTGTAACGTAAAGCGATTTTACGAGCTCGAGGAAACGGCCTTTCAGATTCTTATACTCTTTTGGGATTTTCAGGTACACAAGGCTCTCAGAGGCAGCTTTGGCGGTGTTCTTGCCGAACCGTTCATCTATTCGGCTGCGTATGTTCGCGGCAGTTTGGAAGTCGGGCTTTATAATGGAAAGCATAAGCTGATAGTCCTGCATAACTCTGCCGCCATTGATAATATAGCCACGGTCGGGCTTTATGCTGGTCTCTGCAAGCAAATCGATATATACCGCCCCGGCAGCCAAGGCCAGCGTTTTTGAAGTTGCGACAGAAGCGTCAATCATTGTCATTATTTTCAACTCGGTGGTGTAGAGTCTGCCGTTTTTCAGAGAGGTTGTTTGTGTGCCCGATATCGCTCTTACGGTTACGTCGAACGCGTCGGGTTTGACCGAGCCGGGCAGAATCTTGCCTTCAACTAAAACGATTGCGGTATCCCTGCCATCTATCATTTTGTTCGGGCTGATTTTGTCTGCCTTTGATAACTGGGTTAGTATGTACTGTGTCAGATACTCTCTGATGTCTGGCGGACACTGCGAAGAGCCGGTGCCGGGCAGTCCAACGACTATGCCAACTCCCTTGACATCTATAGGGCCTGCAGAGACAAATTCGGCAAGGTCGCCGATAGTTCTGTCAATCGTGGTTGTGTGTTGCTGGAGCGATGCGTCTTTTTTGGAAGTTTTTTTAGATTCCTCGCAGCCGCAGGCTAATATAGTTAAGGCTGCCAACACCGATACAATGATTACATTGTGCTTTTTCATATTTTCCCACCTTTTAAATCACTATTCGTTTTAGCCTATCGATGATATTGCCGATTGCCGACATAGTCAAGCCCGGAATGGTAATTCGGTGAGAGAGTAATGCCAAATAGCGGCTCTTATCGCTATTTTGGAGACTCTGCTGCTTCTTTATATGACTGCTTCGGCCTGGCTTTGCGTCTGGGTGAGCATCCTTATTTTCAGGAAATCATCAATTCTTGCAAGAAACGCATCGACTACCACCGGGTCAAAGTGTCTGCCTCTTTCTTCCTTTATCATCAGGTAGGCGATTTCTGCCTTAAATGCCGGCTTGTAAACCCTTGAGCTTGTAAGTGCGTCGTAAACATCTGCCAGTGTTACAATTCTTGCCGACAGTGGTATTTCCTTACCCCTTAGTCCTTCGGGATACCCTGAGCCGTCGAAACATTCGTGATGATATTTTGCTATTTCGGTTGCCATAGACAAAAAGTTTTCTCCACTTGTGTTCATCGTGGTTTTGCTCAGGGCTTCTGCGCCGATTAGCGAATGCTGTTTCATTATGGAAAATTCTCTTTCGCTGAGTGTGCCGGGCTTTAGCAGTATGCTGTCTGGTATTCCGATTTTGCCGATGTCGTGCAACGGGCTTGAGCGGTAGAGATTTTCTATGAATTCGTCGTCAATCCACTCGGAGTATATGCTGTTTTCTCTTAATTCCTCAGCGAGTATATGGCAGTAACTTCTGATTCTTTCGAGATGTTCGCCAGTTTCGGGGTCTCTGGATTCTGCCAGCGATGCCAGTACAAAGACCGCTGTATCGCGTGTCTGCTGTATCTGCTCTGTTCTCTGCTGGACGATTTGTTCGAGTTTGTTGAGCAGATGCCATTTCTCGATTAGCGAACAGGCTGTCTGTCTTACTTCGATATTATCAAACGGCTTTTTGATAATGAGCAGTTTATCTGTTTCGCCGAGCCGTTCAATTATTTGTGTCCAGGAGTAATCCGAATACGCTGTGCAGATTGCAATCTGCAAATTCGGTTGAACCCGCCAGAGATTCTCGATAGTATCAAGCCCGTTCCATTGGGCTTCCATCCGCATATCAACGAACGCCATCGCATAAGGTGTGCCGTTCCTCTCGGCTTCAAGCGTTTTTTCCAGGGCCTCGTGGCCGTCATAGGCCGAGTCTATCTCTAATGCAGGGCTTGTTTTAACTGTGGCCTGGCCGAAAATAGCTTCTTTGGCCTCCTCAAGTTTTTCCGAGCCTGCATTGCTTTTCAGCAGAATCTGCCTGAAGTCGGAATGGATGTTCCTGTTGTCATCAACAATAAGTATTCTCGTGTTTTTCATTTCAATCTGGTTTGACATTTTTCACCTCAGTTAATTTTAAAGGGAGTTCCAGGACAAAGGTTGCTCCTCTATTTATTCCTTCGCTTTTTGCGATAATCGTTCCCTGCATATTTTTTGCCGCGGCAATACAACTGTACAGGCCGAAGCCGTGCCCGCTGTTTCTTGTTGTGTAACCCTGTTGAAATATCTTATCCAGCAGCTTTTTATCAATTCCTATGCCGTTGTCGCTGATTACTATCGTGAGCTTATGGTCATCGTCAATGCAGGCCTTAATTCGGAGTGTTCTTTCCGGCCTGCCGCTTTTTTCCATCGCGTTTGCAGCGTTGTCAATCAGATTTACCAGTATCTGTATTGTCTGGTGCTTGTCGATGTGAATTGTTCCCGCATCTTCATATTCCCGTATTACCGAAATTTTCGCCAGTTCCAGCGATGCATTATTGATTTGAATAGCACTTTCGATAATATCATCGATTGAAGTCGGAACGATGTTCTGTTTGTTTTCGGTGTAAAATCGCTGCTGACTGATAATTCCTTTTACATTTTTAACATTTTTTATAAGCGAACTCAATTTGGAGACAGTTTCTTTCTGTTCTGAGCATAGCTGATTTGAGACTTCTTTCAGATATGTCAGTATGTGCATTCCCTGCGAGTCGCTCTTTAGATACTGCTTGATATTTTGCTGGTTTTTATCCAGCAGGTCAGAGATTTTTTTCAGATTTGGTACTTCCGACCGTGTGATTTTCTCGGCAACCAGTCCAGCGGCGACATTTATGCTGTTCAGCGCATTCCCGACATTGTGCAATACGTTAGCTGTCGCCTCTGTCATTCCTGCGCAATGAGCGGTTTCCATAAGTTTTTTATAAGTCAATTCGAGTTGCCTGTTCAGCTTTTCAGCCCTTTCTTTTGCCAGTTTCATATTTTCTTCAGCAATTTTTCTTTCGTTTATATCCTGAAGAAGGCAATCGCAGGCGATTAGTTTTCCTTTTGAGCTAAACTGCGGCACGAAAGTGGCTTTGACCCATCGCAACTGTTGGTCTTTTCTTATAATCTGGTACTCTGTCGGCTCAATGGATTCGCCGTGAAGGCATTTTGCCCATAGTTGTTTTAACTGTTCTTTGTAGCAGCCGTACACTATTTTGAGCCATAGAGACTGTTCGCTGTTCAGCTCTTTGGCGCTGTAACCGGTAACAGCGATGGCGGTATCGTTGTGAATCATTTTCGATATTTTGCCATCTGTGATTTTAGCTGTGAAAATGTAATCGGTTATGCTGTCGGTTATGTGCTGGTATCTTTCCTCGCTTTTGTGAAGCTGATTTTCATATTTCACTATTCTTGCACCGACGGCAAGTCTGCTTCTGAGTACGTTTCTATCGAATGGTTTTGCCAAAAAGTCATCTGCTCCGGAGTCCAGGGCGGTAACGATATCTTCATTTTGTGCTTTTGATGTGAGAAAAATTATGTATGTGTATAAGCTGTTTTTTCTTCCCCGTATTTTTTTGCAAAGTTCCAGCCCGTCCATAACCGGCATCATCCAGTCTGCGACTATCAATTGCGGGCTGTGTGTCTGGATAATATCCCACGCCACCTGCCCGTTCTCGGCGGCATATGCCTTATACCCCCAGCTCTGCAGATGGTTCTGCAGGACTATTCGTGAGGCGGTATCATCTTCTGCTATCAATACTTTCATAACCTTTTCCAGGTTTGTTAATTGGTTCAGTTTGCACAGAAATTTCACTGTCCTTTTTATCGGCATTGAAGCAGGTGTGCTTATTTAATAGTTGTTTATGGCGAAAAAGGTTTTCAAAATGAGATTTTGGCATAGTTTTTAACGTTTTTATGAGACCATAACTCGCCTTTGGGGACTAATAGCAGATATTCGGACCTACACGTAATTTTCTTGCAATATCGCCCATTTGAATATAGAGTAGGCGGACAATTATTGAGGCGGATGTCCCGATAATTTAGGGTAGCTCTAACTAATTGCTTTTGAGCGGCAAGTAGAAAATTTTTGGTTTCCGGCAAAGGAGACAATACAGCTTTATCCGTAGATAAGGCGGCTTTTGTCTGATGCAGACCGGAATTAAAAAGATTCGTTTGTCGCCAAAATGAATTTTTAGAGGTTCCCTTTAGTTTTATGTTGATGCGCAGAATTTGCAGGGACGATAGTTTGTGTTGTTGTTTTTGATAGTGTTTTGCGCCCGTAGCTCAGTTGGATAGAGCAACGGATTTCTAATCCGTAGGTCGCACGTTCGAATCGTGCCGGGCGTGTTTTATAACCCCTTTTGAATTAACACCCCAATTTAACGTTGAAAAAGTTTATATTCGGAGAATTCAATATGCCAAAACGTAAAGACATTCGCAAAGTAATGATTATCGGTTCAGGCCCAATTATTATTGGTCAGGCGTGTGAATTTGACTATTCCGGCACTCAGGCGTGCAAGGCTCTTCGCAAGTTGGGCTACGAGATAGTGCTGGTCAATTCAAACCCTGCTACGATTATGACTGACCCGGGGATGGCGGATGTAACCTATATCGAGCCATTAAATCTGAAAACAATGACCAAGATTATTGAGAAGGAAAGGCCTGATGCGCTTTTGCCGAATCTTGGCGGCCAAACTGCATTGAATTTATCCCTGGAGCTATCCAAGACGGGTGTATTAAAAAAGTATGACGTAAAAGTAATAGGTGTACAGATTGATGCCATAGAACGTGGCGAAGACAGAATAGAATTCAAAAAGACAATGACCAGTTTAGGCGTTGAAATGCCAAAGAGCGAGCCGGCATTCAGCGTTGAAGAAGCTGAGAAAATAGCCGAACAACTCGGTTACCCTGTAGTCATTCGTCCTGCCTATACTATGGGTGGAACTGGCGGAGGTTTGGTATATAACGTTGACGAACTGAGGACTGTCGCAGCAAGGGGCTTAGCTGCCAGTCTGGTCAATCAAATCCTGATTGAAGAATCTGTACTCGGATGGGAAGAGCTGGAACTGGAAGTTGTCAGGGATGCAAAGGGCCAAAAAATAACCGTCTGTTTCATCGAAAATGTCGATGCTATGGGAGTGCATACCGGAGATTCATACTGCACCGCTCCGATGTTGACTATTACTGAAGAATTGCAGCAAAGGCTTCAGAAATACTCTTACGACATCGTTGATGCAATCGGAGTTATTGGCGGCACAAATGTGCAGTTCGCACATGACCCCAAAAGCGACCGTGTAGTCGTAATTGAGATTAACCCCAGAACATCACGTTCCTCGGCTCTGGCCTCAAAGGCTACGGGGTTTCCTATCGCGCTGGTTTCCTCAATGCTGGCCGGCGGCCTTACGCTCGATGAAATTCCATATTGGCGGGATGGTTCACTTGAAAAATACACTCCCTCCGGTGAATATGTTGTGGTCAAGTTTGCCCGCTGGGCATTTGAGAAGTTCAAAGGTGCCGAGGATAAGCTCGGCACACAAATGCGGGCTGTTGGCGAAGTGATGAGCATAGGCAAAAACTATAAAGAGGCTTTCCACAAAGCCATTCGTTCTTTGGAAAACGGTAGATATGGACTCGGCTTTGTCAAAAACTATAACACCCTTGACCTTGAAGAGTTGATGAGCCTGGTCAGCACTGCTACCAGTATGCGGCAGTTCATTATGTACGAAGCGATTCGCAAGGGTGCAACCGTTGAAATGCTGCACGAAAGAACGGCCATCAAGGCGTGGTTTATTGAACAAATGGTCGAGTTGGTAGAACTTGAAGAAAAGCTGTTGAAACATAAAAGCAAATCGATTCCTGATGCTCTTTTGGCTCAAGCCAAAAAGGATGGCTTTGCCGACCGCTATCTTGCGCAGATTCTCGGAATCAGCGAAGATAAGGTTCGTCAGCAGAGAACAAAGCTTGGCGTTGTTGAAGGATGGGAGCCGGTGCCGGTCAGTGGCGTAGAAGACGCGGCCTATTATTTCTCAACGTACAATGCCCCGGACAAGGTTGGAGTAACCAAAAACCGCAAGATAATGATTCTTGGCGGTGGGCCGAACAGAATCGGTCAGGGCATCGAATTTGACTATTGCTGTGTGCACGCTGCTTTCACCGCAAGGGAAGAGGGGCTGGAAACGATAATGGTCAACTGTAATCCTGAGACGGTTTCTACGGACTATGACACTTCGGACAAGCTGTATTTTGAGCCGCTGACGGTGGAAGATGTTTTGAGTATCTACGAAAAGGAAAAACCTGAAGGGGCGATTGTGCAGTTTGGTGGGCAAACTCCTTTGAATATAGCACGACAACTTGAAGAGGCAGGCGTTAAGATAATAGGCACCTCGCCAGACACAATTGATTTAGCCGAAGACCGCGACCTGTTCCGTGAGATGATGGAAAAACTCAATATCCCAATGTCCGAATCCGGTATGGCTGGCAATCTTGGCGAGGCACTAAAAATTTCTAAACGTATTGGCTATCCGCTGATGGTTCGGCCCTCATACGTTCTCGGCGGTCGCGGAATGGAAGTTGTTCACGACGAAGATATGCTGCGTGAGTATGTAACTGCCGCTGTCGAAGTAACGCCGGAAAAACCGATTCTGATAGACAGATTTCTCGTTAATGCAATTGAGGCTGAGGCCGATGCCATCGCTGATGGAACCGATGCTTTTGTTCCGGCGGTTATGGAGCACATTGAACTTGCTGGTGTACATTCCGGAGATTCAGCCTGTGTTATTCCGCCGGTATCAATTCCGCAAAAACATATTGACACAATTCGTGAATATACCAGGAAGATAGCAATCGAGATGAATGTTGTCGGACTGATGAATATGCAGTACGCAATCGCTGACGATACGGTTTATGTTTTGGAAGCCAACCCGCGAGCATCGAGAACTGTGCCGTTAGTATCAAAGGTTTGTGGAATATCAATGGCAAAGCTGGCGACACACATTATGCTTGGCAGGAAACTTGCTGATTTGGGCTTAAAGCATAAGCCTATTCCACATTTCGGCGTAAAAGAAGCAGTGTTCCCATTTAATATGTTCCAGGAGGTTGACCCCTTGCTTGGCCCTGAAATGCGTTCGACGGGCGAAGTATTGGGACTGGCTGACTCATTTGGTTTGGCTTTCTTTAAGGCTCAGGAAGCTGCCAACCAGACTTTGCCCTCAAAAGGTACTGTCTTAATAACCGTAGCCGGGCAGGACAAAACCGCAATTACAGACACTGCCAAAGCCTTCAGCAAACTTAGCTTTAATATAATGGCAACAGAAGGAACATATGAGCATTTAACTAAAGAGGGCATAAAGGCAGAGCAGGTTCTTAAGGTACACCAGGGCAGGCCGAATATTATTGATTCAATAAAAAACAATGCAATCCAGTTGATAGTGAATACTCCCATAGGCAAACAAAGTCAATACGATGACTCTTACATCAGAAAAGCTGCTATCAAGCATAAGATACCATATATAACCACAGCAACTGCCGCAGCTGCTTCGGCAAGAGGTATCGCCGCAAAACAGGACAAGGATGACGTTGTAAAATCGCTCCAAAACTATCATACAGATATTATAATTCATCCCCAAAGCCATCCGTAGCATTGCCAGTGCCAAAAATAAGGGTTTTGGGATAGCTCCAATATAAGGTGTGATACCTGCATATTATCTGAACAGATGGCCGAGGCTTGACTTGCCAGCGGCATAGCTTATAATTGTCCGAGTTATTTCGGGTGTAATGCTTAAGGAAAGGTAAAATATGGATATTTACGAAGCAATCAGGCACAGGTACTCGTGCAGAGCGTATGCCAATACGCCCATTGAGAAGGAAAAGCTCGATAGAATTCTGACTTCGGCTGCTGCCGCTCCCTCTGCCAAGAACCTTAGGGACTGGCGATTTGTAGTCGTAACCGATACTAAAATAAAAGAGCAGCTAAAAGTTGCGGCAAACAACCAATCTTTTATCGCTCAAGCCCCGGTTGTAATTGTTGGCTGCAGCAATAGTGATTACGTTATGAGGTGCGGCCACGGCATTTCGCTTATCGATTTGTCAATCGCTATGGAACACATCGCCTTGACCGCTACTGCTGAGGGGCTGGCGACCTGTTGGATAGGCTCGTTCTATCCGGAAAAAGTGCGGGCTGTTCTCGGCATACCTGAGACAATCGAGGTTGTCGAATTGATGACAATCGGCACGCCGACAGATGAGGAAAAGCACAAAGCTTTGGAGCCGCTGGAGAATGTTGTTTGTTATGATAAATGGAAGTTTTAGGATTGGATAAAAAAGTATAATTGTCATTTACGGGGACGTAGTGTAACGGGAGCACACTGCGGTCGCATCGCAGGGATGAGGGTTCGATTCCCTCCGTCTCCATTGTAAAAGAGCCGTCGAGAATTTATTTCTGCATATAACTGATTGCAGAAGCGGTTGTTAAGTTTTATTGCAAATTTGCTACTGTTGTGTTATCGTTGCCTGCGGTATGTTGTTTCTGAGAAAGTTTTTTAATGGCGAGAAAAGCCCGTATAAATACAGAAAAATGCAAGGGGTGTTATTACTGTCTCGATATCTGCCCGCGTAAAGCCATAAAAAAGGCTGGCAAAAGCAATGAAAAGGGCTATGACTGTGTCGAGGTTGTCTCCCAGATGTGCAATGGTTGCGGAGCTTGTTATATAGTCTGCCCTGACTGTTGCATAGACATTATCGATGACCAATAATTATAGCTACCCTTAAGAATGTAGACGCAATTTTGCGGTTTCGGATAACAAAAATATGGCCACCGAGAATAAAAAGGTATTGATGAAGGGCAACGAAGCTGTTGGCGAAGCTGCTATAAGAGCCGGCTGCCAGTGCTATTTTGCCTACCCGATAACGCCCCAGACCGAAACGCCTGAATACCTTTCGCGCAGAATGGAAGAGGAAAATCTTGTTTTCCTGCAAGCCGAAAGTGAAGTTGCCGCGATTAATATGGTCTTTGGCGCCGCCGCCGCTGGCGTGCGGGTTATGACGAGTTCGTCATCTCCGGGTATGAGCCTTAAGCAGGAGGGGATTTCTTATATCGCCTGTGCTGAGATGCCCTGCGTTATTATAAATGTTGTTCGCGGCGGGCCTGGCCTGGGCAATATCGAAGCATCGCAGGCCGATTATTTTCAATCTACTCGTGGTGGCGGTCACGGCGATTATCGCTGTATAGTTCTGGCTCCAAATTCGGTGCAGGAGAGTTACGATATGACTGTGCAGGCATTTGACCTGGCTGACTATTACAGAATGCCCGTTTTTATTCAGAGCGATGGCATTATAGGCCAACTCGTTGAGCCTTTTGTGATGGGGCCATATACGCCGATGTTTGACGAGCTTCCGCCAAAAGAATGGGCGCTGACAGGTTGCGCAGGCAGAGAGCCGAACGTTATCAGAACGCTGTTTCTTAATCCGCCGGACGGATTGGAAAAGCAAAATGTCAGGCTGTACGAAAAATACGATAGAATAGAAGCCGAGCAGCAGTGGTATGAAGATTATAATTGCGACGGGGCCGAGGTAGTGATTATCGCATACGGCTGTGCAAGCAGGATAGCCAGGTCGGCGATTAAGACACATAACGGCAACGGCTCTAAAGTTGGTATGTTCAGGCCGAAAACGCTGTGGCCCTGGCCAAAGAAGAGGCTAATCGAAATTGCTGAAAATAATCCAAAGGTCAAGTTTCTGGTTATCGAAATGAGTATGGGCCAGATGATAGAAGATGTTTATATTTCGCTGATGGATATAGTTCCAAAAAGCAGGATAGCGTTTTACGGCATAGGCGGTGGATGGCATCCTACGCCTGATTCGGTATATGAGAAAATCCAGGAGGTTTTGGCCGAGTGAAAGTTCTGAAAACACAGCCCAAATCAATTACTACCGAAGGCACAAAATACTGCCCAGGTTGCGGCCACGGAATAGTTCTGCGGCTTATAGGCGAAATAGTCGATGAACTCGGACTCCGCGAAAAAATGATTCTTACCGCTCCGGTAGGTTGTGCGGTAGTGCTTTACGATTATATCACCTGCGATGTCATCGAATGTCCTCACGGCAGGGCGCCGGCGATAGGGACGGCACTTAAAAGGGTTCACCCCGATAAATTTATTCTCATTTATCAAGGCGATGGCGATTTAGCAGCTATCGGGGCCGCTGAAATTATACACGCTGCCAATCGCGGCGAAAATATGTCCGTGCTTTTCGTTAATAACGCTATTTACGGAATGACTGGCGGCCAGATGGCACCGACTACGCTTATCGGCCAAAAGACCACGACCTCGCCCACCGGCAGATGTGTAAAGGGAATGGGCAAGCCCATCAGAGTTTGCGAACTGCTCAGCAGTCTTGAGGAAACAAAATACCTCGAACGCACAAGCGTTCACAGTGCTCGCAATATCAATAAGACAAAGGCCGCTATCAGGAAGGCTTTTGTAAACCAGATTAACGGAATAGGTTTTTCGCTGGTCGAAATTCTTTCGATGTGTCCCGTTGGATGGCGTCTTTCGCCCAGGGATTCTCAGAGTTTCATAGAGGAACAGATGACAGACTATTTTCCGCTTGGAGTTTATAAAGATACAGATTAGAAATGGCAGGCAAAGAGACTAAAATTTTGATAGCAGGTTTCGGCGGGCAGGGAATTATACTTGCCGGCAACGTACTCGCTTATGCGTGTATTGACGCGGGCAAGAATGTCTGCGCGATGGCTTCTTACGGTGCCGAGGTAAGGGGTGGCACAGCCAAAGCGATTATCTCCATTTCCGACGAGCAGATTGATTCGCCAATTATTGAGACTGTCAATCTGGCAATGATAATGAACGCTCCGTCTTTCGTCAGGTATTCATCCAGTATCGAAAAGGACTCGCCTGTTATTGTTAATTCTTCTATGATAGACCAAGGCCAGACAGAACGCAGCGACCTCGATATTCTCGGTGTTGACGCGACGAATTTGGCTATAAAAATAGGTAATATAAAAGTTGCCAACATCATTATGCTCGGCGTGATGATAAAGAAAACCGGCATACTCGACCCTGATTCGATTACCGGTGGACTCAAGCGTGCCTTTTCCGGCAGCAAAAAAGGGCTTTACTACATTAACGAAAGCGCTTTCCGCAGCGGATACGACCTTTATTGAAAGTTGCCTATGCTTGACTATCAGCAAAGCATAAGCGGGCATATTAACAGGCTTTTCAGCAAACGCAGTTCCGGCTCAGCCCTGACACTGCGTATGGCCCCACTGATTGACGTAATCTTTCTGCTGCTCATTTTCTTTTTCGTTTCGATTGGACTCAGCCCCGCCGAGAGTTTCCTGCCGATGGCTCTGCCGAATCAGCCCGGCTCAACTGCCGCTATCGCTGTGGTTGAACCGTTGGTTATTAGCGTCTCAGATATTGGCCGCGGCTGCAAAATTAGTTTTGCTCCCGGTCATTCGGTAACATTGCATTCATCCAGCATAGATACCGATATGTTAGTGACAGCTCAGACCTTGCGAGAGGTGATGATAAAACAAAAACGCACTTCCGCTGACCCGGTCGAGCTTGTTTTTGATGATGGCGTGAAGTGGGACTACACCGCAAAAATTTACAATCTCCTCTTCGGCCTTGGCATAGAGGATATAACCTTTAGGCTGAACGAATGAAAGCAGCGATTATATTTTTAATCCTGACTTGTCTGTCAGCCTTTGCTGCCGTTCCCGATGTGAACACAATTGCCGACGCCCGGATTATGGCAGTTAAAATCGCCTCGGACTTTTACGCTGAGACTTTGCAAGAGAGAATCAAATTTGCATACCACCAAAAATTCATAGATGCCGGGCGAAGGGCTAAATTTACTGATACCGCTCGAAGAGTTTCCGCTGAGTTTGATGAAATTCTAAATATCCAGCGAGGTTATAAAGAGCTGATTGTAAATTATCCCGGAGACGATTGGCAAAGTCGTTTCGAGCAGACGGGCCTGTGGGACAAAATTCAATCCGATATCGCAAATACCGTACTTTTCAAGAGCAGGATGGATTGTTTTTTTAGTTCAGCCGGGGAAATCATCAAAGCGGTCGATTCCGAACCAGCCCTTGCCCAAAGCCTGCAAGGACGATTGGTCAAGGCAAAGGCATTGAATCTCAATGGCGAAACGGAAAAATCGCTTGAGATGCTTGATGCAATCAAAGAGGGTGGCGAAACGTATTTTGAGGCCGCTATACTGAAACTTGAAATTGCCGATACAAATCGGATGGATATAGAAAATCTTTACGACAAACTAAAAAAGTCCGATTGCAGAAAGAATTTTGAACTTAACGCTCGCCTTGCTTTTTTGCATTTGCAAATTGGTTCAGCCAAAATACTCGGCTCTGTTTTCGATGACTTTCCGCAAAGCAGATTTTTACTGACAGATTGCATAGCGGAAAAAATGACAATAGACCCGCAATCTATCCTGCCCGGCGAAGTTGAACTTGTTATTAAAGCTGCTCTGCTTGATTCCTTATTAAGATACAGAGATTTCTTTGTTGAAGCGACTGAGCATCAGCACTTATATTCTACTAAGCTGTTTTCTAATGCCATCCGGTTCATACTTTATGATTACAAAAGGGGGGCTGTCACCTGTGAAAAGGCTTTAGAGGTCTTTGATAAATATATAGAATCAACTTCAGTCCCGGATGCCAATATCTATTATGCTTATACAAAAGTATTAAAAGATTGTGGTCAAAACAAAAGAGCAATCGACGTGCTGAAAAAGATTGCCGCCGATACCGATAATAAATTTTCGTGCCAAGGGCAATACGAGCTTGTCGTTGAGCAACTTCCAAATCGTTCTGACGTAGAGAATGTTGAAGCCGTTTTGGCCTTAGCCCAAAGTTGTCCGGAAAAGGCGGAATCGATTAGCGATTTTGCGGAAAACATACTTTCGGATTTTCTCGCTCGGCTGGACGAACACTCTTCAAATCAGAAGTTGATTGAAACCTGTACCGAGCTTGCCGAATTTTATGGCGGGAAAATGTCATTGCCTGCAATCGAATTTGCATCTATCATAGCCGACATCAATTCCGCTCAGTTGGTAGAATCATTTGGGAAAATCGAAAAAACATATCCCTCAGACAATCCGGATTTACTGCGATGCAAGGGTCGGTTGTTAATTGCTATTGGCGATTTTGATAAAGCGTATTTGGTCTGGACTAAAATTGTTGATATAAACGCTCCATCCTCACCCCTTAGCAGCCAGTGGTGTCGCGGCCGGTATTACCAGCTTTTGTGCCTCAGCAAATCTTCACTTCCAAACGCCTCTCAGGCCGCCCACGCTGCGGAGGTCCTTATGAGCAGTTATGATGATATTATGCCATTTTGGCGGGAAAAACTGGCTTTGCTGGCTGGTAATGACCGTTAATTGCCTTGAACTGAAAAAGCCATTATGCTATAATTACTCACTGATTATGGAGCTTCTCCCTGCGGCAGGCGATGAAGATTTTAAAAAATTTAAACGGGATTATTGATGGCTAAAAACAGTACCAAAACATCCAAAGGTAAAGAGCTTTGCAGCTTTTGCGGCAGAGCAAAAAAGCAGATGGACGCGTTTGTAGAAGGTCCCGGCGGCATATTTATTTGTCCCGAATGTGTCGAACTTTGCTATAACATTATAAGGCAGGAAAAAAAGCGGATAACTCACAGCGGCCTGATTCTTGACGAAGTTCCCCGTCCCCGCCAGATAAAAGAGTATCTCGACCAGTACGTTATCGGCCAGGACAAGGCCAAAAAGGTGCTCGCCGTCGCGGTTCACAATCACTACAAAAGGCTGCTCCACACCGACAACCAGGATAGCGATGTCGAAATTGATAAATCCAACGTGCTGTTGATAGGCCCGACCGGTGCGGGCAAAACATTGCTTGCCAAAACCCTCGCCAGAGAGTTGAACGTGCCGTTCGCCATTTGCGATGCGACCACTGTTACCGAGGCGGGCTATGTTGGCGAAGATGTCGAAAATTTTATGCTGCGTCTGCTGCAATCGGCTGATTATGACATTGAATCTGCCCAGAGGGGTATCGTATATATTGATGAAATTGATAAGGTTGGCAAGACGAGTCAGAACGTTTCGATTACTCGCGACGTTTCAGGCGAAGGCGTTCAGCAGGCTCTGCTCAAAATGCTCGAAGGCACGATTACCAACATTCCTCCGCAGGGCGGCAGAAAGCACCCCGAACAATCGTATATTCAACTGGACACATCGCAGATTCTTTTCATTTGCGGCGGGACGTTTGTCGGGCTGGAAAATATAGTCAAAAAACGGATAGGCAGAAAGATGATAGGTTTTGGCTCGGAGACGAGCGAAGTCAAAAACGCTCAGGCCGACTACAGCGAACTTATCAGTAAGGCAACCCCTGAAGACATCGTTGAATATGGAATGATTCCAGAGATGGTCGGCAGACTGCCTGTGATAACCACTCTCGAAGCACTCGATACCGATGCTCTTGTGGATATTTTGACCAAGCCAAAAAATGCACTCATAAGGCAGTACAAGGCCTTTTTCAAGATGGAAGAGGCTGAGCTGGAATTTACCGATTCTGCCCTGCACCTGCTGGCTGAAAAAGCGATTAAAAGGGAGACCGGTGCCAGGGCTTTGCGTGCGATAACTGAGGAACTGATGATTGAATTGATGTACACTCTGCCCGAACAGCCCAAGCCGGGCAAGTACGTTATTACAGAAGACATCGTTCAGGGCGAAAACTCGCTCTTTGCGACTGAGGCGAAAGACAAAAAAGCCTCGGCCTAAGATGGCGAATATGGAAATTATAAATCTCGGAATCACAGATTATCGTAAGGCTTTGAGTATTCAAACCGATTTTGTTCAGCAGAGAATTGCCGGGCAAATATCCGATAAAATTGTCGTGCTTGAACATCCCCCGACAATCACTCTTGGCGCACGCCGCTGGGCTAACAAACTTTTAGCAGATACTGAATCGCTCAGCAAAAAGGGTATCGATGTTGTAAAAATCGGTCGGGGTGGCGGAGCGACCGCCCACAATCCCGGGCAGTTAGTAGTATATCCGATTGTCAATCTCAAGGCTCGCAAGTTGGGCATATCCGAATTTGTAAGACAGCTTGAGGCGATAGGTATCGAACTGCTCAGCGAATTTGGATTGAAGTGCGAAAGAAAAAAGGGTCTGCCGGGCCTTTGGGTCGGTGAAAAAAAGATTGCTTCGATAGGTATCAAAGTTAAAAAATGGACGACATATCACGGTATGGCAATCAATATCGAAAACGACCTTAGCATCTTCGATTTTTTCGTTCCTTGTGGACTTGATGGCGTTGTTATGACCTCGCTCACCGAGCAGGTCGCGCAAAAGGCCGACATCAACAAGGCCAGAAAGGCATTGAATATTATCATCAAAAAACATTTTGATTCAGGGGGTACCGATGACAGATAAAAAGATAAGGCGACTGCCAAAATGGCTTAAACGTCCTCTGCCTTCCAATGAGACCTATAACAAAACAGCTAACACGCTCAGGGATTTGGAGATAGAAACTATCTGCACAAATGCCGGTTGTCCTAATCGCGGCGAATGCTGGTCTTGCGGAACAGCAACGGTTCTGATTCTCGGCAGCATTTGCACGAGAAACTGCAAATTCTGTTCGGTTACTTCCGGCAAGCCCGCCCCTGTTGACAGTACCGAGCCGGATAGAGTGGCGCAAATGGCAGAAAAAATGAAACTCAAATATCTTGTCATCACCAGCGTAAACAGAGACGACCTTGTTGATGGCGGCGCTTCGCAATTCAGGGACGTTGTTAACAAGACTCGCCAAAACGCCGGCGCAATAAGATTTGAACTGCTCGTCCCGGATTTCAAAGGCTGCCCAGACAGGGCGCTTGAAATTTTGGATTCCGCAAAGCCGTTCGTTTTCGGCCATAATGTCGAAACCGTGCCGACGCTTTATCACAAGGCCCGTTCAGGCGGAGATTACGCTCTTTCGCTGGAGTTGCTGCAAAAGGCAAAAAAGCGCTGGTCGGAGATGCCCACAAAATCATCGATAATGCTCGGTCTCGGCGAGACTGACGAGCAGGTCGAAGCGGTCATCAAGGACCTCAAATCCGTAGGCTGCGATAGATTGGCGATAGGCCAGTACCTAAAACCCTCGCCGGATTCGCTGGATGTTGTCGAATACATAACGCCCGAAAAATTCGACTTTTGGGCACAAAGAGCCGGCCAATTAGGCTTTGAATGGGTTATGAGTTCGCCTTTCACACGCAGCAGTTACCACGCCGAAAAATAACATTTGTCGGTTTGCATATCCTGAATTTAATTGTTATGCTTTAACGGGCATTTTTCGGGGGCGGTTTATAATGGTTACGACAAATCTGCAAAAACGGTCTGGCTTTGTGATGATTATCGCGTTGATGTGTATGGCAGTTCTGACGGTTCTGGCTGTTTCGATGGTCAATATGAGTTCGGCCAACGTCCAAATTTCCAAAAAATTACAGGATATTGGTTCTTGTATGTTTGCTGCGGATTCCGGATTGGAATGTGGAAAGTATATCATTGATGACACTCTGGCATACCTGCCGAGTTCAGGCTATAACTATGTTACCGACTCTGAGGCTGACACAGTATGGGCAACTCTTTGTCAACGTGTCCAGGCACAGCCCTGGGTTAATAACGCCGCCACGCAAGTCGGTGCCAACGAAATAATAACGCCGGTAAATGCCTACTCCCAGAATGGTGGAACATTCAGAGTGAGATTTTGTCGAACAGATTCGCATACGATATTGCTTGAAAGCATCGGGGCTGACGAAAATGTAACAAGACGTGTTTCAGTTCAGATGGACATAAAAAAAGATAGCGAAGTAATGAATTATGCTATCGCCAGCAGAGGCAGAATGTGGATTACAGGCAAGTCAACCATTTATGGGGATGTGTACAGCCCTTGGGACAGAGCCGACATAGCACCTTTCAATATGACAAGTGATTCCACGCTGGAAGGGACGATTAATACCGTCCTGACTCTTGATGAAATTCAGGAAGAGGGTGCGTTCCAGCTTGAAACTCTTGACGCAAGCGGAAATCCGGTTTTTGATGAGTATGGCGAACGTGTTTACAGCGAAGAAGACGAAATTCAGGGCAGTCATCAGGGAATCAACTACGGCCAGGAATATGATGATATGCCGGGTATGGACATTTCCGACTATGATACGGATATGTATTATGATATAGTGATGGGAGCTGAGGGCAATGGAAGTATTCCCGAATCCAGTGTAATACAAACCGAGTATTTCCCTCACGCATCAGGCGATTATACCGCTCCTAAATCGTGGTCGAGCAGAGCTCTCCACAGGCACGTTTATGAAGACGAGACGTTTACCGACCAGAGGCTTCCTGACAATCGCAATGCGCTGTTTAAAAACTGCACTTTTGAAGGAGTTTTGTATGTTGATTGTTACAAGAGTGCTTCTTCCAAGTATAATAATGTCAGGTTTGAGAATTGCACTTTTGAAGGTACAATTGTAACCGATGTGCCGCAATCTCTAAAATGGCAAAAGAATTGCCTGTATTTTACAGGAGAGGCGACTTTTAATAACACCTCGGATATACAGGAGGCCACTATTCTTGCACCGCATTTTAACGTGGACCTGGGTAATGCGAACCCTGAGCAGAATGATAATAATGTACTCACAGGAGCTATCGTAGGAGGAATTGTTGATGTGCGAGGCAACGCACAGATTAACGGAACAATAATTTCAATGTGTGATACCACCGGATGGAGTAGTGGTTTTGTAACGAATATAGGCGCAACGCTCAATGATGGCGGTTCTGAAACTACCGAACTGGGTGATATTGGTGTTATAACCATTATGCCGGATTCCCAAAGTTTACTGCCGAGCGGTATAATAACACCGATTGTTATTGATGTAGCGCAACAGACTTATTCGGAAACATTTTAAAAACTTTTAACAAAGTAATTTAATTATGGGGTAATAAAATGAAAAAGTTATCTGTAAAATTTATTTTAATGGTTATTTTAGCAGTTTTTTCTATAACCGCTGTGCAGAGAATTTGTGCGGCTGATTTCTCTTCTGACCAGATAATTTATCTTTCAGAAGAACCGGACGACCCAAATGATTCCGATGAAGATGTACCGGAGTAGAACTGGCTCAAATAACTATCAAAAACACTGTAAAAAGTATCAAAACAGGTTGAAAATCTGCCAAAACAGGTAAAAAACAGACCAAAAGCCGAAATTACGTCTCTTTTGGGGTAGTTTGTGCCTGTTTTTACAGTTTTTGGATTTTTAAATGTTAAATTATACATTATAATGCCGGCTATCATTTTTTTAACCGTTTTTGCCGGTATGGACTCTATAAATAACAAAATCGATAGAAAAGCTCACGAAAAAGCGATCATTGTTCGCTATGTCGCTGGCGACAAGAAAGCTTTTGAGGGGATTATAAAGCTATACAAAAATCCGCTTTACGCATTTTTAAGACGTTTTCTGAACCAGAATGACCTCATCGAGGAGGTCTTTCAGGATACATTTCTCCAGTTATACCGCAGCAGAGAAACATTTGACCCCGATAAACCGCTCCGCCCGTGGCTATTTACGATAGCCGCCAATAAAGCGAGGGACCTTCTGAGAAAAAGACAGAGGGAAGATACGATTACTATCGGTATGATTGCGGAGCCGGCAGAGTCGAATATAGACGATGTCGTAAACTCTCTAATGTCTTATGATAAAACACCTTACGACGAAGCGGAGACCTCTGAACGTGCCGCCAATGTCCGCAAAATTATTGATGATATGCCGGAAAATCTTCGCCAAATCCTGCTTTTAGCCTATTTTGAACAATTTTCTTACAAACAAATGGCAGAGATTCTGAGTATACCAATAGGGACAGTGAAGAGTCGGCTGCATACAGCAATAGTGCACTTCACGAAGAAGTGGAAGTTACAAAACGGTGGTGATGGAAATTATTGATGATAACACTTACAAAAGAACAAAAAGACATTATTCTTGATTATTATTTCGGATGCGCCCCGGACGATGAGGCTGCTCAGGCTCGTTCGCTTGTGTCCAGCCATCAAGGTGCTGCCGAATTTTTGGACAAGCTCGATGGTTCTCTTTCGCCATTGGCTCATCTTGGCGATGAGGACGCTCATATTTGTCCGGAGCATTTGGTCGGGGCGACTCTCGAAAAACTCGATTTTGAAGATACTACCTCTGCAAGCGAAAGGCTCGGCGAACTTCTTGATGTTGAAAAGCAAAAACCTGTAACAACAAGTATGGGCTTTTGGCGGCGAGCTTTTGAAATGGCAGCTATTGCCGCGATGGTGATTTTTGTTTCGGGGCTTTTCGTTCCTGTTACTCGCCATATGCGCGCTCAGGCTTGGAAAACGGCGTGCAGTTTGAACCTTTCTAAAATAGCAAACGGCATAACCAGTTACGCCTCTGACAATAACAATCAACTGCCAACGGTAGCGACCTCTCCCGGCGAGGCCTGGTGGAAAGTCGGTTCCGAGACTAAGAACAACCAGTCGAATACTCGTCATTTATGGCTGCTCGTTCAGAGGGGCTATCTCCGTCCGGAGGTTTTCGTTTGTCCCGGCTCGACAGGCGGCAAGTTAGCCAGGCTTAATGGTGCAACTCTGAAAAATTACCGGGATTTTCCCAACAAACGTTATATCTCATACAGCTTCAAACTGATTTGCGACCCCACAAAAGCGTCTCTCCCGCAACGTTCAGTCGTCTTGATGGCTGATTCAAATCCGATATTTAGTAACTCGTTAGGTGATGCTGCCAATTGCGATAAGAGCGAATTTACGCCGGTAAAGCTTTGCGAAAGGCTGATGAAAATCAACAGCAGAAACCATTACAAAAAGGGGCAGAACGTTATGTTCAGTGATGGTGCTGTCCTGTTTTTGAAACGGCGGACGGTAGCTGACGGCCATGATGACATCTTTACCGTTAAGGGCCTTGATGTTTACAGGGGCATAGAGGTGCCTTCGTCCGAAACGGATATTTTCCTTGTGCCGTAGAGTTCACAGAGTTTTTTTAGACATCCGCCGTCGCCGAGGCTATGGCGGGACAAGATATTCGGGGGCTAAGTAACTCGGCCGTGCCGGCCGAGGCTAAACGGCAATGTGTCCCTTAGAGTTTTTCATTTTCCAGACAGATTTCCGCATTTCTCTTGAGTTTATCAAGTCCTGTTCTTTCGAGAGCGGAACCGGCAAAGAGCTTATCGAAATCTTCCTGACTCCAGTTTGTAATATCCTGCGGTTTTACATCGCGTCTTTCAGGGAAAAATTTAAAATTTTTATTCGCGCAAAGCGGTGCTTTATTTGAATATGGACAAGCCAAAACACATCGGTCGCATCCAAAAAGACTATTGCCGATTTTCGGTTTCAGTTCCTCTGTGATATCTCCTTTATGTTCGATTGTCAGATAACTTATACATTTGCGGGCATCGAAATTGCCATCTGCGCTAAGTGCGCCGGTAGGGCAGGCTTTGATGCACTTATTGCAATTATAGCAGTTAAGTTTAGTCGGCTCATCTTCTTCCAAAGGCAGGTCTGTTATCAGTTCGCCGAGCAGAATTTTCGGGCCTATATGCGGATTTATCAGCATATGGTTTTTGCCTATGAACCCTAAACCTGCCCGGGCGGCAAGATGTCGTTCGGCAAGCGGGACAGAACCGACGCACGCTTTGGCTTTTAGATTAGGCGAAAACTGCTCCTTCAGAAAATCAGCGAGAGCGAAAAGCCTCTGCTTCATAAACGGATTATAGTTTTCGTAAAGAGCGTAATCGGATATGGGGCATTGCGTTTTAGAGTCTGATTTTTCAGATTTATAATTGAGACCTACGCATATTACTGATTTGGCTCCTTCAAGCAGGGTGGCAGGGTTGATTCGTATTTCAAAGTTTCGGTTCATATATTCCATCGAGCCGAAAAGGCCGGCATTTAGCCATTGGCGCAGAAGTTTGCAATCAGTATCGCAAATCGGCTCAGTGGTGGTTATCCCGACAATATCAAAGCCCAGCGAAATGGCCTTGTCCTTTATTTGCTGTTCTTTGCTTTTCATAATAGATTAAAATCATTCTATTAGTACTTGCCAAAGATGACAAGATTAATTAAAATCCACATCTAGAAAAGGAGTGTTTTGATGGGACAGATTGTTGGAATTATTGGCGGTTCGGGTATTGGCGACGAAATCGAAAATATGCTCAAGTCAGCTAAAAAGGTAAAGGTCGAAACGCCTTTCGGCCCGCCAAGTGGCGAAATTCTAATGGGCTGTTTCGGCAGTAAGACAATCGCCTTTATCAATCGTCACGGCACGGGACATAAATTCAGTCCGTCAACAGTTCCATACGCCGCTAACATTTATGCGCTTAAGAAAATCGGTGTAACTACCGTTATATCCAGTTGTGCCTGCGGTTCGCTTCAGGAAGAAATTCGTCCCAAAGAGCTTATCGTAGTTGACCAGATAATAGACAAAACCGTCAAAAGACAAAACACATTTTTTGATGAGGTTGGCGCAGCCCATTGCGAGTTGGCCCAGCCTTATTGTGGCAGGCTGAGGAAAGCGATTTTAGATGTTGCCGACAAAGTGCAGATGAAGGTACATCACGCCGGGACTTATGTATGTATGGAAGGGCCGGCGTTCTCGACCAGAGCGGAATCGCTTATGCACAAAAGCTGGGGAGCGGACTTGATAGGTATGACCGCGATGCCGGAGGCCAAGCTTGCCAGAGAAGCACAAATGTGTTTTGCACTGGTAGCGATGGCCAGCGATTATGACTGCTGGCGGGACGTGCAGAAAAGCAAGGACAAACATCAACTGCTCGCGGAGATTATCGGTAATTTGAACGCCGCAACAACCAACGCTATCAGTCTTATAAAAACTGTTCTGGAAACTGATGGTTTGTTGTGCAGCGACGATTGCCAATGCAGAAAGAGTCTCGATTTAGCTCTCTGGACAAAGCTGGAAATCATCGACCCAAAATTCAACGAAATGTTGGATATTCTCAGAAAATGATGACCGGCAATTCCGCCAAGCGGTCTTGTTTTTAGCTGATAGAAGCGTTTTTTGTTCCGATAAAGTTTCACACTGAATATCTTTTTTACATTTTGGAAAAATTCCCCCACACTGTTGCCCTCAATTAGTTAGGACAACAAGGTTTTTTGAGCTTTATCTGCGATGCTTATAGGACCTTGTTTTCTCGCCGGACAAATCCCTTTATCTCAGTTTTACAGCTAGAAGACGGAGCCGTGTTTTGTCGAATACATCTTTTGTAGGAGTCAGTTACTTAGTATGTAGCGTGATTTTATGGGGTTGGCAGGTGTTTTTGAAATGCGGGGCCAGCAACAGGCGGGCTGAATTCACAGTAGGTTTTGCAGTCAGGTCTATATAAAAAGGAGTCAAAATATCGTGGAAAATAAAAGAAAACAAAAAGCAGATGTCGTCGTTATGATTGACGATGACCGTGTTGACAGGGAGATCATAAAGGCAGCGCTGTTATCGCAGGATTATCCTTTGCGGCTGGAGGTTTTTGGTTCTGCCATTGAGGCGGTGGATTATCTTGAAAAATGCATCTTTGACCCGAAAAGTAATCCATTGCCTAAGCTCGTACTGCTTGATTTGAATATGCCGGGGATGGATGGTAAGGAGTTTCTGCGGACTGTCAAACGGGATAAAATTTTGTGTACCATTCCGGTAATAATAGTCTCTTCTTCAGACTACAACGAAGATGTAAGAGGCTGCTATGAGTTGCAGGCTGCCGGATATATTCACAAGGCTTCTATGCCGGGTCAGTTCCGGGACATTTTCGAAAAACTGATAAAGTACTGGTTTGAAACGTCTGAAAGCCGAATGATAGGTTCTTCGACAGAGTAAAACTACTAATATGAATTTAACTGGAGTTTCAAATGGACAGTTATAAATGTAAAGCAGCTACAATAATGCTCATAGAAAATGACCCCGGCGACCAGAAGCTCGTCAGGCTCTCTTTTCGGAAGCAGCATATTGCTAACGAGCTTGTTGTCGTGGAAAACGGCGAGCAGGCTCTTGATTATCTCCATGATTGCAAAGGTTATGGCGAGATGCCGGAGTTGATTCTGCTCGACCTTAATACGCCGGGAATGTGCGGCAGAGAATTTTTAAAGAAAATAAAATCTGATAAGGAGCTTTCCTTTATTCCGGTTGTTATTCTGACAACATCGGATTCAGATGCTGACATACTCGATAGTTTCAAGTTGCAGGTTGCCGGCTACATAAAGAAAGTCGCTGATATTGAAGATTTTATGCGGATGATGAAAAATCTTACCGATTACTGGTTTACTATATGCAAGAGAGTCGATTGTGCTGGCAGCGAGAAGCCTGAATGTGCTGTTAAAGGATGACTGATTAGAGCAATTCAAGAAAATCTATACCCATCGGCGGCTACCGCAAATTGCCATAACTTTTTCCGGCTGTATCGGAATATGCCAATATGCCTGCTTCGCCGTCATTGTTCTGACAATTTTCGCTACACCACAATGGGCACATCTTTACTTGAAGTACTCTAAAATGTTCTAATTTGTACCGCCGTAGATAAACCGCATCTTTTCAACATTCGGAATAAATGCCAGCTTTGTTTTGCCAGCCGTGAAGCCGCTGGGCCAATACACAAAGAATGCCTTGCCGACCAGATAATCCCGCGGAACAGTTCCGGCCCGATACCTCTTGCCGTTATTTCCAAGTCCTTCAACCGGCCACAATCTCGAGTCCGCGCTGTCGGGGCTGTTGTCTCCGAGTACGAAAAATTCATCATCGCCGAGCGTAAACGGGTCGCCTTGGCCTGCTCTTAACACAGGTCTTTTGTTGTCCTGTCTTATGTTTAGATAATGTATGTCTCTGTAAAGTGCCAAATGAGACAGCGATAATTTTCCTGAGCCGAAAACAATCGCGTCAGGATTACTTTGCGGCAGTATCGTACCCGCATCATTTTTGTCAGGGCCAAGGTCATAGATGAGTTTCTCATTTGCAACTTCGAAAATCAGTCTATGGTCAACGTTAGCGAATTTAACCTGAACCGGTGTTTGCCCAATGGTCAAATCGGATTGAGTTTTTGCAAGCTCTGTCGTTGTACCATCAGAGGCCAGCTTTTCGATTGTCATCATTCCCGCCCGGCCAATAGCGGCTTTGTACAGCGTTCCGTATTTTTGCAGGCCGATACCTATCACACAATCATTTCCGTCGGATGTCGCGTAAAATTCCATCATAAGGTCGCTGCAAATCGGGAGATTCCTATAATGCATTGGTGAGCCATAGGCGTACGATGCCTGGAAATTATTGCCTTTTTGAACATCGTAATACATAATGTTCGTTTCCCCTGAAGGACTGTCGAGAGTAAAAACTGTTGACTTCGCTTTGTTGAACGTCCATTTGGAATTACTGTCATTTGAAAACGGCAGCTTCCAGCCGTGTCCGTTAAAGCGTACTTCGTTGGGCCTGACAGGCTGATAGTCGTTGACATAAATCGGCATCCACATTTCCTGCTGTACCTTTGCGGGCTTGCGTGCGATTTGCCCATCGATATAAATATCGCCATCAATTATTTCGAGCGTTTCGCCTGGCCTGGCGATGAGTCTTTTTATATAATTTTCAGTCGGATTGGTGGGGTTCTTGAACACCACAACATCCCATCTCTTCGGGTCGGTAAATTGGTAGAGACCCTTAAAAACAAGAATGCGGTCGCCGTTGGATTTTGGCACTACGGTATTAGTGTTTTCGTAGTAGCCGCAGCTTGAGCACCTTGGGTTCGGCAGCAATCTGAATTTGCCGTCCGAGGTGGCCGTGCCGAATTTTCTCGGAGCTTCCGGGTCAAAATTAAATTCGTATTCATATCCGCATTGACTACAGCGAATTCTGAAATGGTCACCCATAAGCGTATCAGCCATACTGCCTGTCGGAATCCTGAACGCCTCCAGCACAAACGCCCGAAAAACGAACGCCAGAACGAATGCGGTGATTAGCCATTCAAATGTATTAGCTACCGACTCAGCGGTCGAGTGTCTTTTTTTTGCGTGTTTTTTTTCTGCCGACATCTGCAAATCCTTTTATATAAAAGCGTAAGGGGCGTTCTGATAATTGCTTTCAGGCGGTAAGTATAGACCGCTGGCGGGCTTATTGCAAGCGGAGATTTTCGACTCGCACCCGAAAAGTGTTTGACCTGTCGCATCGGCCTCGGTATCCTGTCCTACTGTAAATGTTGTATTTAAAACCGCTAATCTAAATCGGAGAGATATTATGTCTGACGATGTGAGCAATCGGGTGGTAAACGAAAATTTCCAGTCCCAGCCGGAAGTTCAGGATAAGAAACAAAAAAGTACCGGCAAAAAATGGCTCATCGGTTGCAGCATAGGTTGTCTGGCGATGATTATTCTTTCTGTTTTGTTCTGCGGTGTCGGCGGATATTTTGGCTATAAATATGTACATAACAAGGTTGACCAGTGGTCTCAGGAGTTTGAGGACAAAGGTTTTGCGAAAATTACCGGCCACGTGATAGAACTTGCCGACGATGTCAACGAATCGACGTTATATATCGGACAGGTGGTCAAAATTTTTGGAAATTGCCAAGGCGATGTCGCTGTTATTGCTCAGGTCTGCCAAATTCACGGCAATGTGGAAGGAACGGTTTACTTTAGAGGCCAGATGTTGGAAATAGAGCCTAAGGCAACCATTCAAGGCGATATTGACGTTTTGGCACAGTCGGTTGTAATTTATGGAAAAGTTAACGGCCAAATCAATGGCAAATACCAGATACTCGACGACAAAACAGGCACCCAAAAGCCTGGCTGTCGAAATCGGCAATAGCCGGGTCCGCAATTTTTCTGAACAATCGCTCAAATAATTTGGAGCAGTTGCAGTATGACTCAGAAAAAAGCATTTACATTAGTTGAAATCCTTGTCGTTATTTCGATAATAGCTTTGCTTATGGGAATTCTAATGCCCGCTCTGGTAGCTGTTCGCAAATCATCGAAAAAAATGATATGCGCTACTAACTTAAAACAAATTTCGCTGGCGATAAATCTATACGCCGAAGACTATTCGGACAACATTATAAAGGCCGGTGAAATCCCTGAATCCGGCAGCGAAGAGGGGCTGCTTGGGCTTTGGCACATAGCACTTTTGCCTTATGTCGCCGAAAGTTTTTCCGGTGATTTGATGGAAGAAGATTATTCCAAGTTGTGGTTTTGTCCGGAGGATAAAGACCCCTATCCGCTGGGCTATAAAAACAGTCCGCACGGCGGGATGACCAGCTACGCTCTGAATGGTTACCATCAGGATGCCAACGATAGCCGGAATGCGATTAAATTAGGCCCGGCCGGAGGGTACAAATTTGCCGCAATTTCACATCCCGTCGAGTGTATGCTAATGGGCGAGACCTCTTACGCCTCACAGTTTTACGATATAGAATCCGAAAAGACCAGGCCGTTAAGCCTTGTTGCCGATGACGATGGCATAAAAATCAGTATTTTTGACCCACCCGACAGCAATAGCAATATACCAATCAATGGCCACCACAGAATGACCAGCGGTTTTTATCACAATGACAGTATGAACATAATGTTCGTTGATGGCCACATTGGCAATATCAAAGGCCGCCACGTTTCAGCCAATGATACATATTATCCAGTCAACTACCGCAGCGGGAATTATGCTTTCTGGCCGAGCCATACGCTGCCAACCGCGGATGAAAACCCGTTGTTTTGGGGGCCGGGCTACTAAGGTGTTCTAAACCGAATCGGCGAAGATATTTACCAGTTTCTCGGTTTCGTCCCAGCCTATACAGCCATCGGTTAGAGACATTCCATATTTCAGTGGCTCACCTGGCTTTGGCTTTTGGTTGCCTTCGGCGAGAAAGCTCTCAAGCATTACGCCGGCAATAATATCTGTGCCGGATTTTATCTGCTCGACAACATTCAGCATAGCTACCCTCTGGCGCCGGTAGTCTTTACCGGAATTCGCGTGGCTGCAATCGATGATAATACCGTTTGAGATACCAGCTTTTTTCAGCAGTATTTCAGCGAACGCGACATATTCCGCCGAATAATTCGGCTTGTTGGTGCCGCCTCGCATTACCAGATGTCCGAAGCGATTACCTTTCGTCTCTGCGATGATTACCTGACCGTTGCGGTCGATTCCCATAAATGAATGTGTTCCAGCGGCAGCTCTGACAGCGTCTATTGCCGCAGTCAAATTACCATCGGTTGAGTTCTTAAACCCTGTTGGCATTGACAGGCCGCTGGCCATCTGCCGATGAATTTGCGATTCCGTAGTCCTTGCCCCGATACCTGCCCACGAAACCATATCCGCCAAATACTGCGGTACTATCGGGTCGAGAAGCTCGGTGCCCACAGGCAGCCCCAGTTCGGTTATTTTAAGCAAAATACTCCTTGCCTGATTCAGCCCCTGTTCTATATCGTATGAGCCGTCGAGATAAGGGTCGTAAATCATCCCTTTCCAGCCGAGTGTTGTGCGTGGTTTTTCAAAATAGGCACGCATAATGATAACGATTTTATCTTTAATTTTGGATTGCAAATCTTTGAGCTTGGCGGCATATTCAAAGGTTGCGTCTTTATCGTGCAGCGAGCAAGGCCCGACCATAACGATTTTACGGTTATCGTGATTCGTCAATATCCGCTGAACTATCGTTCGCGACTTTGCCACAAAATCAGCCATCGCCTCAGTTTGCGGGTAATTAGCCTTTAGTTTTTCAGGCGTAATCAGAGGCTTGAATTTTACGATATTTAGATTGTCTGTGAGTTCCATTTCTTAACCTTGTATAAACAAAACCGCATTTTAACAAATATCTGCCCATTTGCAACGCGCATTTTATTGCCTTAAACTGCTCTATAGGAGTGATTTTTCGGAGGAGCCTTTCAGCAGCAGCCAAACGAAGAATGGCCCGCCCAATAGTGCCGTAATTACCCCAACCGGAATTTCTATCGGTGCCATAATCGTTCTGGCTATCGTATCGCAGACACCCAGAAAAGCCGCCCCGAAAAGCATCGATGCCGGTGCCAGCCGTTTGTGGTCTGCCCCGACTAACAATCTGCATATATGCGGTGCTATCAGTCCGACGAATCCGATTGGCCCGCAGAACGAAACCACACCAGCGACCATAATCGAGGTCGCCAGAAAAAGTGTTTTCCGCACCCTTTGCAAATTGACCCCGCGTGTTATCGCTATCTCGTCGCTGATTGTCAAAAGGTTCAATTCGCCTCTGAGTCGCCAGATAATTACTGCCCCGCCAGCTACGAATATGAACATATTGAACACCGTTTTGAATCCCGCAACTTCAATACTGCCCATCAGCCAATGTATTATTCGGAACGATTCGGTAAAATTGCTGTGATATTGTAAAAACAGGATTATGCTTGAGAAAAAAAAGTTTACCACAACTCCGGCCAGCAGCATCGTCGCAACAGAAAACCCCTTCGCCGCTCGCGTCAATCCATAAACCAGCAGGCACGCACCAATTGCTCCTGCGAAAGAAGAAATCGTAATAACCGAAAATCCCATTATCGCCGCTGGCAGTGCCGATATAATATAAATAGCTGTTCCCAGTGCTGCCCCAGAGGAAATGCCAAGCGTAAAAGGCGTTGCCAGCGGATTTTTGAACATTGCCTGCAGTGCCATCCCGCAGCAGGATAAAGCCGCCCCGGCTAAGAACGCAACGCAGGTTCTCGGCAGGCGAATCTGATAAAAAATTCTGCCCTGAACTGTTTCAAGCCGAAAATCTTTAATTGCTGATACCGAAACGCTGGTCGAACCGACGAAAGGCAACGCAAAGAAAGCGAATATCGCCAGCAAAAATATCAGTATTAGAACCCTGTCTTTTTTCATATTTCTCTCTGGTGCGGTATTAAGAGTTTTTGGCCGGTTTGCGGATGGTTGGAAAAGAGGAATTCTTTTTCATAAATATCGTTCAGAATTTTATTATCCATAACCTCTTCAGGACGGCCGTCAAATGCGACCCTGCCGGATTTCAGAGCGACAATCCTATCGCTGAACATCACCGCGGTATTGATGTCGTGTGTTACCGATACTGTGGTTGTCCCTTTCTCGGAATTTATTTTGTCCAGCAGAATCTGAATATCGGATTGATGTTTGTAATCCAAAAAGGTTGTTGGCTCATCCAGCAGCATAACCTTGCTTTGTTGAGCGACAGCGGCAGCGATATTCACTCTCTGAAGTTCTCCGCCGCTAAGGGTTGTTAGTGCCCGCGACGCAAAGTCTGCTATTTCCGTTAGTGCCATAGCGCCGGCGACTATTTTTTTATCTTCTGCTGTAACAACTGAAAACGAGCTAAGGTGCGGAAATCTCGCCATCATCACAAATTCCTGAACCGAAAACGGAGCATTGAAATACGCTGATTGCGGTACATAGGCCAGTATTTTAGCAAGTTCTTTCTGGCGGTATTGGTTCAAATTTTTGCCAGCTACGGTTATTTTTCCATCGCAAATGCCGATGATTTTATCGAGACATTTAAGCAGGGTGGTCTTACCTGCGCCGTTGGCACCGATGATTGACAGCCGCTGGCCGGCAGCAATTTCAAAGCTGACATCCCGCAGAATTTGCGTGCCGCCGATATTTAGGCAGAGCTTTTCAATTTTTATTATAGTTTCTGTCAAGGCTTATTATTTTCGTTGTTTATCGTTTCGGCAATTTTTTCGAGTGTAAGTATAAATCTCGGCCCCGGAATAGCCATATATTTTTCGTTGATTATGTGAATTTCGTTGTTTTTTACTGCCAGAATATCCGTAAATTTTTTCCATTGTGCCACGAATATCTCATTTCCAATTCCGCAATCTTCTCCACCGATTGTCATATCTATTATAATATCCGGGTTTATCGCGATGAGATTTTCATATCCAATTTTCGGAAACGCGACATTTCCGCCATAGGCATTTTCTGCGCCAACAATTTCTATTATCCTGCTGTAAAACCCGTCATTACCCGCGATATAGATATTCTCCAGCCGTCTGTCCGCATCAGGCGAAATGGAATGGCCAATACAGATAAGAACTCTGGGTCGGCCATTTTTGGAATCAGATTTTTCAACCTGCTGCATTTTCATAGCCAAATTTGCCACCAGTGTCATCGCCTGTTTTTCTGCTCCGCATTTTCGCCCGATTATTAAAATCGATTCAAGAATATCCTCAATAGTATTGTGTTTGACCGTAATGGTTTCGATGCCGAGTATTGCGAATTTATTTTCAGGCTCAAGCATTTCCTCGAAAACTATTACCACATCCGCCTTTGCCGCGACGATTGCTTCGTAATTGATATTCATCAATCCGCCGAAACGTTTCCTGTTAGTCGCTTCCTGCGGATAGCTGCAGTACTGCGAAACTCCGATTACCTTGTCACCCAGCCCCAACGAAAAGAGAATTTCCGTTGTACTCGGTGCCAGCGATATTATTCTTTTGTACTCTCGGCTTTCTGATTTCGCAGCGGGCTTTTTGGCCTTTTTAGATAATTGCAAAATCGCTACCGCTGCAATACCGATTGCCGCGCCAAGGATAAGTAATATAATTTTCTGTTTCATAATAGCGATAGTTTTTTAATTGCGAAAAATTCAGGAACCGATTTTCTCGTTCCGGCCCTGTTGATAATCTTTTACAAAATTGAACCATTCCTTCAGGCCTTGCGTATAGATTTGCCCGGAATACAAAAAACCATCGTTATGGCCTCCGAAAATTTCGATAAATTTTTTCGGCTCCTTTGCCGCATCGTAGAGCTTGGCCCCGAATTTAAAAGACACAAGCCTGTCCTTTTTGCTGTGTAGTACAAGAATGGGGCAGTCAATATCTTTGATATATTCGATTGTTTTGTATTTGTATCTTACGAACAGTCTGACAGGCATATATGGGTAGTATTTTTGGCTGATGTCGGCAAAAGAGGTAAAAGCGCTTTCGATAATCAATCCCGCTTTTTCGTTTTTGCTCGCCAGATGCGCCGCGACAGCCCCGCCGAGACTCCTGCCGAAAATGATGATATTTTCAGGCTCGATTTTTTTCGTATTGCCCAGCCAGTTGTATGCGGTTTGCGCATCGATATACGTACCTTCTTCGGTTGTCTTGCCGCCGCTGTTGCCATAGCCGCGGTAATCGAAAATCAGGCAACTCAGTCCGAGTTCGTTGAAAATTTTAATACTATCGAGCCGATGAGAGATATTGCCGCCATTTCCGTGACAGAACAGGATTGTTAATTCTGCTTTGTCGGCAGGGATAAACCAGCCCGAAAGTGCAATTTCATCAGGCGTTTGCAATTGAACATTCTCGAATTCCAGACCAATATCGCCGGGGTTGTAAGGCACATCTTTCGCGGGTTGATATGTAAACCGTCCCTGCAGAAGGCATAGAGCTATGCCGAGTCCGACATATGATAGTAATATTATTGTAATAATCGAAGTTATCATTTTCTTTTTTTTGTAAAGCCGAATTTGTAAAACCATTTTTCTTACCTCCAGACGCTCTGCTATTTTAGTTTGCCAGCCGACAGAAAACAAGATAGAATTGGCAGCTATGATAAAAAGACGAAAAACCCGCACGATAATTGCCGGCGATGTGAAAATCGGTTCCGATTGGCCCGTAGTCGTTCAGACAATGACCAAGGTCGCTACAACTGATGTCTCTGCCTGCCTCAGGCAGATTGCCCGTCTCAAAAAGTGTGGTGCGGATTTGGTCAGAATTGCTGTCCCAACTCGCAGCGATACCGCTGCTTTTGCCAAAATGGTTCCAAAAGCTGGCATAGGCTTAATTGCCGACATCCATTTTTCGCCCGCTCGCGCCATCGAGGCCATCGAAGCAGGTGCCGTCAAGATAAGACTCAATCCCGGCAACATTAAATCGACTGCTGACATAAACCGCATCATCGATTGTGCAAAAGCCCACCGCATAGCGATAAGGGTTGGCATAAACGAAGCCAGCATTCGGGACCTGAAAAACGATGAAGTTCCCGCCGTTAGACGGATGAAGCTAATGCTCGAAAAGATGAGCAGCTACGTCAAAAAGTTTGAGAAGCGTGGTTTTGACAATCTCGTTCTTAGCGTCAAAAGTGCCGATGTTTTGCGAACTGTCGAGGCAAACTTTGCTGTTGCGCAGCGGTTCGATTATCCTCTGCACCTGGGCCTTACCCACGCGGGCCTTGCCGAAGATGCGATTATCCCTTCTTCGGTAGCGATGGGTTCACTGTTTGCTGCCGGTATAGGCGACACTATTCGTATCAGCATTGCAGGTGACCCTGCCAAAGAAGTTGAAATCGCCGGAAAAATTCTCGTCTCTATGGGCCTGGCCAAAAGACGCATCCCGGAACTGATAGTCTGTCCAACTTGCGGCAGATGCCAGGTAGATGTAGTGAAACTTGCTCGAAAGGTAAGGACTGTTTTGAACAAAATCGATAGCCCTATTCGTCTGGCTGTTATGGGCTGCATCGTGAACGGCCCGGGCGAGGCCGCCGATGCTGACATCGCACTGTGTGCTGCGAAGGGGAAAGCGTTTATTTATCGACAGGGCAGGAAAGTTGCTACCGTAACCGAATCGCAAATCTTGCCAGCTATCCAGAAAGAACTGGAGAAGATAAATACCCCGTAATTTGTCATTTAGCCCCCTCATCACTATGAGGGGTTCGTGCTTTCAAACTTGTTACCCATCACTACCGACTCTGTCATTGCGAGGCCGTGCTTTTTATTAAAAATCCATCCCGATTTATCGGGATTCCTCAACTCAAAACTAAGGACTCAAAACTATCCTTTGCCGTGGCAATCTCATCCCGTCCGCACAAGACTTTGTCATACCCGCGAAAGCGGGTATCCATTCTTTTGCATTTTTTTAATCTGTGTAAATCCGCGTCTAAAATTTTCGAATTATAACTGTCCTGTCCCCAAATCACTCAGCGTCCGTTTTTTGCTCCGCCTAAAGCTTTATCGAACTTGCCGAAAATCATTCTGCCTGCCGAGGTCTGCAATGCGCTCGTAACAGCAATTTGGATTTTTTCGCCGATTCTGCCTTTGCCGTCTTCGATAACAACCATCGTTCCGTCTTCGAGATACCCGATTCCCTGCTGAGCTTCCTCACCGGCCTTGATAACCCTTATCACCATCTTTTCGCCTGGCAGCACAACGCTTTTAAGAGCGTTCGCGATGTCGTTTATATTTATGACATCCACCTTTCTGACTTGTGCCACTTTGCTCAGGTTATAATCATTGGTAACGAGTTTGCCATTGCAGTCTTTCGTAAACGCGACCAGTTTGTGGTCCACAAGGGCGTGTTTATCGACTTCCGGCGGGGGAGTATCATCTATACTAACCTCTACCAAAGTATTGCTTTGCATTTTGCCGAGAATATCGAGTCCGCGCCTGCCCCGCGTTCTTTTGAGCTTGTCAGCCGAGTCGGCTATCAACTGCAATTCGTTGAGTACAAAACGCGGCACAATAAACGGCGAATCAAAAATCTTGCTCTGGCAAAGGTCGGCAATTCTGCCGTCTATTATCACAGACGTATCAAGAACCAAAGGCCTTATCCCCTTGGTCTGGCGTGAAAATTCGACATAGGGAATAATGAATCTCACATCGTCTTTCGTCCGCATTATAAAACTGATTACCAGATAGCAGACGCATATCCCCATTATCCATTTGGTCAGCTGCAAACTATTATCGACAAGGCCGAGTTTGAACACTGAATTTACCATATCCAGCACCATCGACAATGCCCAACTGAAGAATATGCCCACCAGCAATCCGAAGAACACTCCCGCAAAGGCACTTAGAGACTGTTTAGGCACGAGCCAATCTACAAACAGCACCAGCACTGCAAGAGTAATACCACCTACGAAAATCATACGAATATCATTATGGCCAACATCGCCCGTATTCTCCATCTCCTGCATATCACTGGTTATGCTTACGAAAATCGCCGCAGCGATAACAAGGATAAAAATGAATCTGATAAAATGTAATAACATATTGTCTGGCCTCCAAAATTATAAAAAAACTATTGAGATATTATAATAATTTGTCGCAGGTCTTGTCCCGCGGGTCTTGTCATATCGATTATTTCGCCCACACAAGACTTTGTCATTCCCGCGAAAGCGGGAATCCATTTTTAAATTCGTATATGTTCGTGGTTAATTTTTCTGTTTTTAATCTGGTCTCGCCGTTCGGCGATTCCTTAGCTTTGCCTTTTTATTTTTTTAAAATCCGTGTTAATCCGTGTCTAAATTTTTGCCTAAGAATTAATTTTCATATGACACAGGACCGCCATCGCCCAGACGATTGATTCTGAAGGGACGATTTTTGTTTCGTATCTCTCATTTATCGGAATTAAATGCGTATTTTCGCCTCTTATTCTTATAATTTTGCACGTAACCCCAATCGCGTCTCTTACGCAAACTACCGCTATCTGCCCCTCAACAGCCCCCACCGAGGCGTTTAGTACTATGATGTCGCCATCGTTTATCCTTGGAGCCATACTATCGCCATCGATTTGCAGCCCAAAACACCCCGAAAAGTTTCTTTGCAGTGCCTCACAATCCAAAAATTGCACAATTTCATCGTCGATGCCGCTTTTTTGTACAAGGCTAACCTGCTGCCCCGACAGTGTTTCGATGAGCCTGGCGGTATTCAAATCCTGTGAAACTTTTGTCTCAAATGAATTTATGATTGGCGTATCGAGATGCTTGCGTATCAGTGATTCCAGTTGTGTTTCCATATTTTTTGAATCTTTAAGCGATGTCTCGCTCCACATCCCCAATGTCCCTGCTGCCGTCCTGCCCAGAATTGGTATCAGCCCGAAATCACTGTTTTTGTCCAATTTTTCAGCATTTTCGCTTTGGCTTACCGCCTTTTCGCCATCGTTTTCAATTGCGGTTTTTTCTTCCAGAAGTTCTATAAACGCCTCTAAGCTCGCCATTGCTGATGGATTCGCATTTGCCAATTTTGCGATTTTTTCCGCTATTTTTCCGTCAATACACCCTCCGTCAGCGTTATTTTCGCTTTCTGCCCCCATCAGCAGCCAATTAATATCAGCACCCACAACCTGACAGATTTTCAAAAGTATTGGAATCGGCGGAAGCCGGTCTTTTTCATAATAGCTGTAAGTAGAAGGGCTTATACCAATCGCTGTGGCAAAGGCGCTTTTGCCCCTACTCCCGGCATAACGGCTCCGCAGTTCGATTATTCGCTGAATAACATCTTTTTCGTTGAATTGAGGCATAAAAATTTACTTTTGCGAATTTTTGCCTTGACAAGATTCGCACTTACGAATAATATCACTGCAATTGCGTAATATGTTTTTAAATAATACCATTGTTGTATTGATTAGTCAACTTCTTACTTAGGAGTAGCTTTAACGTTTAATGGAGGCTAAAAATGTCAGATTCACAGCAGGATTTTAATCGGGAAGCGAAACAGAACGAAAAAAACGAGTTTTTCAGGGACAAAATCGCTGATTATTCACAGCAGTTGCTTTCGCTTTGTGCTTTGCAGCAGGCCATTGTGAGAAATATCCAGCGGGAAATCTCAGATATATGATTTTGCCGCTCCTTAGGGGGGCAATACCTGAGTTTATACGTTAAGTTCTTGCTCGTCGCAGACGATAGTTAGAGAGGGCAGCGTGTATAACAGCTGTATATTGGTGGGCTTTATGAAAATAATGGAAATAATCAGAACAATTAAGAGACGGCTCAAAGGCCGGGGAGACCTTGATAGTCTTGGCCGTTGTCAGGTTAAGTGGTATCCGAGCAACCGCAGTTGCGTCAAGGCCGATATGAATAATTCAACGCCGAGCCAGATGCCGCCGCTTATGGTTCGCAAAGCTGCCTGGCGACGTTAGTAGCCGAGCAGCGGAAATTTGCCGGACAAACCACAGAATCCGAGTCGCCTAAGCGGCCGGTTTTTTTTTGTCATTCCCATTACCTAACAGCCGAGCCGCGGGAGCGGCCGGATAAAACGGTTCTGTCATTGCGAGGCAATTTTTTCGCCATGGCAATCTCGTTTTAAATTAACCGTTCGTACAAAACTTTGTCATTCCCGCGAAAGCGGGAATCCATTTTTTTACTTTTTTAAAATCTGTGTTAATGTTTAAAATGGCGTTTGCCGGTAAAGACCATCGCGATGCCAAGTTTGTCAGCAGCAGCGATGACTTCATCATCTTTTTTTGACCCGCCTGGCTGGACGATACAGGCGATGCCGGCCTTGGCGGCGTTTTCCACATTATCCGGAAACGGGAAGAACGCATCCGAACCCATCGCAGAACCCTTAGCTTCTTCGCCGGCATTTTTGAAAGCGATAAGGCCGGACTCAATACGGTTCATCTGTCCTGCGCCAACACCGAGCAGTCTGCTGTTTTTGACCAGTGTAATGGTGTTGCTCTTGACGTGTTTTGTGCAAATCCACGCCATCTTAAGGTCTTCAAGCTGCTCTGGGGTGGGCTTGAGTTTTGTCGGGAAAGTAAGGCAGTCCGGCTCCCATCCGATGAGGTCTCTCTTTTGCAAAAGTAGTCCGCCAATAACACAGCGGACATCAAATTCGCCGCAATCGATTTTTTTACGTTCTATTTCGCCGGTTTCCATCAGCCTGACCCGTTTGCCCCAGACTTTAAGCGTTCTGATTGTTTCGACCGCATCGGCATCGAACCCCGGAGCGATTATAACTTCCGCGAAGAATCCGCTTGCGCCCTTTGCCTTGCCGAATCTTGCGTAAGATTCCATTATTGTCGTCGCCAGTTTTTTATCGACTTTTCTATTGAGAGCGATTATCCCGCCGAACGCGCTGACAACATCGCCCTCGTATGCCATCTGATAGGCTTTGTGAATATCGCTATCAACGCTGCATCCGCACGGGTTGAGGTGTTTAACCACCACTGCTACCGGGCTGTCGAATTCTTTTACCAGCTCGAAGGCTGCGTTAACGTCGAGCAGGTTATTGAAACTTATCTGCGTTTCGTCTTCCATTATATTTGCATTTGATATGCTCACTTCGTCATTTGTTGGCAGCTTGTAAAGCGCGCCGCTCTGATGCGGATTTTCGCCATACCGCAGAACCCTGTCCTTTTTCAGTGCGATTGAAATTTTTTCCGGGAATTCCACGCCAGCCGTTTTGTTGAGATATTTCGAGATTGCCGAGTCGTACGATGCGGTAAGTCCGAAAGCGATTCTCGCCAAATCGTCTCTGGTTGCCTGGCTGACTGCTCCATCGCTGGCTTTCATTTCGCTGATTATCCTTTTGTATTGGCAGGGCGATGTAACTACGGTAACGAACTTCTGATTTTTCGCTGCTGAGCGAACCATACTCGGCCCGCCGATATCGATATTTTCTATTGCTTCAGCAAAATCACAATCGGGTTTTGCGATTGTTTGTTCAAACGGATAGAGGTTTATACATACTAGGTCGATAGGCTCTATCTCGTGTGTTTTCATTGCTTCAAGGTGTTCGGCGTTATCTCGAAGTCCGAGCAGTCCGCCGTGAATTTTCGGGTGCAGAGTTTTCACTCTTCCGTTCATCATTTCTGGAAAGCCGGTAACCGAATCTACGCTGACGACTTCTAAGCCAGCCTCGGCCATTGCCTTAGCGGTTCCGCCGGTGCTGATAATTTTAACACCCATAGATGCCAGTTCTTTGGCGAATTCCACAACGTTTTTTTTGTTTGATACACTGATTAACGCGGTTTTGATTTTTACATCCATTTAAATTCTCTTTCTTCCTTCCTTAAAAGCAGTTAATTGGTATTATTTTGTGGGCTTAATACAGGTGAGATTGTTCTTGCTGTCCATTATATAGATTTTGTTATCGCTTATATTGGGGACTGATTTTGCGACTTTGAGGAAGTTTATCGTTCTTATCTTTTTGCCCGTAGCATTGTCCATCACGCTGCACGTGCCGGTCTCATCGATTACGTACGCCGTGTTTTTATCCTGTGCTAAAAAGTCGCTCCCCTCGGCCAACCGCCAGAGTTCTTTACCGTTTTTAGCGTTAATTGCGTACAGTCCTTTGCTCTGGGCGAACTGATAAACCGCACTGTTGGTAACTCTTGGCGATGTATCCAGTGCCGCCCCCGTGTGAAATTTCCACGCTAATTTTCCGCGGGCCGCGTCGATTTTGTAAACGTTGGTATCTCTGCTGGCCGCATAAATCCCCTGTTTGTCCCTTACCAGAGGAGCCGTTATCGCAAGCACCGCGTCGAACTGCCAGATTTTCTTAGGGCTTGCGGAATCCATAGACACCACGCTCCCGCTGTTTGTGCTGAAAATCGCAAAGTGGTTATCAGCGATAACGGATGTAATTGCGGAGCCATCGTCGGCAGAGGCATTAAAAACGGTACGCTTATTTTCGAGACTTACTGCTTTGAGTTTTTTGTCGATTGAAGGCGTGTAGTAATACGTTGCGTTTACCGCGGGGGCTGCTGCGACTACAAAGTTTATTTGTTCTCTGTAAAGCTCAACTCCGCCGGCAACATCGATAGCCACCATAACATTCCCAGCCACGATATAAGCGATTCCGCCGACAACAACCGGTTTGAGTACCGGCAGCCCGGGCCTGGCGATGGGCAGGCTTATGATTAACTTGCCTGTATTTCTGTCTATGCAGAAAATGTAATTGATGTCAGTCAGGACGAAAAGGTGTTCGCCTTCGAGCCAGATATTTTCCACTTTCTCATTCGTCCCCATTGCCAGCGAGCTTTGCCATACGGTTTCCAGCCCGGCCTCATTGAGCAGTGTTTCTGAAACGATTATTTCCGCGCCGCAACTGGACGCAAGAGTTGCGAGCATAAATATAAAAACAAAAATTCTGAGTTGTCGCATAATTCATCTTCCTGAAAAATTGAAAATTGCTGAACTTACTGTCAAGCTACTCTAACGAATCGATATAGTCGGCAAGGTCAACCTCGTGTTTTTCCTCAAACTTTTGCATTTCCTCGATTCTTTCGACATCATCATTGATGCGATTTGCGAGTTTGAAGATATAAGGCTTACCTTGCAGTCGGTTCTTAAGGTCTTTGTGCATCGGCTCCCAACTGCCGCCGTAAAGCTGAGCCTTTAAGACGATGAGCATTTTTTGTTCAGTCGAAAGGCTTTTGATGAAAGCATCAACTTTGCGATTGCTTCTTTTTTCGTCAATTCCGCTATTTTGACCCAGCTTTGCCATACAAACTCCTTAACGATGTCGCTATGGTAACGCCAAAAGGGGCGGATTACAATCAAAAACACCTTGCTAAGCCAAACGCTTTGCCGATTTACAGCAAAAGTCGTCTCTGCCAGCCGTCCAATCTTGATTTATAGGGATTCGCCTCTGAAAAGCCCTCGCCTAAGTCTATTGTCTGCTTTTGCTTATGTGTTTTGGTTCACTGGCTTTGTCCCGTTCGCATTGCATAAAAGCCGAGCGACGTGAGTCGCCGGAACAAATTTTTTGTCATTTCAACTGGAGCGCAGCGAAACGGAGAAATCTTGTTTTTGTCATTGCGAGGCTTTGTTTTTTATTAAAAATCCATCCCGATTTATCGGGATTCCTCAACTCAAAACTAAAGACTCAAAACTCAAAACTAAAGACTCAAAACTCAAAACTATTTATGTGCCCAGGCTCGCGGGTATCCCCAGAGCGTCCGCCGTCTCTCTTCGACGCAGCACTTCGGCACTGATTTTTCTCTGAGCCTTTCTATGGTCCAGCACTCCAACAAGCCGAGCCTCCTCAGTGTTGTTGACAACCACGATTTCATCAATATCGAATTTTTGCATATTCTCAAAAACCTCTTCAAGCCCAGCTTCCGGCACAGTCTCATCGGATACCGGCTCGGTAACATCGCAGGCCAAAAGCCAGCCCGCAACATCCTGATTGGCGAACATTTCCTTAATTCCGCTGATGGTAATTTTGCCAACGATTTTATCATCGTTATCGACAACCGGATAATACACGCTTTCCGTCGTACTGAAAATTTCGAGGATTTCGCCCATAGCGGTATCCTGTTTTATGATGATAGGCTTTGAATTCATAACGTCCCTGACGTGGTAGGTTTTTATCAGGTCTTCTTCGGTAACATTCATTCCTATTTCGCCGGCTTTTTTAACTCCGACTTTTACGAGCATAGGCCCAAAAATTTCCATCAGGAAAGTTGCCGACATAACTACCATAATAATTGTTCTGCCGATTTCGGAGTCGAAACTTTTTCCCGACAATATCGCCAGCCCGATAGCCACCCCTGCTTGCGGCAGCAGGCATATCCCCAAATATCTCTGTACCGTTATAGGCGAGTGCGACCATTTAGCACCGAGCCACGAACCGAAAATTTTGCCGATAGCTCTGGAAATTGCGTAAACCGTTATCATCGAAATGGTCCATATCCCCAGATGGCTGAATTCCATATGGGCACCAGCCAGCACGAAAAATGTAACGTAAACAGGCGGCGAAAATTTCCCCACAAGCCCAAACGTTGCCCGGCTCTGTCGGGGCATCATATTCGCAATCACTATCCCCAGCGTCATTGCGGGCAAAATCGGGTCTATCCCCGGAATCATTGATATACCTACCACAAGTAGCAGGCACGCCAGCGCGAATTCGAGTATCTTGTCTTCTGCCTTAACGAATTTCAGCAGGTAAAAAAGTAGTACTCCCGCAAGGCCGCCCAGAGCAACCGCTCCAAAAATTTCGCCCAGCAGTATCGCTGTTGTCGTCAGAACCGAACTTGCTTCACCTGCCCCCGTTAGTGCCTTTGCTCCGGTAGCTGCCGCACGGTAAAGCAGCAGTGCAAGTGCATCGTCCAGTGCCACGATTGCCAGAATCGCCGCGGTCAACGGCCCCCTTGTCTTAAATTCCCAAAGCACGTTAACTGTTGCCGCTGGGGCGGTAGCCGAGGCAATAGCCCCAAACACCAGTCCCGTGGCGATAGCCGTTGTCCAGTTATCCATAATTACATATCCGAGAAGACTGCAACTGATGGTAACTAAAACAAATGCGCCGATTCCCTGTGAAAACAGGATTATGAAAAACTGTTTGCCGTATTTTTTGAAGACTTCGCCCCGGAGTTCGCCGCCAATCATAAAGCCTATGACTCCCAGCGCGAACATTGTAAATGGCTCGAGTTTTTCGATGGTCTGATGTGTTATCAATCCGAGTACATCGCCTAAAAGCACTCCGACAATGATACTGCCGACAACTTGTGGTATGTGAAATTTTTGAGCGACCCTGGCCCCGAATGTCCCGCCGAGCACAATCAGCCCGAAGAGCAATGCCGGGTTAAGCGGAGTGAATTTGTTTGCACCTGAGATGACTTCAGCAAGAACCATCAAATTAAAGGAACCCTTTTTACGACTGTAGGTCGAATATCTTTTATTTAGCCCTGGCAACTTGTTTGCCGGGGTTTGTTTTACGAATTGATTGTCCTGCTCATATTTCCGTTTAGCCGTCGTGGCCTGCCCGACGGTTTTTTTGTCATACCCGCTTTCGCGGGTATCCATTTTTCTGTATCTTGTTTTTTAATTAGTGCAATCAGCGAAATCAGTGTTTAAATAATCCGTGTAAATCCGTGTCTAAATTTTCGCCTGATTGAGGATTAAATCCTTAACTTTTCTGCTCGGCAGGTTCAATGCTCCAAAAGCCGCCGCCGCCGCTCCCCGGAGTTCAGAGTCGGTTTCGGTCGATTCAATGATAGAATAGATGCTGTCTATCTGTCCTTCGAGAAGCAGATTAGCGTTAATCTTAGCTGATATTGCCAGCGATTCAAATGCGGTTATTCTCACAGCCATACTGTTTTTCTCAGCAAGAGCCATTTGGCCGATAGCTCTTTGTGCGTCGGGGCTCTCAAGATAAGCCAGAATGTTACCAGAATAAATCTGCATTTCCTCTCGTTCGTCAGCGGTAGCACCGATAAGCGCCGCCATTGCCAGCGAGAGGTCAACAACTTTATTCCTGCTTACAGCAAGTTTGAGCATTGCCTCAGCGGCTCTGATTGCGTAAGAGTCTGCCTTTTCCTGCGGCCAGCTATCGCTGGCAGCCTGACTGATAGCCTCGGCCAGATTCTTTGCCACGAGTTGACTTTCAGCAAATTTTTCAACAGGCCCGGCCAGCCCAAGGGCGATAGCGGAGCTGTACCTTACCGACATATCATCAAAGGAAAGCGAATCGATTAAAGGCTGCGAAGTCTTGAGACTGAACATAAGCGACTTTTCGCCAGCATTTTTAGCCAAGGCCTCGACAACCGCCAGAGCTACGACCGCATCACCATCTTTAACTCCGCGCTGCAAAGCTTGATGCAGATATTCTGTCCCTGCGGTAGTCGCATAAGTCATTGCGTCGGCGTGTCCGGTGCCGAAGTACTTAGGCTGAACAAGCCCTTTGCCCTCAGCCCTGAAAAACGCGGCAATCCAAAGCCCAATAGCTTTTCCTGCGTTCTGGTCGGCTCTAAGTGCCCATTCGCAGCTGCGCATTGTCATAAGCTCGTTGAAATAGTCCTTGCTGACATCTTCGCGGATGAGCCTTCTGCTTTCCGGCTCCCAGAACCATAGATTGGCATAATCGAAATCTGCCGCCGGGGCCAGCGAGCTGGCTTTGTAGTAATAGTTTTCAGCTAATTCCAAAAATAATTTCGCCGCCGACTTTTTAGTTGCTGACGAGTCGATTTGGTTGATAGATGCAACTGCTAATTGTTTAAGCGATTGCGAACTGTCATTTTCGACGATGTATTTAAGGTGTCCAAGCGATTGAGGATAGCCGATTTGCCCCATAGCTTTTATCACTTCTGCTTTGACGACGATATTGTCCATACTGAGAGATGCCGCTAAAGGCCTTATTGCCGCACGGGATATTTCCGACAGGGCACTGGTAATGTTTGAAAATTCCGCTTTTCTCTGCTCGTCAGCCATCGTGTCGAGCATATATGCGATAGCGTATTCGCCGGCATTTCTCAATCTTGAGATAGCGGTGTATCGGCCTCTTACGGTACTGCTGAGCCGTTTGATTTCTTCGACGATTATTTTCGGGTCGGTACGTCGCATATATCGACCTTCTTCGATTACATCGAGTATCTTTCCAGCCAGAGGGGCTAATTGGGCGTTGTTAGAGCTGACCCTGACGAGGATTGCGTAGCCTCTGGGGTTTTCTTCGCTTAATCGCAGCAGCTCCAGCGGGTCGGGCTTGTTCTGGATTATTTTATCCGCAAACCCGCTGGCCAGGTCGAATCGGCCAATAGCGGTATAGTGCAGAAAGTCGCCCCAATCGTCTTCGAGAGATTCCGCAAAAACAACCGAGCTTAGAACACACACCCCGATAACTCCGAAAAACATCATTCTCAACATCAACTGTCTCCAAAGAAAAAGAAATAACAAAACCCCGCCTGGCCGTAAAGCGACGCTAAGGGCTATTAAATAGCAACAAAATCTAAGTACAATCGTCGGAATTATAAGCAATTAGGGGCTTAGCTGTCAATAAAAAAGCCTTTATATTGTTAATATCGGCAATTTCGGTAAAACACTCAAACTGCGAGCAAGTTTTACAGTTCCAGGCCGGAAACGTCGCCGCCATCAGCTTTTAGTTTGTTGTAGTAGAGGTCAAAGCGTGCTTTGAGTGCTGATACCGAGTCTGTCAGAGCTGTAAGCTCGTTTTTGATTTCTTTGGCATCATCGCCAAGAGCTTCTGTGACGGGGATTTCTTTTAGTTTGGCCATAACTTTGCTGACCTCATCTTTTTTAGCAATGATGGCATCTTTGTATTTGAAGGCCATAACTTTTAGTTTTGCAGTATCCATATCCACGATTTGTGCCTTTATTGTGTCGATAGGCGTTGTTTCGTCGGCGTTTTGGCCGCAACCTGTTAGGCAAATGGTCGAGGCGATGAGCAGGGCTGTTAGCATTGTAAGAATTGTTTTCATTGTGAGTCCTTTCAAAAATATCATGATTTTTAGTTTCCAAAATTCCTGTGTTGTGCCATAATCCTGCTTCCTTTCATAAAAGCATGATAGAATTATACCACAACTTTCCACCTTACACACTGGTCTCAAATCCGGGGAGTATTATATTTACTACTTGCATCGTAATCAATATATCGTACCACTACTGTCTCGTTAACTTGTAACTAATTTATTGTAACCTTAATAAAATCAATTTCTTAGGAGAGAAAATGGTCGGGATCGACTTGAAATTGCCCACAGTTTTCGTTGATAATACTTTCAATTTTTCATTGAAAGGGCGAACTGGTGTATACTGGGCAAACAATTTTCTCTCAACTTTTAGACTTTCTGCCGAAGAAACAATTCGACAGATGTGTGCGAAAATATCACAGCAATCGTCGGATAAAATCTTTCTCATGTTACGACCAATTTCTTTCAATGTCTTTTGCACAAATTACCAATCGCAGAAGTCTCCGAGACATCGAAACATCTCTTCGTGCAATGGGGCCAAAACTTTATCATTGCGGTTTCCGCTCGAATATATATCGAACCACTTTAGCAAAAGCAAACGAAAATCGCCACTGGTGAATATACGCCGATTTCGCTCCCATATTAATCGACAAGGCACAAAGTCTTTATGCCAACGATTATCTCGATTTTTTGACAGGCAGAGAAGTCTATGCTCTGGATTCAACAACCATCGACTTATGCCTGACATTGTTTCCGTGGGCAAACTTTCGCAAGCAAAAAGCAGCGGTAAAGCTTCATACGCTAATGAGTCTAAAAGGCTCTATTCCTACGTTTATAAGCATCACGGACGGCAAAGTCCACGATGTCAATATTCTCGACAAGCTGATTTTAGAGCCAGGAGCAATATATCTTATGGACAGAGCTTATGTCGATTATGCTCGCCTTTTTACCTTTACGAAAACCTTATCAACTTTTGTAACAAGAGCCAAAACCAATCTCAATTACACTCGAATCTTGAGCCAGCCAGTCGAGAAAAAAACATATATTCGAAGCGATCAAACAATACGCCTCAAAGGTCACTATGCTTCAATAGATTATCCTGCTGCTCTTCGCAGAGTCAGCTACTTCGACAAAGAAACAAAAAAGAAACTGGTTTTTCTAACAAACAATTTCACGCTACCAGCTTTGACAATAGCATTGCTTTACAAATGCCGCTGGCAGATCGAAATTTTCTTCAAATGTATCAAGCAGTACCTTTGTATAAAACAGTTTTACGGTACGAGTCCCAACGCTGTCAAGACCCAGATTTGGATCGCCATCAGCGTCTATGTTCTTGTTGCCATTGTCAAGAAAGAACTAAAAATAGAGCTGAGTATTGGACAAATCTTTCAAATTCTCAGCATTATACTTTTCGAGAAAAGCCTTATAGCACAAGCACTTACAGAAAAAACACTGCAAAACGAAAAAGAGCGTTCTTGTAACCAATTGTTATTATTCAACTTATAACGGGACAGTAGTGATATCGTACAATTCTTGAATGATCAAGAAGTTATGATAGAGTTGAGATGTGATTTAAAATAGTTATTTTGTGTCCTACAGGCTCCTATTCAGAGAACATTGATAATACCTTGTTTTTAAGGACGCAGCAGGCAGGCTAAAATCCGTTGCAGAGCCTCTCAAGGGCTATAACCAGCAGTTACTGGCAGGCTTTGACTATGATAACAACGGCAATCGCTCGCAGTTGAGCTATTATCTTGACGGTATAACCAGCGGCGGTATAATCAACATAGATTATACCTACAATAACGACAACCTTTTGACTGGTTTTAGTACTGACGGTGGCTCTGGGCTGTCGTTTATGCTTTATGATACAACCGTAGATGGTTTGGGCAGATTGGTCTTTGCCTGTGAGCAGCTTACAAAGCCGGGAAATCAATTCATTTTTGGTAGTTGCCAATCATACGGTTACGACGGACTGTCTCAGTTGACAAGTGTTGGCAGTGCAGAGCAGTATGTTTATCAGGACAATGGCGATATGACGAGTTCTAATCAGACTACTTTCAGCTATACCGGCAATGAAATGACTACTGCCGGTGCAGACAGTCTGGACTATGACGAAAACGGCAATCTAATTTCCGGGCCCAAAGATGCTTCTACCTCAGTTAGTGTTGTATATAACTGGGAGAACAAATTGCGAAACGCAACCATTGATGTTGATGGTATTGCAATAAAATACGACCCTGCCGGCAACCGTATCTTCAAATCTTCTACGATACACGGTGATAAAAAATATATTGTCGATGTTGTAGGCGATTTGCCGACTATTCTACTTGAGCTTGAGCCGACAACATCCGCAAGGTACGCTATAACTAATTCTTACCTCTACGCCAACAGCCAGATTCTATCCGAATATAACGGCTCTGGCCAGTTTTACTACCTGCACGACAGGCTTGGCTCCGTGCGCCAGATAATCAATAATGCTGGCACAGTTTGTTAAGGCACAGTCATTTAGCCCATTTGGCCAAACGCGGGAAGATTATGGCGAATTCTATACGCTGTGGGGTTTTACCGGCCAATGGCTCGATTCTGAGACCGGCCAGTATTATCTTCGCGCTCGCCAGTACTCACCTTATTTGTCGAGATTCACTTCTTACGACCCCATTATGGGCAAATTCGACCAGCCGCTAACACTGCATAAATACCTCTACTGTGGAAATGAACCACTGAATATGGTTGATTTGACGGGAAGGATTTTTACCCCATTCGGTACTGGTCACAACAATGATTGGCAGACTCAATATATCCTTAGTGCGGCTACAGAAATAGTGGGTACCAACATAATTGTTGGCCCAGTCCATGCTTTTATATGGAGTAACTATTTTGGTCCCGGTGCTATGTTCGACTATAAATATACAAAAAGTACCTTTGCAATTGGCCATTCAAAATTGAAAGGTTCTGAGTTCGGGAATTACCTTGCGGGTTATTCGTGTTTTTATAATTTCGGAATGCGTGGAGAGGCCGGAGTAAGGGGTGCAGGGCATGGTTATGCCTTTGGAGAATGGGTGAATGATGCACTTTTTAGCAGTGGGCGAAAAAACCTTTCTCCATTTGATGATCCGGATAGCAAGTATTTTCTTTCAGCTGGTTTGTTAAAGGCTCATTCAGAGACAAAATCGAGAAAAGGCTTAAGTTATATTAACGCAAAATTTCAACTATATTACGGTCTTGAACGAGCTATGAGTTCTGATATTGGCTCGAATGGTTTTTGGGATGAGATGGAAATGTTTACAGGATTTTGGAATGATGCACGTTAAATTATTATGTATTTATTCAAATGGTAGGCTCATGATAAAATATTGGATTGATGACATTACAGAAAGATTAGCAACTTTAGCATTATGGTTATTTATTGCCGGTGTTATATGTTGTATCTTATTCTTTATGCTAATGGCGACTGGAACAGATTTAGGTTTTTTTGCGATTCTGTTTTTCTTGAGTTTTACATTGGCCTTTTTAATCAGTATATTAAATATGATTTTGCGGATTTTTACATCAAAATCTTTTTCAAAGTCATTCTTTATTTCATTGGTTGTTTTATTGCTTTCAGCAATTCCAACGCTTATGTTAGGAGGAATATTTTTTTTGGGTGTACCAGCTAGACAGGCAAGGGAAAAAGCCAACAGTGGCACATATAACCTTAGAATTTTAGGTGAATCTTTCAAGGAATATACAAAAAAGCACGATGGGTATTTACCAGAAGCCAATTCATGGTGTGACCAGTTGCTTGCAGATAAAGGCCTTAGCCTTGCTGTTGAAAATTTTCACCACCCTAAAGCCAAAGAACTGGGTTTGGATGGTAAATGTCATTTTACATTTAATGAAAATCTAAGTGGCAGAAAATTATCAGAAATATCTGATAATGTGGTACTACTTTTTGAAGCAGATGGCGATTGGAATTTCAGTGGTGGGTCGAAATTGCTGAACACCAGATATAACAAGGATGGCTACATAACCGTTATGTTTGTTAGTCAAAAAACGGCAGATTATTGGTACGACAAGGAAGCATTAAGAAAGTTTAAGAATGAAGGATTTGGCAGGGCATCTATGTATTATGAACAACCTTGCTGGAAGCCGTAGAGACAGGAAATATAATGGAAAATATAAAACAATTATCAATGATTTTTATAAGAGGCTTGGCTCGGTGCGCCAGATAATCAATAATGCTGGCACAGTTGTTAAGGCACAGTCGTTTAGCCCATTTGGCCAAACGCGGGAAGATTATGGCGAATTCTATACGCCGTGGGGCTTTACCGGCCAATACCTCGATTCCGAGACAGGCCAGTATTATCTTCGCGCTCGCCAGTATTCGCCTTATTTGTCGAGATTCACTTCTTACGACCCCATTATGGGCAAATTCGACCAGCCGTTAACACTGCACAAATTCCTTTATTGTGTAAATGATCCAATGAATAGACTGGATCCTTGGGGGCTGGTTTCGATAGGATTTTATGATGGTAAAGATAGAATTTCGAGACACTTTGCACAAGCTGCAAATGATTATGATTACAGTTTTGATATTTTAACGAACATCGCCCACATCAGGGAATTGGCAACAGTATTCCTTCCGAGTATTACACTTCAGCCAAATGGCATGGTGGTACACAACCAAATACAGTCGCTGCAAATCTTGCACGAAAAGATTTTCTTGGCGGACTTTTGAAGAGTTATCGAAGAGCCGCTTAATTTTTTTTTTTTTTGCAGCCTTGGCAAGCAAAAATAGCCGGAGCTATGAATTTTTGTACCATACGCCATCTATTGTTGAATCACTACCAAGGTGTACGTATCGACGGATACATCAAATTCGACTGTATCAGCATTGAGTTTTGCCAGAGGTTTTGCAACTTCATCGTATTTTTCATTATCGGGAGATACTGCATAAATCACAGGGATTGTTGTCTGGTTAGTCAGCTTAAATTTCACATTAACAGCTTCTTGTTTTGTGGGATGGGGTCGTTTGATGAGGTTCGTAGCCTCCGTGCCAACATAGTTGAAAAGGTGAATGATGGTTTGCTTCATAGCGGGTCGTTTTGTTACGCGGATATGAATCGTACCGGCTTTGAGTGCGTCATCAAACGAAGCGGGGCAGTTTGTTATTGATACGATTTTGGCCGAATCGTTCACCAGTTCAATATCTGGCGAATTGAAAAAATGCGTGTACAAGGTTTGAAACCCCCAGGTTCGGCAATGCTCTCTGAACGCTTCAGTAAAAACCCCATAGCGATAAGTGAAATTGCGAGGTGTATTTTGCACATCGATAAGGTTTGGGTCCATCGCTATACTTTCCAGGAGATACTGCCGATACATATGGGTCATATTCGGGTCGTTATTGACAATTTTCGGTGAGTTCCTGTCATCGCTATACGGCTGTTTTGGGCCGCCGTTACCATCATTGGCCCAAGTGATAGTAACTCCAGGGTCCCGTTCCCTGCCCAGCACCTCGCGCATAGTGGCCATCTGCTCGGCCATATCATTTTTGATGCGTGTTTCAACCCAGAATGTATCGGTAACTCCATCTTTGCATATCCGTTCGTTGAAGTTGCTCTTGATAAACATCCGGTAGCCCAGTTCTTTATTGATCCGCTCCATCATAGTGATAAACCCTTTTTCTTCACTGGCACGGTTATCCGCCCAAAAGCTGCGGCAGCCGATTAGTTTGCTAACCATCACATATTCTTTGACCAGATAGTCAATCCAGTTTACTGCCCCGTGGGAGTAAGAGGCCATCATCGCTTCTTCTTCCGGACTGAGGGGATGATTCACTGAAAGGTTGCGGTCCATCTCGTAAGAGTTATAGTGCTTGACGATTGGTGTTCCGTTCGTATCTCGCTGAATCCACGGATGGCGGGAGTCCATATATTCATGGTGGAAGCACTCAATGGTTATCCATATCTCCGGCATTATGCCGCGATTACGCAGGGCTTTGTTAAGGTTAACCAGACGGTCGAGGTAGGCCGTGGCAAAAGTTATACCATACATCGACTGCGGCCAGCTATTGCCCCATTCTTCCCAAGGTGTAAAGTGTCCGCGAAAATCAGGGAGAAAAGCCAGAGCACAATTATGGAAAGCCTGGTAAACTAATTCCGCCTCATCCCGCGGAGTAATCGCAACAGCTTTCTGGGTAAAGTAAGATTTTTTCGCAAATTCGGGGAAAAATGTCATAGTGCTATCGGAACGTTTCGCAAGGTGGTCACGCACAACATCATCGATGTTAGGATTGAATTTTCGGGTGGAATCGAAAGCGGCACCGGCATAGCGGAAGTTCCGCCGTATGTTATCAGTAACATCAAACGGCCGCATACCCTTATCTAAAATGTTACCTTCGGTGTCAGTAACTATTACCGCAGCAAGAAGGCCGGTCATTTGTGGAACCGTGATACTCAGTTCGGCCGTTGCGTTGCCGATAATCTTTGGCTTTAGAGCAATCTTCGCTTTCTCTGATTTCAGGACTCGGCTTGTCAGCGGTTCTTCTATTCGGAATTCCAGATTAACTTCCTGAGCAACAACGGTAGGATTTTGCAGAATAGCCTTGAGCTTTACGGTTGATTTTAAGCTTTGATAGGTAACCTTGTCAATTCTTAACTGTTTTACAAATACAATTTTGCCGTGAAGGGAAGGATATGACAATAGTTTTGCGGGGGATAGCTTTGAGTCCGCTATGACGGACGAACAAACGCAAAGAAATATCAAGGTAAAAGTTGCAATTATTTTTTTCATTTAACTGATTCCTTTCGCTAATTTGTTCTTTCGCAACAAAACACCCGTTCATAAATTTAGGGGACTTCTTTCTTTAACACTAATTTAACGCTCACGATTTTCTTTTTGCCCATCTCTAAAACCACTGAATTATCTGTTTTCACGTTCAATTCATCCATTGCTTTTTCTTCTAAATTTACCAGTTTAGCAGTCTCAATTCGCCTGTAACACCAGACTTTTGCCTTGATATCGGTTAAAGCAGGGTTCCACAGCCGAACGATGAGAGAATTTCCTTTCTCGCTTTTCTTGATAGCGCTTATCATCACAGAGGACGGCTCTATCTTCAGGAAACTCATCTCCTTAGGCAACTTCCCTTTTGGTTTTCTTACCTGTGCAATTCTTACAGGTACATTGTGCCTATACGCTTCTTCAAAAACCTGAGCCTTTTCCCAATTTCCTGAATGAGGATAGATGCTATATTGCATTTGATGTTCTCCCGGGCATTGTGCCAGAGGCTGCTCAAATTCTCGACTGTTTTTTGCATTACTTGCCGTTCGCGTACATCTTAATAAAGTTAAGGCGACCGCTTTATCTTCGTCATTGATAACTTCATATTCCGGCAGGCCCTGACTTATAATGGCCAATCCTTTCTTCCCATCATTTACATCAACGAAAAAGTGTTGAGGATGAGTTTCTGAAGCTGCATTTCGACCCTGGGTTACAGCGGGAGATTTAATTTTTCTCTCGAGAACATCAAATTGACCTTCGGCACAGGAGTTGCCTGCATTTATTTTGGTTGGAAAGAGAACTTGCAGACGATGGTCCCCTATGTTATTATCAAACTTTGTAACGACATCTAATCTTCTTGCTGTTTTCCTCAAGGTAACATACGAAGTAATGGTAAATTCCTTACACCTATCGCTGCGATTGAAAGGGGTTACTTCATATCCGTCATCTGCGCCATAAGGCGTTTTTCTCACCTCTGCCTCTGCCGGCAGAAGCATCTTAATTTCAATCTTAAAAGTAGCTGTAAGCTGGTTGTCCTCTATCAAAGCGATATGACAAGGATTTCCAAGACTGGATATTTTCTGATCTGATTGAGGCGGCTTGTGAAACAAAGGGCAACCAACATCACCATTATCGACAAAGTGATGAAGATTATCAAAGGTGTTATTGTTTGATTTATCCGTAATTGTTAAAGTTCCATCGTTATTGATTTTTACTTTCAAAAATTCGTTTTCTATAGTATTAGCAGATGTAACTAGCGAGCCTGAATTCATTCTTTTTTGTTTTGATGGCTTGACGACAAAGGTTTTGTATCCCAACGGGGGAATATCTGTTGCCTTGAAATTGAATTGAATTCTTTTCATCCCAGCAGGGCGGAGAGGATAAAAGAATGAGCGTTCTATGATTAATCTTACTTCGTTGGTGGAAATCTTTTGAGGAATTATCTCTTCTCCGTTGAAGTCCTGAATGGTAAAAGAATTTACTTCTTTGTCCCAGAAAAAATCCACAGTGGTCTGCACTACTTCAGTTCTCACATAAGGAAGCGGATTAAATACTACCAGCAGAGCTTCATTGTCTTTGACATCAGTATCGTCTATTGAACTGGCGATATATTCAAGGTTGTTGCGGGTAAGGGTCTCTGCTATGTCAAGGGATTGGCGGTAACGCTCCATAATGCTTTGATATACTCTATCTATATGAGTGCCTGTTACTCCATCGTGTTGTTGATTGATGAGAACCTTTTTCCAGGCATCTTCCAGATGTACACGTGGGTATTCCCTGCCAAGCATCCAGGTGAAAACGGATGTCGGCTCAGCCCATTTTTCTAAATTAATTTCAACCTGAGAATTGATACGTTTAAGAGGCATTCGGGAAGAAAGAACGCCTGGAAAAAGACCCCCACCTTCACCATAGCCTGCTTGGCCGGCATGTCTCATTTCTCCAGATAGTACCTTTAAATCTTTCACCTCTTTTTTGAGTTTATCAAGATAAATTGGCAGAGAGCTATGAATCAGCTTAATATCTGAAACTTTGTTTACCTCTTTTATAAGTTGGGAAAGCTGGGCATATGGCTGGGCTCCGTCATAGCCGTCAAAAATGAGCAGATAAGGAGTTGTAGAACCTTTGAGCACTATCTCTTTTAGATTCTCTACGGCCTGGGAAAGTTTTTCCTGATGAAAGGGAAGGTCGGGATTTACTAAGTGGTGTACCGGATCATTGGAATAGTTGTCACTTAAATTAAACAGAGTTCCCTTTATGTCCTCCCATCCTTGTCCTTCACACCAACTCTCGGCTATAACCGGAAGGAATACATATATCCCGAAGTTGCCTCGTCCTCCCGGCCCGGTTCGAAGAGCCAGGGCTTTAGTGCCATCGGGCGAGTTCCACCAAAATTCTAATTTTTCCGATACTGTCTCATTAATACCCCGTTTAAATATAATTGTATCAATCCCAAAGCCTGCATAAATCTGAGGAAGTTGCGAAATCTGGCCAAACGAAAAGATATTATAGCCAACTTTCATTACTTTTCCCAATTCTTCAGCTTTTTTATGTCCGGTAAGCAGGTTGCGAATTAATGATTCCCCACTTGCTAAAAACTCGTCCGGCAAAGTGTACCAAGGCCCAATCAAAAGTTTTCCATCCCGTACGTGTTTGCATAACCTTTCTTTGCTTTCAGAGCGGACATCAAGATATTCCTCCATAGGAAAGACCTGAGAGTCAAAATGGAAATGTTTGTAATCAGGGTCATTGTCAAGGATTTCCAGGAGACCATCCATCATCTCCACCAGCCTTATCTGTGTTTCTTTGGCAGACCAAAGATATTCTATGTCCCAATGAGTATTGGAGATAAGGTGCATCTCAAAATTCTTCTCTTTCATTCGATTCTTCTCCTTCATTCGATTGTTCTCTTTCGTAGATTCGTTTTTTGCAACAAAATACCTGTTTTATGAGTCTTACAAGGAGTATGACACATTACGTTATTGCTTGTCAAATCTTATTTGTTCAAGCGCAAAATACCGCGTAAAACTTAAAAACCGGTCCAAAATGGAAATAGCTGCCAAATGTTTAAACAAGGCAATGTTACTAAATTTTAATGGCGATTTTTCGCATAAGTCTTTGTTTTTAATGGAATTACGGAGAAGTAAGGGTGCGTGTGAAATATTATATATATTTTTTCTTGACAGTAGCCTGTGCAATCGATACAATTGTTATTTGGAACGATTGCAAGTACTATTTGGAACGGTTGCAAAAAAACAAAATATGTTAAAGAGACGGATTTAGAAGATGGCAGTAACGATTTACGACATTGCGGAGGTGTTAGAGACCTCGCGTTCCACAGTGAGCAGGGCACTGCGAAACGATTCCAAAATAGCTCTTGCCACCCGCAAGCGGGTAAAAAAACAGGCACTGGAAATGGGTTACAGGCCCAATTTACTGGCCAGAGCGTTGGTTAATGGCAAGACACAGACAATAGGTTTTTTGACGGGTTCAGTCATCTTAGAGGTAACATCGGCAACGATGGCAAAATTGGGAGATATTGCTCGTGAGGGTGGGTATGGGGTGCATATGGCCGATACCAAGGGTGAGCTTGACCTTACGGTAAAGCAGGCACATGAATTGATTGCTCGTGGTGTGGACGGGTTGATAATACGCGGTTGCTTTCCGGAAGCTACTGTCGAGCAGTTACAGACCGAACTTGATTTTTCTGTACCCACGGTGTTTATCGGAGGTGTGCGGATGCCTTTGCCCTGTCAGCAGGTGTATTATGACCAGGCAATCGGTGTGAAGCAGGCGGTGGATTCTCTTTATGAGTTGGGTCATCGTCAGATTCATATGTTTTTTATGCCTTGGAAAGGATGGGAGAAGGAAACGCGTTTTTCCGGGTTTTATGAAGCTATGGCAGAGCGTGGACTTGATGGGGGCAGGGAAGGATTGTATGAATTTCCACCGGGGCATCTGGACGAAGATGGCCATCGGTTTTTTGATATTGATGTGTGTTTTTCGCGAACGAAGAAATTCCTGAAGTCTCATCCGGATTGCACCGCAATTTTATGCAGCGATGACAAATTGGCTTTGCTTGTTCTTTCACATTTGGTTCATATGGGTGTGAGAGTGCCGGAAGACATATCTGTTGTGGGTTTTGATGGTATGGCAGCAACTGCGTATTCTCTGCCGCCGTTAAGTACAGTGGTACTGCCTATCGGGGAAATGGTACATACTGCTTTTGATTTACTTATGGATAGTATGAAAAACAACAATAACCAGCCAAAGGAAGTGGTGATACCAAGTAAGTTCCTGGTTCGCCGGTCAGCAGAACAAGTAAGGATACGAAAGGAGGTAACGCCGGGATAGAAGATTATAGCCAATTTACAAGGCTGTAAATGTGATGATAGTTGCAGGGTGAAAAGGGAAGGAATTATATGTTTTGTCAAAATAATTATTTTCTTAGAAGAGGAGGTTTAAAAATGAGAAATATAGTGTTGTTGAGTGTTTTGTGTTTTGTGTGGGGTATGATTTTGTTTTCTGCTCCGGTAAATGCGGATGGGTATCTGGTTAATACAACTTTTGAGCCGAATAGTGCTGGTTCCGGTACATGGCAGGGAGATGCACCGTGGGGTCGGACAGACTCAAACAGTCTTGATACTGTCAGCGAAGTTCTGTGGCAGGATGGCGAGCCTAATATGGTTAGAGTCGTAACCTCCGGAGCCTATGCAGGTACTCAGACCGGGATGATTCAAAGACTGCCTTACGCTACCGCTGGCCCAATAAGCACGTTGTGGTTTGGACACGGAGAAAATACTCGCACTTTGACTGTGAGCTGGTTCCAGAAATACAAATGGAACAGCGCTACCTATAGTAACTATGCGGGTATGATAGTCGGAGATATGAGCGTAGGAGCCGACCCAAATTCGAACAGTTGGGATGACAGGGCTGTGGCAGTGTTGATGAGGGGAGATGCTTACTCGACCTGGAACATTACAGTTGAAGGTGCTGGTCCCAGTCAGGTGTTGATAGCTGGCGAGTATGATGATGATACATACTACGAGTTTGAACTCGTATTAGATTTCCAAACTAAGGAATATACAGCAAATGTAAAGAAGGCGGGTGCGGGAACCTGGGAAGGAACGGTGTCCGGGACTTTCGAGAATCCAGAGGATACGAAATCACTTGACTATGTACAATGTAAGGTTTCCAGAGAAGGCATTTATGGTTACTGGGATAACATTACGGTCTCTGCAGAGTGCAGGGGTTGGCTGCTGGCGGATATGAACGCGGATTGCTACGTAGATTTTAGAGACTTTGCAATGTTTGCGGACGGGTGGATGGAATGCTCTAATCCCGAAGATCCAAACTGTGAAAATCACTTAGAGTAGTGATTGAGTCGTTTTTTTGCGGAAAGGATAACCACAATGATAGTCAAAAGAAGAAATGAGAATTTGATATAAAGGAGGTTAACGATGAGAAATTTAATGGTTTTAGCTGTTTTGGGTTGTGTAGTTTTGATGGCTGTTCCAGCGAGTTATGCGGCTCCAATCTACCAGACTGATTTTGAGGACTTTACCCCTGGCGATGTAAATGGACAGGATGCAACTGGAAGTGACCCGAATGGCTGGGTGGAACTGACAAAGGATGTGAACGGATTGCCGAGTAGTGGTGATATTTTGGATATGAACGATCAGGCGGGCAGATGGATTATCGATGGAAACAAGACCCTGGCTGTGTATCGCAAGAATGGTGTTACCGCGGATGCGGTAGTTACAAGGTATTTTCCGGGTGCTACACTTCTGGACATTTCATTTGATGCAGGAGACTGTCACGTCGGTAAAAGCGGCTATTTCCGAATAAGAGATGATTCTAATCATACCGGGCCGCGTGTAGGTTTCCATTCTTCGGGCTTTATATGCGCCTACGATGGCCAGACAAGAGTTAATTTCGATGCCTATGTGGACTGGGACGACCTTATCGACCCATGCGACCCTAACAGCGGCCATAAGTCCTATCATTTTCGGATAGTAGCTGATGCCAACGTCAGCAATCGGACTTATGATTTTTATGTTGACGGTGTGCAGGAAGCTAATGATTTTAGTTTCTACAACAGCACATCAAGTCGGCTTAGTGAGTTGAGAATAGAGAGAGGCACCTCAAATAAGTTGTTGGTGGATAATCTGGTAATTAGCACAGAGATGCAGTGTGGTGATTGGGGCTATTCATCGTCAGACATCAATGAGGATTGCTATGTAGATTTTAAGGACTTTGCAATTCTTGCCGGAGAATGGCTGGACTGTACTGACCCTAATAATTCCAGTTGCTTTGATTGATATGGTGTGAAGTGGCAGATGCTGCAAAGAAAGTTTGAACAAAGGACTGCTTTGTTAACTTAATTTGAGGAGTATTGCTGATGAAAAAAAGGTAGGTTGTCAGGAAAATGTTAAAATTGGTTAATTTATTAATTTTTTTGGAGGATTTGAAGATGAGATTGGAAAGAATGAGGAATTTAATAGTTTTAGCTGTTGTGAGTTGTATCGTTTTGGTGGCTGCTCCAGCGAGTGCAACCTTGTATGAGACTGACTTTGAAGATTTTACCATTGGTGATGTCGATGGGCAGGATGGCGGCGCCTGGGTGGTAAATAGTACATCCGGTAGAATTTCTGATTCCGCATCCGACTACCCTATTAACGGCAAGTCTCTGATTGTGCAAGAAGCCGACGGTGCTGATGGCAATGTTTCGTTGTTCTTTGATTCTGCTCCGCTTGTGGACATATCGTTTGATGTTGGTGATTGCAGCCCGGTTAGAAAAGGTAAGTTTAAATTGTACTCTGACGCTACCCATTACGCAGTGTATATATCTTTCTACAATGATGGCTTTATACACGCATGGGATGGTAAGGATGGTAGTACTGGAGTGGGTAGAATAAATACAGGTATTGCTTATTCGGATTATGATACTACCGGAATATCCACTCATATTCAGATAGTGGCTGATGGTGCAACCAAGACTTACGACCTCTTTATTGATGATAGTCTGATTTGTGATGATTATCGTTGGTATCATAGCTCAGACAGCATCAACGAACTGAACATACAAAGGGATGCCCAGAACAGCAGCAATAGATTAATAGTGGACAACATAGTCGTTGTTCCTGAGCCGGCGACAATGCTGTTGCTGTCTCTTGGTACTTTGGTTCTCAGACGTCGTAAAGCATAGTTAAAGTTTATAGATGTAGAGAGATAAGTGAAATTTAGTGGCTCTGTGAGAGGTCCAGCTCTCAGAAGCTGGATCTCTCAGGGCCTGAGAAGAAAGGGATGCGATATGTCTAAGAGAAAAAATCATTTTCGAGCGTTTACGTTGGTAGAGCTTTTGGTGGTTATTTCTATTATAGCTATGCTTCTGGCGATTTTGATGCCTTCGCTGCAAAAAGCGAGGGAGCAGGCTAAAAGAGTTATTTGTGGGAACAGACTGCACCAGTGTTCCATTGCGCTGATTGCTTACGCAGGTGACCACGGAGACCTTTTGCCGCCTCACGATAATCCTCCAGGGTTGGACGGGTCGCCGGGTTTATCCCCAAGTGACTGGAATCAGAAGCATCCCTTTATTGTCCCGTATATGTCCAAGAGCACATCCGGTGGGTATGTCAGTTTATTTTATGACTCATACATTAAAAATCACGTGGCACTGTTCTGCCCAAATGATAAAAATACTCCCGCTCAACCGGGGAATTTCGATTTTTCCCTTGGCTTTATGTACTTTGGCGGTTTCACAGGGCAAGCAGTTCCCGATCCCACAGGCAAAAATCATGGACAATGGAAGGACAGGAAAGAGGAAGCCAGGATGCCCAAGCGAGTTACCGGAAAAGGAGCATCGCCTTTGATGGCAGATAAATCTTGCAACTGGTCTACGAATGGTGTGGATTACGAGTGGCGTTGGAATCATACCTCAAAGCGGCGTGAGGGCGGTAATATGTTACACCTTCGTGGTGATGTAGAGTGGCAAAGACTCGACGAAGACGCGACCTCCCGCGACCATAAATACAATGGTGGTAATTCACTCTATTATTGGCACTAACGACAATGCACCTGTTCCGCGAAAAGAAGAAATAAACTATAGAGCTGTCTCCACCAAAATCACAGAGAGTAAAGGATAGTGTATGCGCAGAGACAAGAAATTATTATCTGGTTTATTAGTTTGCCTGTTCGTATTTGCCGGGTGCGCTCGAGCGGAGGTACGAGTGTTTCTTGAACAGGACGCTCTTAGAGGTGCAGTGGAAACCGCCGATAAGATTGGGGATGTGCGGCTATTTGAAATTGCGCCAGTAGCAGGTTATGGCGAGGGGCAAATCATAGTTGCAGGCAGGCTAAGCAACGAGGCCATCGCTTTGTTAGTGCAGGAATCCGGTCTGAAATTTGACACAAAATGGATAGGTGAGCAGGGGTTTTATGTAAAAAGTCTTGAAAATGGTATCATACTTATTACCGCAAATACGCATACAGGTATTCTTTATGGTCTGATGGAGCTTCGGGACAGGATTCACGAAGACGACCAGAAAGTGTTAGAGCAAAAATTCGATGTGAAGGATAGGCCGATATTTGAGGTTCGCAAAGGTGAAATCAGCAGGCGTGCTAACTTCACTACTTACTATGCAGGCCATGAGGGAGACCACCCTCTTTTTTTATATGAAGATTCGCCGGAAGTGTTTCCGAGTGAGAAATTTCGCGAGAAATATATCCGGAAAGTGCAGGCCAACCGTGAAGTTTTGAAGAAGCGTGTTGCTGATTCGGCTGCCTACGGAGCAAAGACCTACCTGTTTATTTATGCGCCGTCGATGCCGCCGGATATGCACGAGCCGTTTATCTCCGCTCACCCGGAGGTAAAACCGGTACGGCAAACTAAAGAGTGGCATCCATTTATGTGCCCATCGCAAAAAGCGAGCAAAGATATTCTCTATATGAAGTTCAGGAATCTTTTCAGGGACATTCCGAATATAGGTGGCGTGCTGCTGTGCTTCAATGAGGGCTGGCCATCGATATTTTCCTGCGGATGCCAGAAATGCCAGGGGCAACCTTTCGAGGAAAGGCTCGTGGAATATATTATGCTCGTGAGGAAGGCTGTACAAGAAAGCTCGCCGAATACGAATATATACCTTCGGCCGTGGCAGATTATAAATCACGGTATGGGAGGGGACAGGAATAAATTCATTGCTTTGGCAGATAAGCTTCCCGAAGATGTTCGTTTTTGGTCGAAAGTAACCGTCCCGCCCGGAAGCGATTACCTTTGGCGTGACTACTTTAGCCCATATATTAAGATGCCACGAATGGAGACCTTCGGCTGGCATATTTATCATCCGAATCTTAACCAGCCGTGCATTGCCCAGCTTTGTTACACTGCTCCCAAACTCAGAGACCGCGCGATAAAACTTGCCAAACTTGGGTTGAAAGGTCAGCCTTCGTGTGATGGGCCTGTTGCAGATGAGGTTCTTTACGAGCCAAGCCGACTGGCAGCACTTAAGATTGCCTGGGACCCTTTTCGGTTTGACCCTAATGAATTTTTGCTGAAGTGGGCTGCGAAGAAGTTCGGCGAAGAAGCTGCTCCCTATGTTGCTGAAGCACTCAAAGACACACACAAAATAACCGATGCCTTTATCATCCTTCCGAGAAATACCAACTGGTTTCAGATGCTTAACTTTGTTAAAGGCAAAAAAACTCATTGCTACAGCAGAGGTATGGCTGCTGAACAGACTGAAGGTGTGGCAAATGTAGATGAAAAGACCCTTGCAAAGGTGCTCTCTCCGTTCAAGATTAGAGAGGCAGTTAAGGTAGCTGAAAATGCCGAAAAGAATCTCGCCAAGGCTTTGGCTATCCGGCCGGACGACATAGACCTTAAGAGATTTTGGATGATGAGTAAGGCAACGGCAGCACTGGCTAAGTTCTATCGTGATTATCACTTTGCTCTCGTTTACAACAATATGAGCAGAACCACAACTGGCGAAAACAGTAGCGAATATCACAAGTCCGCCGCTTGGTATATTACCGCGGCCTTGCCGGAGATGGAAGCGTATGTGGAGTGGATGAGTAAAGTCCATCCGGAGTTTAATCGCTATTTCGATAAGATTGAGACAAGCTGGATGGGTACCACATATCCTAAGTTTGTCCCATATATATTTGGACAGGTAGCCACAGTCAATCAGCAATGCCGGAATGGATACCACCGCGTTGTGATGGAACCACTCAGGGCTGAAAAATATCCTTATTTATTGTGTGAGGTTCAGAATCACCAGAAGAAAATAGGGTACAAGCGTTATGCTCCCTGGCCTGATGAGATGAAATGGAAAAACATTTATCCAAAGTTAATGAGTCAATGGAAGGGCGAAGAATTTGTTGTTGACCTTGATATAAGTGCTGATACGCCGCGAGGACTTCCGGCAGTTATTTCTTCTTCGATATTACCGAAATTGCAGGTGAAGTTTCGGGGAGATTTGAGTAAAGGCGGGATGCTCGTTATGAGATATGTTCCTCTGGGAGGCAAGGCCAGAAGTGGAGCAAAGTCGGAAGAAGCGATGCGCAAATCAATTTTGAAAATTATGCTGGACGGCAAGGCCATTACAACTCTTGTTGATCTTGCGACAGATAATACTATGGAAGACAATGAATACATCCGCTATGTAGAGTTGGGGCCATCTACATTTGAGACAGAAAATAATAAAGGTCAACACGAATTAACTTTTATATCTATGCCCGAATGCACCGGTACGGAATTATACACTATGAGGGTATATACACCAACGCACCAGTCATTATACCTTCAGAACCCGGACGCAGCAAGTCCATACGATGGAAAAGTGGCCACAGAACCTCGCCTTTGGAGTTACGAATACTAACCTTTTGGTAACAGATGTAGGAATAAAAGACTGTATGATGAAAAAGTCAACATTTATATTAGCTGTTTTGATAGGTATAGTTTTGATAACTGCTCCGGCGAGTTATGCGGCCGTACTCTACGAGACTGACTTTGAGAGTTTCGCCACAGGTTCGATTGATGGTCAGGGCGGTTGGGTGGTGATAACGACAAACGGAGAAATTTCAACTGATTCCAGTTATGTTATTGGTGGGAGCAAATCTCTGATTGTATATTACGGTTCTGGCAATGCGGAAGTTACAAAGTCCTTTACGGCCTCTGCAGTTGTGAATGTTGAGTTTGACACAGGAGACTGTGCTACCAATAAAAACGGTCGGTTCAGAATAGAAGATGGCAGTGGTAACCTTGCAGCCCAGGTGAATTTTTCCACTAACGGTCAGATTTCCGCCTACAACGGCACTACGATAGTTGACCTTATGGCCTATGAGGATTATGACACTAACGAGCGTTCCTATAATTTTCGGATAGTGGCTGATACGGTAAGCCAGACTTACGATTTTTATGTTGATGATGTGCTAATGGCTGATGGTTATGACTTTTACGGCAGCACAGGTTCTCAGCTTAGTGAGTTGAGCATAAAAAGGTACACAAGCTCAAAGCTGATAGTGGACAACCTGATAATTACAGACGGCGTTCAGCTAACATCAACATTAGTATTTATTGACAGCAATACGCCACTCGGAGGGATAGCAACGGTTGCCGAACAGATAGGCGAAGTGAAAGAACTCGGAGATACAATATCATCAACAGGGATTGAGATTTATGCTGGGCCAAATGATAATCCACACATTATTCCGTTGATTGCAGAAGCTGGCCTGACCGTTGACCCCGCGTGGGTAGGGAATCAGGGTTTTTACATAAAGAGCTTCGACCCTAACAGAATACTTATTACAGCTACTACGGATGTCGGGGTTTTGTACGGATTGATGGAATTGCGTGACCGCGTCTTATCAGAAGGAGAAGAGGTATTAAATCAAACATTCGATGTTGCTGACAGGCCGGTATTTCCTGTTCGTAAAGGCGTTATTGAAAGGCGTGCTAACTTCGATCTTTTCTGGGCATCTGAAAAAATCACTACACCTATTTTCCGATATGATGATAACCCGGAGATATTCAACGATGTGAATTCAACTTTTAAGGCAGACTATCTTGCAGATGTAGAGGCAAATCGTGATAATTTGAGAGACGACATTGATAGTGGGGCCGACTACGGAGTAAAGGTTTACGTCTCCACATATCAGCCTTCAATGCCTGAATTCGGTATAGATGCCTTTATTGCCGAGCATCCTGAATGTGCGCCCACGCGGCAAACGAAAGAATGGCATCCGGCAATTTGTCCATCGCAGCAGGCCAGCAAGGATATGCTGTATGACAAAGTCAGGGAACTCTTTGAAGATGTTGATGACTTAGGCGGTATGGTACTGTGTATGGGTGAGGGATGGCAATCGGTATATTCCTGTGGCTGTGGTAGCTGTGGAGACGAGAACAGCGTTACATTATATCGAGCCAGACTCATTGAATACATTGAACTTATCAGGAAAGCGATGCTCGAAGCCAGAGGTTACGACCCGAATTATTCGTATCCAGATGACCCTGATGCACCGAAGGTATATCTTCGTCCGTGGCAGATTGTAAAACATGGTCTGGGTGATAACCCTGATAATTTTATATCTCTACCTGATTATCTTCCTTCAGATGTGCGCTATTATTTGAAAATAACCACTCCGCCTGGAAGCGACTATCTTTGGAATGACTATTTCAGCCCGTACATCAATATGCCTAATATGGTAACTTTCGGTTGGAATATATGTCATCCGCAGACAACAGAGCCGTGTATGGCACAACTCTGTTATACTGCTCAGAAAATTAAAAATCGTGCGATGAAACTTGTTGATTTAGGCAGTGTAATGGGTGCACCATCTATCTACGATCCTTCAAGCGATATTCTTTTCGAACCGGGGCATTTGGCATCGCAAAAGCTTGGATGGGACCCGTGTAGTTTTGACCCTAATGAATATCTGCTAAACTGGGCAACAGAAAAGTTCGGTGCAAGTGCTGGTTCAGACGTGGCTGATGCGCTCGAAGATACATATAAAATAACTGATGCTCTTGTTACGCTTTATCCATTGAATACGCATTGGTTCCATATGCTCAATTTTGATAGGAATAATGTGGTTCACTGCTGGTCGCGTGCAAATGATATAACACAGACTTCTGAGGTGAAAGATGTTAACGTGTCAACTCTTTCGTCGATTCTTTCGGATTTTGATATTACCCAGGCAAGGGGCATAGCCACTAATGCTGAACAAAAACTGTTTCAAGCCAGAGCTACTTTACCGGCCGACAGTAATGTCAGAAGGTTATGGATAATGGCTCACGCGACAGAAGGGCTTACCAACTTCTATAGTAATTACCATTACGCTCTTGTGTACAATAATCTGTATGAAAACACAGGAATCCAATCTTATTGTGCCATTGCTAAAACTTATATCAGCAATGCTATCCCCGATATGGAGACGTATGTGAATGATATGTATCAGCTGTACCCCGAAATTGACGAAAACTTTAATGATATTGATAACAGTTTTCGAGTGGGAACTACTTCTCCGAAGAACATTGCATATATATTCGGCCAAATGTCTTCTCTGCAACAGCAATGCCAAAACGGGTACAGTCGTCTTGTAATGGAAGGCACACGCGCCAGTAATTATTCCAATTTAGAATGGGAAGTGCAGAACGCAGACCCTGAGATTGGGTACAGACGGTATTCGCCGTATCCTGAGGAAGATGACTGGGAAAATATCTACAACGGCTTGATGACTAAATGGCAGGGCACAAGCTATACAACGAATGCTGATAATCAGGAAGCTCTGCCTGCAATTATCTCGCCGTGGATACTGCCGACGCTTTATGTGGACTTCACTGCGAATATAAGTAACGGCGGAATGCTTGTTATCAAGTTTGTTCCTCTTGGCGGTAAGAACAGAACGAATGGTTCTATAATACGCAGGTCAATTCAGAAGATTTATATCGATGGTACCTATGTAAAAACTCTTACCGATATAGGCACTGATGATACCAGAGAAGATGGTGATTATACCAGATATGTTGAACTGCCAGCAACCGGCACGGGGGTACAGTCTCATCAACTGAAGATTATGTCCAAGCCAAACAGTCAGGCGGAGTGCCTGGGAACGGAATTCTATTTTATGAAGTTATACACTCCAGCGAAGTGTGGTGATTTTGGTTATCCGCCGGGAGACATCAACGAGGATTGTTATACTGATATGGACGATCTTGCTATGATGGCAAGTGAATGGCTCGATGGTACCGATATAGGCGATCTTGCTATTATGGCAAGTGGATGGCTCGATTGTACTGATCCGGATGATGAGCGGTGCGGATCGAATTGATTTTTGTTTTTCGAAAGGAACAAACTGTTGAGGCCTCTGAGTAACTCGGTTTCTTACGGAATCGATTTGCTTTATGGAACCATAAAAGTTGGTTTTTTCTAAGATGAAGCGATTTTTCAGAGGTCTTTGTTACTTGTTGAGTAAATATGTACATAAATAATTTATGGAGATTTGTACAATGAAAACGGAAAAAATGAAGCAATTTTGTATGGTTCTAATTGTGTTCGGGCTGTTGCTGTCTGCATCAGCCTATTCGGCTGTGAACGTAGATGCAGCGGGCGAGACCGGAATTCTGCCCGGCTCCAGCTCAGCTGATATTGCCGACGACATTTGCATCTGGGTACATCCTACCAACCCAAATCAGAGTATAGTTATAGGACAGAGTAAAGATTCCAGTCATGGTGGAATTTATGTTTACGATCTTAGCGGCGTAGAATTGCAGGCTGTAGATATGGGTCACAGAACCGGCAATATCGACATTCGCTATAACTTTGCCATGTCAACGGGGCCAACGGACATTGTTGTCGTTAATGACCGGGAAGAAGATGATCTAAAGATTTATAGAGTAAACAGCGATCGCACACTGACAAACATAAATTATGATCATCCCAACATTGGCATTGAACCTTATGGTGGTTGTCTTTATAACGATTTGTCTAACGGCAGGTTGTACTATTTTGTAACCGCCAAGGATGGTACTATAAGGCAGTTTGAATTAACCGAACACGATTCTACCGGTCTGATAGAGTACACGCTGGCACGCGCTGTTTTTGATGTTGGCGGCCAGGTAGAAGGAGCTGTCGCTGATGATGAAAATAATCTGGTCTATTTTGGCGAAGAGGATGCCGGTGTTTGGCGATATGATGCCAAGCCAGGCGGTTCGAACACTGGTACCCAAATAGTTAGTGTCAATACAGGAGAGCTGGTCGCAGATGTAGAAGGCCTTTCGATGTATTATACCAGCGACGGCGATGGGTATCTTTTGGTCTCAAGTCAGGGAAACAGCAAAATTATTGTTTATGAGCGGACGGGGAGCCATACGGAACTTGGAGCTTTTCATGTTAATAATGTTTCGGAAACAGACGGTATTGATGTAATAAATGTGAACTTGGGCGCATCTTACGATGAGGGCCTTTTTGTATTACATGATGGAGAAAATGACGGTTCGGTTCCTACGAACTGGAAATATGTATCTTGGGGTGGCATCGCTAATGCTCTGAACCTGACCGTTGATACAGCGTGGAATCCACGCCATGCTCCGGTTACAGTTTATGCGGAGTTTGTTATTACCGATCTTGATTCATTATCAATATCCGCTCATACCGGTGAAAAACCACAGTCTAAGGTCTGGACATACGACGGACAGTGGTGGTGTGTTCTTTCGAGTACTTCTGCCAGTTCTTCCGGGACATGGGTGTGGAAGTTACAGGGAACAACCTGGGTTGAGGCCTTGAAACTTTCCAATGAGACAGGCACAAAAGCGGATGTTAAAAGGGTTGGCAGTGTCGTCCATGTTTTATTATATGATGATGATCCTGAATTGGTTTCCATCGAATATAGTGGTGGGGCCTACCAGTTGTGGACTTTAAGGCCAACCCCGTCACCTGTTGTCGCGTTATTGAGTAGTGAGACAGCCTCAATTGACGTGGATTCAGAAGGTCGGATGTGGCTTGCCATGGAGTCGGATGGAAAGATTAACGTATATTACAGTGATTCACCATACGACAGTTGGAGTTCTGACATAGAATTGGCTTCAGGTGTGGGAAGTGATGATATTTGCGTTGTTACAGCTATGCCTAATAATATTATCGGTGTTTTATGGTCTAATCAGAATAGCCAGCGGTTCGGCTTCAGAGTACATACAGATGGGGTAAATCCTGCAACATGGTCAACAGATGAGGTTCCTGCTTCCCAGTCGGCACAGAGTGTTGGCGGCGGAATGGCAGACGATCATCTTAATGTTGCAGTAGCATCTGATGGAACTTTATATGCAGCGGTTAAAACAAGCTATGACACATCAGGGTATCCCCGTATTGCGCTTCTGGTCAGACGACCGTCAGGAGTTTGGGATGATTTATATCAGGTCGATACTGCTGGTACACGCCCCATAGTATTGCTCAACGAGGCAGAAAACACGGTAACGGTCGTTTATTCGGCTACGACAGTTTATGCCAATATCAAATATAAACAATCAGCAACTTCTGCTATTTCTTTTGTCTCAAGCCATACTCTGATAGATGACTTGGTAAATAATGTAACGAGTATGAAGGAAAACTACGCTGGTGAGGTGGTTGTACTTGCCTCTGACGGAAATTCTGTTAAAGGTGTCCGTTGTGCGGAGCCTTTTAGATTTACAGCCGCCGCCGACAACAGGCCGATTGATCCGGAAAATATTCCACGTTGGGAATGGATGCTGGACGAAATGACTGATAAGGTGGGTGGTGAGGGTGTTTTCCATATTATGGCAGGTGATTTCGATGACCCTCAAACTACCGATGCCCTTCTAAAAACACAGTTTGGTGAGTCGGTTATCTGGTATCCGGTAACAGGAAATCATGAAACCGATACGCCCTCGGAAATGCAGTGGGTACGCGATGCCTATTCTGGCCTGCCATACATTGTTAACGCAGGCCCGACAGGTTGCGGAACAACTACATATTCATTTGATTACGGAAATGCCCATTTTGTTGTTATCAATGAGTATTATGATGGTTCTAGCGATGTGGGTACTGATGGAGATGTAGTGGATGAACTCTACGATTGGCTTGCAGCCGATTTAGCGGCCAATGCCAAGCCTGCTGTCTTCGTTCTTGGTCATGAACCAGCGTACCCGGAATATCGTCATGTGGGTGATAGTCTGGATCAGTACCCTGCTCACAGAGACAGATTCTGGAAATTGTTGAATGATAATCATGTGGCAGCCTACATCTGCGGCCATACTCATACTTACTATGCCAAACAGGTTGATGGGCCTGACTGGGAACCGTTTACCTGGCAGATTGATTGCGGAAATGCCGGAAATCAGGGAGAGTCGAAGCAGACTTTTATCGATATTACTGTAGAGGGGACAGAGGTTATATTTAATACCTGGCAGGGAGCAATTAATGATTCTTATGTAATAACAGACTCATGGACAGTTCCTATTTCATCATCCAATAAGGCTTCTAATCCTTCTCCTGCAAATGAGGCAACACAAGTGAGTGTCGATACTAATCTTAGCTGGATAGCCGGGGTTAACGCCGTCGCTCATGATGTGTACTTCGGTACCGACCCGGTAACCGATTTTCCTTTGGTCTCTCAGGAACAGAGCGGGACAGTTTACGATCTCGGAACTTTGGCATACGATATACTGTACTACTGGGCGATTGATGAACACGATTCCAACAGTGTAATCACTCCCGGGAGTCTCTGGAATTTTACTACCGTGGCTTTCGGTGTGCTCTACCAGACTGATTTTGAGAACTTCGCCACAGGTTCAATTGATGGTCAGGATGGTTGGGATGTAGAGGTAACAAACGCTGAGGTTACAACTGACTCCGCATACATTATTAGTGGAGGCAAATCTCTGGTTGTGTATTACGGTGCTGGTAATGCGATGGTTGCAAAGTCCTTTACGCCCACTGCCATTGTAGATATTGAGTTTGATACAGGAGACTGTGCTACCGATAAAAACGGTCGATTCAGGATAGAAGATAGTAGTGGTAATGTTGCTGCCCAGGTAAATTTTACTACTGGAGGTCAGATATCCGCCAACAATGGCAGTACGGCAGTAAATCTTATGCCCTATGAGGATTATGATACTAACAAGAAATCCTATAATTTTCGGATAGTGGCGGATACAGGAACCCAGACTTACGATTTTTACGTTGATGATGTTATAAAGGCTGATGATTATAGCTTTTACGGCAGCACAGGTTCTCATCTTAGTGAGTTTAAAATAAAAAGGTACACAAGCAGGAAGTTGATAGTGGATAATTTGGTGATTAAAAATGGTGCGCCACCTACGTGTGGTGATTTTGGTTATCCAGAGGGAGATCTTAACGAGGATTGTTATACTGATATGCTCGATCTTGTAATTTTGGCAGATGGATGGCTCGATACTACTGATATGAATGATGTTGCAATTTTGGTGGATGGATGGCTTGACTGTACCGATCCGACTAATGAGCGGTGTAATTGACGGAAGAGATATTCGAAAATCTCAAAGTAATTCTACATTCGCAGGATTATAGATGGGGGTGTCCGGCGAAGTTGGGCGAGCATGTTCGTCTCGACAAATGTTGTATCCACAAAGGTGTGGTATTTTACTAAATCGGAAAGGAGGAATTTAATACGAAAGGATGGATACTGACAATAGTTGAAAGTCGATGTTTGTAATTTGTATGTATGTAAACAAGAACCAAGTATTTTTGGAGATGGTATCATGAAGAAACAGGTAAAACAACCGATATTTATAGCAATAGTGGTTAGTCTTCTTCTATTCCTTGTTTTTCCAGCTAATGCGGCGTTTTTTGAAGGCTTCGAGGATACGGGCTGCTTTGATTTAGAAGCTCCCGGCGGAATCGGTGCTACTGTAACAACGAATTCTGATAGCCAGGATGGCCTCAGAAGTACAGAAATTTCATTTATCGGGCAAAGCTTAGGCCAGACAGTCAAGATAAGACAGAAACTGGGTGCAGTGGTAAACTTTGAAGGCTTAGCTATGAGCTTTTGGTCTAATCCGGTATACGCAAGTAGAGTAAACTCCGTTTACATCACTTTGATAGACACATCAGGTAAAGCTGAGGTCTGGCGATGGTGGACCGGTTTTCAAACTGCCGGATGGCGAAAGAAAGAATGGACTCAGGGGCAGCAGGGTACCGCCAATACATATTCCAGAGATTCCGAATTTGATCCTACAGAAGTATGCGAAATGTCATTTCGTGTTAAAAGCAAAGACAGTATCTCCGGGCAGTCTGTCAAAGTGAGGTGGGATGATTTTCAAGCCAAACCTTCCTCGTTGACACCGCCTCGATTATTTGTTGAGGATAACATTTACGGGGTAGTTGAAAGTGCTAAGCAAATTGGGCAAACTCAGATACTCGGCGATAATGTAACACCAGGTTCCGGCCAAAAAGTTATTTATGCGGGTAAAGCTGATAATCCGGATATGCCTCCTATGGGAGATGGATATGAAACGGACTTCGAGGATTTTTCCACAGGTTCAATTGATAATCAGGATGGCTGGGATGTAATAACGACCAACGGAATTATTACAACTGATTCCAGATGGGTTATCAGTGGAAGTAAGTCTCTGATTGTGTATTATGGTGCCGGCAATGCGGAAGTTACAAAATCCTTTACGAGTGCTGCAGTTGTGGAAGTTGAGTTTGATACGGGGGACTGTAACACAGGAAAAAGAGCACGATTCAGGATAAATGATAGTAGTGGTAATGTTGGGCCGGATGTGGAATTTTCTACTAACGGTAAGATATCCGCCTACAATGGCAGTACGAAAGTGGATCTTATGTCATATGAGGATTATGACACTAACAAGAAATCTTATCATTTTCGGATAGTGGCTGATACGGCAAGCCAGACTTACGATTTTTACGTTGATGGCGTACGGCGAGCTGATAATTATAATTTCTATGGGACCACAGGAAGTGAGCTGAGTAAGTTTAATATAAAAAGGTACACAAGCTCAAAGCTGATATTGGACAATTTGGAAATTTCAGTGTCCGGTGGCATTGACGAAGCATGGCTTGGAAGCGAAGGTTTTATAATAGGAAATCACGATGACGATAAGGTTGTTACTGCCGTCGAGAATGCGGGTGTGCTGTACGGTTTAATGGAGTTGCGGGACTTGATCACCGATGAAGGATATAGCGTATTAAATGGCGATATAGACATTATGGATCGCCCCGTGTTTAGCAAACGTTTAGGTGAGCTTTGCAGGCGTGCCAATTTCGAGCTTTTCTGGGCATCTGAGAAAAGTACTACGCCTATTTTCCGGTATGATGATAATCCGGAGATATTTGACGATGTGAGTTCGAGTTATAAGGCAGACTATCTCGCGGATGTAGAAGCAAACCGTGACGATTTGAGAGACGCAATTGACAAGGGGGCTGACTATGGAGTAAAGATTTATATTTCTACATTCCAGCCTTCAATGCCTGAATTTGGGATAGATGCCTTTATTGATGAGAACCCTGAGTGTGAGCCTTCACGGCAAACCCAGGAATGGCATCCGGCGATTTGTCCATCGCGGTCGGCCAGTAAGGATATGCTGTATGATAAAATCAAAGAACTCTTTGAAGATGTCGATGATTTAGGCGGTATGGTGCTGTGTATGGGTGAAGGATGGCAATCGATATACTCCTGTGGCTGCAGCAGCTGTGGAAGTGAGAGTAGTGTTACATTATATCGAAACAGGCTTGTTGAGTACATTGGGATAATAAGAGATGCTATGCTTGACGGCTCAGGGAAAAGTGCGTCCCATCCGGATGCACCGAAAGTGTATCTTCGTCCGTGGCAGATTGTGGAACATGGCCTGGGTGATAACACGGCGAACTTCATTTCTCTGCCCAGTTACCTTCCGTCAGATGTACACTATTATTCGAAGATAACCAGCCCGCCCGGAAGCGACTATCTCTGGAGCGATATCTGGAATCCGTATCTCAATATGCCCAGAATGTTGACTTTCGGTTGGAATATCTGTCATCCGCATACAACAGAGCCATGCCTTGCACAACTCTGTTATACTGCCCAAAAATTTAAAAATCGCGCGGTAACACTTGCTAATTTAGGTAGTGTAATAGGCGGTCCGCGTGTCTATGGGCCTTCAGCGGATATTCTTTATGAACCAGGGCGTCTGGCGTCACAAAAGATTGCATGGGACCCATACAGTTTTGACCCCATCGAGTATCTGGAAAACTGGGCAACAGAGAAGTTTGGTTCAAGTGCCGGTTCAAACGTGGCTGATGCGCTTGAAGATACATACAAGATAACTGATGCTTTTGTTACACTTTATCCCGAAAATACTCACTGGTTCCATATGCTTAATTTCGACAGGGATAATGATGTTCACTGCTGGGCGCGTGCAAATGATATGACACAAACTTCTGCAGTGAAAAATGTCAGTACATCCACTCTTTCGTCGGTGCTTTCAGATTTCAACATCACTGAAGCAAGAACCATAGCGGATAATGCTATGGCAAAACTGGCTCTGGCCAAAACCGCTCTGCCGAGTAACGATGATGTTGGAAAATTATGGAGGATGGCTCACGCGACAGAAGCTTTGACTGACTTTTATCGCAAGTATCATTATGCTCTTGTGTATAATAATCTGTATGAAAACACAGGAACACAATCTTATCGTACCACGGCCAAAACCTGGATTAGCAGTGCTGACTCCGATATGAGGCTGTATGTGGATGATATGTACTTGCTGTATCCGGAAATTGACGAGCATTTCAATAACATTAATGATAGCTTTCAGAAAGACCAGACATCTCCCAAGAGTATGGCATATGTATTTGGTCAAATGTCTTCTCTGCATCAGCAATGCCAAAACGGATATCATAGACTTGTAATGAAAGATCTTCAGACGAGTCAGTATCCTAATAAACAATGGCAGGTATACAACACAGATCCTGAGATTGGATATGATCGGTATTCACCTTGGTCTTCCGATGGTGACTGGGAAAATATCTACGACGACTTGATGACTGAATGGCAGGCTTCAAGTTATACAATGAATGCCAGTAATGGCGATGATTTGCCGGCGATTATTTCACCGTGGATACTGCCGACACTTTATATAAACTTCACTGCGGATCTAAGTGATGGCGGAATGCTTGTTATTAAGTTTGTTCCTCTTGGCGGTAAAAACAGGAATAAAGGGTCAATGATGCGAAGGTCGATTCAGAAGATTTATATCGACGACACCTATGTAAAAACTCTTACGGATATAGGCACCGATGACACCAGAGAAGACGGCGATTACACGAGGTATATTGAACTGCCCGCAAAAGGCACAGGATCGCAGTCTCATCAACTGAAGATTAGGTCTAAGCCAGACACTAATCCAGAGTGTTTAGGAACGGAGTATTACTGGATGAAACTATACACTGCATCAGCCGGTTCGCTTTACCAGACGGACTTCGAGGATTTTTCCACAGGTTCAATTGATAATCAGGATGGCTGGGATGTAATAACGACCAACGGAATTATTACAACTGATTCCAGATGGGTTATCAGTGGAAGTAAGTCTCTGATTGTGTATTATGGTGCCGGCAATGCGGAAGTTACAAAATCCTTTACGAGTGCTGCAGTTGTGGAAGTTGAGTTTGATACGGGGGACTGTAACACAGGAAAAAGAGCACGATTCAGGATAAATGATAGTAGTGGTAATGTTGGGCCGGATGTGGAATTTTCTACTAACGGTAAGATATCCGCCTACAATGGCAGTACGAAAGTGGATCTTATGTCATATGAGGATTATGACACTAACAAGAAATCTTATCATTTTCGGATAGTGGCTGATACGGCAAGCCAGACTTACGATTTTTACGTTGATGGCGTACGGCGAGCTGATAATTATAATTTCTATGGGACCACAGGAAGTGAGCTGAGTAAGTTTAATATAAAAAGGTACACCAGCTCAAAGCTGATATTGGACAATTTGGAAATTTCACAGTAGTTTAGAAGGATTTTTCTGCCGATAGAGCAAGGTTCTCATGGCGGCAGAAAATGAGCGATACCTGCAACACCACAGGCTTTTACCTGTGGTGTTGCAGTCTGTTTTATCTTTCAACTTTTTGTTTGGGTAATTGGAATTTTAAAGGTAGATAGGAATATCAATAATTTATGGGGATTAGTACAATGAAAATGAAAAAAGTAAAACAATTTTGTGTGGTTCTGATTACGTTTGGGCTGCTACTGTCTTCATCAGCCTACTCGGCTGTAAACATAAACGCAACGGACGAGACCGCAAGTCCGCCCGGTTCCAAGACAGGTGATATTGCCGACGATATTTGTATTTGGGTGCATCCTACTGATACGAGTCAGAGTATGGTTATAGGTCAGAGTAAAGATACCAGTCATGGCGGGATTTATGTTTATGACCTTGATGGCACACAATTGCAGGCGATAGATATGGGCCATAGAACCGGCAATATCGACATTCGCTATAACTTTGCTATGTCAACGGGGGCAACGGATGTTGTTGTCGTTAACGACCGAGAAGAAGATGATTTAAAAATTTACAGGGTGAACAGCAACCGTACACTGACAAACATAAATTACAGTCATCCAAATGTTGGCGTTGAGCCTTATGGAGGCTGTCTTTACAAGGATTTATCTAATGGCAAGTTGTACTATTTTGTAGCCGCCAAGGACGGTACCGTAAGGCAATTTGAATTAACCGAATACGGCTCTACCGGATTGATAGAGTACACGCTGGTACGTAGCGTCTTTGATGTCGGCGGCCAGTTGGAAGGAGCTGTAGCCGACGACGAGAATAATCTCGTCTATTTCGGCGAAGAGGATGAAGGTGTTTGGCGATACGATGCCAAGCCGGATGGTTCTAACACCGGTACCGAAATAATTAGTGTTGATACAGGAGAGCTGGTCGAAGATGTGGAAGGCCTTTCAATATATTATACCAGCGATGGCGGTGGGTATCTTCTTGTTTCAAGTCAGGGAAACAGCAAAGTTATTGTTTATGAGCGGACGGGAAGCCATACGGAACTTGGAGCTTTTCATGTTAATAATGTTTCGGAAACCGATGGCCTTGATGTAATAAATATGAATCTGGGCGGGTCTTACGACGAGGGCCTTTTTGTATTGCATGATGGAGAAAACGATGGTTCAACTCCTACGAATTGGAAATATGTATCCTGGGGCGATATCGCTGATGCCTTGAATCTGACCGTTGATACGACGTGGAATCCACGCGGCACTCTGATTGACTTTGAGAATTTTTCCACAGGTTCAATTGACGGACAGGGTGGCTGGGATGTAGAGGTAACAAACGCTGAGGTTACAACTGATTCCAGATATGTTATTAGTGGTAACAAGTCCCTGATAGTATATTACGGCGCCGGCAATGCGGTAGTCACAAAATCCTTTACGGGTGCCGCGTTGCTTGAGGTTGAGTTTGATACAGGAGATTGTGCCACCAATAAAAACGGTCGGTTTAGAATAAATGATGGCAGTGGTAATCATGCGGTCCAGGTAAATTTTACTGTTGAAGGTAAGATATCCGCTTACAACGGTAGTACGAAAGTGGATATTATGTCCTATGAGGATTATGACACTAACAAGCGTTCCTATAATTTTCGGATAGTGGCTGATACAGGAAGCCAGACTTACGATTTTTACATTGACGATGTACGGGTGGCTGATGATTATGGCTTCTACGAAAGCACTGGTTCTCAACTTAGTGAATTGAGCATAAAAAGGTACACAAGCTCAAAGCTGATAGTGGACAATTTGAAAATTACTAAGCTTCAGGACAACGCTTACGAAACAAACTTTGAAAGTTTTTCCACGGGTTCAATTGATAACCAAGATGGCTGGGAGGTAATAACAACGAATGGAATTGTTACAACTGATTCTGCATATGTTATCAGTGGAAGCAAGTCTCTGATTGTGTATTACGGTGCTGGCAACGCGGAAGTTACAAAATCCTTTACGGGGGGCGCAGCTGTGAATGTTGAGTTTGACACAGGGAGCTGTGCCACCGATAAAAACGGTCGGTTCAGAATAGAAGATGGCAGTGGTAACCTTGCAGCCCAGGTAAATTTTTCTACTAACGGTCAGATCTCCGCCTACAATGGCACTACGATAGTTGACCTTATGGCCTATGAGGATTATGACACTAACAACAAGTCCTATAATTTTTATATAATAGCTGATGCAGCAAGCCAGACTTATGATTTTTACATTGACGATGTGCGGGTGGCTAATGATTTTGGCTTCTACGAGAGTACAGGTTCTCTTAGTGAGTTTAGTATAAAAAGGTATACAAGCTCAAAGCTGATAGTGGACAATTTATATATTTCACCGATATAACAGTTTGAAAGGATTTTTCTGCCGATATATCAAGGGTTCTTATAGTGGTAGAAAATGAGCGATACCTGCAATACCACAGGCCAAAACCTGTGGTATTGTAGCTTGTTCGGCCTTTCAATTTTGTTTGGATTAAAACTTTAAAAGTGTTATTACATAGAGTGAATTGAAATGTCAGGAATGGGTGTTTGGCGTTGAATATGTTACTCAATACAGTCGAAATACTCGTGAACGGTTATGGTTTTTTGAAGGAGGAAGGAATGAAGAAGGTATGTTGGATACTGTTGGGCGTTTGCCTTTCTTTTACTGTTGTTTTATTTGCGGGCGGTCAGGACGAATGTGCCAAGCCGATTTTTTCGTTTGATGTTACAGTTGACCAGAGACAATTTGCTGAGGGAACTGAATATTTTGAAGGTGCCTGTAAGGCACTTCTGAAAACTGGCAAAGGGGCTTTTATGGTTAGTCCCGGCGATATTGACCCACCTGAAGATATTTACAATGTAATAACAAGTGTGTTTGGCCCTGATTATGTGTGGTATCCAGGTGTTGGAAATCACGAAGCTGAAACGCCGGAAGATATGCAGTGGCTAAGAGATTATGCAAAGAAACATTTGAAAGATACGGTTTCGCCCGGCCCCGAAGGGTCTGAAGAAACCACATACTCTTTCGATTACAAAAACGCTCACTTTGTAGTTATCAATGAATATTACGATGGCAAGACAGATGTCGGAACAGATGGCGATGTCTGTGATGCGTTGTATGAATGGGTCAGGAAGGATTTGCAGGCCAATAAGAAACCATTCATTTTTATATTTGGACACGAACCATTTGTTTCTATACCTGACATCGACAACGGTCGGCACCGACACAAAGGTGATAATTTGGATGCGCATCCAAAAAACAGCCATCGCTTTCATAAACTTCTGCGCAAACACAATGTTGCCGCCTATATATGTGGACACACTCACGGTTTTTCCCACGCAAAAATCAATGGCCTATGGCAGATTGATGCAGGGCACGCACGTGGAATGGGAGATAAGAATGCACAAAGTACTTTTTTGAAAGTTTATGTAGGCAGTAGTAACTGCTGGATAGATGTCTATCGGCTTGACCTGAATAAAAATATTTATGAGTTAACCGAGACACTCACGATTGTTGGTCATTGTCAATAATCAACATTAACCTATAAAATTTTTAAGGAAATGGATTTATGAATTGGATTGATTGGTTGGTAATAGGATTTTTTCTTGTAATGATTATGGGAGTTGGGCTTTCTCTTGCAAAGCGTGCGGGCAAAAGTACTGGCGACTTTTTTCTGGCGGGGCGTAAAATACCTTGGTGGCTTGCGTGCTTTTCAATGATGGCAACAAACTTTGCTTCTGACACTCCTCTGCATCAGTCAGGAAACGCCAGAAAGGGAGGTGTCCTGAACTTTTGGTTTTACCTTAGAAGTGTTTTTATGGAGTTATCCATAGCTTTTTTCTTTGCAAAGCTCTGGAGGAGGGCGATGATTTTAACCGAGGTTGAATTCATTGAGCTGCGCCACGGCTCAGCCAGCGGAAAAGCTCTCCGAATTATTTTGGCTTCCTACAATTGTTTTTTCTTTTCGCCATTTAAAATCGGATTGTTCACTTTGGCAATGTGCAAAATCTCCAAAGTTGTTCTGGATATGCCTGACACTTTAACTTTCCTGGGTTTCACGATGGACAGTGGAGTCTGCTTGTCGTTTGGAGTCGTTATCTTCGCCCTGATTTACTCGGCAACATCCGGTTTGTGGGGTGTTATCGTAACGGACCTTCTTGAAATGCTTATTGCTTTAACGGGTACTTATGTACTTATGGTATTGGCATATAAAGCTGTTGGTGGCCCCAGTGCTATGGTTGCAACCTTACAGAATATGGCCGCCGAAGGGAAATTGTCTCACGATTTAACAGCGTTGATGCCTGGAGACTGGTGGAAGTCGATAGGGTTTTTAGTGCTTTTCAGTCCATTGTTCTGGTTCTTTGATGGTGAGCCTGCTCCTATTCAAAGGCTGATGTCCTGCAAAAGCGAAAAAGATGCGATGCTCAGCCAATTAGTTAAAACCGCTGCAAATAATGTTTTACGCTCTTGGCCTTGGATAATCACCGGTCTTGCATCTATAATAATCATTAAGCAAATAAATGATGTTAATCTTATATACCCAACGATGATTAAAACGCTAATGCCACACGGCCTGATTGGTCTTATGATGGCTTCGTTTATAGCGGCATTTTTATCCTCTACCGAAATGTATCTTAATCTTGGCTCGGCCTTCTTTGTGAATGACCTTTATCGGAGATTTCTTGTAAAAGGAAAGGATGACCATCACTATGTTAGAATTTCCCGTCTTGCTACCGTATTACTGGGTGTTATAGCTATCATTGTTGCGATATCCAGCGATAATGTATTTGAGCTTTTCGCTCTTCTTATGAAGATATGGGCGGGAGTTCATATTATTAGAGTTCTTCGCTGGTTCTGGTGGCGTGTTAACGGTCCGGCGGAAATTGCAGCTATTCTAACGGCATTAACTACTTCAATTACTTTCACAGTCTGGAACAATATGTTCAAGGCTGGAACTGTTGCACTGGCCACCCCTGCAAGGGCTTTTGTTGATAATATCACAACCTCAAACGAGGTCTTTTCTTCCAACATTCTCTACTTTGCCATTGAGTACACTTTGATTACCCTCATTGTAACAGTATCGTGGATAATTGTGATGCTTTTGACAAAGCCGGACCCGGTGGAGTCTCTCAAGGTATTCTACCGCAGGGTTCGCCCCGGCGGACCGGGATGGGGACCTATTGCTAAACTCTGCCCTGAAGTGAAAATAACGGATAGTTTAGCGGCTGATCTTGGTGCCTGGTTTGTTGGAGTGATATTTGTCTTTTCAATAATTTTTGCAGCAGGCGGAGCATTGCTGGCAAAATGGACTCCGGCGGCCATCTGTGCTATTGTATGTGCAATAACTGGCATATTGCTCTGGAATTTCGTATTGCCTCGCTATGATAGAATAGCGGAATTAGATAAACAGCTCGTAGCTGAAAGCGAATAATAACCGACTTTTGGAGCAAAATAGCAACCAAAAATATTTAAAGGACAAATGACTATGACTTCTTGCGGGAGCATATATCCGGATGTGAGCACTTTAGTGAACATCCCTGCTATCGGTAAAATTTCACATAAATCAGGAATGAAGCTTTTACAGGTGTGCAGTGATACTATATTTAAAGTTGGTAAAGATGGTGTGGTTTCTGTTGTTGCTACGGGTGATGGTAAAGTTGAGTTTATAGCCTTTGAAGACCATACACTTGCTTATGTCAAAAGCGCTATGGGGTATCCTGCCTATTATCCTGTCCATCCGGTGAAGATGGAAAAACCGATAAGGGCGGTTTTGATGGATTTGGATGGCACAAGTGTCAAAAGTGAACACTTCTGGATATGGATAATTCAAAAGACAACAGCGAGTTTGCTTGACAATCCTAAATTTGAGTTGGAAGAATCTGATTTGTCTTTCGTGTCAGGTCACAGTGTATCGGAGCATCTTCAATATTGCATAAACAAATACTGTTCTGATAAAACAGTGGAACAAGCCCGCAGGTTCTATTTTGAGCATACCCGTTTTGAAATGAGTGAAATAACAAAAGGCCGTGGCCGGAAAAATGCCTTTATGCCTGTGTCGGGACTTAAAGAATTTCTTTTGGAGTTGAAATCACTAAATATAAAAATTGCTCTTGTTACAAGCGGTTTATACGAAAAGGCCTGGCCGGAAATACTTTCTGCCTTTAAGACTCTTGGTATGGGCGACCCGAATGAATTCTATGATGCTATCATAACAGCTGGCTTTCATCTGGGCGATGGATGGGCAGGGACACTTGGCGAACTGCAGGCCAAGCCTCATCCGTGGCTTTACGCTGAAGCTGGGCGTGTGGGATTAGGAATAGATTTTACCAATCGCAATTCTGTTATTGGTATAGAAGATAGCGGTGCTGGCGTGTGTGCAATCAGATTAGCTGGTTTTTCAGCGGTAGGCTTTGCTGACGGCAATATCGTTGAAAGCGGTACAAGAGAGCTTTGCTCTGATTATTGCAATACTTTTGAAGATGTTATTATGAGAATCATTCGTTAAGCGTTTCCTGATGAATTGAATTACGAAAAACTGGAACAGGCTATCTTGCTCAAAATCCCGTACGGTGCAAAAATACGTAGCTCGTTGAAATTATGTTATGACTATACCATTTAATATTCTGCCGCAATTCTACGGGTTGCCACCCATAGTATTGCGGCGGAATAATAAAATCCTGCGATGGAAAATTCAACGAACACAACAGCGGCCAACAAATGGTTAAATGTACCAATCGAATTCTACAAGAGGGTGGCATGATGAAGGGACTGACTTTTTGCAAGGTACTAAGACACGTAAGCATTCACAGATTTTTAAAAAAAAGTATAAAAAATATAGGAAAAAAAGTAGCGCGAAAAATCGGCTTATGTTATAACGTCCTTTATGACAAACAAGGACGTTATAATAGCTCAACTTTTACGGCGAGACGATCAGCAGGTCAAACAGATTCGACTGCTGACGGAGCAGGTTCAACAATTACAGGAAAAAATTGCTCGTTTGGAAAAAAACTCCAATAATTCTTCCAAGCCTCCATCGAGTGATATTATAAATCCAAAGCCAACTTTGAAAAATGGGCGAAAACGTAGGCGTGGACATGCTTCTCTGGGCTATGTAAGCCCTGTGGTATATGAGGAAATGTATGAAATGAAACAGGAGCGGGTTGCATAATTGGCAAATCAAGTGTCCGAAATCTGTTCAGCACCTCAAAAATCAGTGTAATCTGTGAAATCAGCGTCTAAAATTTAATCCCTGTCAACAGCTAAGCTGAAAGGCCTGCTCCTGCCGACATTGCTCAGCAGGCCCACAAGCATAATGTTAACCACAAGGCTCGAACCGCCATAACTGATAAAAGGCAGTGTAATGCCGGTTATAGGCATCAGGCCGATAGTCATACTGATATTGGCCAGAATCTGAATCGTAAACATCGCCAGGATTCCGGCGGCGATATACCTGCCGAATGGGTCGGTATTGCCGGACGCGATTTCCATTCCGCAGGCAATCAGCAGGGCGTACAGTCCCATCAGGCCTACGCAGCCGGCAAAGCCCCATTGATGGCCGATAATCGCGAATATAAAATCGTTGTGCCGGTCGGGCAGGAAGTGGTATTTGATAAACGGTCCCGTGCGATAGCCCTGCCCGCTGGCTCCGCCAGAGGCGATTGCCAGCTTCGAGCGTGTTAGCTGGTAGCCTTCATCGATTTCCCAGTTTCTTAGCTGATTTTTGCTCAGCCCTAACGTTTTTGCCAGAGGCTCGTGTTTTTCGACCTGTTTTCTGAACCAGGTTGATGAGCCGTCGATATTATTCTGAATCAGCAGTGAGCTGATGCGCATTCGCTGATAGTCGTGCATTTGTAGCCATAACAGCGGGCTTGCCAGAATTGCCAGCAGAACTATTAATAGCAGATGTTTGAGTTTTGCCCCGGCTATAAACAACATCGCAAACAGTACCGGCATCATAAGCATTACCGTGCCGAGGTCGGGTTCGAGCAGGATTAGCACCATCGGCAGGAGTGTCAGCAGGAACGGAGCGATGAGAGCGGAAAAGTTTCGATAGTTACTCCGAAATCGCAAATGCCAGGCCAGAGCTGTTATATAGATAATCTTAAAAAATTCTGATGGCTGAAATTGCGGTAGTGAGCCGAACACGAGCCATCTTCGCGAGCCGTGCTTGACGGGTACGAAGGGTAGGTTGATGATATATTTATCGACGAGCAAAACGCCCAATAGTCCTATTATTATGATATACAGCCAGGGACTGATTGCGCCGAGTTTGCGGTAGTTGAAGGAATTTATCAATACGAAGCCGGCAAAACCAGCGGCGGCGAAGACGCATTGCTTTTTCCAGAGTCCGGAATTTCGCATCTGGCTGGCAGAATTTTCGACATTCGGGTTGCCGGAAGCGTAAATTACCACAACCCCGATGACGATTAAAGCGGCCATGCAACCGAGAATTATCAGCCGAACCAGTAACAATCTGCCTTTCAGGAAGTTAAACATAGCCTAAATAATACCAAAAATTTCAAAAAATGCCCTATTTTTGAACGTTTTTTGCAAAAATTTTACATTTTTTAACGATTTTGCACGGTTTTATTTGCCGATGACACGTGTTTTTCCGCAATTAATGGGGGCACCCCCGATTTTTGAGCCAAAAAACGCATTTTGTGGCGAAAATAAAAAGCGGCAATACGTTAGGGGAGTTAGAAGCTCTTTAATAACGGATTTATCAGAAGCAAGCAGGTATTAACGGAGCTTTAAATAGTTGTTAATCGGATTTTTTTATTATAAATCTCGATTTTTTCCTTGATTTCAGTACTGCCCTCTGGTACTATGCAGTCGTGGAATAATCCGCAGGGGGTGCTTCTGCGGAGGAGTATCTGTTTTTTGCGAAGGTTTGCGGAAAGGAGGTATCAGGAAGAAAACGGTTTTTAGATGGCTGAGCCTGCCTTTCCGGCTTGGTTGTCTGTAACGCTTTTTTTCGCTCTTGGAGTTAGGTTAAGGGTGGAAGATGATGAAAAGGGAAGGTGATTGTCGAAGTACCAAAATCGTGCTGAGCGAGGGCTCGGCGGAAAAGAAAGAGGTTTTATTTAGAGAGGTTTAAAATGAAAAAGTTAGTTTTGATTTTGGCTTGTCTGATGGCTGTGCCGGCGTTCGGTATGACCCTCGGACTCACAGACCTGGGCGGCGGCGTGGTTGCTGTTACGTATGACGCAACTGGCGATCCCAACCAGCCAAGAGCTTTTGCTCTTAACATCACCGTTGATGGCGATGCTTTCATTACTGACGTTAACGGCTTCAAAACCGATGGCGAAAGTCTTGCCGCGAGTAAAGGTTTCGGGATTTATCCGGGAACAATTGCTATAGACGGTAATGGCGTTGTAACTGCTTACGGCTCGCCGTTAGCTCCTGCTGCTGATCCTGGTGCAGGCGCGATAGATTCAAATGCTATCGTTGTCGAGTTCGGTTCGCTCTATGTTGGCGCACCAAATGCTCCGGCAGTGACTGGCACACTTTGCAATATCGTTGTTGACTGTAATGGTCAAAGCAATGACGTAAACATCGCTGTTACTGAGGAAGACACTTATCGCGGCGGTATTGTTCTTGAAGACGTGAGCGTACCTGCTACAAATCTTACAGCCAATCTGGCTATAAGTTGTGGTAGTGGCCCCTGCTTTGATAGTGGTCATCCTGACTACGCAGCTTGGCTTAGTGCTGGCAGTCCTGATTGCTGGTGCTACACATACCAGTGTCGTGGTGATGCTGACGGAGTGGTTGAAGGCGATGTTAAAAACGGCTACCACCATGTTGGAGCTGCGGATCTGTTCATTCTGCAGGGAAGTTGGTTAGTTAAGGAAGCCCCGGATGGTCCAGGTATTGCCAGTATTGCTGGTGGTATTTGTGCTGATTTCGGTCGTGATTTAGAAGGCGATGTTAAAAATGGTTATCACCATGTTGGGGCTGCGGATTTGTTCATTCTGCAGACGAATTGGCTGGTAAAGAATCCGCCAGATGGTCCTGGTTTGACCGGTGGTTGCGGTGGTACATTAGCGCCGTAGAATCTGTAAAAGTTTTGAATTGTTTTGACAAGTGTAAGTTTAATTATTTTTTTTAAGGAGGTTGAAAATGAAGAAGTTGATAGTTTTAGTTTTGGTTTTGGCTCTGGCCCCATTGGCAAGTGCTACAGTGTTGACTTGGAGTGTTGATGTTGTTAATTTGACGGTTGGCGGAGATATTACCGTTCAACTGGTTGCCAGTGACAATATACCATATACCGGCAAATGGGTTGGTGCTGATGCTTCTGCTATTGCAGAGATTACATCTATTACCAAGCTTCCCGCAGCCAGCGATGGTTATGCTACCGAGGAAACGGCTTATCCAGGTTGGTGGACAGTAAGTGCCTTTACCGATGGTGGTGTTAATCTCGTTGAGGCTGGTGCTCAGTTTGACGTTCTTATCACAGGTTTGGCTGAAGGAACTTATGTAATTGGTTCAGATGCTTATGGTGATGATGATTCTTTGACGATTAACGTTATCCCAGAGCCTGCAACAATGGTTCTGTTGGGTCTTGGTGGTTTGCTGCTCAGACGCAAGAAATAATTTGCTTTAAAAGCAAGTTAGTTTAGTACCTTAAAAGGGGCCGATATTATCGGCCCCTTTTTTTGTGATTCAAGAAATTAGACACAGATTCCGCAGATTATTAAAAGATAAAATTAGACGCAGATTTCACAGATTCCACTGATTATTAAAAGACAAAATTAGACACTGATTACACAGATTCCACTGATTATTTAAAAAACTTTTCTTTTTACTTCCAAAGATTTACCAAAATTCAGCAGTAGCCCGACTTTAATTTTCGTTGCTTTCAAATAATTCACTAATTGTGTTTCATGTGCAGGATTAAGTGTACTTACTGCTTTAATTTCAACAATAACGTTTTTGTTGACAATTAAATCCGCATAAAATTGACCTGCGATTTGGCCATCATAATAAACATCTATCTGTTTTTCGGCCTCTACATCGAAGCCCTGCTTGGTTAATTCGATTATTAGAGCATTATGATATACCTTTTCAAGAAAGCCAAACCCGAGTTCATTGTGAACGGTAAAACCTGCATTTATTATCTGTTTCGTCAGTTCTGAATGTTTATACATTATTGTTGCTCCTATAATAAATCAGTGTAATCAGTGAAATCTGTGTCTAAAAAATAATACAATAATTAATGTCTAAAAAACAATAAAAAAATCAATGAAATCAGCGTCAAAAATGCTGTTATGTATTTTTTTTAATTTTTTACTTGCATTAGCCTGCATCGCTTGCTATAATGCGTTTAACAATTGGGGTTGGAGTTTGGAAAACACTTGGGACAAGATTTTGCTTTGAAGTTGCCTTTTTGGTTTTGTCGCTTTGTAGCAATTTGGGGATGGGAAAACATATTAGTTCTTAGTGTTAAGTTTTGAGTTCTTAGTTTATCGGAATTTCTATACTTGACACGGAACGGCCTTAAAAAATGTTTTGTTTTAGACCTAATTATCGCGCGGATTTTAAAGTCTAAGTTCCTTATGTAGTTGTGGCTATTTCGGCCGGAAAATTTAAAAAGTGTTTACTAACTCTATTTTTAGGAGATCGAACAATGATGAAAAAAATGTTAATTTTAGTTTTGGTTTTGTGTGTAGCTTCAATCGCAAGTGCAACAAATCTGACCTGGAGTCAAAGTGTACTCAACATAAATGTAGGTCAGAGCCTAACAGTTCAACTGATTGCCAGTGACAATATACCATATACCGGCAAATGGGTAGGTGCTGATATTTCTTCGATAGCAGCGATTACATCTATCACCAAGCTTCCCGCGGCCAGCGATGGTTACGCTACAGAGGAAACAACTTATCCAGGTTGGTGGACAGTAAGTGCCTTTACTGATGGTGGTGTTAATCTCGTTGAGGCCGGTGCCCAGTTTGATGTGCTTATTAGTGGTTTGGCGATAGGAACCTATATAATTGGTTCGGATGAGTATGGTGAGAATGATTTCCTGACTATCAATGTTGTTCCAGAGCCAATGACAATGGCGTTTTTGGGTCTTGGCGGTTTGTTCCTTCGTCGTCGCAAAAAATAAGCAACTCGGTAAAGAATAGTTATCTAAAACCCCGACCTTTTGGTTGGGGTTTTTTTATGCTTGCAATCAACGGCTTATGGTTTAAAATTATTTTGTCATTTCGACCGGAATGAGCAAAGCGAATAGAGCGGAGAAATCTACTAAAAGACAGGGATTTCTCGACTCGCCTTCGGCTCGCTCGAAATGACATGATATTATCTACGAAAGGATTTATGGTGAAAAATATAGCATTGATTGCCGTTAGCTGTATCAGTTTTGTTTTGATATCAGGTTGTCTGGAATCGGCTAAAAAAGAAAAGATAGAGGATGTCAAAGATTTCCCGGAGTTTCTCGTTGGGACGTGGAGGGCAGAAGGTAAAAGCGGCTGGGAATTTGAACTTGAATCGAACGGCACGATTTCTTCCATAGTTCACGCTTTTGGCAGAATAAGGCTAAAAGCTGAAGATACTAAAACGATTCCTATGAAAATGGATGGTAAAAGTATTTATGAGACAGGGGATTTTCTAGTTGATTACGATTCTGTAGAACGTGTATTCTTAGTTGAAATAAACTTGAGTCACTTTTATTCAGAGATAGGTGATGGGGTCATAGAGGGAAGCAGTGTTGATGTTTTTACAGGCGAGGTCGATGCAGAGGAGCTTGAGTGGAGTGTGAACTGGACAACTTTCAGAAAAGCAAAGTCGAGTACTCCTGAAAATCCAGATTTTGATATGTCCACTGACCCTGTGTATGGTGAGTCTACGAACATTGTTTTTAAGAAGGTCAAAGACTGATTGTCCATCCCAAAATTATCATCTTTAACGCTCCCAATGCCATTAACATTACTTTCAGGCATTTTGGGGTAACTTCTAATTATTTTGGCAGGTTTTGTTTAGACTTCTTATATTTAAGAAATTCAATGTGTTGCTGCAGTTTTGCTGTTACTGCTGTCTTGTTATGGTATCGTGCCAATTTTATCTGTTCTTTCAGGATTTTTATAGCCTCATCATATTTGCCCTGAAATTCAAGGGCTTTTATCAAATTTTGGAGATGCGAAGGGTTCGTTGGTTCCAGCTTCAGGGCTTTAGCAAAAGCTTTTGAAGCTGAGTTTAAATCGCCCATAGATGCGTGCGCGTCACCAAGTCGGCTGTAAAGAATTGCCGAGTCTGGTTGCTCCGAAATTTCGATATTAAATTGTTTTATTGCGGCTTTGAATGATTTTGCTGCTTTGTCTCTTTGGCTGGTTCTTTGATAAAGAGTTCCCAGATTTAAATATATTGTTCCAATCACATTTTGGCAGCCCTTAGTATTTTTATGGTAATCAATGGCCGTTTTGAACGCTTTGATAGCGGCGGTTAAATTGTTTTGTGAAATCTGCAACATAGCAATTTCATTGTATGCTTTAATGGTCATAGATGGATTCAACTGTGCTGCCAAAGTAAATTTTTCAATACTTTTTTCAATTTCGTTCTCTTTACGAAAATCTTTAGCCTGAGTCAAATACTTTCTCGCTAATAACTCCTTTGAACTTTGACGTACTACCGGTGCAAGCAGGTTTTCTACCGGAGCATAATTATCTGTAAGTATTATATTGTTGGATTTCTGGGATAGATATTCAAAATCTTTTTCGTTGAAATATCGCAACTTTAGATTGGTTCCATAGTTGTTAAGTATTTCTTTTGGGTTCATATCCCTCTTAGATGCGATAATTACATAAGTATCACGTAGTCCCGGCAGGCTTATTCGGTTAGTAACTACATAGACGTTCGGGAATGTTTGTTTGATGGTTCCAACCAAGGCTCCGAGAAATCGGGCATTGTTATATGTGTCGATCATGTTGATGATGTAAACGCCGTCATCCTTTATTAGCTGTATCATCTTTTCATTGAATTCCCGTGTTACAAGCTGGAAAGGTACGGAGTAATCGTTTATTGCATCTTCGTACACAAAATCATAAAGAGGAGCATTCAGGCCTGCATTCTTTTTTCTCAACAATTCATCTACAAAATTGCGAGCGTCCATTGAATATGTGTTTATGGTTGTATTTTTTGAAAGTCCGAATGCTTCGGTTGCGGCTTTCGTTACGCCTGGATCTATTTCTACAACATCGATTTGGCTGCCTGGCCAGTTTTTTTCCAGATATTGCGGGAACGCATACCCGCCGCCACCTATAATCATAGTGTTAAGTTTTTTTTCGCTATTACTTAGTCCATGTGTAATGCCTGCGAATATTTTGCTGTAAAAGTATTGCAGGTTATCGACATCGCCCATTATAATTTCGCTGTGCCTCAATTTGTCCTGAATAAATTCTCTATGGTCCGGCTCTTTAGACAATTGTCGAACAGCCACATGGCAGTAGGGTGTGTCGTCTTCATAGAGCACATTCGGGTCTTCCTTTACTCTTAACCCAAGCGACAAGCCTGCTTCTTTGGCCCAGGTTGCCGACGATGTCCCCGTTAACAGGGCGCAGACAAATACTATTGCCCAGAGGTACCCCGGCCAAAGACGCACCCAGTAAAGAATTCCCATCACGAGCAACATTGTCGCGACGCTCCAGATAATGGCCGTTGTCCCGATAGTTGGTATGAGATAAAAACCTGCCAGAAAAGTGCCGAAAATACTTCCCGCAGCGCCCCATGCATAAATATCTCCTATCGTCCTTCCTGTCGAAAGGCCTTTATCGAGTGCCATTTTGGCCACAACCGGACTTATTGTTCCCAGAAGTACCGCAGGCCCAAAGAATACGAGCGATACGTGGCTGAACACTCTTACCGGCCAACTAAGCTTCCATAGCCATATCCATTCGCCAACCAGGTTGTTGAGAATGACAACCGCTACGCAGGCAACTGATGAAAGTACGAAAATTGTGGCGAGCGTTTTTCTTGCCTGAAACTTGTCCGCGATTCGTCCACCTGCATAATTGCCGATAGTTATGCCAGCCAATACAACACCAATAACAGCCGTCCAGGTGTAAAGTGATGAGCCGAGATGCCTTGCTATGAGCCTGCTGGCGACAAGCTCGATAATCATAATGCAAGCGCTGGAGAGGAAAACAGTGGCGCTGGGGATTAAAATAGACAGAAAACCTTTGGATTTGCTCATAACTTGATTCCCTTAATAGTGAATTTTAGCTTAGGCAGTGTAGCAGAGATTTGATTTTACAGCAAGATTAAATCAATAGTCGAAATAGGCTATTCCGTCAGAATCTGTGCTCGGATAGTTCAATTTGATTTTTTTGATAGCTGGTTGGTATATCCAGCCGTATTGAGTCGTATCGGCTGGCACTTCCGGGAAACTATCCGAATTAGCCAGGACTTTCATTACAGTGATATTGTTCAGTGGGTTTTCAGGCACAGCAGATAATCGCTGTTCAAGTTCTGTCATTTGTCTTTCAAATGCCATATAACTGGGAGTACTGGAGGTATTATCATTTATATATCCCGGGGGGATGCCGTCGTGGTCGTTGGCGTAGAGTTCTATCGCGTTTCGCAAAATCCGTAGATTGTCCTTGGCGGCGGCCTCCTTGGCTTTTTGGGTGCTGTCCTGAAGTGTTGGCAGTACAACCGCAGCCAATATCCCCAGAATCGTGACCACTATCAAAAGCTCAACAAACGTAAAGGCCTTATCGTGTTTATATGTCCTTTTCATATTAGTTATATCGGCTTGATATAGCACAGGGCTTAAAATAATTTAGTATTAGCCACGAAGGCACAAAAATTTTTAGACACAGATTTCATAGATTACACTGATTGAAAGAAAGTAAAAAGATAAAAAATGGATACCCGCTTTCGCGGATATGACAAGAGGGAGATTGCTGCGGCCTTAAAAGGCCTCGCAATGACAGCAACCCCGGCAAACAAGTTGCTGGGGCTAAATGGCGACTTTAGCAGCTATCTTTGAGGAGTTTGTACTCTACGCTGTCCACCAATGCCAGCCAACTGGCATCTATTATGTTCTCCGATACGCCAACCGTGCCCCAAATGTCGTCAGAGTCGCGAGTTTCAATCACAACCCTTGTTATAGCAGCTGTGCCGGCGGCAGGGTTGATTATTCGGACCTTATAGTCAACTAAGTGCATCTGGCCCATAGCAGGGTAGAACCGCTCCAGAGATTTTTTGAGAGCACTGTAAAGGGCATCGACTGGGCCATCGCCCTCGCTGACAACGTGCTCGGTTGTACCGCCAACCTTCAATTTGACGCTGGCTTCGCTGACCATCCGGCCGGAAGTGTTCTTTTCGATGGTAACGTGGTACTTCTCAAGCTCGAAAAATGGCTTGTATTTGCCCATAACCTTTTTGACCAGCAGTTCAAAACTCGCTTCGGCGGACTCAAATTGATAGCCCTGATTTTCGAGGTTCTGTACCTGGCTGAGAATCTTTTTGGCTAACTCTTTATCCTGAGCGATGTTTGCTTTTTCAAGTTTCGCCAGCACATTCGCTTTGCCGGAAAGCTCTGATATTAGAAAGCGTCGTTCGTTGCCGACCATTTCCGGGTCGATGTGTTCATAGGTTTTTTTGTTCTTTCTGAGCGCATCGACGTGCAGGCCCGCTTTGTGAGCGAAGGCACTTTCGCCGACATAGGGCATATTCGTTGGAGGTGTCAGGTTTGCTATCTCCCAGACAAATCGCGATGCCTCGGTGAGCATTTGGATTTTATCTTTGCTGATGACCTCAAAGCCCATTTTGAACGCCAGATTTGGTATGATTGTGCATAGATTGGCGTTGCCAGTCCTTTCGCCGAGGCCGTTGATCGTGCCCTGAACGTGCCTTGCACCTGCTTCTACGGCGGCAAGGGAGCTTGCTACGGCGCAGTCGCTGTCGTTATGGCAATGAATGCCGACTATAACCGAGCCGAATTTTTCGACGACTGCTTTTGTGATTTTGTAAACTTCGCTCGGCAGTATCCCGCCATTAGTCTCGCATAAAGCCAGGGTGTCCGCACCGGCATCGACGGCAGAAGCCAAAACCTGCATAGCGTATTCGGCGTTTTTCTTATAGCCATCGTAGAAATGCTCGGCATCGAATATGACTTCCGAACCTTTGGCCTTCATATACTCGACCGATTCGGCACAAATTTTGACGTTTTCGTCAAGGCTGCACCGCAAGACCTCGGTTACGTGCAAATCCCAGCACTTGCCGACCAATGTTGCCACCGGCGTTTCGCATTTTAGAATCGCATTCAGTGAAGCGTCCGTTTCGACAGTTGCATCAGCTCGGCGGGTATTGCCAAAGCCTGCGATTTTAGAGTTTTTCAGGCCTAACTTGGCGGCCTCGATGAAAAACTGCATCTCCTTGGGATTGCTCGAGGCGTAGCCACCCTCGATGTAGTCAACGCCAAGTGAGTCTAACTTTTTTGCTATCAAGAGTTTATCTTCGAGTGAAAAGCTCACACCCTCGGCCTGCATCCCGTCCCGCAGGGTAGTATCGTATATTCTGATTTTTTCCATTTTTTTACTCACTCAAATAAAAAATAAAAGTAAAAAACGATTCTATTTAAGCGGTGGGCAAAAGTAAAGCCAAAAAGGGTTTATAGCAATTATTAAAGCTACCCTTGATTTTTAGATTATCCGGCCGCTCCCGCGGCTCGGCTTCTAAGCGGTGGGAAAGATGCAAACCATCAGAACAGAAACCGTCGGGCAGGCCCGACGGCTAAACGGTAATATGTAAGGCATAAACCATTTGTAAGCACGAACCCCCGAATGGTGATTCGGGGGCTAAACGGGGGTGGGGAAATAAATCCTAAATTCTAATATCTAAATCCTAAACAATATCAAATAACCAAAAAGTAAAATTCAAAACAAAATCAACCCCACATTTACAAATGTGGGGCCAACTTAGATTTCTCCACGTTGGTCGAAATGACAAAGTCGGTGAGAGCGGAATAGGAAATATGCAGATACCCCTGGGACAAGACCCAGGGGCTAATGGCGGTGCGGGCGGGTTATTAAAATTCGCGAGCACAAACCCCGGCAAAGAGTAGTTTTGAGACACGAATAAACACATTATTTAAACACTGATTACGCGGATTACACAGATTTTAAAAAAAGTAAAAAGATAAAAGTAAACTGCAACCCCACATTTGTAAATGCGGGGCTAAATGAAAAATTAAACTGCTCTAAACCAGCAACTCAAGCGTTTTTTGCAGTATGTCCTCCGGGTTGTCGTCCTGGGCAATGTCTATCCATTCAACGCTACGAAAAGTCTTAAACCATGTTCGCTGTGATTTTGCCATTTTGCGGGTGTTAATTTTTATCTTTTCGAGCGCAGTATCCAAATCGCAATTGCCCTGCAGGTGGTCGATAATTTCAGCGTAGCCAATCGCGCAGGCGGCCTGCCTGCTCAGCGGTTTTTCCTCGGCCAAAAGTGATTTGACCTCCTCAACGAGACCATCTTCCATCATTCGTTTAACACGGGCGTTAATCCGCTGGCTTTGAAGTTTTTTTTCTCTTCGCAGGCCGATAATTTTCCAATCGTCAAGCGGTTTTTCGGCCTCGAACTGCTGCTGGAAACTTGATATTGGTTTTCCGGTCAGCTCGAAAACTTCCATCGCGCGTACGATTCTTTTTTCGTCGTTTTGGTGTATTCGCTCGGCTGCGACGGGGTCTATGACGGTGAGCTTTTTATGCAATTCGGGCAACCCTTTTGACGCGATATCTTCTCGCAGTTTTTGCCTTACTTTTTCGTCAGTTCCAGGCCCATCGAAAAGGCCGAAGAGCAGGGCCTTGATATACATTGCTGTTCCGCCTGAAGCGATGATGGGTTTGCCACTGGCAGAAATTTGTTTGGCGGACGAGGCGGTCAGCTCAAGAAATTTGTCAACGCTGAACGATTCGCTCGGCTCGACGATGTCTATGAGGTGATAGTTCACTATTTTTTGCGACTGGCTTGTCGGCTTTGCGGTCCCGATATTCATTCTGCGATAGACCTTCATCGAGTCGATGCTTATGATGTCGGTATCGAGTTTTTGTGCCAGGTCGAATGCCAGTTTTGCTTTGCCGCTGGCTGTAACGCCCAGTATCAGTATTTTATCCATATCCAGAGCCTGTCTCCGACTTGTGATTTTATCTGTATAACTTTATAAAAATATGTATAATAACATATTTGTATTAACATTGCCATATTGAGGGAATTATGACTGTTGAATCGGGGAAAATTGATGTCAAGGCTGTTTTGGTGGATAGGGCCGAGCGGATAGATGCTGTTTTGGCTGATATTCTCGCCAGCGGTGCGCCGATACCGAAGAGCCTTGCCGAGGCAATAAGCTACACTCTGATTGCTCCGGGCAAGCGGATTCGCCCGGCGGTAACGCTTTGCGTTTGTCAAATGCTTAGCGGCGAAATTTGCGCTGACGCTGAGACGGCTGCGGCTGCTATCGAGATGGTTCATACCTATTCGCTGATTCACGATGATTTGCCCGCGATGGACGATGACGATTTTCGCAGGGGCAGGGCCAGTTGTCATAAGGCCTTCGATGAAGCGACCGCGATACTTGCCGGCGATTCACTTTTGACACTTGCTTTTGAAATTATGGCTGAGCGAATCAGCTTGCCGGGCAAAGCTGTTGAGCTTATAAAAATTCTTGCCGCGGCGGCAGGGCCGAGCGGTATGATTGCCGGGCAGGTCGCTGACATTGAGGCCGAGAAGAGCCGGGGCAATGAAGATGCGTTGAAATATATTCATATAAATAAAACCGCGCGGATGTTCCAGGCGGCGACGCTTTGCGGAGCGGTCGCGGCGGGAGCGAGTGAGGGCGATAAAAAACTGCTCGCGGATTTTGGCCTTAACCTCGGTTTGTGTTTTCAGATTGCTGACGATATTCTTGATGTTTCGGCTTCTACTGCCGAGCTTGGTAAAACAGCAGGCAAAGATGCTGCTGCCGGCAAGCTGACGTATCCATCGCTGTTTGGGCTGGCTGAGTCGAAAAAAATTGCGGCTGGTATTGCTGAAAAAGCGATGGCGGTCATTGAGCCTTTCGGCGAGAAAGCCAACGTTTTAATCGCGCTTACAGAAAATTTGATTAACAGAACAAGGTGAATTTCACCACGAATTATTAAACACTGATTACGCAGATTACACAGAGGAAAAAACAAAATACAGAAAAATGGATTCCCGCTTTCGCGGGAATGACAAGGTCGGTAGAAAAATATAAACCATTCGTGAAAAGAACCTGCTGTCAGGACAGCAGGCTAAACGGCGATGTGGGCGGGTTAAACAATATGTGAGCACGAATCCCGATGAATCGGGACTAAATGGCGATGTGGATGGTTAGGAAAATAAAGACAGAAAAATGGAATACGAATTACTAAACAGTATAGATTCTCCACAGGATTTGAAAAAGCTGCCGATTGAAAAACTTTCTCAGCTTGCAGACGAGTTACGCGATTTTATGACGCAGTCCATCAGCCAGACTGGCGGACATTTAGCGAGCAATCTCGGCATTATAGAATTGACCATCGCGATGCACTACGTGTTCGATTTTAAAGCCGATAAGCTGCTTTGGGATGTCGGGCATCAGTGTTATGCGCATAAGATACTGACGGGCAGGCGGGAAATGTTTTCCAAACTGCGGCAAAAGGACGGCCTTAGCGGTTTTCCGCTACCGGCAGAGAGCGAATACGACCAGTTTTCAGTCGGCCACGCAGGCACGGCAATACCGACTGCGCTGGGACTTGCGACGGCTTGTCAGAGTTTGGGGACAGATGAAAAAATCGTTTCGCTCGTGGGCGATGCCAGCATAGTAAACGGAGTCAGCTTTGAGGCACTGAATAACCTTGGCCTTTTGAAAAGGCAGATGCTTATCGTACTCAACGACAACTCAATGGCTATTGATGTTACTAAGGGAGCGGTGGCGGAGTTTCTATCGAAGGTAAGGCTTTCGCATACTTATGAAGATATGCGGAAAACTACCAGCAGAATTCTTGAGCATTTGCCGGTCGTGGGCAAAAAGGTAGAGAACGCTCTGGAAAATATCAAGAAGACTTTTCGTATGGCGATTACTCGCAGCCGGCTCTTCGAGAGTCTTAACATTCCGTATTTCGGCCCGGTGGATGGACACGATATCGCATCACTGGTGCAGTTGTTTGAGGCACTGGCCAATCTCGATACGCCTGCCATTCTTCACGTTTATACCAAAAAAGGCAAAGGGTTTACCCCTGCCGATGATGACCCGACAAGATTTCATTCGACGGGTCCGTTTGAAATTAACGGCCAGAAAAAAACAAGCAGCGCCAAAAAAACATTTACCGATGCGTTCGGCGATTGTATTGCGGCGATTGGAGAAAAAGATGAGCGTGTAACGACTATCACCGCAGCTATGTCGGACGGATGCGGCTTAGTGAAATTCCGCGAAAAATTCCCGGACAGATATTACGATATCGGAATTGCGGAATCGATTGCTGTTGATATTGCTGCCGGCCAGGCAAAGCTCGGACTAAAACCGGTGGTGTGCATATATTCAACTTTTTTGCAGAGAGGTTATGACCAGATTTTTCAGGAGGTATCGCTTCAGAATTTGCCGGTAATTTTCTGCATCGACAGGGCAGGTCTTGTCGGCTCGGACGGGCCGACTCATCACGGGCTGATGGATATTGGTTTTATGAGGATGATGCCCAATATGGTTCTGATTGCTCCAGCCAACGAGAAGGAGCTAATATCAGCGATGGAATTCGCTGTTAGTTCAAACAGCCCGGTAGCGATTCGATATCCAAAAGATTTTGTCAGCGATGGCGAATATGACCTGCCGCAATTTGCAGAACCTTTCGCAAAGGGCAGGAGCGTTACCCTGAAAAACGGCAGCGGAAATATCGCTATCGTCGCCTACGGCAGTATGGTGATAGAGGCTTTAAAGGCTGCTGAAATTTTGGAGTCCGATAATATCGACGTTTCTGTGATAAATGCGAGGTTTGCCAAGCCAATCGACGAAAAAATTATTTCTCTGATTGCCTCAGGAAGTAGTATAATAACCGTTGAGGACCACGGCAAAAGTGCCGGCTTCGGCTCTGCGGTGTTTGAAGCTGCTGCCTCTGCCGGGTGCGATTGTGCGAAATTGATTACGCTCGGTATAGGCGATGAATTTATAGAGGCCGACAGTCGCTCAGGACAGATGGAGCGGGTTGGCATAAGTGCTGAGAAAATAGCGGCGGCGGTCAGGGAAAAATATCAGGATTAGAACGAGGTTTTGGATTATGCCTAAAATAATAATATTTGGTGACAAGCGAAGGGAATTTGTTGCTGAGGCCATCGAAGATTTTACGAAATTTTCTTCCGGCAAAGCCGAAATTCTCGCAAACTGTTTTCGTGGTGATTATCTTATCGATGCTCTTGAGCAGGCAGATTTGGCGGTGGTTTTTGGCGGCGATGGAACGATACTCTCAGCCGCACGGGACCTTAGCCAAACCGATATACCAATAATCGGAGTCAATGTCGGTAGGCTTGGTTTTCTTGCCGAGTTCAGCCTGGAAAAACTGAAAGAGCTTTTCGACAGGGTAACGACCGATGAGTCCCTGGTTGAAAAACGAATGATGATAAGCTGTACGATTAACGGACAGGGTAAGCAGAAATTGTTTTCGACCGCGGTCAACGACGTTGTTATCAATGCCGGCTCGCCTTATAATATGATAGATTTGAAGATGACGGTTCGCGGCCAGAGCCTTGCCGGCTGCATAAGCGATGGGCTGATTATTTCGACCCCGACCGGCTCGACAGCGTATAACCTTTCGGCGGGCGGGCCGATAGTTTCAGCGAATTTGGCGGCAATTGTTATAACGCCGATATGTCCGCATACTTTAAGTTTCAGACCGATAGTTATAAATGCCGACAGTAAGATAGAGATTCATCCGCAGAGGGTTAACGAGGGAACGACAGCGACGGTGGATGGGCAGGTTGTCAGCTCTCTTAGTGTGGGCGATGTGATAACGATTGAGAAACATAAGAATTCGCTCAGGGTCATAAACAATCCGCTAAGGACGCAATGGGATACGCTGGCGGGCAAGCTCAGTTGGGCAACAAAGCCGAAATACAAAAGAAAATAGATTCGGGTGTGTTCACAATGAAGGCATTTAAAAACAATTTTGCCGCAATGGTTTTGGCATTGGTTCTGGTTTCGGCCTGCGGTCAAATCTGCATAGCTCTTCAGGATGGTATTGGCGACCCGACTACCCCGGCCAGCGGTCGTGTCAGCGGTCTTCACCGGAGTCCGAATCCGATGGCGTATGGCAGTGGCGGCAATCGTATTATCACTGGCAATGTTTCCGGCGGTAAACATTTTAGAGGGTCTGTGCCATATCGCAGCGAGTCTGCATTTGGAGCACCTCTCGGCTCGGGTCGGCTGAACTCCTTTATGCGGTACTCGGCTCCTGTAACGAAACCCGGACAGCTTTCGCCGCAAACATATTATCAGCCTTCCAGTACGGTATCTTCAATTCGTCGCAGCGGAAGTTCCAGCGGACTACTCTTGTATAATAATGTTACGACAAACAGAGCGACAAATGTCAGCGTTCGCAAGAGTTCAAACTCTGTGCTGCAATCTATCAGCAGTGAATCCAGTCTGTCGGCTGTTGACGATTACAGCATTGCAAGGCCGCTGTCGTTTACTCCCTCCGACCTTGAGCGGATGGTTTCCTACAGCGCAGAAAAGGGCAGGCGTGAGTCCGAATTAAGCAAAGCTCTGAGCCAGGCGGTCAGGAATAACGTTTCCCAAACGCCTGAGACCGATGAATTACCTTCTGATGAATTTAAAAACCAAAGTTCTTTGCAGCTCATAGACCCTGCCAAGCGAGCCGAGCGTGTTGTTGCGGACAGTCTTTCCGTGCGGCCAGCCGAAGTCGAAAGACCGGCCAAGTCGTTCGGATACAGCAGCGTTTATGAACAGATGCTTGCCGAGGTTACTCCTGATGAACAGGTTGCAGAGCCTGAGCCGGAAAAAGCCACCGGTGAAGATGACCCCGCCAGGCAAGAGCAATTGATAAAGGAAACGGGGAATCTGGAAAGTGAAATTTCCGGGATTTCTTCCGAAACAGCTCAAGCCACAGTTGGCGTGCATAAATCTTTTGCTGCCGATTCTGGTGGTAAGTTTAATTATTATATGCGTACGGCTGAAGAATTTTTGATGAGTGGAAAATACTATCGTGCTTGTGATGCGTACACGCTGGCAAGTATTTATAGGCCGCGAGACCCGCTGGCGTATGCGGGGCGTTCGCACGCGCTTTTTGCGTCAGGCGAATATATGAGCAGTGCCTATTTTCTTATCAAAGCGATAGATATTTTTCCCGATTATGTCAAGTTTAAAATTGATATTAACGCAATGCTTCCGGACAGGGACAAACTCGAAAGCAGGGTTGCCGATGTTAAGGAATGGATTGAAAAAACCGAATCCGGCGAACTGAGTTTTTTGCTTGCGTATATTTACCATCAATTCGGGCAGAATGATTTTGCCGTTGCGGCGGCTGATTTTGCCGGCGAAAAGCTGCCGAACAGCTTTGCGGTGAAAGCACTCTGCGAGGCTATCAAGAGCGAGGCGCCACAGAATTGATAGCATTCGACCATCCATCCGGCATCGATATCGAAGAAATTTTAGGGTCTGGCGGGCTGCTTGCCGCTTCTTATAATGAGTATGAGTACCGCCGGCAGCAAATCCAAATGGCGGTGGCTGTTCAGCGGTGTCTCAAAGAGCCTGGGCATCTCGTTGTCGAAGCGGGTACGGGAGTGGGGAAAAGTTTTTCGTATCTGATTCCGGCAATAGAAGCGGCCAAGGCAAATGATTGCAGAATTCTCATCAGCACCTACACTATCACTTTGCAGGAACAGCTCATCAACAAAGACCTGCCGTTTTTGGCGAAGATTCTGGGCGTGCCATTTGAAGCGTCACTGGCTAAGGGCAGGGGCAATTTCCTTTGTCTGAGACGGCTCGAGTATTCGATGAGGAAGCAGCAGGGACTTTTCGACAGAGACCTGGCATTGCTGATTCAGACTAACAACTGGTCGAAACAAACATCTAACGGTTCGCGGAGTGATTTGGATTTTGTGCTGCCATCGCAGGTGTGGAATTTCGTAAAGAGCGAACACGGAAATTGTCGCAGCAGGAAGTGTCCTCACTTCAAAAAATGTTTTTATTGGAAGAATCGCCGTAAGCTCGAATCGGCAGATATTATAGTTGCCAATCACGCTCTTTTGTTCAGCGATTTAGTGCTGCGGAGTCAGGGCGCATCGATTTTGCCGGATTATGAATATGTGATAGTCGATGAGGCACACAATATCGAACACGTCGCCGAAGACCATTTCGGTTTGAATATCAGCAACCACAGAATGAATTATGTTCTCAGCGGTCTTTATAATCCCACGACAAAAAAGGGGCTCCTTGCGGGGCGACAAGACAGTGAAATTATAGAAGCGGTGAAATCCTGTGCGAAGGCAGCGGCAGATTTTTTTGAAACGGTCGAAAAATGGCAGAGCCAAAAACAAGGCAATGGCAGAACAACGGCTGGGTTTGTGCAGGATGTTGTTACCGAGAATCTGAAAGGCCTGAGGCGACTGCTTCAAAAGGCAGCTAAGAATATCACCGATGAAGACGAAAAATTTGAATATAACAGATTTGCTGATATGCTCGGCGCCATCGAAAAGAATACGAGCGATTTTCTGGCCCAGTCAATTGATGAATGTGTTTATTGGGTGGAGGTTTCCCAGAGCAGGCGAAAAACAGTTTCGCTGATTAGTGCGCCGATAGACCCGGCCGGCGACATTAAGGAATGTCTTTTCGATAAGTTCGCTTCTGTCGTGCTGACCAGTGCTACGTTGTGTTGCGGGAAGGAAAAAAGCGGGTTCGAGTACTACGTGAAAAGGGTCGGCCTGAGTGATTTTGAATCGCTGAAACTCGGCTCGCCTTTCGATTATGAAAATCAGGTTACAATTTATATTGAGCCACAACTGCCTGAGCCGAACAGTCCGGCCTTTATCGAGTCAGCGGCGGAGAAGATTAAAAAGTATGTCGCACAGACTCACGGCAAGGCTTTTTTACTTTTTACCAGCTATAAAATGTTGCGTGAGACCGCCGAGGTTTTGGATGAGTGGTTCGCCGAGAAAGGCATACAGGTACTTATCCAGGGCGATGGAACCGACCGTGGCCAGTTGCTGGAGATGTTCAAAGCTGATATTGACAGCGTACTTTTCGGGACAGACAGTTTTTGGCAGGGGGTCGATGTGCCGGGGGCGGCGCTGAGTAATGTGATAATTGTTCGCTTGCCCTTCGCTGTGCCGAGCCATCCGTTGATTCAGGGGCGAATCGAAAAAATTCGTGAAAATGGCGGCAACCCGTTTTTTGATTACCAGTTGCCGATGGCGATAATAAAGTTCAAGCAGGGGTTCGGCAGGTTGATACGGAATAAAACCGATAAAGGAATCGTCGCGATTTTGGATAGTCGAATCGTGCAGAAGTGCTACGGCAGAGATTTTATCAATGCCATCGAAAAGGCCCGCGTGGAAATAGCCGAAGATTGAGACAAAATTTTTTAGCCACGAATTCACACGAATTATTTAAACGCTGATTCCACTGATTACACAGATTAAAAAACAAAATATCAGAAAAAATGGATTCCCGCTTTCGCGGGAATGACAAGGTCGTGTGCGGGCGTGATAATCAGTATGCAGATACCCGCAGGGCAAGAGCCATTCGGCTTCGCTCAGGGCAGGCTCTGCGGGCTAACGGCGGTGGCAAGGGGTAATACCAATTCCGATTATTAAGTGCGCCATTGTCATTTCGACCGGAACGAGCGAAGCGAATGGAGTGGAGAAATCTGTCGTTTTTAGATTCCTCGACTATGCTCGGAATGACGTGTGTACGCATTAAGGGAACCTCTAAAAATTCATTTTGGCGGACAAACGAACCTTTTTGTCGCTGAACGGTGTCAGGCAAAAGCCACTTGAACTACGGCTCAAGCTGATTTGCCTTCCTTGTCAGCGAACAAAAATTTCCTACTTGCCGCTCAAAAGCAATTATTAGAGCTACCCTTTATTATTCGTACTTGGTATAAATCATACGATAGCGTGAACCCCCTCATAGTGATGAAAGGGTTAAACGACAGAGGTTATTTTAATTTTTCCTCAATAACTTTCAGGAGTCTATCGTTTTGTATCGGTTTCTGGAATACGCCGCTAAAGCCGAACTGCGTGTAATCTACGCTCGTACTCATTCCGTCGCTGGCACCGCTGAGCAGGAATACCGGCACGTCATCGCCGAGCAGCTTAAGCTCTTTGACGAAGTTTGCGCCCGCATCGATTGATTCCATCATAAGGTCAACGAGAACCAGGTCGGGCTTTTGCTGTTTGTAAACTTTCAAACCTTCTTCGGCGGTCTGGGCCTCAATCATAATATAATCGTTGGCTTCGAGAAGAAGTCTTACAACCTGACGAAAATCCGCATCGTCGTCGATAGCTAAAATAACATATTTTCCATCCTGCATTAGTTGACTCCTTTGTTATTTGTTTTTTAACTCAAAATCGTTTTCTGTTATTGCCCTGGTGATAAATTCATCAGCCTTTTCGAGATTGGTTTTTGCTCTGTCGCAGAGCCTTTGTCCAAACTCGTTAAACTCATAGCCTCGTATTCCGAGGATGTAGCATTTAGTTTTCGCACCGAAAAGTTTTTCGGCCAGTGCTACAAGCTGTTCTGGTTCAGCACTGTGACTGCTGAAGCTCATCTCGTTTTTGCCGATGACCGGCTTGAAATAAAACGGGCCATCGCCATCAACTGCGGCATCCGCAAAAATCACTATATCGTTTTCAGCTATGACTGCCGCATCTTCAACCATCAACTGATAATCAGCGTCAACAGTTACGTTTGGCAGATTCTTTTTTTCTATTCTCTCAGCAAGCTCCGGCCCAAGCCCGTCGTCGAGCCTGCCGGGATTGCCGTATCCGAGCAGCAGTATTTTGGGTTGGCTCGCTTTCATTGCTTGGATTTTTTATCTATCTCGTTGCCAGCGTGGTCGTAAAGAGTGATTACCAGCGGCATTTTACCCATAGCGTGTGTCGCACACGAAAGACACGGGTCGTAAGCTCTGATAGCGACCTCTACACGATTGAGCAGGCCTTCTGTTATTTCCGGAACCCCGCTGATGTATTCTTCGGCGACTTTCGTAACGGCGGTATTCATCGGGACATTATTGTGAGTAGTCGAAACGATAAGGTTTGCCATTGTTACCTGGTCGTCTTCGTTGACTTTATAATGATGGAACAGTGTGCCTCTCGGAGCCTCAATCAGGCCGACAGCTTCTTCGCGGCGGTCGCCCTTGACTACCAAATCAGTACCCTGGAGGTCGGGGTCGTTGAGAAGCTCTTTTATTTTTTCAACTGAATGGAGCAGCTCAATCATTCTTGCCCAGTGATAAGCCATAGAGATATTATTGGGTTTGCCGTTAGTAACAGCCATAAATTCTTTTCTCGCGGCTTCAGCTTCGGGCGTGTCGATGAAGTCGCAGGTGTTGAGCCTTGCCAACGGGCCAACTCGGTACCAGCCTTTATCTGTTCCGAGCGATTTCAGGAACGGGAACTTCATATACGACCACGATTTCACTTCTTCTGCGATATAGTCAGTGTAATTCTGATAATCGACGTGGTCTAATATCTTGTTCCCTTCAAAGTCGATAACTCTGAGTCCGCCGTGATAGAGGTCCATCGCTCCGTCAGCACGGATTAAGCTCATATGGCTCGAATCGAACGAGCCGAACGGCGCGAGCATATCGATATTTTCGATTGTGTAATCTTTAGCGATTTTAACAGAGCCGCGCGACCACTCCATCATCTGGTCGATGTCTTTGAGGAAGTCGTCTCTTTCTTCGATAGAGATATTCTTGTTAATGCCGCCGGGGATAGCTCCTGTGCCGTGAATCTTTTTGCCGGCAGTAGCTTTGATAATTTCCTGTCCGAATTTTCTCATCATAACGCCCTGAACAGCCAGTTCGGGGAACTTGGCAGCTATGCCGATAACGTTGCGGACAGCGGGGTCAGCGTCGAAGCCGAACAGCAGGTCTGGCGAGCAGAGGTGGAAAAAGTGCAGTGCGTGCGATTGAAGAGTTTGGCCGTAATGCATCAGGCGACGGACTTTTTCAGCGGTGGGCGTAAGGTTCTCTCCGCCGACAATAATGTCCATCGCTTTGGCTGCTGCCAGATGATGACTTACCGGACAGATTCCGCAGAGCCTCTGTACCAGAACCGGAACTTCCCAGAATGGTCGGCCCTGAATGAATCTTTCAAAGCCCCTGAACTCAACGATGTGGAGCCGGGCCTGTTTGACTTTATTGTTTTCGTCCAGAAGTATAGAGACCTTGCCGTGTCCCTCGACACGTGTTACAGGTTCAATAACGATTCTTTTGCTTTTATCAGTACTCACTATTTTAAACTCCAAAAATGGCTCAATCGTATTTAATTAATTCGTACGGCAGGCTAACAGGTTTGTCAGTCAACAGTGCAACCAGAGCCTCCCAAAGCGTGTCCGCGCTCGGCGGGCAGCCCGGCAGGTTGTAATCTATTTTCACTACTTCATTGCAGGGATAAACTCTGTCCAGGCAAAGCGGTATTTCTTTGTCGTTGGGGATAACCCCGTCCGGATTGTAAACGGTCGGGCCATCAAGGTAGGCTTCGTTCAGGCATTCCTCCAGTGTTATTGTGTTCCGCAGGGCCGGCAGTCCGCCCATAGTCGCACAATCGCCGACAGAAATCAGGATGTCACAGTGTTTGCGGAAGTCCTGGAGAACGCGAACATTTTCCTCGTTTGCGCATCCGCCTTCAACCAGGCCGATAGCACATTGGCCGGTAAATTCTTTGATGTCATCAATTGGGGATTTGTCAAAATCGACTAACTCAACGAGCTTGAGAATTCTGTCATCGATATCGAGCAGCGACATATGGCAGCCAAAACATCCTGCCAGCGATGTTGTTGCGACTTTAGGTTTAGCCATCTTATAATTCCTGTAAAATAGGTGTGGTTATTTATTCTGAGCTTCGATTTCCGAGCCGATTGGCTTAGTGTCATATTTTCTCTGGCCGATGGGAACAGCGAATCCGACTCTCTTCTTTATTATAGCTCCGACCGGGCAGACATCGACAGCCTTGTCGGTAATATCCAAATTGGTATCTTTGAGTCTTGCGTTGGCGTTAACAGCGATGCTCTTGTTCGGGCCTCTGCCGACAAACTCGAAAACACCCTTGCCGTCAAGGTCGCGCGAAGCTCTTACGCATCTTGCACAGAGAATGCATCTGTTGCGGTCGATGAAAATGTCCGGATGTGTCGCGTCAACGCTGCGGTTAGGGAACATATACGGATACTTCGGTGCGGCTATGCCGAACCTGTAAGCCAGTGCCTGCAATTCGCAGTTGCCGCTCTTTTCGCACGACATACAATAATGATTGCCTTCGACAAAGAGCATATCGACAATGTTTTTTCTGTGTGTCAGAAGCTCTTCGGTCTCGTTTTCGACAATCATACCCTCTGCCGCCGGCTGCGTACACGCTGATTGCGGCCTGCCGTTAACAATTACGGTACAAACGCGACAACTGCCGTAAGGTATCAGCCCGGACATATTGCAAAGTCTCGGTATATAAATACCGGCCTCGTCAGCCGCCTGCAGAATCGTTTGTCCCTTCGCCGCCTTTACTTCAACGCCGTCAATAGTGAAAGTGATTTTATCGCTCATTTTTATTTTCCTCTTAGTTTTTGAAGATAACCGACTTGCGGTCAGCTATAGTTTCTGCATCGTTCAGTGCCGCGGAAATATCAAACATTGGCTGCATTCCGTCTTTGGATTCCTTGACCAATGATTCGTATGTACTGCGGAAATTCTTGAGAGTACTCAATACCGGATTGGCCGAGGTCTGCCCCAGGCCGCATCTGCTGGTAGTCTTAACGGTGTTGCCGAGTTCTTCGAGCATTGCCAAATCGCCTGGCTCGCCTTTGCCTGCCAGGATTTTGTCAAGGCCGTTTTTCAGCAGTACATTACCGACTCTGCAGGGCGTGCAGTATCCGCAGCTTTCTTCAATGAAAAATTCCATATATTCAGCTGCGATTTCGAGCATATTTCTTTCCGGGCCGAACACAACTACCGCACCGCCTGTTGCCAGGTCGTCGTAGCAGATGGTTCTTTCGTAATCAGCCTTGCCGATTATCTGTCCGCTTGGCCCGCCCACGAGTACTGCCTGTGCGTTTTCTGCTCCGATTTCTTTTAGAAGTTCCGACACTTTTACGCCGAACGGGAATTCGTAAACTCCGGGCATTTGGCAATCGCCGGAAATGCTCAGCAGTTTTGTACTTGGGCTGCCCTTTGAGCCGGTCTCGGCGAACCACGCGGCACCCATTTCCAGTATTCTCCCTACGCAGCAGAGAGTTTCGACATTGTTTACCGAGGTCGGATGGCCGAGGTAACCCTTTTGCGCTGGGAATGGAGGCCTGTTTTTCGGGTCGCCCCGAAGGCCTTCGCACGAGCTGATAAGAGCGGTTTCTTCGCCGCAGATATAAGCACCGGCCCCCATCTGGACCCGGATGTCAAAGTCAAAGCCTTTCTTGCCGAGTACGTTTTTGCCCAGCAGGTTCGCGTTGCGCCTGTCCTGCAGGATTTTTTCGAGAAGTTTTGTAAGGTATGCGTATTCTGCTCTGAGATATACGATACCGGAATCCGCACCGATTGCGTATCCGCCGACAGTCATTCCCTCGAACATCAGGTCTGCTCTTTCGGTTAGGATAGCCCTGTCTTTAAAAGTGCCCGGCTCGCCCTCGTCGGCGTTGCATATAATGTATTTTTTCTTGCCTTCGGCTGCGCGGGTAAATTCCCATTTCATTCCTGTCGGGAAGCCCGCTCCGCCTCTGCCGCGGAGCCTGGCGGTTTTGATTTCATTTATTACTTCAACGGGACTCATCGCAAGAGCGTTTTTCAGTCCTGCCTCTTTGTCGTAATCGGCAAAGATAACCGGCCCTTTTTTCCTTATGCCGTTATGCACAACTGAGTGTACCATTTCGCTTGCGTTGTTGCCGTCGCCCAAGCGGTGTTTGAGTTTTGCGGGGTCGTTGCAGGCTTTGAGGTTTTTTACAATTTCCTTAACCTTATCGGTTGACAGGTACGTCATCACCTCATTGTTTATCAACGCCGCCGGTGCCTGGTCGCACATTCCGATACAGGGTGCGTATTCCAGTGTTATTTTGCCGTCATCGGTTGTCTGGCCGAACTTGATTCCGAGTTCGTCTTCAAACGCTTTGGCTACCGCGTCAACACCGTTCATCTTGTCAACGACATCGTTGCAAAGGCGGATAACGACTGAGCCTTTTTGTTCTTTCGACAGGAACGCGTAAAAGGATACAACGCTTTCCACTTCAACGCGATGGCAGCTTAGTTGTTTTGCGATGGCCTCGATTGACTCATCTGACACACAGCCGGCCTTGGCCTGCACTGCGTTAACGACATCCATAAGCCTGTCCCTGTCGTTTCCGCAGGATGCACAAATTTCTTTAATTGCCGCTTCAGTAATTTTACTCATAGTAATTATACCTCAAAATAGCATTTAGAGTCCCGATGCCTGCTATAATCGAATGTGCACGCATCGATAAGGCTGTGCAGTATATTATTTTTGTTCAAAGCTGTCTATACAAAATAGCGGTTTTTGACGGATAAGATTGCTTTACGGATGTTTACCTAAGGCTTTTGTCGCATTATTTCTCGCTTTACTCCTGTGCCTGCACAGCCTGAGGTAACAGGAAAAACAGCGATTGCATATCGCCGGCCTTGCATATATAATGTTTCCAGCGAAGTGCTTATATCGCTTTCACGACAATCGCGGTTGTTGTGATGGTTTTTTAGGACCAAATGAGGGGCTTTTTGCTTGCTTTTTTGTTGCCGAAGATGCCAGAATAGCGGAACAAAAAAAACTGAAATTTTTTTCAACTGGAGAAAAATTTGGATAGTTCGGTCGGTATAGTTGAGACAAAAATAATCAATGTCGTCCCTGGCGATTCGCCGTTGGTCTTGGCTTGCGGCAAGAGTCTTGGCCCGATAGATGTCGCTTATGAGGCTTACGGCAAAATTAATGATAGCAGGGACAACGTGATTCTGCTCTGTCACGCCCTTAGCGGCAACGCCCACGCTGCTGGCAAGACAAGCGAAAACGACAAAAAGCCCGGCTGGTGGGATATTATGATTGGCCCCGGAAAAGCCATCGATACCGACAAGTATTACGTGATATGCACAAATTTTCTTGGTGGATGCAGCGGCACTACCGGCGCGAAAAGCATAAATCCTGAAACAAAAAAAAGTTACGACCTTGACTTTCCGTTTATAACCATCTCCGATATGGTCAAAGTCCAAAAATTACTGCTCGATGAGCTCGGTATAACCGAGCTTTTAGCTGTTGTCGGCGGTTCGATGGGCGGGATGCAGGTTCTCCAATGGGCTTTGGATTATCCGGATATGGTCAAATCTGCCATCGTTATCGCTGCCACTTCTCGTCTCGGTGCTCAGGCAATAGCGTTTGACGCTGTCGGCAGAAATGCCATTCTCACTGATAAGCTCACCGGCAGTTCTTGTGGCAGAGGGCTGGCAACGGCAAGAATGATAGGACATATAACATATTTGTCCGAAGAGTCGATGCGCAAAAAATTCGGCAGGGGCCTGCGAAACGCTGAAAATTATAACTATGATTTGAACTCCGAGTTTTCCGTCGAGACCTATCTCGACCATCAAGGCCAAAGTTTTGTCGAACGCTTTGATGCGGACTGCTATCTTTATATAACCAAGGCTATGGACTATTTTGATCTGTCAAGTGAATACGGCTCGCTGGCTAAGGCGTTTGCCAGGGCAAAGAGCAAATTTTTGCTCGTTAGCTTCAGCAGCGACTGGCTCTTCACTTCTGCCCAGTCCGAAGAAATGGTAAACGCCCTCGTTGCCGACAGCAAGCAGGTAAGCTACTGCAATATATCCTCGCCTTACGGTCACGACGCTTTTTTGCTTGAGCCGGAAGCTCTCGGCAATCTCCTTTCCGGCTTCATAAAGAATGTACACAAGCCTTATAAACCCGTTCACAAAACCGCTGTCGCGCCGGGCGGAGCAAAAAGGGTGCGGGTCGATTACGATTTAATAGAGTCGCTGATTACTCCCGGTAGCAGAGTCCTTGACGTTGGTTGCGGCGATGGCCAGCTGCTTTTGAATTTGCAGTCCGACAAAAACATTTCCGCAGAAGGCATAGAAGTTGACCAGGCTCTCGTAACAGAATGTGTTAACAAAGGGCTGAATGTTATTCACCGGGACGTTGAACGCGGCCTTGAACATTATCCTGACGGCAGCTTTGATTACGCGGTTGTCTCTCAGACTCTCCAGACGCTGACGAATCCGAAGGTTGTTTTTACAGAGCTTTTGCGTGTTGCCCGCAGGGTGGTTATCAGCTTTCCGAATTTTGCGCATTGGCGATGCAGGGCGGGATTGTTTTTTGGCGGCAGAGCGCCGAGAACGAAGAAGCTGCCTTACAGATGGCACGACACGCCGAACGTTCATTTTTTATCGCTGAAGGATTTTGAGGAATTTTGTGATGAGGTTGGGGCAAGAGTTGAGCAGAAGATACCTGTTATTGGCAATCGCAAAAGCTCGGTCAGTATAATACCGAATATCTTTGCCGAGCAGGCAATTTACGTAACCAGCAGGAAGTAATGAAAGATTAAATTCTGTATATTGACTTTGTCGTTTAGCCGTCGGTCAGGACCGACGGTTTACGTTTATAATGGTTTATCCCATTCGCAACAGTAAATTTAGCCCCCGAATTGTAATTCGGGGGTTGTTGTCATTGCGAGCGCAGCGCGACAATCTATCTTTTTCATTTGTGTTTATTTGTGTTCATTCGTGGTTAATTTCTTTTGTCATACCCGCGAAAGCGGGTATCCACTTTTTGTCATTCCGAGCGCAGTCGAGGAATCTTTGTCTTTTTACTTCTTTAAAATCTGCGTAACCTGCGAAATCAGCGTCTAAATAATCTGTGTAAATCCGTGTCTGTTTTTTTGCTTTTTTTAATCAGTGCAATCCTTCGGCTGCGCTCAGGACAAGCCTGCGTAATCAGTGTTTAAATAATTCGTGTGCATTCGTGGTTAATTTTATAAATTATCCTGTTTTTCTTCCTCTGATAAAACTTCGTTGAGTGCTCCGCTGCGGAAGCCTTCCAAATCGACTGTTACAAAATCAAAGCCGAGCGATTTTAGTTTTGCGACTATTTTTTCTCTCATAGGTTCAGCCGTTATCTTTGCGATGTCGGCTTTGTGTACCTCTATTCGTCCGACCTGGCCGTGATGGCGCAGCCGAAACTCGACCAGTCCCAGCGATTTTAAAAACTCCTCCCCCATTTCGACCTGCTTAAGTTTATCAGCGGTAATTTCTGAGCCATAACTTATTCTCGAAGCTAAACAGGGCGATGCCGACATATCAGCGGTGGGCAGATTAAGCTCTCTACTCAATTGCCTTATATCATTTTTGGTAAGCTCCGCTTCGGCCAGCGGAGCCGCAATGTTGAGAATCTCAGCGGCTTTACTGCCCGGCCGATAATCGTCGAGGTCGTCAAAGTTGCTGCCGCAGGCGACGCAGTCATAATTTTTCTCTTTAGCCAAATCAATCAGAGTTTTGAATAGATGGCTTTTGCAGTGAAAGCAGCGGTCGGCTTTGTTAGCGGTGTATGAGCTGTCAGCCATTTCGTCAGGTTCGATAGTTGTCAGTTTTACGCCCATATCCTTTGCTATTTCGATAGCTTTTTCGTATTGGCTCCTCGGCAGGGATGGGCCTGCGGCAATTGCCGCTAAAACACTTTCGTTGCCGATGGTATTGACTGCTGCCTTTAAGAGGAACGTGCTGTCAACTCCGCCTGAATATGCGATAACGATTTTGCCGAGCTGGTGGAGAATTTTTTCGAGTGATTTATATTTTTTGTCAAGTGTCATTGTGATTCTATTTTTCTGTTTTTTAATTTTACTTAGCTTGAGATGATATTGTTATTTGAGTCCCTTATTGTTCGTTTAGATTTGATTCTATCTTTCTGTTTATAAGAGTTGCACTGACTGCCGCTGAAAAGCCGTTATCGATATTGACGACCGATACCCCCGATGCGCAGCTATTTAGCATTGTCAGCATTGCGGCGATTCCGCCCAGATTCGCTCCATAACCTACGCTCGTCGGCACCGCGATTACGGGGCAATCCACTAATCCCCCGACAACGCTCGCCAGTGCTCCTTCCATCCCGGCCACCACGATAACGATGTTTGCTTTTCTGATTTTCTCAATCTTCGACAGCAGCCGATGAATACCCGCCACGCCTACATCGCAAATTATCTCTGTCGGTTGGCCCATTATTTCAGCGGTAACTTTGGCCTCGGTTGCAACCGGTAAATCGGCAGTGCCTGCGGTAACTATCGGCACAACAAATCTGGATTGCGGAAGAGCTTTTTGCTCAAGGACGATTGCTCTGGCTAACTTTTCGTATCGAGCGTTCGGGAATTTTCCCGTTGCCAGCAGCGCATCAAAAATTTCCTGCTCTGCCCGCGTTGCCAGAACGTTATTACCTTTTTCAGCCAGCGAAGCAAATATCGAAATTATTTGTTCCGCCGTTTTGCCCGGACAGTAGATTACCTCCGGGAATCCCCGCCGCAAATTGCGATGATGGTCAATCTTTGCGAACCCCAAATCTTCGCAAGACAGATGCTCTATCTTTGCTGAGGCCTGTCCGATGGTTACATCGCCGTTTTTAACGCTTTCCAGTAAATCTTTTATCTGTTGAGAGTTGATAATTGCCCCTGATTTTTATAAATCGAGAAATCCCATTGAAGCTGCGGCAACGAATTTAATTCTGTTGACATCCCTGTTTTCGCGCATAAAATAAAAAAAAACGTAACACCGCAAATAACGATACAGAATTTACGTCTAAGAATCAAGAAAGAAATGGCAAATCTGGGTTTTTTGGTGAAATAATGGCCTTTAGCGTTTAAGCGAATTTTAGGAGCAGAATATGGCAGATGTGGAAAAAATGGAAAAAGAGCCTTTCGTAAAGGAACTCATAGATAGCGGCGAGTATCAATCGATAATGAAGCCGCCGATAACTTTCGGTATGCGCAGCGGCCGGGTTTACTTACCTGTAGGGACTGATTGCGGCGAGCATACTACCGGCGACTGCGAAGAGTTGTTGGTTTTTCTCATTGGAAAGGGCATTGCGATTATCGGCGACAATAACAGGGAATTCCCCATCGGCGCTGGCAAAGTAACTTACATCCCGCCGCAAACAAAGCACAATATAAAGAACACCTCCGATGAGCCGCTCAGTTATGTTTTCTGTGTCGCACCGGCAATAAGCGATAGTGAAAAATAAAAAAAAGCCCGCCGTTATCAAAACAGCGGGCTTTGGAATTACTTTTGTATTCTATAAATTTAATACCTGTAATGCTCAGCTTTGTAAGGGCCGTCGATTGGAACGCCGAGATACTTCGACTGCTTTTCGTTCAGTTTTGTAAGGCTGACGCTCAGTCTGCCGAGGTGCAGCCGAGCGACTTCTTCATCAAGCTCTTTGGGCAGGGTATAAACTTCATTTTTCAATCCGCCTTTCGCCAGCATAATCTGCGCCAGGCACTGGTTGGTAAAGCTGTTGCTCATAACAAAACTCGGATGCCCCGTCGCACAGCCAAGGTTCACTAATCTGCCCTCAGCTAAAACGATAATGCTCTTGCCCGATTCGAGCGTCCACTTATCGACTTGCGGCTTGATATTCATCCTTTTGCATTTCGGATTATTTTCGAGATAGCTCATTTCGATTTCGTGGTCGAAATGCCCGATATTGCAGACGATGGCCTCGTCTTTCATTTGTTCCATATGCTTGCCGCAAATCACATCGCAGCAGCCGGTCGTTGTTACAAAAATGTCGCCCTGGCCCACAACTTCTTCGAGCCTGCGAACTTCGTAGCCTTCCATTGATGCCTGCAATGCGCAAATGGGGTCGATTTCAGTAATGATAACTCTCGCGCCAAGCCCGCGCATCGATTGTACGCTTCCTTTGCCGACATCGCCATATCCGCAAACGATAACGCATTTGCCGGATACCATAATGTCGGTTGCTCGTTTGATTCCGTCGGCCAGCGATTCACGACAGCCGTAGAGATTATCGAATTTCGATTTTGTTACCGAGTCGTTAACATTTATCGCGGGGAACATCAATTCGCCGTCTCGCTGCATCTGGTAAAGCCTTGCAACACCGGTAGTGGTTTCTTCCGAAACACCCTGGATTTTGGCGGCGATTTTTGTCCATCGGTCGGTTGAATCTTTCAGCGAGGCCTTTATCCTTTCGATGATAATTTTCATTTCCGGATTATCGCTCGGCTCATCGAGAACTGCCGCATCTTTTTCTGCCTTGGCACCGTAATGTACGAACAGCGTTGCGTCTCCGCCGTCATCAACGATGAGGTCAGGCCCGCTTCCGTCAGGCCAGCAGAGTGCCTGCTCGGTACACCACCAGTATTCTTCGAGCGCCTCACCTTTCCAGGCAAAAACCGGTGCAAGTCCTTCTTTGGCGATTACCGCCGCGGCGTGGTCTTGCGTGCTGAAAATGTTGCACGATGCCCATCGCACGTCGGCGCCGAGAGCGACCAGCGTTTCGATAAGCATTGCGGTTTGAATCGTCATATGCAGCGAGCCGGTAATTTTGACCCCTGCCAGCGGTTTGTCTTTGCCGTATTTTTTGCGAACTGCCATCAGTCCCGGCATTTCGTTTTGGGCAATATCCATTTCTTTCCTGCCGAACTCTGCTAAGCTGATGTCAGCGATTTTGTAGGGCAGTTTTGCATCGTATTTCGTTACAGCCATTAAACTTATCTCCAAAAATTACCGGTTAAATGTCATTGCGAGGCCTTTAAGCCGTGGCAATCTCAATCGAACCCATAATAATAATCCAAACCTTTGTTCTTTGCAAGCGCTAAGAATTCGTCCATTTAGCCCTGCCATCTTGATGGCGGGGTTCTTTTTGTCATACCCGCGAAAGCGGGTATCCACAATTTGTCATTTCGACCGAGCCAAAGGCAAGTGGAGAAATCTAAGTTAGCCCCGCATTTACAAATGTGGGGTTGCGGTTAGCTTTGCCTTTTTAGAAGTTATCCCAAAATATCTGAGAAGTAATGTTAATGGCATTGGGAGCGTTAAAAATGATAGTTTTGGGATGGATAATACTTTAAACTTTTCATTTTTTACTTTAAACTCTGCAAATGCGGATAACCAAAAAACACAATCTAAAGCGGGGCGGAAAATGACTCTGGTAGCGATGCGCGATATATACTTCAGTTTCGGCGGGCCGATGCTGCTGGAGGGCATAAATTTCCTGATTGAGCCTGGCGAACGAATATCGGTGGTCGGCAGGAACGGCTGCGGAAAATCAACACTCCTGAAAATTGTGCAGGGTATGCTCACCCCGGCCAGCGGCGAAATGGCATTGCAGCCAAACCTTCGCATCGCAATGCTCGACCAATCTGTCCCGCAGGACGTAACCGGAAAAGTCTTCGATGTTGTTGCTTCCGGCGTTGGAGCCGCCGGCCACCTGCTGGTAGAATACCACAACATCGAAAGCGATAAATCTAACGACAGTACCGGCCAAAAAGAAAAACGCCTTGCGGAAATTCACCATCAGCTCGACGAAACGCATAGTTGGAACAAGCTCAACCTCATAGAAACCGCTATCTCAATGACCGGCATCGATTCACAGCTCCCGTTTGAATCGCTTTCGGCAGGTCTGAAGCGTCGAGTTCTAACCGCAAAGGCACTTGCCGGCGAGCCGGACTTGCTGATACTCGATGAGCCGACAAACCACCTTGATATAACATCGATAGGCTGGCTGGAAGATTTTCTTTTGCGAAGCGGTAAAGCGTTATTATTCGTTACGCACGACAGAAGATTCCTAAAAAAAATTACCACTCGTATCATCGAAATTGACAGAGGCAAATTGTATAATTGGGATTGTGATTACAACGACTACCTCAAACGCAAAACCCAAATGCTTAATGCCGAGCAGAGCCAGTGGAACGAGTTCGACAAAAAACTTGCTACCGAAGAAGAATGGATACGCAGGGGTGTAAAGGCTCGCCGCCGTCGAAACGAAGGGCGCGTACGTTCGCTTATGAAAATGAGAGAGACCCGCAGCCAAAGACGCAAGCTCGGCCCCGGAGTCAAAATGCAGATAAACGCCGCAATCCGCTCCGGCGAAATCGTCGCCAAGGCAATGAACGTTAGTTTCGCCTACGACAAAACATCAGAGCCGATAATTAACGGCCTGACAAATACCATTATTCGCGGCGACAGGGTAGGCATAATCGGCCCAAACGGCAAGGGCAAAACGACCCTGCTGAAACTGCTGCTCGGACAGTTATCGCCTGATGACGGCAAAATAAAGCACGGAGCAAACGTGAAATACGCGTATTTCGACCAGCTTCACGGCCAGCTAAAGCCCAATAAAACGCTCATTGATAATATCGGCGAAGGTTACGGCACGGTCGAAGTTAACGGCAGAAAAAAACACGTCTTTGCTTACCTCGCGGATTTTCTGTTCGATGCCGAGCAATCCCAAAAACTGGTATCGACACTTTCCGGCGGCGAGCGAAACCGTCTGCAAATCGCAAAAGTTTTTACTCAGCCTTCTAACGTATTGGTTCTCGACGAGCCGACAAACGATTTGGATATAGAAACGCTGGAACTGCTCGAAGATATGCTCATCGAATATCCCGGCACAGTTCTGCTGGTAAGCCACGACCGCGCGTTTTTGAATAATGTCGTTACCAGTACGCTGGTAATTGAAGATAAAGGCACGGTAAAAGAATATGTCGGCGGCTATGACGATTGGCTCCGCCAGCGAAGCGATACGGACAATAACGCGGAGGAAAGAAAAACCGCGAAAAAAGAAAAGCCAAAATTCGACAATCAAAAACCGCCCAAGCTCACCTTCAACCAGGCCAAGCAGCTAAAGGCTCTGCCGGAAATTATAGAAAAGCTCGAAGCGAAAATCGCTTCTTTGCACAACGATATGGCTGACGTTTCGTTTTACAAACAGCCCGCTAATATCATTACCGAGGCAAACGCCAGACTCGAAACTATCAACGCCGAGCTGACCGATGCATACCAGCAGTGGGAACAATTAACTGAGATTCAGGATGCTTACGAAAATAGCTGAGCCGTTGTAATCTCTTTTTTGCAAAGATGTTATGTCGAGTTGTGGCAGGGCGGCAATTCATTTGGAACATAAAAAACCTTGCCTGGCAGGCGTTACTGGTGTTATAATCAACCGCTTGAATTGGATATAACCATTAAAACCGGAGACTTTAAATGTGTGAAAATTGCGGCTGCAGTAGTGAAAAAACTCTTAAGAACCAAATAGCCGAAGTTATACAAACTATCCGTCCGATGTTGCAGAATGATGGCGGCGATATTGAGTTAGTAGAAGTTACCGAAGATAACACTGTAAAGGTCAGGCTTCAGGGTGCCTGCAAGGGTTGCCCCGGCGCCGCGATGACATTAAAGATGGGCGTTGAGAGACTGCTCAAGGAGCGCATTCCTGAGGTCAAAGAAGTCGTAGCGGTAGATTAATTTTGACCGCAGGCCGAATGTTTAGCCCGTAGAGCCATTTAGCCCTGGCAACTTGTTTGCCGGGGTTGTTGTCATTGCGAGGCTTTGTTTTTTTATTGAAAATCCATCCCGATTTATCGGGATTCCTAAACTCAAAACTAAGGACTCAAAACTCAAAACTACTCTTCGCCGTGGCAATCTCGTTTTAAATTAACCATCCGTACAAGACTCTGTCATTCCAGCGAAAGCGGGAATCCATTTTTAACTTTTATATTTTTTCCTCTATGTCTCTTTGGTGGAAAAAAATCTGTGTTAATCCGTGTCTAAAATGTTTTTTACTTTGGCAGGGTTCGGATTTTCGATAACTCCTTTTTCGGTAATGATTGCCGTGATGTTTTCTGCGTTTGTAACATCGAATGCGGGGTTGAAAATATCTATACCTTTGGGCGCTGTTGGGATTCCCGCAAAGCAGGCCACTTCGCTTGAGTCTCTTTGTTCTATCGGTATTTCGCTGCCGGTTTTTATTGATAGGTCGAAAGTGCTTGATGGCGCTGCGATGTAGAATGGTATATTATGTGCCTTTGCCAGAATGCTCAGGCCGTACGTTCCGATTTTATTTGCCGCATCTCCGTTTGCCGCTATCCGGTCTGCGCCGGTGATGACCGCGTCTATTTTTCCGTTTTTCATCAGCCACCCTGCCATATTGTCGCAAATCAGCGTTACATCCATATTGCTTTGTTTAAGCTCCCACGCCGTCAGTCTTGCCCCTTGTAATAGTGGCCGGGTTTCGTCAGCATAGACCTTGAATTTTTTGCCATTCTTAGCTGCCTCGAATATCGGGCTAAGCGCTGTCCCTTGTCCTGCTGTCGCCAGCGCTCCCGCATTGCAATGCGTTAGTATTGCGCAGCCTTCGATTATAAATTTTTCGCCATTGATTCCGATTAGCCTGCACATTTCGACATCTTCATCGTAAATTTTTTGAGCTTCGCTGAGCAACGCTCTCCTCAAATCCAAAATAGTTGCATCGTTATTTTGCGCAGCGAATTTTTCTGCGACCGTCTTCATCCTGTCCAGTGCCCAGAACAGGTTTACCGCTGTCGGCCTTGACTGGGACAGATAATTTATTTTTTTATTGAGTTGCTCGATTGCACCACAGAGTTTTTGCTCGCTGTCAATTTCTCTCGCTGCGATGCATACCCCAAAACCTGCCGCTACGCCTATCGCCGGCGCCCCCCTCACAGCCAGCATCTTTATCGCATCGTATAATTGCTCAACGGTTTTACAGGGCAGTTTAATAAATTCACCCGGCAGCTTCCTCTGGTCGGTAAGTTCTAAAAAACCGTCAATTCCACCAATCCATTCAAGCGTCTTAAAACTTTTCAATTTCACTCCTTATTTCGATTTTAGCCATTAGCCCCTGGGTCTTGTCCCAGGGGTACCTGCAAATTGTTTATCACTTTCGCACTGCCGTTTAGCCCTGCCATCACTATGGCAGGGTTCGTGCTTGCGAATTTTAATAACCCGCCCGCACCGTATAGTAGCCGAGCCGCGGGAGCGGCCGGAATATTTTTTGTCATTGCGAGGCTTTGTTTTTTTATTGAAAATCCATCCCGATTTATCGGGATTCCTTAACTCAAAACTAAGGACTCAAAACTCAAAACTACTCTTCGCCGTGGCAATTTGTCTTTTTCATTTGTGTTTATTTGTGTCAATTCGTGGTTAATTTCTTTTGTCATTCCCGCGAAAGCGGGAATCCATTTTTTTACTTTTTTAAAATCTGCGTAATCCGCGGTTGAAATAATCTGTGTTTATCTGTGTCCATCTGTGGCTAAAAAAATAAAATCACTTCGGCCGTTAGGCCGACTCCTCAACTCAAAACTAAGGACTCAAAACTCAAAACTATTATTGATGGTTATTCTCAAGATATTCCCGTAGGTACTTAGCGGTATAGCTGTTTTTGGCTTCGATAATTTTTTCGGGCGGCCCCTGCGCGATAACCTCGCCGCCGCCATCGCCACCTTCGGGGCCGAGGTCTATAATATAGTCAGCCATCTTGATAACATCAAGATTATGTTCAATAACGATAACGGTATTGCCGAGGTCGCAAAGCCTCTGCAAAACGTTGAGTAGGTTATGAATGTCAGCGAAGTGCAAACCCGTTGTAGGTTCATCGAGCAGGTAAAGCGTCTGTCCCGTTGATGTTTTTCCCAGCTCCGCTGCCAACTTTACCCTCTGCGCCTCACCACCCGAAAGGGTCGTCGAAGACTGTCCCAGCTCCATATACCCCAGGCCCACATTGCTGAGCGTTTTCAATTGCCGAACAATTTTTGGAAAGTTTGCGAAAAATCTAACCGCCTCATCCACCGGCATATCAAGAACATCAGTAATCGATTTGCCTTTATATGTTATTTGCAGCGTCTCCTGATTATAGCGTTTGCCTTTACACTGTTGACAGACAACATAAACGTCCGGCAGAAAATGCATCTCGATTTTTTTCGTTCCCTGCCCCTGGCAGTACTCGCATCTGCCGCCTTTGATATTAAAGCTGAAGCGTCCCGGACTGTACCCCCTGATTTTCGCTTCCCTGGTCTTTGCGAACAGTTGGCGAATCAAATCGAAAACGCCCGTATAGGTAACCGGATTACTTCGCGGCGTTTTGCCGATTGGCGACTGGTCGATTTCGATAACCTTATCGATTTGGCTTGTGCCGAGGATATTGCCGTGCGCCCCCGGCCTCTGCCGCGAATTGTAGAGCCTTCTCTTCAAACCTTTAAGCAGTATTTCCGTAACGAGCGTACTCTTGCCCGAACCCGAAACGCCGGTAACGCAGGTAAAAACTCCCAGCGGAAACCTGACATCGATTTTCTTTAAATTATTTTCGCTGGCGCCTTTAACTTCTATCGCCTGAGTCTTTTTGACTTTCCTTCTTTTCTGTGGAAGCTGAATTTGTTGTTTGCCGGAAAGGTATTGGCCGGTTATCGACCTTTCGCATTTGCATATATCTTCAAAGCTGCCGACAGCAACTACTTCGCCGCCATAATCTCCCGCTGCCGGGCCGATGTCTATTATGTGCTCGGCACTTGCGATTACGTCCTCGTCGTGTTCGACAACCAGTACAGTGTTGCCGATTTGGGTAAGTTTTTTAAGAATGCCAAGTAGCCGGTCGTTATCGCGCCGGTGCAGGCCGATAGTCGGCTCGTCTAATACGTAGCAGCAGCCCACCAATCCGCTGCCGACCTGGGTCGCCAGTTTTATCCGCTGCGCCTCGCCCCCGCTAAGCGTCCCGCTCCGCCTGTCGAGAGTGATATAGCCCAGTCCCACATCGAAGAGGAATTTCAATCTCGCCTTAATTTCTTTTAATGGCTGCGAAGCGATAATGGCCTTTTCCTCATCGAATTTCAGGCTGTCGAAAAACACCTGCGCTTTTTCGACGCTCATAGCTGAGACCTGGTCGATACTCTTGCCTGCGATTGTAACCGCTATCGCCTCAGCTCTCAGGCGAGTGCCTTTGCATTGTGTGCAAGGCTGCTCGGACAGATATGTATGCAGCCGAGCCTTAACGTATTCGCTGCTGGTATTCTGCCATCTTTTGTTAAGGTTTGGAATAACACCCTCGAAATGCACGCCGTATTTTTTTTCATCCTTTTCGTCCGTGCCGTAAAGCAGAATCTTTTTAACCGCTGCGCTCATCTTGCCGAAAGGCTGCGTCTTCGGTATATTGAAATCCTTGCTGAACCGTTTGACCATTCGATTATAGAAGATGTTCATTCGCTTGCCGCCTTTTCGCCAGGCATCTATCGCACCGTTTTCCAGCGACACGCTCGCGTCGGGCGCGATAAGATCCGGGTCGAATTCGAGAATCGTCCCAAGCCCATCGCAGCTTTTGCACGCGCCGTGCGGACTGTTAAAGCTGAACAGTCTTGGCGAAAGCTCCTCAAGTGCGACCTGTGGATGTTCTTGGCAGGAAAATTTTTCGCTGTAAACGACATCCCGCCATTTGCCGTCTCCGCCGTTACTTTTGCTTTTGTCAGGAGCCTGCACCATCGCGAAGATAACACCTTCTCCGAGCTTCAGCGCAGTTTCAACAGAATCTGCTAAACGGATTCTGATGGAGTCTTTTATAATCAGCCTGTCAACGACTGCGGCTATTTCGTGTTTCTTATTTTTGTCGAGTTTCGGCAAATTCTTAATATCATACACAGCCCCGTCAACTCGCGCTCTGACAAAACCTTCCCGCTGAATTTTAACGAAAACGTCTTTATGCTCACCCTTTTGGCCTCTTATCAGCGGTGCGCATACCTGAAGTTTCGTACTTTCGGGCATAGCAAAAATGCTATCGACTATAACCGATGCGTGCTGACTGGAAATTTCCGCCCCGCAAACCCAGCAGTGCGGCGTTCCGGCCCGTGCAAACAGCAACCTGCAATAGTCGTAAATTTCCGTCGTTGTCGCAACCGTTGAGCGCGGATTGCTTCCGCTCCTGCGTTGCTCAATAGCGATGGTAGGCGGCAGTCCTTCGATATGTTCGACTTCCGGCTTTTGCATTTGTTCGAGAAACTGCCTTGCATAGGCGCTGAGCGATTCGACATATTTCCTTTGCCCCTCGGCATAGATGGTATCGAACGCCAGCGAGCTTTTGCCTGAGCCGCTAATGCCGGTAATTACGACAAATTTATCGCGTGGAATATCGACATCAATAAATTTGAGGTTGTGCTGCGATGCACCGGTTATTCGTATAGCTTTCTGCAATTTTATGCCTTTAGTTTATGTCTCAGGTATAGAGTGGCCTGTTCTTCTCTGTTAGGCGAGAACACACCAATTTAAGCATTGTACCAGAATTGCACCTGAAAGTAAACTGTTTTTGTAATTTTTCCCGTTCGCACGCTTGATATTTCCTGCCCCGTTCCCATCGCCATTACTATGGCGGGGTCGTCTGTCATTGCGACCAACGCGGAGAAATCTGTTTAGCCCCTGCATAGTGATGCAGGGGTTTGTGCTTACGAATGGTTTACATCTTACATTTCGCCATTCAGCCCCCGGGTCTTGTCCCGGGGGTATCTTCGCAAAGTTTATCACTTTCCCACCGCATAGAAGCCGAGCGACGTAAGTCGCCGGAACAGTTAACCCCACATTTGTAAATGTGGGGTTATTATTTGTTTTTTAATCAGTGTAATCAGTGTCTAAAAAAATTTGTGTTAATTCGTGTCCATTTGTGGTTAATTTCATTTGTCATACCCGCGAAAGCGGGTATCCATTTTTTGTTTTTTACTTTTTCTTCTGTGAATCTCTGTGTTCTCTGTGGCTAAAAAAATAAAATTTCCATCCCGATTTATCGCTGATTCAATATTCTATCTACTACATTCTATTTTCTTAAAAAAATCTGTATCTAAAAAAAAGTTTATTTGATGTCAACAGCGTTGATTGTTTCTTCAAGTTGGCGGATAAAAGTTTTCACTTTTTCAAATCGTTTCGCAGCAATTTTTGCGACCGGCATAAATCTGAAATCATCTTTGAGCCTTGCGTCCCAGTATTGGTAATCGAGTTTCCGCCTCCAGCCGATTGCAAAATCCGCTGCCCCCTTGCCCTCGCTTACCAGCTTGCGGAATTCGCACATAACACCCGCCAGAGACATATCGTCAAGGCTCTTTGCGTCAGAGAGTATCATTGCTTCCGGGATTCTCGTAAACTTGTTGGCCGACTCGATTATGATATCGCTTGCTCCGGAGACTCTTGCCGGGGAGAGTATTCCTGCGAGTTTTTCGCTGGCCATTTTCACTGACAGTTCCACAAGTTCTTTCGGGTCGATATCGAAGGCTTGTGGCTTGCCTTTTTTTCTGCCGCAGGCAAGCCCGGAATCCGCAAAATAGCCTGCCGAAGTTAGGCAAAGATTATCGATGGGTACATCTGCTGAATCTTTAACGGCCTGTATTTCCGTCATTATCGTCCGTTCCTCCAGACATATTTATCGCACAAAATGGGCATTTAGTCAAGTGTTTTAGTACCGCTGCATATTTTGCTATCCCTTTCCCATCGCCGTTTAGCCCCTTCATCACTATGAGGGGGTTCGTGCTTGCAAATTTCAATAACCCGTTCGCATCGTATAGTAGCCGAGCCGCGTAAGCGGCCGGAATAGTTAGCCCCACATTTACAAATGTGGGGTTGCAGTTTACTTTGCCTTTTTACTTTTTTAAAATCCGCGTAATCCGTGAAATCCGCGGTTAAAATAACCTGTGTTAATCTGTGTCTAAAAACTTCGTGTCTTCATGCCTTCGTGGCTAATAAAAAATCCGCGGTTAAAATAATCTGTGTAAATCAGTGTCTGATTTTCTTCCACAATAAACAAAAAGCTCCACTGTAAACAGCAGAGCTTTTCGATTTTGTAATTTGCAATTTTAATTGCAGTTACTTAGGCAGGTGTAACATTGTTTGCGCAAGGCCCTTTTTTGCCTTCGCCAACTTCAAAGTTAACCTTTTGGTTCTCTTCGAGACTTGCATACCCATCCACTTTTACTTCTGAGTAGTGGACGAACAAATCATCGCTGCCATCATCTGGCGTAATAAATCCGAAGCCTTTAGTTGAGTTAAACCATTTTACTGTTCCTGTACCCATTGCTACCACTCCTTGGCCGATTAGTTGGCCATAAATTAAACATCTCTCGACAATTATTAAGTTGAGCGGATTTTTCTGAGAGATGGAGAAAAACGCGCCTCTGAGAGGGCATTAGACTAAAGCAGACTGTCGAGGTCAAGAAAAAAACGGATTTTTTAGATTTTTTTTAAAATCCCCCAAAAAACCTCAAAAATTTCCACTTTTACCATTTCGAGGCGATTTATCGTCGTGGCAATCTGTTTTGAATTTTAATATTCTGCCGCAATTCTACGGGTGTGAACCCGTAGATGAAGTCATCCGCCATAGGCGGACAGGCAAAGCCTGTTGCGGTAAATCCCACGGGTGTTAACCCGTGGAAATTTAGTTTTGGTTATTTGATATTGTTTAGGATTTAGATATTAGAATTTGAAATTGTTTACCATTTCCCACGCATACGAATTGTTTATCCTTTTCCTATCGCCATTTAGCCCTGGCAATTTGTTTGCCGGGGTTCTTTTTTTGTCATACCCGCGAAAGCGGGTATCCATTTTTTTACTTTTTTTAAAATCCGTGTTATACTAATTCCGATTATTAAGTGCGCCATTGTCATTTCGACCGGAACGAGCGAAGCGAATGGAGTGGAGAAATCTGTCGTTTTTAGATTCCTCGACTACGCTCGGAATGACGTGTGTGCGCATTTATTATTCGTACTTGGTATTAAACAAAGGGGTTTGCCCCAGGGGTACCTGCAAATTGTTTATCATTTTCCTATCGCTTAGAAGCCGAGCCGCGGAAGCGGCCGGATAAATTGTTGTCATTCCCGCGCAGGCGGGGATCTATATTTTTGTGAGTCATATATTTTGCAGCCCGTATCATCCGCAGACTAATGGAAAGATTGAGCGGTTTCATCGCTCTGCCAAAGAACAGATATTGCTGCATGTATGGGAATCGCCGGATATGCTTGAAGCCGAAATCGGCAGATTTATCAATTGGTATAACTCAGCAAGATACCATGAAGGTATTGGCAATGTCACGCCTGATGATGTGTATTTTGGCAGACGAAAAGCCATCCAGCAAAAGCGGTCTGAGTTGAGGGCAAAATCAATACTTGAAAGAAAAGAATTTAATGGTAAAATCTTAATAACAGGAGCCAAAACCGTCTCTTAATTTAAACGACTTTTTGTCTCACTTTTGCTGAAGACATACAATTGATGAAATAAAGTCGTTCATTTTTGATATAGCGTGTATCTTACAGATATCCCATTTGTCCTAAAACAAACTTAGTCTTTAATGGAGTTTTGCTTACGTGTGGAAAAATCATATAGTATAGGCATAACAACAAGTGTCAGTATACCAGATATCAAAATGCCGCCAACGGAAGCAATGCCAACACCATTTCTAAGTTCCGCCCCGATTCCCTGACCAATTGCTAACGGCATCATACCTAAAATGGCAGCGAGCGTAATCATTACAATAGGACGGAATCTTTCGGTAGCGGCTGTTATCATTGCTTTATGTCTGGGAATACCCTCTTTGACATGAACATTAAACTGATCCATAATCAAAATAGCATTATTAACAACAATTCCGGTCATCATAACGATACTCATCAAAACAAACATCGAAAGACTTTGGCCCGTTAGGGCCAATGCCCAGAATACGCCGATCAATGCCAATGGAATCGTTACCAGAATAAGCCATGGTTGTTTAAATGATTCCAGAATCGCCGCCAATGTCAAAATTACCAGTATAACTGCAACAATAGCAGCTTCTGCAAGCTCAATTTGCGCTTCGGCCATAGCTTCATATTGACCGGCAAATTCATAGTCATAGCCCGGAGGCAAATGTCCCTTTTGGTCAATAGCCGAACTTAACAAACTGACGGCTGAACCCAACGGCATAGTGCTTTTGATATTAGCAAATAATTTGGATACCCGGCGTTTGTTTTTTCGCGTGATCTGAACCGGCGAAAGTCTCCGCTCAATTTGACCAAGATTAGTAAGCAAAACGGGCTTTCCTGGTACTCCTGGAAAAAGAAATTCCGCAATCTGCTGCTTGCTTTCCTCTTCCTGTAATTCGACAACAATATCGTAGTTGCGTGCACCTTTTTTGAATGTCCCCGCTTCGATGCCTTCCAGATTTGCACGCAAAGCAATACCAAGACTTGTTGCGGGGATGCCCAAATCAGCTAAAACTGCCCGCTGTGGATAAATTCGCAACTCTGGTTTACCAATTCGTGCGGTTGTGTCCGAATCCAGAAAACCGTCAATCTCATCGGCAAGTTTTTTGCTCTTTATAGCAAGGCTGTCAAGGGTATCGAGTTCGTCCCCTGCAATTTCCATCTCAATATCTGACATTTGGCCACCGACAATAGTCATCACGTTCACTATTACTATACATTCTGGAAAATCTGCCAACCGGGAACGAACCTTGTCTTGTAATTGATCGATTGTTAAAGTCCGCTGGTCTCTTTCGGAAAACTTCAGCAGTATCTGTGCCAGATAAACACCTTCGGAGGATTGTCCAATAATACCTTCAGCCTTGCCGATTGCGGCTAACATATTTTTCAATTCAGGCATATCTTTGAGTCTTCTTTCGACATCGTGCATGCGACGTTCAGTCTGCTTCAAATCATATCTGGTAGGAAACTCAAGTTTTACCACAACTTGTCCCTGGTCGGGTTCTTCAAAGAAACCAAATCCTATTGTCCTGGTAAGAGATAACGAGTGCGCAAAAAGAATGATAACAATAACCAGTACCAAAACTGCTATTGGTCGGTTCTGTTCATTAAACGCAAGTACTGCACGGTATCGGCTTATAATGAAGCTGAACATCTTATTCCATTGGTGTTCCATTTTTGTAAGTACAAAGGTTGATTTACTGTTTTTGGGTTTCAGCAGTATTGAGCAAAGCATAGGCGTAAGTGTGAAAGAAATAAATAACGAAACCGCTGTCATAATCACCATGGTCAGAGCCAACGGTTTAAGAAATAATCCTACTCTGCCGCCCATCATTGCAATTGGAAAAAGTACCACTATATTTGTCCCGGCACTTGCCAGTACCGCAATAACTGCCTCGCTTGCACCAAGACGAGAAGATTCTTTAGGGTTTGAAGTTTTGTCAAGCCGTTTAACTATAGCTTCCAGTACCACAATAGAGTTGGTGGCAAGAATTCCGATTGACATACCAATCGCCAGAAGTGTTGATGTATTAAGTGTGAAATCAAAAAACTGCATGAAAAACAGACCTATAACAATTGTCAAAGGCATCGTTATTGCGACAACCAGCGTCGAGCGGAAGTTATACAAAAACAAAAATAAAATAAGGGCCGTCAGCATTATTCCCTGAGCTATGTTAATCCAGGCACTGTTTACGGTAGCTTCTATAAATGTACCATCATCGCTTATCCAAATCAGTTCCATACCGCCGGGCAACTGCTCATTAAGTTTTGCCATAGCCTTCTTAGTACGGTCCACCACTCGTACGGCATTTGCTTCTGCTTTTTTGATTATTTTGATAGCGATGCAGGGACGACCATTAACGGTAGCCTTTTGACGCAACTCTTCCGTGGACATTTCGACACGACCAATATCATTGATGTAACATCTCTGGCCTTGTTCATTAGCTACTTCAAGTGTGCCTATCTCCGAAACATTAGTGTAATCAGCATCAAATTTAACTGAATACTCGGTGCCATTTTCACTGATGCGACCAGATGGAATCGTCCTTAGGCCTTCCTGGATAGCCTTGACTGTGTGCATACTGGTCAGGCCTCTTGCCGCCAGTTTTCTTCTGTCAAGTTTGACACGAACCTGGCGTTGGGCACCACCAACCAAATCCACATCCGCTACGCCGGAAATTACCGTGATACGGTCTCGCAGCGTATTGTCAGCATAATCATATAACTCATCTACAGGTACATTTCCTGTCAGCGCTAAATACGCAACAGGTTTGGCGTTTATGTCAAACTTAAGAATTTTCGGGTCTTCAACATCTTCAGGAAAATCAGCTCGAATCAAATCGAGTTTTTCGCGTACATCAGTTGCCGCAATATCCACATCTACGTCAAGCTCGAATTCAAGTAGAGTCTGACAAACGTTTTCCATGCACGCAGAGTTAACATGTTTTAGACCATCAATCGACACAACCTTATCTTCAATACGCTTGGCAACATCAGTTTCAATCTGTTCGGGACTGGCTCCCGGATAAACCGTAACAATTGTAATATAAGGCAGCTCCATTTTGGGCATCAATTCAATGCCCATTTTGCGATAGGCATTAATACCAAGAAGTGTCAAGCCAATAATAAGGCAACTCATAGCAATCGGTCGTCGAATTGAGGCATTGGATAGGAACATTACATTTGCTCCTTTTGAACAGAAACTAAAGTACCTTCCTCTATCATACTCTGCCCCATGGAAACAACTGGTATATTTTCGGCCAGGTCACTATCGATAATTTCAATCCAGCCATCGTTTTCAAGTCCGGTTTTCACCGAAATCATGTGTGCGGCATCATTTTTGATAACGAATATAACTGATTGGGCGTTCCTTTTCTGGATAGCAACAGCAGGTACTCCTAATCCTTTTCTGCTTTCAAGTACGACTTCTATCTGGGCAATTGCTCCCGGAACCATGCCTTGGGGAGGTTTTTTTATAATGCATTTTATTTCAAAAGTACGCAGCTTAGGATTAATGGTCGGACTTTTGTAAGATACTATTTGTTGGCCAATGTCAATTCCTGAAACCTCAATGTTCATACCAGTCTGACCAGGAATTATTTTGGAGTAATATTGTGCTGGTAAATATGCAGAAACTTCGACCACGGAGGTATCATCAATTCGAACAACAGGCTGACCTGGTTGCCCTGTTTCACCCGGTTCCCGCAACCGCCGACTAATTTTACCACTGATTGGGGCATAGACAATCGCATCAGCTAAGTCTTTTCCAGATATAGCTAAAACGGCATCAGCCTGATGTTCCTTCTCAGCCGACAGCTCTACCTGTGCCTGGGCATGTTTGCGGAAAGCCAGAATTTGCTTGTACCGCGATTCCTGCTGCTCAAAAGCATCAGCAGTAACAGCCTGTTTTTCGAACAATCGCTTGAAACGATTGTAATCGAGTTCTGTCTTGTGAAGGTCAGCTTCAATTTTCTCCAGATTGGCAGCAGACTGGCGTTTAGCGAATTGAGCCACAGATAATTCGTTTTTTTGAATCTCAACGGTCTGTTTCAATTTTAAAGCATCAGTTTGAAAAAGCTTAGTTTCGTTTGCAATGACGGAATCGCCCTCATCCACAAAAACAGCTTCAATGACCCCTTGAACTCGCGGTGATACCATTGCAAACTCTTTTGCTTCTACATTTCCTTGAACAACAACACGCTGTTCAAATATTTGCAGGGTTGCCGGGGTTAATACCACTGGAATACGACGGCCAACGAGTGATTTATCTGGAGTATCTTTACAGCTTTTCAAAAGAGTTCCAACTATTAGTATGAAAATAATCGCAGACAAGCAGGCAATATATTTTTGCTTGTTACCCAGACTTTTCCACTTGGCAGCTATTGTTTTCCACCTAAATTTCATGTTCTTGTTCCTTGATTTCAATGTCTGTTTTTCCCATCACATTCAAGAGGGTGGCGGTAGTTACCTGTAACTGGAAACGAGCATTCATCAGTCCCATTTGCGTCCTGTCTTTCTCGGCTAAAACACTTAGCATTTCGGCAGAATCTACAAGTCCCTCCTGCCAGTGTTGCTGAACTTCGACAAAATGTTTTGAAGACATACCAAAAGCTTTTCCTGCCAGTATCATTTCTTCCCTTGCATTTTTGAGATTAAGATGTGCCTTTACCACCTCAAGTATTAATGCCATTGTTGCCTCTTCACGCTGAATAAACGCTTCCTTTTGGTGTTCTTTTGCAGCTTCATATTCATTAATATTCGCAAAACCGTTAAACAGGCTGACTGTTCCCGCTAATCCCATCGTCCAGTAGTTAGGAAATAACATAAATGAATCGGACGAATGCGTTCGATTAGCAAATCCGATTAGCTTTGGCAAAAAACTTGTTATTGCAACTTTAACTTTTTCTTTTTTAATGGCAATTTCATGGTCAGCAATTTTCAGTTGCGGATGTAAAATGAGTGTTTCTGCTATCAGTTCTTCCAAAGGCTCTTGGGGTGCGTTCAGTGGGGTCTGGACTTCTAAAGAAATATCTGCCAGAGGTGATAATCCCATTGCTGTTAAAAGATCCGCCTTGGTCTGGCTAAGTGCGTATTGTGTACGATGAAGATCGGTACGCCGTGATACAGCCATAACCTCAGCTTGCTCAGCCTGCCACTTACTGACCAATCCTTCATCGCAAAAGGCACTAAGCTGTTTTTCCAACGCTGCGGCAGCAGTCGTCTGACTGGTCAGAGCTTTTTCAATCTCCTGCAGACCAAGACAGTGAAAATACATAACGGTAATTTCTAACACCGTCATCTGTTTTGTATACTCTGTAACAAGTTTGGCAATCTCTTCGCCTCTCTGGTGCATCGAATACATAAACCATGTTGAAGGGTCGAAAACCGACATTTGAATCTGCCATGTGATATCTCTGACACTTTTATCGTGCATAGCAACCGCATTAGAGCTGAACCTGACTTTGGGCTGGTGGTCCCATTTGGTATAACCGTAATTAAGATTCACACTTGGCAGAAAATAAGAGAAGGCAACTTTTTTCTCAAGTTTGGCAATTCGTTTCTGAATCTCAGAAGCTCTAATTTTCAGGTTATGTTGCAAAGCAATTTGAATGCAATCGTCTAAGCAAAGACTGTTGCTGTCTGACAATATTTTTTCTGTCTTCTCGGAAATAGTTCGGCGGTAGATTTCTATATGCTCTCTGCGGACTGCGTCAGCATCAAAACTACTGCACCCGCTCAGAAAGAGCACACAAATAACAAAGCTAAACATCAGGATTTTTATGGCTCTATATATCATTTTGAACACTTAAGGACTTCGCTATCCCTGTGAAAAATAGTTCTTTAATTCTTGATATCCCATCATCAATTGATATTTTCTCAGGGCTTTTGATAGCTGAAAATATGAATGACTCTAATATTGCAGAAAGCGACAATGTTGTTATCCATGGGTCAACGCTTTTGAAGATGCCGTTACGCATTCCTGATTCGAAAACATCTGAGAGCTTTTGCCGGATTACTTCTCTAACCGCATCGGTCTCCGGTTCAACATCGGGACCTAAGGTCAAGACGGATTGAAGATTCTGAGACAGATATAATCTGATAGATGATGCGTATTCTTCAATGATTCGCTTGTGAGATTCGATATAACTAATTATTTTTTGCTTTTCATCTGCTTTTTCATCCAAAATTGGAATGAGGATATCAGAAACTCTGTTGGCACAGGACCTAATCAACGCCGCAAAAAGCGACTCTTTGCTCTCAAAAAACTTGTACAGAGTGCCGACAGAAAACTCTGATTGTTCCGCTATCTCCTGCATAGAAACATTGTGAAAACCTCTGTCGGAGAACAACTTAAGTGCGGCTGTTAGAATATCCTCCTTATGCAGCAGTCTTTCTCTTTCTTTTCGTGATAGGCCTGTTTTAGTCATGATTTTCTCCTAATGTCCACAGTCAACAATCTAAGAACGCATATTTATATTATAATATCTATATTCATATTGTAAATGACAATTCACATTTTGGCAAGAGATTTTTTCTTTTTTATATACGCGGCTGACTTGTTTTGACGTAAGTGTAGGTTTTATAGGAAGTTATTAAAGATATGATTATTGCTCTGACCATTCAGTACCTCAATTTTACAATTAGATCATATTGGCAAAACAGGGCTATTTCGCAAAATCCGTATAAAATTTGAAGTTGATACCAATCCGCTTTCAGGCAGCAAAAATGAAATCAAGTATCTCGATTTTCCCTTTGTCTCTTCTGTTACGGTACAGGACAAGCCAAGCTTATTTGCAGGAAAGCTACACGCGCTTCTTTGCAGGGAATATATTAAAGGCAGGGACTGGTATGATTTTCTGTGGTACACAGGCCAGGGAATTAAAATCAATTACAGTTTTCTTGGACTAGCTCTTAAGCAGCAAGGGCCGTGGAAGGGAATTGATATTGATGTAGATTTGAAAAGGTGCAGAGATGAGCTTAGGAAGAAAATTAAATCAGTTGATTGGAAAACGACAACAGAAGATGTTCGAAGATTTGTAAGAGTTGCTGGGCAGCCATCGCTTGACCTATGGGGTAAAGATTTATTCCTCGCTCAACTTGAAAAGCTGAAGTGATATTGTTTAGGCAATACATTAATTTTTTATAAATAGAAAACCAATGTGTTTTTTGGAGGGAGAAAAAATGAAATGTAAATTGTGCAGTAGAAAAACAGATGTCCTGATGGGAAATTTGTGTGCTTGAGGAGCTAAAGCATAGGCGATCTGTTGCTCAGTAAATCTGCTTTTTTTTTCATCTTTTTTGATCCTTTCAAAAGCGAATTATGACAAGTTCTTTCGCATTTTGAGTGGATATTATGCTATGTTTATCTTCTTGTCCCACAAGGAGTTATGGGTGGCATTAAAAGAAGTGTTGTAACTGCTTATTTCAGCACAAATTATGAAAAACGCTCGAATTTCGTTCGGGACGCAGAGGTCGGAGGTTCGAATCCTTTCTCCCCGATTCATTTAACTTCTTGTTTTGTAAGTAGTTAGGTTTTTATTGACAATGTCCTGCAAATTGCTCATAACACCAAGTACGAATAACAAATGCGCACACACGTCATTCCGAGCGTAGTCGAGGAATCTAAAAACGACAGATTTCTCCGCGCTGGTTGGAATGACAACAACCCTATTCCGGCGACTTACGTCGCTCGGCTTTTAGGCGATGGGAAAGGGATAAATAATATGTAGATACCCGCAGGGCAAGACCCATTCGGCTTCGCTCAGGGCAGGCTCTACGGGCTAATAGCGGTGGGGAAGATGATAAATAATTCGTGTTTGTTACTGTTCAAAAATTACTCGGTATAACTTCTCTCTTCCACAGGTTTGTCCAATTCAAAGGCCAGGCAAACTGTTTTAAGTGCGCTCTCGGCCTGGTTCTGGTCAACGATACAACTGATTCTGATTTCACTCGTAGTAATGGAATCAATGTTAACTTTTTTCTTGGCCAAAGCACTAAACATCATCTCTGCTACGCCACAATGGGTTCTCATTCCTACGCCTATAACGGAAATTTCCGCAATATCGTCCCTGCAAAAAACCGATTCACAATTAACATCCGCTTTGATAGCCTCGGCCGCTTTTTTGGCTTCATCAAGGTCAGACTTGTTTACTGTAAAGGAAAGATTGGCCTTTTCCTTGCTGATTTCGGTCTGAATAATATCGTTTACGCTGACTTTGGCCTGGGCCATATGAGCGAACACCTTCGCAGCGTTGCCGGGATGGTTGTCAAGGCCAAGCATTGTGATTTTGGCCAGATTTTTTTCGATTGTTGCTCCTGAGACTAATATGCCTTCCATTTTTGGTACCTCGTGAGTAATTAAAGTTCCAGTTTTATTTTCGCCGCTGCTTCTTACGTGAATTGTAACGTTATATTTTTTGCCGAACTCTATCGACCTGCCGTGCATTACTCCCGCTCCGAGGCTTGCCATTTCGAGCATTTCGTCATAGCTGATTTGCTCAAGTTTTACCGCCTGCGGGAATATTCTCGGGTCTGTTGTATATATGCCGTCAACGTCAGTATAAATTTCGCAGTCTCCGCCGATAGCCGCTGCCAGTGCCACAGCACTGGTGTCTGAGCCGCCTCTGCCGAGAGTTGTTATGTTTTTATTTTCGTCAACGCCCTGGAAGCCGGCGACTATTACTATGTTGCCATCATCGAGGTGGCTTTTTATTAAATCGCCATCGATGCTCTTTATTCTCGCTTTGGTATGTACGCTGTCGGTTATCATTTTTATCTGGCCGCCAGTCATACTGATAGCCTTGTGTCCCATCGCATCAATCGTCATCGCGAGCAGCGAAACGGTCTGCTGCTCGCCGGTACTGAGGAGCTGGTCCATCTCGCGTTTAGGTGGGTTTGGGTTCAACTCCATTGCGTCGGCTACCAATTGGTCGGTCTGCTTGCCCCTGGCGGAGGCGACTACAACGACCTGATTTCCCTGCTGCTGAGTGTCGATGGCCTTTTGAGCGGCTCGTCTGATTTTTTCCGCATCGGCGACGCTTGTGCCGCCAAATTTTTGAACAATAATTCCCATAGTTTTACTCTTTTTAAAATTAACCACGAACTTACATAAATTATTTTAATCGCGGATTATACAGATTACACGGATTAAAATCCTAATATCTATCCCGATGAATCGGGACTAAACAAATTCAAAATACCAAAAATCAAAACTCAAAACAAACTGGATTCCCGTTTTCACGGGAATGACAGAATAAGATTTCTCCACTTGCCTTTGGCTCGGTCGAAATGACAAGTGTCTTGTGCGAACGAGATAAACCATTCGCTGACAACCCCCAGGACAAGACCTGAGGGCTAAACATTTGACCTTCAGTCAAAAACGGCAACCATTCGTTAACGACCCCCGAATGGCAATTCGGGGGCTAACTAACTTTTTAAAAAATATTCCATTAGTTCAAAGCCGTTTTCGATAGTTAATCCTGCCTCGGCGGCGTGGTCTTCGCTGAAATTCTTTTGAAGGACGCTGTCTATTCCCGTCCCAGCCATCGCAAAGGGTACAGGTTCTGACTGATGACCCTGTGTGCTGACTGGTGTATAATGGTCGGGCATAACCAGTATTCGCCAATCATCATACTGCTTTAACGCTTCTGATACCGGCCCGACTATATATTTGTCGATGCTCTCTACGGTTTTCTTCTTTAAAGAAGCACTGCCAGCGTGGCCGGCCTCGTCGGGGGCCTCAATATGAACCAGTACTATATCGTAATTTTCGAGAGCTTTTACAGCAGCGGCGGCTTTGCCTTTATAGTTTGTATCAGCCAGGCCGGTAGCTCCTGGTACTTTTATTAAATCGAAGCCTATTAGTTTTGCAAGACCTCTGACCAAATCGACAGCGGTAATGGCAGCACCTTTAAGGCCGAACCTCTTTTCAAAACTTTCCATTGTTGCTCGTTTGCCCTGTCCCCAAAGCCATATCGAACTGACAGGGTTTTCGCCGAGGTCTTTTCGTATTCGGGTGATTTCGTGGTCTTCGAAAAGTCTGCGTGAGCGGTTCATAAGGTCTATGAGCAGCTCGGAGTTTTTGCCTCTGGGCAGATTTTTAGCGATGGGCCGGCCGATTATATCGTGCGGCGGTTCTGTGGTAACGTCAAAATCAGTACCCTTTACAACGCAAAGGTGTCGGTAACTTACGCCGGGATAGAATTTGATTGATTCATTGCCAAGCGATTTGTTGAGGTCGGCGATGAGTCTGGCAGCTTCGGCGGATGAAATGTGTCCTGCACTGTGGTCGGCCATTTCTTCGTCGGCGATTGTAACGAGATTGCAGCGGAAGACCCAGTCGGTTTCGTCAAGGGCGATATTCTGTGCGACGGCCTCAATCGGCGCTCTGCCAGTATAGTATCGCGTCGGGTCGTAACCTAAAAGGCTCATTATCGCAATGTCGCTGCCAGCGGCCTGATTTAGGCCAATAGTTCGAGCCAGTCCCTGCCTGCCGGATATGCTTATGCTATTGATGCTGGCAATGTCGGCGGCTTCGAAAATGGTTTTGTCGCCAAGTTCAGCGATTTTCAAATCAGCGGCGCCATCCGGTATTATGATAACGTATTTACGGCTCAATCTCTGTCCTCCGGAATGTCGGCGATTCTTATGCAGACGGGCCGGGCCTTTACGAAATCCATATTTTTAAGCTCTGCAAGTGCTGAGCTTATTTTGCTTTCCCGCCCAGGGTGGGTTGTGATTATTGCCGGGACAGTGTTACCGTTATCGTGGCCTTCGTGCTGAAGAACGCCGGAGAGGCTAATTTCGTTATCAGCCAGGGCGGTGCATATTTTTGCGAATACGCCTGGCATATCAGTAACCATAAGCCGGATATAGAACCTGCTTGTGAGGTTGTCGGTTTTTTCGATAGGCAGAGCTTTCGGGTTGCTGATGTTCGCTATTGAATGCTCAAAAATCTTTGCTGAATTGCCCATCGCAACTTCTATAATATCCGCTACCACCGCAGATGCTGTCGGCATCATTCCGGCACCTCTGCCGTAGAACATTGTGTGTCCTACCGCGTGGCCGAATATGCTGACAGCGTTGAACGGTCCGTTAACTCTTGCCAAGGCATCTTCTTCGGCGACAAAGGCAGGGTGGACGCGCAGGGATAATTTGCCGTTATCGCTTTTGTCGGCGATGGCAAGCAGTTTTAGCGTGTATCCCATTTCCCTGCCGTAACGAATATCCGATATGTCGGTGTCTTCGATTCCTTCGACGAAAATATCTTCGAGTTTTACCTGCTGTCCGAAAGCGATGGATGCGAGTATAGCCAGTTTATGACTGCTGTCGCCGCCGTTAATGTCCAGTGTCGGGTCGGCCTCGGCGTAACCTTTTTGTTGGGCCTGGCTCAGAGCGGTTGCGAAATCTTTGCCTCCTTCGGCCATACTGGAAAGAATGTAATTGCACGTGCCGTTGACAATTCCGTAAATTGCTTCAATGCGGTTAGCGGCTAAGCCCGTTCGTATCGCTGAGACGATTGGTACGCCGCCTGCGCAGCTTGCTTCAAAAGCGATGCATTTGCCCGCCTTAGCCGCGGCTGAATAAAGTTCGCTGCCGTGTTCTGCCAGTAGTGCTTTGTTGGCGGTAACAACGTGCTTGCCAGCAGCGAGCATTTTCAGATGAATTTCTTTAGCTACGCCAGTTCCGCCAACGAGTTCGACGGCGATGTCGATGCTTTTGTCGTTAATAAGGCCATCAAGGTCATCGGTTAAAATGCCCTGAGGTAATTCGACAGGGCGGGGCGTTTTGGTGTCCAAATCCACGATTCGGGCAAGCTCAAGCCTTACGCCAGTCTTTTTAGCGATGGATTCAGTTTCGGCGAGCAGTATTTTCGCAACGCCGCTGCCGACAACTCCAAAGCCGACGATTCCAATTTTTACAGTTTTTTCTGCCATCAGTAATCCTTATCTAATTACAATCACAGGAATTTACAGGAAAAATCGGTATTTAGCAAGAATTAATTAACCGCGGATTTTGCGGATTATGCGGATTTTGAAAAAGTAAAAAGATAGATTGCCGCGCTGCGCTCGCAATGACAGCGACCCCACATTTGTAAATGTGGGGCTAACTGAAATTTTTCGGTAGTGGTATGAATCACTTTTTGAAAATCGAAAATACCTTGTCCCTGCACGATAGTTTAAAGCCGGCCATTCCGCTGTGAGCGTCCTCCAAAATCATCGATAGTGATGGTACGAGAATCAGTGTTATGACAGTCGAGAACAATATGCCGTAACCGAGCGAAATTGCCATCGGAATCAAAAAGCGTGCTTGAAGCGATGTCTCGAATATCATCGGGGTAAGGCCTCCGAAAGTTGTCAGGCTTGTCAGGATGATAGCCCGGAATCGACGCGTCCCGGCCTGGTGTATCGCTTCGTGGGGGGCAATACCATGGTCTTTCAGCTTGTTGTAATAGTTTATTAAAACGAGCGAATCGTTGACGACGACTCCGACCAGAGCTACGATTCCCATAAGGCTCATAATGCTGAGCGAATAGCCCATAATTATATGGCCGATAACCGCGCCGATAATGCCGAACGGTACGGCGACCATAACAATCAGCGGTTGGCTGTAACTGCGGAACGGAATTGCCAGCATTACGAATATGCCCATCAATGCGAGAACCAGCCCGTTTAACAGACTGCCCATACTCTCGCCGAAGTCGGCCTGCTGGCCTTCGTAGCCGTACGATAGGCCTGGAAAATCTTTGGTCAGTTGGGGCAGTATTTCGGCGTTGAGAGTTGCTATTACCAAACTCGTTTTGCTTACAGGTTCGACATTGGCAGTAACTGTAACAGTTCGGCGGGCGTTTCGCCTTTCGATAGCTCTATACGCTCTGCCGAGATCGAAATCGGCTATCTCCATAAGAGGAACGTCTGAGCCGGAAGGGGTTCTTATCAGCAACTGCTCAATATCGGCTTCGCTTGTGCGTTGATTTTTTGGGAACCTGACTTTGACCCTAATTTCGTTCCTGCCTCGCTGCTGTCGCAGAGCTTCGGCTCCGTAAAAAGCGTTTCGCACCTGTCTGGCTACGCTATGAGCTGTCAGTCCGAGGCTTTCACCCTCGGGCTTGAGCGAAAAATCCATTTGTCGTTTGCCGGGCGAGTAGCCGTCATCAATGTCTGTTATATTCGGAAATTCTGAGAGAATTTCAGCAAGTTTCTGGCTGGCGTTTTCCAGTACAATGATGTCGCGGTGACTCAATTCGACTGTCAGGTCCGCTCCGGAGGCCGGGCCGCCACGGTTGGATTCAAATTTCAAAGATTCCAGGCCGACGAGTTGGCCGATTTTTTTTCGCCATAGTTTGATAACAGCGGTGGTGCCTATCGGTCGCGTGCCGGCATCGGTAAGGTATATCGTAACTTCGACTACGTTTTCGTTAATCAAAGCGAAGAGTCCTTCTGCCAACTGGTCGCCGCCGTTTTCTGAAATTACATCGTTGGCAATGGCAACGAGTTTGTCGCGAACAATGGAACTTTTTTCCAAAGCGCTGCCGAAAGGAAGAGTTGCGGTAACGACCGCTTCGTTAGCTTCGACTTTGGGCATAAGAATAGTTCCTATTCGTCCGCTGGAAATATAGCCGAAGACGACGATTAAAATCGCTATCCCAATAGAAACGGTTACATAGCGGTGTCTTATGCATTTATCGAGAAATGGGCCGTAAACATTTTTAATGAACCTTGTTAAAGCGGCACCGATTTTTTGCTGCCTTTGATGAATTGCTTTGCTCAGACGACCGCCTTTGCTTGGGTCGGAATGTGCCAGGTGCGACGGCAGTATCAGCAGGGATTCCACCCAGGAAATTGAAAAAATGGTAATTACCACCAGCGGTATTATCTTGAAAAATTTGCCCATTACTCCAGGTACGAAACACATCGGTACAAAGGCGATAATGTTGGTGATAATGCTGAAGCTAACCGGCACTGCGACATCTCTGGCACCGTTGATGGCGGCTTTGACTGAATTCATTCCGAGATTACGGTATTCATAAATGTTCTCGCCGGCAACGATGGCATCGTCAACAACGATGCCCAGTGCGATAATGAAGGCAAACATCGAAACCATATTGATTGTTACACTGATTTGCGGCAGAAGCAAAATTGCTCCGAGAAACGATGTCGGGATACCAAGCATAACCCAGAAGGCAAGTTTGTATTCCAGAAAAAGTGTCAGCAGAAGCATCACCAGTATCAGCCCGAAGCAGGCGTTCTTCAAGAGCAACTGCAAACGCTGCTTGTACATTTTAGAACGGTCTTTGTGAATTGCCCAGTGAACATTGTCCGGCAGGTCTTTTTCGATTTGGCGCATCACAGCTCTGGTGGCTTTGGATACACCGATTGGTGTTTGTCTGCCAGTACGGTAAACCGAGATGCCTATTGAGCGTTTACCGTTATACGTTCCCAGTCTGTCGGAATCTTCAAAGCCATCAGTTACTTTTGCAATGTCGGAAAGGTACAGTATGGTACCCTCCGGTGTGCTGACTATTGGTATCCGTGCGAATTCATCTGCCCAGTCTCTGCGTTGTTTTACGCGGAGAAGTATTTCTCCGCTTTTGGTATCAATGAAACCGCCGCCAAGCTCGACTGAGGTGTTCCTGATTTTTTCAGCGATACCGCTCAGCGTCAGCCCGTAAGCTCTTAAAGTGTCCTGAGAAACTTCGGCCTGAACCTCATAAGCCCTTGCCCCTTGCAGCTCAATCTGGGTTATCTGTTTGTTCTGCAAAAGTCTGTCGCGGGTCTGCTCGGCCATCTCCCGAAGTACCCATTCGCTTACGTCGCCATAAAGCTGGATTGCCAGTACACTTCTTTTGTGTGTCAGAAGTGATACCCTTGGTTCTTCAGCATCTTCGGGAAATGTAGTGATAGCATCAATTTTCTGCTTAATATCCTGATAGGTTCTTTGTGTTTTGGCATCCTCGGCCAACTCTATCCAAATTTGACTCGAACTTTCTGAAGCTGTAGAGATTATTTCCTTGACTCCATCGAGACCGCGAACGGCTTCTTCAACCGCAAGAATGATTCCCTGCTCGATTTCCTCAGGACTTGAACCGGGATAGGCAACAGAGATTTGAACAAAATCAAGGTCGAACTCCGGAAAGAGCTCCTGCTTTATTTTAGTGCTGACAAATAATCCGCCAATAATGAATACGAGCATAATAATGTTCGGGGTTACGCGATTGTTTACCATCCACGCAATCAGCCCTTTTTCGTTATCGTCGGGAATTAATGGTTTCAATTGTTCCATATTTGCACACTTTTTAAATTAGTAAATGAATCAGTTTTTTAAAGCTGTTCTCAGGAGCATACCTTCAACCGGTGCGGATAAATCGGTAGTTATTATTTTATAGTTAGACTCGATGCTGTCGGTGATAATGGTTTTGTCCCCCCTGTAAATGATATTTATCGAGGAAATCTTTAGCCGGTTATCACTGCCGATGAGCCAAATGCAATCGTTCTGGCGAAGGAGACTGCGGTCGAGACTGTAAATCGATTTTATCGTTTCTCCGAGTATTTCAACACGAACGTAAGAGCCCAGAAGAAGCAGATTGCTTTTGTCCTTATCCGTCTGACTCAACAGGGGGGCTTTTATTGTTATGATAAGTTTTGCCATTCTGCCGGAAGTTTCCAGGTCGGCTTGCAGACGAGTTACTACGCCGGTTTTGAACACATTTGCTCCCCAGGCAGATGTGTTGTAGATTTTGACCTGCGAAGCCTGATTGCTGTTTTTATCAGGAATTTTAATCCACTTCAATTTGTCCACCGGCATCAATACTTCCACCCAGTACTCATCCGTTCCTGTCAATTTTACCAGTGTTGCCGAAGGTGAGACCACTTGTCCCAGGTCAAAGTATTTTTGATTTATGATAGCATTGAAGGGCGATTTCATAACAGTTCTTCGCAAGTCAAGTTTTGCCTGGTCCAATTTTGCCTGCGCCGTCGTCAGTTTGCTCTGGGCCGAGATTAGCTGCGGTTTGCGAAGCATCAGCTCTTTGTCGTCCTGCGAAACATTTCCGGCCAGCAGTTGGTATTCCTGTTTTGCAACAGCCTGATTGCCCAACTCAATTTTGAAATTACTCCGGGCACTGTCAAGCTCACTTTGACGCTGCCGGATAATCAAATCGTAATCGTTCGGCTCGATTTTCATTAGAATTTGCCCCTTTTTGAAAGTCCCGCCGGGTATTAGGTCGGGAGCTATTTCTATTACTCTGCCGGAGACCTGCGGTTTTAGCTCGACCTGCCGGGCAGGGATGACCGTGCCCATAGCTTTGATTTCGACCGTTGCGTCGGTCGGGGCCAGCGAGATGGTTTCAACCAGCCAGGCCTGCTTTTCGGGCGGTTTTCGCTTCGATTCAGGCTTGGTATAAACAAGGTATATCGCAATTACGATTCCGACTAGTATTATTGCAGCCGGTGTCCCAAATTTTTTTACCGACCTGGTTTTGACAAATGCAGGTGTGATTGAGCCGATAAGGGCTATTGGTTTTTCCAGCCGGAACATCTTGATAAGCGTTTTGATTTTTTGATTATTCATTTTTTATCAGCCTTTGTCGTATCTGAAACAGTTTTCATTATGGCCGGGGCGGGGCGCTGCATATCCCATCCGCCGGCAATTGCTTTGCATAAATCTATTCTGCGTTCTATTAAAACTCTTCTGGAATTCAGCTCGCTTATCTCAAGGTTCTGCTGCGAAACGAGAGCGTCAAGAACTCTCAAATAATCGAGCTGGCCCTTGACGTAGCTTTGTTCAGTCCTTTCGTAAACCTGCCTGGAAAGCTCATATTGTTTTTTGAGATTTTCAGTGTATTGCTCCTGGTATGATTCCTGGCTCAGTGCGTTCTCAATTTCCTGCAGAGCTTCCAAAACGCTCTGGCTGTAATCGTTTATCGCTTTGGAGAGTACTGCCTTTGTCCTTTTTACCTCGGCTTTGCGCAGTCCGGCATCAAATAACGGCCCTGTGATATTGCCGGCAAGATTGGCCAGCCAGTCGTCAAAAACATTGTGCAGCTCTATCGCGGAACTCTCGGCGGCAGAGGAAATGCTGAGCGTCGGGTACTGGTTTGCAATGGCAGATGCTGTCCGCATATCAGCGGCCAGAATAGCTTTGTATCTGCTGAGAACGTCTGGCCGTCTTTGAATAACCTCCGTTGGCAGGCCGGTTTGAGGCAGCGGCGGCAGGGCAATCAGCTTTGCGGGACTGTCGGACCAGTAGGCAGCAGGGCTTTTGCCCAGCAATACCGAAAGCTGGTGCTGGAGCAAAATCATATCCTGAGCATTCTGGATTATTTTTCCCTGAGTAGCTTCGAGCAATTGTTTTTGGCGGTAAACATCGGTGGCGCCAATCTGGCCTTTGCGGAAACGAGCTGTAATCAAATCGAGAACCTTCTGGTTGGCTTGCAATTGTTGATTCAGTATTGAAGCTTTTTCTCTTGTCTCAGCAAACTCATACCACGTTTTTGCAACGCCGGCACTGAGGGTAAGAACTGCGGTTGCGATGTCCTCTTTGGCTGCGACGGCATCAAGTACTGCTGCCTGCTGCGACGAACGCACTCTGCCCCACAGGTCAAGCTCGTAAGCCAGCGTCAGGCCGGCAGTGTGATTTTTAGCATACGCGTCTTTTCCTGCTATTCGCGTTTTAGTCCTCGTTGCCGAGCCGGAATAATTGACTTCCGGCAGAAAATCGGCGCCGGTTTTTATCGCAGCCTGCCGGGCCTGAGTGAGTTTATCCCAGGCCGAGCGAATCGTAAAATTGCTGCCAATAGCCTCATCTATCAATTCACTTAGCTGCGGGTCGTTAAATGAAAGCCACCATTTTTCCGCCAGAACGTTTTGGCCGGAGGCGGTGAAATTTTCAGGGAGCGAAATTGCTGGGTCTATTATTTTTAATTTTTTCGCGCAGCCAGCCGTTACAAAAATTGCCAGCAGTATCAGGATTCTGAGAATTTTTATATATGGTATTTTTGTTTTTGTATCGCTCACCTGTCGGCCTTTTTTTTCTGCTTCATATTTTTCCATTTTTTCCGCACAGCCGAAATTCCCGCAAGAGAGAACAGTGTGATATGTTCTGCCAGTTCGTCAATTATCTCGATTGTTATTTCATCCTCGAAAACTCGCGGGAAATTTTTTCTGCTTCTTCTAAAACTCGTCGCAAGGCATTGATGAACGATGCTTAATTCGCAGAACCGCAGGTTGCGTTCGTTTGCTGCCGGGCCGAGAAGTTCGCTTAAAATGTTTCTGGCCAGCTTTCGCAGCGGGGCGACTACATCGAGCATTATATTGCCGATGACCTCAGTCGGTTCGCCGAGTTCCCGTAATAGTATCTGTCCCGCAAAGCCCAGAGTGCCATCATCTAAGATTCGGTGCAAAAGGCAATGGATAAGTGCGCCAAGCCGTTGCGGCGGCGTGGCAGTCTGGTCGAGTCCGCCATCGGCCGGGTAAACTTGCAGTGCGTGTTCAAAGGCTTTTTTCCAAACTGCGATGTACAGTTCGTCTTTGCTGGTGAAGTGATAATTTACCGATGCGATGTTGCTGCCAGCCTTTTGGCAAATTTGGGCTACGGTCGCCTTTTGGTAGCCCTTTTCAGCAAAAACTTCTGCCGCTGCCCGGAGCAGGTTTTCGCGGCTCTTAATTCCATCTTTTCTTATAGCCAAAATGACCTCCAGTTAGAATTTACACACCTATTTTAAATGTTTATTTGAAATATGCAATGGTTTTTTGGTTTTTGTCCTGATTTTTTTGTAACTGCCTTTGAAATAAGCGGTAGTATTTTTTGGAATTGCGACAGAAGGGCAAAGTTAGCTGGCGAAGGCCTGAATTCGGTAAAAAACTTGACTTTTCAGGATAAATCCCATATACTAACGAGTCAATGCTTTAGTGCCAACACCTCAGAATAGCTGCGCAAAGAAATACAAACACAAGAATTATAGCTGGCAATTTTTTGCGAAGGAGGAAAAAATGGAAAAGCTCAGCAAATCTACGTTCACAATTTTTGCACTGCTGGTATTAACCGTTCTTTCTGTGAATGTCTATGCCCTTTCCGGCAGCGGCACAGAAAACGACCCGTATCTTATCCAGTCATTATCTGACTTCAACGATTTTGTCGCTAATGCAGGTTACTGGAATGATTACACACGCCTTGATGTTGATATTGATTTGACTGGAATAGCTTACACAATGGCACCAATCTCGCCGGATACTTCAACTTCTTCTGGCTTTCAAGGTAACACTTTTACCGGCAACTTTGATGGTAATGGACATAAAATATCCAACCTGACTGTTAATACAACGACTGGAAGTGATTATCTCGGTTTGTTTGGTTATCTCGCTACTGGAGCTGAGATAAAAAACCTCGGTATTGAAGACTGTGATATTGGCGGTGATACCGATTCAATCAGATGCGGGGGGTTGGTGGGATTTAATTATCATGGTACTGTCAACAAATGTTACGCAACAGGCACTGTAACGGGGGACAGCTATCTCGGTGGACTGGCAGGATATAGCACCAGCGGCGATATCAATAACTGCTATGCCGAGGTAAGTGTAACAGGCGATGACGACATTGGTGGTTTGATTGGATACAGCTTTTCCGGAGATATCAGCTATTGTTATTCAACCGGAGCTGTCAGTGGTAATAGCGATGTTGGCGGGCTGATTGGGAGCGGCAGCAGCGATACTATTACAGCCTGTTTCTGGGACATTGAGACAAGCGGACAGACAACCAGTGGAGGAGGGACAGGCAAAAACACTGCCGAGATGCAGGATGAAAGCACGTTCACCGATGCCGGCTGGGATTTTGTTAATGAAACTGCCAACGGAACCGATGATATATGGATGATAGATGAGGGTAATGATTATCCACGGTATTGGCTTGGAACACTTTGGGGAAGTGGCACAGAAAACGACCCCTGGCTTATCCGGTCATTAACAGATTTTAATAATTTTGTGGCTGACTCGAATTTCTGGAATGATTATATACGCCTTGATGTTGATATTGATTTGTCCGGCACTACTTACGCCACCGCTGTTATTGCTCCGGACACTTCAACTGACAGCGACTTTCAGGGTACACTATTTTCCGGCAACTTCGACGGCAATGGACATAAAATATTCAACCTTACAATTGATACGGTGGGGATGGGATACGATTTTCTCGGCTTGTTCGGTCGTACAGAAACCGGTACTGTAATTAAAAATCTCGGAATAGAGGACTGCAATATCACCGGCGGAGATGACTCTGACTACCTCAGTGGCCTGATAGGATTCAATTACAGCAGTACCATTAGCAACTGCTATTCAACCGGCTCGATTACGGGCGGAGATGAATCTCGATATCTTGGTGGACTTGTGGGACAGGACAGTTATGGCTCCATCAGTAGCTGTTATGCAACATGTACCGTAACCGGAAAAAGAAATATCGGTGGGCTGGTAGGAATAAATTTAGGCTGTATCAGTAATTGCTATGCAGACGGAAATGTAGCCGGCATCAATTATTCTTACTATACTGGCGGGCTGACAGGGTCTAACGCTATCAGCACCAGCACTGTCAGCAACTGTTATTCTGTCGCCCTGGTTTCCGGCGGTGGCGATTTAGCCAATCATACTGGCGGACTAGTGGGATATGATAACGGTAGTATTACGAATAGTTTCTGGGACATTGAAACAAGCGAACAGACGACCAGCGGACAGACAATCTACGTTGGAGGTACAGGAAAAACAACGGCAGAAATGAAAACTGTGAGTACGTTTTTAGATGTCGGCTGGGATTTGATAGCTGTCTGGAATATCGAGGAAGAGCAAATATATCCGCTTCTGAGAAAGTACCTGGCAGTTGATATAAATTATGATGATAAGGTTGATATGATAGATTTTGCCACCTTTGCCGATTGTTGGCTCGAAGGTATTGAATAGTCTTTTATTGCAGGAGAATATGATGGAAAAGCTCAACAAATCTACGTTCACAATTTTTGCACTGCTGGTATTAACCGTTCTTTCGGCAAATGTCTATGCCCTTTCCGGCAGCGGCACAGAAAACGACCCGTATCTCATCCAGTCGTTATCCGATTTTAATGATTTCATCGCTGATGCAGGTTACTGGAATGATTACACGCGCCTTGGAACCGATATTAATCTTACAGGGAGAACGTACACGATGGCACCTATCTCGCCGGATACTTCAACTTCCTATGGTTATCAAGGTAACACTTTTACCGGCAACTTTGATGGTAATGGATATAAAATATCCAATCTGACTGTCAATACAACGACTGGAAGTGATTATCTCGGTTTGTTTGGTTATCTCGCTACTGGAGCTGAGATAAAAAACCTCGGTATTGAAGACTGTGATATTGGCGGTGATACCGATTCAATCAGATGCGGGGGGTTGGTGGGATTTAATTATCATGGTACTGTCAACAAATGTTACGCAACAGGCACTGTAACGGGGGACAGCTATCTCGGTGGACTGGCAGGATATAGCACCAGCGGCGATATCAATAACTGCTATGCCGAGGTAAGTGTAACAGGCGATGACGACATTGGTGGTTTGATTGGATACAGCTTTTCCGGAGATATCAGCTATTGTTATTCAACCGGAGCTGTCAGTGGTAATAGCGATGTTGGCGGATTTCTGGGACGCGATAACAACACTGTTATTACAGCCTGTTTCTGGGATGTCCAAACCAGCGGGACGTTCACCAGTGCTGGCGGAACAGGTAAGACCACTTCTGAGATGCAGGAGGAAAGTACCTACACCAACGAAGGCTGGGATTTTGTTGATGAAACTGGCAACGGAACGGATGATATATGGATGATAGAAAGTGGAAACATCGATTACCCACGGCATTGGTTTGGAGTGCTTTGGGGCAGTGGTGCAGAAGACTATCCCTGGCTTATCCGGTCATTAACAGATTTTAATAATTTTGTGGCTGACCCAAATTTCTGGGATGATTATACACGCCTTGATGTTGACATCGATTTGACAGGGATAACTTACACAAGGGCACCTATTTCGCCATCTTACACTAGTAGTCATTTTGCCGGCACAAAGTTTGCAGGAAATTTCAACGGCAATGGATATAAAATATCCAACCTTACAATCGATACCGCAGGGATTAGTGTAAATTATCTCGGCCTGTTCGGACATACCGACAACGATGCTGTGATTAAAAATCTTGGTATAGAATACTATAATATAACCGGCGGAGCTACTTCCGGAAACATTGGCGGATTAGTGGGAAAGAATTATTATGGCAGCATAAGCAACTGTTATGCAAGTGGAAGTATAAGTACTAGCGGCGGGGACTCTGTCGGTGGGTTGGTTGGACGGAACTATTCTGGTAATATCAATGATTGCTATTCAAGCGGTTCGATTATAGGCGGAGGTACTTCCTACTATCTCGGTGGCCTGTGCGGATACAATGTCAGCATTGCCAACAATACTATCGCCAACTGCTATTCAAGTAGCTCGGTTGGAGGTAGTTCTCAATATCTTGGTGGCCTGTGCGGGTACTGTAGCGGCTATACTATCACCAACTGCTATTCAACTGGAAGTGTTAATGGTGATGATAAAGTTGGTGGATTGGTAGGCTACATCAGAAATGAAACTGAAATAAACAACTGTTACGCAACCGGCAGTGTTGTCGGCAATAGCGATGTTGGTGGACTTATCGGAAATGATGACGCTTCTTCCGGTACCAATAGTGTTAACGACTGTTTTTGGGATACCGAGACAAGCGGACAGGCAACCAGTGATGGCGGAACGGGTAAAACGACAGCAGAAATGAAAACTTTGAGTACATTTTTTAATGCAGGCTGGAACTTGATAGCTGTCTGGGATATCGCAGATGGTCAGACATATCCGTTTTTTAGAAAATACCTGTCGATTGATACGAATTATGACGGCAAGGTTGATATGATGGATTTTGCTGCTTTTGCCGATTACTGGCTCGAAGGAACTGAATAGTTTTTAAGTGTGAATTTTGCTTTTCAAAAGGGCTGTGAGTTAATCTTACAGCCCTTATTTTTTGTATCGCGCATAAAAAAACGGAGAGGGGGGGCATTTCAAGGGCAGTTTTAAGGGTAACTCTGAAAATGACCTATGTACCTGATGATTCAATTATTCATTCTAACCCAAAGATGATAGAGTTCTATTTTTGGCATTCTTTTCTTTCGCCCATGATTTGAATACTTAATAGTACCAGCTTTTGTATCCTCTTTTAGTTGCGTGAGGATTTCTTTTCTATACCAAGTATTTCCATCGCCTATTGGACTGACCACAAGCTCACAAATCTACTTATTGATCTGTGAGGTGCTGAACGATTTACGGACACTTGATCAGAGGTTATAATGCCCCAATTAATTAAGGAGTGTCCTAAAATGGCAAAGTATCGAAAGTACAGCAGGCAAATCAAAACCACAGGAAAGGCCAAAACGAGATGTCTTTTAAAGTCAGATATACCCTTGGTTGCGGAAAATATACCCAAATTATATCTGATGTGATAGCTCAAAAGCCAAACACAGGCCACAATAGCCGCATCGAATACTGCACGAAAAAAAGACACAAATGTCGTACGCTGCCTTAGCATTCTTCCCTCTTGACTAATAGAAAATTTTTTACGTCCCCTTATAAACAAAGAAGGATTCTACGCAAATAATTGTAAGAAATCAAGACCGTTTATACTAAAATAACTGCCGATACAGCTTCGTACCGGCAGTTTCTCCATCGGAGGAGGAAGATGAAGATAATAAGGACAATTTGTTAATTGTTACATTTGTTCCGAATAGACCCTCTTCGTTTTTTTAATTCTTTTACCGTTTCAAGGTTTTTTTCTACTTTAGCTATCAGACCATCTGCCAACTTAGAAACTTGCTCTTTATTTGGAATCTTAGGTTCCATCAATAAGTGAACCCCCTCTAAAATAATACCCACACGTATATGGCAATAACTACCCAATACCTCCTGTACCATGTCGAAGCAAAGGCAGCAAATGTTGATGATAAAATTAAAATTTTTGTAAAAATATAAAATTTGTCATTTTCTAATCAACATTTATCCGACCAAGAACGGCATACAACTGGTTTGGTAAGGTATTGAAACTTCAATGTGTTAATAGCCTCTTTGGATGAATGCCTAAACCAACGGGGCAAGGGACTGCGCCGAGGACTATGCCGGAAACGTAAAGGGAGCATGGCACGAGGAGTGTCTTTACGTTTCCGGCTTTTTTTGAGGAGAGGAGAAAGCGATAGGGGCTGAGGTTTATCTTATATTATGAAAAACAAGACTTTAAATGTTGCCTTAATAATCTTTTGCTGTATTGTTCTGCATATTAGTCATACGGTAATTGATAAAAAATGCCAAATTTGGTATAATCCCAGAGATTACACGAATATAGATTCAAATAATCACACTTTGCATATGAGTTTGTTTTGGAAAAGGGATTTAGTGCCTCTGGAAAGTATAAACAACGGTTTCTGTGTAGCGGACAAAACGGGTCCGGTGCAAAAGATATTTGATGAACATGAGGAGTTTATTCGTTCTGTAATTTCGTTTAATGTCAGAAATGCGGACTTGGTGGATGATATTTATCAGGAGTTTTTTTTGTTTTTGTTGTCAAAGCCACTGCCAAAGAATATACGAAATATCCGGGGGTTTTTGTACCACGTACTAACCAACAGAATTAAAGATTCATTCCGGAAAATAGACCGTTATCAAATGAAAATAAACCGGTATGCCAAGCAATATGACGGCCTTGAGAAAAATCGCCCCGAAAAAGAACTTATTGAAACAGAAGAAATGGAAAAAATGTTCCGGCTAATTCACAAAAACCTGCCTGCTAATGAAGCCTTAGCTATAAAATTAAGATACAGGGACAATTGCAATACAATTGAAGCCGCAAAAGTTATGAAAATCAACCCTAGAACTATTAGCAGATATGTTTCTGTTGGACTCAAGAAAGTTCGTGATATTATTCTTGAAAGTAAAGAGGGCAATGATGATGTTTTCTAATAACCCAATATGCGAAAAAACAAAATTATATTATTATGATTATTTAACAAGGCAGGGTGTGGAGCTTATCCCTGCGGAAATAGCCGAGCATTTAGAGCAATGCGAGTTTTGCAAGTCACAGATTGTATTATTGTCGAAACAATTGAAACAAGTTGATGCCGGCAAAAATGCAGAAAATAATTCCGCAGTACTAACTAATTTAAAGCTACACTTTGCTTACACAGACAAACTTGTCGATTGTAAAATTGTCAGACCTTTTCTGCCTGGACTGGTGGATGAAACTTTAACGGTCAGGATTCCAACGCCTATAACGGTACATCTGGATAATTGTGAGAAATGCCAAACTGAGTTTGAGAGAATAAAGAGTCTTGGTTTAGGGCAGAAGAAACTTTTTAAACTTGCGCAAGAGTTTGCCGAGAAGCCAGAACTGGACGAATCCGGCGTTGTTACACGCTATAAAATTAAGGGCGAAACGGGTGTAGATTCTCTGCTGGCTGATACTAACAGTCCTTACGACCAGTGGCCTATCAAAGTTGAGATTTCAATGAAATCGCAAGAGGCTTTCGGCCCAGCATTAAGAAAAGAGAAACGTCGGCTGGATTTAAGGCCATTTGTAAAACCAATTCTGGCGGCCGCTGCGATGATTTTGGTGGTGTTTTTTGTAATGCACAGCAATATCGCGAAAGCAGTTGATCTTGAGCAGATATATAATGCTATCAAGCAGGTTAGGAATATTTGCCTAACCAGTTTTGCTTTGGAAAGCGATGAACCAATCCAAAAAATTTGGGTATCACGAGATTTAAACGTTAAAGTCTGTGAAACAAACTCAAGTTTGGTGCTGTGGAACCTCGATAAAAGAATTCAGAAATCGTACTCGTTGATTTCCAGCTCAATCGAAATAAAACCTCTTGATGAAGATGCTGTTTTAAAAGTATCTGAAACTATGAGTAAATCGCTGGGGCTTTTGCCATTCGAAAGTATGCCTGATGTTTTAAATAAAGATGTTGATGCCAAATGGCAGCAAGTCAGTCAAAAAGATTCTGATATAAAAATTGCCAATACTGAAATATACGATTTGGTGTGGCTTGAGAATTCGGTCAAAGGCAACATTATCTATAACAGGTGGAGATGTTTTGTAGAGCCTGATACAAAATTGCCTCGAAGAGTGGAACACTGGCAAAAACAGTCAAAGAACGATGAGTATAAACCTATAACCATAATAAATGTTATTTATCCAACAGACAATGAAATTGGTTTGGTTATCCAAAACGCAGGTTTTTAGAGCATTTTAATATCTTCTGTTCGCATTTAGGCCGTCGCCAGGACAAGACTGACAAGGAAGAAATTGTTGTGGGGTGAGTATTTCTGATACTGTCAGCCGAAGCCGCAACAGACATAAAGCGAACACGAAAAATTAAACTGCTCTAATTTCCGTTTGGCTTCCAAAGAGGTTGGAGGTTTTTATATTCGTTATTGGTTTTTTCCACGAAAAGTGTATCCGCTTTTTTTGTTTCAAGATGGCCGTCCACAAATCCAACATTAACTTTTTTATTTCGGTGGCGGCCTTTAATGGCATCTTCACTTTGGCCCGCTAAAATTTTTCTGGTCTGATTAATCTGCATTCCTGGAATATAAAACGAACCCTCTCGCCTTGAATGTCCCGTGAATTTTTCAAATGGATATATCGCAGCCTCCCAACTGACAAGACTGTACCCGCTATCGACGAGCAGTAATGTTTTGGATGGATACTTGATTTGGGTCGACTTCAAAGGTGTGCCGTAGAATTCACTGCCTACAATAGCAGTTAGCCCGGGAGCATCTTTACAGATATTACGATTAATACCATAGTTTCCGCAAAGAATCTTTTCTTCTGTTGCAGGGTCTATTATTTTTCTGGATGGGCAACGAAGAGCAGTAGTCTTATCGTACTCACCTGTAAAAATATTTAGCAATTGAAACCACCACCTGCCCGGATTGTCATATTTTTGATTTCCGATATAAGAACCTGTAACAGAGCCATCATGACAATAAGGAAATCTGTCGTTTTGATTTTCGAAAATACTCAGAGCCAACAATAACTGCTTAACATTTGAACCACAGACAACAATTTTCGCCTGCCTGCGGGCAGTGTTTAAACTCGGCACTACTATCGCAATAAGCAACGCTATTATTGCGATAACAACGAGCAATTCCACGAGCGTGAAGGCTTTAGCTTTCATGGAAGCTCATTATACCACAAAAGGACAAGGAACCGCCAGTTAAAACCCTTTGAAAACCAGCGGTCCCTTAATAAAGAAAGATAGCGGGATTATTTACATGCACGCATATATTGACTGTACCATATCCCGGTAAGAGTGCAGCTTCCGGGGTCATACGGATCTTCAATGCAATGAGACCTTACATTCCCGACCACGGGAGGATTTCCGCTGCATTCACCACCGTTTTCATCTTCTTCACAGCCATAGCGATTATACCATGTTCTATATACGCCGCAACAAATAGCGCCGACCTGTGAACAATACTGAGCATCATATTCCTGGATAAGCTCAGTGCAGGAGTAATTTGGAAGACCGCCCCTTATGTTTTGAAGCTGGCTGGTAGTTAACGAAGTAAAGTTACCATGCAAATTCAGCGGGGAGTTTGAGACCAGCAGAGCTACGCCATTCCCCCAAAGCATATCAAAATCTCTTTGTTTGATATTATAATAGAATTTATCGCGTGTTAAATCTATCACCCAAACATTTTCGTTATCGATATGGCTCACAACAATATAGTGTTCAGAGTTTTGTAAATGCAGAATGATTTGACAATTGCTTAAATTTGAAAGCGAAGCTAAATCAGTCTTTACACAAGCTGAATATAAATTCAATTGCTGACTAAACTGCAGCAGTTTATCAAGACTTGTAAGTTCAGCCGAATCATCAATCAGGCCTGAAAGTTCGGTACTATTGGCATCTTTGCCCAATTGCTTTGCAGCATATTTCATAGCCACCGAAGCACAGTTTTGACTTTGAACATCATTTTCGGAAACAATTGCAAGTCTGTTTGCAAGAAGAAGTTCGGTATCAGCCTGGTCAGAATAATAATACAAAACAGCTTTGTCGGCATTTAGTGATTTATACTCAACCAGAGCTTTGGTTTCGTAGGCAGTTTTGAAAAACGCAGGCTCAGGTACAGTTGTACTTATCGAGTCGAAATCCCAATGGTCGTAAGTTAAAAACTGCCCCGACTGTATGTCCTGGTTATTTCTTTCGATGGTAATTGTTCTCGGTATCCATTTTCCGCCGACGAACTGGTGGTTTTCAAAAGTTGTCATTACAAGAAGCCGGCCATCTCTATTTACCGAGTTGGACAGGACAGCATAATTTTTTGCCGGGTCAAGCACAAAAACCATTTCCTGGACAGTTGTTTGTACGGTTAAATTTATCTGAGTTTTACCATTGATTTCTTCCTCTGTAGCAGAAGAGTCAGCGGCTAAAAGAGACTTATAGCTGCACAGTCCATATCCCCACGGAATAATTCCGGCAGTTAGTGGCCCATTAACAACAATGGGAATATCAATTGGATTCTCAGTTACAATCGCATGATTTCCTGGCCTGAAGTACATTGTGTATTTTTCACCATCCCAGACAAATGTACGTCTTTTGTTCCAGTTCATATCAAAATCTTCACGGGAAAGAGAGTTGCTGTCCTGCGACTCGTTTGTACTGTCGATTGAATTAATGTTGATGTCCCAATAGAATCTATTTCCATCGTATTTCAGGATAACACTCGACTCTGTGATTGACTTTGTCGATTCGTTATATTCGTGGTGCGTAGCTCTTATCGTTCCCGCTGGAATCCAGGTTCTTCCTGGCTGACTGGTAAGCGTCTGAAAAAGTCCAGTTGCCGATTCGCTAACGTGTAAGTATTTACAATAAGTACTAAAATAACCATCATAATAAAATTTCGCATTTTCATAATATTCCCTTCCATTTAGAACTTTTTTTCGTTTATATTTTATGACAAAATCCTTATTCAGAGTTTCTTACACTTTCGACAAATGTGTCCCATTCTTTTTCAGTAGAATCTATTTGTGCGCTTTCATCGTTCCATATTTCTTCAAGGAAGTCGGCTAATTCGGCAACATTTGGTTCTGGCTCAGCCTCTGCTTCTGCCATCATCATACTTTCTTCGCCGCCCCCATCGCCTCCACCCCCACCTAACGGAGCACCGCCTTGGCCATTTTGATGAATCAAAATATTTTCAAGTGTAGGATAAACAGAATTGCTGTCTGTATTTGAAGAATCCACATTTATTAAAGTCAGTGTAACATCGCCTTGACCCAGGCAGGTAAATTCAAAACTTGCCATATTGCCATCATTTATTGCCACGTCAACATGGTATCCTGCAAGTACAATTCCTTCTTCCTGATTATCACCCGGCCCAAAGTTGTCAAAAGTATCCCATCTATTTGGTTCTGATAGAATTTCTGCAGTTGGTGGAGGATTATTTGAGTCAATTGGAGTATTGTCTATTGAACCAAGGTTCACATCGGAGATATTAACCTCAATCCAGAAATTGCTTACATTATTTGAATCCGTCGTGTCCAGTTTAACATATAGAGTGATAGTGTCATTAACGTCTATTGTTATTTCGTTACTGTCATTGGCATCAACGATGCTATAAATAATAGTTGGATCCAGCGGATAGTTCGGTTCATTAGGCTCGGCAGGCTCATCACCTTCATTAGGCCACAGCCAGTAATCCATAAATAGCCCTAAATCATTAATATCTACATCCCCATCCATATCGAAATCAGCACCTTGACACCAATTGGGCTCGTTGCAATCTATAGCGAACCACTGTGGAGCAAGAATAGAAAAATCAAGAAAATCGACCACGCCGTCCGGTTTTATATCTCGCGTTGGGATATGATAAAAATAGAGATAATAATTTGGGTCAGACCAACTTGTGTTATAATCATAAAAGCCAACATTACAATCACCTATCGCCTCAGCCTCATAATCTATTATAAACCAGTTACCAGCTATAAAATTGCTGTCATTTATATCAGACGTATATAAATCGAAGCCCCATATAGACGAATCTTGCCAGCCGGTAACTTTGGCAATATCCCCTGCCGCCTCATAATGCGACAACTCGCAATCTCTCGTGTTAGGGTCGTTGTCTCTTCCGCTCAATGTTGCTCGCAACCTATGATTGCCAGAAGTGAATAATCCGCCACTCCAAAAATCGTTGGTATCAGAGCTTACAACGATAGTTAATTTTTCTCCAATCATAATATCACGGTCATCGAAAGGCGTATTGCCATCCACTTCATATACTCCGACCGTGATATCCGCAGAGACCCATGATGTTATCATAATGACTACGCTGACAACTATCATTAACCTAAGTACTTTTTCCATTATCGTGTCCTCTATCTTTCTTTATCATTTTTCACACAGGTTTTCTGTTTACCAATGCGGTACTGACAGACCGCAAGCCCGTGAATTCCTTATATCGACTAAAATTCCCCCTTGATTAACTGTGATGCAAATCCGTTTGAAAAACAGTTTGAAAAACTAAGAAACCTGATTCCTCTTGGTTGAATCTGTTGCCAATCTCTGTGTATATGCCGATGCAAAATTAAAAATGTTGATTTTTTTTTTATTGAGGTGCTGAACAGATGACGGACACTTGGTCAGAGATTATGAGGATGGCCAGAAATATGGCAAAATTTATACGCAGGATGAGATAAAGGAAATTGTTCGTTATGCCGAGGCCAGGCATATCACGGTTGTCCCTGAGATTGAGATGCTGGGCCATTGCGTTGCGGTTCTTGCAGCCTTTCCGAATCTTTCCTGTACAGGCCGAAAATTTGAGGTTGCTGCAAAATGGGGCGTTTTTGAAGATGTTTATTGTGCGGGAAACGATGAAGTTTTTGATTTTCTTGGAAATGTCATAGGAGTACAGGGCTGCCTATGGACTGAACATATTAAAACAGAAGGAGAGGCTGAACTGATGTCTTTTCCAAGGATGTGTGAACTTTCTGAGGTTGCCTGGACACCGCAGAATCAAAAAGATTTTGAGGGTTATAAACAGCGAATCAAAATTTATCTTAAACGGCTTGATATTTTAGGCGTGAACTACTATCGCGAACCGGAAATTTTGCATTAACGTCAGGCGATGGGAAAAACAGTCTTGCGTGGGTAGGTGCTTGACATCGCTCGTTTTAAGCGTACAATTTGCATCTATGGCTAACACCGAACGAAAAAGAAGGCGGAAAAAACGCAAAAAGACACTCGTAGAACATTGGCTGCTGTACATTCTGTTGCGAGCGGTGCTATGTGTCGTGTTCCTGTTCAAAGTCGAAACGATGCTGAAATTTGCCTGTTTTTTGGGGCGGGCACTCTGGAAACATTATCCCAGAGGCAGGCAGCGGGCTATCGATAACCTTAAAGCCAGCTATCCGGAAAAAGACGATAAGTGGATTGCCAAAACCGGCAGGCGAAGTTTCGAGCAACTGGTGATGCTCGTTATTGATATTCTGTTTACGCCGAGAATTATAAACAGGGACAACTGGGAGCAATATTCAACGTACAAGAATATCGAACGTGTTAAGTGGATGATGCAGGAAGGGCGGCCTTTAATAATGGTCGCCGGCCATTACAGCAACTTTGAAATAATGGGGTATCTGCTGGGCGTGTTCGGATTCAATATCTTTAGTATCGCTCGGCCATTAGATAATAAGTTTATCAATCGCTATCTCTACAGCATTCGCGAAAAGAAGGGGCAAAAGATTATCGATAAAAAAGGTGCTGCTGACCAGATGGAAAAAATTGTTGCAGGCGGTGGGACGCTGTGCTTTGTAGCAGACCAGGATGCGGGCAAAAAAGGGGTGTTCGTTGACTTCTTCGGCAGAAAGGCCAGCTCGTATAAAAGTATCGCTCTGCTGGCAATGCAATATAATATCCCGATATGTGTTGGGATTAGCAGGAGAGTGGAAAACAGATTTTTCTTCGAGATTGAAGTTGAACGGGTTATTATGCCAAGTGAGTGGGCAGATAAAACCAACCCGCTGGAATGGATTACAGCGGAATATACCAAGGCGTTTGAAATGGGTATTCGTAAAGACCCGTCGCAGTATTGGTGGATTCATCGGCGATGGAAGACGAGGCCAAAATCAGAGAGAAAATTAGACACAGATTCACATAGATAAAAAAGTACAAAATATAAAAGATGGGAGATATGTTATGGCAGAGCCTAAAAAGAGTTGGGAGCATCGGCTGAAAGAAAATCCGGATGAGCTGGCAATCGATTTTGTCGAATCGCTTTCCTATGATAAACGGCTTTACAAATATGATATTGCAGGCTCGATTGCCCACGCGAATATGCTGGTCAGTATCGGCGTCATCAAAAAGGATGAGTGCAAGTTGATTAAGGACGGGCTGCTCGAAATCTCCCACGAAATCAGCGAAGGGAAGTTCAAGTTCGATAAGGCCTGCGAAGATATTCATATGGCAATCGAAGCGGCGCTCATCAGGCGAATCGGAGAGCCGGGAAAGAAACTCCATACCGGCAGGAGTCGTAACGACCAGGTTGCAACGGACATCCGATTGTGGATGCGGGACGAGATAGAAATTCTGCAGGTGAAAATTTCGCTGTTGCAGGGAGCGTTTGTGAAACTGGCGGGCAAGTACACGGAAAATCTGATGCCTTCATATACCCATATGCAGAGGGCACAGCCTATCGTTATCGCGGCGTATCTGCTGAGCTTTGTTGAGCAGTTGCAGAGGGATTGGGCCAGGCTCGCAAATTGCAGGACTCTGCTGAATGTTTCGCCATTGGGCAGCGGAGCGGTGGCAGGGAGTACGCTGGCACTCGATAGGAAAAATACGTGCGAGCAGTTAGGCTTTGCCGATATTACTTATAACAGTATCGATTCGGTTTCGGACAGGGATTTTTGTGCGGAGTTTATTTTTGATTGCTCGTTGGTTATGACTCATCTGTCGAAACTGGCCGAGGACTGGATTATATATTCGTCAAACGAATTTGGCTTTATCAAAACAAGCGATAAGTACTGCACGAGTTCGAGTATGATGCCGCAAAAACGCAATCCCGATATGCTGGAGCTTGTGCGGGGTAAGACCGGAGCGGCGTATGGAGCACTTATGGCGATAATGACGATTCTCAAGGCACAGCCATCGACGTATAACCGCGATTTGCAGGAAGATAAAATTCACGTTTTCAAGGCCGCTGATACCGCGAGAGCTTGTCTGGATATGGTCAAGGCGATTGTTGATAATACGAAATTCAACGCGAAACATATCGAGGCGAATCTCGATGGTGGCTTTCTCGACGCTACCGCTCTTGCGGAGTATTTAGTTAAGAAAAGTGTGCCTTTCAGAACTGCGCACGGGATAGTGGGGACGGTTGTGGCTGATTGCGAAGCGAATGCTGTCAAACTTGGCGACGTTGAGCTGGGCGAGTTTAAAAAGCATTGCGCCTCAATCGAAGAAGATGTTTATCTCTCGCTTGGTGCGGCTAATGTTGTCAAAGCCTATGCAAGTGCGGGGGCAGCAGGCAGCGCACAAGCTCAGGAGCAAATTTGCTATTGGAAAAAAACGCTGAGCGAAAGATGAGTACAGGTGAAAACGAAATAACTAAATGGTTCGCTGCCAACAGCACCGCAGACGGCGAGAGATTTCCGATAGGTATCGGCGACGATATGGCACAGCTCAATTTGGGCGGCGGCAAGTCCGTTCTAATCACAACAGATATGCTGCTGGATGGAGTGCATTTCGATTTGGAAAAAGCGGGGTTTGAAAGCGTTGGCTATAAAGCGATGGCGGTTAGTCTTAGCGATTGCGCGGCGATGGCAACTTTGCCGGTAGCGGCGGTGGTTTCGGTTGCGTTGCCCAGGGGTGTTAGTATTGGGGCAGGGAGTGAGGAATTGAAACTGCTGCATAAGGGAATTGTCCGTGCGGGAGAGATGTTTGATTGCGAGCTTATCGGCGGCGATATAACCAGTTGGCCCAAGCCTTTTGCGATAAACGTTGCGATGCTGAGTGAGCCTGGGCCAACGGAGCCGGTCAGGCGAAGCGGAGCCAAGGCCGGCGATTGTTTATGTGTTACCGGCTTGTTGGGCGGTTCACCGGCAGGTAAGCATTTGCATTTTGTGCCGAGAGTTAACGAGGCGATTGCTATTGCTCAGGCGGGCGCGACGGCGATGATGGATATAAGCGATGGGCTTAGTACCGATTTGAATCGACTGTGTACCAACAGCGGTGTTGGAGCGATAGTCGAGGCGGTTAAAGTGCCAATTTCCGACCAGGCGAAAAAAGCTGAAGCTCCTTTGGCCGCTGCGCTCAATGATGGCGAAGATTTTGAGCTGCTGTTTACTATCAGCGAAGATAATTTTCAGGGGCTTATGGGTAAGTGGGATATGGAAGTTCCAGTAACGCAAATAGGTGTTGTTAATAATTCAGGACGAGTTTGTATTAAAAATGTCAGCGGGGAAGTGAGCGAACTGGTCAGCGGCGGGTTTGACCACTTGAGGGAGAAGAGGTAGAAGTGCAAAGCAAAACGATTGAATTTATTTCAAACTCAGTTGATGAGACGATTCGGCTCGGCAGGAAAATAGGCGCGACTCTTAAAGGCGGAGAGGTTATTTGTCTTGATGGGAACTTAAGCAGCGGCAAGACGCACCTTGCCAAAGGTATTGCTTCGGGGCTGGGGGCAGATGGCGACAGCGTTAATAGTCCGACGTTCGTGATGGTTAACGAATATCACTGCAAATTCGATGTTTACCATATAGATGCGTACAGGGCCGAGTCGGTTGCGGAGTTCGAGGCGTTGGGATTTGCGGAGTTTATCGGACCGTCGGCGGTGGTTTTGATAGAATGGGCAAATAAAATACTGCCGGCCTTAGAGTCGCTCGACTGCATCAGGATAGAGCTTGAGCACAAAGGCCAAAACGTACGGCTAATCAAAATTACCGGCGATTTATCCCTTTAAAAACGCCTTTTTTACGCTTTTTACACGTTTTTACCCCCTTTTTTTGCATTTCTGTATTTATTTCTTATGTTCTACTTTGGCAGGATGAGTTTGCTGTGTTTTAAATTAGAGCAGCTCTTTTTAAAATTTTATCGGACGCGGATGGTTTCAGTGTTAGTACAGATTCGGCTTTGTGGTATGGCAGTTAAGTCTGTAGTTTGATAAGCCGAATGAACTCTTGGAAATAAAATAGAGTTTTTGAACTGAAAAATTAAAAACTAAAAATTAAAACCTTTCTATTAAAAGGAGCAAAAAATGAAAAAGCAAAGCGGTTTTACATTAGTGGAAATTTTGATTGTTGTCGTTATCCTTGGTATCTTGGCTGCTATCGTTGTTCCGCAGTTTTCTGACGCAAGTGCCGAAGCTAAGACTTCAAGCCTTGTAAGCGATTTGCAGACAATGCGTTCGCAGATTCAGTTGTACAAGATTCAGCACTCTGGCGCATTGCCTGGTGCGAATGCTGGTACGACATTTACCGAGGCAATGACTGGCTACACAACTGTTCTCGGTGCTGTTGGTGATGTCAATGATTACGGCCCTTACATGCAGAAGATACCTACCAATCAATTTACTGATTTGGCTACAATAACAGAAAACGGGACTCTTGGCGATGCCAGTGCAGGGTGGGAATTCAACACTAGTACCGGTGCCTTCCATGCTGATGATACTGTTGCACATAGTGCGTTGTAAGATACGCTAAAGATGCTTTGGCGGTTTGAATGTCGAAGAAAATATACGGCTGGTCAGTTTTGTGGAAGATTGACCAGCCTTTTTTGTGTGTTGGGATGATAGTAAAAATGATTAAACGTAATTTTAAAAATTATAAAAATAATGGCTTTACGCTCGCCGAGGCGATGATGGCGATGGTGATACTCTCTATCGCGACAGCAGGGCTGCTTTTGCCCTTTGCCAGCAGTGCCGCGGTGCAGGAAGAAGGCGTAAACAGAACGCTTGCGGTGAAACTTGCTTGCGATTTGCTCGAAGATATTGTTAATACAAATTTCGGTGACATCATTGCGACCTATGGCAGTTATACCGAGGCCGATGGTGCGATGCAGTCGGCAGGCGGGGCAGGAGTGCTGACCGGCAATCTTTATGCAGGCTACAGCAGGGACGCGGTTTGTGAATATATTTATACTGCCCAGCAGGATGGGCTTGACCCGCAACCAAACTTTATAAGGATTACCGTGCGGGTTCATCATAACGGAGCGAAAAAAGCTGAAATTGTCAGGCTGAAAAGTAAATGATTTTTAGACACGGATTTACACAGAAAAAAAATGATTGAACGTAATTTTAAAAATTTTAAGAATAAGGGCTTCACATTGACAGAGCTGATAATGGCTATGTCGGTGATGGCGATTATTCTTACGGCTGTCGCTTCGCTGGCCTTTGCGCTGGGGGTCGCTAACGATTCAGTTGACGACACGGCAGAATTTCAGAGCAGGCTGAGATTTACAACTCTCAAAATTACAGACTTAGTGAAAAATTGCAGGCTGCTCTGCGCAAACAATGGCACCGAGGTCGCAATTTGGGAAAATGATGATGACATCGTCGATGGGAAGATAAATCCGAATGAACTTATGTATATCGAATATGACAGCTCTACGGATAAAGTCAGACTGCTTGAATTCGAGTGCTCAGGAGCGGTCGCGGGATGGGAAGTTTCGATAGCTGATATTGAAGACGGGAGTATTCGTTCTTCGCTGGCTGGGGTGGCTGTGTGGAACTATACAGATGTGATGATAGATTGTGTCGATGCGTTGTTTACCACCGATGTTAGTACGCCTTTCAGTAAGAATCTGGCGATGAAGTTCGATTTCCAGAGAAACGGCAGTGTGGCTCCGTATCAGATAAGTTCTTCGCTGAGATGTTATGCGGGGCATCTGCTTAATGGCAGCGGTGAAGTTGTTGATGATGACGATGGCGAATCTCAGGAAGCCGAAGCCGAAACCGAAGCCGAAGCTGCCGAAGCCGAAGCCGAAGCCAAAGCCAAAGCCAAAGCTGCCAAAGCCGAAGCCAAAGCCAAAGAGGAACCTTAAAAAGTTTAAAATCAGGTATAGATAAAAATTGTAATGAGATATTTTGCGGACAAAAAGAATTCAGGCGTTGCGCTTATAATTGTATTAGCGCTGGTGATGACTATTACAATTGTTTCGCTGGGCTTTATCGTTCGCGGTGATGTGGAGCTTTTGTGCGGAGTAAATACCGAGTTTAAAGCGCAGATGGATTGCTTGGCGGAGTCGGGATTGGAACACGCAAGGGGGTTGCTCCTCAATCCGCAGGATGTCAGCGGCGAATACTGGACAGGTAATACGGGGTTGCAGCTTGTCTCCGGCAGCAGTGATTATTACGATGTCAATGTTACCAGGATAGACTTTTGCAATTATCAGATAACAAGTACAGGTTATCGCGTGCGGGGCGGGCAGAGAATTGCCAAGAGCAGCTTGACGGCAGAGCTTCGGCTTGATGCGTGCTTTGGCCTTAGAACCGGTGATGACTGGTCATCAAAGTCAAATACAATAGTTAATGGCGATATTTACTGTAAAGGCGATATTAGCGGATGGGCAGATATTAAAGGCGACGCTTACGCCAAAAAAAATATAACCGCGGCAAATGTGGCCGGCAGTGAAACCGAAAATGTGCTGGATGGGACTCCGCCAGTACCGTTGCCGGGATTGAGTGTTAGCGATTTTGATACCTCTTATCGAATAGGTTCTACGGTGTATTCGGTGGGTTCTGTTGGTAGTCCGCTGAATGGGCAGCCGCTGGGCCCAACGGCGGGAAATCCGGCTGGAGTGTATTATTGTAATGGCAATTTGGAAATTCAGAATGATGTTACGATAAACGGCACGCTGGTGGTGGATGGTAATTTGAAAATAACGGGTACTAACAACACCATCACGGCTACTAAAAACTTTCCGGCAGTGATAACCAGCGAGAACCTCAAAATGTGTGAGGATTCGGAGTTGACGATTGAGGGGCTGGCTTATATAGATGACTGGGTTAAGGGCGATGATGACCCCGAAGATGCAACCCTTGTCGTTGTGGGTGCTCTTTTTATGAAAAAGAAAAGTATTGGTAGTATGGCCGATGGGAGCAACACAATTACGATAACAGCGTGTGCCGATAGGGCGGCCTATAAGTTCTGGACGGATAGCAGCAGTTATGACAAATGGTCGCCGGCAGCGGGGGCGTTTTTCAAGAACATCGAAAAAACACAGTAGCACGAACCATCGGGTGAGGCTGCGATGGTCAAATAGCAAATGCTATTGCGATGTTGGGGTGTTTGTTATGGGACATTCAACAAAGTTTTCTTTAAGGGCAGCTCTAATAATTGCTTTTGAGCGGCAAGTAGAAAATTTTTAATACCTGGCTTTTTAGTCTTTTAAATTCATTATTCCATTGAAAATTGCGGAAGAGGTGTCTTTAGCGGGAATAGTCCTATAACTCAGTACGGGTTTAGCCCTTGATGGGTTTTTCTGTATTTAAACAGGTTAAGGCGTGTTGCTGGGCGGTCGAAAAGATAATAACGGGTGTTCTTGTGAACAGTTGTGTATGCGTTTTTTGAAAGGATGGGCTTATGCTCAGTGATAAAAACAGACATAAGGGTTTTACGCTCATTGAGATTATTATCGTAGTGGTGATACTTGCGATTATCTCGCTTGTTGCTGTGCCAATGTTCAGCTCGGCGGCAAGCTCTCAGGTCAGGGCGGCGGCGAATATGATTGTCTCTGACATTGAGTACGCAAAGAGTATGGCGATAACCAGCGGGGTGAATTATTCGGTGGTTTTTGATACCACAGCAGAGAGTTATAAAATTGTCGATGCAAACAGCAATGTTATCGCTCATCCGGTAAGAATTGGAAGCGACTATGAGTTTAATTTTGCCGGCGACAGCAGGCTGAGCGAGGTTGATATTCAAAGTGTTGATTTCGATTCGCTGTCATTCGTCAAATTTAATTATCTCGGCTCACCTGATGATGGCGGAACAGTAACTCTTGCCGCGGGCGATTATACGATGGTTATTAATGTCGAAAATGTTACGGGTTATGTGAGTATTCAATGATAACGCTTCCAAAAATTAAAAATATGGATTTTGTCAGAACCAGGACCAGCCCTATCGGTTTGGATATAAGTTTTGATTGTGTTCGTATGATACAGTTGCAGAAGTCTGCGGATAAGACAGCGGTTATTGCCGCTGACGAGATTCTTCTGCCGAGCGATGTGCTTGATGATGCAAAGGTTCGCAGGGAGTCTATCGTCTCGGCTATCAAGGATATGATGGTAAGGGGCAGGTTCGTTTCAAATAGAGTGATTTCTTGCGTTTCAAATATGGATATGGTTATAAAGAGCCTTCGTGTTAAGACGGAAGATGAAAACGAGATTAGTAAAATACTTAAAAGCAATGAAGTTGAGCGATGTGGACTTAAACCTGATGTACACGAGATACGGTACTTCTCGGCAGGGGCTATTCGGCACGGTGATGGAGTTAAAAACGAAATTATACTGATGGCAGTTGATAAAGCCGCTCTGGATGAACACGTTAGTATGCTTGAAGATGCTGGCGTTGAATCGATAGGTATTGATGCTGTGCCTTGTGCCTTGTTCAGAAGTTTGCACAGGAGTATGCGGAGGAGTGCTGACCAGGATAAAGCAAACGTTTTTGTCGATGTTGGCGGCAATCATACGACCGTTATAATAGGGGCGGGCGGCGAAATAGTTTTTGCCAAACAGATAGATATTGCGTCCGAACATATTAATCGTGAAATCGCTTCGAAGCTCGGTATCGGTGTTGAGGATGCGATGCATTTACGCAATAAGCTCAAAAATAATAGCGATACAGAAGATATTGCCCCGGCAATGAAGCATATCGTTATCGATAGTATGGGTTCGGTGATGGACGAGCTGGCTAAGGAAATAAGCCTGTGCTTCAGATATTACTCGGTAACGTTTAGAGGGCAGAGACCTGAGCAACTGGTTTTTGCAGGCAGCGAAGCTTATGAGCAAACGCTGATAGAGGCGTTGAAAAAACATCTGGGGATAGATGTCGAAGTGCCGGAGCCTTTGAGAGGGTTTGACCTTTCCAGTGCCGATTTTCCATCTGACAAGAGAGGCCCGCTTTGTGAATGGGCGGTAGCTGTCGGACTCAGTATGAAGGGTATGGATTTCCAGAGTAAAGGAGGAAGTTGTGAGAGAAATTGATTTTCTTCCTCAATGGTATAAGCACGAGTGCAGTCAGAATCGCAAACATCGCGAATACTATATCGCTATCGGGTTGATTCTGGTGATTATGGTTGCCTGGAGCATTTTTGCTAACGGTAGAGTTGCTGTTGTTAAGGCAAAAAATCAGCAACTTCAGCAGGCCAGTACGATTCAATCGCAGAGCAGTGCTGAATACAGCAAGGCTCAAGCTAATTATGCGTTGGTTAAGGCCAAAGTTAATGTGCTTGAGTCGATAGAAACTAAAATGAAAATATCGAATGTGCTGGCGGAGTTGACGCATTTGCTCGGCAGCCGTGTTGTTTTGAATAAATTTGAGATTAAGACTGAACCTTTTAAATCAGACAAAAAGCAGCAGAAGCAGCAACTGAGGGTTTATGGGCAAAATGGCAATACAAATAATAATCGAAATGGAAAATTCAGGTATAGCGTCATTATTTCAGGAGTGGCTGCTGGCGCGGCGGAAGTTGCTCAGCTTATAAGCAGTCTTGAGGATTCGGACTACTTTATGCAGGTGATTCCGGGGTATTCAAGGAATGTTACGATAGCAGGGTGTCAGGGAAGTGAATTTGAAATAAGCTGCTACCTGGCGAATTATAAGGTTGGGAATTGATTTGAAATGAAAATTGCGGAAAAAAAACAATTTTGTATCGCAGCGGCAATAGTTGTTATTGCGGGCGTATTTTTGCTGTTGCAGTATTTGCCGACAGTAAAAAAAGCCAAGGCGTATGAGGTCGCCAACCTTAGGCTTATCACTGCTAATGCCGAAGCGGCGGCGAAAATGCAGGAGTTGCCGCACATTTATGAATGTATTGCCCGGGCAGAAGAACACAGCGAGAACTATGATTTGAAAGTGCCCCAGGCTCGTTCGCACGGAATTTTTCTTCAGACAATAGCGGGCATGATGCAGGAGCAGGGATTAACAGAGCTGGTTATTCGGCCTGGCAGTGAGACAGAGGCTGGCGTGCTTGGATGTATTCCAGTTACAATAAGCTGTAACGGAAAGACGGAGCAGATATTTGATTTCTTTAAATCGATGGAAAAGTTTGAGCGAATTGTGAAAGTTGAATATGTCAGCTTTAAGAATAGTGATAAGTACGACGGTCTGCTGGCAATGCGGATGGAAGCGAAGATATTTTACAGGAAAAAATAATGGGAGCATCGCAAAATAATAATCCGAATACGAGAAACACAAGGGCTGTCAGGGCCAGGGCCGATAAGCAGAAGAAAAAAGTGATTGCTGCTGTCTGTCTTGTGGTTTTTATGGCGGTTTTGTGGGGCAGGGTTTTGCTCAAAAAGCCCAAATCCGGCGGCGTTTCAACGGTTTCCGCGGCACCAGTACGGGCGAATTTGCCGACTGCCAACGATAACGCGATAACCTATAGAGAGCTACTATACGTTGAGGCAAGGCACGACAGGCTTGTGAAGGATGTTTTTGCCTCGAATGGATGGAAGGGATTTAAGAAGCTGGGGCAGAATAATAATTACGGAAATTTTGAGACGAATGTAAAAGATATGGATGATGAAATGGCTGCTGCGGCAGCTAAAGAGTTAGAGCTGATAGCAATTGTTACAGGAGCGCAGCATCAGGCATTTATAGGAGACGAACTGGTCGTTAGGGGCCAGAGTTTTAATTTTATGTTTCAAGGTGAAAAATACGTGTTCAAAGTTTTGAGCATTAACGATGAGCAGGTTGAGTTGGAATGCGGCGGGGCAGTGGTCGTTAAGAAAATGGTACAGCCGGCTCAGATGAACCAATAAATATAAGAGGACTTTACAATGAAAAGAAAAATGAAAAATAACAGAAAAATTAAAATCAAAAACCTCTCGGTAGCGGCAATCTTTATGCTTTCTACTGTGGCAGCGATAGTTATCGGACAGACCGATGCCAACGAGGTCGGCACAGATGTTTTGCTGGAACAAAAGGGCGCGGTCGCCTATGGCCAGATGGAAGCAGTAGCGGCTGATGTTGCGATAGATGGGGATATGGTACAGTCGATTAACTTCAGCAAGGATATGTCTATCCGGGATGCGTTGCGTTTTTTGGCGGCGAAGTACCGTAAGAACATTATCCCATCGACAAGAGTTAACGGCCAATTGAATGTTACCAGTCTTTACGAGGTTACATTTGCTCAGGCTCTTTCGGCGATACTCGGAAACGATTTTAAATATGACGTGGAAGGCAATTTTATAAAGATATATGGTGCTGAGGAGTATCAGAAGATTAAGGAAAATAAGTCGCGTTTAACGAGCAAAGTTTTTACGCTTTACTATGTTAATGCGGCAGAGGTGAAATTGCTTATTACGCCAGTACTTAGCGGTAGCGGTAAAATCTCTACCACAACAGCGGCTGCTGTTGATACCGAGGCGGGCACTGGTGGCGATACGATGAGTATGCGGGATATGGTTAGTGTTTATGATTTTCCCGAACGCATAGAGAAAATCAGTGAGATGATAGAACAGATTGATGTGCGGCCTTCGCAGGTGCTTATCGAAGTTACTATATTGCAGGCGAAACTTAATGAGACTACGCAGTTCGGCATAAACTGGAATTCAATTAAAGGTCTTGCCGTTGAAGCAGGAACTAACGGTTTTGCATTCGGAACAACATCGGGTCTAACTGACACCGGCGGTCATGGCCTGACTGTTGGATTTAACCATAGCAAAATAGAATCGCTGATTACTGCATCTGAAAGTGTTACGGATACGACCGTACTGGCTAATCCAAAAATTATGGCGCTCAACAAACAGGCAGGATATATAAACATCGGTGAAGAGCGTGGATATAACGAAAGTATAACAGATAACTCAAGCGGTACACAGACAACATCGGTAGCATTTCTTGAAAGTGGTACAATTTTAAAATTCCGGCCTTATATATGCGATGATGGGAACATAAGAATGGAGATTAATCCTGAAGAAAGTACGGCTGACCTTCAAGATAACGGAATTCCTATAAAAACGATTACTACTGTCAAAACTAATATAATGGCCAAAGACGGTGAAACAATAATTATTGGCGGGTTGTTTAAGGATAATCTTACAAATGGTGTTACCCAGGTTCCGGTTGTCGGTGATTTGCCAATTATCGGTACCCTTTTCAAAAATCAATCTGATACTAATGTTCGTACGGAGTTGGTTATTCTGATAACTCCTCATATTATAAATGAGCCGAAAGATACTCTTGCCAACGAAAGAAAGGCTGATATTGACAGAATTGTCGAAGGTTCACGCAAGCGGATGATGTCTGTTTCACGGGCCAGAGTTTACGAAGACCGGTACAACAAGGCTGTTAAATTGTATGAAGACGGCAAATATGAAAAAGCGTTGAATGAGTTGAACTGGATAATCGGGTTCAGGCCAAATGCTCTTGAAGCTGTTCAGCTTAAAGAAATTATTCTGGCTAAAACAGATATCGATAAATATGAAAATATTGAAAGACGTTCGCTGGAGAGGATGAGCAAAGAGTTAGACGAAAAATGGATTCGCAGGTAAGCAACTTTGGAATGAGTCGAAAGACAAGGAGTAATTGTGATTAATAAAGTTTATATGTTTTTGGCAGCTTTGGGATGCGCTTGCCTTTGTATGCTGGTGGTCTTGCCGGCAGGTGGGGTGGATGTTCTTGAAATTGTAGGGTGGTTGGCAGCGACTGGTATTACAGGGTGGATGGGATGGAGATTGTATCTTGAGGCGAAGATGCTAATCGTACAGGTCGAGAGTCTCAAGCACGATTACAAAGCACAGAGAGAAAAAGTTATCGAAAGCACAATGCAGGCGAAAGACTATAAATTGCAGGTTCAACTTTTGAAAAGACAAAAGCAAAATACCGAGGCAATCATATATAGTATTAGTGATGCGGTTATTGTAACGGATGTTAACGATAGGCTGCTTGTGGCTAATGAGCCAGCAGGGGGAATATTCGGGTTTGATGTTGAAAAATCGGTTCTTAAACTCCTTGATGAGCTTGTGGAGAATGCGGAAATTGTCAGGCTAATCAAAAAGAGCAGACAGGGCAAGATTCGGGATATAAGGCACGAGCTTACGCTCAAAGGCGAAGAAGGACCTACGATATACGATTGTATTGTTTCGTGTATATTCGATGAGGAAGACAAAATTTGCGGTGCGGTGAGCGTATTGCATAATGTTACTCGCGAGAAAGAAATTTCGCAAATGAAGAACGAATTTGTCAGTCACGTATCGCACGAGCTGAAAACTCCGCTGGCATCTATTACGGCGTATTCGGAAATGCTTGCTGACGGTGAGGCGGCAGATGAGAAAACGAGGAAAGAATTTTACTCGATAATTCAGACTCAGGCGCAACGGCTTAATCGGCTTATTGAAGATATTCTGAACGTTTCGAGAATTGAATCGGGGCTGATAAAAGTTACTAAGGAGCCTTTAAGCGCCACACTGTTAGTACGCGATGCGGTGCAGATGATAAAAAGCTATGCCGCTGAAAAGAATATTGAAGTTAAAGAAGAGACAGCGATTGTTTTTGACCAGGTGGCCGCGGATAAGGATATGATTTCGCAGGTTATTATAAATCTGTTGAGTAACGCGGTTAAGTACACGCCTGATGATGGCACAGTTACGGTCGATAGCGAAGTCGATGAGGCAAGGCAGGTCGTCAGGATACGCGTAGCCGATACGGGCGTGGGTATTCCGGCAGAAGATGTTGAGAGAGTTTTCGATAAATTCTATAGGGTAAAGGCCAACAATAAATGCGCAAAAGGGACAGGGTTGGGACTCAACCTTGTGAAACAGATAGTTGAAAAGATACATAACGGTCAGGTTTTTGTAACCAGCGAAGTGGGCAGGGGCAGTTGCTTCGGTTTCGAGTTGCCGTTGATAGCTGAAAAAGCGTTAGCAGATTAACAAATTAAAAGGAGCTTATAATGGATAAGAGAAAAGTAGTAGTTGCCGATGATGAAGTGCATATAGTTCAGGTGGTGGCGATGAAATTGAGGAATAACGGTTTCGATGTCGTTACGGCAGAAGATGGGGCACAGGCTTATGAGCTTTGCCTGTCGGAAAAGCCTGATATTCTGATAACAGATTATCAGATGCCGCAAATGACAGGGATAGAGCTGATAGAAAAAATTCGCCAGGACGAGCAGTTTACGTCGATGCCGATAATAATGCTGACGGCAAGAGGGTTTGCCATTGATGACCAATTGCAGGGGAAACTCAATATCTCCAGATGTCTGAGTAAGCCATTCAGTCCGAAAGAGTTGCTGGGACACGTGGAAGATGTTGTAAGTCAGCCGGTAAGCAAGTAAAAAACAGGAAAAGTTAAGGGTAGCTCTAATAATTGCTTTTGAGCGACAAGTAGAAAAATTTTGTTGTCCGGCAAGAAAGACAAATCAGCTTGAGCCGTAGTTCAAGCGGCTTTTGTTTGACGCAGTCCGGCAGCAAAAAGATTCGCTTGTTCGCCAAAATGAATTTTTAGAGGTTCCCTTAGAATTTAACTGTAGATTTGAGATACTATGATAAAGACTGCAAATGACAAAATCAGGATTCCCGGGCTGAGGCCTGTAAAAGAATTCGGCGATGAAATGGCCGAACTTGGAGTTAACTTCTACGTCTATGATGACAAGATGAATATCATCGAATACTGCGATGGCGGGAATTTTGTAAGCGATTTTGAGCAGATGTCGGAATTTGTTTCGGGATTGTTGGCTGACAAGTCGGAGGCTCTAATTGCCAGCCGGCAAATGGTTGGCGCAAAATTGGGAGATGGCCTTGGTTTGGCAGCCGTTTTGTTAATTGATGCCGGCAGCGATAAGGCAGAGCAGATGGTTTTTCTGAAGTTGCTGCTGAGTAATTTCGCAAAAAGTCTTGACGATGATTTCAAAAATCACCAGCAGATAGAACTGGTGAGCGGAGAATTAGCTCAGACGTATGAAGAGCTTATGCTTTTGTATAAAATGAGCAACAGTATGAAAGTTACTCATACGGATTCAAATTACCTGCAAATGGCCTGCGATAATCTCACCGAATTGGTTAATGTTGAAGGTATTGCGGTGTTTGTTGAAAAACGTGTTGGGCAGACGAAAAAACTTGTTCTTACCGCCGGGACGGGACTATTGGCAATCGATTACAGGGACGAGTTCGACCAGGAGGTGCTCTATGAGAGGATTCGCAGCGAAATTAAATCCGGGTTTGATGTGCTTCTCGATAGCGAAGTGGATTCGCCTTTTAAGTATAGCTGGGACAGCAGGGTAAAAAATATCGTCGCTGTTCCGCTTTACAGCAATGATAAAATTATGGGTATGATGGTCGCGACAAACAGGATTGATAAGCCTGACTTTGATAGTATCGATGCCAAACTTTTTAACTCGGTAGCTAACGAGTGTGCGGTGTTTATCGAAAACAACAGTCTGTTCAGCGATTTGAAAGAATTGTTCATAGGCGCTCTTAAAGCCCTTACAAATAGTATCGATGCCAAAGACCAGTACACAAGAGGCCATTCGGAAAGAGTGGCGTTTGTAAGCAGGTGGGTAGCCGAGCATTATGCGCAGTACCATTCTATGGAGCCTGAAGAAATTCAGAAGATATATCTTGCGGGACTGCTGCACGATGTAGGCAAGATTGGTATATCCGAATTGGTGCTTGGCAAGGATGGCAAGTTAACCAAAGAAGAATACGACCAGATAAAGGAGCATCCGGCCATCGGAGCGGGGATTCTTTCTGATATTAAGCAGATGGGCGATGTTGTGCCGGGAGTTTTGAGCCATCACGAAAGATTTGACGGCAAGGGGTATCCCAATGGCCTCAGCGGTGAATATATTCCACTGGCAGGCAAAATCGTTATGGTTGCAGATACCTTTGATGCGATGACCTCAAGACGTACATATCGAAACGCAATGGGCGTGCAGGAAGCTATTGATGAAATAAGAGCAGGGCTTGGCGGACAGTTCGACCCGGAAATAGGGAAGCTGTTCATCGAGAGTGATGTCGAAAAATTGTGGGAGATATTGCAAACTGGCAGGATGGAAGATTATTACAGCGATAATTTTAACGATTATGGAACTGTGGCAGTGGGAGCTTTGTTGAGATGAAAATAAAAAAACAAGACTATAAAGATGTTACCGTAATAGAGCTGCACGGCGAGTTTGTGGAGGAATACTGCAAGACATTCCAGGATGAGATGGCAGAGGTTATGCGGAAAGATATGGCGGGAATCGTTGTTGATGTCAGCAAGATGCCGTTCATCGACAGCAGCGGACTCGAACAGCTATTGTGGCTGAGAGAACATTGCTATGATAATAGAAGTCAGCTGAAAATCGCGGGCATTGATGACAATTTTAATAAGATTCTCGAAATTACCCGACTCGAAAAAGAATTTGATAAATATGATGAGCTTGGCGAAGCGGTGAAGAGCTTTACATAGGGATTTTAAGTTTTTGACGGAAGGTATTATGAAAACGGCAGTAAACAGCAAAATGCAGATTGGTGAGATTCTTCAGCAAAGAGGTATCGTAACTGACGAGCATATAGAGCAGGTTCTTTCGCACCAGAAGGGCAGCGGGCACAAAAAGCTGCTCGGCGAACTCCTTGTTGAGCACGGCTTTTGCAGCAATAACGATGTTTCCTCGGCTTTAGCTGCGGTTTACGAAGTTCCTTACGCGCAGATAAACCCAAAAATCTGCGACCCTGGAATTATCGAAATACTGCCAAGAGATTTTCTTGAAGAACACATCGTTTTGCCGCTGTTTAAGGTTAATGATGTACTTACCATTGCGGTCAGCGAACCTTCCAACGTTTTTTTAATAGACGAAATTGAACGCCTGAGCAGTTGTCGTGTTCAGATTGTCTGTGCCACGGCAAAAGATATACAGGCAACACTTCAGGCCTATATGCCAGCCTCAAACGTTTTTGTTATCGATGATATTATAGACGAAACCGGGCTTGATGATTTTACACTGATAGAAAACATATCCGAGGATATCGGTAATCTTGAAGAAGTTGCCGGACAGTCGCCGGTAGTCAAGCTGGTTAACTATCTCGTTTATAACGCGGTACACGAAAATGCAAGTGATATACATATTGAGCCGGACAACAAAAAACTTCGTGTGAGGTATCGTGTTGATGGCCAGCTTTATGAAAAGATTCGGCCTCCACACCAGATGCTTTCTGCGATAGTTTCGCGTATAAAAATTATGGCTGAGCTTGATATTGCACAGAGACGGCTGCCGCAGGATGGTGGTATTCACGTGATGGTTGATGGAAGGCCAATCGATTTAAGAGTTTCGGTTATGCCAGGAAACTTTGGCGAAAAGGTTGTTATCCGAATTTTAGATGCCCAGAAAATGATGTACAATCTGGAGACTCTGGGCTTTAGCTATGATAATCTGAAAATGCTCAAGGAAAATATCCAGGCACCAAACGGAATCGTTCTGGTTACCGGCCCGACTGGTTCTGGCAAAAATACTACCCTCTACTCGATGCTGTCGGATTTGAACAGCGAAGAAGTAAATATAAGCACCGTCGAAGATCCGGTTGAGGCGAATATATCGTGCGTTAACCAGTTTGAGGTCAATACGGCAGCAGGTTTTACGTTCAGTTCGGCACTAAGGAGCCTTTTGCGTCAGGACCCGGATGTTGTGATGATTGGTGAAATTCGAGATGACGATACTGCCAATATAGCTGTTCAGGCGGCACTTACTGGCCATTTGGTGTTTTCTACGCTTCACACAAATGACGCTCCTTCTGCGGTTACAAGGCTGATGGATTTGGGGGTCGCCCCTTATCTTGTCGGTGCATCGCTGGTTGGAGTACTCGCTCAAAGGCTCGTCCGCAAGGTTTGTTCAAACTGTAAAGAAGAATATGAGCCGTCGGTAACGATGAAAAATATGGTGGAAAAAGCTATCGGGCCGGTCGAAAAATTTTATCGCGGATTGGGCTGTAAAAAATGTCGCAATTCCGGGTATCTGGGTCGGATTGCTATTCACGAATTGTTTATGCCAAACCAGATTGTTCAGGAACTGATTATGGAAGGTGCGAATCTGAAACAAATAAGAGCCGAAGCGATTAAGGCTGGACTTGTGCCGTTAAGGCTCGACGGATTGCAGAAAGTAAAGGCTGGCATAACGACAATAGAAGAAATTGTGCGGGTTTCGAATTCAGAGCGATAGAAAGAAAATTAAATGTCTGAAAATATCCTGAAAAACCTGATGCCATCCAACAGCACTGCTGCCAGTAACGACATCATTCGGGGCAAGGTTGCGCTGGGAGAGCTTTCATTTTTTGCCAGCCAGCTTTCGGTAATGCTCAGCAGTGGAGTAGTGCTTAGTGAGGGTGTTGAAGCAATCGCAGAGCAAACTAAGTACGGCTATTTCCAGGATGTTTTGTATAAAATTTCCGATAGATTGCAAAATGGTGAGAGCTTTTCGGGGGCACTTGCGGCTTATCCAAAAATTTTCGATTCGATGTTTGTCAGTGTTATAGAGGCTTCGGAGGTTTCGGGGCAGATGCCGGAAATGCTCGATGTGTTGGACGATTATCTTGGAAGCGAAACCGAGACCAGAAAACAGATTAAGGGCGCATTAGTGTATCCGTGCATAATGATGGTGGTGGCGGTGCTTGCGACCTTTACACTGATGTTTTTTGTACTCCCGAAATTTACGAAAATTTATGAATCTCGCGGGCAGGCACTTCCAAAACTTACGCGAATGCTGGTCAGCGTTAGCAAACTGGCATCAAACTGGCAGTCGGCGGTGATGACGGCAGCGGTTATAGCGGCTATCGTGGGCGGGCTGTACTATTGGCTCAAAACTGTCCAAGGTAAAAGGGTGACAGACTATATCAAAATTTATTTGCCGGTACTGGGCAATATGTTCATTGATACGATAATGACCCGGAGCACTCGGATTATGGCGACGATGCTCAATACTGGCGTGCCTTTGCTGGAGACTCTGGAGGTTGTGAAAAATTCTGCCGACAATCGGTATTTCCGAGTATTCTGGACGGAAACTTGTAATAGGGTTGAAGCTGGACTTCAGCTTTCTGAGGCTATGAAAGCTGCTTCGTATAGCGAACTTGTTGCGCCAGCCATTCTTCAGATGATTCGTGCAGGCGAAAAGAGTGGAAACCTTGGGCCTGTATGCGACAGGGTGAGCCGTTTTTATGACAAGAAGCTCAAGGTATCTATAAAGACTGTTACTACAATGATAGAGCCGGTAATGATTATAGTGATGGGCGTTATAATTGGGACGATTGCTATTGCGCTTTTGCTGCCTATCTTCAAAATCTCCAGCGTGGTGGGACATTAGCAATTTTGTCATATCCGTGAAAGCGGGTATCCACATATTATTTATTCTGTTCCCACCGCCATTTAGCCCGTAGAGCCTACCCTGAGCGAAGCCGAATGGGTCTTGCCCTGCGGGTATCCACATATTGTTTATTCCGTCCCCACCACGTAGAAGCCGAGCCGGGTAACCGGCCGGAATAAGTTGTCATCATTTTAATCAGCATGGAGAAATCTCAGTTAGCCTCGGCAATACATTACCGGGGTTGTTTTACAAATGGTTCATCATTTTCTCATCGCCATTTAGCCCCCTGATTCATCAGGGGGTTGCAGTTTACTTTGCTTTTTTACTTTTTCAAAATTTGCGTCTAAAAATAAAATAAAAAATCAGTGCAATCTGTGTAATCCGTGTCTAAAAAACTTCGTGTCTTCGTGCCTTATACTAATTCCGATTATTAAGTGCGCCATTGTCATTTCGACCGGAACGAGCGAAGCGAATGGAGCGGAGAAATCTGTCGTTTTTAGATTCCTCGACTACGCTCGGAATGACGTATGTACGCATTTGTTATTCGTACTTGGTATTAGTGGCTAACAAAAACTCTGTGCTCTCTGTGTCCTCCGTGGTGAAATAATCTATCCGCTGTTAGCGGATTCCTCAACTCAAAACTAAGGACTCAAGACTCATAACTATTTCATTTGTCATTCTCGCGAAAGCGGGAATCCATTTTTCTGTATTTCTTTTTTTCCTCTGTGAAATCAGTGTCTAAATAATCTGTGTAATCCGTGTCTAAAAAACTTCGTGTCTTCGTGCCTTGTACCAATTCCGATTATTAAGTGCGCCATTGTCATTTCGACCGGAATGAGCGAAGCGAATGGAGCGGAGAAATCTCAACCCTGACCTTGTCATTCCCGCGAAAGCGGGAATCCATTCTTTTGAATTTTTTAAATCTGTGTTTATCAGTGTTCATCAGTGGCTAATTTTTTTAAAAAAGTCATCGCTGAAAGGCGATTCCTCAACTCAAAACTAAAGACTCAGAACTCAAAACTATTCGCCTTCGGCGAATAACCCGAATTGTTTAGTCTTGTTTTTTTGGGCTGAAATGGCCTCAAAATCGGCAAAAAACCGTTCAAAAACGGCAAAAAAGTGAGCAAAAACGTTCAAAAAGTGTCAAAAAAATTCAAAAACGTTCAAATTTTTGCAGTTTTTCTATGGTTCAACAATGTCCTGAATGCGTTTTTAGCTCAAAAACGCTACTGCGATTTCCGGCTCAATAATATATTGAATGGATTTTTGGCTTAAGAATGCTGTTTTTGCCCCACTTTTCTCAACGTAAAATAAGGACTTATGCACGAAACGCGCAACGTAAAATAAGGACTTATACACAAAATGCGCAATGTAAAATAAGGACTTACAAGCGTTTTTTAGGTCAAAAGTCAATGAAAAACCAACAGTAGCTGTGCCGCGGAAGCGGCCGGATAAAATGGTTTCAATGTGAAAATTATCCGGTTGCTTCCGCAACTCGGCTGCTATAAAAAAACTGTGCAATCGGTGTCTGGAAAAACTTTGTTTGTTATTCGCAAATAAAACTATTGCAACAAAGCATTTAAAGTATATAATGCCCTGTCCGGCCCGATGTGCGGGCATTTGTTTGTAATGACGGTTAATGAAAGGTATTAGAGAAGATGTTGACGAAAGAGAAAAAAACAAAAGTTATCAATGAGTATGAAAGAACCGCCGGCGATACAGGTTCGCCAGAAGTGCAGATAGCAATACTGACAACACGTATCAATGAGCTTACATCGCATTTCAAAACTCACCCCAAAGACCACTCCTCCAGAAGAGGATTGCTCAAGATGGTCGGAAACAGGTCTTCTTTGCTGAAGTACATAAGCAACAAAGACGTTCAACGCTACAGGAAGATAATCTCAAGTCTGGGACTTCGTAAATAATTTTTTCATTGCCTTAAATCCCAAATTCCAAAGGCGATTTTCGTTTGTGTTTGCGATTGGGTTAAGGCTAATATGGATAGTTTTTAATCAGACTATCAAATCGAGAGGTAAAAATGAGTATACATAAAATCGAAAAACAAATTGGCGGCAAGACGATTAGCATAGAGACAGGCAAAATAGCAAAGCAGGCTCACGGTGCTGTCGTTGTGCGAAGCGGCGATACAATGGTTCTGGTTTCAGCGGTTACCGCTGCACCATACAATCCTGACATAGATTATTTTCCGTTGAGCGTTGACTATCGCGAAAAACTCAGTGCTGCCGGCAAGTTTCCCGGCGGATTTATGAAAAGAGAAGGCCGACCGAGCACAAAGGAAATTCTGACCGCGAGAATGATAGACAGGCCTATTCGCCCGCTGTTCCCGGATGGATATTTTCAGGAAGTGCAGATTATGGTAACCGTTATCAGTGCAGACCAGGAAAATGACCCTGATGTATTGGCGATGGTAGGGGCAAGTGCCGCTCTTTCAATCAGCAAGATACCTTTCCAGGGGCCGCTGGGTGCGTGCAGGCTCGGCAGAATTGACGGCAGTTTTGTAATCAACCCCAGTCACGAGCAAAGGGTTCAGAGCGATTTCAACCTGATATTGGCTGGAAGGCCGACAGCAATCAATATGATAGAAGTTGATGCCAAACAGGTGCCTGAAGACGTTGCTGCCGCTGGAATCAAAGAAGCACATAAAGCTATCGGCGAGATTTGCGGGATGATTGACGAACTCGTTGCTCTATGCGGCGTGGAAAAAGAGATGCCCGAAATCGAATGGGACAACGAACTTGCTGACAAATTCAAAGCTGAAAATATCGATAAGTACCGCGAGATTTATCAGATTAAAGTTAAGGCCGACCGCAGCAAAGCAATTAAAGAGCTGATGACAGAGCTTGCGGAGAAATACTGTACAGCGCAAGGCGATGCTGAGCCATTGTGCAGCAAGAGCCTTTTCAAGAGAATTATGCACGAGGTCGAACGTGATGCAATAAGGGAAATGATACTGGCAGGCAACCGGCCTGACGGCAGAGGCGATGACGATGTTCGTGATATTTCGTGCGAAGTCGGATTCCTGCCCAGAGCACACGGCTCGGCACTGTTTACGAGGGGTGAAACTCAGGCTCTGATTTCGATTACGCTCGGAACCGGCAGGGATGAGCAGACGGTTGACGGATTGCTCGAAGAGTTCGGCCAGAAGTTTATGCTGCATTATAATTTCCCGCCTTATTCAGTTGGTGAGGCAAGGCCGATTCGTGGTCCCGGCAGGCGTGAGATTGGACACGGGGCCTTGGCAGAAAAGGCACTTGAGCAGGTTCGCCCGGGGACTGAGGATTTTCCTTATACAATAAAAATCGTTTCGGATATTACCGAATCGAATGGTTCAAGCTCGATGGCATCGGTTTGCGGTGGAACGCTTGCGATGTTAGATGCCGGCGTGCCTTTGCTTAAGCCTGTTGCGGGTATTTCGGTTGGTATGATTACAGATGACAAACAATGCAAACTGATTACTGATATTATCGGAAACGAAGACCATTTTGGCGATATGGACTTTAAGGTTGCGGGTACGGTTGATGGCATTACAGCTATTCAGCTTGATATTAAAGCCGAGGGTCTCGAACACGATATGATGGTACAGGCTCTGGAGAAGGCTCGTGTTGCAAGATTGAAAATACTTGACATAATGGCGACCGCTATCGATAAACCGAGGGAACAGCTCAGTACATACGCTCCGAAGATGACCAGTATTAAAATCGACCCTGACCTTATCGGCAAGATTATTGGCCCGGGCGGTAAGATGATTAAGGGTATTCAGGAAAAGACCGGCGCTAACATCGAAATAGAAGAAGACGGCACGGTTTATATCAGTTGTGTCGGCGGCGACGGACATCTGGAAGCCAGGAATATCGTTCAGGCTATGACCGAACCGCCAGTGGTCGGCAGAATATATGAGAAGTCAAGGGTTGTTTCGGTGAAGGATTTTGGCGCTTTTGTTGAAATCGTTCCCGGAATCGAAGGACTGTGCCACGTGAGCGAGATAAGCGATGAATACGTCAAGAATACCGATTCTGTTTGCAAAGTCGGCGATGTAATTGATGTTAAGCTCCTTTCGATAGATGACCAGGGCAGGCTGAAGCTTTCACGCAAGGCTGTTCTGATAGAGGCAAAGAAAAACGCAGCTCCGGCAGAATCCGATTCTTAACCAGTTAATTCGCCCGGCTCCAGCCTTTAAAGGCTGGAGCCGAGAGCGATTTTTGTTTTAGGAGACTGTGCTTTTGATGCTTTTATTAGCAAGTCCGGGACTCTTTGAACTAATCACAATGATTTTGATAGTCGGGTTGGTTGCAGGGGTAAGCGGGGCGGTGATTGCGGCTGTTGTGCTTGGCAGGAAATCAAAGGCCGATTCGTCTGACCAGGCAGAAGCCTTTGCCGAGTTGGCTAAACTTACCGGCGGCCTTGCGCACGAAATCAAGAATCCGCTTTCCATCGTTAAGGTCAACCTCCAGCTTGTCGCTGAAAATCTCGGAAGTGATAGGGCCGATGTTGGTCGGGCAGCAGATAAGATTAATGTTGTTCGCAAAGAAACCGACCGTCTTGAGCAGATACTTGACGATTTTTTGCGGTATATTGGCAAGCCTGAACTTCAAACGGTATCGGTTGACATCAATACGCTCGCGGGAGATGTGTTTGATTTTTATTCGCCGCAAGCACACAATAATTTCATAACTATGCGGCATTCGCTGTGTGATGAAAACCTGAACTGTATGGCTGACGCTGATATGCTGAAGCAGGTACTGCTCAATATGTTCATAAACGCTCAGCAGGCGATGAGTGGCGGCGGCGAGCTGATGCTCAGGACCGAAAAGCGGGGCAGGAATGCTGTTATCACTATAAGCGATACCGGTATTGGGATGGAGCCTGAGAAACAAAAAAAGATATTTGAAGCCTATTATTCCAGCAGAAAAGGCGGAAGCGGATTGGGACTTTCGATATCAAAAAAAATTATCAACGCTCACAATGGAACCGTTAAGGTCGATAGTGTTTGTGGTAAGGGAACTTCATTTACCATTGCGCTGCCTTTGATTGAATGATGGCAAAAGATAAAATTACAATTATGGTTGTCGATGACGAAAAGGCTCACGCTGATGTTCTTGTTGAAGCGGTTGAGAGTCTCTGCGATGAGGCTGTCGCGGTCTATGACGCGAATGAGGCTGTCAGGATTCTGCAGAGTCGCAAAATAGATATTGTGATAACTGATTTGAATCTTGCTGACGAAAATGTTAATGGACTTGACGTTTTGGATATTGCTAAGGAGCAGAGTCTTGCAACCGAGGTCATTTTGATAACGGCATACGCAACGATAGAAACCTGCAAGGAAGCCATTCGCAGGGGAGCGTTCGATTATCTTGTTAAGCCGATAGACATCGACCAGCTTCGCACGATGGTTGAAAGGGCGGTTAGTAAAAAAAGAGCCTGTCGGGCGAAAGCATTTTCGAGCAATGCGGATAAGAGCGATTTTAAGTTCGATGGCGTAAAGGGTTCCAGTCGGGCGATGCAGAGCGTTTTTGCGGTATTGAGAAAGGTTTCGCCTACCAACATTACGGTACTGATTGAGGGTTCTTCCGGCACGGGCAAAGAATTGCTGGCGCGGGCGGTGCATAATAATTCCCCTCGCAAAAGTCAACCGTTTAAGCCGATAAATTGTGCAGGACTTACCGAGTCGCTGCTCGAAAGCGAATTATTCGGACACGCCAAGGGTTCTTTCACCGGCGCTACCGAAGCGAGGAAAGGCCTTTTTCAGGTGGCGGATAAAGGGACGCTGTTTCTTGATGAAATTGGTGATATGCCGATGCCGATGCAATCGAAACTGCTGAGGGTTCTTGAAGATGGTATTGTTGTGCCGGTAGGCTCGAACAAATCTACCGTTGTAGATGTCAGGGTTATAAGTGCGACAAATCATAATCTTGCAGAGTTGGTAAGCGAAAATAAGTTCAGGCAGGATTTGTATTTCAGGATAAAAGGTGTGAGTGTTACAGTGCCATTGCTTAAGGACAGAGTTGAAGATTTTGGCGAATTGGCGGAGTACTTTTTGAGACAGGCTTGCGATGAAATAGGTATCGACAAAAGAACGATTTCAGATAGTGCTCTTGAAATTTTGAAAGGCTATTCCTGGCCGGGCAATATAAGACAGTTGCGAAACTGTGTACGGATGATGGTTGTTATGGGCGATACTGATGTGCTGGGGACAAAGGATATTCCGCCGGAAATACACCAGATAAGGCAGTTGCCGGGACAGGTGGATTCGGTCAAAAATCTTGCGGGTGTGGCTCTTGAGGAGATTGAAAGACAGGCGATTGTCGAAACGCTTGCCAAAGTTGACGGCAATAGAGAGCAAGCCGCAAAGCTGCTGGGCATAGGCGAACGCACGCTTTATAGAAAAATTAAAGATTACAACATCGGGTAACAAAATCGCGTTATCTGCGCATATCAATTCGAGTAGTTTATGTTTTCGATTTTTTCTATTCCGTAGTTTGCAGCTATTTTGGCACTGGCCTGTTTTATTTTCTGCCTGTCCAGTACGATTTTAGGATTGTCCATTTCAAATTCTATCACGTCGTAACGGGCCGAAGGGTTGAGCTTGAGTGCCTCGGCAACATCGGCCATCGAACCGATTTTTATTCCGTTGATGTTGTCAACTACGAGTTGGCCGAGCCTTGCGTAGCCGAGATTGATGTCGGCCGGCAGAACATAGCTTAGTATAATAATCTGCCTGCGCTGCGGTGTTGGCTTGAAAGCGGATTTTACGAGATAGTTGTATATGTGCGGAGCAACCTTGCCGGGCCAGTCTTCTCCGCGAGCGGCCATATATGTGCGGGTCAGTTTCTGTATGATGAATCCGCCGAGTACGATATATTCTGGTTGAGTGTCAACTTCGTAGTAGGGTACGAGCATTTGGGATACGTCGAAATTTTTGACCTTCGTTGTTAGTGTCTGTTGTTTTCCGTCTCGCCAGATTTCAAAAGTAATTTTTTCGCCAGCCTGTTTGCTGGTTATAAGGTAATCGAAAAATAGTCTGTCGTATTGTTTGTGCATAAATCTGCCGTAAGGGTTGAGGCTTTTGCCATCGACAGCGATTATCACATCGCCGCTTTTCAGACAGTCGCTGCCGGTTCCTATGGTGTACACATCCGGCACATATACGCCGTGAAGGAGGTCTTTCGGCATTTTAAGATAATCTCTCATTGCAGGGTCGAGCAGTGTGTGTGTGGCGAAACCTACCAGGCCAAAGCCTGAGTATTTACCGTCTTTGATGTCTTTTAGGAATCTGTTTATGACCTCGCTGGGAAGTATGCCGGCTTCTTTGTCGTTTGAAGCGAGTGCTATGCCGATAACTTCTGAGTCGATACAGAAAATCTGGCCGTTACTGGTGTTGTCGGATATGTCGCCTGCGATAAAGTTGAGGCACTTAGCGTAGGAAATTGACGAGCGGTTCATCTCTGCACGGTCGAGGAATCCTCTGCCGCTGTAAAGGTGTCCGCCGGAAGAGAGCCAGTAGAAACTTAGCTCCTTGCCCTTTATATATTTTTCGCTGAACTTGAGCGGCTTCAGCGGTCTGCTCATTTCGCTGCTGGTGAGTTCAATAAGTGCAATGTTATTTTCGTAGTCAACATATTTAATCTCAGCGGATATAAACTCGTTCTGGCCGTGTATTCTTGCCCTGATGAACGCGGCGTTGGCGACGTTCCAGGCAGGGGTGATGAGCTGGTTTTTGCCCACGGCAGCGCCGATGGCCCAGCCCTGAACGAGACTTTTGTTACGCCACGGTTGGTACTGTTCGTAGCCATAATAGGATATTTGCAGGTACGCGACAGAGCTTTTCATTGATTCTGTCATATCTATACGTTCGTCTTTTGCTTTTGCACCAAAGGCACAAACGGCAAGAGAGAAAATGAACATTGTGAGGATAGAAATTTTCAGATTTTTCATATTTTATGCTCCGTAAAAGCGCCTTTTGTTACGTTATATTTTTTGAGAATTTTGGCATTTGCGGTATGAGCCTTTTTCGCATTTATCGAAAGTGGTTTGTCGCTGCCCATAAATTTCAGGATATAAAATTCAGTTTTCTTGTCCGAGAAAGCCTTTTCGACATCTTCAACGCTGCGTATTTCACTGCCGTTTATGCTCTCCAGCGGTTTGTTCTGGAACTCCTTGGCATAGGCGGTGATTTCATCGGGCAGAATTTCAGAGAGGACTATGTATTCTCTTCTTTGTCTGTCGGTGTTGAGCTGCATTGAATCACTGAAGAGATAGCGAAGGATGTGCGGCATATTTGATGCCCATTCACTGCCGAAAGTTTCGAGTAAATTTCTCGTGGCAGGGACAAATGTCATTCCCGCAAAGCAGACGTATCTGGGTTGATAGTCGTACTGCCGAGCGTATTCGAATACCGGCCGGTTGAGCTGGATTTGAAGATGAGCGTTTTTCTTTGTGCCGTTACGGTAAAATTCAATGTCAACGGAATCGTCTATCTGCTTTGTCTCCACGGCCTGGCTCATATGATATTTCATTCCATATATCATAATCATTCCATCGTTATCGATGTCGTAGCCGTCAATCTTTGTTACTACATCGCCTTTTTGCAGTACCGTTTCGGCAGAACTGTTGAGCAGGGTAGAGGTTATTACCATGCCTTCCTGACCGGCGGGAATTTTCAGATAATCTTTGTAGCTTTGGTTGTGCAATCCGGGGAAAAGTGAAACGCCCAGCGAGCCGAAGCCATCATAGTGCCCATCGTTTACGTCATCGAGAAAATGCTCTATGACAGTTGTAGGTATCATATAGCCGATGTTGTCGGCCTGGAGCAAGCCCTGAAAAGCTACGCCCACTACTTTGCCCTGCTGCATAACAGGCCCGCCGCTGTTGCCGGGATTTATCGCGGCATCTGTCTGTACGACAAGGTGTGAGTCGGCACCGCTGTGAACATAAACATCCATCTGTATTCTTGAAACAATGCCTTCGGTAACGCTTATGTGCGTCCCGCCCATCGGAAAGCCGTGAGTCGAAACGGTGGTGTTAACCTGCGGCAGAGTGGCTATGGCAAGTGGGGCGGTGTCGTCAAAGAAATTTGCATCAGTAACTTTGAGAATTGCAAGGTCGCAGTCGTGGCCGACGAATTCGACGTAGGCAGGATAGCGTTTGGCGACGTTATCCTTTTTCAAAATCAGATACTTGTAGTCAGCAACGTTGTGTGCGTTGGTGAGGATTCGGTTGCCGGCGATGATAAAGCCGGAGCCGACACCCTGTCCCATACTGTTCTGCATCCACGGTGTGCTGAAATTCCACGGCTGTTTGGCAATCTGAATCATAACGACCGATTTGCCTATGTCGGGCATTTGAGAAAAAGCGCTGCCGCTAATAAACAGAACAGCCAGGACGCAACAAAAAGATATTTTTCGCATTCGTATAACTCCGTTTAAATTCAGGGTACCCTTTATTGTCCGCCAAGCTCTTCAATTCGTCCAGTAGCGAATTTGTATTTAATTTTTCCAATCCTACTGAAAACCGGCTTGCCGGGATACATCTTTTTAAACTGCAAAGTGTAAGAATCTTCTATCTCAACACACTTTTTATAATGGGCAATAGCCTGGGCGGTTTCGCCTGCTTTTTCGGCGATTTTGCCTGCTTTGATTCTTAGCTCCGATGAGCCGGGATACCTGTCAATGGCATTACTGATTGCTTTTAATGCCGTTTCGTATCGGGCGGGCTTTCCGGGAGCCTGCAAATCGGCCAGAATATCATATATCTGACTTAATTTCTGATAGCTCTTAAAACCGGCATCGTTTCTTTCTATGGCAGTTATAACGGCTTTTTCGGCTTCAAGCAATAATTGTTTTCGTTTCTGGTTTGGATTTCGTCTGAAAATGTTGAGGCATAAATCCGTTTTGAACAGTGCCGCCTGCGGAGATAATTCATCGGCATCAATGGCTTTATTCATTGCTTCAAGAGCAGAGGATGCTCGGCCGGTTAGCATAAGAATTTTTGCCCGTTCCATATTGCTGGCAACAATGGCTGGAGCGAAAAGGCTGTACCTGGCAAAAACGAAAAGGCCTGCGATGACCGCGATGAAAATGACAGCTCTTACCGATTTTGAAAGACGAAGTGAAACCGGGCGAGCTCTTTTGCCGGAAGCTAAAAATGCGACCGCAGCCCAGAAAGCTGTGAGAATGCCAGGCTCAAATATCGCGAAGTCTATAAGGTTGTGCAGGAGCATAGCAAAAATTCCGAGCAAAACCGCAGCCTGTTCTATTTCTATGTTCGTGTCAAATTTCGATTCGCCACGGCTGTAAAGCCATAACACAAGTCCGAATATGAATGCAGGGGCAAGGTACATTACTCCGAAAACGTAAAACATTACATCGATTGGCCCATTAGCGTTTACTTTCAGCAGAATCGGCCTTATCAGAAGCATTGCTAAAACAGCCGATATTCCGCAGAGTTTTGTGGTGGTGGATAAATTGCCCTGGCAGAAGCGGGGGGTATTGGCAGGCCTTTCTTTTTTGCCGAACATTATCGCCGACAAGGGCAGGAGCACCGCTGCTAAAAAACCGGTAAGACCGATTATTCCGTATTGGCTAAGCAGGCTGAGCGGGAAACAATGCGGGTCTCGCACGGTTTCAAGGGCAGATGGTGTTTTGTAGCGGGGGTAGTGTTCATTGAAGTTTGCTCCGCCGATGCCGGTTAGCCAGTTGTCCTTTACCATTTCCGTGGCACTGACCCAGTATTGCCAGCGGACGAGTATCGAATTTCCGCCGGGCAGCGAGCCGTGTTTCCTGCCGTAGCTGATGGCTAAAACGGTTATGGCTGTGGAGAATACTAATATAATCGCAAGTAAGGGCAGACGATATTTTTTGATTGTTTCACCAGCGATGAGCCAGGCTAAGAGTCCCGAGCCTGCCACTGCTAAAGAGACCGCGGCACCTTTGCTGGCGGATAATAAAAATCCAGAGAAGATAATCAGGACAATAGCGGCGGCGATGGCGGCCTGTTTAAACTTTTTTGTTTTGCGTAGATTCCTGAACCAGCCAGCAAATAAGGCAATGGCTAAAAACGTGCTAAAGACAGCGAAAGAGCCGCTGCTGTTGCTGGTTGTGAAAAAACCGCGAACATCCTTGGACTCCAGTCTGTGTTCGTATAGCATTTGCTGGAAAGAGCCGGGTACTATGCCGAGTTGTTCCAGTTGAACGGCGGGGGCTTTGTTGTATTCTTCCAGCATTATTTTGTTGCCGCTAAAAAATTGCTCGCTGCATTGATATGTTCCGGCGGCGGCGATGGCGACAATTGCTGTCAGCAGAATTTTTTTCTTTGCCGAACTGTCGAGAATATCGGCTAAGACAATCGCCATCAGCATCGGCGCTATCATAGTGATTGAATCGGTGATGGCAGAGCGTTTGTTGGAAGCAAAGAATGTGCTGATGAACGCAGCGACAATGAAAAGGAGCGTTCCTGCTTCCAGTCGGCTTGGGCGGTAGGTCGAGGCGCTGAGGCTGAAACGGCTGATTATCCAGATTGCGAAAATTATCAGTAACGAGCCTGAAAAACAAAGGCTGTAAATGCTGTCGAAAAAACCACCCTTAAAACCGGATAGCAGGATGTGCGGATTTTCACTGGAGCAGGCCCGGAGTACTATCACAACGAGGCAGGCGATAAACAGGCCCATATTAGTTTTGCCGCTGGCGGTGCCGGGGATTGTTTTACTGGCCATCATTTTTGCCTGCCGTTTCAAGAATTGCAATTATCGCCAGTACCGCAATGGTCTGGATGAATATCAGAATCGCATAGCCTAAGGGGGCGTTCTTGAGTACAATCGCCGCGGCACCGGTGCAAAAAGTTGCGAGGTAGAGTGTGAGGACGGTTTGCTTTTGGCTGAGGCCGCGTTTGTTGAGCCTGTGCGAAAAATGCTGAGTATCGCCCACGAAAGGACTCTTGCCCTGGGAAATCCGAAGCAGGCAGACGCTGGTAAAATCGTATAAGGGCAGAGCCATTATTATTAGCGGCATCAGCACCGCGTGAATTTGCCCGCCTGAACTTTGCTGATAGTAGTCGGTGCGCAGAGTCAGCATTGCTACGAAAAAGCCAACGACTAATGAGCCTGCATCGCCCATAAAAATACTTGCGGGAAAGAAATTAAAAACCAGAAAGCCCGCTAAAGTGCCAGCGAAAACCATTGCGAAGCCAGCGATAAAAACCTGCCCGGCAAGGGCGGCAGCGAAAAATAGTATTATTGTAACGACCAGAGCGATTCCCGCACTGGCACCGTCCATATTATCGAGGAAATTAAATGCGTTCATTATCAACACAATCCAAAATGCGCTTAGGGCAGATGTGATTATTTTGCTCTCGATGAAAAACTCGACACGCACCTCGGCGAAATAGGCCGCCAGAAAAGCTACGGCGAATTGGACAGCTAATTTTAAAAATGGGCCAAACCCCTTAATGTCGTCCCAGAGTCCAAGCAAAAATAAGACGGACGCGGCAATAAGTATGCCGCATAATTGAAATATTTTGCCGGCGAAGTTTTCGAGATATTCTGCGGGGCAGTTGTCAGAAAGGATTGGACAGGAATCGATAGAAATGGTTTTTACGGCGACTATTGCCGCAAGGCAGAATAAAACAATCGTTGCGAAAATCGCAATCCCGCCGCCCATTGGGATTATGGATTTGTGAAAACGGTCGGCCTTTGGATGTGCGACGAAGTCGGCTTTAATCGCGAGTTTTTTCACAATCGCCGTCAGCAGCAGCGACACTGCCAGTGATACGGTGAAAAGAATGAGACTGAATAATCCGAGTTTTAAATTCATTTGCCGGTTAGCTCCTTAAGCTGTTTGTTGAGTTTTTGGCGTACATCGTTGAAAAAGCCGTGATAGCGGTTTTCTGCGTGGTCTGGAAATGTGTAATCATACGTTTTCCAGCCATTACTATAAGAGAGTGTAACTTCGGCCCAGATTTTTTTACCTATATATATGCGATGCGCAAAATTCTTCGCACTTGCCAGTACTAATTTTGAAGGCTCGATGTAGCCGGGATCGATATTGACCGGACGGGACAGAGTCGTATTCAGAGTTTTGGCAAGTTTTGTTTCGAGTTTATTGGTTTTTCTTTTTATGGTCGCTAGTTGCGATGGGTTTATTAGTTTTTCGATACTGATAAGTTTCTTCAGGATTTCGCTGCCGGTTTCTTTTTCGTAGTAGCTGGTTTGCGTAAAAGCCCAGGCCGGACTTTGCGCATCTATCGTTCCAAACTTCGCAGTGAGCAGTTCAATAGCCGCGTCCATCGCAGCCTGATTGCAGGCTAAGATGCCGATAATCAGTTTTACGGGTTCTGGTTTATTTAACTTCCACATTTAATTTTAGCCATGTCTCTGTCATTGCGAGGAGGCCATAGGCCGACGTGGCAATCTCAGATATTAGAAAGGTTGAGATTGCTTCGCTTCGCTCGCAATGACAAATATTATTTTACCTTTAGCGATTGAATAATTTCATTTGCTTTTGTGGCGGCATTTTCAACAGGCACTTTTTCGATGTCCTTACTGCTGCGAAGTTTAATTTCGACACAGTTTTCGGCAATACTTTTTTTGCCGATAGTAATTCGCAGTGGTATGCCGATAAGGTCGGCATCTTTGAACTTTACTCCGCCCCGAATATCCCTGTCGTCGAGCAGTACTTCGATACCCATATCGGTAAGCTGTTTATAGATGGTTTCGGAAGCGTTTATTATATTCTCATCGTTTCCGGCAGGGGTAATAATTACTTCAAACGGCGCGATATTTATCGGCCAGATGATACCGTTTTCGTCGTGGCCATTTTCGATGGCAGATGCGACTATTCTGTTTATGCCTATGCCGTAACAGCCCATCAGGCAGGGATTCTCTTTGCCGTCAGCATCGAGAAATTTGCAGCCGAGCTTTTTGCTGTATTTTGTGCCAAGCTCAAATACCTGCCCGACCTCAATGCCACGCCTGAACAATAGTTTCTTGCCTTGATATGTATCGCCCTCGACAGCGTTGCGAATGTCGGCAACTATTACATTTTCTCCCTCAAGCGGAAAGTCTCTGCCGGGAACAACTTTTGCCAGGTGATAGTCGGTTTTGTTTGCGCCGGTAATGCCGAATGCCATCGCAGCGACCGAGTGGTCGATTACGAGCTTGTCGCACTTTTCGGCAATTCCGACCGGCCCCGCAAAGCCGGTATCGGCACCGGTGAGTTTTTTAATTGTATCGTCATTCGCCATTTCTATTGAGCCGCCGGCGATGATGCGGAGCTTTTCCTCGTTAATTTCCATATCGCCGCTAACTAAAGCGACTATTGTTTTGTCGTCAGATTTGTAGATTAGCGTTTTGATGAGTTTTTTGGGTTTGGCTTTCAGGAACTTGCAGACCTCTTCGATTGTTTTTGCGCCGGGAGTATGAATTTCGGCCATCGCGGCAATATCTTTGTTTTCCGCCGCTCTCGGCAGGGCATCGACATCGGCTTTTTCGATGTTGGCGGCGTATTTGTTGCCAGCGGTATAGACGATTACGTCTTCGCCGTTTTCGCAGGGGACGGTGAACTGGTGCGAGCCGCTGCCGCCCATCTCGCCGGACTCGGCCTCGACAATAACGTATTCAAGGCCGCAACGGGCAAAGATTCTACAATAGGCATCGTACATTTGTTGATATGTTTCGCCCAGGCTTTCTTTGTCGGCGTGGAAGCTGTAAGAATCTTTCATAATAAATTCACGGCTTCGCAAAACGCCGAAACGCGGACGGAATTCGTCGCGGAACTTGAAACTTATTTGATAGAGGTTGAACGGCAGTTGCTTGTATGAATTTATTTCGCCGGCAGCGAGCGAGGTTACAACTTCTTCAGCGGTAGGGGCCAGGACGTTTTCCCTGCCGTGTCTGTCGGTGAAATGTGCCATCGTTTTGCCGTAATCGACGCTGCGGCCGGTTTGGGCCCAAAGCTCCATCGGCTGTACCGAGGGCATTAGTATCTCCTGTGCGCCGGAAGAGTTCATCTCATCGCGGACGATGTTCATAACCTTTGTAAGAATCCGCCATCCAAGCGGTAGGTAGGTGTACGTTCCGCTGGCCAGTTTACGCATTAGGCCAGCCCGGAGCATTAGCTGATGGCTGATAATTTCCGCCTCTGCGGGCACTTCCTTAACAGTTGGTATGAGAGCTTTGCTGTACCGCATATTTCTTCCTGTCTTGACAAAATTTCCCAGTTCCACATTTTTTCTCGCTGAGACCGAACCCCAGGCACGGCAATTTTACGAGATTCTTTACTCGCATTCAGAAAAGAGTTTATATCCCTAAAACAGCTATTTTGCAAGATAATCTTTTGTCTGCCGCGATGGTGTTTAAAACCTTTTGACAGCGAAAGTTACTCTGGTATAATCGGCTCGTTACATCAGGATGTGTTACATAGCGAAAAAAAGACCAAACCTTGAATTTGAGCGAAAGGAATAGCCAATGAGAATTCTACTAAGGTCACGGATGGCAGGCGTTTTGGTCTTGTCGATTAGTTTATCAATTTTTATTTGCGGCTGCGATGAGTCAGCCAGAAGAGACCAGGCGGTGAGCCTGTATGTCGATGCGACGACTCTGGCAGAGAGCGGTCAAAACGCTCAGGCAATTACAAAACTTTCCCAGGCGGTGAAGCAGGACCCAGGTTTTGCGATTGCGTATTCGCTGCTGGGCGATATTTATATGCAGCAGAGTCAGTACGCCAAAAGTGCTGAGGTGCTGGAAAAAGCTGTTGAACTGAACCCGTGGTCGATTGAAGATTTCCAGAATCTCGGCAAAGTTTATCGCACGATGAGCGATTTTACCTCCGCTGCCAAAGCCTATGCGAGAGCCTGTGAGATAGACCCGCAGTCATTGGCGGCACATCTTGGAGCTGCCGAAGCCTATTATCAGATGAAGGATTACGACAAGGCCATCGAGTATGGTCAAACCGCGTCGCAACTGGCCCCGGCTGATGGCGAAATACAAAAATTGCTCGGCGACATTTATACCGCTCGTCAGGATAGCGAAATGGCGACGGACGCCTATAAACGCAGGCTTGAGTTGGGCGGCAATGACCCCGATGCAATGCTTTCGCTGGCAGTCGCTTATCTGCGGTCGCAGGAATATGCCGCCGCAACTGAATTGCTCAACAGTGTCGTGCAGCTTGAGCCTCAAAATGCTGAGGCGTGGAGGCATTTGGGTTTTGCCTCGCTGCGGATGGACCAGCTCGATACCGCGATAGATAACTATTACTTCGCGGTGCAGATTGCCCCTGATGATTACAAATCGCATAAGGGTCTCGGCGTTGCGTATATGATGAAGTCGCGAGATTTGGCTGGTATCGATGAGGCTGGGGCGCAGGAGTTTAAGCAGAAAGCTCTTAATCAATGGCGGCGGGCACTGGACATCGACCCGACACAGGATAAATTGCTGGCACTTTACAGAAAATATACGAGATAAGGACGAAGCGATTTGTCGCAGCAAGACGAGAAAAATAATTTACCAACTGAAAACGAGCCAGGCTTGGGGGCGATGGTTGCCAATGTCATTTTCTGGCCGGTATTTTTGGCGGGGTTTGTTTTGGATTTGTGGAGCAAGGCAGCGATATTCGAATGGCTCGGCAGTAAATATCCACCTGTAAAAATAATAATTGATGATTTTTTTCGACTTATTGTTGTTCAAAATCCCGGCGCGGCGTGGGGAATGGCAGCGGGGCAGAGAACTTTTCTGATTGTTATTTCGATTATAGCGATTTTTGCGGTCTTTGGAGTTTTCCTGTTCTGGAGGCCACCGGGCAAGCTCGTTATCGTTTCGCTGGCGTTTTTTGCGGCGGGTATTTGCGGCAATTTGCACGATAGAATTTTCAATGATGGCAAGGTTCGCGACTTCCTCGATTTTTACTGGAGAGAGCATCACTGGCCGGCATTTAATGTTGCGGATTCGCTTTTGACAATCGCGGTGGGAATTCTGATTGTTATTACAATTCTAAATCCATCACCAAAATCAGAAGACAAAAAAAATTAAACGCTGATTTCGCTGATTATATTGATTATTAAAAAAACTGTGTATTCCGTGGTGAATTTTCACATTTTCTCAAAGACCTGTTCGGATACATACAGTGGAATTTCTGTTCCTGCCGAAATGGCGATAGCGTCGCTTGGCCTTGCGTCGATTTCTACTATTTTGTCATTGATTGCTATATAAATTGTTGCGTAATAGGTGTGGTCTTTCAGGTCGCCGATTACTATTTTCTTGATTTTTCCGCCGATTTTTTCGATTATTCTGTTAAGCAGTTCGTGCGTCATTGGCCGAGGCGGGGCAATGTTTTTTAGCTTGCGGTCGATAGCCATTATTTCGACTATGCCGATAACGATGGGCACAGAGCGGGTCCCACCTTTTTCGGATAGAACGATAATCTGCTGCTGGGACGTTTCGTTTATAATAGTTTTCGATAATTCGACCGGTATATCCATTTTATTTTTTTGCCTCTGTGGCTAATTTAAATCTGCGATATTTTTTTCGACTGCGGCTAACTGTTCTTTCAGCTCGGCCAATTTGTCTCTTGCCGCGGCGACGACTTCCGGCTTAGCCCTGCTGACAAAATTTTCGTTACTCAACTTGCCCTCAGACGATTTTATGAAGCCGAGTATTTCATTCTTTTGTTTTTCAAGCCTTTTAAGCTCAGCGTCCTTATCAATAATATCGTGAACGAAAACCTGCATCTGGTCAGCGATTGTCGCTGAAGCGTTTTCAGGTTTCTGTGCGTCAGGCGAACAGGTAAATTCAGTCAGCCCGGCCATCTGGGTTACAAGGTTTGCGTTATCGCTTAGAATTTTAGCTATATCAGCGGGGCAATTAGCAGAGGCGGCCAGTTTTTTGTTCGGCGGAATAGCGTATTTGTTCCGAACTTCGCGAATCGTGCGAACAACTTCCTGGATAATCGAAATTTTTTCCTCAACGTCGGGACTCTCCAGTATGTCCATCCGCTTGGGCCACTCGGCTACGATAATAGCATCGGAGGCCGTTAATTGAGCAAGGTCTTTCAGGCCTCTATTCGGCGCGATTTCGTTGAGCTTCTGGAAAATGCCCTCGGTAATGAACGGTATGAACGGGTGCAGCATTCTCAAAATCGCGTCCAGCACAAACGCCAAAACGTTTTGCGCTATCGGCTTTTGAGTATCATCGGCCATTCGAGCCTTTGCCCATTCGAGGTACCAATCGCAGAAATCGTTCCAGAAAAAGCGATACAGAACCATTAAAGGCTCGCTGAATTTGAAATTTTCCAGCAATTCGGTAACGTCCGCAACCGTATCAGCCAGCCGGGACAGTATCCATTTATCGGTGATGTCCAGCTTTTCAACATCAAACGCTCCCGAGTCCATTCCCTCAAGGTTCATCATCGTAAACCGTGAAGCGTTCCAGAGTTTGTTGCAGAAGTTTCTGCCGATGTCAAATTTTTCGCTGACGTTCCTGCCATCTTTGTCTTTGGTTACCGGCAGTTTGATGTCCTGGCTTTCGGTCGTCATTTGAGCCATACTGAACCGCATAGCGTCTGCGCCGTATGTGTTGATAATGTCGATAGGGTCGATGCCGTTGCCTTTGCTCTTGCTCATCCTTTCGCCTTTGCCGTCAAGGATTGTGCCGTGAATGAACACGTCAGCAAACGGAACTTCGTCCATATTTTCCAGTCCCATCATCACCATCCGTGAAACCCACAGCGTAATAATATCGCGTGCGGTTACAAGCGTGCTGGTCGGATAATAGCATTTCAATTCATCAGTTTCCTCCGGCCATCCGAGCGTACTGTGCGGCCAGAGTGCAGAGCTAAACCACGTATCGAGAACGTCAGGGTCATGCTCTGCCCCGTGAGCTTCCAATTTTTTTTCGATGTTTGGGCAACCCTCGTCAACACAAACAGCAAGGAATATGCGTCCGTCTTCTCGTTCACGGACTACTTGGGTTATAATATGCTGGTTTTCTTCTGGAGAGAGAAATGGCAAGTTAAGTCTTACGATTTGTGAATCAGTCGCGCCAAAAGCCTTAGGGCCTTCCCAATGAAGATGCCAGACCGGAATTCGATGTCCCCACCAAAGCTGCCTGCTGATGCACCAGTCGCGAATGCCGCCGAGCCAATCGAGATAGCTTTTGCGGTATCGCTGGGGATGGAATTTGATTTTATCGTCTTCGACGACTTCGATAGCGCGCTTTGCCAAAGGCTCAACCTTGACGAACCACTGGTCGGATAGGTAAGGCTCGATGATGTCGCCACTGCGGTCGGAATGGCCGACTTCGTGTTCTCTCGGCTCGACTTTTTCAAGCAGGCCTTGTGCTTCCAAATCCGCAACGATTTGCTTCCTTGCCTTGAACCTGTCGAGTCCTTCGTATTTGCCGCCATTTTCGTTTATTTTAGCGTCATCGGTCATAATGTTGAGCATCGGCAGGTTATGCCGTAAGCCGATTTCGTAATCGTTGGGGTCGTGGGCAGGGGTTACCTTTAAAAAGCCCGTACCTTCGCCACGTTTAACGTGAGCGTCTGCGATAATTGGAATCTCTCTATCGGTCAAAGGCAGTTTAACGAACTTGCCGATAAGGTGTGCTGCTTTTTCTTCTTTGGGGTTTACCGCAACTGCCGTATCGCCGAGCATTGTTTCAGGTCGAGTGGTAGCGATGGTAATATGGCCGCTGCCGTCGGTGAGCGGATATTTTATATACCAGAAACTGCCCTGAACAGTTTTGTGTACTACCTCGTCATCGGAAACGGCGGTCTGCAGAATTGGGTCCCAATTCACCAGGCGCTTGCCGCGATAAATCAAGCCCTTTTTAAACAATTTTACGAACGTATGACGAACAGCTTTTGCGCACATATCGTCGAGCGTAAAGCGAGTTCTTTGCCAGTCGCAGCTTGCGCCGATTCGTTTCAATTGTTCAAGTATGCGATTGCCGTATTGGTCTTTCCACTGCCATATCATTTCGAGCAGTTTTTCCCGACCGACATCGTGGCGGGTTTTGCCGTGTTCAGTACGGAGTCTTTTTTCGACTACCGATTGCGTTGCGATTCCCGCGTGGTCGGTACCCGGCAGCCAGAGTGTGTTGAAACCCTGCATACGTTTTAGCCTGATGAGAATATCCTGAAGTGTGTTGTCGATGGCGTGGCCCATATGCAATGCGCCGGTAATGTTTGGCGGGGGGATAACGATTGTATAGGCCGGTGCGTCTTTACCGCCTTTGGCAGGGGGTTCTGCGTGAAAATAATTTCCATTAGTCCAAATTGCATCGGCAATACGTTCAATTTCGACAGGGTCGTAAACGGTTGATAGTATTTCTGGCATATTGTTTCCAATTATTGTTTTTTAAACACGGATTTCACTGATTACACAGATTAACAAAAAAAACCGATTTTGGCTAATATATTTTGCCGCAAATGTTTTTGCGGATATAGTGTTTTTCGGGATAAAAAATAAAAAAAGCCGAGTCGGTTAATTCCGGACTCGGCTTTTGAATTTGATTTAAAAAGGATTTTTAATCCAGTTTCATACTCATAAGAAATTCGGCGTTGCTGCTGCATTTTGCCAATCTGCTCTTTAGCAGTTCGACCGCTTCGACAGGGTTCAAATCGCTAAGGACTTTGCGGAGTCTGTAAGTCAGTTCCAGCTCCTTGGCATCCATCAGCAGCTCTTCACGTCGGGTGCCGCTCCTGCTGATATCGATAGCAGGATAAATACGCCTTTCGACGAGCCTTCTGTCAAGGTGAAGCTCCATATTGCCGGTAGCTTTGAATTCTTCAAAGATAACCTCGTCCATTTTCGAGCCGGTGTCTATCAGGGCCGTTGCGAATATGGAGAGCGAGCCGCCTTCTTCGATATTTCTGGCAGCACCGAAGAATTTCTTGGGCATATGCATTGCGTTAGCGTCAACACCGCCGGTAAGAATTTTGCCGGAGTGCGGAACTTCGGTATTATATGCACGGGCAAGACGTGTTATCGAGTCGAGCAGAATGACAACATCTTCGCCGTACTCGACGAGTCGTTTCGCTTTTTCGATTACCATCTCAGCAACCTGGCAGTGCCTTGAAGCAGGTTCGTCGAACGTTGAGCTTATAACTTCCACGTCCCTTGCAACACTCCTTGCCATATCAGTTACTTCTTCAGGGCGTTCGTCAATCAGCAGAACAATCAATTTAACTTCAGGATGATTTGTACTGATGGAGTTCGCGACCTTCTGGAGCAGAACGGTTTTGCCGGTTCTCGGCGGGGCGACAATGAGGCCTCGCTGGCCTTTGCCGACCGGAGCGGCAATATCGATAATACGCATACTCAGTTCGCTGGCACCGGTTTCGAGAATGAGTCTTTCATTGGGGTGTAACGGCGTAAGGTCGCTAAAGACTACCTTGCCGACGAGTTTGTTCGGCTCTTCAAAATTTATTGCCTCGACACGGAGAAGGGCGAAGTATTTTTCAGAATCTTTCGGCGGACGAATCTGCCCGCTAACTACCGCACCGCTACGAATGCCGAACCTCTTTATCTGTGATGGCGACACGTAGATGTCATCGGGCGACGAAAGATAGTTATATCTGGGATTCCGCAAAAAGCCGTAACCGTCAGGCAGTACTTCAAGAACGCCTTCGCCATACATAAGCCCGTTTTGCTCAACGCGTTCCTTGAGAATTTTGAAGATGAGTTCCTGTTTCTTAAGGCCGGTATATTCCTTGACGTTTTCCTTCTTCGCAACTTCGTGCAGCTCGGCCACCGTCATTTTTTGCAGGTCGGTTATATGAAGAGAGCCTCTTTTAACACGTTCGTATTTGGCGTGCGTAGATTCGCGGTCTTCCTTTTTCTGCTGTTTATTTTTATGCCATTTACCGTTTTGTTTTGGCTTATCCGAATTGTTTTCTTCAGGCTTCGTTTCAGAGCCGCTGCTTTCCTGTTTTTCTTCTTCAGATTTAACCTCTTCAGAAGTTTCAGCTTCCGGTGCTGCTTCGACTTCCGGCGAATCTATCGCTTCTTCCTTAGCTTTTTTGACTTTCTTTTTACTTACTTTTTTCTTCGCTACTGTTTTCTCGGCTGTTTTAGCCATAATAACTCCTTCTAAAGTGGTACTCGATTAAGGAAACTTCTAAAATGATGTCTCCCTTTTCAGATGCAAATAAATATTATTCATCCCAAAACTATCACTTTTAATGCCCTGAGTATTATCAGCGTCATTTCTCAGACATTTCGGGATAACTTATAGTGTGTTAGATTTATAGACTTGTAATTATTACCAGTTGTAAATTCCAATCAAAAAGCATCCGAACCCTTTGATTTGCTGCGGATTACCCTAAGGGGCATTAGCTGACTAATATGGGAAATAATTTGTCGATCTGCCCGATTAACTCTGCGTAACCCGCCTCGTTTCGAACTGTATAATGAGCCATTTTTGCCTTTTTGTCCAGAGAAATTTGAAAATTTTCTCTTTTTTTAAGCTCATTTTCATCAAAACCTGGCTTTTGGGCAGCCCTTTTGGCCCTTATTTCTTCGTTGCAATCGACGAAAACGAGCTTGTCGCACCGATTATCCCAGCCTGTCTCGGCCAATAACGGAATATCCAGCACTATCGCGGAAATATCTTCGTCAGCCTGATATTGAGCTATCAGGCCCTCTGTTTTTTTGTAAACCTCCGGATGAATAACAGCGTTTAGCTGCCTTATAGAATCCTGCCTGCCAAAAGCTGTCGCGGCCAATTTGCCATGGTCAATTTCACCAGCGGAATCGAATATCTCAGAGCCGAATATCTCTTTGAGTTTTGCTTTTACATCGGGGTTTTTGAGCAGATTTTTGGCTATCGTATCGGCGGAAATCACCGCACAATTTCGCCTGCCAAGTTCGCCTGCGACGCTGCTCTTGCCGGAACTTATGCCGCCCAGCAATCCGATTATCGGTTTTTTCTGACCACTACCCATACCGTTAGTCTAACGCAAGGGCGTTATTTAGTCAATCCTGCAATCGTCTCTTTAACCGGTTGTCGCACGAGCTTTGTCGCGGGCGTTTTTGACCGCGTTGGAAAAGCTCTTTAAGACATAGTTTTTAACTACCGCCTCCCAGCCCATATGTTCCGCGAGGTCATAGCCCTGGTTTATCATCTCAACGAGTTCATCATCGTTTTTGGGCAGCCTTGCGAATATCTCCATCGCAACTTTTTTGCTTTCTAAATGCTCAATGCGATTGCGTACATCGGTATCTATCGATTTAAATTCGTCGATGTCGTCATACTTTATGCCATCAAGGTCGGTATAATCCGCGACGATAACATTGCGGGTTTCTTCGCCGCCGGTTACGGTTTTTACGAATCCTGCGCACCCGCAGACATTGGTTACAACGCATATTCCGCCAAAGCTGAGCGGCTCAAGCTGTGCTATGCCGAACGGCTCGTAAATGCTCTGGCCGAACTCGACATCACTGCCTTTGCGGATGTCCATAAATTCCATATCCTTGGGCATACGAGTCCCGCAAAGCGATTGCTCAAAGCCGAACTGGTTTATGAATACCGCTTTTATGTTCCTGCTTTTAGCGTTAAATTCCTGGATAGCCGCATAAAATGTTGACTCGCCTCCGCTCATATCCGGCAGACCCTCACGATGGGCCACCGGCCAGTGGTACTCTGATTCCATTCTCAAAATATCCTTCGGTCTGCGGTGGCCTACCTCGGTACTGAGGAAATACATTATCGCGGTTTTGTGTATTGGCCGAAGCTCTTTTTCGATGTGTTCAAGCACTCGCAAATCTCGCCAAAGCCCCTTGCTCTTTACTAATCTCGTTACGTGTGTAAAAACGTAGTCGGGCTTGTAGCCTAATAAATTATTGCAGTAAGTCTGTAGTTTTTTCCTCGAACGCTTCTTTTCCTCAAGGGTGATATGGTAGGCTGGAATGCCGTTATAGGTAAGCTCAATGTCGGCGGAAGCAAATTCCGGAGCCAAAAACCGCAGCTCCTTTGCGACATAATCGCCAACAGCCAAAATGTTATCACAATGCCTTGAAGCTTCTACGAGTATGTGCTTAAAGTAATGGCTCTGGTCGCCGAAAACCTCTCCAAGACTCAAGCCTTCTTTCTGAGCCTGGGCCATAGCGTTGTAGAACATCGTATCGTGGCCGTTATGGTCTTCTACTATTTTGCGAACAGTGGCAACTTCGTGCGCGTAGAAAACGGTTCTGAAATCGTTTTCTTTATCGAGCTTTGCCGCCAGTGCTGTTGGCATCCCCATAAACTCGTGGGCGACAACGACTGTATGTTCATTGTTTGATGTTAAGCCGATTGCCTTAAGAGCGGCAACCGCTGGAGGAGCCAGACGCATCCACTCTTCAAATTCCCAGAGGTTTTCGTAGAGATGGCTCATTATGCCGAACTCTTTGAAAAGTTCGGACTTAAATTCGTTCATCGGCCAGTGGCTCGACCTGCGGACATCAATGAGTATAACTTCAGGCGTGCTTTTAATGCCGGTACGTTTATCGATATACAGCCTTCTGCCGTAAACGATGTCAACATTGAAATGGTCTTCGATGTGCCTGAAACTGTTTGCGTAATTGCTGCTGGTCAAGCCGTCAACGCTGGAATACAGAACCTCGCCGCCTTGGCCTAATCGGCCGCTGGCAGGGCCATCGGTTGAGAATAATGTACAGACCATCACTGTTCTGCCAGTTGCTTCGATGTAATTTTTGCTGGTGAGGATGCCCTCGAGCACCGCTCCGATACCGCCTATTTTGCCTATTGCTTCGTGGGTAACGTGTACGACGTTGGTTTTGTGTTCCATAGTCCTTTTACTCCATTCTCTCTTTAGCCTACGTTGTATATTAGATATCGCCTAACCTTCGCTTAAAGCATAAAAAACGAATGGGGTTAGGCCAAATTGAAGAGGCGGAAAATTGCGGTTTTTTATAAAAAAGTCATTCCACGACTATTTTATAGGACTATCGAGGGACTCGCATTTTCGAGTGGTTTGTATCTTGCGCATCGCCATTTAGCCGAGCCGCGGGAGCGGCCGGATAGGGTTGTTGTTATTGCGAGCGCAGTCGAAGAATCTTTGTTTTTTCACTTTTTTAATCTGTGTAATTCGCGAAATCCGCGGTTAATTATCCTCTGTGAACTCTGTGTTCTCTGTGACTAAAAATAAATCTGTGTAAATCCGTGTCTAAATCCGTCTGTTTTTCAGAGGTTTTCCGCATATTTCACAGGGTCTTTTAGCCCGGCCTGAGCAAAACCGCGCAGTCTCAATCGGCAGGAATCGCAATGCCCACAGGCGAGCCCGGCTGAATCCGGGTTATAACAACTGTGGGTCAGGGAATAATCAACGCCTAAAGAAACGCCTTTTTTAATGATTTCAGCCTTGGAAAGGGCGATTATTGGTGTATGTATAGCGAATTTGCCTCTGTTTTCGACCGCTGCAGCCGTGGCGAGGTTGGCCAGGGTCTCAAATGCTGCGATATATTCGGCTCGGCAGTCGGGATAGCCGCTGTAATCGGTAGCGTTAACGCCGATGAAAATGTCGTAAGAGCCGGTAACTTCGGCAAAGGCAAGGCCATAGCTGAGAAAAATCGTATTGCGGGCAGGGACGTAGGTTATTGGAATCGGCCCGGAATCCAGGGATGGATTGTCCAGCGGGACTGCGATTTTCTCGTCCGTTAGAGCCGAGCCGCCAAAGGCAGCGAGGTCGATTTCGATTATTTTATGCTCACAGACTCCGATGGATTTAGCGACCGCCTCGGCAGATTTCAGCTCGATACAGTGCCTCTGGTGGTAGCCAAAACTCAGCGCATAGCAGTCGAAGCCCGCATCAGTTGCGATGGCCAGCGTTGTGGCAGAATCGAGCCCGCCGCTGAGGAGAATTACCGCTTTTTTGGTTTTTTCCATCATAAATCTCTCTGCTTGATAATGAATCGGTTTTATATTATATTAGTTGCACAGGCGTTTATAGTAAAGGTTATATTGATGAGCGAAAACAAATTGGAATTATTCGATAATCCCTGTCCCGGCCGGGACTATACCATTATTACCCGTTGTCCGGAATTTACCAGCGTCTGCCCCAAGACCGGCCAGCCCGATTTTGGCGAGATTGTTATCGAGTACTGCCCCGACCAGCTTTGCATCGAGCTGAAAAGCCTGAAGTTCTATATGCAGAGTTTCAGAAATAAGGGAATTTTCTATGAGGCCCTGACCAACGAAATTCTCGACTACCTGGCCGTCTCGGCCAAGCCAAGATGGATGAAAGTTACTTCAAAGTTTACACCCAGAGGCGGCATAACAACGGAGGTGGTAGCTGAATATAAGCAGTAATACCCTTTAGGGAACCTCTAAAAATTCATTTTGGCGGACAAACGAACCTTTTTGTCGCTGAACGGTGTCAGGCAAAAGCCACTTGAACTACGGCTCAAGCTGATTTGCCTTCCTTGTCAGCGAACAAAAATTTTCTACTTGCCGCTCAAAAGCAATTATTAGAGCTACCCTTCAGTTGAAAGGAGAGCAATATGGCAATAGTATTTCACTGCGGCAACTGCAAGAAAAAGGTTAATGCTCCCAATGAGGCTGGCGGGAAATGGGGCAAATGCCCTCACTGTAATTTGAAGTGTTACATTCCTCTGCCCAAGAGCGATGAAGAAGATGATTTGACACTTGCTCCGGTAAATGCCGAAGAGGAAGCTCAGTATCATCAACTGATGCGTGAGACTTATCATATTACCGAGGACCTTTTGCACCAGATTGACGAGTCGCCGGAACCGGAGAGTAAGACCCACTCTGATGAAAAGCAGCTTGTCGGGATGATAGTGAAATACTTACGGCATATGGCTGATGGCCAAATCGATGCTGCGATACAGGTAGCAGACAAGGTTGCGATGTATCGAGTTCAGGCAGTGAAAATTCTTGAGGGTATGGCTGTTGCTGAGATGCAGGACGAAAAACTTCGTGATATTCCGCCGAAAGTTTTAGTGGGCTTCATTCGGAATCTGCTTACAAAATTAAGTTAAGTCCCGATTCATCGTCATTGCGAGCGCAGCGTGGCAATCTCGTTTTTGTCATACCCGCGAAAGCGGGTATCCATTTTTTATCTTTTTACTTTTTTCAATCCGCGTAATTGGCGAAATCCGCGGTTAAAATAATTTGTGTTCATTCGTGTCGATTCGTGGTTAATTTTCTTTGTCATTGCAAGTCTGTGAGTCTTTTTTTTGTTTGCTGGCGGATTGCGTTAAATTGTTCTTTGCTTATACCGAGTTTTTTGGCGTATTTTGACAGTATTGCTTTTTCCATTTCGTGCAGTTTTTTATCGCAGAACGACACTAAAAGCATATCTTCGATGCACCTTATGCAGTCGGAAAATCTCGCGGGGAGTGCGATTTTGAAACCATTTTCCAGCGACATATCCAGAGCTTTGCGTGACTCAAGGTAGCCGCCGCCAATGCTTTCTGCGATTTTAACTATTATGGAATCTTCTTCGACATCTAATTGTCCATCGGTACTGGCCAGGTGAAAGATGTTGGCTAAGTATTGAATTTGTTCGCCCTGGTTCATTCGTTCACACCTCCATTTGGGACTTCTGAAAAACTAAAACTTTTAAGATTTGAGATTGCCGCGGCCTAACAATAAGGCCTCGCAATGACATAAAAACGCACATTTTGTCATTGCGAGAAGCAACGCGATGAAGCAATCTCCAGTTTTTCAGAGACCTACTAATTTATGATTTTGCGATGATTCTACCCCCTTGGCAGGGCTTTTTCAAGGAGTTTATGTTTTTGGCGGTCTATATCCTCTGGTTTTCGTTGAAATTTCCGCCTTTTTTTTGTACAATCAACCAAATTGAGAACTTTTTTGATGGTGGATAAAAAAAAGAAATTTTTGTAACATTTTGTTAGTATCATAATCTAATCTAACGAAGAAAAAAATATGTCGCGAAAAACTTTTTCCGTAGAGTTGGTTAAAAAGGCTCAGGCAGCCGATTCTCAGGCTCTGTCGGCATTGGCCGCAGAGGTCGAGCCTAGGTTGCGCGCCTTTATTTTGCGAAGTACCCTGAATCCGGATTTGACTGGCGATATTGTTCAGGAAACCCTTATGCAGATGCTCAGGTCAATTCAGAATCTCAGAAAAGCCGAACATTTTTCCGCGTGGATTTACCGCATCGCTGCCAACAAGCTCGCGCATCATTACAATATAAAGAAAAAACGCAGCGAATTGACCGTCTCTGATATCGAAAGTTTCAGCTCTTGCGATACAGGGGCAGATGGAAAGTCTCCGGAATCCCGGACTTTCGGCAAAGAGCTGAAAAACGAGGTATTCTCGGCAGTGGCGACCCTTGAGCACAGACAGCGAAGCGTTGTGTCGCTGCGGTGTTTTGAGGATATGTCATACAGGCAAATCGCCGAGGTACTTGGCTGCTCGGAGGTTAGTGCCAGAGTAGATTTTTTCAGAGCTAAAAAAAATCTCAAATCCAGTCTTGCCGCTAGGGGTATCAAGTCGGCAATGCTTGTAACGGCTCTCACTATTTTCGGCAAAATGACCTCGCCGACAAAGGCCGCGGCACAGACTCTCACCGTCAACTCAGCGTCGGTTGGCTCAGTTGGAATAACAGCTTCTGTTATAGGGACAGCCGCCGGCGGAGTGGGTATTGCTGCGATTTCGCTGGTTTTGTGTGTTGCTGCCGTAATGACAGCAATAAATCTTAAATCTGATGACCCGAAAGCAGGCAATTTCTTTTTGCCGGCTCGCAACGAAATAAGGAGCTTTCATTATGTCAGGCAGGCCTGGGACTCAGCGAGAATACCGAATGCAAATTTGCTTATGGGCAAGAGCCTTAGCAAAGGAGCTTATGAGCAATGGTTCTTTTTTCCAGATGGCATAGATGGGCCGATGTTCACGATGGTGCAGAGGTGGAACCCACAGATGAAAAACAAACTTTGCGGATGGCTGCAGGACGGCAGCGGCAATTATTATTACCATTCGGGGCAGAATACCATTTATCGTTACGACTGTACCTGGCCGAAAATAAAAACGCCTCGCTTGCCGGCAGATACACCGGAGTTTGTTGCTTTCCTTGATAAGATTGAAGGAGCAGATAAAGGCGTAGAGTGTACACGAGACGAAAAAACCGGACTACTGACCGGCATTCTTGATGCGAGGTTCGCAAATTCGGCCAACTTTAAATCTGACATAAGCTACAACAAATACAACGAAAAGAGCTTCGGTGCTTTCCGGTATCAGTGGCCGGATGATTGTCCCGTGATAGACCAGCGGAACGAGATGCACAAGCAAGGCTGGACTCTGTTCGAGATTACCGGCCATATCGATGGTCAGAAAGTTCGTGGCTTTTGCCAGACCCCGTTCATTTATGCTCACATTGCCGAACATCCGCCGCTATTGAAACTTGCCATCGGCGATGAATTTACAATTTACGATAGTCCTGCCGGAGCTTCCGTTGTCGATTCGTCTGGTGAAGTTATTCGCTCGTATGCTGGAGGTGCTTTTTTTAAAGGTCTTCTGCGTCCTTGGTTTGGTATGCATTCGTTAGATACCATCCGTAGAGACGCGGCCAAATCTTTTGTACCGTTCAAGGTACAAAACCTTTCCAGCGAAAATACGACTCTCACACTATACAACGTTGATGGCTACAAGGCTCTGCAAATTGTCTATTCGCTCAACGTCGATAAAAATCAGATACGGAATATGCAATTCGATCACATCGCGGATGGACACGTTACCAATATCGGCCAGTTGAATTTTGCCTATCCCAAAAAACCAGAGGATATAAACACAGCAGTTGATATTGCGGAATTCCAAACCTCTGCCGCAGCCAAACAGCAGCACTCCGGCATTTTATGGCTGTTTGAGCTAATCGAGGGTTCGTTAGTTGAGTAGGCCTGTCTCATCCCTGCCGTGCAAAGACGCAGAGGGGTTTAGCCTGATAGAACTTCTCGTTGTTATATCCATCATCGCGGCGATACTCGGCATTTTGCTGCCGGTTGTTGCCACCAGTCGAATCAGAGCCAAACAGGTGATATGCAAAAACAATCTTTCCCAACTATTAAAAGCCAACGAGCTTTACGCCTTGAACAATGATGGTTTTTACGTCCCTGCCTCAACCGATATTTACGATGGCAATCTCAACTGTAATCGCTGGTACGGCTGTCGAGACAACAACACACAGCCCTTTGATACGAGCAAAGGCCCTCTTGCCGACTGTCTTGCCGGCACAATGCTGCAATGCCCTCAGAAGGTTAGGTATGATGAAATTAAGCCGGGCGAATCTCACTATGAAAATGGTAACGGCGGTTATGGCTATAACCTTGTTTATCTTGGTTCGACCATCTGGATAAACGGATGCAGCGCCAAAGGTTGCCGCTCAGCCGCAAAACAGACCGACTTAAAACGACCGCAGGATGTGTTAATGTTCGCCGATACCGCAATGGCAAAAAGTATTAAGGGCTGCGACTATCTCATAAAATACCCTTTTGCGGACCCGCCCCATCACGTCATAAATGGCATCGAGGAAAACGTCTGGTTTACGATACCTTCAATTCATTTCAGACACGGAAAAAAAGCCGGTGTTGGCTGGGCTGATGGACACGTTAGCGATGAGAAAAGGGCAAAGTACAAAAAGCACAACCCTGACGGAATTGTTTCTGCCGAATTCAACATTGGCTGGATTAAACCGCTTGATAACTCGCCTTACGACTTAGAGTAGAAGTTGTCTCAAAAGGGCGAAACATTTGCTGCCAAACGAAGTCCCGAAGGGGCAATAGGCATAAGCGGTACACTAAAAATTAAACTGCTCTAAGTTGATTTGTCTTCCTTGTCAGCGAACAAAAATTTTCTACTTGCCGCTCAAAAGCAATTATTAGAGCTACTCTTTACAAAATGCTATTGCACACAGCATGACAAAGATATATTGTTTCAGCAGTTATCAGGAAAATTCGACAGCTATTCCGATGGCTGCATTGCTGGTGATTGTGTTGCGGTCAACTCTGATAATTTTGCCCATCTTTATGCGTGCGAACTGACCTTTTTTCTTCGCCAGATTGATAGTCCTGGGGAAGTTAATCTCAATGACACTGCCATCGCGGACAGGGGCGGTCATAGGCAGTGAGACCTTCACACCACCTTTGGATACATTGACGGTTTTGCCGTTAAAGAATCTGTTTGCTTCTGGAATCCAGCAGCTTACAGGCCACTGCATATCTGTTCTGTCTGACTGACGATGTTCGATGACTGCTGTTTCCGATTGTTTTTGCATTAGTTCTAATTGTGCCATTTTTTTACTCCATTAAATTGAATTGCTCATCCTAACTAACTTATTTATCGGATATGTTAACTTAGGCTAAATAGTATAAATAGGAAAAAAGTAAAATTTTTCAGATAATTTTTTAAAAGCCGAATTTGCGTACGGATGTAGCGATTTTATCGGGGCTTAAGATAGGAAAGATAGCTGAAGAATAAAGGACTTACTTGGTCTCTTTAATTAAGACAGCGATTTCCCCTTATTTCGGCCCAAGGCCGAATGTTTAGCCTTGGCAACTTGTTTGCCGGGGTTTGTGCTTACGAATGGTTTGTATCTCACATTTCGCCATTTAGCCGTCGTGGCTTGCCCGACGGTTTCTATTCTGATGGTTTGCATCGCTCACGATGCTATTTAGCCCTCTGATTCATCAGGGGGTTGCAGTTAGCCCCACATTTACAAATGTGGGGCTGTTGTCATTGCGAGCGCAGCATGGCAATCTGTCTTTTTACTTTTTTAAAATCCGTGCAATTTTTCGGCTACGCTCAGGACAAGCCTGTGAAATCAGTGTCTAAAAAAATAAAATCATTTCGGCCGTTAGGCCGAGACCTAAACTAAAAACTAAAAACTAAAAACTCAGAACTCAAAACTATTTATGTGCCCTCGTGGCTCTAAAGCTCTTACAAAATACCTTTTGTGCTTGGGATGTTATTGCCGGTAATTTTTACTGCCGCGGACATTGATTGGCCAAGGGCTTTAAATATCGCCTCTGCTATGTGATGGCTGTTAGTTCCGTGCGGAACGGTTATGTGCAGGTTGAATTTGCCGTGATTAGTCAGGCTGCGCAGAAACTCTTCAAGGCATTCGACATCGAAGTCGCCGATTTTTTCGGTTTGGTATTCAACGTTATAAACGCAGAAAGGCCTGCCCGAAAGGTCAACGGCTACTGTTGCCAGCGCATCTTCCATTGGCACTGAGCTGTTGCCGTATCTGCCGATACCTTTTTTATCACCCAGAGCCTCTACCAGAGCTTCGCCCAAGCATATCGCGACATCTTCTATTGTATGATGCGCGTCAACTTCGAGGTCGCCGACAGCTTTGAGGTTCAAATCTATTTTGCCGTGCTTGCTGAGATGGCAGAGCATATGGTCAAAAAATCCTATGCCGGTATCTATGCAATAGCTGCCGGTCCCGTCGAGATTAATTTCGAGTGAAATATCGGTTTCGTTTGTTTTGCGGGTTATTTTTGCGGTTCTGTTTGCCATTTCTATTCCTTCGTTTTGGTCATAATTTTTTTCAGTACTGTTATAAGCCTGTCGTTTTCGTCGGCAGTTCCAACGGTTATTCGCAGTTTATCTTTGAGTCCAGGCTCGGCCCAGTATCGGATATAGATGTTCTGCTCTTTAAGTTTTTGATATATATCGATTGCTTTGATGTTCTTTGCGTCATTTTTGGCCAGCACAAAATTGGCTTGGCTGGGATAGACGAAAAAGCCCAGTTCAGCCAGTTCTGCTGAGAGCCTTGACCTTTCAGCCTTGATTTTTTCGACGTTCGCCTTGAAATAGTCCCTATCTTTTATCGCTGCCGTTGCCGCTGTTATCGCAATTGCGTCGACGTTGTACGAATCCTTAACTTTCATCAGCCCCGCAATAAGATTTTCGCTCGCGATGCCGAAACCGAATCTAATTCCCGCCAGCGAATAGCCCTTACTCATCGACCGCAGGATTATGACGTTGTCGAAATCCTTAATCAGGCCGATACAACTGCTGTCCGCAAAATTCACATAAGCCTCATCTATCAGCAACACGCCTTTAATTTCGCCCGCAAGTTCGGCTATTTCCTCGACTTGTACAAATGTGCCGCTGGGAGCGTTTGGATTGCAGACGATTGTCAAAGCAGCACCAATGGAGGCGAGCTTTGCGGGCAGATTGAATTCGTCATCAAATGGAATCTTAACTGTAGGGCAGTTCTGGAGTTGCGCCAGTATCGGATAAAGCGAATATGTCGGCACAGGATAGGCCAAAGCGGCGTTTTTGTCGCAAAAAGCCCGAATGCAAATCGTTAAAAAGTCGTCTCCGCCATTTGTGCAGATGAAGTTTTCGGGCTTGAGTCCAAACACCTCAGCAGCAGTTCTGCGGAATGTATCTCCTTTTATTTCCGGGTACTTACGTAGATTTTTAGCGTTGATTTTGGCTAAAGATTCCAGAACTTTTGGCGAGGGAGGGTAGGGATTTTCATTGGTATTGAGCTTGATAATATCAATTTCGTTAGGCTGAAATCCAGGCGCATAACCAGTCATTTTTTCGATATTTTCGCGAAAATAGCCCATTTTTGTTCCAAAAGTTGAAAAAATCGTGAAAAAAACGCAAATTACCTGTAAAATAGTCAATTACCCGCAAGCAAAAACAGAAAATGCTCTAAAACTACAAGTTTTGGTCGATTATAATCGGCTTTTGATAAAATAAAAGTCATTTCGGCAGTGAATTGCACGGAAATCACATTTTTTACTGTTTTTTGCCAACTATTTGAAGATTTTTGCCCTGTTTTTTCGCACCCATTCAGGAGCTTTTTCTCTGGTTAGATTTTTCCAGAGGCCGAGATTAGCATCTCCGGCAATTTTTTCCAACCGCAAATAACGCTCGTAGCGGGGGTGTTCAAATCTTGTATCGGCGTAGGCCAAGCCCTCAGTGATGAGTTTTTCGTTTAAAATTTCCCCGTTTGGCAATTCGATATACGCAAGCAGCCTGCCGTACCTGTCTCTGGTTTTGCCGACAGTATTTAATATGACTTTGACCTTTTTGCCCAGCGAAGCTTCTCTTGTAAAATCAGATGCTTCTTTTCCGAAATACATTTGGCCGGTTTGGCTAAAGTGCGTTTCCGGCGTATCGATTCCGAGCAAGCGGATTCTGGTGGTTTGGTATTTGCCATCGGGATAGTTGACATCGAGAGTGTCGCCGTCAATGACGTTTTTGACGGAGAAGATTTTTTCGTGGTAAAGCGAAAGTACTTTTTCAGCAGCGGGGGGTTGAGAGGTTTTTGGGATATTGCTGTGGTCGAGCCAAACGAGCAGGGCGATTATAAGTATGAAACAAGCCAAAAACAGTTTTCGCTGCCTTTGGCTTGCTGGTCGTTTGTGTTTGTTTTTCTTATTCAAAATCAGTTTGTAGATAATGTGCAATATTTTTATTTGGCCACGAAGGCACATAAATAGTTTTGAGTTCTGAGTTTTTAGTTTAGAGTTTAGGTCTCGGCCTAATGGCCGAAATGATTTTATTTTTTTTAGATACAGATTAACACCAATTATTCTAACCACTAATTGTGCAGATTACACGGATTTATTTTAAGAAGATAGTACAGTGGGCAATAGACAGAATATCGAGTCGGCCTTGTGGCCGAAACCTGTTTTATAAAAAATGGATACCCGCCTGTGCGGGTATGACAGGGTTGGTGTGGCGGGGAAATAAATTCTAATATCTAAATCCTAAACAATATTAAAATACAAAAATTTAAAATTCAAAACAAAAGAGATTGCCACGGCAAAGAGCAGTTTTGAGTTTTGAGTCCTTAGTTTTGAGTTGAGGAATCCCGATTCATCGGGATGGATTTTTAATCGCCTCGCAATGACTGCAACCCCACATTTGTAAATGTGGGGCTAACTATTCCGGCGACTTACGTCGCTCGGTTTTTAGGCGATAGGAAAATGATAAACAATTTGCAGATACCCCTATGGTAAGACCCAGAGGCTAAAGAAAAGATTGTCCGGCAACTTACGTTGCTCGGCTTCTTTACTTACCCATAGATTCCGAGTTCAAGCCAATAGTTCGTCAGTTCGTACAAATCTTCGGTATCGACATCGCCATCAAAATCTGTATCAGCAAACTCGCAATAATAATTAATTCCGGCATTAAGCGTATCGAAACCGGCTGTAGATGCTATTCGTACTTGGTATCAGTCCTCGTTATTTTCCAGCCAATTGTCGGTAAAAGTATCCATATCCTTAAAATCAACTACTTCATCATGCAATTCCATATCTGTGCCGTAACACCACAAATTTGAAATGACACATTCCGAATTAAGCCAATGAGAAGCTAACATAGTAAAATCATCCATATTAACAGAGCAGTTATGATTAAAATCCCCTGTCGGATACCCTAAGCCGTTACACGGATGAGTCGGTGCGATTTTAATGTCATCGAAGTAGCCATAAGCCTCATCGGATTTGGAACGACAATAAATACGGTCGAAAGAATCGCTGTCAGGACTGTAAAAATCCTGTTCAGTTACACTATTCCACGCACCGGCGGAACCTGCCAGCCTGGCCCTGACATCAAACTTGTGAGTCTGATAGTTAAGTTCCAGTTCAAATTCATACCACGTATCATCTGTTGCACTCATTATTGTGGTATAGCTGCCATTGTTGTCTATATCGATAACACCTTCGCCGGAATCCAACCGAATTATGGCTGCGATATTAACATCATTATTATCTCTGATTTCAACATAAGAATACCTGTTTTCGCTGGTTCCAGAGATTATCTTAGTTTTTTGATACCACGTTGCCGTGTATGTATTGGTATTGTTCCCCTCGCCAAATTCCTGTGTACAAAACTTGCTGCCGGTACTGGTACCTGCTACTCTGCCGCAGTGTGAGCTATCGTAGCCGCCGGTAACAACCAGGGTATTCGAAGTGTTGTTTCGCCACTTGACCGTTGAGAGCGGGTCGGGGTCGTTATTGTTGCTCCCTGAGTCGCCATCTCCCCATTCGTCAAGGGTCCACGTGCCGTATCCAAAGCTGTTTTCCTCAAAAGTTGTGTTGACCAAATAAGTTTGTGGCGGAGTTTCTTCCATATGCCTCAACTCCATAGTGATTATCGTAAGAGTCTGGCCGTCCGTGGGCACAATTTTAATTGTCGTAGGGCTTGGTAATGGCGGGATAACAAAAGAACGATAACATTCGGGCGGATGATGTCCCGTGGTCCATTCCTTGCTTCCGACGGTGTAGCCCTGAAGTCTTCTATAAATTTCGCCTATTTTATCGCCATTTATAAAAACGTCAGCATCATCGTGAAAATAGGAAGTCCAGCCACCTGTTCCTGTATAGAATCTAATTCTGAGAATGGCTCCCTCAGTTACATCAGCATTCAGAGGTATCTCAAATTCATCACCCGGGTCAAGTACTTTTGGGATGATTAATGTTGCGTTGTCATGCCAGGTTCTGCTTGCCTCATTCATTCCCTGCCATGTCGAAAATGACAATGAACTGTTCCCCACCGCATAGTGCGAACGCGAGGATTGAGCAGCCAAGACCTCGTCATAGCCCCATTCCACTTCTTCGCCGGCAATTGTAATGTAGCGTTGGCTTTGTTTTGAATCACCAATGAAGCTGGTGTATAGGTCAAGATATTCATCTTTATGCTCTTGCGCATCGTCAATATAAGTCCGGGCATTTTCGAGATATTTATGTTCGCTGAATCCGGTGTTTCTATAGAGATTGTAATTCAAAAGAGCCATATTGTAATTGCTGGCGGTTTTAACCAGCGCATCAGTCGTTCTCGCCCAGAGCTCCATTTCCGTAACCGCAGTACCCGAATTAAGCAGTTTGGCTGCTGCCATTTCACTGGCCATTCGCCCGGAACGCTCCAGGGCATCAATGCCTTCATAGCGTTCTTTAAGTTCGGGGAACGTTTGAATGCTGGCATTTTTGACCTCATCGACCTGCTCCACAGCCATTGTGTACTGAGTGAATCTGTCAATGTCCCAGTGGAAAAACTGGCTGCTGTTGGTGGCAATTTCATTGACAACCAGAAAATCAGTTATTTTTTCTGAGCCATACAAAGCATTAGTTATATGAGAGCCCACAGTGGTACCAAAATAGCGGTTGCCCCATCTTTGTACGCAATCTAATGGGTCAAAACTGTTAGGGTCCCAAGCAGCCTCATCTGCCGCTGTTTGATTAAGAGATCTACACCCATATTCAGAACAATCGCCCACCCTGCCTTTTACTCCGGCATTGGCCATATTGATAGCCCGACTTCGCATCTTTGCACCCATATAAAACATATGCGCTGAAGTGCTGTCGTTGGCGTGAAAACCAAACTCTCCGAAAGTAACTAATCTTGGTGTATTGACGTATGGCGTAAAATGGTCATACCAGAGGTAATCGTTGCCGGGCGGAACGGTCAGTTTGGTAGTGTACCAGCAATCCTGTGGCAGATTCGGTTCAACACTCTCAATACTGAGACCGTGATAAGCCAGTCCCCAATTCCGAAGTAGAACTCTGGCATTAGGATTGTACTTGCGCATCGCTGTCGTAATCGCTGCTATAAAATCGGCGAGCCTTTCTTCGGGAGTCTTTAATGAACACGTAGCGCAATGACAATTCAAATAGCCGCCTGTACCATTGTGTGTAACAACTACAACTCCATCGAGTTCGGGAACTTCGGCAAATATCCGTTCAAAGTTTTTTACAACAAGGTCTTTCAATATCTGAGACGACCAGCAAAAATATTGACTTACTCCAGCGGCTATTTCTTCCGGGGTCAGAGTAGCATTTATCTCGGGGTGCTGCTGCGGTATTTTGGTCCTGAATCCCGGATTTGGAGGTTCCGGGCGACTGCGTTCACTATGTGGGTAGATGGGGCTGCCCAAATGCATATAGACTTTCTCCCCGTACCGGTGGGCTTGGGTAACCTGAGCCTTTAGATTTGCAAGTTCAGCGTAAGAACCATCCACCCATTGGTTATATTCGGTAGTGTTATTAAAATAGGACTCGAAATCCTCCATAGTAAAATATTCACACGAGAAATTCTTCCAGTATTGTGTGTAATTCGCATAAGGCCCGGCGGTGCGATACTCAAACATCGGTTTGTCCCGTAGATTCAGGTTTAACGCGAATGGCTCAATTTGCTCATTTATCTCTAATTCCTGATTTACACGGATAATTCCGTACAGAACGCCTATATCATTAGGAGCTGTTACTATCATTACATCTTTCAGGCACGGGTCGTCTATGCAGGTATAGATTTGGTATCCCTGCTCACCCATCCAGCAGGGGTCTGCGGTCAAAGAGTATTCGCTGAATAAATGTACAATTTGAGGATGGTCGAGCCGGGCGGCAAAAATGGCATGCTCTTGCGGCCAGGTACTCATTACCCCGCTGCTAAGCTGATTTACGTCTGAAAACTCTTCTGCCGTATCATTAGTGCCGAGAAGCATTCCCTGTTCAATATAGGTGCAAAGCTCCATATCAATCTGAATGTCGTCCCAGTAGGCTGTATCAGCACTTGCGTCGTATCGCCTTTTCAGGTATATCTCGTTCAATGAGTTGGCGCTGCTGTTGGCAAAGCCGACATTGCCTGACGATGTCCACGTGGAAGTACCCGCTCGTCTTCCCTTCAATTCGTATGTCCGGGTACCGTAATTCAGTGCCAGCTCAAACTCATACCAAGTGTCATTGTTGCTGTCGGCAAACAGAGTTCCGGAAAGACCATTGTCATACTGATAGCAGATGTCTTTGTATTCGTGTATGTACATAAGGCAGGCGGCGTTATCATTGTTGTCCAGAATTTTCAGTTCAGCTTTTCCGGAGTAGTCCCCGTCCCCTTTATATTTGGCGTACCAGGTTGCCGTATAAATGCCCACATTAGTACCGCTGCCTAAGTCTAATATAGCAGGGCAGTTTTGGTACTGGATATATCCACACTGGTTGCCTTGCCAGGCCTCAGTACCGGAGACATCAAAGTATGTATATGTTTCGGGGCGTGTCCACTTGATGCCCGCAGCAATATCAGGGTCATTCCAAAAGTTGAGGCCGCCACTATCTGTCCAGGTCCCCGCACCTGCGCTGTTAGGCTCGAAGTTCGTATGCACGACGATTTTGGCATCTGCCGGAGTGAGTGCCAAAACTAAACAACATAGAACCGCTAAAGCAATAAATTTTTGCATTTCACACCATCCTTAAAAAACAATATCGCTCTTGATTAAAATTTTTCACCAATCCATATACATCCCGACATATCGGGATTAGAACGGCCAGTTAGACCCCAACCGCAGGAAGTTACACCCTGAAAAGATACAGCATCTATAATGCTTTAGACTTAGGATACCGCATTGTCAGGCTAAAGTCAAGCCCAAAAACCTAAAAGCCCCAATATGCTCTGAGGTGTGGTTGATTCGTTATAAGGGTAAAATCGCAACGTGATATTTTACGGGAAAATTTTGTTTTTTCTTCTTGACTTATCGGCGACAATACCCTAAACTAATTTAGTAGGTTGGTTTTTTAGCAGAAAAGGTGGGTTAGCGAAGCCTTTTTGGTGCTGAATAAGGGGCTTATGAGCAATATAGGTGTTGTGTTTGAGAAAATTAAGAAATGCCTCTGTAATTTGTTTTCGCAACAGAGGCCATTGACAGGAGATTTGGATATGTGTAAGCAAAACAGAGGTAAGGGTGGCTTTACATTGGTGGAGTTGCTTGTTGTCATATCTATAATTGCGATGTTGCTTGCAATTTTAATGCCTTCGTTGCAACAGGCCAGGGACCAGGCCAAGCGGATTCTTTGTGCCAGCAATATGAAACAGATTAATCTGCTGCTGCAGATGTACGCCGAGGATTATTCCGGGAAACTTCCGCCATATACTATCGCTGAGCTGTCGAATGTGGAGAAAAATTATGCACCAAAAGGTCCCTATGCGTCATATTTTGCCTACGATTTTGATGGGAAAGATCCTGCGTGGACAGACAACCTCGCGACTCTTTACGACTTGAAATATGTAACATCTACCGATGTGTTTTACTGTTCCGGACAGAGAGATCCTTACTACATACAAAAGAGCTATCCCGAGCCTTGGAAAACAAGACCTGTGAACCCTCCAGGTACGGATCTTTTTAGTAAAGTCCGTTCCAGCTATATATATAACCCGAATGTGAAGAAGGCAATGATCGACGGCACTAAGACCAATGTACAGATGTACCGCAAGATAATAGATTTTCCGCGGGACAAAATAATACTGACGGATGTTATCCATTCCCAAGATGGGAATGTGAGTATCGCTCACGGCAAATGCGGCTGGAATATGAGTTTTATCGATGGCCATTCCATTTATTCCACATGTCAGGAAGCCTACGACTATATGTTGAAGGGTGATACGTGGAACGATTGGCCTTTGACTAAACATGTAATCAAGCTCGTTCAGGAAGCGGGAAATTAGAGGTTGTCCCAAAATACCTGAAAATGATGCTAACAGTGCGGTCTTTTAATTCCTTATTCTCCGTTGATGAGAGGCGGAACTTCTGAAGGGGGTTATGTGTTTGTCAGCAAAGAGTTGCTTTATCTACGGATAAAGCTGACTTTCCTTGTCGTTGAGCAAAAATTTTCTACTTGCCGCTCAAAAGCAATTGAAACTTCTGAAAAACTGGAGATTGCTTCGTCGCGTTGCTTCTCGCAATGACAAAATGTGCGTTTTATGTCATTACGAGGCCTTGTTGTCAGGCTGCGGCAATCTCAAATCTTAAAAGTTTTAGTTTTTCAGAGACCTCAATTATTAGAGCTATCCTTAAGCACTGTTGTCATTTCGACCGGAATGAGCGAAGCGAATGGAGTGGAGAAATCTATCGTTCTTAGATTCCTCGACTTCGCTCGGAATGACGTGTGTGCGCATCTATTATTCGTACTTGGTATTATACAATAAACCACAGTGTCTCGGTGAGGAATAATGATAACGTTGCACTTAACGAGTGGATTGGTGGTCTGTCTCTGTCGTTATCTTTTGGGGTTACTTATTTTCGAGGGGCGGTTGACTCGCGGATAATTAACTCAGGAGCTAATTTTATCGACTGGCGTGGAGATGCCTGTTTTTCTTGTTGATTATCAGGATTTTCCTTAGCTGCTTCTATTTTTTTCATAAGTATTTTGACAGCGGTTTGGCCAATTTTGTAATGAGGAGAGCGGACGGTAGTCAGGGGAACCCGGAAAATATCTGCCGGGATAATGCCGTCAAAGCCGATTAATGACATATCATCAGGCACACGAACACCGGCATCCATCAGCACATTCATTGCTCCTGAAGCCATTTCGTCATTGACGAACAGCACCGCGTCAGGCAGAGTGTCCATTGCCAAAATTTTCTGTCCTGCTATTTTGCCATATTCTTGTTTACTGTTGTTATCAATCGTAATCAGAAGTTCCTTGCTCATAGAGTCAAAGCCGTATTCCTGCATTGCCCGGCGATAACCGTTATATTTGTCCATTGCCGACGGTCCGGAAAAATCCGTGTAAACACAAGCGATGCGCCTGTGTCCAAGTTCGAGGAGGTGTTTCGCAGCCAGATAAGTACCAAACTCGACATCGTGTATTACGCTGTCAACATTCGCCATAAAAGCCTGTTTGCAGGCAACAAGAGGAAATCCTCGCGAAGATAACTCCTCTACTTCCTTTATAGTTTCTTTTGAAGCGACAGGTATGACGATAAGTCCATCTACTCTGCGAGAGAGAAAGCTTTTTATATATCCACGCTCTTGCTCCGGGTCAAAAGAGCTTATGCCAAGAATGATCTGATATTTATCTTTTGTTGCTTCGCTCTTGACTCCATCTACCACCATTGCGGTTGTCGGGCGCATAACATCTCTTACTATCATTCCTATGGTGAAAGTACTCTTACGGCTAATGTGGCGGGCGTAAAAGCTTGGTATGTAATTCAGCTCTTTAGCGGTAGCCAATACGTGCTTGCGGGTTTTTTCGCTTATCCCAATCTCGCGCGTACGGTTATTGAATACCACCGAAACCGTACTCTGAGAGACTTTTGCTTTTTCAGCTACCTGTTTAATGGATACCGGCATTATTCTCTGTTTCTTAAACTTAACCCTAATTTATTCCAAATTAAAATGAATGGCCTAATCTGCCTCAAACACTTTAGTGCAAATACAGGCCCAATACAACCATTAACTATAGGTTATTTGTTGTAAAATGTCAATGTTAAAGTTTTTTTTAGTGGCGATTCTGCAGAATCGCCTTACTCACGGGCCATTATTTGTTGATATAACCTGTCGTAACTTCGTTGTTAGCAATATATTATGATATATAACTACGAGTGTTTTTCGTAGGGAGACTTTAACGCTGAAATTCGGTAAGTTTTTTTGTTGCCACAGGCAAGAGTGGTGAAAATGTAAGTGCTTGTAAATAAGCTGTTTGTGCAGATTTGCAGTATTTTTTTAGTAAAAACGAGTTTTCTTCTTGACTTATCTGCGATAAAGTCCTAAAGTGCATTAGTACACACAGGTTTTTTTGTTGTGGTTCAAGGCGCAAAATGGTGAGTGTTTTGCCGAAATCAATTTTTTTTGGAGGAACGGAAAATGAGAATGAGAATGTTTTGTATGGTTGGCGTAGCTGTCTTGGCGATAGCTACGGCGAGTAACGCCACAATTTTGTACGATGCTGGCGGCTTTGAGTCCCCCACTTTTAGCCTTGGCAGTGTTGATAGTCAGGATAGCTGGGTAGTGGACCATACCGTTGGCGATGTAAATGGCACATCCGCCCTTGTCGGTGACCAATCGCTGCTTTTACAGAAAGATGGCAGCACCGGCATAGTCCACAGGGACTTCACTGCCTCGACGACTTTTGTTACCCTCGAATTCAAGATGAATGTGTCGGTAAATGCCAAAAGAGCTCGAATTAAGGTAAAGAGTGGTGGAACGGAGATATGTGTGATGGGATTCGGTTCACACGATTTCTTTGCTATTGGTGACGGAGGTGCTGGTAATGTAACACAGTACTTAGGCGATTGGGATAAGGATCATACATACGATATCAAAATTGTAGCAGATATCGCTGCTCAGAGGTATGACTTTATCGTTAACGGCGAGACACTGGCTGATGATTATTACTTCAGCAGTGCCGCAACCCAGCTTGACAGAATTCGTTACGAAGCTCCTGATGGTGGTTTAGATGTTAGGGTTGATAGCTTGGTAATTAGTGATGTTCCAGAGCCGGCCACGATGGTACTGCTCGGATTAGGTAGTTTGGCTATGCTCAAAAGGCGTAAAGCGTAACAAGTAGTAAGTAGTAAAAAACAACAAGGACAGAGCAGGGGAGCGCGAGTCGCTCCTCTCTCTGCTTTTCTGATGTTTGTTGGGTGCAGGATTTTTTGTGGCGGTCGGGCCAGACGATATTTTTTATTTGCCTTATTATTTTAGTACTTTTTGGTGATAGCGTTTTTTAATGTACCGCCGCATCTAATAGATATTCAATAATTCTTATATGTTTAAGGAGTTGTATATTATGAATACAAAAACTTTTTTTCCGATGGCAATAGTTCTTGTTGCAGTGTTCGGGATGCTTGTCACCGTAGCTGGGGCCGGGATTATTTATGAGACCGATTTCGAAGCCCCCACCTTTACTGCCGGCGATATTGATGGTCAGGATAGCTGGGTAGTGGAACACACCACAGGTATAATTAGTGATGCGAACGACGACCCCTGTTACGTTATCGCAGGCGTTCAGACACTAAATGTAGAAAAAGATGGTGGTACTGCCATAGTCTATAGAGACTTCACTGCTCAGACAGGCAAGGTTATTATCGAATTTGATGCGAAGTTAGCAATAAATAACAAAAGAGCCCGAATTAAGGTGCTGAACGGTACTGATGAAATCTGTGTAATGGGATTCGGTTCACACGATTTCTTCGCAGTTGGTGACGGAGGTGCTGGTAATGTAACACAGTATCTGGGCAGTTGGTCTGCGAACACTGTATATGCTATCACAGTTGTGGCAGATATTGCTACCCAGAGGTACGACTTTATTGTTGACGGCGATACGCTGGCGGATGATTACTACTTCAGTAGTACCGTAACCCAGCTTGACAGGCTTCGTTACGAGGGGCCGGATGGTGGTGCGACCTTTGCGGTTGACGATTTGGTAATAAACGATGGTATTCCAGGTGTGGGGGTTCCTTCTCCTGCCGATGATGCTGAGGGTATTCCTTTTGCTGTAACATTGTCCTGGCAAGGGACTGGTATAGCGGACCCCTGTGGCCCTACCTATGATGTATATTTTGGTACTTCGGCGACCCCGCCGCTGGTATCTTCGGGACAGGAAGAGGAAACTTATGATGTTAGTGGTCTTGGTATGGGAACACCTCATTACTGGCGAATTGATATAATAGACCCCAATTTTGGGGGTACGCCTGTAACTTATACTGGCGATGTCTGGGACTTTACCACGATTGGGTATAAAGCGTGGGGACCGAATCCTGGCAGGAACACAACGGATATTGTGTACACCGAAGTATTGAGTTGGGGAGCCGGTTATGGTTTTGATGGCGGCACCGGAGACCTGCATAAGGTCTATTTTGGTACCAGCCAGGCCTTGGTAACAAGCCGTGATGCATCTGTATTTATCGGGAATCAGACAGGTAATACTTATGACCCTGATCTGGATGTGGAGACACAGTATTATTGGTGTATTGATGAAGTTATTGACAGTACAACATATAGCGGTGATGTCTGGATATTTACCACCGAGTCTCCAATTTGTGTTCCGCGTTTGCAGGGCGACCTTAACGGTGATTGTGTTATTAATTTCAAGGACTTTGCCGCGATGGCAAGTGAGTGGTTGGTAGATACGACTTTATAAAAGTTTAATCTTTTGATTTGTTCTCTTTTAAGTGATTAAGGAGTAATATATTATGTATAGAAAAACGATATTTTTTGCAATGCTGTTCGTTGCGGCTGTTCTAATAACAGCCTCGGAGGGTAACGCTGCTGTTTTGTATGAGACCGGGTTTGAAGAACCTAACTTTGTTGATGGGCTTTCGGTTGACGGCAGAGAGAACTGGAATACAATCAACAATGACTGCACTGCTTTATCAGACAATGCCATTACCGGCAGTATGTCGCTTGAGGTGGAAAGGATGGCTGCCAGCGATGCCTCCTGCTACAACCAATTTTCGGCCAGCGGGCTTGTAACAGTTGAATTCAAGTTCAAGGAGTACGATTGGGGAGCTGGTGAGACTGGCCAGGCACTTGCTTTTTATCTTATGGACAATAATGATAAGCGTGGGGTGTCCATAACCTTTAAGGAAGTAACTGACCACAATTGTGTACTCACTGTCAATAACAGCGGTTCTGATACTACGGTCAAAACTGGCCTTAGCGATGATACGGTGTACGCCATCAAGATAGAAGCGAGCGCATCAGCGCAGACGTACGATGTCTGGCTTGATGCCAGCGATGGCAACGGTTTGGTATTGGTTGCTGATGATTTTGGTTTCCGGTATACCACCGGCAGCGAATTGACTCGCTTTAAATTATTTAGTAACGATGCAACTGATGTAGGTGTTTTTGATGATATACTAATTTCTGGTGCGGCTTACAGTGATATTGATTGGGAAGGCGACAACGGTGCCTGGAATGTAGCAGGTAACTGGGCAGGCCCGGCAGTTCCAACTGCTGCTCACGACGATTATGCTCGTATCCACGATGGCAACCCGTATATCAGTACCGGTATGGATGTAAATGCTGTCAGAGTATATTTGGGTTCCGAGCCCGACGATGATGCTGAACTGGATATAACCGGCGGAAAGCTTTCGCTATTGGCACACAGTGGTTATGAACCAGTAATGTATGTCGGATATGATGTGAATTCTGCCGGAACACTCAATATGAGTGGTGGCGAGATTTATAGTGAATTGGATTTTCACGTCGCTAGAGTTGAAGGCAGTGTAGGTAATTTTACTATGTCCGGTGGTGCTCTGAATGTTGAAAGAGCAATTTTTATGGGTAATGATGGCGATGCTAATGTGATTATGAGTGCTGGTGCTATTACCTGTGGTGTCGCTGATGGCAATGGTGTCTTTAGAATAGGTGCGGACACCGAGTCAGAAAGCCATTTCCAACTTAACGGAGGAACCATTACAGTTTTAAATGGTCATAGCGGTTCATACTTCTATGTGGCTAAAAATTGCAGTTTTGATATGGCCGGTGGCACTTTAATTATTGATACAGAGGTTAACGATTTGAGTACCGCCAGTGTTGCTACTGGTGGTGGTGCTAGCCAAGGCGTTATTAGTGCTAAAAACGGTACCGCAAGATTTAGTTATGATGTCAACGATTCAAATGTTACCACAATAACGGTAGGCGACAGTCTTTGGGCTGGAAATCTCTTCCCTGAAAATGGGGATGAGGATGTTAATGTCTCTACTGTGCTGGCGTGGTATCCGCCTCTTGATGTAACCAGTCCCACTTACAATGTCTATCTGGATACAGATCCTAATGTGGCGGATATGAATTTGATTTCTGCCGGCCAAAGCGGAACGACCTGTGAAGTCTGGCTGGATGAGAAAACTGTATATTACTGGCGTGTTGATGCCATTGACCCCAATAGCGGCAATCCTGTAACTCGCGAGGGTGAGGTATGGTCGTTCACTTCCCAGACGTTTATTGATGGTCCTGATAACACATTGGTTAATCCGCTGGGTGGTACTGCGGCGTTCGCCATAACTGTGGATAACCGAGACCTCTCTATATCATCGTACCAGTGGTACAAAGAGAGCACAGGAATTATTTCCGGTGCTGACACTAATGAACTGAGTATCACCAATGTTCAGGACAGTGATAAGGGTTATTATTATTGTAAGGTTAGCTCAGCCAAGGGTGATGCCAACTCGGTTTCGGGCAGGCTTTTAGTGCCTGAACTGCTGGCTCACTGGAAACTTGATGATGCTGGCGGCGATACAGCCTTAGAAGAAGTAAATCCAGGCGTGTATGACGGCGATCTTGTTGGTGATACGCGGTGGGCATTTGGCGAAAATGGCGGAGCAATTGTGCTCGACGGAGATGGCGATTATGTAGCTGCACCTGATAGCCGACACTTCCTGTTGAAGGAAGAGGTTACGTTAGCCTGTTGGGTAAATCTCCAATCAGATGAGAGTTGGCAGTTCATTTTAGGCAAAAGCGGTAAGAGTTATCAATTGAGAACGAGAAAGTATGAAAACACTGTTGGTGTCAGCTTATATATCAGTAGTACCCCCGTATATGATGCTAATGGAACTGTTGATATAAACGATGGTCAGTGGCATCACATTGCCGGTGTATTTAACGGTGAGCAGTCCATTGTTTACGTAGATGGCGTTAAAGATGTCAACTTTGCAAATGTAGGGACTATAAACACGAGTCAGGGAGATGAGCCTGTCAGGATTGGTATGAATGATTCTGAACGGTCCGACCAATCCACTGATGAGTTTACAGGGCTTATTGACGATGCTCGTATTTACACTTATGGTTTAAATGCTGTTGAGATAAGCAATCTCTACAATGATACCAAAAACACCCATAATTGCGGCAGCAACCCGCCAGCAGCAGACCTCAACGGCGACTGTGTGGTTGATTTTAAAGACCTCGTCGGGATTGCGTACGATTGGCTGGATTGCACTCTCAGTAATGGTGATTGTCCGTAGTTGCTAAAGTGGTTATAGTTTATTTGTTGTTAATAATGTGTTCAAACCGCCCCGGTAGCGGGGCGGTTTGTGCATTTATTGGCAGATGGGATTTTTTTTAGCTTGACATTGCCATCGCAACCGGTTGCAATAGACAAATAGATCAATGGATGACTGGGGGTGCCTGATTGAGTTTTTACCCTTATGAGGGTAAAATCGTACCCTGAAGCTATATTTTAGGAAAGGTTTTTTATGAATTGGTTGGACTGGACGGTAATTAGCGTTTTTTGTGTATCGATTGTGATTATAGGTATGTCGTTCGTCAAGCGCAGTAGCGGCAGTATGGTTGACTTCTTTCTGGCTGGCAGAAAACTGCCCTGGTGGCTTGCGGGGCTTTCAATGCTGGCTACGAATTTCGGTTCAGATACGCCATTACATCAGGCGGGTAATGCACGCAAGGAAGGATTGACAGCTTTTTGGTTTTACCTCAGAGGCGTGATAGGCGAGTTGTCATTAGCATTCCTTTTTGCTCGTCTCTGGCGCAGAGCCAAGGTACTCACAGATGTTGAGTTTTTCGAACTTCGGCACGGCAAAGGTTGTGCTACCGCACTGCGGGTCATTATTGCTTCGTATAACTGTTTTCTTTTTGTCCCGCTAAAAATAGGTCTTTTCACTTTGGCAATGTGTAAAATTGCCAAGGTTATCTTTGAAATGCCTGACACAGTGGCTCTGCTTGGTTATTCGTTTGACGCTCATATGTTGATAGCAATCACTATGGTTCTTTTTGCCTTGATGTACTCGGCAACATCCGGGCTTTGGGGTGTTGCGATTACCGACTTTATTGAATGGTTTATCGCTATATTTGGGACGTATGTTCTTCTGGTTCTGGTTTACAGGGAAGTTGGCGGGCCGAGCGCAATGGTTGCTCAACTGCAAGAATTGATGGCTGACGGAACATTGCCTTCAGGCTTTACCAAGATTACGCCTAAAACATTTCTTTCGCCTGTGTTGATAATGATGTTTATTCCCTGGTGGTGGTTTAATGCAGGCAGTCTTGCGCCAGCTCAAAGGTTAATGGCCTGTCGTAGCGAAAAAGATGCAATGCTCTCACAACTTATGCGTACAATACTAAATAATGTGGTGCGCTCCTGGCCATGGATTATTTGCGGAATCGGTTCGATAATCATTTTTGCTAATGTTTACGTTGCGAATCCCAATGATGCTTATCCGATGTTGATTTACAAACTTATGCCGCACGGCCTGTTAGGCCTGATGATGGCTTCTTTTTTAGCGGCCTTTTTGTCATCAACAGATACATATCTGAATCTTGGTTCGGCATATTTTATGAACGATTTATACCGTCGATTCCTTGTTAAGGATAAAAGCGAGCATCATTATGTTACTGCCTCGCGGTTAACCACAGTTGTTCTGGCGATTATGGGCATTATTGTTGTCCTGCTGTTTAGTGACGTTTTTGAGTTGTTCAAATTCCTGGCAAAAATTCTAGCTGGTGTAGGTATAATTAAGGCTTTGAGATGGTACTGGTGGCGTATTAACGGCCCAGCCGAACTTGCCGCGACAATAGCGGCCGTTGTAACTTCAACAACATTTTTTATAATGAAGTCATTCTATTTTACAGCCGAACGCGTTGTCCAAATAGCGGATGGCGTTATTCCGACAACAGGAGTTCGTCCGCCGGCACAGTGGCTTATTGATACTTTTCATATCACAGAACCGCTTTTGCCGAGCCTTTTATATTTTATTGTAGAGATTAATTTGATTGCGGTTATAGGTGTGATAGTTTGGATAACAACGATGTATCTTACCAAGCCTGACTCGACAGAAGCGTTGAAAGAATACTATCGTCGTGTACGGCCGGCAGGTCCCGGTTGGAAACCGATAGCAAAATTATGCCCTGAAGTAAAAATTACCGATAGCCTTTCCGCGGATTTCCTTGCCTGGTTTATAGGCTGTGTGTTCTGTTATTCGTTAGTTTTCGCTGTTGGTGCGGCGTATTTTGTTCGCTGGAAACTGGTAGCGGTTATGGCAGTGATTGGTATCGTATCCGGCATCCTGCTCAAGTACAAGATTCTTGACCGTTATGACCGAATGGCTGCCATAGACCGTGAATTGGAAATGGAAGAAAAACATAATTAGCAAAATTTATTGTAATTTGAAAGAAGTCGTTATGATGCGTAAATTACATTTTAAGATTTTTACGGCTGGTATATTTTGCCTAATGATGCTTGGCAATTTTGCGTGTGCATCGACTTCTGATGTTACCACCTATATTGAACAGGGAATTCCTCTCGGAGCCTACGATACAGCGGGGGTGTTTTCAGAAGTAAAGCAGCTTGGTGATGGCGTGATGAGTGAATGGCCTCAGGATAAAGTTATTTTTGCCGGCAAATTGTCTCATCCTCAGATAAGCGCACTGCTTCAAAAATTTTCTGTCAAAGTGGACGCTGATTGGTTTGAAGAGCAGGGATTTCAAATCGCCACCTGCAAAAATAATGGACAAGAGGTAATAATTGTAACTGCTCCGACAGATATTGGCGTTCTTTATGGTCTCATCCGAATCAAGGAAGAATTGGAAAAACACAAACAAAGTGAACCGTTTGCATTGAATCTGAACTTGCGGGATAAACCGGCGTTCAAGTATCGCTCAGCAGGGCCTTATGCGAATTTTCGACAGTACTGGGGCAGTTTTGGTGGTGAAGACTTCACAATGGAAGATTTTCCCGAATTCTTTGAAACCCCTCAAGACTATGAAAGCTGGGTCAAGGGCAGTTATGTTCGGTTAGAGAAGTTGAAAAAGTTTGTTGCCGAACGTCATAAACTGGGCGTAAAAGTATATATGCACACTAAGGCACCTATAGTTCCATCTCATCCAACAAGGAGAGACGATAAGTGCAAAGTTAGGAGAAAGTTAGTTGAAGCCCACCCTGAGATATTAGCAACGATTACACCTGAGGATAAAAAGAGAGGGGTTAAGCCCTATTTCTGTTGGTCATCTGATATTTTAAAGCAGATTGTTCTAAAGAATTTTGACCGTATTTTCGCATATGTTCCTGACTTGGACGGTATTGTTCTCGTAGTTCATAATGGCAGGGGTGGTTATTTGTATTGTCGTTGCGATAAGTGTTCTAAAATTCCAAATGAACGCCGTCTGGCAGACCTGCTTGCGTCGATAACCAAAGTAATGCGAAAACACAATCCGGATGCGAAATTAATTCTCCGAGATTGGGGTTTGGCTGGCATAAACCTCAGCATTGATAAATTATCCCAAACGCTTCCCGACGATGTTGTGTATTTTACCAAGTTGACTGTGCCGCCGGGAAACGATTATCTGTGGTACGACCATTTTACACCAAGGATCAACACGCCTCGACTTATCGCGTATGGGTGCAATGGGTTCCATGCAAATGACAACACTCCCGGCCATATGTTCTATCTGGGTGGAAAGATGAAAGCCCGGGCTATCAAAATGCTTGCCGCCGGTAATCTGGGAACTTGGTCAGGTGATAGTCCTTTTGGTTGTGAGGATCTGAATCCCACGGCAATAGAGGACTCGGCGTGGAATCCTGAAAAGTTTGACCCATTAGACCATCTCGAACGCTGGGCGAAGAAAAATTTCGGCAAAGAAGCAGGCAAACATGTAATCGATGCACTGTATGAATCATATAAAATTACCGATTTTTTGATTGTCGATGAGTATTCCACTAATACCTCTCAGATTTTCCATTGGGACCCGAATCGGTCTATGATGTACGGCCAGGGAGTAAAACAAAGCGAAGCGGTTAAAAATGTAAATATCGAGACATTTGATAAACTCTGCCAACGCTATCAAGGTGTTGATGCTTTGAAACGGGCAGACAGAATGCACAAAGAAATCGCCTCTGCTCAGGCAATTCTTCCCGAAAACGAAAAACTGCAGCGAATGTTGAAATGGGCAAAGATAACAGATTTGCTGGTAAAAACATCAAGCAATTACAATATGGCCCTGTTGAATTATAACCTTTATAAAAATCTATTATCGGATAAGCCAGCCAAAGTGATTGATTATCTCAAGAACGCCAAGTCGTACATCGAGCAGACACGACTGGCGAAAAACGAATATGTAAAAATATATATAACTATTCCTACAATGCAGGTCAGCAGAAATGTCCAGAGAAATGTTCAGGCCAAGCGGTATGCTGCCTTTGTAGGCGAGCAGGTTGAAACCGGATATGATACCGTTCTGACAGCCTGCACACCAAAAAGACCTTTATATCTTGCCAAAGGTTCCAGTTCATTGAAATCAGAAGGTTGGCCTCGCAGTGAGGACGAAAATATCTGGCGACAAGGTGAAACACTGATTATTCCTGACAGGTTGCAAGCTGGCGGCGACAAAAAAACCGCCTCTGCTTCAAGTCTTGAACTTACTATGGACGCTGACTTGAGCAATGGCGCGTTATTGAGAATACAAACGGACGTTCGCTCCAAAAGCGGTTGGCGAAAAGACAATCAAACCAACGCTGATATTTACATTGACGGCAAGTTAGTGGGGCAAATCCGCCGCAGGGTTGAGGGTCGTATGCTTCATGATTATCCACAGAACAAGTATGCCACGCCAGCTGAATGCTGGTGGGCTTTTGTAATTCCGCCCCAACAGGGCAAAACCCATACGATTACAATCAAAGCTCTCAAGTCGTTAAAGAGGCCGGTATTTGTTGATAAAATGGAACTGCGGTTTTTTGAAAAATGAATGATTGACAGGATAACAAAGTAAGATTTAACTCAGTCGCGTTTGGGAGCTAAGTCCGCCAGTAATATGGAGACTAAAGGCAATGAGCTTTGCGAAAAATAAAGATAAATCTGTTTGGATAGCTGAAAGCCTTGCCGCTAAGTTGCGGGACAATGCTGTCTTGCCCGGTTTGAAGCGTATTTGGCCGGATAGGATAAAAACGCTGGTTGTTCCGGAGGTTTCATATATGCCTGAAGCGTCCGGCTCACTTAGCTCTTCAGCTTTCAAATCTGTGGATCATAATGTCTGGAAGCAGTTGGCTTGTCGTCCGCTCGATGGCTCGCTCAACGCTGATTTTTGGCAACAGGCCGTCTGTATGGAACCCGATATTCCAATTCGTGGCCCCGAGCCGCTGGCGAATACAAAAGTCTATTTCTGTTATGACAGAGATTATCTTTATGTCGGAGTGCGTGCGCAGGACCCGCCTTTCCGAGCTGATACCGGTAATAATGCCGAAGACGAACGCCGCCGGCTGGCAAATGAGGCTATTCGTATCTCCATTGACGCGAAACACGACCATAGTCAGTGTATATCAATTTTTGCCAATGCTCTCGGCGAAGTCTTCTGCCGCAAGGCCTTGATAAAAGCAGGGTTTGCCGATTGGGATTATTATTCCGGCGACTCAAGCACATCTTTCGAGCAAGACATCGAACTTGAAATAACTACCGCTGTTTGTGTCGGTGATAAGGGTTGGACTCTTGAGATGGCTATTCCATTTTCCGAATTGGGCGTAGCCCCCCAGCCATTTACAGTTATGGGTCTCAATGTTGCCCGTATCGCTACCGAACTTCCCGAAGAGAATTACACTGTTGAATATAGCTGGATGGACAGGGATCTCCGCGATAGCAATGTTTTGCCAATGACAATGGGTGATATGGCCCTTGCAAGTCTGCCCGTCAGTTTGGTTGCCATTGACTTTCCTGCCTACACATGGGGTACCAATAGAGTCCCGATTAAACTTAAAAACAATACCGGTTCATCCTTGACCGTTCAGATTACGTCACGTGGCTTGATGGATGTAGCCATCGAAGCACCTCCCTACGGCGGTACTCATCCGTCGGTATTGAGCGAATTGATAGAACTGCCTTCCGGTGAGATTACCGAGACAGACTTTCCATTAGAAGTTTCGGTTATCCTTACCCCGCAGTGTATGGAATTTGAAATTCGTAATGTTGCCAACAGTGAACTGCTTTACCGTGCCATTTATACCTTTGGTAAAAGTGCTATTATTTATCCATTTGGCGTGGAAAAAAAACTGCAAACACCATCGTCCGACGACCCTGATTTTATTGAAAAACGCACCCGTTTTATTGTTGGTCAGCAACCTTTGTTCAAACGCCTTACGACCCGTCAGAGTGCCGAGAGTGATTTCGTTCTGGAGGCCGTTGATGGCTCTGTTCACTTTAATCTTATGGCTGACGGTATTTTAGGTCAAATTGCCGACTGGCTTTGCTCAATTTATGACAATGATGAAGACCGTCTTATCGGCGCCGCTTTCTTTTTGTCACAGCCAGCCGTTATGACCTATTCCGGCCCTCGGGCTTCTTTTGCCAGTCAGATGAATTCGCTGACAATTATTCGGTGTGGCGGCGGTATTTGCAGCGAATACGGCCGTGCATTCGTTGGCCTCGCCAGTCGTATGAAATCTGTTGCCACCGGTGAACACTTCAAAGCACGCTGTTTGATGCTCAAGGGTCATACATTAGCCACGGTCAGGATGGATGATAGTTGGATTCCTTTCGACCCCAATACCAATAATGTCAAGGCATTCTGGCGGCACGACCACCGCAGTCTGGCCAATTATCGCGAACTTGCTACCGACCCAACCCTGCTTGCCAAAAACGGTTCCATTCTAACGGTATTTAATACCGCAGCGTTCTTACACTACCTGCCTTCGTTAGGCAACTGGCCACAGGGCGCTCCTACTGAATAATCGAAAACCTGCTCCCAGTGTTGCCGAGGGCATAGCCGTAATGTAATTTTTAATCTTGATGTGGCGATGAGATTTATAATTTTGTTTGAGATTGGTTTTAATTGAGAGGAATAAATATGGTATATAAATTACATTTTAAGATTTTTATGGCTGGTATATTTTGTTTGATGATGCTTGGCAATTTTGCGTGTGCATCGACTTCTGATATTACCACCTATATTGAACAGGGGATTCCTGTCGGGGCCAGTGATGCGGCAGGAGTGTTTTCAGAAGTAAAGCAGCTTGGTGATGGCGTGATGAGTGAATGGTCTCAGGATAAAGTTATTTTTGCCGGCAAATTGTCTCATCCTCAGATAAGCGCACTGCTTCAAAAATTTTCTGTCAAAGTGGACGCTGATTGGTTTGAAGAGCAGGGATTTCAAATCGCCACCTGCAAAAATAATGGACAAGAGGTAATAATTGTAACTGCTCCGACAGATATTGGCGTTCTTTATGGTCTCATCCGAATCAAGGAAGAATTGGGAAAATATGAGCAAAGTGAACCGTTCGCATTGAATCTGAACCTGCGGGATAAACCGGCGTTTAAGTACCGTTCAGCAGGGCCTTACACAAATTTTCGACAGTATTGGGACAGTTTTGCCTGTGAGGATTTCCCGATGGAAGATTTCCCGGAACTCTTTGATACTCCCGGAGATTATGAAAGCTGGGTCAAGGGTACTTATGTTCGGTTAGAGAAGTTGAAAAAGCTCGTTGCCGATTCCCACAGGCAGGGAGCAAAGGTATATATGCACCTCGGAACACCGATTTGGCCACACGACCTCAAAAGGAGAGACGATAAGTGCAGAGTTCGTAAGCAGTTGAAAAAACTTCACCCAGAGATTTTTGCCACTCCAGCCCATGGGAAAAAGAAAAGCGGGAAAAGTCAATATTTCTGCTGGTCGTCGGATATTCTGCGACAGATTGTTCTAAAAAACTTCGATAGTATCTTTGCGAAAGTTCCCGACCTGGACGGCCTGATTATCGTGATTCACAACGGCGGTAATGGTTACCTGTGCTGCCATTGTGATAAGTGTTCCGAAACGACGCCTGAGCGGCAACTTGAAGATTTGATATCGTCTTTGACCAAAGTAATGCGAAAATACAATCCAGATGCGAAGATTATTCTCCGCGATTGGAAACTTGACCAGATGGGAATAAGCAGTGTAGATAAACTGGCCGAGACACTTCCCGATGATGTTATGTATTATACTAAGCTGACTGTGCCGCCCGGAAACGATTACCTGTGGTATGACCATTTTACAGCGACAATCAATACGCCGCGGCTTATTGCGTATGGAATAAATGGATACCACACAAATGACAGCACTCCCGGCCATATGTTCTATCAGGGCGGAAAGATGAAAGCAAGGGGCATCAAAATGTTGCGTGCCGGTGTTTTGGGAACCTGGTCAGGCAGTAGAGCGTATGGTTGCGAAGACCTGAACCCGACAGCAGCAGAAGAAGCGGCGTGGGACCCTCAAAGATTTGACCCGTTGGATTACCTTAATCGCTGGGCGAATAAAAATTTTGGTGAAGAGGCAGGCAAGCATGTAACCAATGCATTGTATGAATCGTACAAGATTACCGATTTTCTGGTTGTTAATGAACACGCCACTAATACCTCTCAGATTTTTCATTGGGACCCGAATCGGCCTACGCAATACGGTCTGGGAGTGAAACAGGTCGAAGCGGTTAAAAATGTAAGTATCGAGACATTTGACAAACTCTGCCAGCGATACCAGGGCATTGATGCACTGAAACGGGCAGACAGAATGGCCAAAGAAATCGCCGCTGCTCAGGCAATCCTTCCCGAAAACGAAAAACTGCAACGAATGCTGAAGTGGGCAAAAACAACCGATTGGCTGGTAAAAGCGTCGAGCAATTACAATATGGCTCTGCTGAATTACAATCTTTACAAAAATCTGTTGTCAACTCAGCCGGCCAAAGCGCTGGGTTATCTCAAGGATGCCAGGCCGTACATTGAACAGGCACGATTGGGGAAGAACGAATATGTTAAGTCATACCGGGCGACTCCCGGGACGCATACTGATACACCGGTACGCAAAATCGTTCAGGGTAAGCGGTATGCTGCTTTTATAGGCGAGCAGGTTGAAACCGGATATGACGCGGTTCTGACAGCCTGCACTTTAAAAAAGCCTTCCTATTTTGCCAAAGGTTCCAGTTCATTGAAATCAAAAGGCTGGCCTCGCGAAGGGGAAGAAAATATCTGGCAGCAAGGCAAGCCATTGGTTATTCCTGACAGGTTGAAAGCAGGCGGCGATAAGAAATCTGCTTCAAGGCTTGAATTTACTATGGATGCTGACTTGAGCAATGGTGCGTTGTTGAGAATACAAACGGAAATTCGCAGCAAAAGCGGCTGGAAACGAGACAATCAAACCAATGCTGACGTTTATATTGATGATAAGTTAGTAGGGCAAATTCGCCGCAGGGCCGAAAGCTATATGTTGCACGACCATCCGCGCAATATAGGCGGAACGCCAGGCAAGTGCTGGTGGGCTTTTGTAATTCCGCCCCAACAAGGCAAGACTCATACGATTACAATTAAGGCCATTAAATCGTTAGGCAGGCCGATATTCATTAACAGAATGGAACTGCGGGTTTTTGATAAGTAAAAAAGGCTTGCGTTTTGCTGTAAATAGTGTTATAATAGGGTGTTGTGGTCTTTTGAAAAGTAGGTGGATTGAATTTACAGGAACGGTTAGATGAAAAAAAATTGGTTATTTGTTGTACTTATTTGCCTGGTATTAATTATTCCGGGTACTGTCGCGTTTGGGGCAATGGGGCCGTACGGTGGTCGTTTATGGACCGGGAATAATCCCTTTCACCAGCCAGCTGAAACAACGGACTACTATGGCAGCGGTGATGTGGATAATGACGGCAATCTGACAGCGGCGGATGTTACGCTTGCTCAGGCAATAGCTGACGGTTGTGAACCGCCTGTCTCCAGGGCGGATGTTGACGGCGATGAGGATGTCGATAACGATGATGTGGTGCTCATAAATGCCGCTGTGGGTGGCGGTACGCTTGACGGCTGGTGGAACAGTTTGACTACTCGCAGCCAGCGTAATGATTGGGTGGACAAGTTTCTGGCGATTGACCAGACAAGCGAACACTGCGGCTTAAACTGGTTTATGTGTAACAGTTTCGCCTCGCAGACATTTATGCACGGGGCATTCTATCGAGGCGACCTGAATACAACATTATATGACGGCGGTCAAACATTTTTTAATGTCCCGATGTATTATGTTACTCTTTCCCACGGTCATGCTATCAATGCCATACTTGTCGGTGACGACCCATTGGATTTCGATGATTGGCGATTTATCGAACCGCAGACTGACCAGACAGCCCTTCCAGGACAAGATACAGGAGGATTGGTTAGTATGCGATACGGCGACACGGTTGGTATTGTAGTACCCAGTTTTATTGGGAAAGGCCATATTCTTTCCAATGATAAAGTAGTTTTTTATGTCTATCAATCCGGCGATACTTACGGCTGGGATTTGGTAAGCAACAGCGGCGATTTAATTCTGACGCGTCCGGTAATGCCATCGATAACTCCGGACAATCGTCCCGACCTGTGGAATCCGAGGATTATGCCGACCGAAAAAAAGATGGTACTGTTTGATAGTTGCCGTGATGATATGACACGAATGACCGATATTCATCTGGCAGAGTTGCCTCTTTCCGACCACCCGCAGGGAATACCACTGACAATGTCAGAAGAGTACAGTCGGTTGCTTGATGTCTTTAAGGAGCCTAACGAAACAATTCATCTGCTCTGGAAAAATAAAGACGAGGCGCTGACTTTCGGTTATTACTATTTTGAAAAACCGGGCGTGTTTCACGGGATATTAGACCCGAATGGCCAGCTTACCAATGCCACTCGTGTATCCACGGGAACGCGTATGGTTCGGATGGGGCGGGTTGTAGTTGTTGATGGAGAGACACATATTTTCTGGCTGGAGGAATACTCCGATGATTTTGATGCCGGCATTTGGTGGACCCGATGGACAGGCAGCGAATGGCAGGCAGAACAAAATATCGCTCCGGGCGATGTATCGTGTCCTTCCGACTGGAACTATCGAGATTTTCTGCGATACTATTTTGATGTGGATATTGCTGCAAACGACGATGTCGTTTTGGCCTATGCCGAGCGGACAAGTGGTGAGTATGCTAATTTATGTTCTCGAAATTATGCCGGCGGCGCCTGGGGTAGCGAAAACATCATAAAGAATGACCATATTGGTGGAGTGGATATCCTGACGGATTCAGACGGTGTCATCCATTTGGCCTACTGGCAAGGTAAGTTTAACAGAAATATCTGGACTTATTTGCATAAATGCGTCTCGACTGATAATGGTTCTTCCTGGTTGTCCGATGAGGTTATTGATGGCGGCTATGCCGAAGATGCACGCTGTCCTCGAATGGCACGGGCGGCGACAGGAGGGATATCTATGCTCTGGGAAAAGAAACTCGGCAATAACAGCGGTGACCCCGTTGTCCCAAAGTGGAGTAATTGTGTCGGCGGCCAATGGTACAGCCATCGGCAATTGCCGGTTCGCAGCGGAGCTATCGCCTGGTATCCGACGGCACAGCAGCTTGATGACGGCAGTGTTATGGCGGCGTGGTCATCTCGTTCAGACGATTTAGCAACAATCGAAACGATGGGACTGTATCCGGGCGATTTTGACATTGACGGCGATGTGGATATGAATGATTTTAGTATCCTGGCATTAGCCTGGCACAGTAGTAATGGCGACGGAAACTGGAATCCAATCTGTAATATAGGTGTTCCGATTGATAATGTAATTAACGAATTTGATTTAGTTGTATTTGCCGCAGATTGGTTGGCAGGTACGGCGGAATAGCAATTAATGGAGGAGTATTATTATGAATACAAAAATGTTTTTAGCGACAGCAAGTATTGTTATAATATTCGGGATGTTTATTGGCGGAGCTGAAGCCGAGGCTTCCTATCTGGCTGATTTTGAGACACCGACTTTTAGTGCCGGTAATGTAAATGGCCAAGACGGTTGGGTGGTGGATAGCGGTGCAGGGATAATCAGTACATCCTATGTCATTAGCGACAGCCAATCGCTGAATGTGTATGACTCTGGTGCTGATGGTATCGTCCACAAGGATTTTACTGCCAAGACAGATTTTGTTACTGTCGAATTCAAAGCAAAAATATCGACACAGGACAAAAGAGGGCGGTTTAAGATAAGAAATAGCAACAACGGCACACAAGAAGTCATCTATTGTGGATTTGGCTCAAACGATTTTTTCGCAAATGATGGTAATGGAAGTGGTGGTACCACAACGCATGAGGGCTTAAGCGATTGGACTAAAGATGTCGTATATGATATTAAGATAGTAGCTGACATTGCTAATAACACTTACAACTTCTATGTCGATGATAATTTGTTAGCCGAGAATTTTGGCTTTATGTGGAACCAGAGCCAGCTTGACAGGCTTCGTTACGAGGTTCCGGATGGCAGTGTAACGCTGGCAGTTGATGATTTGACAATAGATAGCAATGGTACTATTCCAGATGATAACAATGTTACTTCAATTATAACTTACCAGTCATCAGTCAGCAGTGATGGCGGCGGCTCGTTGGACCTTAAAGCGGAAGTGAATTATGATGACAGCCGAACCGATGCCCCCATCGTGATAGTTATGCACGGCTATTCGCCGACAACCGGCAATTTTGATAATGTCAGGCCAAACGCACAGAGACTTCGGGATGCAGGATTTTTTGCTGTATCAGTAGCGATGCGTTATCGCGAAGGAAGTGATGGTGTTCGTGATTCCGGGGGAGTGGAAATCTATGATATTTACGATGCCGCTGAATATGTCAAAACCGCATTTGCTTCGTATGTTGACCCTAACAATGTGCATATCACCGGTTACTCAGGCGGCGGCGGAAACACAATGGCCTGTTTGACAAAGTTTCCAGATTATTTCCGGGCTGCAGGGGCATATTTTGGTATGTCCGATTACGGCCACAACACTACGGACGGCTGGTATTTCAATGGTGCAGGTTCAAGCCACCGTGCGCAACTGAGAACCGATATTGGCGACCCAACCCCTCCGAGCACCAATGTCATTAAGGACCGTTATTATGCCAGAGCGTCGAACCTTGCTTCACATAATAACCCTTACAGTGAAATTCATCTGTTTGTCAACAACAGCGAAACCTGCTGTCCGAAGATTAACGATACTTCCTACCGCGACAATGCTATTGCCAACGAAGCGTTTCCCGGTGAATTTAATGATATTACTGTTCACATTGGTTATTCAGGTACATACGAGGATTTTAATGGCAATGGCCAAAATGATCCTAATGAAGAGCAGTACTGGCCGCACACGGCTTCTCCCTCGGCTAACCAGCAGCATGCCGCTGAAACCTGGTATCTGGCCAGAGTACTCGACGGCTCAATTACTCAGCCGGTATTAAACTCGTCAGATGAACTGCACATAGCCGGTTATGTCAAGACAAAGCCTTTCTCCGTATGGCTTGGCGATGGGCAAAACGCTGCTGCGACATTGACTTATTCTTTGTCTGCCGGCCTCAAAAAATTTGAGCTTGATATACAGACAAACGACCAGACTGTTACCGGAACTGTTAAGGTTGATACGCAGGATACTGCCCAGTGCTTCATAATCGTCAAGGTGAACAGTATCAATGTTGACGATTTTGTTGGCGGCGGCATTTATACTTATAGCGGCTTGGCCGATGGAGATGTGCTGGAGCTATGTTTAGCCGGGGATATTAACGAGGATTGTTCGGTCGATATGAACGATATTGCTATTTTGTTTTTTCATTGGCTTGATGATGATTGCGATTGTCCAAACTGGTGCGAAGGTTCTGATTTGGATCAAAGTACTGATGTTGAATTTGTGGATTTCGCGACTTTATGCTGGAATTGGTTAGAAAACAGATAAATTTGGTTAAGGGGTTAGCGCAAAAACTACAGATTGAGTGATATAGTCTGTTGCAATGCTTTTGTAGGCGGGTTAGTATATCAACGACGGATATGCCCTTTGATGGGGATGTGTTTCCGCATTAAACGTTGTAACTACTTGTCTAAAAATAAGTTGTTGCGGACAAAACAGGTAAACTCAATCGTGATTAGTATAAGTAAAGGATCAAATGTATGAATAAGTTTAACTCTGATAATTATGTTCACGTTCTGGCTAACGAAGTGAACAGAAGTTTTGCTTTCAAGGCAAAAACTGTCGAAGAGCTGAAAGATTGGCAAAAAGCCTTTCGTCCGAAATTGCGGGAGGCTCTCGGCATTGACAAAATAGAAAATCGTGGTTCTTGCTCTTTAGAGCCAAAAATGTTGAGCGAAGAAACACTCGATACCCACATCAGACAGGAATGGAGCATTTTTTCTGAGCCGGGATTTGAGATACCTTTTTTCCTTTTGCTTCCCAAAGGTCAAACTAAGCCGGCTCCGCTGGTTTTGACACCGCACGGCCATAGCAAACTGGCAAAAAATATATATGTTGGCATTTGGCGCAATGAAGCCGAAAAAGCTGAAATAGCAGATGGCGACAGGGACATTGCTTTGCAGGCGGTGGAAGCCGGCTATGTTGCCATAGCACCGGATGTGCGCGGGTTTGCCGATCTTAGACTAAAGGAAGACAAGGCCTCGGACGAATCTTATTCAGACCGCAAACTCCAGATGCGTGCTTTGATGTTCGGACGTACGCTCATCGGGGAGCGGGTTTGGGATATTGGACGGCTGATTGATTATGCTAAAACACGCTCTGAAATTGATACCGGTAAAATTATGATTACCGGCAATTCGGGAGGCGGTACCGTTTCATTATTTGCTGCCGCCTGCGATGAACGTATTGGCATTGCTGTCCCATCCTCTTATTTTTGTACATTTGAAGGTTCAATCGGCAGTATCCGCCATTGTGAATGCAATTATATCCCCGGCATTATGACGATGGCAGAAATGTATGATATTGCCGGTCTGATTGCACCGAGACCGTTTTTGGCTGTTAACGGCAAAGAGGATAAGATATTTCCGATAGAATCAGCTAAATACGCTTATAAAAAATTGAAAGAGATATACGAAGTAGCTGGTGCAGGTGAAGTTTGCAAGCTCGCCATTGGTAACGGCGGGCACAGGTACTACAAGGATTTAGTTTGGGATTTTGTCAAAGAACAGTTTGAGTAAGTCATTATAATTTTGGAAGTAATGAGGTTTTAGGAAATGAAAAGTTATGTTCTGGTCGGCCTTGGTAGTCGGTCAAAAATGTTTACCAATTTATTTTGTTCGGGCGAGTTTAAAGATTCAGCGAAGCTTCTGGCCATTTGCGATATCAATCTAGGCAGAATTAAACTTAAAGCAGACATTCTTAGCAAGGAGTTTCCCGGACTGGCTTGTTATGAGGCTAAAGATTTTGACAGGATGATTAAAGAGCAGAATCCGGATTGTGTGATTGTATGTACTACCGACAGGACACACGACGAATATATTTGCCGTGCTATGGAGTCTGGCCGTGATGCGATAACAGAAAAGCCGATGACCATTGATGAAAAAAAATGTCAGAAGATAATCAATACTGCCAAAAAAACCGGCAGGAATGTCCGCGTTACATTTAATTATCGGTACTCTCCGCCTCGTTCTCAGGTTAAAGAACTTCTGATGGATGGAGCAATAGGCAAGATATTGTCAGTTGAGTTTAAGTGGATGCTTGATACAAACCACGGTGCCGATTATTTCAGGCGGTGGCATCGCAATAAAGTTAATTCGGGCGGTCTTATGGTTCACAAGGCTACGCATCATTTTGACCTGGTCAACTGGTGGCTCGGTACCGTGCCGGAAACGGTTTTTGCCAAAGGCGACAGGCTTTTTTATAATGAAAAACAAGCGGAGCGTTTTGGTCTATCCGGCCATAGCGAGCGTTGTCTGAATTGTCCCGTTAAAAACAGATGCAACTTCTACCTTGATATGAATAACTTTGAAATTATGAGAGGGCTTTACCTCGATAATGAGAAATATGATGGCTATCTCCGGGACCGTTGTGTATTTGGCGACGATATTGATATCGAAGATTTTATGAGCGTTACCGTAGGATATAAAGGCGGCGCGATACTTAACTACAGCCTTGTTGCTTTTAGTCCGTGGGAAGGTTATCGGGTTGTGTTCAATGGTACCAAGGGCAGGCTTGAACATTTGTGTCAGGAGTCGTCTTATATCAATGGCGATGGTACTGTACAGGGAGCTTTGAAACCGGAAGGTACTCTGATTAAAATTTATCCCCATTTCAAAACACCATATTCGGTGCAGGTCAAACAGGGTGAAGGTTCACACGGCGGCGGTGATATTGTTATGTTGAACGATATATTCGGCAATCCCGATCCTGACCCACTGATGCGTTCCGCTGATTATATTCAAGGTTCCTATTCCATTCTTACCGGAATCGCTGCTAATAAGTCCATCCAGACTGGCCAGCAAATTAATGTGAGTGAATTGGTTTCAGGCCTTAAAGAGCCGATATTTCCTCCAATGCCTGGCGAGAATGAGCAGATTCCTTATGTCTCAGACACTGGCCTTAAAGGTGGCGTGGTAATAAAATAATTTTTTTTCAAATGTTATAAACCCGCCGAAATCACTGTTCGTACAGACGAGAAAAAACCGTGGAAGGGAAAAGGAACAATGAAAGCATTAGTTAAATCAAAATCGCAGCAGGGGCTTTGGCTTGAAGATATTCCGGTACCGGAAGTCGGTATTAACGATGTGCTCATAAAAATTCTCAAGACGAGTATTTGCGGGACAGATGTTCATATTTGGAACTGGGACGAATGGGCGCAGAAAACGATACCTGTTGGAATAACCGTTGGCCATGAATTTGTCGGACTGGTTGAGAGTTTTGGCTCAAGTGTTCACGGCTACAAAAAAGGTGATCTTGTCAGTGGCGAAGGCCATCTGGTTTGCGGACATTGTAGAAACTGTCTTGCCGGCAGACGGCATCTTTGTCCCAATACCAGCGGTGTTGGTGTCAATCGAAATGGAGCATATGCCGAGTATCTGTCTATTCCGGTAGCCAATGTATGGCCGTGCGCTCCGAACATTCCGTTGGATGTGTTAAGTTCATTTGACCCGCTTGGCAATGCCACACATACCGCTTTGTCGTTTGATGTTCTTGGTGAAGATGTTCTGATTACAGGGGCCGGCCCGATTGGTATTATGGCCGTTGCTATCGCACGTCATTGCCAGGCGCGTTATGTAGTTGTCAGTGATATAAATCCGTACAGACTGGCGTTGGCTAAAAAAATGGGCGCAACCCTGGCAGTTGATGCACGAACAGAATCAATCGCTGATGCCCAAAAAAAACTTGGTATGACAGAAGGCTTTGATGTTGGTATGGAGATGTCCGGCAGTCCCCAGGCGTTTCGGGATATGCTGACAAATATGTGTCACGGCGGCAAAATTGCGATGCTTGGCATATTGCCAAAGGCTGAAATTGATTGGGACACTGTTGTTTTCAACAGCCTGACAATAAAAGGTATTTATGGCAGAGAGATGTATGAAACCTGGTACAAAATGACAATGATGATTCAGTGCGGACTGGATATTAGCCCTGTCATAACTCATCGTTTTCATTATACCGAATTTGAAAAGGCTTTTGAAGTAATGAGGTCGGGGCAGTCGGGGAAAGTTGTTCTCGATTGGCAGAAAAAATAATTACGAGGAACTAAAATGGTTGACACTGTTACAACAATACAAAATGAATTGGATTCTCTAAAGAAAGCCGGTACATTTAAGTGCGCACCTGTTATTGATGGGCCGATGGGGCCGACAGTTAAACTGGAAGATGGCCGCGAGGTGGTCAATTTTTGCAGCAATAATTACATCGGACTGGCTAACCATCCTGATGTCATATCTGGTGCTTTGAAAGCAATTGAAAAGTATGGTTACGGCACTGCATCTGTACGGTTCATTTGCGGCTCATTCACTTTACACGACGAGCTGGAGCGGGGAATTGCTGACTTTTTATGTATGGAAAGCGCAACTACTTATGTTTCCTGTTGGAATGCAAACGAGGCGCTTTTGCCAACGCTGCTGAGCGAAGGGGATGTTGTTATCAGTGACGAGTTTAACCACGCCAGCATAATCGATGCCTGTCGTTTATGCGGCAGGAAGGTTCAGCGTCTGATTTACAGGCATAGTGATATGAATGATTTATCAACGCGCCTTGATGAAGCTAAAGATGCCCGTCGAAAGCTGATTATTACCGATGGCGTTTTCAGTATGGAGGGCGATTTGGCAAATCTGCCCGATATCGTTAAGTTGGCTAAAAAACACGATGCACTTGTCATTGTCGATGATTCTCACGCTCACGGCGTGGTCGGTAAGACAGGCAGGGGAACGCCGGAACATTTTGGCGTTTCGGTGGATGTAATAACAGGGACACTTGGCAAAGCATTAGGTGGTGCTGCTGGAGGTTTTGTCGCTGCCTCGAAACCGATAATAGAACTTTTGGTACAGCGAAGCCGTCCCCAATTGTTCAGCAATGCTCTGCCGCCGGCGGTTGCAGGCGGGGCCTTAGCTTCCATAAGATTATTAAAGAACAATCCGCAGCTTGTTGAACAATTGCGGGAAAATGTAAGATATTTTCGCGATGAACTGAAGAAAGCAGGCATTGAAGCTTTAGAATCACCCACCGCCATCGTACCTGTGATTGTCGGCGATACCGCTAAAGCAATTAGTTTGGCCAAAAAAATGCTGAAAAACGACGTTTTGATAACTGGCTTCGGCTATCCCGTAGTTCCGGAGGGTACAGCACGTCTGCGTGCCCAAATCAGCTTGGCGCACACACAGGTTCATTTGGACAAAGTTTTGGATGTGTTCCGAAAACTAAAATTTGATGGAGAGATAGATGGTTAGCGTCTCTTATATTTATACTAAACTGTACTGATGGAAAATAATGCTCTAAAATCCAGGACAAAAAAATCATATTATCCCAAAAAAGGAATTTTTGTTTATGTGTGCTTTTTGTTGTACTTATTTGCCGGTTATTCTGCCCGGGCTGAGTTAGTCGGGCATTGGGAATTTGACGATAATCTGTTGGACTCCGTCGGCGGCAATAACGGCACAGTTATTGGCGATTCCGTTGCCGGAACCGATAATGGAATATCAGGCGGAGCTGTTAGTTTTGACGGCTCTGGCGATGCCGTTTATATGTCCGTCAGTTCGCAAATTGATGACGATTGGTCTATCCTCTTTTGGGCATTCGACCCTGAAGAAGCCGACAATACCGGCTATATGGTAAGCTCCGGCTATCCTCACGGCTGGGAAGTCCTGTTTTTGCGTCGATATTACAATGACAAGTTTGCAGGCGGCGTTACACAGGATTTGCATTCAAATCCTAAGAGAACTTTTGGTGAACTAGGCCCTAAGGAGCGTGGACATTGGTATCACCATACGGTTACTCATAACGGTACTACAAATCAAGCCATCTGGTATATCAATGGTGAGCAAGTCGCTGAAAGCCCCGCTGACTTTGATGAGTTTGATTCTCGGCTGTATGTAGGGAACCGAAGAGAAGGAGGACGGGACTTCAAGGGACTCATCGATGACCTTCGTTTATACAATCATACTTTAGACCAGCAGGAAATAGACGAGGTAATTTTTGACCCGAAAATAGCTATTGCTCCCTATCCAATCAACGGTAGTACAGGCGTTGCTACAGATATAATTTTGAGCTGGCTGCCCAGTAAAAATGCTATAACTCATAACGTTTATTTCGGTATCAATCCAGATAATCTGCCATTAGTCTCCGCAGAACAAGCCGAAACATTCTACGACCCCTGCGGCCTATTAGATTTGGGGACATATTATTGGCGTATAGATGAAATTGACCCTAATAACAATGTGTGGACAGGCAATGTCTGGGTCTTTACTGTGGATGAATTGAATCTTACGGTTTTATCAGGAGATTCTTCAAACCTGCTGTACACATATCTGGAAGACAGGGCTAACGAACAATTCGATGCTCGTGATGCAACGGTACAACAGGCACTGCAGAGCCTGGAAGGTGTGCAGCAGCGTCAACAACAGCTTAATGCCGATTACCGAAAAATAGTCGGGTATTTTCCTGAAAAAGTGCCTTTAAATCCGGTCGTAACAGGTACTATCGAAATGGATGACTACCGAATTGAAAAAGTGGCATATCAAAGCCGTCCCGGTTTCTACGTTACAGCAAATCTCTATGTTCCAACAACCGGCTCAGGACCTTGGCCGGGCGTGTTGGTTGTATGCGGACATTCAAGTAATGGGAAAGCTTATACCGCATACCAAAATGCCTGCATCTTATTGGCAAAAAATGGTTTCGTAGTTCTTATTGTGGACCCTTTAGGTGCGGCTGAACGATACCAGATATTCGATGATGAAGGCAATCCAATTTACGATGGCAGTGGAGGCACCACAGAGCACACAATTGTACACTGGGGTGCTGTTCTGGTTGGCAGTTGTACTGCTGGATATGAAATTTGGGACAATTTTTGCGGTATCGATTACCTGCTCAGCCGTCCTGAAGTGGACACATCCAAATCTGTCGGATTTACAGGTAATTCCGGCGGCGGGAACCAAACAATGTTTGCTATGCCATTGGATGACCGCATAGGACCGATGGCACCAAGCTGTTTTATTTCTTCTCGAAAGAGCCATCTCTTTGACAACGGGCCTCAGGATGGTTGCCAGCATATTCCGGGAGAAGGAGCTTTTGGAATTGAAGAAGTAGATTACATTACGATGCGGGCTCCAAAGCCTACTATAATTCTGGCAGCGGAATATGATTTTTTCAGAATAGAGCCTGCCCGTGAAACTTATTCTGAAGCCCAGCAGATTTACAGTGTACTGGGAGAAGTGAATAGTGTTGATATGTTTGAATATCCCGATGGACACGGCTTCCACAAGCCTCGTCGGCAGGCGATGGTTCGCTTTATGCGGCAATGGCTGTGGAATGATAGTAATGAAGTAATCGAATCAGACGACCAAATAGTACAATCAGATTCGGCTTTACAAGTTACCGTTACCGGCCAAGTAGGCACAAACTGGTGCGATGCAACAAATGTAATCGACCTTAACCTGGAAAGAGCATGTGGACTTTTCGCCCAGCGGAAAGATTTTTGGGAAAATAACAGCAAAGCTGTCTGTATAGATGAAGTAAAAACACTCATTGGACTTAGAGAAAATCTTCCAAACGCCACCGTAGAAGCCGTGGAAACAATTGATATGGATACTTATTCAATCGAAAAATTAATTATCAAAAGTCCTGATGAAGTTCCAATACCGGGACTGTTGTTTTTGCCCAACGGTACTCCGGGGCAACTGCCGGCGACAATATATGTTGACAGCCGTGGAAAAGATACCGATGTCTATCCGCTCGACCCGGGCGGCCCCATCATAAATCTGGTTCAACAAAACCATATAGTACTTAGCATTGATGTACGCGGTTTTGGAGAGACAGTAGATAATTCAAGCAGAAACGACGGCCATGATAATGAGGAATATACAAATGGTATGCTGGCGCAGCACCTCGGCAGACCGCTTCTGGGGCAGCGGACAAAAGATGTTTTAACTGCTTTGGATGTATTGCTGGAGCGAGAAAATGTTGACCCTAATTCCATCAGTATAACAGGTATTGAAAAAGCTGGCCCGGTAGTACTTCACGCCGCAGCGATTGATGTTCGTTTTACTGCCGGAGTTACTGCCGAACGCTCTCTCATTACCTGGTTGGACCTGCTCGATACACCATTGGCCCATAACCAAATTACCCATATCGTACCTTTTGCCCTAACCAGTTATGATTTGCAGGATATTATACGGAGCATCGCGCCCCGTCCAGTCCAAATCATAGACCCGGTTGATGCTTATGGTAATCCCAGAATTTTAGCTGAACCTATTTGTATATTAAAAAGTGATACCAATGAAGATGGTATCGTTGATACGGAAGACCTTCTTGCTATGAGTCAGCAGTGGGTATCGACTTTTCCCATCTCGGCAGATATTAACGGCGATGGTATTGTTGATTTCTTAGATTTTGTATATATGGCTAACGAGTGGTTTGACTGTACCTTGATTCCCGAATCGCTTTGTCCATAGCTCATTCACAAAATCTGTCTCGACTGCTGCGATGGCAGAGATGGTAAAAGCAAGTCTGTTAAATTCAAAAAATGTTCTGGAAATAAAGTTATCTTTAATGTATGTTCTTGTCATAATAACATATTATACTGTTGTATTAGGAGAGCTAAATAATGGCTTCAACATTCAAAATTAATGTAATACTTCGTTCCGGTCGGAAAACTTTGTTTGATGATATTGAGTACGGCAAAGTCTGTTCGATGGAGAAAGATGGTGTGAAAATTTCTATTGGAGCAGAGTTTCCTTCTCCGGTAACAGTAACGCCGCCTAATCCCGATGACCCTGTCAAGAGCATTGAATACAACCTGTACACCGACATACGCAATTATCACAATGTTATTACCCCTGACAGTGGCAGGTGGTACATCAACAAGACACAGATGGTTACCTTCTGGGATTTTAAGGAAGAGTCGGCTATTAATGATTTCAAGATGCCTCTCTATATTTTTACTGGCCAGAACCTTAATGCAAAAATGGCGTTTGGGATTATTGGCCCAAATTACGAAACTTCTTTTAAAACTTTGGAGCCTAAGAAAGACAGGGCATTGGTTGTTTATATGCGTCGGCTTTCAATACAAATTAAACGAGGGACGGACTTGTATCCTATCCCAGGCGATATTGCCCGAAAAAATTCGGATGGCTCAATTACTGAATATCTGTATTTCAGTACTCACAGCGAAGCCGACAGTCAGCCGTGGCTGCTGACATTGCGGGACTTTGGAGAGCACCAGAAGCGAATTTACAGCATTCCAGACATTACCACCGAAGCTTCGATGGCACCTTTGTGGTGCAGCTGGACAGACTGGCGCAGTGATGATGTAACAGATGAGGTTATATTGAGAAATGTTCAGGAAGGCATCAAGCTGGGCATTAAGAACTACATTATTGACGATGGCTGGTTTGGTCCCGGCCTTGACAGTGATTTTGATGTTCAGCTCAACATAGGCGATTGGCGTGCTGACCCTGCTAAAATCAAAGATATGTGCAAACTTGTGCAGGATGTCAAAAAGGCAGGTGCCGTTCCGATGGTATGGTGCGCTCCCCACGCAGTTGCCGAAGGTGCTGACTGCTTTGAAGAGCGGAAAAAGTACCTGATTAAAGACGATAAGGGCGCTCTTCTGCTTACCAGCAATCAATTTCACTCGCTCTGTTTTATGTGTCCTCAATCTCGCGCCGTTATGGCCGATATTTGTACCTCGTTTATCAAAGAATGGGATTTCGACGGCGCAAAGTACGACCTGTTTAACTGCGTTCCGAATGTTCCCTGTTGTAATCACGCTCACGAGCACGATGTCTCATCAATGATGGAGGGGCTACATCTGACGCTGAAACTGATTGACGAGAAAAGCCGCCAATTAAAAAAGGATTATATTGTTGAACTCAAGCAGAATTACGGCACGCCGTTTTTGTCACAATATGGCACAATGACTCGTGCAGGCGATACGCCTTATAGTACCGAAGGTAATTTTCTGCGTGCACTGTATGTTCAGGGATATTCGCCATATTCACTTAATGACTATCAGACTATTACCAGTGAGGATTCGTTTGAGGCAACGGCCTGCATTGTTCTCAAAATGATGGCTGTTGGTATTCCGTCATACAGTATAGATTTTGACAGGCTTTGCGAGGATAACAAGGCTGTAATCAGGCACTACAACAATTGGTACAATGATAATATCGAGACTTTTATGAAGTATCGAAAGCCGCTCGATGGCCAGAGCAATATACTTAAAATCGAAAATAGCGATACCGATTTTTATTTTTTGGTGAATAATGGCGGCAATTTTGATTTGCAAAAATCTTCAATTATCCTCAACGCAACTTTCAACAAAGACCTTTTTGTTAATTACGATGGGTCGAAAACCGGAACGGTTACTGTCTTTGACTGTTTTGGCCATAAAACCGATGAGAAAGAAATTGAGTTTAATGGTTGGACGCATCTCGATACGCTGCCCGGTTGTATGCTCCGGATTGACATAAATTAGTTATTTATGAGGTACAGGTAAAATTTTTAAGAAAACAGGAATTTTTGTTTATATTTTTTCTTTGACGTATTTGTTATCCACTGCCCAGGGGGGGGCAGGGGTGTTCTTACAGGATGGTTTGCTTGAAGGCGTTAAGATTGAAGCGGCAAAGTTGGGTGATATTATGCCGATTGCAGAATTTGAGCAGCAGGCTGAAAAACAATCCTGTTTGCTGATTGTCGGCAAAAGCAGCGAATCTCATATTGCCGCCTTACTTAAAGAGAACCAGATTGCCATCGACAATGATTGGCTTGGCCGGCAGGGCTATCAAGTGGTTGCCTTTGCCAAAGAGGGCAGCAAACGTATCCTGATGACAGCGGCAACTGACATCGGTGTACTCTATGGCGTAATAGGGCTGCGATTGAAGATGGACAAACTGGGTATCGAAGAGCTTGACGACTGGAACACATCTTATCGTGATAGGCCGGTGTTCAGATATCGCTATGGCAAAGGAGAACTCCGAGGCAACTGGCAGACAAGCCATTCCACTCGTGAACCGATGCACGATATTTTTCTTTACGAAGATTACCCGGAAATCTTTCCGGACGAGGAATTCAAAAAACAATATCTTAAACGAGTAGCGAAAACCGAAAAAAAACTGCGAAAACAATTAACAGAAGCAGAAAAATACGGCATAAAAGTCTTTTTCTTCACATATCAGCCGACTATTGCAAGCTGGGGCAGAAAGAGTTTTTTTAAAGTTCATCCCGAAGCGAAAGCGGTTTTCGATGGACAGCACAAAGTGTTTTTGTGTCCTTCGACCCAAATCAGTAAAAAGTTCACCTATTCCAAATGGCAATCGCTATTCAAACGGTTTCCAACTGCTTCCGGCGTACTCCTTTGTATGTGTTCTGGCGATGGAGCGGGGCCTTACTGCGGCTGCGAAAAGTGTAAAAATTATCCGATGCATCAACGGGTGATTGATTATGTTATGATTGTTCGCAGTGCCATAAAATCTGTGAATCCTGAAGCGGTTGTTGTAGTTCGCTCCTGGGGTTTGCCGACAGATATGGTGAAGTTGGCAAAGGACCTGCCCGATGATGTCTGTTATTATTCAAAGCTGACCTGTCCGCCCGGCAACGACTATTTGTGGCTTGACCATTTCTGCCGATACCTTGAAGCAGATGTGCCGCGTCTCGTTACCGGCGGCACCTGTGTATGGAATACAGATTCTCCATCCGACAATGTTCCGTTTTTGTGTTATACCGGGCCGAAGCAAAAAGCCCGTGCCGTAAAAATTGCCGACAGGGGCGTCATCGGCGCCTGGGCTCCACCTGAACATCCTCGTAGTACACCAACAAATGTAGAGGACATACTGAGACTTCCTTCTCGTGCTGCACGGCTGGAGTGCGCGTGGGACCCTTATACATTTGACCCGAACGAATTTCTGCAGTGCTGGACAGCTCGAAGATTTGGCAAAGATGCCGGACTATGTGTTTATAACGCTTTCGAATATACCCATCTCATTGCGGATGCTTTCACAGCCATCGCACCGAAGCGAACAAATATATTTCATATGTTCACTTATCCAGACTGCCGAGGAGCTGGTTATGGCGGTGCTGTGGCACTATCTGAAAAATATCCTCCAGCTAAAAAACTTCTGCTGGCCAGACCGGCAGATGTTGAGCAGCTAAAAAAACAATTTGAAATTGCAGCCCCAATTAAAATTGCCATTCGCACTCAGAACGAATTGAACAAAGCAGCTAAACTGTTGCCGGAGAACAAGGAAATTCAGACCTATCTGACAATGGCGAATGTAACGGTTTATCTGACTCAAATGTGGCGAGACTATCATCTTTCGCTGCTGTACAGGTGTGTGGAAAAAAACTCTGTCAATTCCACCGAGGCCGAGCAGTATGCAGCACTTGCTAAAAAATATGCTGAAATGGCGCATAGCCAGCTTGACGGGTATTTGAAAAATTATCTCAAAATATATCCCGGCCTTTTGAACAAACCCTATTACCTCAAACATCCCGGACTTTACAACGCTTTTATCGTTCAGCAGGTCAACAATGCATATCATCAGGCTGTTCTAAAGCCGCAATGCGAAAAACTGTTTCCCGTAATTCGTTCGCGTATCGCCGTCAAAACAAAACCAACGGAAACCAATGTTGCCTCTGAAGTCGTGGATATTACTCAGCCGAATGCTGCTATTGTAAAGAGGTTGCATCGTAACGGTCCGCAATCAACAACGTTAGAATTTGATGCTGACTTGTCTGCAGGCGGGGCGATATATCTTGTTTACCAGCTTTATGTCAAGGGGATGTGGTGCCATATATTTAGCCCGTATGACGAGGAGTCAGAAAACAGATACAACGGAGCCTATGCAAATCTGGAAATAACTCTTGATGGCAAAAAAATAGCAACGCTCAAAGAATTTATGACCCGAAATTGTCGATGTAATCTTTTACGCTATGTTAAACTACCAGCAAGTTCTGAGTTGTCACATAAACTTAAAATTTCTCTGATTGACGGAAATGCAGTTCAGTTTCAAAGATTATATATCTATGGCCCGTCAGGTTCGAGGCCGATAACTCCTTCGGTTGCGGCGGTTCCATTTGCTGAAGATTTTTCCCTACCGAGAAAATGGAAAACGGTTGCCGATAAAGGTCTTTGCTGCAGGGCTGAATATAAACCCAAATTACAGGCGATGGAAACTACTGTTTACCGGCAGCCATCTGCCGGCGTGATTTATATGGATTTGCCGAATTCCTATGGAACAGATTTTGTTTTTGAATGTGATATGCAATGGAGCAAAGTTGCCGTTGACTCTGCCGGCTATTTCAAATTATTCGGCGGAAGCGATAAAAAACAGTGGAGACTTTGCCCTGTTTTTAGAAATTCTCGCGACCGGCTTTATGGCCCGACACGGGAGGGGCATTATGGCCTTACTATGATTGGCAGTGGACAAAAATTAACGGTGAAACCATTTGTTATGGATGCCGAACGCAATATGGTTACCAGAAACGGCTTGGCGAAAAAGCTGACGGAATTAAAGATTGGGGAAAAATACCACTTAAAGATAAGCCGATTCGCAGAAACAGCCCACTTTACTATTACTGATTCTCGGGGCGAAATTGTTATGGACGAGGTTTTAATTCTCACCTCAACACAGGATTTTACAATCAATAAATTGGGCCTGCAAAATTATACCAGCAAAAAAGAAGGGTTGCCGGTAATTGTCAATATAGACAATGTACAATTCAGGTAATACCTCAAACCGATTAAAAAGGGGTTTCATAAATGGATAAAAATAAAAAAAGACAATTGCTTTTGACCACTGTTCTGGATTTGTACAAAGAGCGGATGGGTGAGCGTTTGCGGCAGAGCCGTCAGTTATTTAACAGCGATATAGTTATAGGTGATATACACACTCACAGTTATTACAGTGATGGTACAGGCGAAGTTGCGGAATTGAAAAAGTATGCTGATTTAGGTGATTTGGATTTCCTATTTGTTACCGACCACGATACGCTTGACCACAAAGCTGACTGCAACGCTCTTGAAAATGTCTGGCTGGGTCAGGAACCCCGTTGCGGGCCGCACCATATTGGAATGCTTTCTCCCTCTTCCCTTTTTACTCCTAAGTTGGATGGCTTCTTGGCCGATTGGCAGGCTGCTAAAAACTTGGCACCATTTATATGGATAGCCCATCCGACTGGCTGGCATCCTGATATTTACTATCCCAGGGAACATATTGATTTATTATTTGGTATTGGAGAATCGCTCGCTATCGAAGTGCTTAACGGGTATTGTAAAATCAGCGATACTTATGACAAATGGCAGGCAGGGAGTGTCGAACTCTGGGACAAATTGCTTCTGTCAGGCAAAAAGGTAACAGCAGTCGCTGGCAGTGATGCCCATTTTTCTGGCGGTGTCGGATGTGTTTGGACAGGAGTTTTTGGAGCGAACTGTACCAGCGAATCTGTGATAAAGGCTCTCAACGCGGGAAAGACGCTCGCCTCAGAGGCCCCGATTTTACTTCTAACCAGTGGTGAAACTTATCCAGGCGAAACCATAAAGATTAAAACAAATGAGAATATAAACTTCAAACTCCGCGCTGCGGATTCCCTTGGCTTAAGCGAGGTTCGACTGATAAAGAACGGCAAAACCATAAAATTATTTGAGGTTAAAGGGCGGAAACTCTTTGAAGAAGAGTTTGTCGATAAAGCGATTTCGGGCAATTCGTATTACCGTCTTGAATGCGTATCAATTGATTACAAACACGGCTTTACCAGCCCAATTTATGTAGAAGCAGAATAGGAGTAAATTCAGATGAGCAATTCAAAGCAAAGAGTATTGAATGCTGTAAACCATAAAAAGTATGACAAAATACCGATTGATTTTTGGTCAACAAAGGAAACTGATGACAAGCTGCTCAGGCATTTTGGTTTAAACAACAGAACCCAATTGCTGGACAAATTTGATGTTGACATCGTTTTCATTGAGGGTCCTGAATATATCGGCCCTGCTTTGAAGCAATATCCCGACCGAAGCAGCAATGACATCTGGGGTGTCAGGAGAAAAACTTGCTATACTGGAGAGGCTGAGAAAAAACAGAGCTATAAAACCGTTGTTAACTCGCCGTTAAGAGATGCAAAAACGGTAGATGAGGTTCTAAGTTATGCTAATTGGCCAAGTCCTGAGGATTATGATTACAGCGTTATCAGGCAGCAGTGTGCTGATGTCGGAGATAGAGCGGTTTTCTTTATGGGCGATAGGCTTAATCGCATTGCCCAGCTAAAGCCTGCTATGTACCTGCGTAGTATGGAGCAAATCTTAATGGATTCAGCACTGAACCCTGATATTTTCAAAGCAATCATTGATAAAGTATCGAGTTTTTATAATGAGTATTTAACGAAAATTTTAACCGCTGCCGAGGGTATGATTGATGTTGTGGTAACAGGCGATGATTTTGGTACTCAAAACGGCTTGATTATTTCAAAGCAGATGTGGCGAGAGTATCTGTATCCTGGTTTTAAGAAATTTATAGACATTAGCCATTCTTTTGACATTCCGGTAATGCATCATACCTGCGGCGGAATTTACGAAATAATTGACGATATGATTGAAGCCGGTCTGGATGTGCTTAATCCATTACAGCCCAATACCTTTGGAATGGATTTTGAGAAGATCAAATCGGAATTTGGTGATAGAATCTGTTTCCACGGCGGAATCAGTCTTCAGACGAATTTGCCGTTCGGCTCGCCGGAAGATGTTAAAGCTGAAGTCAAAGAAACCCTTGCCGCTCTTGGCAAGGATACCGGCTATATTGCCTGCACTGCTCATAATCTTCAGGCTGATGTCCCGGTTGAGAACATACTGGCGCTTTTCGAAGCATACAGGCAGTATTGTTGTGATATTTAGAATAAAAAATTCTTTGGAAGGATAAAAAATGTTTTTTGTAAATAAGCAAAAAAAGATTGAAACACAAATAGCTCAATACAATCGACAGGTTGCCAATTGTATGGATGTTTTCAGGCAAGCCCTGCAACAATACTGCGACAATTTTGACAGAGAAGCAATAAAGGCCAGTTTTGAAAAAGTACACAAAGCCGAGAGTTTGGCCGACGATATTCGGCAGGACATCGAAGTTGTTATGTATTCCAAGGCATTATTTCCAGAGTCTCGCGGAGACATTCTCAATTTACTCGAAACGATGGATAAAGTGCCAAACCAGGCCGAGGCCGTTGTGCATATGATATGGAATCAGTATATATCTATTCCGAAAGAGTTTCATTCCGAAATAATACAACTTGTTGATATATGTTGTCGATGTATTGACGCAATGCTGGAAGCTGCTGGCAAATTATTCACAAACTTTACTAATGCCACCGTTGCTGTGGGCAAAATCGATGAGCTTGAAAGCGAGGCGGACCGCATAGAGGCCAGTCTTATCGAGAAGATATTTTCTACCCAGCCGGACTCAATAGACAAACTGCTTTTGCGTGATTTAGTAAAGAATATTGCCGGTATTAGTGACAGAGCAGAAAACGCGGGCGATAGAATTCGTATTATAATCGCAAAGAGGAGCGTTTAATATGTTACCTTTGACTGGTGGATTATATTTAGGCTGGGCTCTTGGTGCAAATGATGCCGCGAATGTTTTCGGCACAGCGGTTGCCTCTCGCATAATTACTTTCCGAAAGGCCTGTATCCTCTGTTCAGTTTCGATAATTCTCGGAGCGATGCTGCAGGGCGGGGCTGGAATACACACTCTTAGCGGCCTTACAGAACAAACGACGATGACTCTGCTTATCATATCTATATCGGCGGCTTTTACTGTAACACTTATGACAACAATGTCTTTGCCAATCAGTACATCACAGGCTGTCGTGGGCGCGATAGCCGGCATAGGATTAGCGACCAACACGATGAACTGGAGTGGACTGACAAAAATTATTACCTGTTGGGTAGTTACGCCCGTTGGCGCAATGTTTTTTTCCTGTATTATTTATAGGCTGCTCGCTGCGCTTATCAAATATGTGCCTATGAGCATATTGACCCGTGACAAAATCCTTTGGAGCGGCCTGCTTATTGTTGGAACGTATGGCTCATACGCTCTTGGTGCGAATAATGTTGCCAACGCCACGGGCATATTTTCCGGCCAGTTAGCGGGCATATCTGACAGCCAGTTAGCTCTTTTTGGGGGTGTAGCTATTGCCGTCGGAGTTTTAACTTATAGCAAACGGGTTATGATGGCAGTCGGGTCTGGTATAATGCCGCTTGATGCGTTCACCGCTTTTACGGCTGTTGCCTCGATGGCAGTTACGGTGCATATTTTCGCAGTAATTGGCGTGCCGGTCAGTACCAGTCAGGCGATTGTTGGTTCAATAATCGGCATAGGTATGATAAGAGGCACACACGCGATTAAATTTGGTGTTTTGCGCAATATCGCTATGGGCTGGTTTCTTACGCCGGTAATTTCATTGATATTATCAGCTGCCAGTTACGCTGTTTTGGTAAATGCGAAATTTTAAAAGCCGAGCCGGGTAACCGGCCGGAACGGATACTTTCGCAAAACGATTGTAGAAAACAAAAGCCTGCAACTCTATGTGAATTGCAGGCAAATGGGCCGGGCTGGATTTGAACCAGCGTAAGCTCACGCTAACGGGTTTACAGCCCGTTCCCTTTAGCCACTCGGGCACCGACCCAATCAATAAAACATTGAAAACCCTGAATTTTACTCAAAATTCGGGACAATTCAAGTTAAAAACCTGTTTTTTGGCAATTTCGGTCAAAAATCGATTATTCCTACCACTTGCCGCTTTTCTCAGTCGAAGGCTTTGGCAGGCCGTCTAGAACAGAGGTGGACTTTTTAAGGGCCTCTTCCGGCAGCTCGTAGTCGTGCAGTTTGCCGTTAATGTACGCGTCGTAACCGGTTAAGTCCATCAGGCCGTGTCCGCTGTAATTGAAAATTATGACCTTTTCCTTGCCTTCTTCTCTGGCTTTTATGGCTTCTTCGATTGTCGCAGCTATTGCGTGGCTTGTTTCCGGAGCACAAATAAACCCTTCGGTTTTTGCCCATATCATAGCTGATTCGTAGCATTTGAGCTGGTGGTAGGATTTAGGATTCATCAGTCCTTCAACGACAGCCTGGCAGACGAGTGGTGCCATGCCGTGGTATCGCAGGCCGCCTGCGTGAATCGGCTCCGGCACGAAAGCGTGGCCGAGAGTGTGCATTGCAAGCAGTGGGGTCATACAAGCTGTATCGCCGTGGTCGTAGGCAAATTCGCCCCGTGTTATTGTCGGGCAGGCTTTTGGTTCGACTGGAATGATTTCAATGTTCTCTCCGTTAATTTTGTCCTGAACAAATGGAAACGCCAGTCCTGCGAAATTGCTTCCGCCGCCAGCACAGCCGATAACGATGTCAGGCTTTTTAACGCCCACCATCTCAAGTTGCTTCTTAGCTTCAAGGCCTATAATTGATTGATGGAGCATAACGTGGTTTAGTACGCTGCCCAGTGAATAACGCGTTTTGCCTGTCGTATCCCTGACGGTCTCTTCGATAGCCTCTGAAATAGCGATGCCAAGAGCGCCGGGAGTGTCGGGCATTTCTTTGAGTATCTTCCTGCCGATTTCGGTTTCGTTGCTGGGACTGGCTACGCACTTAGCACCCCAGGTTTCCATCATAATTTTTCGGAACGGCTTCTGGTCGAAGCTGATTCTTACCATATATACTTTGCATTTGAGGTCGAACAACTGGCACGCAAATGCCAGCGCGCTGCCCCATTGGCCTGCACCGGTTTCGGTTGTGATTTTCTTTATGCCGAATTCCTTATTATAGTAGGCCTGGGCGACAGCGGTGTTTGGCTTATGGCTGCCGGGAGGGCTGGTGCTTTCGTCCTTATAGTATATTTTTGCGGGAGTTTTGAGGAATCGCTCAAGGTAAACGGCTCTTCGCAGTGGGGCCGGCCGCCAGCGATAAAGTATATCGAGGATTGGCTCCGGAATATCTATCCATCGTTCGGTGCTAACTTCCTGCTCGATAATGTTCATCGGGAATACCGGTGCGAGCATATCAGGCGTAATGGGTTTTCCGTCCGGGCCTAATGGCGGCTGCAGGGGGGTTGGCAGGTCTGCGGCCAGATTGTACCACCGTTTTGGGATGTCCTTTTCATTGAGCAGTATTTTTCTATCCATTTTTTTACTCCTTTAAATTATTATCGTCGTCATTTCCCTAATCAATGTCCATATCGAAATAATTCACAGCGTTATTGTAGGATATATCTTCGACCATCTGCCCCAGCAACGGCATATCTGCCGGAATTTCGCCATTTTCGACATCTTCGCCGAGTATGTTGCATAATATTCTGCGGAAATACTCGTGTCTTGGATACGACAGAAAGCTTCGTGAATCTGTGAGCATTCCGACGAATCTGCTAAGCAGTCCGAGATTGCTAAGGGCGTTCATCTGCTTTTTCATACCATCTTTCTGGTCGAGGAACCACCAGCCTGAGCCGTACTGTATTTTGCCCGGAACTGAGCCGTCCTGAAAATTTCCAGCCATCGTTGCCAGCACTTCGTTGTCGCGTGGGTTGAGATTGTATAGTATGGTTTTCGGCAGCTTGTTCTGCGAATCGAGTCTGTCGAGGAATTTCGACAGTGATTCGGCGATTTGTAAATCGTGTATAGAATCGAAGCCCGTGTCCGGGCCGAGTGCTTTGAAGAGTCTTGAGTTATTGTTTCTCAAAGCACCCATATGGAGTTGCATAATCCAGTCCTTCTCAGCGTCCATAATACCAAATTCAACCATCATTGCCGATTTGAATTTCAGGACATCGGAATTGTCGGGCTGATGACCCTTTCTCATTTTGGCAAATATCTTTTCTATCTCGCCGGCGGTATAGTCCTCTGCACAAACATCGGTTACTCCGCGGTCGCTTAGCCGACATCCGTGCTGATGGAAAAAGTCGTGTCTTTTCCGCAGAGCCTGAAGATAACTTTCAAAGTTTTTAATATCAATATCCGCAACTTCTGCCAGTTTGTCGAGCCATTGGTTCAGGCTTGCTGCGTCCTCAGCGGCCATTCCCTTATCAGGCCGCCACGTTGGATATACCTTTACTTCGAAACCATCGTCAGCAATTTTTTTATGATGCGACAAATCGTCAACAGGGTCATCGGTAGTGCAGACAACCTTGACGTTCATCTGTTTCATAATTCCCCGGGGACTGAAATTCGGCTCTGCGAGTTTTTCGTTGCACTGAGCGTAAATTTCACTTGCAGTATCGCCATTTAGAACCTTGCCAGTAATGCCGAAAGGCCTTTTCAGTTCCAGGTGCGTCCAGTGGTAGAGTGGGTTGCGAAGACAGCAGGGTACTGTTTGCGCCCACTTTTCAAACTTTTCCCAATCGGAGGCATCGCCGGTACAATACTTTTCATTGACACCGTTGGTCCTCATTGCCCGCCATTTATAATGGTCGCCATAGAGCCAGATTTGAGTCATATTCTCAAAATTCTTATCCTCGGCAATCTGTTCAGGCGGAAGATGGCAGTGATAATCATACACCGGCATCTTTGCCGCGTGTTCGTGATATAGTTTTTTTGCGGTCTTGCTTTGCAGTAAAAAATCTTCGTTCATAAAATGCATATTTTGTTATTTTCCGTTTTCTAAATTATCGTTTTTTTCTGATTTGGCCCAGCCCAACTGCTTTGCGGAGCTTGTTGACCATATCGGTTTTTTCCCATACGAAATCTTCGCCGCCTCTACCGAAATGACCATCCGAAGATGTCTGGGTATAGATGGGCCTTTTGAGTTTAAGGTGCTTTATGATTCCCTTGGGTGTCAGCGGGAATACTTTTCTGACGGCCTCTGCGATGAGTTTTTCGCTCACTTTCGCGGTACCTTCTGTGTCAACAAGTACCGAAATTGGCTCGGCTACGCCGATAGCATACGAGAGCTGAATTTCGCAGGCATCGGCTAAGTCCGCGGCAACGATGTTCTTGGCGACATATCTTGCCATATAGCTTGCAGAACGGTCAACTTTTGAGGGGTCCTTGCCGCTGAAAGCTCCGCCGCCGTGACAGCCGCGTCCGCCGTAAGTATCGACGATGATTTTTCTGCCAGTCAGGCCGCAATCGCCCTTAGGGCCGCCGACAACGAATCTGCCCGTTGGGTTGACGTGGTAAATGGTATTTTTGTCCACCAGCCTTTTCGGCAGGCAGGGCATTATTACTTTTTTAATGATTTCGTTCTGGAGTTTTTTGTAGGATATATCGTCTGAGTGCTGAGTCGATATAACCACAGTGTGAATTCTTACCGGCTTGCCATTTTTGTATTCGACGGTAACCTGGCTTTTGCCGTCCGGTCTGAGCCAAGGCAGTTGTTTGTTTTGTCTTAGTTTTGTCAGTCTTCGTGTTAAGAGGTGTGCCAGGTGGATAGGCATCGGCATAAGAACTTTTGTTTCTTTGCAGGCAAAGCCGAACATAATGCCCTGGTCGCCGGCACCTTGTTCTTTGTGCAGTCCTGAACCTTCGGTTACGCCCTGCGAGATGTCCGGGCTTTGCTTATCCAGTGCGGATATTACCGAGCAATTATCACAATCGAATCCGATTGTCGGGTCGGTGTAGCCGATTTCCCTTATCGCTTTGCGAACCGTTTCCGGGATGTCAACGATTGCGTTGGAAGTGATTTCTCCGGCCACGATTGCCATACCGGTCGTAACCATTGTTTCACAGGCGACTCGGCTGTTTGGGTCCTGAGCGAGCATCGCATCGAGAATAGAATCCGAAATTCTGTCGGCAACCTTGTCGGGATGCCCCATTGTTACAGATTCGCTGGTGAACAGGGTGTTGTTATTGTCGCAATTTGTATTGCCTTGTTTGTACTTCTTTGCCATTGGTAATACCTCTGAAATTATGTTAGAAAAAGTTAGAAAAGCATAAGGAAATCCTTATGCTTTATTTGTCCGGTGCTTCGTTAAGAGCCCAGTTATATTTTATATATTCGATAGAATATACTTTCCGTTTGAGCAGGTCGGCATTAGCAGCGGAAATATATTTGGTAACAAAATTCAAAAATGCTCTGGACGGCCGGTCATACTCACGGAACATTTTTTTTGAGCCGTAGAGCTTTACGAAAGATTCCTCCCGCCATTTATACATTTTGAGTATAGCAGTCAGTTTTACTGTACTGTTCGTCGTGTCTATCTCAAAAGCCTTTTCTTTCGCGAAGAAAGCCTTAGTCTGGCTGTTGAGTTGTTTTTCGATTAGCTTGCCGACATAAGGCTCGTTTCTCAGAGTCGCTCCACTGATGGTTCCATTGCTGATAGCAAAGCAGCTTCCGGCTTCTTCAAATCTGCCGAGCAGAATGTCCCTTTCGATTTCATTGAGCGTATATTGCAGGCCCATTATATCAAAATAAGTTTTATCCCTGAGGCCGCTAATGTGCATTATGCTGTTGGCTGGATAGAACAGCAATTTGAACCTTGATGGTTTTATGGGATAATGTTCCACAATGCCGCTGAGCGTGCAGATGTTGTAGGCATTTATCCAGAAAGCAATTTTATCATTTTTGGACCAGGTCATATATATCTCTGGTTTCAAATCACGCAGCTTGTTGGCGGCACTGTTAAGTTCCAGCCGCATTCTGCGAAGTTTGGGGTAGTTGACAAGCCCATTGTCGTTAACGTAGGTCTTAAGCAGTTCGGCAAAGCCAAGGTTGAAAGCGTCGCCGGAAATATAGTTGCTATACGGCACATTGGGGCCTTCCACGATACTGATTAAATCTTCGTTTGCGAGCCTATTCGGTTCCTTCCGGCCGGGACCGCTGCCTGCCAGCGCAGTCAATGAAACTGCCGTAACGATAACGAATACATATAAGGTACGTTTCATATTGCCGTAATCCTGAAGATGTTATTGCTGTTTTGTTAAGAAACATTTTAGTTTACCGATTTTGCATATAATTACCAGCCCAAAATTATATCAAATTACACAGTTGTGTACAACAATAAGAATGGTTCGCATCAGGATTTTGATAGCAAGTGCAAAACGGTCGAATCTTATTTCGACAATAGTGGTAAAATAGGAAAGGTTCTCGTTTTGGCTTGACATAAAGGTCTTGTTGGTTTAACGTTACCGTAGTTGCCAAACCCGTTGGTATTTACGATATTTTGTTATGTATTTCAGGCAGAGAGCTATGGATGAAAAATATAAGTCGAAATCGCTGGCTATCGCCGTTTTGTTCGTTCTGATAATGTCGCCATTGGTTTTTGCAGCCAATACTGCCCGAATTGACGTTGTGAGAGCTAAACAGATTCTCAGCGACCAGGACACAGAGGTTATTGAGGATTTTGTTTTCGACGCGTTTACCGAGTTTCTGGCAGTTGAGGATTTTTCCACAATCGCCTCGGTTCGTATTCAGATAGTCAGCCGAAGCGTCTCAGAGCAGGAAGCGGGGCAGATTCAGTACGGCCCGCGTTTCTTCTTTGCTGTCCAAAAACAGATATCTGAAATTTCCGGCAAAATCAAAGCGATGCCGGTATCTGTCCGCAAGAGTATGTTGAGTATGAACCTGATGATTATTATCAGCGATTTAGCTAACGTGGAAATTGCGATGATGGCACTTGATTATGTTGACAGCGAAGATTTGATGACCCGCTACTGGGCCGTGAATACTTTTGCCAATCCCAGCTTAATCGCTCAGCTTAATTTAGATTATTCTTCAAATACCAAAATTACCCAGAAACTTAAGAGTCGCAGTTTGCAGGAAGAGTCTCTGGACGTAATGAAAAAACTTGCTGCCTTTGCCGCTGCTGTAATGCACCCCGAAGCAGTGCAGATTCTTACCACCATAGCTGATAAACGGATAGCTTCTTATAATAGCTGGCTTGTCTCCAGGGAGATGGCAGATTCTGAAATTCTTGATTCGCTGGCTGATAAGATAGAAGCTGACCCGGACAGTAAGGCTGCCGCGGGCAGGAGCTTTGCGCTGCTGTATTCAGCGATTATTCAGCGATATATATTTGGCAATGAGGTGCTTTCAGATGCCCGGAAGAAGGATTTGAAATCTGTTATCGCACAAAGTGAGAAGTATTTGCCTAAGCTGCTTGGCAGTTGGCAGGCGAAATTGAAAAGGGCGGTCGAAAAGGGGGCGATGGACACACTGTTGGCTGAGCACAATTCGCTTTTTGGAACACCTACAACTCTTGGAAAGTTGCCGGAAGCTCTTGGTTTCGATTACGGTAAGGCACCTGATGGCTCGCCAAAAACAGCTCCGCCGGCACTGCCAAAGCCACCAAAATCGATTAAATAATTAGAACCGTATATTCCCAGACAAACATGGAGGTTTGACGAAATTGAAATTACGTTTTGGCGCTGCGATGTTTTTCGTGTTCGTATTTGTTGCGGTTGTCACCCTTTTACAGCTTCTTTCGATGATTCAGGCTCAGCGATTCGAACAAAGGCTCGTCACGGCTGAGAAAAGCATATCAGAAATTTCGACCTTGCCCACGTTCCGGCGAGACAACAATAACGCAGCATCTTCGGGATTTGAGCAATATCCCGGCAATCCCGGCGACTGGCTGGTGTGGGCCTTTGCAGTTGAACCCAAAACGTTGAACCAGATAGCCGTTGACAGTGATATTTACTCACGATGGATGACATTTGGGCCGGTATTTGAGTCCTTGCTTACATATAATTATGATACGGTCAAACTTGAACCTATGCTGGCTAAAAGCTATGAGGTCTCCGACAATGGTCTCGAAATAACGTTTGTTCTCAGAGACCACATACATTTTTCCGATGGCGTTGCTGTAACTGCTGATGATGTAGTCTTCACATATGAAACTATAATGAATATCAAAGTCGATGCAACTAACATTGCAAGTCTGTTTGTAAATGTCGATAGAGTCGAAAAAATTGACAAGTTTACAGTTAAATTTCATCTGAAACAAGTTGACTACACCGCCCTTGAAAACGTTGCATTTTATGCTATCGGTGTGTACCCAAAACACATATACGAGTTTGAAGATGCCGAAGATTTTAATAAACGTGTGTCGAACCCGGTTGGCAGCGGGCCTTATGTGTTTGAAAAATGGGATGTCGGCAGCAGCATATCGTTTCGGCGGAACGAAAATTACTGGGGCCCAAAGCCGAAAATCGACAGGGTTGTCTATAAGTTCATAAAAAATGACAAGGCCAGGCTTCAGGCATTTATGGCAGGGGACGTTGATTTTGTTATCCCTGCGCCGGACCAGTATGCCGAACTGGTAAAGGATGCCGAGTTCACCAGGAAATATAAATGCCTTGAATACTGGAATCCCGGCGTGCCGTTCTATTACATAGGTTGGAATCAGGACACGGTATTCTTCGCTGACAAGATGGTCAGGCGGGCGATGACGCATTTGGTAGATATGGACAAGCTGATTAAATATCTGCTTAAAGGGGCAGGCAGGGCGACAACAGGGCCGTTTTATTTCGATGGGCCATACACCAACCCTCAAATTACTCCCTGGGGCTATGACTCGGACAAGGCGGCGAAATTACTGGCCGAGGCTGGCTGGATTGATACTGATGGCGATGGAATTCGCGATAAAGATGGAAAAGCTTTCGAGTTTAAATTTTCGTACTCGGCGGATTCTACTCTTTATCAGGGACTGGTAAAACTGTTAAAGGACGAAATGGCAAAGGTTGGTGTACTGCTTGTGCCTGAACCTTACGAATGGTCGATTCTTTTGCCGAGACTTTCCGAGAGAAAATTTGACGCGATGATAATGGGCTGGGGCGGAGATATACAGGAAGATTTTTACCAGATTTTTCATTCTTCGCAAATCGGCAATCGGGGTGCAAATTATGTCGGCTTTGATAACGCCAAAGCTGATGGACTAATGGAAACAATACGTAGGACACTTGACGAACAACAGAGATATAAACTCTCACATCAGTTGCATAGCATCCTATACGATGAACAGCCCTATACGTTTTTATTCACTCGGCCGACATTTCGGCTGCTTGACAGGCGGTTTGAAAACGTGCTCATACACAAAATGGGCGTTAAAGAAGAAGAATGGTTTGTGCCGAGAGCAAAACAAAAATATAAGTAAATTTGTCATTCCTGCGAAAGCAGGAATCTACATATTCTAAATTCTGGATTCCGGCTCAAGGCCGGAATGACACAGTATGAGATAGAATGGAGTTATTATGAATAATCGTTCAGGATGGATGATGTTTTTGCTGTTTATTTTTCTTACAGCAATGCTCGCAATGCAGTTCCTTGGAATGCTTCAGTCCGACAGACTTTATGTAAGATTGAATACACTTATAGACAATGTCTCTGACATTTCTTCCGGCTCGTTCTCACAACCAACATCGAACGATGATGTTGACAGTTATCCCGGCGATGACGGCGATTGGCTGGTAGAGGCTTTTCCGGCAGAAGTCAGAACGCTGAATTTGCTTTCGGTCAATTCTGATATGAACACAAGAGATATTGTCAGTGGATTAGTTATTGAGACCCTTTTTGAGCAGGACCCAGATAGTGACAAGACAAAACTGAGACCCAAACTGGCTGAGTCGATGGACATTTCCGATGATGGTCTTGAAATTACAGTAACTTTAAAAGAGAACACTCATTTTTCTGATGGAGTTGCTGTTACGGCTGAAGATGTAATTTTTACATACAAAACGATAATGAATCAGGGCATAGATTGTGCGGATTTGAGGGGCTATTACGAAAATTTTACCGGCATAGAAAAAATCGACAATCGAACGGTAAAGTTTACAGTCTCAGAGCGGTACTGGAAAACAATACCAATGATTGGCAGTATGTATGTGTTTCCAAAACATATCTACGATTTCAATGACCCGAAAGAATTTAATGACAGAAATTCCAATCCCATCGGCAGCGGCCCTTATGTGTTTGAAAAATGGAGCATAGGCCAAAGTGTTGTCTTGAAACGCAATGAAAGTTACTGGGGGAAAAAACCTAAAATCAAAAAACGTGTTTTCAAATTTATAAAAAACGCTGTTGCAACTTTACAGGCACTGCGCAGCGGCGAGGTAGATATTTTTGAGCCAGGTTCTGACCAGGTAACTGACTTGCCAAAGGACCCCGATTTTGCTAAAAACTTCCGCACAATAATAATATGGGAACCTACATTTGGCTACTGGTATATCGGCTGGAATCAACAAAGAGAATTTTTCAAAGACAAACGATGCCGACAGGCAATGACGTGTATAATGGACAGAGAAGTAATCGTAGAGAAATCTACTCGCGGCAACGGCAGGGTGATTAGTGGCCCGTTTTACATCAACGGTGCTCAGAATAATCCGACTATAAAACCCTGGCCCTACGATTTGAACAAAGCCGCCGAATTGTTGGATGCTGTCGGCTGGATTGATACCGATGACGATGGTATTCGAGACAAAAACGGTATCCCGTTTAGTTTCAAATTCTCGTATCTTGCAGGTAATACTTCGGCGGAGGAAATGGCAAGGCTGCTCAAAGATAACGCTGCCAAGGTCGGTGTTGATGTGATTGCAGACCCTGCCGAGTGGTCAGTCTTTATTGAGAGGCTCAACGCAGGCAAATTTGATGCGATGGAACTAATGTGGGGCGGTGTGATAGAGGCAGACCCACACCAGATTTTTCACTCTTCGCAAATCGCTGGCCGTGGAAATAACCGTGTGCATTACCGTTCGGATATAGCAGATGAATTAATCGAAAAGGCTCGGCGTGAGCTTGATGAAGAAAAAAGATACGCGTTATATCATAAACTCCATAGCGTACTGCACGATGACCAGCCTTATACATTTTTGATGACTCGGCCGAGATATTATTTTATCGACAGGCGGTTTGAAAATGTAATAGTTCATAAACTTGGTGTTGACCAGTTGGAGTGGTATGTGCCGAAAAATAAACAGCGGTATAAATAGCAGTAGACAGAATATAGAATTATGACGACATATTTAATAAGACGATTGCTGTTGATGATTCCGACGATACTGGGCATAACCATAATGGTTTTTGCTATCAGTCGATTCGCTCCGGGCGACCCGGTAAGTTTGTCTATGGGGCCCGGCGGCCAGATGAATGCTGAACGCGCCGCCGACATTCGCAAAGCAAGGATGGCTCTTTACGGACTCGACAAGCCTGTGCATATTCAGTACATCACATGGCTGGGACGGGTGGTGAGGCTTGATTTTGGCGATTCTTTGAAACATCATCGGCCAGTGTGGGATTTAATAAAGGAACGTCTGCCGATAACTTTGACGCTGAATCTGATAGCGGTGTTTATTATCTATGCGATTTCGATTCCGCTGGGAGTCCTGACGGCGGTAAGGCGGGGCAGGTTTTTTGACCGTGCAAGTTCGGTAGTGCTTTTTATGCTATGGTCGCTGCCGAGTATGTGGGTCGGGCAGATGATGATTGGCTATCTTTGCGGGCCGACTTTTTTGAATTGGTTTCCGCCGGCAGGCCTGAGTAGTAATAATGTTGACTCGCTGCCGTTTTTTGCATGGCTTGCTGACAGGTTGTGGCATTTGGTTTTGCCCGTAATTTGCCTGAGTTACGGCGGATTTGCGTATCTGACAAAGCAGGTACGGGCAGGGATGCTGGACAATCTCAACGCTGATTATGTCAGAACCGCTCGTGCAAAAGGGCTTGGCCCGGCAGCGGTGATTTTCCATCACGCCTTTCGCAACAGCATCATTCCGGTAATAACAATAATGGCGACACTGCTGCCGGCAATGATAGGCGGCTCGGTTATTATCGAGAGCATTTTCAGTATTCCGGGTATGGGTCTGCTGGCATTTGAGGCGATTACGACAAGAGATTATAACGTTGTGATGGCAGTGGCGACAATTGCAGGTGTACTCAATCTGACAGGGCTGCTGCTTGCCGATATTTCTTATGCGATTGCCGACCCAAGGATTAGTTTTGAAAGTCTTGAGTAATTATGAAAAAAATAACGAAGCAAAAAGACTGGGGCGTATCTTACGGGCAATTGGTCAAACAGCAATTTTTCAAGGGTCTGTTTAACCGTATAAGTCTGAGCTTTGTTATGCTGCTGTTTGTCTTTGCCATTGCTGCTCCGCTTGTAGCCAATGACAAGCCTTATGCAATACAAATTGATGGGCAGTGGGAGTTCCCGCTTTTCGCTGCTTTGACAGCTAATGATTATTCGGTTTTTCTCGCTGCTATTGTTGCGGTTGTTTTATTTTTCCTTTTCAGACGAAACTCAAAAAAAGTTGACCCGTTTTTGCGACCCTCTATTATGTGGCGACAGGCTGTTATATGTTCGGTTGTTTTGTTCGCAGGGATTGTTACGTTTCAGATTTTGATACCAAAAAAACTTAATGCCACCGATTACAAATTTATGCTCGAAACAGGTAGGGCGACAAATGCGGTTTTTGCACCTGTGCCTTATGGTTACGCAAGGACTGATATTAAATTGCGTCATTTGCCGCCCTCTGCACAGCACTGGATGGGTACTGACGATGTCGGCTCGGATGTGTTTTGCAGGTTGCTGCACGGCAGCAGGGTCTCGCTTTCGGTAGGGTTTGTCGCTGTCGGAATATCGTCAGTTATAGGGATATTCGTTGGGGCAATGATGGGATATTTCGGGGGCAAGGTTGATTTTATAGGTATGCGATTAGTAGAAATTATGATGGCGGTGCCGACATTTTTTTTGATTATTACGATAGTTGCGTTTTTCCCGCGAAGTCTTTTAAACATAATGATAATAATCGGTATTACCGGCTGGACGGGCAATGCCAGATTTATAAGAGCAGAATTTTTTAAGCTGCGTGGACAGGATTTTGTCCAAGCCGCTATTTCTCTATCTCTGCCGTTGCGGAGCATTCTGTTTCGGCACATGCTGCCTAACGGCATCGCTCCGGTTCTGGTCAATATCACTTTCGGTGTGGCAGGGGCAATTTTTATCGAGGCGGCTTTGAGCTTTCTCGGATTTGGAGTCGCACCGCCGACGCCAAGTTGGGGTCAGATGCTCAGTCTCAGTCTTAGCACGACAGGACGGTTTTTCTGGTGGCTGACGCTGTTTCCGGGAATGGCGATATTTTTAACTGTAACGGCATATAATCTCGTTGGTGAGGGACTTCGCGATGCAATCGACCCGAAATTGAGGAAGGCAGTATGAGCCAAAACGATATACTTCTAAGCGTTGAAAATCTTTCGACTTATTTCGATACCGATGACGGTACAGCCAAAGCTGTCCAGGACGTTTCTTTCGATATAGCTCACGGCAAAACCTTTGCTATCGTAGGCGAAAGCGGCTGCGGCAAAAGCGTTACCGCAATGTCGATTATGCAGCTTATACCAAGCCCGCCAGGTGAAATTGTTTCAGGAAAGATTAGCTTTATCGGCGAAGACCTGCTCGCGCTTGGCGAAAAAAAGATGCGAAAAATTCGCGGAAACAAAATCACGATGATTTTTCAGGAGCCGATGACCAGTCTCAATCCGGTTCATACCATAGGCGAGCAGATAACTGAGGCTATCTGCCTGCATCAGAAAAAAGCAATTACTCATGCCCGGCAGATTGCTTCTGAAATGCTCGAAAAAGTTGGCATTGCAGACCCCGCTCAACGGCTCAACGAATATCCACATCAGCTTTCGGGCGGAATGCGGCAGAGAGTAATGATTGCTATGGCCATTTCGTGCAAGCCTACACTGCTGATTGCCGATGAGCCTACGACGGCGCTTGATGTTACGATACAGGCACAGATTCTCGATTTGCTCGACGAATTGCAGAAAACCGAGGATATGAGTATTCTGCTGATTACTCACGACCTTGGCGTTGTCGCGGAACGCGCTGATGATGTTGCGGTGATGTATGCTTCGCAAATAGTTGAAAAAACTGATTGCAAATCGCTTTTTAGTGAGACGTTACACCCGTACACTAAGGGTCTTTTGCAGTCGCTGCCGCAACTTGGTACAGATGAAAAACGGCTCTATACTATCGGCGGCAATGTGCCGGAACCGCTTAATTTTCCGCTCGGCTGTAAGTTTCACCCTCGCTGTTCGCTTGGAAGTAAAAGCCAAATCTGCCAAACTCGCGAACCATCACTCAAAGAGGTAAAGCCCGGCCACCACGTTGCGTGCTGGTTTGCCGAGGGGTATAAGGACGAAAGGGCAAAAAAATAAAATGCAGACTAACCAGCAAAAACTGTTAAATGTCGAAAATCTGAAGGTCTGGTTTCCTGTCAGGAGAGGGCTGTTTAGAAAAACCGTTGGCCATATTCGTGCTGTTGACGGGGTTTCTTTCGACATCGCACAGGGTAAGACGCTTGGTCTCGTTGGCGAAAGCGGCTGTGGCAAAACTACTGCGGCCAGATCGATTATCAACCTCATTCCTGCTACCAGCGGCAGGGTGCGTTTTGACGGCAGAAACATTGCGAAAGCCGGCAGAAAAGAGTTGCACAAAATTCGCCGGGAAATTTCCATCATTTTCCAGGACCCGTACAGTTCGCTGAATCCTCGAATGACTGTTGGCTCAATAATTGGTGAGCCTTTAAAAGTGCATAATATCGCAAGCGGTTCAGAGCTTACCGATAGAGTTGAATCGCTGTTGAAGAGGGTCGGGCTTTCGCCGGCGCATATCAATCGTTATCCGCACGAATTTTCCGGCGGCCAGCGGCAGCGGATTGGCATCGCCCGCGCACTTTGCCTTGAACCCAAACTCGTGATATGTGATGAGCCTGTTAGTGCATTGGATGTTTCGATTCAGTCGCAAATTATGAATCTGCTAAAAGATTTGCAGGACGAATTTGGCCTGACCTATCTTTTCATTGCTCACGATTTAGCGGTTGTCGAATTTGTCAGCGATTTTGTGGCAGTAATGTACTTGGGCAAAATTGTCGAATCTGCCTCTGCAGAGGAAATCTATAAAAATCCGCTCCATCCATATACTAAAATGCTGCTTTCAGCCATTCCTTCTCCGCAGCCTGAGAGACGGACAAAATCTGGTTTCGTTGCGGGCGAAATTCCAAGCCCATCAAATCCGCCATCGGGCTGTCCATTTCATCCGAGATGTCCGTTGGCCGATGCCCATTGTGCCGCCCAAATACCGTCTCTTGAGCCTAAAGCAGATGGAAACAACCATTTCGTTGCCTGTTGGAAAAGCTCCGCGGCAAAATAAAACATTCTCGACTTTAACAGCGTATAACACTATAATGCGCGCGGTAAATGGTAAAAAGAGTGTTTTTGTGGAGTTTGACATCAAATGACGGATGGTTCGGTCGCCAATATCGTTCTTGAGGACAGATTGGCCGTAATTACATTTAATTTTGCGACAATGCCCGCCGGGGTTGGTATTGAAGCTCTCGCGGGTCAGTTGTCTGAGCTTATTATTGAACGCAGGCCTTATGGGATGGTTGTGGATTTTACAGGTGTGAAATTTTTCTCTTCACAAACGCTTGGCGTAATACTTGATGCTCGCAAAAAAATATCGGCTTACGACGGCAAAATTGTGATAAGCGGGATAGACCCTCAGTTGTATCGCGTGTTTAAAATTACGAATCTCGACAAGATATTCGAATTCTTTCCTGTTGTTGGTGAGGCAATCGATTTTCTTAAAACGACGAAAAAAAAATGAAAGGCGCAGTATGTACGTTCAAAAACAGTTTTCAGTTTTTATGGTAAACAAACCCGGAATACTTGCTCAGATACTTTCTGCTTTTGCAACTGACAAGATAAATATAACAGCATTGACGGTAATGGATTCTGTTGAGCATGGCGTTATGCGAATCGTTGCGGCAAACGAAAAAAAAATGAGAGTCGTATTGAAACGTATCAATCTGCAATTTAACGAAACTGATGTTCTTTGTGTTAATTTGCCGAACACCTCAGGTGCCTTTGCCGCGATAACCGAAAAACTGGCCAAAGCGCATATAAACATCGCCTATGCCTACTGTACCTCCGGCGCAAGAGGCGGCAAGACCACTGCCGTTCTGAAATTGGCAGATGTCGATAAGGCCATAAAAGTTCTCAACAAGGCTGGCGGCAAAACTTCCAAACCCGGCAAGCCTTCGACAAAGCGTTCACCAGCTTCAAGACGATAGATTGAAGTACTTTAAACTACTCTACGGTAACGCTCTTGGCCAGGTTACGAGGCTTATCGACGTCGTGGCCTCTCAATACTGCCGCGTGATATGCCAGCAGTTGCAGGGGAATGACGGTTACCAGCGGCTGCAGGGCTTCGGGTACTTCCGGGACAGTTATAAGATGGTCGGCAATCTTTTTGATTTCCTCGTCTCCTTCGGTGGCGACTACTATGGTCCTTCCGCCTCGAGCTTTGACTTCCTCTATATTGCCGAGAATTTTTTCGTACTGGCTGCATTTTGTCGCTATGAAAACGGTTGGCATATTATCATTGATTAGCGCGATAGGCCCGTGTTTCATTTCTGCTGCCGGCAGGCCCTCTGCGTGTATATAGCTGATTTCCTTAAGTTTCAAAGCACCTTCAAGTGCGACAGGGTAGTTAAAGCCTCTGCCCAAAAACAGCCAGTTGTCCTTGGTGATATTCGCGGCTGCAATTTCTTTTATGTGTTCAGATTGTTTAAGAATTGTTTTAATCTTTTCCGGTATTGCCGCCAATTCTTCAATATAATACTTGGCTGTTTCGTCGCTGATGTGTTTTCTGCGTCCCATCTCAATCGCCAGCATTGTCAAAACAGCTACCTGTGCGGTAAATGCCTTTGTGCTTGCTACGCCGATTTCCGGCCCGACTCTCAGATAAATTCCCGCATCGGTTGTCCTTGCGATAGTGGAGCCGACAACATTGACAATCCCTAAAACCGTAGCACCTCTTTCTTTTGCCTGCTCGATTGCCGCCAGCGTATCTGCGGTTTCTCCGGACTGGCTCACCGCGATGACTATTGTCCCATCATCTATAATCGGATTGCGGTATCTGAATTCGCTTGCATATTCGGTTTCTGTGCTTATTCTGACGAACTGTTCGAGCAAAAACTCTCCCACCAGTCCAGCGTGCCAGGCTGTTCCGCAGGCATTGATGATTACCCGTTTTGCTCTGGTCAGTTCCCGCCAGTGGTTGTCAAGTCCGCCCAGCACGACTTTGCCGTTACGGGCATCTATTCTGCCGCCCAGACACGTGCTTAAAGCGGAGGGCTGCTCGCATATTTCTTTGAGCATATAGTGCTCAAAGCCGTCGAGTTCTATCGCGTCGAGTGAGAATTCGATTTCCTTGAGGTCTTTGCGAATTTCGATGTTGTCGATAGTTTTGGTTCTAAAGCTGTCAGGCCCCATTGTAGCCATTTCATTGTCGGCAAGATATATTGCCTGGGTGGTATGTTCGACAATGGCCGAGGCATCCGAAGCTATGACATATTCATTTTTTCCGATACCGAGAATCAGCGGACTTCCCTTTTTTGCGCAGATGAGCATCTCAGGCCAATCAGAACAGATTATTGCCAGTCCGTATGTGCCAACCAGTTCGTTAAGGGCGGTTTGTACTGCCCATTCAAATTTGTTTTGGCTATCGCCGGGGCCATCGTTGCTGGCGTAGAAATAACCTATCAAATTGGAGATAACCTCTGTATCGGTATCGCTTACAAATTCGCACCCATTGTTTTGTAGCCAGGTTTTAAGGGTATTGTAATTTTCGATAATGCCGTTATGAACAACTGCGATTTTGCCGGTATAGTCAAGATGCGGGTGTGCGTTTGTTGTGTTTGGCTGGCCGTGTGTGGCCCAGCGAGTGTGTGCTATTCCGAGGAGATTGGTTTTATCCGGGGTTTCGAGCTGTTCTTCGAGGGCGTTTATTCTGCCGCTGGATTTGGTTATATTGATTTCACCATCGTTTATAAAGCCGACCCCTGCTGAATCGTAGCCTCTGTACTCAAGGCGTTTTAGCCCTTCGACTAAGATGGGCTGGGCTGGTTTTTTTCCGATATAAGCAATTATTCCGCACATAAAAACCTCATTTAATAAAATTCACAACATATTGCAGACAAAGATGTTAACGAAAAAACAGAAATTACTGCCAGCCAAAAACTGCCAAAATTATGCCTAAAGGATACCAAAAACGCTGTTATCAATCCAGTAGAAAACCCCGACTTTAAGTGGGACGGTTTTTGGGGAGTACGCTGCCATTGAAATTTTTTTCAATAAATCCTTTTTTTTCTTGTATTACAGGAAATGAGGGTTTATACTATAAAGTTGAAACGATTCAAATATAAGATGGGTTCTATTGTATTAAACCGGTATAGTTCTTGAAACGATTCATTTATTTGGAGTTTTGTTATGGCTGTAACAATAGCGGATATAGCAAACAAAGCGAAAGTTGCTAATGGAGCTGTCAGCGCTGCTCTGCGAGATAAGCCCGGCCCAAGTAAGCAGACAAGGCAGCATATCCTCGCTGTAGCGAAACAAATGGGCTATAGACCTAATTTGGCGGCAAGGTCGTTGAGATTGGGCAAAACAAATCTTATTGGCGTAATCGCGCCCGAGCAGATTAGTGGTTCTGCCTATTATCAAAACGAGTTCCATATAATCGAAACAACCCTGAAAAGAGCGGGTTTCAGCACATTGCTGACAACGCATAACTGTCTTGAAGAAGAAAAAAAATGTATTCTTTCCCTCGAAGAGCGAAGAGTCGATGCAATTCTTTGCATTGGTGCCTGGAGTAAAGAACTAAATCCAATCTATAAAAACGTAAAAATCCCCATAGTTACTATGGACGGCAGCGATAATCATATCAGTACCCACTCAATTACAACAGACAGAAGTTGGGGCATCCTTGCGGCTACCGAGCACCTGATAGACCTTGGCCACGAGGATATTGTTTTATTTCTACAAGTAAAACAGCCGCCCTCAATGCCTATTCCTATCCTTGAACGCATTATGGGTTTTAGAATGGCCTTTTGTCGCAGAAGCATCGAATTGGCTCCCTGGCAGATAACCGAGTGCGATATAAAGGGTTCAAATATGATGGAGTCGTTCTATTTGAGCACGAAAAAGCTGCTCGCTGAACGCAGGCCCACAGCGATTATCGGTATAAACGATATGGCCTGCCTTGCCATAAAAAAAGCGATTGACGAGGCTGGCTTGTCTGTGCCGGATGATATTTCACTGATAGGGCACGATGACCTTGATTTTGCGGCTTATTTCTCACCGCCCCTTACAACGATTGCCCAGCCGGTAGAAGAACTGCTGGACAAGTGCGTTTCTCTGGTAATTGAATTGGCCCAAAACAGCCGGAAAAAATTATATGCCAATGAAGTTCTTAGAACCAAATTAATAGTTCGTCAGACAACTGCGAGGTGTCCCAATGCTTAGCTTGAAATTGTCTGAATTACTTTTGTTAATGTGGAGGAAGCATCGATAGAGGAGACCACCATGAGCCTCGTGAATAGTCATTGTTGTTTTTTTGAAAGGGAAGTAAGATGAGAAAAGTAATGACAATATTGATGTTGGTGGTTATGGTTGGCGTGTTGCCTGCCACGGCGAGTGCAGGCCAGGTTCTGGTTGACACAAGTTTCGAGGAAAATAGCGCTGGAATTGGAGAGTGGGAGGTCGACTCAGGCTGGCAACAGACTCTGGTTGGCGAAGTTGACCCCGGATCCAATGTGGCCTGGAAGAAAGCTGGCGATACTCCCAATTTCGCGGATGTTAGCGAAGCAGTGGAAGGCGAGCAGGTTGGCTTCATAAACGCTGACGATGTCGGTAGACTTATATTCGCTGACAGCGGCAACACTTCCGGCGTATTTACCACAACGGCTATGATGTTTCTACACTCAAGTGCTCTTTCGGGTCAACACGCGTGCCTGATTGGTAGAAACGGGCCGGATGGAACTTCTTATGCCTGGAAACTATCCTGGGCAGTACGCCTGTACAGTGTTGGCAGCAGCGGTGCAACACTGAAAGCCTGGAATGGCAGCTCTCTGACAACAATAAAGACGGGGCTTTCCGAGAGTGTATGGTACGACATCAAGGTAGTTGCTGATTATGGCTCAAAAAAATATAATGTGTATTATCGCACACATGGTTCGGGTTCATACGTTCGTATTGCTAACCAGTTTAGTTTCGTACCAAATGGTTATGGCCGCGATGGCTGGGGCGGTGGTAATGCGCTTCAGACATTGGAATTTGGTTCTGGTGGTACTCTTGGTGGTGCGATGTACGATAACATCAAGGTTGAGGTCGATAGGCCCAAAGCATTCCCTACTGCCGAAGGGTATGGTGCTTACGCCAAAGGTGGCAGAGGTGGCGATGTGTATCACGTAACTTCACTTTCCGGCCAATACACTTCCGGGACACTCCCTTATGGAATTCATAATGCCTCCGGCCCGCGAACCATTGTTTTCGATGTCAGCGGAACCATAACACTAATAGGTTACCTGGACATAACACACGATAACCTTACCATTGCCGGGCAAACGGCACCAGGTGATGGAATTTGCCTAAAGAAGTATGCCCTCAGGATTAATGCTGATGACGTTATAGTGCGTCATATGCGATTTAGACCAGGTAGTGGTGCTATGCCGTCTAAAAACACCGATGGAGTATCTATACTAAACGGGGACAATATCATTCTCGACCACTGCTCTATATCCTGGGCGGTTGACGAGAACTTTAGTATGGGCAACAGTAGTACTAACTGTGATGCGACGATACAGTGGTGCATACTGTCAGAGGGTCTATGTGATCCTGGCGATAGTGGGACGAATCATTCGTGTGGAGCGCTTTTTGGCCCTGACAGTAGTAAAATTATTCGTGTATCTATGCACCATAATCTTATGGCACACAATTGGAAACGTAACCCTGTCTGTGCCCCTTATAACAATGCTGATGTTATACTGGACCTTCGCAACAACGTTATTTACAACTGGGGGATAAGGTCAATAAATGCCGCTCAGTACAATAATTCCTCAAGAGACAATGTACAGATGAACCTTGAGAAGAATTACTTAATTGCTGGGCCAGATACTACCAGCTATTATGCCGTGCGAGTGGAAAACACATCGATACAAGGCGATGTCGCGTTTTATCGCAGTGGAAACTATATTGATACCGACAAAGACGGCAATGTTGATGGTCATACCTGGTACAGCAGTAACATCTACGGCAATTACACAGCCTTGGGAAGTATGCTTCCTACCATCCCTTCGACCTCTACACAGAGTGCTGTTGCGGCTTATTCACTTGTTTTGGATGATGCCGGTGCTGGCGTAACATATGGGGAAAGGGATTCTGTTGATGCCCGGATTGTCGATGAGGTGGATGACCAGGATGGCGGATTTATTGACCAGCCAAGTGAAGTAGGCGGTTGGCCTACCCTTTATTCTTCCTCAGCTCCTACTGACAGCGACCAGGATGGTATGCCGAATTCATGGGAAAATAGCCACGGCCTGAACCCCAATAACGCAGCCGACAGGAATTATGACGCTGATGGAGATGGCTATACCAACCTCGAAGAATACCTCAACTGGAAGGCCGGTGATTAAGGCTGATGTATATTTAACACCGTAATTTAGAATGTTGCAAGGCTGGGAACGCAGGTGAGTATGGCTGGCGTTCCCAGCCTGTTTGTGCTTGCGAATACACTCTTGTCGGTGGTTGTGGGGGTAATAAAAAATCGGGGCGACAGGACTTGAACCTGCGACCTCATGACCCCCAGTCATGCGCGCTAGCCAAACTGCGCCACGCCCCGAATACGCGGATTTTACGGTTTTTCCGCAGAAGATACAAGATAAAAGAAATATGGGGGTTCATGCTTACGAATGGATTATCGCTTCCCCATCGCCATTAGCCCCTGGGTCTTGTCCCAGGGGTACCTACACATTGTTTATTCCACTTCTATCGCTGTTTAGCCCCGCCATCACTATGGCGGGGCTCGTGCTTACGAAAACACCAACCTTTCCCCACCGTATAGTAGCCGAGCCGCGGAAGCGGCCGGACAATGTCGTTCTCATTTCGACCAATGTGGAGAAATCTTAGTTAGCCCCACATTTACAAATGTGGGGTTTCTCCTTTTCGGCCTAAAGGTTGAATGGTTAGATTTTTTTGAACGGCTCTAACTCCTGGTCTCGGCCGTTTGAGGCTTTTGGTAATCGTGGTAGGAGCTTATCATTTCGCGGAAATAACCGCCCTTGAGTATTTTAACACCGATAAGCACTGCACCGAGGAGGTTTGCATTCATTTCGTTTAGTTCACGCGCAATTCTCTTGGCGGCTCCCCGTTTGGTTATGGCGGTATTGAATACGAGAATAGTCCCGTCGGCTATAGCTGCCAGCGTTTTGGCATCGCTGACAATCATCGGCGGGCCATCGAGTATGATTCTATCGTAGTTTTCCTTTGCATATTTTATCAAAGCGTCCATTCTTTCGCCTGAGAGTATTTCCGCAGGGTTCTCCGGCAGTTTGCCGCTGTCGATAACGTCTATACCGGTAATCCCTGATGGCCTTACAAGTTGCGGTAGTTCACATCTGTTATTGAGATAACCGCTTAGGCCGTAGCCAATATCTTCAGCGGTGCTATGGAAAATCTTCTCTGCTGTTGGTCTTCTGAAATTAGTATCTATAAACAGTACCCGCTGGCCCTCGGCAGCAAAAACATACGCACTGTTAACAGCTACCGTAGTTCTGCCTTCCTCTGCGCTGCCGCTGGTTATGAAGAGAACCTGCTGAGAATACGTATCGGTCGAAAGTTTCAAATTTGTCCTGAACTGTCTATAACATTCGCTCATTATCGAGAACGGGCTTTCGGAAACAACACGCCACATATCTGCTTTTTTGGTAATGCCTTCGAGGCTGTTGTGTGTAATCATTCCAAGCAGAGGAACATTGGTGTGCTTAATGACATCGCTTGGTGATTTCAGCAGATTGTTCATCAGCTCAATCAAAAACGCAAGGCCTGTCCCAAGCATAAATCCGAGCATAAATCCGCCAGGACCAAATATCTTTATGCTTGGAGAACTCATTTCCAATGGCACTTGCGCAAGCCCCATAGATCGGACTTTTGACGATTCTGCCGCATCTTTGATTTGGTTATATTTGCTGATTTGTTCCTGAACAGCAAAGAGATTATTTTGTGTCTCTTCTCTGTCAGCAATGAGTTGGTCATATGTAGCTCTGGTTCTGTCGAGCTCCCTTTGTTCCAGTTCAGTCCTGGCTCGCAGTTCTTCGAGTTTTGCCATACGATTGGTAAGAATTGATAGCTGGTCCTTAGCCAAAGTAACATCCGACTGCCTTAGTTGCCGGGTCTTTGCACTGCTCCTGGCTTCCTTATCGGCAGCTGTCTGCCTGAGAAGTTCCTTGAGTTTCTGCACTTCCCTGTGGTTTTCGCCGAGGTTTGTTTGTTTCTGCGCAAGCTCGGCCTCAATATTGCTCATTCTCTGAATTAAAGAACGGATAATCATGTCGTTTTCGGTATTGCGTTCAAGTACGTCATCGGATAGCTCTCTTTTTTCATAGTTTTCCACAGTGGTACGTATTTGTTCCATATCTGCTTCTAATTTAACCTTTTCAATTTCAAGGCTTGAAAGTTTTGCTGTTGTAGTATGGATTTTGCTACGGCCGTCTCCGCTGTCGAGTTGGGTAATGCCGGAAGTTTCTCTGAGTTCTGCGAGAGAGCTGTTAAGACTTCTGGTTTTTTCACGAAAAGCACTCTCTTGGTTTCTAAGCAGTTTAAGTTTTTCTGCGGTACCTGCCGCTGCGGTGTTCTGCTGTGCTCTTAAAAATAAATCCACCATTTCATTGACGATAAGTGCCGACTCGACAGGGCTTTTGCATGTCATATTTACTATGATATAGCTGCTGTTCCTATCGGCAGTAACGCCGAAATGTTTCTTCAGCGAATCAATCGCCTTGGTAATGTCATTATCAAACTTTTTGAACCAGTCTGTATCTCTGATAGCATCCCTCTTCAGCAATTCCTGCATATTACCCTGCTGTTTGATAAGGGTTGCTTTTGAAGAACGAAATTCAAAAGCAATATCTTTGTTCGGCATAGCAGTCCCGATGACGGAGGGGTCGCTCTGTACCGGCGATAAAACTTCTATATATGTCTTAGCGGTAAATTTAGGAGCGTATTTCTTAAGTACTACCCATCCGGAAATACCCGCACAACTGCCAAGGAATGTAAAAATCGTTATGAGTATCAAATGACGCCTGAGAATGTCAACTATTTCCTTTGGTGTCATAGACATTCCGCCAGCCATTTCGGTTGTCTTGCGAACATTGGCCCTGGCAGTTTGTGTCGAATTTATTGGGTTTTTATTTTCTGGCATTTCTCGCCTTTTTTTCGTCAAGTCCTATAAGAATTGCAGTTTACCGGGACATCCTTTCGATAGCATTCTTCAGGTTCTGCTGCTTTTCCTCTGACAGGTTTTCCCCGCCAATTTCCAGCGCTCGCTGGTAAGCCTTCAAGGATTCATCTTTCTGATTAAGTTTTTCTTTTACCATTCCAATATGCTCATACACATCAGACGGGGCGGATATAAGGCCTCTACGGTCAAATTGTTGTATGGATGTCTGAAAAAGTTCATCAGCCTTTTCGTAGTCCTTGTTCATAAGTAGTGCATACCCGTAAGTGTCAAGAATGCTGGGGTCGTTGGGCACAGCTTCGTAGGCCTGTTTTGCGTATTTGACCGCGTTTTTCAAATCCATCCCACTTTCAGCAAGAATATAAGCAACATTATTTAGCACCGTAATATTGTTCGGCTGTTTTACGAGCAGACTTTGGTATAGCTTGACTGCCTGGGCCAAATACTTCTTATCGGACGTTTTTGCATAGGCTAACTGAAGCACACCCGCCTTATTCATCAGGGAACCGAGTTCAGCCCGTTCATTATCACCAGCGAGTTCGATGCATTTGTCAATATATGTTATAGCCTTGTTGTATTGGCCCTGCATTTTGTGAAGATTGAAAAGCGAAAGATTAATCGCCAGAGAATCAGGCTCTTTCTGAAGCCTTTCGTCGCAGTATTTAACGGTTTCTTCATAACCCACAATGCGGTCCATTTCCTGAAGTATCTTGATAATGGTGTTTTCATTTGAATCTATTTTTTCCAATGCTCTGCGGAAATACTGTATCGACGTATCTTTATCACCGGTCTGGAATTTAGCGTTTGCCATTCTTGCATAGGCGATTGAGGCATAAGGGCTTTCGAGATATTTCGCTGCTTCGGTCAGTAGCTGTTCATACTTTTTATCTGCCAGCAGTGCCTGCATTTTGCCGTCAACGGCTGTATAGCTTGGCGAGTCGCTGTTGATTTTGAGGCTGTTTTGCAGTGCTTTATCAAATAGCTGAAATGCTTTATTGTTATCTTCCTGGCTCAGTGCGAAGTTTGCCGCGCGAACGTACCAGAGGACATCATCAGGGAACTGCTGCAATGTTTCTTTATAGAAGTTTTCAAGTTGACGCGTCCTTTGAGTCCTTTGATAAAGCTGTTCTAACAGGACTCTGGCCGGTTGTGAGTTATAATTAGTAATTGTTGTTTTCAGTTCAGAGATGGCTTCTTCTATTCTGCCCAGTGCGAAATATGTCTTGGCAATATCCATTCTTATATCAGCGGATTCCGACAGAGCTTTGCTTTTCTGAAAATTTTCGAGAGCCTGGTCAAAATTATTCATTGACGAATATAACTGACCTCTCAGTTGCCAGGTACGGGGATTGTTGCTTACTATTTCGATATTCTTGTTGGTTAATTCAAGGGCTTGCTCGGTTTTACCCTGTCGAGCCAGCAACCACGACTGGAAAAACATCGTCCTGGGTTCGTCCGGGTTCTTCTCTCTGAAGCTTTCGAGTTTGAGCTGGCCTTCCTCTGTCAGTCCGGCATCGAGAAGCGATTCAATTTGGAGAACTATATTATCTGTGGAATTATTAATTTTGACGAGTTGGCTTGAGTATTTTAAAATACCTTCGTTATCTTTAGTGCTTCTTGAAACTAACAGCAAACCGCGAACGGTGTTTACGTCTTTGGGAGTCTTTTCGTAAAGGCTGAGCAATTTTTCTTTTGCTAAATCCGTTTGCCCGCTTTCTAAGTAAAAAATCCAAAGCATCTGGTCATTGCCGGCGAGAAGTGCCTCTGCTTCCGCGGCCCTGTTCAGGCTGATAAGCAATCTGGAGTACATCGCCAGCAATTCCTGGTGACTGGGGTCTTTTGCAAGGGCTTTTTTGCATGCATCTTCAGCTATTCCGAGCAGAAGGTCTTTCTTTTTACTGTTTCGTTCCCCACGCGCCAGTTTTGTTGCCAGATGGGCCAGTCGCATGGAATTTTCGACAGTTGGAGCAACTTGCTGTATCTGCTGAGCGATGGATATAGCCATCTCAGGTTTTGTCGAGCTGATATAATCGGCATAAAAGCTTTTGAGTTCAAGGTCTCTCGGGTTAGTTGCCATTGCCATCTGTAATATCCGGCGAGTGTCTGAAATTTGTTCCGGCGTAACGTTTTTGCCGAGGCTTTGGTTTCTCTGGTGCATTACGAAGGCCAGATTTTTTGCGATAGTACCGTTTGTCGGATTGAGTTCCATCGCTTTTCTGGCATCTTCGACGGCATCAAAGTATTTACTTGTGGCGGTGTTTATCTGACTACGGAGAAGGTATCCATAGGAAAAGACAGGTTTAATTTCAAGGCACGAATCTATTTTTTCTAATGCTGTTTCATAGTCTTCCTTTTGCATAGCCATACGAGCTTTAAACATCTCGCCATTTAGAGTATCGACGTTGTATTTTTGAGCTTTAGCTATGATATCTTCGGCTTTCTTAAAATCTTTTTGTGAGCTGTATATTTCGAACAACCCGCTTATCGCCATCAAATTATCAGGCTCTTGTTTCAGTATGGCCTTATAACTTGCGACAGCGTTTTTAATATCTTTGTTTCGTGTATAGTATCCTGCGAGGTTAAGCTCCCTTGAAATGGGTTCTGTAATTTGTTCAATTGCCTGTAAAGTAATTTCCGACAGCCTTTCCGGGGGGATATTAACAGGGTCCGGCTCATCCAACATCAGTTTATACGCTCTTGTGTTAAGGCTTTTATTTTCGGGAGCGTTTTTCAGATACTTTTCGCACAGCGACTTTGCTTTTGCCAGGTCATTTTGCGATACATATTCTCTGCACTGGTTCAGCACAATGTTCTGCTCTAACGGCACCGAGTTTTTCATTGCCTTTTCGATTAGTTCTGTCAATTGTTTTTTATAATTATCCAATTCAGATTCAATACGCTGTTTTTGCTGCGGGTCGGCTTCTGCGGTGAGTTTCTGCATCTGGCGGTGAGTTTCCATTGCCTTGCGGTTGGCAAGTGCGATTTGGAAATTTATCGTTTCGGCATCGTTTGCATCTCTTTCCGCGAGGAGCTTTTCAGCTTCATCGAGCATATTTGAGCCGAGGTAAACTCCAAGGCGAATATCTTCATATCTCTGATTTAGGGGGTAAGTTTTTTCATAAAAGTCCAGCACCTGAATTGCGTTTTCCCATCTTCGAAGTTTGATTACCGCCTCGGCGAAATCAAGCAGAATTTCCGGCCTGCTGTAATAAGCAAGATTTGAGATAGCGCCCTGAAAAAATTTATTAACCGCGCCTATTTCGTTGGTGTTTTCAAGTGCTTTTGCCATATCATAGCAAAGTTTGCCTAATTGCAAATCTCCCTGAGTGGTACCCGAGGCCGTCATCAGTTCGTACGCGGTATTGAGGAGCTTGATTGCAGGGTCTCTGTCGCCGCGGGCCAATGTGAGTCTGCCTTTCCACATTATCGAATAGGAGTGTTCGGCACTGCCGAGCAGTTGATTTATTTCGTGTATATGCACTGCGGCTTTGTCTGCCCAGACAGCGTTATTTTCCTTATCGTCATAGTCAGAAACCTGCCAAAGATAGCTGTTGGCAAGGAATGTATGAAGTGCGAACCTGTTCATAAACCCAATTCTGGCACGCGGCCCCGAATCAATAACACTATCCGGGTATGTCAATGCCTGGCTCGCAATATCAACAGCTTTGTCAAAGTCTTCGACGTTTTTGTTTATCGCGTAATTCTGGTAATAGATGTTAGCGGCACTGAGAGCATAAGAGGTGTTTTTGTCATCAAGTTGCTGAGCCTTTGATATAGCTTCCATAGATTTATCTATATCTTTCGGATTTGTCATAAAGAGGTTGGATATCGCGTTATAGGGAAGCGGACTTGATGGGAATTTATTTTTCAGTTCCACTAACTTAGCTTCGACTTCCGGCAAAATTTCCGGATTGCCTCTTGCGCTATTGATGTCTGATTGATAAAAATTCAGATAGGCTTGTGGCTGGTCGGGGCAATTTTTGATACCGGTTTCGAGAATTTTCTGTCCTTGCTCTTTGGCATTTTCCATTGCTCCGAGAATGCCTTTTCCAGAAAGTATTTCTCCTTTAAGTGCTGTCGCCGCTGCGAGATATTTATATACTTCCACGTTTGTCGGCTCCAGTTGTTGTGCCTCTTGGAGCGTTTCTATGGCAGTTGTAATATCGACTTCCTCATCGGTTTTCTGGCCGGAGTTTACCTGCTCAAAAATCGCCCGTCCTTTAATCCGATACATACGTCCGCTCGTGTCGGTTCCTTTTTCGATAAGTTCAGATGCATCCGATTCTACGTCTTTCCATCTGTTCCAGATACCCGAATTTGCTACTTCATAACTGTAGTTAAGCAGAGCCAGTCTCGCTTCGGTATTTTTGGTATCGAACGTTGTTATTTTTCTCCAGCAGCCCGCCGCTTTATTCCATTCACCCATTTCGATATACATATCTGAGAGCATAAACAGAATGTCTATTTTGAGATTGACATCCTTTGCATAGGCAAACGCGCGACCATAGGCCTTACGAGCCACTTCATAATCCGGCTCGCTCATCGCCATTTCTGTTTCAGCATCTTGTAGGAATTTTTGTGGGTCTTTGCTCATTTTCAATATGACCAGTATTCCGCTGGCTATCAGCATAGCCAGCACCAATGAACCGATTATAGCGATTTTTTTGTTTATCCGTTTTGCCATTTTAAAATTTCCTTTATTTGTTTGGGGTAGAGGTTGTATTCCAGTCTGGCCAATGATATTTTTCCAGGGCTGGCAATAATTTACTCAGGACTTTTTCCGTTGCTGCGATGGTCTCATCTCTTTCGGGGTAGAGTCCATTTTTGTTAAAAAACTTTACTTCGACTTTGGAAAAATATGAGTATTCGTTTGTCAAATCGCCAAGTGCAAATCTTGTCGATGTGCGATTGCCTTTGTAGAGGTTGTTTACTTTAAAAAAGTATATCACGGTAAATTTACTCTCAGCCTGCCAAATTTCTGCAGGGCTTGTTTTAAATGTCAAACTGGTTGCCGGTACATCCGCGATGTTCGCGTCTGCGATATGCAGTTTTATTGAGGCCTTGTCAGCTATCTGATGTCCGCCGCCGGTATAACAGGCTTCCGGCACGTGCGGCACCTGGTCGGGGTTGCCGGTATAATAAGTTACAAAGAGCGAGCAGTGTCGGACAGGACTCATTTCACATACCGTCTCGTCTTCGAGCGTCCACTGCAGATAGCTTTCGGTACCCAGTGATTCAAGTATATCTTTATTGGTGATTTTCCGTTTGTGGATAAGTTTATAGGGGGCAAGTGCTGTTTCGTCCATCAAATCGAAGGGTTTTTTAAGAGGCAGTGCTTTTTTTATCAGTGTAATTCCGTAATGGTCTTTTCGGTATGATATATAGATACTGCACAGAACTATTGCTGCTACGCAGATTAGGAAGGGCACTTGAAGATAATTTTTGATTATATCTTTCATAATTGTTTCTTAGTATCAAACTCAATTTTTGTTGTCATTGCCTTTTTCAGCCGAAGGCCGAATGTTTAGCCCCCAAGCAGACTTGGGGGGGGTATTTCTGACACTTTCATTGCTTTCTATTTTTTACTTGCCATTTCGCCATTAGCCCGTAGGTCTTGCCCTGCGGGTATCTGCATATTTCCTATTCCGCTCTCATTGCCATTTAGCCCCCTCATTACTATGAAGGGGTTCGTACTTCCGTATTTTCTATCCCTTCCGCACACGACTTTGCTTGTCCCGCACCAAATAGGCAACTGCCGTAATTTGGTGCGCGGGTCATTTCGACCAACGCGGAGAAATCTTGTTTTTCATTTAGCCCTCTGATTTATCAGGGGGTTGTTTGTCATACCCGCGAAAGCGGGTATCCAGTTTTTTGTATCTTGTTTTTTAATCTGCGTAATCCGTGAAATCCGCGGTTAAAACAATCTGTGTCTGATTCTTTTACCTTTGCGAACTATCCTGTCTCGTTATTATCAATTCTTCTTCAACCTGCTGTTTTTCTTCTTCCATAAGATTCGACATAAACCAGGCCAGCAGCCCATACAGCCCGAAAGCCAGTGGCAGCATAAGCATTCCGAGCATATCGTGATAAATGCCCTGTGCATATTTGGGGTCCCAGAGAATATAGATAAATCCTGTTATTGTTACTCTTATTGTATTACTGAGTATAGCTATCGGTATCGTGCTGGCCAGCAGAACAAGTCTCTGCCAGAGCGGCCGGTAATGCAGATAGGCCATAGCTACTCCCAGTGCTAAGAAAGCCATCAGCAGACGCATTCCGCTACACGCCTCAGCCACATCCAGTGCCGGCTCCATTCTAATCCCTTTATATACTACGTCAATCACAACGCCGCTTGACGTTGCTTCAAGATGATTGACCAGGCTCAAAATTTGTGCCGCTACCGTCGCCGCCAGTCTCCTCATCGGAATTGTAATATCATTATATATTCGTGCCGGCAGGGGCATTGCGAAAACCATATACGCGATTGGCAGCCACGTCTGTTTAAGCAGTTTCCACCCGCCGAGAAACAGAACAACCGAAGCTATCGTCGGTATGATTACGAGCGATTTGAAATAGCCGAATTTATAAACGAATATCACAAGCGGAAAAAATATCAGACAGCAGATTAAAAAAAACAGACCTGCATAATTTATTTTTGGCTCAAGTTCTACAATTTCTTTTTTGTGCTGGTGCAGAAAGTAAAGACTGAAAACCGGTATCAGAAAACCGTGTGACCAACTGCTGTCGTTTACCCATCTGTGAACTATCGAATATATCTCATTATTGTACAGCAGGTACAGAGCAATGGCAATAATCGCCATTTTTATATAGGTATGTACGCCGAGTTGTCCCCAGCTTCCCTGCTGAGTCTCACCGGTTTGTTGATTTGTGTTAATACCGAGTTCCAAATTCTCTATAACCTCAACCCCTCATTATTTTACAAGCCTGAAAACGGTCTGCGAGTAAAGTAGTCCACATCAGCAAAATTCCGGTCGTATATAAACCCGAAACCATAGCTCGCTCGGAAGGCATTTCTGATTACCGCCATAAATCTTGTTATGCTGTGCGTTCCTACATTTATGACATCGTTAGGCTTAATAAAGAAATCAGGCTGAGTGCCGTTAGCTATTTTTTCAAGATCTACCATAACGATTTCTTCTTTTTTCTCTCCGATTCTGCGTATTACTTCACATTTTTTAGGCCAGGCCAACTGTCCCAGACCACCCGCGGCGGCGATAGCCATTTTCAACGTCATTGGCCTTCCAGTCAAGTTAATTATTCCCTGATTATTGACGTTTCCAAGCACATAAAATTCGCCCACGACATCGAGCTGAGCGGTAACCGTATCGCCGGGCTTGATAATTATGTTATATCGAGGGTCTCCCCCGAAGAGCTTGTCCTTGGGAACTTTAATTACTCTGGTTTGCACACCGGCAGTATCGATTTGGTCCCAGCCGAAATCCATAGGCTTTTCCGCCACAGCAGTCTGTCTTTTCGGCTGCCAGGTTGGCCGTTCCGGTATGCTTTGTTGTTGCTGCGGCTCAGATTGGGTAGCCGCTGACTCTGTTCTCACTGCCACCCATTTGCCGTCTTTGAATACCCACTCTACACTTTCCTGCTCGGCGTTTTGCCCTGCCAGCGAAAGCATAACGTTTTCGGGCAGTTTGTGTTGCGGTGATTGTGCACCTGCGATTGTTTCCGGCATAGCAAGCATTTCCAGCTCTTTGTCGGTAACCAGTTCCGCGGTCGATATAACAAAACTCTCGGCCTTTGCCGAGCTGCTTATTGACGGTGCGATTACTTCAAAGAGTTCCTGATTCTGCGGAATTACAACAGGCTCTTGAATATGGTTATAATCTATATAGTCTTGGCCAGCCTGTTTGGGCTGAGTCTGCTGCCCCTGCACCTCTGCTGTTGCCTCTGCCAGACTTTCTTCACCGGTTATCCTGCGTGTAACGTATATGTAGCTTACGTTAAATTGTCTTGCCGAGCCGGCATCCGCGAGAGCGTCCATAAGCCTGTAATCAGACCTTGGTATAGCGTATCTGCCCGGCTGGTTAACGCCATCACCGAGTACGGTAAATACTCTGTTTTGTGATTGCATTAGAGAAACGGTTACGGACGGGTTTTTCAGGATTCCAGGCGAAAGTGCGTTCCGTATTTCGTCTTCGAGTTGTGATTCTGTCAGCCCGCCGGCCTGAATTTGTCCGATTTCCGGAATTGAGATATTGCCGCTTTCGTTTACAGCGTAATTTTCAACATATTGAACATTTTCCTGGAGTAGTTCAAAGACTGATATTCGGATTGTATCGCCGGAAGCGAATGCGTAATCGAGGTCATAGGCCACAACGTCAGCAGGGCGGGGTTCTTGTGTGCCTTCGTATTCCGATGCACTTTCTTCGGAAACTCCGAGAGAGTCCAGAATGATATTTACAGCTGGCACAGGCCGAAATCGGCCGATTTGCGTCGGATCTAAGTGGTCTTTACTACAGCCGTTAAGCACGGTTAGCAAAAAAAGTCCAACGCAGCAGTATTTTTTATACAACATCATTTTGGCCTTCGATTGAATTTATATTTTTCAACTCATTTGGCGTAAAACCGCCTGTTACATCAAGAATAATCGGTTAAATGGCTCCGCCCCTTAACGTCAAAGCAGGTATTTACGCCCGTCCAAACGCAAAACTTAGAGACCTTATCCTTATGTATTATCGGCACTTAGCATTGAATTACTGCAAAGAATCGCATCTGAAAAACCATGGTGGTCAAACGGATTTGTTGCTATCGGTCCTATAATCCCAATCGGCACGCTCTATGTACCCAATAAGGGGGGGTGATGTTCAAAAAAAATGGGAAAAAAACGGGAAAAAATGAAAAAAAACGAGCGGAAAATGAGGGAAAAAACAGGGGAAAAAATGAGGGGGAAATGGGAAAAAATTGACAAATCAAGGCTGTTTTTGGGCTATTTCAAGCTGTTTTGGGTCATTTCGAGTAGTTTTGGGCAATTTATCGGAGATTTTCGCGAATTTGAGCAATAAAATTTCTTTCGTTTTTGAAATTCTTAGCCAAAATTTGCCGGTTTTGTTGATTTTCTTAACAAAAATCAAAATTTCTCGACAAAGATGCTGAATTGTGCGGCAAATTGCTTGTTTTGGCCTGCTTTTAGCACAAAAACATCTATTTTTGTTGGCAAAATTATTTCAGAATTTTCAATTTTGTGATAATTGTAACCCTGAATTATGTACGAAATTTTGCCTGTGGTTTTTGCCGTATCGATTTTTTTGCTCTGTCGATTTTGATATAACTCGATACTTTTGTCGCCGCTGACTCTGCCGTATATCTGTCCATCGATATTGATAGTCGCCTCCGGCGAGAAATCCGCTCCGGCAGTCTGAATCGAGCCGGTTGTATTGGCTAAATAAAGTTCCAAAAGGGCGGTTGATATTTCTCTGCTGAACATCAGTTCCGCTCGCGGCGGCAATTTAGCACTTTTTGGCTGGTTGTAGCTGCTGCCCGCGACAGACCATTTAAATACCGCTTCCGGCTCCTCGGCTGAAAACAGCAGGGTCTTTTGCTCAGGGTAGAGCAACTGTTTTTGCTTAGTGAAATACTTACTGCCATCAGGCTGGTCTATCGCAATGACGCAACTCAACTTTACAGGCATTTCATTTTTTAAGTCCAGCCGTGATTTCGATTGACCGCCGGGCCGGCATCCGCAAAAAGCGATTGTAACCGCCGCTATAATAACAACGGTCGCAATTTTAATGTTCTGATTGGACATTTTAATTTTACCCGTAATAAATTTATTCACATTCTGGATTCCCGCTTTCGCGAGAATGACAACGGTTGCTTAAAACTTTTAAGGTTTGAGATTGCCACGGCCAACAACAAGGCCTCGCAATGGCACAAAAACGCCCATTGTCATTGCGAGCGAAGCGAAGCAATCTCCAGTTTTTCAGAGACCTCAAAGATTATTTATCATCAGTCTTTTGGCAGTTTTCGCATTGCATATTTGCCAGTTGTTCAATCATACTATATTTTTCCTGAACGTCCTTAGTCGCCAGCTTCATAAGCTCAGCAGCGAGTTCAGGCCTGGAATTCTTTAAGCTGCGATAACGTGTTTCGCTGTAAGCGTAATCTTCGAAACTTGCAGTCGGTGCTTTGGAATCGAGCTGCAGCGGGTTTTTGCCCTGAGCTTTCAAATCCGGATTGAATCTGTATAACGGCCAGTATCCGCTTGCGACCGCCTGCTTTTGATGGTCGTAACCATCGAGCAGATTGTAGCCGTGAGCGATACAATGTGAATAAGCAATGATAAGCGATGGGCCGTTGAAACTTTCGGCTTCTGTAAATGCTTTTACCGTTTGGGCAGCACTTGCACCGAGTGCGATTTTAGCGACATAGATGCTGCCGTAAGTCATAGCGAGCATACCGAGGTCTTTTTTGGCGACCGGTTTTCCAGCCGCTGCGAACTGGGCGACCGCTGCTCTCGGCGTGGATTTTGACATTTGTCCGCCGGTATTGGAATAGACTTCCGTATCCAGTACGAGGATGTTGAGGTCTTTTCCGCTGGCCAGAACGTGGTCGAGTCCGCCGTAACCGATGTCGTATGCCCATCCGTCTCCGCCGAGTGCCCATACCGATTTGCGTACGAGGTAATCGGCAAGCGTGAGCATATTTTTGCATTCATCGCATTTGCTTTCGGTGCAGAGTTTCTTAAGTTTTTCAACTCTTACTCTCTGCTTTTCGATTTCCACCTGGGCCGGGTCGTTTGCGATTGTCGCGGCCTTAATTTCGCCAGCGAGATTCGCATCGATACAGTTTTTGTCAGCGATTTTTTGCAGGACTTCCACCGCGTACTCTTTGAACTTATCGACAGTCAGTCTCATTCCAAACGCAAATTCCGCATTGTCTTCAAACAGGCTGTTGCTCCAGGCCGGGCCTTTGCCATCGGGACGAACGCTGTAAGGGGTTGTTGGCAAATTGCCGCCATAAATCGATGAGCAGCCCGTCGCGTTTCCAATCAAAGCTCTGTCGCCGAACAGTTGGGTCAGTAGTTTGACGTAAGGTGTTTCGCCGCAACCTGCACAAGCGCCTGAGTACTCAAACAGCGGCTGGGAAAGCTGGCTGCCCTTGATGGTATTGAGTTTGTAAAGGGCGGGGTCGGTGTTTGGAATGTTTAAGAAGTAATTGTAATTTTCGCGTTCGTCTGCTCTGAGTGGTTCCTGCGGGGTCATATTGATAGCTTTTTTGCCGGTAGGTTCTTTGTTCTCATCTTTCTGTTTTGCCGGGCAAACCATAACGCAGATACCGCATCCGGTGCAGTCTTCCGGTGCTACCTGAACGGTAAATTTCATATCGTCAAAGCCTTTGCCCTTTGCCTGAGCGCACTTGAAAGTTTTCGGTGCGCCGGTGGCAGCGTCTTTGGTGTATGCCTTTATTCTGATTGCCGCGTGCGGACAAACCAGTGAACACTGGCCGCACTGGATACAAACATCCGGGTCCCAGGCGGGTATGTTGACAGCGATATTTCTTTTTTCGTATTGTGTGGTTGCTGTCGGGAATTTTCCGTCGGCGGGCATTTTGCTTACCGGTATTTTATCACCGTGGTCGGCAATTATCTGGCCGGTAACTTCCTTTACAAACGTTGGCGCATCGCTGGGAACGGTTGCGGGCATTGTCAGTTTGCTCGTTACTTTATCGGGAATCGTTACTTCGCAGATTTTGCTCAGAGCGGCATCAACGGCGGCGTTGTTCATATTAACGATTTTCTCGCCTTTTGAGCCGTAAGATTTTTTGATAGCGCCTTTGATGGCATCAACCGCTTTTTCGATTGGGATAATATCGCTGATTTTGAAAAACGCAGTCTGCATAATGACGTTGATTCTTGCGCCAAGTCCAAGCTCGCCGGCGATGGAAATCGCATCGATACAATAGAATTTAAGCTGTTTGTCGATAATTTGTTTCTGTACTTTCTGCGGCAGGGTGTCCCATACTTCGTCTTTGGAGTACATACTTGTCAGCAGGAAGGTCGCGCCTTTTTTAGCGGCGTTGAGCATATCGTATTTTTCGAGGAAGCTGGGGTTGTGGCAGGCAACAAAATCTGCCTGACTGATAAGGTATGGACTTCTGATGGCTCTGTTGCCGAACCGCAGATGCGATACTGTTTTTGCTCCCGCTTTTTTGGAGTCGTAAACGAAATAGCCTTGTGCGAAATTGTCGGTAAGCTCGCCGATAATTTTGATGGAGTTTTTATTTGCGCCGACCGTTCCGTCGGAACCGAGTCCGAAGAACATCGCAGAGTAAATGCCTTCGTGTGAAACATCAAATGATTCATCAACATCAAGGCTTGTGCCGGTTACATCATCGTTGATACCTACGGTGAAGTGGTTCTTCGGTTTGGCGGAGTCGAGGTTGTCGTAAACAGCTTTGACCATAGCAGGTGTGAACTCTTTCGAGCCGAGTCCGTAACGTCCGCCGACTATCAGCGGGTATTTTTTGAACTTGCTCTTGCCATCGCTCATCGCCTCGCCGATGGCAGTTCTGATGTCGAGATATAAAGGTTCGCCAAGTGAGCCGGGTTCTTTTGTTCTGTCAAGAACAGCAATTTTGGTTACGGTTTCGGGCAGGGCACTGATAAAGTGAGCTGTACTGAAAGGGCGGAAGAGTCTGACCTTTAGCACGCCGACCTTCTCGCCGTTTTTGGCCATAAATTCAGCGGTTTCGTCTGCTGTCTCTGCGCCTGAACCCATAATGATTATAATTTTTTCGGCATCCTTTGGCCCAACGTAATCGAAAAGGTTGTATGCTCTGCCAACGATTTTTTCAAATTGTTTCATCGCATCTTCAACGATTTTCGGCGTGGCATCGTGATATTTGTTGACGGTTTCGCGTCCCTGGAAATACACATCCGGGTTCTGGCTCGTTCCGCTCATCATCGGATGGTCAGGAGAAAGTGCTCTTTGTCTGTGAGAGGCGATAAGTTCGTCGTCAATCATCGCACGCATATCGTCAAACGTCAGCTCTTCAACTTTTTGTACTTCGTGGCTGGTTCTGAAACCATCGAAAAAGTTCAGGAAAGGAATTCGTGATTTGAGAGTTGACTGCTGTGCGATTAACGCCATATCCATTGCTTCCTGCACGCTTCCGCCGCAGAGCATCGCAAAGCCGGTTTGTCGGCAGGCCATTACGTCAGAATGGTCTCCGAAAATCGAAAGTGCCTGGCAGGCAAGCGACCTTGCCGAAACGTGAAATACGGTAGGGGTAAGCTCGCCGGCAATTTTGTACATATTCGGAATCATCAGCAGCAAACCCTGCGAAGCTGTGAACGTTGTTGTCAGTGCTCCGGTGGCGAGTGCGCCGTGAACGGCTCCGCTGGCTCCGCCTTCAGACTGCATCTCCGTAACGCTCGGAATAGTCCCCCAGATATTTGTTTCGCCCCTGGCTGATTTGGCATCAGAAATTTCGCCCATATTAGAGCTTGGGGTGATAGGGTAAATCGCGATTACTTCGTTCGTTGCGTGTCCGACGTGTGCGACAGCGGTGTTGCCATCAATTGTTACCATTTTACGCTTCATTAAAAAACTCCCGTCAATATATAGAACTATCAAAAAAACCGATATGTTTATCTCCTGAAATGCTGAAATTCAGGAAAATGAACTGGAAAGGCCAATCTACTACGTTCAGGCTGAATAAGCAATTATTTTTTTGCGTTATGCGGGCAAATACGTGGGCTTTTTTGCTAAAAATTTTGGCAATGTTGCGTTACGAGGTTCGCGAACTCGGCTATCAATAATTTCGTATTTTTGCCCGGCGTGCCGTTACCTATTTTAACACTATCAAAGCGCACTATCGGCACAATGTTCTTGCTCGACATCGCGATGAACATTTCATCGGCCTTTGGGACCTCACTAAGGGCGACCGATTTTTCTTCAACGCAAATTCCGAGGTTTTGACAGGCTTTCAGTACGAATTCCCGTGTTACTGAAGACAGGATGTTGGCTGAAAGAGGGGTGGTTCTGAGTATGTCGGTGAAAAACGCGAAAAACGCTGATGAAGTACCCTCTGTCAGCAGGTCGTCGTCATTTACGAAAATCGCCTCCTCGCAGCCGTTTTTCTCTGCCTTAGATTTGGCCAGCACATTCGGCAGAAGATTAAGGGTTTTTATATCGCATCGCTTCCATCTCGTATCCGGCGTTGATATTACCGATATGCCGTTGGTTTTGGCCTCGCGACCATCAGGCGCATCGGTAATGGTCAGGAAAAATCTTGGTGTGAGTTCCCGCGAAAAATGCTCTCTCGGCCCTGTACCTCGCGTGATATGAAAATATATTTTGGCATTGCTGATGCCGGAGAGTTCGTAGACTTTGATGACTTTTCGGCGAATATCCTCAATGTCCACGCCACCGATTTCTATTTCGCTCAGACTCCGCTCAAAACGGACGAGATGCTCGTCCAAAGCAAACAATTTGCCGTTATAGCTCCTTAGGGCCTCATATACGCCATCCCCGAAAAACGTACCCCTGTCGAGGCAGGCCGGGTCGAGTTGGTCAAGTTCCACAATTTTGTTGTCAATCATCGCCAGAGGCATATTTTAAATTCCTTTTTATAAAATAGGTTCATCTTCCTGTTCGTCGTCATCGGTTTTCCATTTGTCGCTCTCATCGATTTCGCCCATCTCCCGCTCCATATATTTGAATATCTTATCCTGAAGCGGAGCCACCTTTTGTTGCCATCCCTGCATCTGGCGATATGTCGCCAGTAGCATATCAAGCCTTATAAGTTGCCATTTCTGGATGCATTCAGGCTCTTTGATGTTCAAAAACGGGTCGCACATAAACGTTCTAACGCCGGCGGGGGTGATTTTGCACAATTCGCAATCTTTGCACTGTATCATAATTTTCACCTCAAAATACGTAGAAACCTGCTTGTTTTTATAGGATTTACTTGCATTGTTTGATAATAACATATATCCTCAGGGTTTGGAAGTTTTTTGACTGCCGATGGTGGCAGTGCTAAAGATATTTATTACGCTTTTGTTTTTGGAGATTTTTATGGCTAAACCCAGACGCAGACGAAAAGTCGGCAGCAAGAAGAGACGTGCTCGCTGGAAGGTTCGTCACGGCAAATAATATTATGCCGAATATCGAGTTTTATTGTATGTGCCTGTAACGCAAGCCCGGATTCTATTCGGGCTTTGCTCTTGGTTGAATCCTGTGGGAAATAGTGGTTGGCGATAGACGATGATTTTAGACTCAGTATTACTGATAGTGAGCTTTGTTTTTCTGTACTGCGGAGCCAGATGGCTCATCAGCGGGGCGACAACCATTGCCAATTGCCTTAACATATCCAAGGTAGTTGTCGGCGTTGTGCTGGTGGCCTTCGGCACGAGCGCGCCGGAGCTTTTTGTCAACATTATCGCGGCCTGCAAAGGCCATTCCGGTTTGGCAATGTCAAACGTTGCCGGAAGCAATCTCGCCAATATATGTCTTGGCTATGGCCTGTGCGCGATTTTCGGATGTCTGGCCATTAACAGGAAAAAGTTCGGGACAGACCTGCTCTATTTTTGTCTTACGCCGGCGGTAGTATTATTTTTCCTGACAATTTTTCCCGGCAGCAAAGTTCCTCTCTGGGGCGGGGCGGTTTTACTATTGCTTTTTGTCCTGTATTTCACATCAATAAAGGCAAGGCTGTACGACCAGCAGGGCGAGACTCGCCCATCGAGAACAGGACTTGCTAAAGGAGTGTTCGTGTTTCTGCTCGGCGTATCGGCCCTCTATATCAGCGGCGAATTTATTGTCCGCAGCGCAACGAATATCAGCACTCATTTCGGTATATCCGAGGCGATTATAGGCCTGACCGTTGTCGCTGTCGGAACGTCTCTGCCGGACATTACAGCAAGTTTGGTGGCGATAAGAAAGGGCGAAACATCCATCGCGGTAGGCAACATACTCGGCAGTAACATTTTTAACATTCTTCTGGTTCTCAGTGCTACGCTTATCGCTTCGTGGAAATCGCTTCCAGCCGCCAGAGCCGTTACTTTAGATTACCTGATGGTTGTAATACTTTCGGTGTTTGTTGTAGTTATTACGTTTAAACGTCAAAGGTTCAGCCCGATTTGGGCAGGGTTCTTAATAGGCTTTTACGCAGTGTACATCGCATCGCGTATCTTGTTTCTCAATTAGAACGGGCAAACTCCACATTTGTAAATGTGGGGTTGATTTGAAAAATAGAGGGTAGCTCTAATAATTGCTTTTGAGCGACAAGTAGAAAATTTTTACTGCCCGGCAAGAAAGACAAATCAGCTTTATCTACGGATAAAGCGGCTTTTGTCTGACGCAGTCCGGCGATAAAAAGGTTCGCTTGTTCGCCAAAATGAATTCTTAGAGATTTCCTATATTCCTCGATTCCGCTCGGAATGACAGTGTCTATATCTTGCCGATGACGAGTGAACAATTATGTCCGCCGAAACCAAGCGAATTACTCATAGCGTAATTTATTTTTGCATCTCTTGCCACGTTCGGCACAAAATCGAGCTTGTCATCGCAGGCAGGGTCAACGTTATCGAGATTTATCGTCGGGTGCAGTATCGATTTTTCGATACTCTTGCAGGCGGCGATGAGTTCGATTCCGCCGCTTGCTCCAAGCGAATGGCCGATACAGCTCTTAGTTGAGTTTATCGCCAGCTTGTATGCGTGGTCTCCCATAACCGCTTTGATAGCGGTCGTCTCAGCAACGTCGTTAAGCTGAGTACTGGTGCCGTGAGCGTTCACATAGTCAATTTTTTCTACGCTCAGGCCAGACTGTTTAAGTGCTACTTCCATCGCTCTTTTAGCACCGTTGCCATCGGGCAGCGGGGCGGTGATATGATGGCCATCGCCTGTCGCCCCGTATCCGAGCAGTTCGGCATAAATTTTTGCGCCGCGTTTTTTAGCGTGTTCGTATTCTTCAATAACGACAATACCGGCACCTTCTGCCATAACGAATCCGTCTCTGTCAATATCGAACGGGCGTGAAGCAATTTGCGGCGTATCGTTTTTTGTACTCAGTGAACGAAGGGCACAAAACGAAGCCAGCCCAATCGGTGTGAGAGCGGCTTCTGAGCCGCCGGTAATAACAATATCACTCCTGTCGCTGAGGATATTATAAAACGCCTCACCCACCGCGTGCGAAGCCGATGCGCAAGCCGTAACAATGCAGATGTTAGGCCCTTTTAGTCCATAAAGAATTGAGATGGTTCCGCTTGCGGCATTTGCCATAAGTTTTGGAACGCAGAACGGCGAGACTTTATTTGGGCTCTTTTCCAGCAGTCTTATGTGCTGTTCTTCGATTTCCTTGATACCGCCGATACCGGTTCCTATTATGGAGCCGCATTTGTCGAGGTCTTCTTTGGAAAAATCGATACCGCTATCGCTGACAGCCTGTACCGCCGCTGCCGTTGCCAGTTGAGTGAATCTGTCCATTCTTTTGCCAACACGGTGGTCAACATAATCGCTTATGTTGAAGTTTTTGACCTCGCCGCCAAAACGTACCGGATACTGCGATGTATCGAAATTTTTGATTGTATCAATACCGGTTTTTCCCTGGCAAACGCCGTCGAAAAACCCATCCACAGTATTAGCCAGAGGCGTTGTGCAGCCAAGGCCTGTTATAACTACTCGCCGTTTATTCATCAAAATAGCCTGTTTGCCTTAAGCGTCGTTTGCTTTCATTACGCTGGCAATATAGTCTATCGCAGCACCGACTGTCTGAATCTTCTCAGCTTCCTCATCAGGAATGCTTGTGTCGAATTCGTCTTCAAATTCCATAACAAGCTCTACCGTGTCCAGAGAGTCGGCGTTGAGGTCGTTGATGAAAGAAGTCTCGCGTGAGATTTCAGCCTTATCTGTACCCATTTGCTCTGCGACGATGTCGATAACCTTTTTTTCTACTGCCTGAATGTCTATGCTCACTTCTTGTCTCCTTAAATTAAAAAAGAGTTTCCATACATTTTAGTTTTATTAACGTTTTTTACAGGGCGGTAATATACCCATCAAATCTGATATATGCAATAGTTTTTTTGCCTTTTACAGGGCATTACATTGCCATTCCGCCATCGACGCAGAGAACCTGGCCGTTTATGTAGCCTGAATCATCGCTGGCTAAGAAAGCAACCGCTTTTGCGACATCTTCCGGCGAGCCAAAAGAGCGAGCAGGAATCACCTGTTTAGCGGCATCTTTGACCATATCGGGCAAAACCTTGGTCATTTCCGTCAAAATAAAGCCCGGTGCGATGCAATTTGCGGTGATATTCTTTTTCGCCACTTCCCGAACGATAGATTTTGTCATTCCGATAAGCCCTGCCTTGCTGGCTGCGTAGTTTGTCGAGCCTGCCTGGCCCATAACGCCCGCTACCGAGCTGATATTGACGATTCTGCCGAACTTATTGCGTATCATACTGCGGATAACCGTTTTTGTCGCCATAAATGCGGCCTTTAAGTTGACAGCCATAAGGAGGTCATAATCGTCCTCCTCCATCTGCATCATCAGCTTGTCTCTGGTAATTCCGGCATTGTTTACCAGAATGCCTATTCCGCCGTGTTCCTTAGCGAGGGCGTTGAGAATTTCGCAAAGCTCACTGGTTTTGGTTATGTCAACGCATTTGGTTATAACGCTGTAACCGGCCTCAGATGCACATTTTTCCAGCTCTTTGAGCTGCTTGGCGTTAAGGTCGAGTCCCGCAACTTCTCTGCCTTGGGCGAGCAATTCGAGGGTAATCGCTTTGCCGATACCTCTGGCTGCGCCCGTTACGACAGCAAGTCTTTTCTGCTGTGCCATTTTTAATCTCCAAAAAATTCTATCTTCTATATTCTACATAGGTCTTTGAAAAACTGGAGATTGCTTCGCCGCGTTGCTTCTCGCAATGACGGATTATGCGTTTTTATGTCATTGCGAGGCCTTGTTGTCAGGCCGCGGCAATCTCAAATCTTAAAAGTTTTAGTTTTTCAGAAGTCCCTACCTTCTATCTGTTTTACACCTTTGCCATAGCCGTTGTGCTGCTTACGTTGGCGATGGCGGTTTTTCGGTTTATTCTTCGCATAAGGCCTGTGAGGACTTTGCCGGGGCCGATTTCATAAAATTGCTCTACGCCGTCAGCCAGAAGTTTTTCCACACATTTTTGCCATAATACAGGGTTAGTAAGCTGCTTAACAAGTCCGGCCTGAACCTGCTCAGGGCTTTGATAGTACTCGGCATCGACGTTGGCGATAATTTTAATTTCGTCAGGCTCAATGATTTTCCGCTGCGCGATAGCTTTTTTTAAGGCTTCCGCTGCCGGAGCCATCATTGCTGAGTGAAACGCGCCAGCTACTTTAAGCTCAATAGCCTTTATTGCCCCGAACTCTTCGGCTAATTCGACCACTCTTTTGCAGGCTTCTACTTCGCCTGTCATCACGATTTGGCCGGGACAGTTAAAGTTAGCACAGCTTAGCAGTTGGTTTTCTCTGGCTTTGTCGCAGAGTTTTTCGGCTTGTTCGGCGTCAAGGCCAATAACAGAAACCATCGAGCCTTTAGAGGTATCGGCGGCGGCCTGCATTGCCTGTCCGCGGAGCTGCACCAGTCCTAAGGCATCTTCAAAACTGATTACCCCTGCTGCGTAAATAGCGGTGTACTCGCCCAGGCTGAGGCCTGCTGTAACTGCCGGCTGGCTCAGAGCGGTTTTTTCTTTCAGCACTTCAAGTATTGCCGCTGAAACCGTAAAAATTGCCGGCTGAGAAATAACTGTAGAATTGAGCTTGTCTTCCGGTCCGTTAAAACAAATATCCGCCAGGTCGTAACCTACTATTTCGTTTGCCCAATCGAATATCTGTTTTGCGGCGGGTTCGGCATCGTAAAAATCCTTGCCCATTCCGATGACCTGAGCTCCCTGTCCGGGAAATATAAATGCAGTTTTTGCGTCCATTGCTATTACCGTAATTATTTTAAGTTGATTCTGAGTTTAGTACTCTATGACGTTTGCGCCCCAGGTCAGGCCTCCGCCAAACGCTACCAGAAGGGCGATGTCGCCCCGTTTGAGCCTGTTTGTTCTAACCGCCTCATCCAATGCAATCGGGATAGAAGCTGCCGAGGTGTTGCCGAATTTTTCTATATTCATAAAGACCTGCTCATCGGCGAACTTGAGCCTTTTGGCCACCGATTCAATTATCCGTGCGTTCATCTGATGAGGAATAAACAGACTTACATCTTCTATTGATAAGCTGCATTTTTCAAGGCATTCGTTTACCATTTCCACAATCCGTCTTACAGCGAGCTGATAAATTTCTCTGCCGTTTATCTGCATATATATCCCGTTGGCATCCTCCAGCGGCTTATCAGCGGGGTACCTGCTGCCGTAAGCAGGGCAGTTAAGCGATTCCCATCCACTGCCATCCGAGACTGAGGTGCTGTAAATTATCCCCTTGGCCTTTTTAGCATCCGCTTTTTGTATTATCGCGGCACCGGCACCATCGCCAAAGAGGATGCAACTGCCCCTGTCCTTATAGTCGGTTATCTTACTGAGTGTCTCAGCACCGATAACGAGTATGTTATTATATTTTCCGCTCTGGATGAACTGCTGTGCGATACTTACGGCATATACAAATCCGCTACACGCTGCTGATATATCAAACGCCCAGGCGTTTTTAGCACCTATAATGTCCTGCACAAAACAGGCCGTTGAAGGGAATACCATTTCCGGTGTAATAGTTGCCAGCACAATCATATCAATATCTTCAGCGCTGATACCGGCAGAGGCGATAGCCCTCTTTGCTGCCTCCGCTGCTAAGGTTGCGGTCGTCTCCTGAGGCGATGCTATATGACGGGTCTTGATGCCGGTCCTGGTCACTATCCACTCGTCCGAGGTGTCCACGATTTTCGTCAGTTCCTCGTTAGTCAGCAGCTTTTCGGGAAGACACGAACCTGTGCCTGCTACCACGGCACTATATGGCGAGTTACTGTCCATTTCGTTATTGCTCATCTGTGCCTCTTACATTTGTTTTAGCGAGATGCTCAATTATATGCTCGTTTATTTTGTGTGTATAGAATTTTTTAGCGGCGATGACAGCGTTTTTTATCGTCCTGCTTTTGCTTGAGCCGTGACAGATGTAGGCCGTACCGTTAACTCCCAGCAGCGGTGCGCCGCCGTATTCGTGGTGGTCGTATTTCTGGTACATTCGCATCATTACAGGCTTGAATTTCATAACCAGCCGCAACGATTCTTTCAGCAGCTCGTGCTTGATAGCCTTAAACAGCCCGTCAACCAACCCCTCGGTCAGTTTCAGAACTACGTTGCCTACAAAGCCTTCGCAAACAGCGACATCGCATTTACCCTTGAAAATATCACAGCCTTCAATGTTGCCGATAAAGTTTATGTCGGCATCACTCTTGAGAAGCTCTCTGGCTTTTTTGACAGATTCGTTGCCCTTGGCATCTTCCTCGCCGATACTCATCAGGCCGACTCTTGGGTTTTCTATCCCCAGAACGTGTCTTGAGTACATACTCGCCATAACAGCGTATTGGTAGTAGTTGATGGGCTTGCAGGAGATATTCGCGCCGACATCGCACATCGTTACCGGGCCGTCAAAGGTCGGAAAGACCACCGCGATACCGGGGCGGTTAACACCTTCTATGTTCCTCATTCTCATTTGGCAGGCAGCAACGCAGGCACCGGTATTACCCGCTGATATAACCGCGTCAGCTTTGCCGCGAGAGGCGAGCTTGGTCATTATTGAAATGGAGTTGCCTCGTTTTTTGCGGAGGGCATCGATGGGCGATTCGTCCATCCCGATTGCTTCCGGTGCGTGTACGATACTGATGATACCGCTATATTTGCGCACTTTCTTAGCTGTCATCCTGGAAGCGATTATTTCTTCGTCTCCGACGAGGATTATCTCATCGCCTTGCTCAAGATGCTTTACGGCTTCGATTGCACCGGCGATTATCTCGTCGGGTGCGTGGTCGCCTCCCATGGCGTCAATTGCGATACGCATTTTTAGCTGTCATCCTCTTTGGCCAGGTCAAGTGTGATTTTTGGGTTTACATACCCGCAATTATCACAGGCTGCGTGAGGCAGCTTAGCGCTGCTGCACTTTTTGCAGACGGAATAATTAACATCACTGAGTCTGTGATGGCTTCGTCTGGTGCGTGTTCTGCTTTTGCTCATTTTTTTTACTGGAAGCATCTTATATACCAATCCTAATTAACAACTGCGTTTGATTTTTCAGTAATCTTCGTTTTTGGGGATTTCTGCGTTCCCAACGCGTATTTTAAATACCAATCCTAATTAACAACTGCGTTCGATTCTGACAAAATAAACAAAAACAACCCCTCCGATAGCTCGTTTCTGCTGTTAAAAACGGCTCCAGGCGAATCGTTTCTTTGTATATACGACTGTTTCAGGGCTAATAACAGCGTTTAAAGCTATAAAATCACTCGCTTAGCCCACATTTGAAAGCCCTTAAATAGTTTAACGCCCCTGTTATGTCAAGGGAATTTTGATATATTGGTATTGCCGGTTCAAAAATAATAATTTTTAGAGGCTCCCTGATGTTTTCCTGTTGAAATTATTTCACAAATAATGTATCCTGCGCCGTTTGTACCCGATTTAAGGGTAGAGTTCTTTGCTATGTAGCGGCTTTTTTCGGAGTTTTTGCCGATGGGACGTCATTCAAAACGAATTGCGATGTACGAAGTAATCGGCAAGGCAAACCTTAAGTCCGCTCAGGGCAAGGTGTTAGACAAAGATTCTGCCGGAGGCGAGCAGGAAGCTCCTGGTAAACCGGTTACTAAATGCAGGACGACAGGTAATTGGCCGTCCAAGCCGGGGCCGGTAAGGTTTTACAAGGACAGGGTTGAGTTTTGTTTTTCGTGGCAGGTAGCTATGATTGGCATTTTAGCTCTTTTGGCGATGTTCCTTGTCTTTTTCAGGCTTGGCCAGTGGCAAAGCTCATCTGCTCTTGTCGAGCGGACGACCATAAAACAGGATATAACGCCGCTCAAGCCGCCTTTGCCGGAAAGAAGTGTAAAACGTTCGTTACAGCCGACCACTTCGCCAAGATTGGTTGAGCCGATGGGCGATAATGTGATAGTGATTTCGAGCTATCATATTAAGTCTCACTTAGAGCCGGTGAAGGAGTATTTCAGACGGTACAGCATAGAAACAGAGATTATAGCTGCGGGCAATCGCTATTTGCTTGTTACGCAGAGCCGTTTTGACAACCCGGAAAAGGTTGGCACTGACGGTTTTGACATTAAAAAGAGAATAATTGCAATAGGTGCAAACTATAAGCCGCCAGTCGGTTCCGGGTTCGAGAGTTTTGGCTCCAGGCCTTTCAGCGATGCTTATGGTATGAAAATAGATTAGTTTTTTATGTTTTTAGAGATAACAGGAGTTTAAGTTTATGTCAATTGACCCGTCATTGAAGGTGAAAGGCGCTTTAGCCAGACATCGTAATGTTCTGACTCGTGCAGAGAGAATAGAGAAACTTCAGGAAGAGGAACGCTGGGCTGAGGGTGACCCCCTTATGGGCCTGCCCAAGGTTGGTAATCGCAAGACGACCGTTGGCAAAAAGAGCGATAAAGTGGAAACCACTGCCGAAGGCGATGAGACTGCTGAAACTACCGAAGTTGCCAGCCAGTAGCATAGCGGCCTTAGTTTTGGGATGGATAATACCTAGGAACGAATAATTGAAAAATTATATTGCTGACAGAACATCCCTTGTTGATGCCAGCGGCATCAGGAGGATTTTCAATCTTGCCGCTTCGATGAAAGACCCGGTAAACCTTTCAATAGGTCTGCCCGATTTCGATGTCCCCGATGCGCTCAAGCAGGTCGCTATTGGTGCAATCGAGCAGGGTCAGAACCGCTATTCTGTTACTTCCGGCAGCCCTGAGCTTGGCCGGAAGATTTCCGAAAAAATCCGCAGCGACATCGGCTGGTCCGACCCATCCGTATTAGTAACTTCCGGCGTAAGCGGCGGGCTTGTTCTGGCGTTTATGGCTCTTATCAATCCCGGCGATGAGGTCATAATACCCGACCCTTATTTTGTAATGTACAAACATCTGGTAAACCTTTTCGGCGGCAAGTGTGTTTTCGTTGACAGCTATCCGGATTTCGCTTTGCCGGTTGAAAAAATCGCAAACGCCATTACCGATAAGACCAAGCTCATCATTTTGAACTCACCATCGAATCCTACCGGCGTTGTTTATTCGTCAGAGCAGATAGAGGCGGTGGTAAAAATTGCCGCTGAGAAAGAAATCCTCATCATCTCCGACGAAATTTATGACAAGTTCTGCTACGACGGCCCTTGTCCAAGCGTTGCAAAGCAGTACGACAAGACGCTTTTGCTGTCGGGTTTCAGCAAGAGCCACGCAATGACCGGTTGGCGATTAGGCTACGCCGCTGCCGGCGAAAGTTTGAAACCGGTTATTGAAGAGATGACAAAATTGCAGCAGTACACCTTTGTCTGCGCACCGACACCATTGCAGCAGGCGGCAATTACAGCAGTTGACTACGATGTCAGCAGTCATATTGCCGACTACAAGGTCAAACGCGATATGGTCTATAATGGCCTGAAAGACAAATTCGAGATAGCCAAACCCGGCGGAGCGTTTTATATGTTCATCAAAGCTCCCGGCGGCAGCGGCACCGAGTTTGTCGAGCGAGCTATCAGGAAGAACCTGCTCATAATTCCCGGCGGAGTATTCAGCGAAAAGGATACGCATTTTAGAATCTGCTATACCACCGGCAACGACAAGCTCGCTGAGGCAATCGAAATTTTGCGAAGCCTTGCATAAAGGCTGCCCTTTAATCACGAATTTCTTATCCCGTTCCCACTATTAGTAGCCGAGCCGCGGAAGCGGCCGGAATAGTTAGCCCCACATTTACAAATGTGGGGTTGCAATTTACTTTATCTTTTTACTTTTTTAAAATCCGCGTAATCCGTGAAATCCGCGGTTAAAATAATCTGTGTTAATCTGTGTCTAAAAAACTTCGTGTCTTTGTGCCTTAGTGGCTAATTTTTTTGTCATACCCGCGAAAGCGGGTATCTACGGTTTTGAATTTGTCATTTCGACCAACGTGGAGAAATTTCTTTGTTTTTAAAAGTTAGCCCCACATTTACAAATGTGGGGTTGCCCTTTTCGTATGGTTTATCATTTACATATCGCTGATTAGCCCTGCCATCACTATGGCAGGGTTATCGTCATTGCGAGGCCTTGTTTTTTATTAAAAATCCATCCCGATTTATCGGGATTCCTTAACTCAAAACTAAAGACTCAAAACTCATAACTATTTTTCTGTCATACCCGCGAAAGCGGGTATCTACGGTTTTGAATTTGTTTTTTTGATATTTGAGTTTGTTTAGGATTTAGGTATTTGGATTTAGTATTTTAAAAATTCGTGTTAACACGAATTTTACTTGTTTCATTGGATATTACGGTATAGAATCTGCATTTATGAGAGCGATAATACTCAAATTGTGCGTGTTGGCGTTTTTCCTTACCGCCTGTTTTCCTGTTCTTGCAATTGAACCGGCCGATAGCAACGCTGTTACCCTGCCAAACGCAAAAGCTGCTGTCATAACCTGTAACGGGATGATTGATGACGGCCTGTATTCTTCGATTAAACGCAGGGCCGATATAGCTATTGCTGATGGTGCCACTTACCTGATTTTCGAAATCAGCACTTACGGCGGACTCGTCAAAAGCGCCGACGACATTTCCAAATATCTCATTTTAGAACTATCCCAAAAGGCTCACACCGTAGCTTTCGTTACAACCGAGGCAATTTCAGCAGGCGCTATGATAAGTGTATCCTGCCAGGACATTATAATGAAGCCCAATACCACTATCGGCGATTGCGCACCGATTCAGATGGGCGAAAAACTTGAAGGCGTTGAGCGTGAAAAGGTCGAGAGTTTTATAAGAGCAACTTTTCAGCGCGCAGCCGAAGCTAATAACTATCCTCCCGCACTGCTTGAGTCGATGGTCAGCAGGCACAAGAAGATTTACAGAATCAAAAATACAGTATCGGGCGAGTTCGAGTTTTTTGAAGAAGAAAAAATGCCCTCTGATACCAATAGTTTTTCGCTTGAATCAAAAGAGCTTATTATAAGTGAAAACGAAATTTTAACACTAACCGCCGCAAAGGCTAAAGAGTATGGTATTGCCAGAGCGGTCGCTGCGGATGTCGATGAAGGACTTGCGTTTTTTGAGACCAGAGACAATGTTGATTTCGGCACAGACATTTTGCGTCTTGAGCCTAACTGGTCGGAGCAGCTCGTAAGAAAGCTCAACCATCCATCGGTTACCAGCATCCTTTTTATGATTGGCCTGCTCGGTGTTTATATCGAATTTAAAACTCCCGGTCTTGGCCTGCCGGGCCTGGTTGCGGTGATTTGTTTTACAATTCTCTTCGGCAGCAGGTTCCTTGTCGGCCTCGCGACCTGGTGGGAGATGGCGGTCTTTTTCCTGGGCATTGTTTTACTGCTGGTCGAGATTTTCGTAATACCCGGCTTTGGAGTTGCCGGTATAGCCGGTATATTCTGCATATTGGTTGGTATGTTTGCGATTCTCGTTCCTAACAGGCCTGACGAGTTGCCCTGGCCGCGATACGATTTTGGTGATGTGCAGTGGCAGATACTCGAAAGGGGGGTCTGGGCGTTTTGTTTCGGATTCGCGGGGTTTGTTGTTCTTGCGTACATACTGGCAAAATATCTGCCGAACACAGGTCCTTTCAGAGGACTGCTTCTTTCTCCGGCGCAGCGGAGGCCCAAAATGGACATTTCAATAACATCGCCGCCAGCAAGCCAGAGGAAAACCGTTAATGTCGGCGATTCCGGAACAGCAGTTACAGAACTCAGGCCGGCAGGCGAAGCTAAATTTGCTGATTGCGTAGTTGACGTAGTTGCTGAAGGCGTGTTCATAGAAAAAAATCAAAAAGTTATTATAACTGAAATTCACGGCAACAGAGTTGTTGTGAAAGTTGCGGGAAATCCAAAGGAATAAAATGTTCTGGATGGTTGTATTTGCTATATTTTTATATTTTCTCTGTGCCGCGTTACTGGTAGCTGAGATTTTTGTTCCGAGTTTTGGCCTCATCAGTGTTTGTGCATTAGGTGCTTTGGCTGGCGGAGTAATTATTTTTTTCAATATCAGTCCCACCGCCGGCTGGCTTGGCGTTGCGATAGCTGTCGTTATGATTCCGGCGGTTCTGATTGCCGCCTATAAAATTCTTCCGAAAACCCGGTTCGGAAAGAGCGTAATCCTCTCTAAGCCGGAAATACAACCCGGCCAGGCCGTGCCGGATACTTCGGTATTGAAGGAAATGCTTGGGACAAGCGGAATTGCGATAACGGATTTAAGGCCGATAGGTATGGCAGATTTTTCAGGTAAACGCCTTGAATGCCTCGCTGAAAGCGGCTATATAAATAAGGATACAAAAATAGAAGTCATAAAGGTCGAGAGCACGGAGCTTACCGTTCGGCCGGTTGAATAGTTTTGTCATTCCCGCGCAGGCGGGAATCCAGCTTTTTTAAAAATAAATGAAAGGATAACATTATGACATTTACAGATTTATTTGTTCTTGCGGCAATGCCAAAAGAGGTCGCTATAGGAGTTTGGATTATCATCTTAGTACTTGCCCTGCTCTTGTTTTTCTTAATTGTCAAGTTTGGAGGCTTATGGCTTCAGGCCAAGTCATCAGGCGCTTCGGTTACAATTCTCGAATTGATAGGAATGGCTTTGCGCAGAGTTGATTCCCGCACAATCGTCATTAGCAGAATTACCGCGGTACAGGCTGGCATCGACATCAGCCGACGAGATTTGGAAAGCCATTACTTAGCAGGTGGCCGGGTTTCCAATGTTGTTCGCGCATTAGTCGCCGCAAACCGTGCCAATATCGAACTTACCTTGCAAACCGCAACGGCCATTGACTTGGCCGGTCGAGATATTCTTGATGCCGTTCAGACCTCGGTTAATCCCAAGGTTATTGATTGTCCCGACCCGGATAAGGGCAGGGTAACAGTTGACGCTGTTTCGCAGGATGGTATCCAGCTAAAGGCAAAAGCTCGCGTAACTGTTCGTGCAAACATCCAGCGTCTTATAGGTGGAGCGACCGAGGAGACTATCATCGCCCGTGTAGGCGAGGGCATTGTTACCACTATCGGCTCTGCGATAAGTCATAAAAGCGTATTGGAAAATCCCGATTCGATATCGAAATCCGTTCTTTCCAAGGGCCTTGATGCGGGCACAGCTTTTGAGATTCTCTCAATTGATATTGCCGATATTGATGTAGGCGAGAACATCGGCGCAAAATTGCAGGGTGACCAGGCCGAGGCCGACAAACGTCGTGCTCAGGCGGAAGCTGAAAAACGTCGTGCGATGGCTGTCGCTCGCGAGCAGGAAATGAAAGCTCTCGTTCAGGAAAACCGTGCAAAGGTTGTTCTGGCAGAGGCGGAAGTTCCGCTGGCGATGGCAGATTCTTTCAGGAAGGGTCATCTCGGCGTGATGGACTATTACAAAATGCAGAACATAAACGCGGATACATCGATGCGTGAATCCATCGCTAATCCAAAGAAAAAGAGCTAAGGGTTGTCATTTCGACCGAAGCGATTGCTTTGCATCGTGAAGTGGAGAAATCTGTTTTTTAGAGGTGTTTTAGTAAATGAAATTTTTATTAGAGAACATTCTTGCTCGTCGCAACGGCCCGGAAGCAGGTGCGTGGGTGCAGATTCTCATAATAGTAGTGGTTTTTGCATCGTACGCTATCAAGATTTTTATGAAGGCTAAGGACTCGATGGCTGATACGGATGGAAAGAAAAATTCTGTCGAACGTCGGCAGAAAAACCGCCGGCAATCGGGTACGGGCAGCGAGTATAAATCTATTGCACAGCTAAGGGCAGAGCGTGCCGCTCAGATTCACCAGCGGCAGGGGCGTACGGCTCGTTCGCAAGAAGGTCATTCCGCAACTCAACCGCAAAGGCAAAGTCTTTCTACAGCTCGTCCGCAGCCGGTTGCTCGTTCTGAGCCGATTGTTCCGGTCATTTCACCGCCGGCGGCAGAGGCTGAATATGATTTTGGAAAACCACAACCTCGCCAGAGCCGTTCTGCTGAGCGGATTCGTTTGGATGCCGGCAGGGAATCTGAAGCCCGAAAATACCGTCAAAATCTGGATAAACCCGCGATGACACCAAAATCGCGAATTTCCTCAAAATTACGAGAATCCTCAAAATCACGAGAATCTTCAAAGTCGCAGGTCTTTGACAAATCACAGGTTTCTGACGAATATCAGACCCCCATTTTTAGCTCAGAAATCGGGTTCGATGGGGTTGAAGACATTCGAAATGCGATAATCTACACGGAAATTCTTGGCAAGTGCGTGGCGTTACGATGATTTTCGTTGATTTTAGCGGAATATCGCAGGTTTTTGGCTTATAACGTTCAAGCCTAATCCTGCCCAGCGAACTATTCGCTTGATTTTGGGGTATTTTTTTGAGATTATATTGCTCTAAATTCACTATTTCTTACGTTTTTTTACTGTTTTTTGCGTTTTTTCACGTTTTTTGGAACTTTTTTGGAACACAATGGTCAAAGTAAAACAGGAACAAAATAATATATCGCCCAATGCCAATAACATTGTAATCGATGATGACCTGCTGGTAAATCAGGCACGAGCGGGCAATATGGCCTCTATTGAAAGGCTTATATTGCTCTATCAGGATAGAGTTTATAACTCGGTTCTCAAAATTTGCGGTAATCGCGACGATGCGGCAGAGCTGACTCAGGATGCTTTTGTGAAAGCCTTGCAGGGGCTGAAAAATTTCAGGTCCGACAGCAGCTTTTATACCTGGCTGTTTCGGATAGCGGTTAATAATACGCTTAGCTTTTGCAGGAAAAATAAGAAACTTAAATTTGAATCCATCGATGCCCGATTCGGCCCGGAAGGGCGGAAACAGTTAGCGGATTTTTTGGCCGACAGCGCCTCACCTGACCCGGCAAAGATTGCTATCGGGGAAGAGATAGCTGTGATAGTTCATCGGGGACTTGAACAACTTGAACCTGCTCAGCGGGCGGTGGTGGTGCTGAGGGATATTGAACAAATGAGCTATGCGGAAATCGCTGAGACGCTCGATATTGAGCTTGGCACGGTTAAGAGCAGAATCGCACGCGGCAGAGAAAGTCTCAGGCAAATTTTAGAAGCGGTACTCGAATGAAAGAATTTGACAAAACAGAAGAATTGCTCAACAGTTACCTCGATGGCGAGCTTGATGAACGTCGCAGCACCGAGGCTAAAAGGCTGATTGACCACGATGAAGATGTAAGGGCAAAATACGAAACTCTGGAGAAATATAAAAGTCTCGTCGAAGCCCTGCCTTGTGATAAGGCTCCCGGCAATACGTTTGAGGAGATAACTCACAGGCTCGAACGTGAGGTTCTTTGGGATAATTCGCCGGAAAGTAGTTACAAGGCAGGCAGAAGGCATTTGTTTTTAAGGAGGCTGGTAACTACGGCGGCGGTGTTGTTTTTGGCGGCGGGGCTTTTTGTTATTATTTTTGATGTTTTTGTGCCGGAAAGCACACGCAAACAGTTCGTCGCGAATTTTGGCAGGGAACGACAGAGCCAGGTTCTATATGAGCGTCCCTTTGCTGATGCCAAAATGGAGCCGACGGTTGTTGAAGATGTGCGGGTTGAGCCGGAAAATTCGCCGATAGTTCCGCTTTCAGCGAAGCTCGTATTCAAAACGAGCGCACCTATTCAAGTAGATATGTTTGTAGGCAAGGCGATTATGAATCGCCAGTTGTTTGCGAAAACTACCGCTGTTGTCAGAAAATCAAGCTCGATTTACTATGAGCTTGAGTGTGATAAATCCGATTTGATATCGCTGATTGATGACCTTGCAATTCTCTGGAAAAAGTGCCAGGATGTTCAAATGAGCGTCGAGACAGAGATTTTCGATAACTATGTAACGATAGACAGGATTTCGGCGAGCGATGTTTTAGAGATATGCCAGGTGCAAAACTATAATCAGCGGATGCGTATGGCTGAAGATATTTCAAAAATAAATGCTGTTAGTCCCGCTGCGATGGTTATAGAAAAACTTTATGCCGGCGGAACTGATATCGACCTTAATATGTTTGAATTGCCAAAGCCGGTTCTTACCGAGCCAGAAGATGTTCAGGCTAAAACAATCGAAGACCCAGCCAAGCTGACGATAATTGTCCAGCGTTGATAAAGGTTTTTAGACACGGATTGTTAACCACGGATTTACACAGATTACGCGGATTTTTTTTAACCACAGAGATACATAAACAGTTTTGAGTTTTGAGTCCTTAGTTTTGAGTTTAGGAATCGCCTATCGGCGATGATGTTTTTAAAAAAATTAGCCACAGATGAACACTGATAAACACAGATTACACTGACTAAAAAAACAAGATATAAAAAAATGGATACCCGCTTGCGCGGGTATGACAAAAGAAAATTAACCGCGGATTTCACGGATTACGCAGATTGAAAAACAAGATACAGAATTTTTAGCCACAGAGTTTCACAGAGGAAAATCCTAATATCTAAATCCTAAACAATATCAAATAACCAAAAAGTAAAATTCAAAACAAAGTAGATTCCCGTTTTCACGGGAATGACAAATGAAAATTTTAGACACGGATTTACACAGATTAACACAGATTTTTAAAAAGTAAAAAGATAAAAAATGAGATTGCCACGCTGCGCTCGCAATGACGAAAGGGGCGATTCGCGAATCGCCCCTACAATAAGTATGGAATAGCCAATTCGGAAAAGAACCCCCGATTTACAAATCGGGGGCTAAATGGCGATGTGGGCGGGTTAAATAATATGTAAATACCCGCAGGACAAGACCTACGGGCTAATGGCGTTATGAAGGGGATAAGAAATTCGTAAGCGTGAACCCCCTCATAGTGATGAGGGGGCTAAACAACCCCGGCAAACAAGTTGCCGAGGCTAAATGGTTTTGTTGTCTTTTTTCTTTGCAGTTTTTTTCGGTTCTGTGGTAGTGCTTTCCTTCTTAGAATCACTCTTCTTACTATCGTTGCTATCAGTTTTGGGAGTGGTCTCGCTTTTTTGTGATTTTACATATGAGTCGCTGCGATAATCCGTTTCATAGAACCCTGAGCCTTTGAATATAACAGCGGCACCGCTGCCTATAAGCCTTTTGAGTTTGAGCCTGCCGCATTCGGGACACTTTCGCAATGGTTTAGCGGACATTGTCTGGAACTTTTCCATTTCAAAACCGCAGTTATCACATTTGTATTCGTAAGTCGGCATTTTTTTGTTCCGTGATTATATTACTGCTCATCGCTGGCTTGTTTTTGTTCGCTGTTTTTATTGACGATGACCTTGCCCGGCCGAATGATTCTGTCGCCGAGACTGTAACTTTTCTGGAATTCTTCCAGCACAATGCCATCCTCGACATCAGGTTCTGTTTTCTGCATCATTGCTTCGTTTGCGGCAGGGTCGAACTTTTGGCCGACACTGACAACCTGTTCAATGCCGTGAGTTTTAAGAATCGAGAGCATCTGGTCGTAAATTATTTTTACGGCTTTAATCATATCATCGCTGCTGTCTGTATTTTCGGCACCGCATATTGTATGGTCCAAATTATCGAGTATCGGCAGGAGCGATTTGATTACGGTTTCCTTCTCGTAATTTATCGCATCCGATACCTGTTTTGCGGAGCGTTTTTGGTAATTCACAAATTCAGCACTTAGCCTTTGAAGTTTCGCAAACAGCTCATCCTTTTCAGCGGTTACAGTCTCAAGAGCGTCGGTCTTTTTACGGGGTTTGCTGTCTTTAACTTCGTTCTGAGCTTTATGTTTTTTGTTTTTTTTCGGTTTTTCTGTCATTTTGCTACCCGAATCACTTTATAGATTCATTTATTATTGAAATATTTTTTGAGTCTGTCAAAAAAGTCTTTTGTTTTTGGCATTGCTGAGCTACTTTGGCTTTGTTCAAAATCTTTTAGCAGTTCCTGTTGTTTTTTGGTTAGTTTTTTTGGTACTTCTATCAGCACCTGCACGAGTTCATCGCCGGAGCGTTTTGTTCTCAGGTCGGGCAGGCCTTGTCCTTTGATTCTGAAAACGTCGCCGTGCTGACAGCCGGCAGGAATTTTGAGTTCTCTCGGCCCTTTAAGGCTCGGCACTTCCACAATTGAGCCAAGGGCAGCCTGAGTGAAACTTATCGGTACGGTTGCAACGAGGTCGCAGCCTTGTCTTTGCAGGAATGGGTGTGCTTTAATCTGGACGTAGCAGTATAAATCTCCTCGCGGGCCGCCATTTAAGCCCGGCTCTCCTTCGCCGGTGATTCTTACGCTTTGGCCCTGGTGTACGCCAGCCGGAATTTTTGCGGTAACCATACGTTTTTTGCTGACTCTGCCTTTGCCGCGACAGGTTTTGCAGGGCGTTTTTATTATTTTACCCGCTCCGCTGCAGGTGTGACAGGTCGATGCCATCTGGAAGAAGCCGCCCATACCCGATTGTACTACCTGGCCGCTACCGCCGCAAGTTGGGCAGTTTGCCGGAGTTGTTCCGGGTTGGCATCCAGAGCCTTTGCACTGGTCGCAGTTGTCCTGCCTGGTAAATTCTATCGTTTTTTCTGTGCCGCCAGCAACATCATCAAGAGTCAGCTCAACGGAGGTTTCGAGGTCGTAGCCTCGGCGGGGTGCGTTTGGTCTGGCCGCTGATGACCTGCGGCCTCTGCCGCCCATTCCGAATAAATCGCCGAACATATCACCGAAAATATCGCCGATGTCCTGGACGTTCATATGCGAATAGTCTCTGACACCTGAACCCTGCAAGCCGGCGTGGCCGAACTGGTTGTATCGTGCGCGTTTGTCGGAGTCGCTGAGTACTTCGTAGGCCTCGGCGCAGGCCTTGAATTTGTCTTCGGCCTCTTTGTTGTCGGGGTTTTTGTCTGGATGGTACTTAATTGCCGAGCGTCGATATGCGCGTTTTATATCCGCGGCGCTGTCGCCTTTTTTTACCCCTAAAACTTCGTAGTAATCTTTCTTCGCCATTTGCTCTCAGATATTTTGTAACCCCGACGCATAAACGCCGGGGTTAATTATTTGTCAACAGCCAGATACCGGTTACTAAATTACAGTTCCCGGAATCGGCTCTTCGTCGTTGTCCTTCAGATCGGTGATAAGCACGTTGGTAGTCAGCATAAGCCCGGCAACAGATGCGGCGTTTTGCAGAGCGGTTCTGGAAACTTTGGCCGGGTCGATGATGCCCACAGCGACCATATCTTCAAACTGTTCTTTGGCGGCATTGTAACCGATGTTGCCGGTTTCGGACAGAAGTTTTTCAACGATGACATCGCCTTGTCCTCCGCCGTTATCGACTATCTGGCAGGTAGGGGCTTTTAGAGCTTTGGCGATAATGTCGAAACCAATTTTCTCGTCGCCTCTGGCTTTGGTTTTCCCCTGAAGAACATTTTCGATTGAGCGGAGATATATTACGCCGCCACCGGCGATAACGCCTTCTTCTGTCGCAGCCTTTGTAGCGTGAAGAGCGTCGTCAAGGAGGTCCTTGCGTTCTTTCATTTCCGTTTCAGTGGCAGCACCGGCTTTGATGACGGCAACGCCGCCAGTCAGTTTAGCCAGGCGTTCCTGCAACTTTTCCTTGTCGTATGTGCTTGTTGTGGTATCGGCCTGCCTGCGAATCTGGTCGCATCTGGAGGTAATGTCCTTCTTCTTGCCAGCACCTTCTATAATCGTGGTATTGTCTTTGCCGACAATGATTTTCTTCGCTTTGCCAAGGTCGCCAAGCTCAATGTTCTCAATCTTAATGCCGAGGTCTTCGGTGATCACCATTGCGCCGGTGAGAACGCCGATGTCGCCGAGCATAGCTTTTCTTCTGTCGCCAAAGCCGGGAGCCTTGACCGCACAGATTTTCAAAACGCCCTGGAGCCGATTGATTACCAACGCGGCCAGCGCTTCGCCTTCAATGTCCTCGGCAACTATCATAAGCTGCGAGCCGGACTGAGCGATTTTTTCCAACAGCGGAACAAGCTCGGCAACGCTGGAAAGTTTGCTTTCGTAAAGAAGGATGTACGCGTCTTCGAGAACCGCCTCAAGAGTGTCCGGCTTTGTCATAAAGTAAGGCGAGATGTAGCCGCGGTCGAATTGCATACCTTCGACAACTTCCAACTCGGTTGTAAGGCTCTGGCCTTCTTCGATTTCGATAACGCCTTCTTTGCCGACCTTGTCCATTGCGGTGGCGAGAATTTCGCCGACCTCAGCGTTATTGTTTGCGCTGATTGTGGCGACCTTTGCGATGTCGTCGTGGCCATTAACTTTTTTGGCTTTGCTCTCGACGAATTTTACAACCTCAATGACGGCCTTGTCTATGCCGCGCTTGATTGCCATCGGGTTCGCTCCGGCGGTTACGTTTTTCAGGCCCTCGGAGTAAATCGCTTCAGCGAGAACGGTGGCGGTTGTTGTGCCGTCGCCGACAACGTCGCTGGTTTTACTGGCGACCTGATTTACCATTTTTGCGCCCATATTTTCAAAGGGCTGCGGCAGGTCGATTTCCTTGCTGACCGAAACGCCATCTTTGGTTACCTTTGGCGAACCAAAGCTCTTTTGCAGCAGGACGTTCTTACCTGTTGGGCCGAGAGTTACCTTGACCGCTGCGGCCAAAGTGCTCAGGCCATCCTTTAAGTTTGCCCTTGCAACATCATTAAACATCATTTGTTTTGCCATATTTAGCTTGCCTCCAGCTATGATTAAGCTTGGTTAATTTTTGGGTGATTTTTTAATTTTCAACTATTCCGAGAATGTCGCTTTCGCGCAGGATTTTGTATTCCACGCCGTCAATTTTGATTTCGTTTCCGCCGTATTTGCCGAAAAGAACGACATCATTTTTCTTTACTGAAGGCTCGGCGCGTTTTCCGTTTTCCATCAGTTTGCCGGGGCCGGTCGAAACGACTTTGCCCATAAGCGGTTTTTCCTTTGCGGTTTCCGGCAGAACAATGCCGCCTGCTGTTTTGGCTTCTGCTTCCTGTGGTTTTACTACAATTCTGTCATCCAAAGGTCTGAGTTTCATTTTTTATATCTCCAAAATTCTTAATTTTATTTTCAAGTTTTTTTTAAGTGTCGGGCTTTTTACATCATTCCCATTCCAGGCATACCGCCGCCCATACCACCCATTCCAGGCATACCGCCACCCATACCACCCATTCCGGGCATACCGCCGCCCATACCGCCCATACCGCTAGGTATACCGCCGGCAGGGGAGTCGTCGCCATCAGATGGTTGTTCGGTAACGAGGCAATCGCTTGTCAGCAAGAGTCCCGCAACGGACGCTGCGTTTTGAAGTGCGATTCTTGTAACCTTGACAGGGTCGATAACGCCAGCGGCGACGAGGTCTTCATAGGTGTCTTTGTCAGCGTTGTAGCCGAAACCGTCTTTGTTCTCAATGATGTTGCTTATTACGAGGTTCGGTACGGCACCTGCGTTTTCCGCGATTGCATAGCAGGGCATTTTAAGAGACTGTGCGATAATCTCGGCACCGGTTTTTTCGTCACCTTTTAATTTGAGTTTGTTTGCCGCATCAATGCAGCGAATTAGTGCAACTCCGCCGCCTGGTACGATGCCCTCTTCGATGGCTGCGCGTGTGGCGTGAAGAGCGTCTTCGATGCGTGCTTTCTTTTCTTTCATCTCAGCTTCGCTTGCGGCACCGACGTTGATTTGTGCAACTCCGCCGGTAAGTTTGGCCAGGCGTTCCTGCAATTTTTCGCGGTCATAATCGCTGGTAGTGCCATCAATTTCGGTACGAATTTGTTTGATACGTCCGGCAATAGCTTCATCTGAGCCGCCGCCTTCGACTATTACGGTGGTGTCGTTGTCGATGGTAACCTTTTTAGCCCGTCCAAGCTGCGAGAGTTGAACGTTGTCAAGCTCAATGCCGAGGTCTTTGAAGATTGCCTCAGCGCCGGTTAAGGTTGCGATGTCTTCGAGCATTGCTTTTCTTCTATCGCCATAGCCGGGAGCTTTGACAGCCGCAACGTTCAGCACGCCGCGAAGTTTGTTTACGACCAATGTTGCCAATGCTTCGCCTTCAATGTCTTCAGCGATAATCAGCAAAGGCTTTTTGGTCTTTGCGACAGTTTCGAGCAGCGGAACCATTTTTTGGATACTGCTGATTTTGTCTTCGAAGACGAGGATGTATGGTTTTTCCATTTCGCAGGTCATATTGTCGGCATCGGTTACGAAGTTAGGCGAAAGATAGCCCTTGTCAAACTGCATACCCTCTACGAATTCGACGTTTGTTTCAAGGCCTTTGCCCTCTTCAACGGTGATAACACCGTCTTTGCCGAGCTTCATAAACGCGTCAGCCATAATCTTGCCGATATCGTAATCGTTGTTGGCGGAGATTGCGGCGATGTTGGTTATATCTTTTTTGCTACTGAGGTCGATAGGCTGTGCCATTTTTACAAGGGCGGCTGTGGCAGCTTCGACGGCCTTGGCGATGCCCCTGTTAAGGCTCATAGCATCTGCGCCGCTGGCGAGATTGCGGTACGCTTCTTTGAAAATGGCTTCTGCCAGCACGGTGGCGGTTGTTGTTCCATCGCCTGCGATTTTACTGGTCTTGCTGGCAGCTTCTTTAACGAGCATTGCGCCCATATTTTCTGCCTTGTCGGCCAATTCGATTTCCTCAGCGACAGTTACGCCGTCCTTTGTAACGGTTGGGCTGCCCCAGCTTTTGTCGATGATGGCGTTTCTGCCGCGCGGGCCGAGTGTGGATTTAACGGCTGCGGCGAGCTTTTCAACGCCGACCAGCAGTGCGCCTCTGGCATCAGATTCAAATGCTAAGTCTTTTGCTGCCATAGTCTTTTACTCCTTTTAAGATGTATTATGTGAAAATTTTTGTTTTTGTACAAATTCAAGTATCTGCCGTAAGTACTTCTTATGAGCAAAGGAAATACCAGTTTTTTGACAATTATGGATTCTTGTTGGTTTTTTTGCTGTAAGTTTTTTGTTTTTGGGCAGTTATGTTTTTGCGAAAAATGTTTTAAAGGAGCTGTTTTTCAGAATTTGTCGGCAATTATGCCAGTTTTGACAGTGGCAGCCTGACAATTTGGCCTGTCGAAAGTAGCTGCGAAGACTCAAAGATACAAATTTTAGCCACAGATGGACACTGATAAACACAGATTTTTAAAAGATTTTTAGACGCGGATTACGCAGATGACGCAGATTTTTTATTAGCCACGAAGGTACAAGGCACTAAGTTTTTTAGACACAGATTACACTGATTAAAAAACAAAATACAAAAAATGGATACCCGCCTGCGCGGGTATGACAAAGATGAGATTGCCGCGCTGCGCTCGCAATGACAACAACCCCACATTTACAAATGTGGGGCTAACTATCCGGCCGCTTCCGCGGCTCGGCTTCTATGCGGTGGGGAAATTTGGAGAGGCGAATAAGATGAAAAAGATATTGTTAATAATCATAGTTTTAGTGGTTTCTTCGGTGCTAACTTCCTGCACCTTAAAAGAAAAATATCCTGGCTGGAATTACTCTAAAAATCTAAGACCAATATGGCCCAAAGCAGTAAAAGAGGGAATAACAAAAATCACATTCTGTGGAAGGGCCTATGAAAAAAAAGACATTACAAAATGGTATGTCAAATTTGATGTGCCGACAGAGAGCATACCCCTCTCAATATCATTTATAGAAACAGCGATGAAAAAACGAAAAACAAAGCTCAACATTTGGGAAATTAAATTTGTTAAAATTGTAACAAAGAAAAACAAGTATTATGTCCCGACAAATTGGACCGACGAAAAAATCTATGGAAACGATTGGAGATCCGAAGATTTAAGAAGTTTCCTAAGAGAAAAAGGGTTCAGAGACCCGGGAACAAAAAAGCAGAAAGAATTAACCACGAATTGACACGAATAAACACAAATTGTTTAAACGCTGATTACGCTGATTGCGCTGATTTTAAAAAATAAATAGCCACCTATGAAGAGCTCAAGGTCAAGTAATAAAATCCCTTTTTCCTCATCTTTTT
>JAIORA010000012.1 GCA_021108375.1 Anaerohalosphaeraceae bacterium
TAGATTCCTCGACTACGCTCGGAATGACGTGTGTGCGCATTTATTATTCGTACTTGGTATTACACATCGCCATTAGCCCACGGGACAAGCCCCGTGGGTACCTGCAAATTATTTTTAACTATTCGCACAAGACCCTGTCATACTCGCGAAAGCGGGTATCCATTTTAATCAATCATCGCCGAAAGGCGATTCCTTAGTTTTGGCAAACAAAAACATCAAACTCCGGCCCATATTGCCGCAAATAGCACAGCGAATAAAACCTCATAAAAGATATAATCGGCAAAAGCACAACCGTATTTATATATGGAATAAAAAACACGATTCCAACGCAGCAAAAACAACACGCTATACACATAGACATCACAATTATCATTCCAATACAAATCCCGACAACTATTTTAAACAATGTATAGCCAACAAACTTCCAGAAATTGTCCGTCAGCAACTGAAAAAACTTTTTCCACGCCTCAATAACCTTCACTCTGCGAATATACATAATCGGGACAACAAAATCGGCAAGAAACATACCAATCGCCGACAATATCAAAAAAAGTATGAATAACACAAACACCGCTACCGCAATACCGATAAACGCAAAGACACTGAGTTTTGAATTTTTAAAAGCGACTACCGTTACCGCAATTGGCACAAGAATCGCCAGAAATGCCAGTGCCGAACCAGCCGTCAGTATCAACCGAAACTTAAAAAGGCTATTACCTGAAAGTTTAAAATCTCTCCACGGCTTTTTGACCTCTGCCTTGTTCTTCGCCAGGCAGTCGAGAAACATAAAATACCCCCTGCTGCTCAGCCACAGACAGACAATAAATACAGCGATAAACAAAATACCAAAGACACCGACCAATGTCCCTATCAAAACGATATGTTCGCAAACAAAGTTTTTGAATACCTCACCCTGCCCGCCGGAATTAAAGTTATTACCGCCAAAATTAAAATTGAAGCCGACACCATTTACCAGACACATAAGCCACGCCGAAAAGCCTAACACAAACCATTTGCCAATATCGAATGGCCTGAAAAGCAGAATCCTGGTTTTTTCGACAGCTTCGGCAATAGGTTCGGTTACACTAATTTTTCTTTGCGCAAATTCGTTCATAACAATCTGCCTCCGATATAAAAAATCCAGTTCAGAAACATCCCTGCAACAATCACAGCACCGCTGGCAAAAATTATAGCCCTGATATATTTTGGCACTCGCCTCGGCCAGACCAAAACCGCCCACATCCTGTACGGCACCTGCAAAATAAAGAAAGCAAAAACCGCCGGCCCAAGTCTGTGATAGCTCCAGCTCGCCGCCAAATCGCCCTTACCCATCGCCGCAAACGCCCTGCTCATCCCGCAAAAGGCACACTTAATACCAAAATTATGATACAAAAAACAGCGCATCGGCCACTTCCAGCCGAAAAGATACACCCCCGCCCGGTCAACGCTAAGAAAAAACGAAGCAATCAAAACCACTACACAAAAAAACAAAATTACAAGGTGAACACCTCGCAAGCATTACCCCTCTTTTTAAAAATCAACATCGGCCACCAGGCCGATTCCTCAATTTTGCATTTTTACTTTTAATTTTACCACTTCTTCCTTATCGCAATCCCGGCGGATACAAGCTCGTCTTTTATCTGTCTGATTGTGAACTGGCCGGTATGAATCATACTTGCGATAATCGCAGCGTCAGCGCAGCCGCTTGTAAAAACTTCTACCAGATGCTCGCACCTTCCACCGCCCCCGCTTGCAACAACCGGAATACCGACAGCCTTTGCAATCATCGAGGTGAGATTAATTTCAAATCCTTCTTTAGTCCCATCCGCATCGACGCTGTTAACGACAATTTCTCCAACGCCCAGCCCCTCTGCCCGTTTTGCCCACTCCAGCGCATCGATACCTGTTCTATTGCGAAACCCCCTCGTCGTGATTTCATACCCACTGGGAAACTTCTGCAAATCCTGAACTTTCACCGGGTCCATACCGAGTACGATACACTGCGAGCCAAACTGCTTCGCACCATCTGCGATAATGTCCGGCTCGCTCACGGCCAGCGAATTAACGCTGACCTTTTCCGCCCCCGCCAGCAGCACCCGCCTCATATCTTCCAGCCCCCGTATCCCTCCGCCGACCGCAAACGGAATATGAATAACCGCCGCTACTTCTTTGACCATATCAATATCGATGCTCCGCCCTTCAGCCGAAGCTGTTATATCGTAAACCACCAATTCATCGCACCCGCCATCGCTGTAGGCGACCGCCATTTCGATTGGGTCGCCCAATTCAACGTTATTTTGAAACTTAACGCCCTTGGTAACTTTGCGATTTCGCACATCCAGACAAGGCACTATTCTTTTCGTCAGCATTTGCCATCCCAGAGACTAAAATTTTTCAACAATTTCAAGCCGATTCTGCCAGACCGCTCCGGATGAAACTGTGTCGCCGCCAGATTCCCGTTGCCGGCAGCACTGGAAAACACCACGTCCGCATAATCTGTCTTGCCCAGTACATCGCCAGCTCGCTTGCATTCGGGATAGTAGCTGTGCACAAAATAAAACTCACTGCCGTCATCAATCCCCTCAAACAGCGGATGTTCTGAAGCAAATTTCACCTCGTTCCATCCCATCTGCGGAATTTTACACATTACGTCCGGAGGACAAAACTTTTTAACCTCTCCGCTCAAAAGCCCGACGCATTCTATTCCGCCATCCTCTTCGCTGCGTTCAAACAGCAGCTGCATCCCTATACAAATCCCCAGAAACGGCACACCGCTGGCAACAACTTTCCGTATAGGCTCAATCAGCCCAAGCCCTCTCAACGTCTCCATTGCGGTACCAGCCGCCCCAACACCCGGAAAAACAACCCTCTCGGCCGAGAGAATATCTTCCGGCCTGTCAGTAATCCTGACACCGACCCCGATATGCTCGAACGCAAGTTTAACACTGGTCAAATTGCCAGCCTTGTAATCAATTATGGTTATCATTTTTTGTGCTTTCCCATCACCGCTTAGCCTGTGGGCCTTGCCCCTTTCACTTTGCCGTTTAGCCCCCTCATCACTATGAGGGGGTTCGCCAGAAAACATTTTAGCGTTATTAAATTACCTGGCAACCATAAAACCAACCGCGTCCATTTTGGCCAGCCCCTGTCAAAACGGTACTTTCGTTTTACAACCAGAAAATCCGCCCGCCATTGGCTCCTTTCACCACTTCACAGGGTAGCCATAACAGCCTCTCAACAAAAAAACGATGACAGCATTTCCAAAAAATCTTCTCGCTATAACTCCTTACTGAAAAAGGTGTTAAAAAATTATTAAAAAGTTTCCCAACTCTGGCACGCCCTTCGCTTATTTAGTACTTGCGAGGACGAGAGAGTTGCTGAAAACGACTCTGGTAAAAAAGGGAAAGAAAATGATCGTCCTTGTAAAAGCAAATATCTTGACAGTTGGACTTGGCAGTAAAAGTAAGGTTTTGAGACGGCTGCCAATAAGAGTTTTAGAAATGGCCGGCTGTTATGGTGCCGGACGCTCTTTAAAAAATGAAGATGTAAACAGTGTCATCAGCCACTGGGACCTGCCGGATGCCGAGGACGGCAAATTGCTCAAGGCTATAAAAAGAGCAAAGCCGAACTTGCCGCTTATCGCGGTAATCGAACCCGGCAATCTCGAACAGGAAATAGCCGCAAGAAGCATCGGCGCAACCGCCGTTGTGAATTCGGACATTTCCGACGACCTTTTCATAAGGATAGTCGCAGAGACTCTCAAACTTGATGATGCTGAGGAAATTACGAAAATCTGTGCTTCTGCCGACGAGATACTTTAAGTATCCGTTCAGTTGTTAGCGGCCAAAGACCGAACAGCCTTAAATGGACCAGCTTTCAACGGGCTTAGCACTGGATTATAGGGAGGGAGGCTTAGAGAGAACATAATTTAAACTTCTTCTCCTCCTCCAAAAGTGGGTTGTATCCGAACAGTGATTGGCTGCGACCCACGCGAGAGCGAGCACGGTTTGACCGTGAGATTTATAGATGCTCATGAAGTTTTCTCCTCCTCCCAATGAGCTGGGTTGTGACTGAACAGTGAATAGTTGCAACCCCTCGAGAGCAAACACGACAGTAGTCGTGATAAGTAATAGTAGTGAGATGCTCAAAAAGTTTTCTCCTCCTCCCAATGAAGGTCGTGACCGAACGGTGATAAACAAGCTTTGGTTGCGGCCATCGAGAGTGAACGTGGCGTTGGGCCGCGATAATGGATAGATACTCAAAAAGTTTTCTCCTCCTCCCAACGAGGGTCGTGATCGAACGGTGATAAACAAGCTTTGGTTGCGACCCAACGACTGTTAGCACAGCAATAGCTGTGATAATTATATAAAAAAGTACGGGTTTAGAACTTCTCCGGCTCTGCTGCCGGAGATATGGATGAGCTTTCAAGAGAGTGTGAAGCATCACCAGATTTTTTAGACCCCGGCCACAGATCACTGTTCGGTCTTAGGTCGGGGTCACTTTTTTTGCGCTCTAAGAAAAAGTTAGCCTCGGCAACTTGTTTGCCGGGGTTTGTATCTTACATATCACCGTTTAGCCGTCAGTCCTAACTGATGGTTCATTTGTCATACCCGCGAAAGCGGGTATCCAGTTTTTTATATTTATCCCCTCACACCGCAGAGAGAGGATTCTTTTGCGAATGATTTACATCTTTCTCGTCGCCGTTTAGCCCCTGGGTCTTGTCCCAGGGGTACCTGCAAATTATTTATCATTCTCTCATCGTATAGTAGCCGAGCCGCGGGAGCGACCGGAATACTTTCTGTCATTGCGAGGCTTTGTTTTTTATTAAAAATCCATCCCGATTTATCGGGATTCCTCAACTCAAAACTAAGGACTCATAACTCATAACTACTTATTTTTCGCCTGCCAGAACCTCGGCGATATTCAGCCCGTGGTCTTTAATCCGCCTGTATGCGTTAAGCATATCGGTATAGCTCAGACTCTTCAACGGCGTAACCTCGCCGCTGCCCACTCGTTCCAAATGTTCTGACCGGCAGCGTTTCATCAGGCTGGTAATCCCTTTGCCCTGCGCCTCTGCCTCGGCAAGAATATTATCATTATTTTCCACCGCATTATTTATCATCGTAATATAGCCAGCCACCTTATCGTGCAGTTCCAGAATAGCACTAACCCCCTCTTTGCTAAGCCCCTGCCCGGCATCATACATTTTAAGTTTAAGTTTTAAAATAGTAACGACATAATCGCTTATCGATTCGTATTCATCCGCAATCCTCAGTTGGTTTCTGCCTTCCTCTGCCAGTTCGTGAGAGATGTTGCCGGTCATTATATTGCTTAGAAATTCCATAATTTCCTTCTGCACAACATCGGCCTCCCTCTCTTTACTGAAGAGAACTTCCTGCTTTTTGCTGTCGGCCTCTTTGCTGGAAAACAATTCCTTAAGCATCTGCATCATTTCATTCACAGTCTTGCCCATCATCAGTATTTCTCTATGCGACTGCTGAACCCCCAATGCCGGAGCGTCGAGCATTCTGATATTAAGAGCTGTAAGTCTCGGCTCTTCGGCAACCGCCTTGTCCGGCACAATTCTGTTCAGGAAGTTTGCCATCACTTTAACGAAAGGCAAAAACAGCAGCACGTTAACAACGTTAAAACCGGTATGCGTTAGCGCAATTGCGCTCATTACGTGCGGATAAACGGTTTGCCCGTCAATAATTTCCGCAACCCCTGCCCCCGCCCCGCCGTTAAATTGAATCCACCATTCTATCAATCTTATATACCCTGCAAATACCGCCGTAATCCACAGCACGCCGAGTATGTTAAACATCATATGTGCATAAGAAGCTCTTTTCGCGTTTGTCGATGCTCCCAGCGAAGCCAGATATGCCGTTATCGTCGTGCCGATATTTTCGCCAAGCACCAGCGCCGCAGCGGTCGGATAATCGATAACACCCTGAAAAGCCAAGCCCATCGTAATACCAAGGGTCGCCGAAGACGACTGCACAATCGCTGTCAGCAAGGCCCCGACCAAGCAGCATTTCAGCACTCCGAAATAGCTGTCAGGCGAAAACCTCGAAAACCATTCCACAAATTCCGGCATCGACTTGATGGGAGCAAAGCCGCTCTTCATCAAACTGAGTCCGTAAAACACCATACCCAAACCCATACATATTGACGCGGTATATCGAAGTTTTTCATTCCTACTGAACAGAAAAATCAGAGCCGAAACGCCGAGTAAAGGCAGGCCATATTTCCCAACCTTTATAACAAGTATCCAGCCCGTAATCGTCGTACCGATATTCGCGCCGAAGATTACGCCGATAGCCTGCGTCAAATTCATCAGTCCGGAATTAACCATCCCCACCACCGTAACGGTTGTTATCGAGCTGGACTGAACCAGACACGTAACCGTCGTCCCGACCCCGCAGGCGATAAGCCGATTATTGGTAACCGTCGCGATGAGCTTTCGCAATTTATCGCCGGCAACCGCCTGCATACCCTCGGACATATTCTTCATTCCGAGCAGAAATATGCCGAGTCCGCCGACCACCATAAAAATCATCTCAATGATTATCTTGCTTTCCATAAGGCCTCAAAAATAGAAGTGTTAGCTTTGGGTTAGAATTTGGTTAGAAGTATATATCCTGAGACTGTTTTGGGAAAGCTAAAATCTCGTTAATTTCTCACCCTTGGCCCCACCCCGCAAAATCGAAAACCCCCTTGCCAAATCACCCCAAAACCATTATAAGTAACCGCTCGTTGTGATTAACTCGACTTTAAAAGCGAAAAAGGAATATACCATTATGCCGAAACAACCATCAAAACTCAGCATTATGAAGACCGGAATTGCCGCTATTTTATTCATTACCGCCGTTTTAGTTGCCCTAAGCGGATGCGATAACGATTCCCCGGATTACCAAACCGAACAAAAATTAACCAATAAACCCAAACCTGTCCTGGAGACCAAAATGGCCGAATCGAACGAAAACGCGGTAAAAGTAATAATCGAAACGAGTAAAGGAAGTATCACTGTGGAATTAAACGCTGAAAAAGCCCCTGTTACGGTAGAGAATTTTCTCGCGTATGTAAAGGCCGATTTCTTTAGTGAAACCATATTCCACCGCGTAATAAAGGGCTTTATGATTCAGGGCGGCGGGATGATCGCTGATATGAGTCCCAAAGCCACAAGCGCCCCAATCAAGAACGAGGCCGACAATGGCCTGAAGAACGTTCGCGGCTCGCTCGCGATGGCCCGCACGAACGACCCCGACAGTGCGACCGCACAGTTCTTTATTAACACTGTTGACAACGATTTTTTGAATAAGGGCGTAAGAGATGCCGGCTACGCTGTTTTCGGCAATGTAGTTGACGGAATGGATATTGTGGATACTATTGAGGCCGTCGCTACAAGGCCCGGCGACGTACCAACTGAAACGATTCTGATAAATTCGATTACAATAATCGAGTAACGCAAGAATAGTTTTGCCCTTTCCCACCACCATTAGCCCCTGGGTCTTGTCCCAGGGGTATCTGCAAATTGTTTATCATTTTCCCATCGCTTATTAATAGCCGAGCCGCGAGAGCGGCCGGATAAAAATCCCGTAGGGATTTAATAATAATAGCCCCGTGTGAGCGAAGCGAAACTCGGGGAAAAAGGAATCGCCCCCACCCCGACCCCGTAGGGGTCGAATAACCTTTTGCCCCTTGTCATTGCGAGCGCAGCGTGGCAATCTCATTTTTTGAATTTTAAAAATCAGCTTAATCCATGACAATCCCGACACTATACTTGGCACGTGTGAGGCCCACATAAAATTTTGCTCTTGCACCCTCTGAAAGGTTATGATTATTATCGGCTATCCATTTTTTCATGTCTTCCGTCGGATATACCAACACTCGGTCAAATGTTAATCCTTTGGATTCACCAAAATTCATAACAGGTTTGTCTACATTCACTTTGGTTCTTGCATCCCACCGACCTTGTCATTTCGACCAACGCGGAGAAATCTAAGTTAGCCCCGGCAACTTGTTTGCCGGGGTTCTCTTTTTGTCATTCCCGCGAAAGCGGGAATCCATTTTTCTATATATTGTTTTTTAATCAGTGCAATCTGTGAAATCAGTGTCTAAAAAAACTCTGTGCTCTCTGTGTTCTCTGTGGCTATTCATTTTCAAAATCCGCGGTTAAACAATTTGTGTTTATTCGTGCCAATCAGTGTTTAATAATTTGTTTACGTTTACAATACCAACGGTTCATCAGCCGGCACAGGCAGAGATGCTTTGCAATGTATGCACAGTGGCATTTTCAATCCGCGCCATTTTCCGCAGACCGAGCATTTTATCAGCGGGCTGTGGTTCAACGCTAAATATGTCAACAGCCCGGCAAGATTGAATAGGCCGATGAGAACCAGCCAACCGCCCAGTCCTGCCCAACTCGTTCTACGTGAGCAGCCGTGGTACAGAGCTATAACCATCATTACAGCACTGAGCGAAATGTTGATAAGCATATTCCGCGGATATACAAAGTCAATCAGTTCCAAATACCCGCGGGTTGCGCCGTTGAATTGTCGAATACAGCTATAATAGTTCATACCCTTAATATGCTCTAACCCTCTGATTACAGGCGAAAATACCGTGGGCGAAAATACTGTCGCCTGCTTCAAATATCTCATTTGCGGGTCTTCATATACTATCAGGCTTTGTGATTGAGTAATTTCGGGCCTTGTCCAATCGAATTTATTTACTAATTCCAGATTGCCATCACTTTCGAGTTTGTAAAGCTGTTTTGAGTAATGTATTTCTTTATCGCGTGAACGATTTGCCCAAAATGCCTCTCGCACTTTTCGTGAGGTGTGAAAATTTTCCGGCAATTTGAAATCACTAATAGTTTTGCAAAGAAAGATATTGTCTTTGGTAGCGGCAATTTGACAGCTATTCTCCCTTGCTTTCTTTTTCAATTTTTCGGGAAGTTGAATCGTAATTTTCTCATCCGGCCCACGAAGCACCAGGTTCATTGAGTCCTTGTCAGTCTGATAGCACATTAACGACCGATATTGCATCTGGGATTCTGAAAACAAGTTATCGCTGCCGTTATCAGAAAAACTCCAGAGGTGGTATTTAAGGTTGCTTATTTTTTTATCGCCGGCATCAATTATTATTTCGACTTTGCGATTTTCAAAATCTAATTTCAGCAACTGGTTTTCCATTTGCCAAACCAGCATAGGCGTTTCGGATTTGCAAGGCATTACACCATAGATACTTGTTGGCTGGCCAATCGGTCCCGCAAGTATTTTTAATTTTACAACACCATTCACACCAAGATAACCTATTTTTGCGCCGCTATATTCGTATCCAACAAAGATATTTTTTGCGGGCAAATACCGCCACACTTCGCTTATCTGGTTGTCCTTGCGAACAGGTATTTCAAGAAAACGCCCCAACTCCGGGCTAATTTGCTGACGTTCCTTTAGATTGCGAACTGAAAATCCGTGCCGTTTAGACGTAGCCCATTCTAGGTAATTGTATTTTTCTGGCCTAGCATTTTTCGTCCCTTCCCATAGCAGGGCATAATTGGCATCATATACTTTTTCTGTTTTAATGTCCCTGGCCTTTTTCAATGTGGTCAGTAAAACAGTTCCATCCGGCAAAAAGTTTTTGCTCGCGCGTTTGATATCCCAATCTTTTCCCGTACGTTTTGTTCTGCTCCGGCAATTTTCTGCGGGATGGTAACTTTTGGAGATTTCTACATATATCGCTTGCAGAAATGCGATTATAAAAATTATTATCGACAGGGTGATAACTATCTTCAAAGCTTTGTCAGGATACTTAGTAATGTCTTTGAGTTTCATATCTGATTTTCCTCTATTCAAATTCTCGGGTTAGGAAAACATTTGTAATTTGTACGAGCAGTATTGCCGCTGCAATTATTAGCACACCGCAGGCCAGCGTTATCTGCCATTGCATTACGAGCGCAAAGAACACCCATATTCCAAGAGCCGGGCCGAGTATGATTCGGGTGTACCATTTTTCCGGAGACAGTCTCGCAATCGCGATTGCAAGGTAAACCACATACCCAAGACCAATAAAAATCAAGCCTTCGATAAATGTTCTCGTCGCTGGCGGGACTGGGAACAGCTCTCTGTTATGGCCGTAAAGATACAACAATGCCCAGATAACTGCCAACGGAGCAAAACTTATCGCCCCTGCCGTCAGTTTTGCAGTTAGAATCTGCCCCCTGCTTGCCGAGCGGTGCAGCATAAAGCCCCAGGTTTTTATAAAAAAACCCATCCAGTATTGTCGCACGCCAATCGCTATGCCTAAACCTATCGATATCAAAAACAGCAGCGTCCCGGCAGAAGCGATAAACGGACCGTAAAACATATTCCATATTGTAACGTCGGGGTCGCTTGAGGACTGAATCGCTGAAATGTTGCCGACCGGGAAAGTTTGCCAATGCCACTCGATGCTGCGTGCCGATAGCTGTAGGAAAATAAATCCAAACGCCAGCAGAGCTGCCGCTGCCAACAGCAGCCAGGGCAAAACTTCTCTGATTTCTTTGTATAGAAGGGCTTTGAATCTCATATTAGTTTTTCTCCCAATCAAATAGTTTCCCTTTTTTGTTAGGCTCGGTAAAATCGATAAACTGGTCTTCAAGGCTCAGTTTCAAATAGTTATATTCAATTGCGCCCGCTCCTTTCGCCCAGCTCTTTATTTGTTCATCCGTTGTGTTTATCAGGGTCGTTTCAATTACGTTGCCATCAGTTCTGAAACGCAGCAATCCATCAATATCTATTTCCGCGGGCGCATCTTTTTCAAAAGTGAATACCACTTTTTTAATCGCATTTCTAAATTCCTCGACAGTACAGTCGGCTTTCAAAACCCCCTTGTCAACTACTACTATTCTGTCGGCTACCCGTTCAATATCAGCAAGTATATGGCTGGAAAAAAGAATAGTTCTCCCTTGCCGCATAATCAGTTGAATCATTCCTTCGAGAAACTGCCGCCGTATCGCCGCATCAAGTCCGAGCGTTGGGTCGTCCATTATCAGCAGTTCCGGGTTTGGCGCGATGGTCAGTGCCAAAGAAACTTGCGCTCGCTGGCCGTTAGAAATACTCTTAATCTTCTGTTTTTTGGACAGGTCGAAATACTCAATCATATCGTCAAATAGTTTTTCGTCCCATTGTTTCGGAAAGAATGCTTTCTGAAACTTTTCAAGCTCACCAATACTCATCCACCTGAACAATCGGTGTCCCTCGGTAACATAGCCTATTCGCTGTCTGATTTTTGGGGTAAGATTTTGGCAATCGCAGCCGAGCAGCTCCGCGGAGCCTTCAGTTGGCCCCAGCAGCCCCATCATCATTCTGATAGCGGTCGTTTTGCCTGCACCATTTCTTCCGAGGAATCCGCATACCGAGCCTTTTTCAATTTTCAGGCTCAGATGGTCAACTGCGAGTTTGTCCTTGAAGTATTTTGTCAGGCCGACAGTTTGCAAAACAGTTTCACTCATTTTATATCCTCGTCATTATCCTGTGTAAATTTATTCAGACTTTTTAAAAACATAAGTCTCAGTTGTTCTGGCTCAAGGCCGAGACTCAGCCCTCTGCTTACTACCGCGTTAATTCTTTCGAGTAGAATATTATAATCGACAGCATCGAATTCTTGCAGTTTCGGATTTGTGATAAATGTTCCTGAGCCTGTTTTGGTTGTTACCAGCCGAGCTTGTTCAAGTGTTTTATAGGCACGTGCTACTGTGTTGGGATTGATAACGAGTTCTGCTGCAAGTTTGCGGACGGCAGGCAGTTTTTGTCCGACGGCAAGTTTTCCCATTACGATAGCGTCGCATATTTGTTCGACTATCTGAATATAGATGGGCTTATTCGACCCTGGAGTTATTTGTATCCATAATGGCATTTCAAATTCCCTTACAAAGACAGCCTTGTCATACCCGCAAAAGTGGGTATCCACTATTTGTCATTTCGACCAACACGGAGAAATCTAAGTTAGCCTCGGCAACTTGTTTGCCGGGGTTGTTTTTCATATTGTTTATCCTTTCCCCATCGTATAGTAGCCGAGCCGCGGAAGCGGCCGGATAAGTTTTTGTCATACCCGCGAAAGCGGGTATCCATTTTTTTAGTTAGCCCCCTGATTCATCAGGGGGTTTTCTGTTGCGAATGGTTTGCATCGTTCGCATCGCCATTAGCCCGTAGGTCTTGCCCTGCGGGTATCTACATATTATTTATCCCTTTCCCATCGCCGTTTAGCCGTCGTGGCCTGCCCGACGGTTCGTGCTTACGAGTGGTTTCCCGCACCAACACCGACTTTGTCATTTCGACCAACGTGGAGAAATCTAAGTTAGCCCCACATTTACAAATGTGGGGTTGCAGTTTACTTCTATCTTTTTACTTTTTTAAAATCAGTGTTTAAGTAATCTGTGTCTAAAAAACTTTGTGCCTTTGAGTTTTCGTGGCTAAAATAATCTGTGTAATCTGCAAAACCAAAGAATGTACTAATACCATTAATACAATGTGTATCGGTTCAAGTCAAGCGATTTTCTTAAAAAAACTGTTAAAAAGCGTTAGAAATTGTCAAAAATTTTCAATTTAGGTGTTATTTTGGGGGATGTTTTTTGGCCAATTTTGCGCAAATTGCAACTGAAAACCGCCCGAAGCACGACTCAGTGCCTAAAAAAACTCCGTGTCTTAGTGGCTAAAAGCACAAAAAATCTTGAAAAAATTGCCATTTTCACTATAATCAGCCGTTCTTGTCGGGCAAAATCAGCGATTCTGGCTGAAATTACCTGAAAAAAGCTCATTAACCCCCTAAAAATGGGAATAAAATTAGGAATAAAACGTGTTTGAGTCGTTAACAGATAAAATGAATTCGGTTTTCCGCTCGCTTTCCGGTAAAGCGCGTATCACCGAGGCAAACGTTTCGGACGTAATGGGCGAAATCCGCAAAGCTCTGCTCGAAGCCGACGTTAACTACGACGTAGTAAAGCAGTTCTGTAAAGATGTCAGAAACGCCGCTATGGGCGCAGAGGTAATAAAAAGCCTCCACCCCGCTCAGGTAATGGTCAAAATCGTCAATGACGAGCTTACAAAACTGATGGGGCCGGAAGATTCCAAGCTCTATTTCGTCTCGCCTGGGCCAACAATAATCCTTTTGGCTGGCCTGCAAGGTTGCGGCAAAACGACAACAGCGGGAAAATTCGGCAAATATCTCGTTTCTAAGGGCAAAAGGCCGCTTTTGGTCGCAGTTGACCTGCAAAGGCCGGCAGCTATCGACCAGTTAATCACGCTCGGAGAGCAACTAAATGTAGATGTTTTTAGCAAAAAAGACACAAAAGATGCCGTAAAAGTAGCCAAACAGGCGATAAAGCACGCAAAAAGCCAGGGCCACGACGTAGTCGTCCTCGACACTGCCGGCCGATTACATATCGATGAAGAAATGATGAACGAAGTGGCTGATGTCGCAAAAGCGACCGGGCCACACCAAATTTTCCTCGTCTGCGATGCGATGACCGGCCAGGACGCTGTCAACAGCGCCAGCGAATTTAATCAACGGCTCGAACTTGACGGCGTTATTCTCACTAAGCTCGATGGCGACGCGCGAGGTGGTGCCGCCCTTAGCGTTAAAGCTGTTACCGGAAAGCCAATCAAATTTATCGGTGTCGGCGAAAAACTCGATAAGCTCGAAGAATTTCACCCCGATAGAATGGCTTCCCGGATTCTCGGTATGGGCGACGTTGTTAGCCTGGTCGAAAAAGCTCAGGAACATTTCGACGAAGAAGAAGCCGAGAAGATGCAAAAGAAAATGGCTAAAGGCAGTTTCGGCTTTGACGATTTTCTTAAGCAAATGCAGTCAGTCAAAAAAATGGGCGGTATGACGGATATGCTCAAAATGATTCCCGGAATGAGCGGCAAAATGGCGGGGATGGATATGGACGATTCCGAGTTGGGCAAAATCGAAGCGATAATCAACTCTATGACATTCGCTGAAAGAAAAGACCCAGACCTGATAACGCCCTCACGCAGAAGACGAATCGCGGCTGGTTCAGGCAGAGGCCAGCAGGACGTTTCCGGCCTGATAAAAACTTTTGACAGAAGCCGACATATGCTCAAGGCACTTTCCGGCGGAGCGATGGGAGGGTTGAAATCCCTCTTTAGCGGAGGCGGTATGGAAAATATCGCGGGGATGATGCAGCAGGGCAAAAAAATAAAACAGCGGTCAAAAAGAAAAAAAGTGATAATCAGAAAAGGCAAACGAAGGCGGAAGTAATTAACCACGAATTGACACGAATAAACACAAATTATTTAGACACGGATTATTTTGACGCTGATTACGCAGATTTACGCTGTTTTTTTAGACAGAGTTCACAGAGGAAAAAACGAAATACAGAAAAATAGATTCCCGCTTTCGCGGGAATGACAAAACAACCCCCTCATAGTGATGAGGGGGCTAAACGGCGAAATGAAAGGGATAAATAATATGTAGATACCCACAGGGCAAGACTGATGTGGATGGGTTGGGATTGCCACGGTCTTACGGCCTCGCAATGACAGGAAAAACAGTTATAAATTGTGAGTCTTTAGTTTTAAGTTGCGGAATCGCCTTTCGGCGATGGAAATAAATTGTCCGGCCGCTTACGCGGCTCGGCTTTTATAGCGGTGGGAATGGACAGAGTTTGCGAAAATGGGAACCCCCGAATTACAATTCGGGGGCTAATTTTAAAAAAATATGCTATCACTTTTAGAATATCTCGAAACGCTGGCGACAAAAGTCGATGACCCGTTCGGCACGCAAATCAGGAATCACTTTGCGGACAATAAAGGCTCGGCGGAACTGGCAATGTTGGCAAGTCCATCCGCTGACGAATTAGCTCAGCTAAAAACAGCGGCAGCGATAATGACAAAAGAGGAATTGGAAAACGCGAATAGTCTTACAGATGAGCAGATAAATAAAATTGCTTCCGATGCAAAAATAGATGCCGGAATCTTCGCAATTTTCATCAATGGCTACGCATTAGCCCGCAAAAAAAGAATTTAACCCTTGAAAAAGCCAGATATTAGGGTACAATTATCGATTCGCAGGATTGAGCTGGCTAAATGTCTATGTTTAAAAATAGCGATATTAGTATTGTAAACGGCGTTTTGGACTGGTTTTCAAGGATAGTTGAAAAAATGTAACCCTGTTTCTCTATTCAGCAATGGGCTGATATAGGGGAAATTTATTATAAAAAAGATAAGGAACTAAACTATGGCAGTAAAATTGAGAATGACGAGGATGGGACGAAGGCACAGGCCTTTCTTCCGGATTAACGCCATCGAATCGCGCAATCCGCGCGATGGCAAAATCATCGAAAAGCTGGGGCATTATGACCCCATCGAAAAGAACCCGGAAAAACAAGTCGTCCTTGACAAAGAACGAATCGAATACTGGCTCAGCGTTGGGGCTGTACCAAGTGATACCGTCTCGGATATACTCGCCAAGCACGGCATAAAGAATAAACACTACGACCTGAGAATGGCAAAGCGTAAAAAAGCACGCGAGCAAGCTCACGTCAAAGGCAAATTGTTTGACCTGACAGAACGCAAACAAGCTGAAGCCAAGATAAAGGCCGAAGAAGAAAAGGCCGCTGTTGCTGAAGCCGAAGCTGAAGCAAAAGTTAAAGCAGCCGAAGAGGCCAAGGCAAAAGCTGAAGCTGATGCTGCTGCCAAAGCCAAGGCAGACGAAGAAGCTAAGGCAAAAGCCGAGGCTGATGCTGCTACCGCAAAGGAAGCCGAAGCTACACCCGCTGAAGAAACTCCCGCGGAGGAGACTGCTGCCGAGTCATCTCCAGTCGAAGAGGCAGCAACTGAAGAAGAAAAGGCCGCTGAATAATGGATGTAAGATAAGTGATGAGAATAGACGTTCTTACACTTTTTCCAGATATGTTCGCCTCGCCGCTTGATTATTCAATAATCGCTCGTGCCAGAGGCAATGGGTTAATTGAAGTTGTTCTTTCAAATATAAGAGATTTCGCTAAGGGTCGGCATAAAAAAGTTGACGACAAGCCTTACGGAGGAGGAGCTGGAATGGTTATGATGTGTGAGCCGCTTCTGGATTGCCTTGAAAACGTAAAGGCGAGCCATCCGGCAAAACCAAGAATTGTTTTGCTGACTCCGCAAGGCAAAAAGTTTGACCACGAAATGGCAAAGAGTTTTGCCGCTGAAGAAAGGCTTATTCTCATCGCGGGCCGATATGAAGGGTTTGACGAAAGAATAAAAATCGCTGCCGAAGCTGAGCAGGTTTCGATTGGTGATTATGTTCTGAGCGGCGGCGAGTTGGCGGCGATGGTTATTATCGATGCTGTAACAAGGTTGCTGCCGGGAGCACTTGGCGATGACGATTCTGCGGAAAACGATTCGTTCAGCGATGGACTACTCGAATATCCGCATTATACCCGGCCGGAAGAATTCGGCGGTATGAAAGTGCCAGACGTTCTGCTGAGCGGAAATCACGCTGAGATAGAAAAATGGCGAAAGCAGCAGGCGATTGAAAGAACGAAAAAAAACAGGCCCGACCTGTTAGATAACAAAAATGAGAAATAACAAAAAATATTCAGGAGTTAAACAGTGAAAACTGCATTATTGGACTCAGTAGAAAAAAAGTCGTTGAAATCGGAATTGCCCTATTTTGAAGTGGGCGATATCGTTGATGTTCACTGCCGTATCGTTGAGGGCGAAAGAACCCGTGTTCAGATATTTACCGGCACAGTAATCGCACGCAGCGGACGCGGGACAAACGAAACCTTCACCGTTCGTAGAATTGTCAACGATGAGGGCGTAGAGAGAAAGTTCCCGATACATTCGCCAAACGTTGCCGATGTTAAGCCGATACGAAGCGGCAGGACCAGAAGAGCGAAGCTCTACTTCCTGCGCGAGCGTAGCGGTAAGAGCGTTAAACTTGCTCAGAGAAGAACGAAGCACACTTCAGGCAAGTAAGATGCGGCTCTTTAGTCCGAGCAAAAAAAAGCTACTCTCCAATAAAGACCTGCTCGGCAAATGGGGGCAGGCTCAGAGCGAACGCTTTTTGAAACGGCTGGGACACAGAGTACTGACACGAAACTTTGCCTGCAAAACTGGAGAGATTGATATTATAACTGCTTCGTCTGACGGGGCAGTTATTTTTGTTGAGGTAAAGACCAGAGCCAATGAGGATTACGCATCAGCTGAAAGTGCTATCACCGCCAGCAAGAAGCAAAAACTGGTTCGCACAGCAAGATATTTTGTGCGGCAACACAAACTGGAAGATTTGCCATTGCGTTTCGATATTGTTATAGTAGTTCTGAACGAAAAAGGCAGGCCGGAAATACGTCATTACGAAAACGCATTTAGCCCATACGATTTAAAAAAATGAAACTCATAGACTCACACGCACATTTGACTTTTGAGCCTTTAGCTGAGGCTATCAATGCGGTTCTCGATAGGAGTATTGCCGCCGGCGTTGACGGCTGGATAACCGTTGGTACCGACTCGAAGCAAAACGAACAAATTATTTCAATTCTTGATAAACATCCAAATCTTTTCGGAACGGTCGGAATCCATCCGCATTACGCAAAAGATGTTAGCGATAGCGACGTTGAGCGAATGAGATTATTGGCAGAGAACGAAAAGATAATCGCTATCGGCGAGACGGGGTTGGATTTTCATTATAATTTTTCAAAGCAAGACGCACAGATTGAGCTTTTTAAAAAACAGCTTGCCATCGCTTCTGACACGAATCTACCTTTAATCATCCATAGTCGAAATGCCTTTGATAAAACAATTAAAGTACTTGATGAATTCAGCGGCTCGCTCGGCAATATCGTTTTTCACTGCTTTGGCGGAGATGCCACTCGGGCTAAGTTCATTCTCGATAGGGGCTATTACATTTCTTTTACCGGCATGATAACTTTCAAAAGTGCCGATTCTGCCCGGGAAGCCGCTGCCGTTGTGCCGTTGGATAGAATGATGGTTGAGACCGATTGCCCGTATATGTCGCCTGCGCCGATGCGGAAACAAAAAATCAATGAGCCTGCCCTTATGATTCACACAGCAAAAAAACTGGCCGAAATTAAAGGCGTTGGTTACGAAACTTTCTGCAAGAGCGTAACTGAAAATACGAAAAGGTTTTTTGGGATTTAGCCACAGAGTTCACAGAGAACACAGAGTTTAAAATTATTTTTTAATCGCGGTAACGATTCGGTCGTTGTTGCTGAAATCCTTTTCAACTTTTATCTCTTTAAATATGCCGGTTGATTTGAGCATCTGTTTTATTGCATCGCCCTGGGCGCAGCCGATTTCCATTATCAACGCCCCGCCTGACTTAAGATGCGGGTCAACGCCAGCGATTATTCTGCAATAAATGTCCAGCCCCTCAACTCCGCCATGCAGGGCAAGGGCCGGTTCGTATTTTCTGACGTTGTCTTCGAGCGATTCCATCTCGCTGGTAGTTACATAAGGCGGGTTGACTGTTATGAGAGCGAAAGGTTCGCCATTGAGTTCGGCAATTACGGGCTGGAACAAATCACCACACAAAAGCTCAACACGATTTTGCAAATCGTGCCGGGCAAGATTCTCAGCCGCGACAGCCAGAGCCTTATCGCAAATGTCGGTAGCGATTATTTTGGCATCCTTGCAGCCGGAAGCAATGGCGATAGCGACACATCCGCTACCGGTACACAAATCGCAAACGCTTTGGCTCGGCGCGTGATTCCGCAAAAATTCAATCGCCCGCTCAACCAGTAATTCAGTTTCAGGCCGAGGTACAAGGCAGTCCGGCGAAATTTTAATCGTCATCGAATAAAACTCACAACTCCCAACTAAGTATTGAACCGGCTCGTTCGCAATGCAGCGTTTCACCAATTCTCTAAGTCTGGCAAGCTTGTCGGGAGCGACAACTTTGTCGAAGTGCATATAAAGCTCAATTCGCTTCATCCCAAGAACAGAACTGATGAGCATCTCGGCACTGAGACGGGCAGAGTCTATGGCTTTTGCTTGAAAATAGTCAACCATCCAGTCGAGCAGTTTTTTTATCGTCCACTGTTCCATTATTTTAAAAATATCCCCTTACTTAGCAAAGGCACTGTCCCAATCTTTCCATACCGCCTCTAATCCTTTGGCTTTTAGTGCGGCAGCAACATCTTTAGCGTCTCTGTCATCGTCGATTTCAAATTGTTTCAAAGCCCCCTGCTCTGTGCCATAGCCGCCGGGATTAGTTTTGCTGCCGGCAGAGACTCTCGTTACACAAATCCGCGACATATTATCACGAAAATTGGCGCTCTCGCGAGTTGAAAGCACAATCTCAGAATCCGGAAAACAAAGCCTAAGTGCCATCATAATTTGCGAAAGCTGCGAATCGGTTACCATATGGCCAAACATTTCCTGAGCAACGTTTTCGGCTGGCCGCATTCTCGGAAACGAAAACGAAATGCGCCCCTGCCAATATCTTTTCATCAGAAAATCAGCGTGCTCGGCCATAGCAAGTGTTTGAGTTCGCCAATCGCTAAGACCGATCAAAAAGCCAAGTCCCAAACTCCTGAAACCCGCCTGACCAGCTCTGGAGAGAGTGCTGAGTCGCCAGTCGAAATCAGATTTTGGTCCGGCCTGATGAAACTTTGCATAATCGCTGCGGTCGTACGTCTCCTGATAAACCGCGATTCCATCAATGCCGGCGGTAAAAAGTTTTGCGTAATCGCTACTGCTCATCGGATAAATTTCTATCGAGATAGAGCTGAATTTACTCCTGAGCCTCTCAGCTAACTTCACAAGATAATCAACGTCAATAAATTTTGAGTCCTCGCCACTAACCAGAAGTATGTGCCGAAAGCCTTCGCCTGCAATGATGTCTGCTTCGGCGCAGGCGCGGGCGATACTTAGCCTGATTCTATCGGGCGAACTTTGCGTGCTAAACGCACAATAGCTGCAACTGTTAACGCAATAGTTGGAAACGTATAACGGAGCATAAAGCTGAACCGTCGAGCCGAATCGCTGCCTTGTAATCTGCATCGACTTTTGAGCCATTGACTCAAGATAATTTTCGGCCATCGGTGAAAGCATAGTCGCCAGCCGCTTTAGACTGTATCTGCCGCAATCGGCAGCAATAGCTTTTTCAACATCACCGGCAGAGGCAGAATCAATTATCCCAGCTAAGTGCGCATTGGCTGAATCAAGCTGTTTTTCAGCGAGAAGTTTTGCGAATTCATTATCGTTCGGCGTTTTTTTCATAGTACGATTTTATTCCTGGCGCAAAAAACCCGTTAGTGGACTGGAAGCATCCGCGGTGTGCTTAATTGAGGCTGTCCCGGCGAGAAAAGCTTCTCTGCCTGCTTCAACAGCTTTTTTAAATGCAGCCGCCATTTTTTCCGGGTCGCCTGCGGTAGCAATTGCGGTATTAACTAAAACGGCATCGGCTCCGGTTTCCATCGCCTCGGCAGCTTGCGAAGGTGTGCCAAGGCCGGCATCGACAACTACCGGAACGCAGGATTGCGCGATTATTATTTCCAGAGACGCTTTAGTTTTCAAGCCCTGATTGGAACCGATGGGCGAGGCTAAAGGCATCACCGTTGCAACGCCAACGTCTTCAAGTCTCTTAGCAAGAACAGGGTCGGCGTTTATGTAAGGCAAAACAATAAAGCCTTCCTTAACCAAAATTTCGGCGGCCTTTAAAGTTTCAACACCATCCGGCAAAAGATAGTAAGGGTCGGGCGTAACTTCCAGCTTGAGCCATTCAACGCCGGTAGCAGCCTTTGCCAGCCTTGCCAGACGAATAGCTTCGTCAGCATTTCTTGCACCGGAAGTATTCGGCAATAACTGATACCGATTCCAATCAACCGCTGCGAGCATATCGTCGTCGGGATTGTTGATGTCAACCCGCCGCAGAGCTATCGTTACCATTTCGGTTCCGCTGGCATCAATGGCTGAGACCATAATTTTATTGGACGCATATTTGCCGGTACCTATGAACAATCTGCTCGAAAATTTTCTGTCGGCTATAATCAGTTCGCCCGCCATATCAACCGCCTCCCACAAGTTTTATCAATTCTATTTTTTGGCCATCAGCTAAAACCGTTTCGACAAAATCGCTGCGACTTATAATATCGCCGTCAATTTCAGCGACAACGGTTGCCTCATCAACTTTCAAATGTTCAAGCAGCCCAGCCAAATTACCCGGCAAGTCGTCAGCAAAATCCATCGCCTGACCATTAATTTTTAAAACTGCCATATCAATTCTCTCGTCTTTAAATCTTTAAGGGAACCTCTAAAACCCATCTATTATTAATTCAATTATCGCATTACCCTGATGGCCGGCAGCAATTGTTACTCTCGGAGCAAATAGGGGAAGTCCTTTTTCGATTCCGCTTTGCCTGTCGCCTGTGATTATTAATCGGCTATTTATTTTTTCGGTCTTTATAGCGTTGCTTCTGCCGTAACCGGCTAAGCCGCTGGCGGCAACAACGATTGTGTCTTCCATTTTTGTCAGGACAGTCTCTATCAGCATCTGCTTGGCCCGGGCAGAATCGAAACACTCGGCAACAATATCGCAAGGGCGAAAAATTTCCGGGATATTGTCGCCGGTCAACTTCGTCAAAAAACCGTCTATCCGCACATAAGGATTGATGCTTTTAAGATTCTCGATTGTCGCCTGCACCTTATCGCAACCGAGTTGGTCAAGGCGATAGTTTTGCCGATTAAGATTGCTCGGCTCGACAATATCGAAATCGGTAATTATCAGCCTGCCAACACCCATCCGAACAAGAGCAGCAGCAACATTCGAGCCAAGCCCACCGAGACCGGCAATGCCAACGGTGCTGGCGTTTAGCTTTTTGTGTACATCTGCCCCGTGCCTTTCGATAAGCATCTCATCAAACTGCTGACGTGTCAATTTTGACATATTTTAAGACCCTACAAAAAAACGCACCCCGCAAAAGGGAGTGCGTCAAGATTCTTGCCTAAAAAATCCTGTGCCTTCCTTCGCAGATATTATTCCGTTCAGGTTCAAAGGGTCGCCGGTTAAAGGCCTCTCAGCCCCGATTTTTCGAGGCTCCCCTGACACTATCGTTGCGATTATAACACCTGACCCCGGCAAAGCAAGCCATTTCGCCGGAATCTACCGCACTGCGCCCGCTAAAAGAAGCAGGACTCTTGTAATCAGGGCCATTTCCTAATATAATGCCTCGTTCAAGAATTTGGCTCAATTTATCAGGAAAAATTATGGCAGAATTTACAAAACTCGAAGACATCGTATCGCTCTGTAAAAGACGCGGCTTCATTTTCCAATCCAGCGAAATTTACGGCGGGCTGGCAAGCTGCTACGATTATGGGCCGCTCGGCGCTGAACTGAAGCGGAATGTCAGGAACGCGTGGTGGAAAAGCACCGTTCAAATGCGGGACGATGTTGTCGGACTCGATTGCAGCATTTTTATGCATCCGCTGGTCTGGAAAGCATCGGGCCATATTGATAAATTTGCGGACCTTATAGTCGAGTGCAAAAAGTGTAACACTCGCAGCAGAGTTGACCATCTGGTTGATAATGCCGAAGAACATACAGAACACGTCCCGGTAGAAACAGCTGAGACCGACGCGAATAATCTCGGTAATAAAATCTGTCCGGGATGTAACAAAATCGGCAACTTCACAGAACCTATGCCTTTCAGGCTGATGTTTGAAACACAAATGGGCGCGAATATCGATGACTCTATGAAAATTTTCTTACGGCCGGAAACCGCACAGGGCATTTTCGTAAACTTCAGAAACGTACTCGACAGCACGAGAGTAAAAATTCCGTTCGGAATCGCACAGATTGGCAAGAGCTTTCGTAACGAAGTTACAACTAAAGCATTCATTTTCAGAACGAGAGAATTTGAACAGGCAGAACTCGAATTCTTCTGCGCACCGGGCGAAGATGAAAAATGGTATGAGCATTGGAAAGAATTCCGTTTCAACTGGTACGTCAATCTTGGTATCAAAAAGAAAAACCTCCGGCTCCGCGACCACGACTCCGACGAACTCGCCCACTATGCAAAGGGTTGCGTTGACGTAGAATATAAATTCCCGTTCGGCTCAGGAGACTGGCAGGAACTTGAGGGCATCGCAAACAGAACAGACTTCGACCTCCGTCAGCATCAGCGCGGAATGAGAACGCTTAATAGTTGGTATGAAAATAAGGGCGACCTTTCGAAAATTGAGCTTAAAGAAGAATCCCCGGACTACAAGAAAGGCCCGCTTTCATATTTCAACGAAGAAACCAAAGAAAGATTCGTGCCTTACGTAATCGAGCCAAGTGCCGGCATCGACCGAAGCACGCTGGCGTTTTTGGTGGACGCTTACGACGAAGACGAAATTAACGGCCAAAAGAGAAACCTCCTGCGATTCCATCCATCGCTTGCGCCGATAAAGGCAGCTGTTCTGCCGCTGGTTAGAAAAGATGGTATGCCGGAAATCGCAACGAAGCTCTATGATGATTTAAAAGGCTCATTCGCCTGCTTCTATGACCAAAAGGGTGCTATCGGCAGAAGGTATCGCAGGCAGGACGAGGCAGGAACACCGTTTTGTATAACAATTGACGGACAGACAAAAGAAGATGAGACCGTTACTGTTCGCCATCGCGATAGCCTTGAGCAGGAGCGAATTTCGCTTTCAAGCGTAAAGGGATACCTGTTTGAAAAACTCGGTGTGTAAGGATAGCAGTTGTCCTAAAATATCTGAAAATAATAGTTTTGGGAAAGGCAAAAAAAATGAAAAAGCTATACCTTTCAAGAGATGAGAAGAAAATCTTCGGCCTGTGCGGCGGACTGGCCGAAGTGTTTGACATCGACCCGACAATAGTCCGGCTATGCCTGATATTTGCTACTTTAGCAACCGGAATTTTGCCTTTTGTGTTAACTTACATAATCGCCGGCATCATAACGCCTAATGAGCCGGTATAAATTTTTGGAGGCTCCCTCAGGGATTTAAAAATGCCTGACAATTTAACACGAATTTGCAACCTTAAAGACAACGTAGGAAAAATCGTAACCCTCGGCGGATGGGTATATCATTGTCGGCCGGGCGGGAAAGTTATATTCCTTGTTCTTCGCGATGGCAGCGGACTGTGCCAATGCGTTATCGAAAAGGCCAATATAACAGAGGAGCTTTTCGACCAATTGAAACATCTCTCAACCGAGTCATCACTTACCGTAACCGGCACAGCAAAAAAAGACGCTCGCAGCACCGGAGGATACGAACTAGCTGTTACCGACGCAAAAATTCTGTGCCCGTCAAAAGATTATCCGATAACGCCAAAATCACACGGCACAGACTTCCTGCTGAAAAATCGCCATTTGCATCTCCGCTCACAAAAAACGTGGTGTATCGGCAGAATCCGCCATACGCTTATCGACGCAATCCGCACTTTTTTTAACAGTAACGGCTTTACGCTCGTCGATACCCCAATACTAACGGGAATCGCTGGCGAGGAAGCTGGGAGTCTTTTTGAGGTTGACTATTTCGGTCAGCCCGCACACCTTACGCAAACCGGACAACTGCATCTCGAATCAGCGACGATGAGTTTCGGAAAAGTCTATTGTTTTGGCCCAACGTTTCGCGCAGAAAAAAGTAAAACTCGCAGACACCTTACAGAATTCTGGATGGTCGAGCCGGAAGTAGCGTTCATCGACCTTGATGGCCTGCTGGAGCTATCTGAAAATTTCGTAGCATCGCTCGTAACTGCTGTACTGAAAAATAATAGAGCAGAACTCCAAACACTTGGTGCCGACATCGAAGCCCTCAAAAAAATCACTGCCCCCTTCTATCGGCTAACTTACACCGAAGCGGTCGATATACTAACCAGCAAAAAAACGGTTGATTTTTTCGCAACCCAACTGGAAGATTTCAAAACGCAAAAACAATCACTGCTGAAAAAAATAGACAGCCTTCAAGGCGAATCCGAAACCGCAAACAAGCAATGGAAAAAGGATAAGCTCGCAGCGGAGTTGATAGATGCTCGTGCTGAACTTGGCGAAATTGAAATAAAAATCGAAAATAATCCCAAACACGCAGAACTGGCCGTCAACTTCCAATGGGGCAAAGACCTCGGCGGCAGCAATGAAACCATTATAAGTATGATGCACGACAAACCTGTCTTCGTTACGCATTACCCCGCAGCTGCCAAAGCGTTCTATATGAAGCAAAATTTAGATAACGCAGACATTGTTAATAACTTTGATATGCTCGCGCCAGCAGGCTTTGGCGAAATTATTGGCGGCTCAATGCGCGAGGACGATTATGAAAAATTGCTCAACAAAATAAATGCTCAAGAATATGACTTGGAAAATTATCAATGGTATCTCGACCTCAGACGTTACGGCTCAGTTCCTCACGGCGGGTTCGGCCTGGGAGTCGAAAGAACGCTGGCGTGGCTCACCGGCGAAAAGCACATCCGCCAATGTATCGCTTTCCCGAGAATGACCGACAAAATTATGATTTAAAGTCTTTGCTCGCCCACTGACTTAAACAGCTCTAACTGTCTCTGTTTTTATAATATCGCCATTGATAGCGACCGCCTTTTCGTCAAACTCTGCACACTCGCAATGCTCAACGGTTATCGCATCCTGAGGACAATGGCCAAGACAGGCCCCTAATCCGTCGCAATACGTTTCGCTGACAAGTTTGGCTTTGCCGTCTATCAATTTGATAGCACCTTCGGCACAGGCACTGATACAAAGCCCGCAGCCATCACATTTGTCTTCATCGATTATTACCATATTTCTTAAAACCATTTTTCCCCTTAAGCTCTTATCATCGTCAGTAGCATCTTAAACTTTGAATCCGCTCTGACCGAGTGCGGCACATTGGCAGGCATTACTACTATCTGCCCAGCGGTCGCAGCAACGTCTTTGCCATCAATTACCAAAACCGCATCGCCATCAACAATCTGCACAACCGCATCGTAAGGTGCCTGATGCTGGCTCAAACCCTGACCAGCATCAAAAACAAACAGCGTAATCGTGCCAACCGATTTATCGATAATAGTTTTACTAACCACCGAATCGTCTGAATAATCTACCATATCGGCAAGATTAGCGGCCTTAGCCATAACCGCATCAAGAACCATATTTTTCTTTTGCTCTGCCATAACAAAACCCTTTCATCCAACCATCTTTTTAATATCAGCATCAACATCGCCAATAGGCGCGATATTAAAATTTTTCACAAGCACTTTAAGCACGTTCGGACTAACAAACGTCGGCAGTGTCGGGCCAAGATGGATATTCTTAACGCCAAGAGAAAGCAACGCCAGCAGTACCGCAACCGCCTTCTGCTCATACCACGCGATATTGTAAGCGATAGGCAAATCGTTAATATCTTCGAGACCGAAAACTTCTTTCAGCTTAAGCGCGACAACTGCCAGAGAATAGCTATCATTACACTGGCCCGCATCAAGCACTCTCGGAATACCACCAATATCGCCAAGTTGCAATTTGTTGTAGCGGAACTTCGCACAGCCTGCTGTAAGAATAATCGTATCTTTGGGAAGTTTTTCAGCAAATTCGGTGTAATAACTCCTACCCTTTTGCCTGCCATCACAACCAGCCATCACAACAAATTTTCTGACCGCGCCGCTCTTAACCGCGTCGACAACCTTATCCGCAAGAGCTAAAACCTGGTTGTGAGCAAATCCGCCAACAATCGAACCCTTTTCAATAGCAACCGGGCTCTTGCAAGTCTTGGCCATCTCTATAATCTCAGAAAAATCTTTCGAGCCATTTTCAAGGTCGCCGGCAATATGCTTTACACCAGTAAACGCAACGCAGCCAGTGGTAAAAACTCTATCCTTATAAGAATCTTTCGGCGGGACAAGACAATTGGTCGTCATCAGAATCGGCCCGTTAAACGATTCAAATTCCTTATCCTGGACCCACCACGAATTGCCATAGTTTCCAATAAAATTATCATATTTCTTAAATTCCGGATAATAGTTTGCTGGCAGCATCTCGCCGTGCGTATAAACATCCACGCCACTACCTTTGGTCCGTTCGAGAAGCTCTTTCATATCCTTGAGGTCGTGGCCCGAAATCAAAATTCCAGGCTTAGTTCCAACGCCAATATTGACTTCCGTAATTTCAGGATTGCCGTACGTTTCGGTATTGGCCTTATCCAAAATCGCCATTACGCTAACAGCAATTTCGCCAGCCTTGAGAACCATAGCCACCATTTCATCGACCGTCAAATCCTTAGTCGTAGAAGCAAGAGCCTCAACGAAAAAAGCATAGACCGAATCATCTATATAACCGAGAACTCTTGCGTGGTCAGCATAAGCAGCGATACCCTTTAGGCCATAAACTAAAAGCTCACGCAAAGAACGGACATCCTCATTTTCAGTAGCAAGCACACCAACAGTCTCGGCCTTCGCCGCAAATTCTGCTTCAGTTTCACCACTCCAAACAGCAGAGTCATCCAGCTCGCCAGCAACATTGTATTTGGCTTTAATTTCTTCACGAAGTTTCAACCCCTGCTTGATAACGTTAGAAATTGATGCATTGTCAAAATTGGCATTGGTAATTGTTATGAATAAAGCCTTGGCGATATAATCGCCAACTTCTTTATCAACCGTAGCGCACTTTTGAGCGATAACAGCAAGACCCTTTACAACATAAATCAAAACATCCTGCAAGGCCGCAGTATCTCCCTTTTTGCCGCACATACCATTGACTTTGCAACCTTCATTTTTTAACGCTTCCTGACATTGATAACAGAACATATTGTTTTCCTTTCAACTATTGAGATTATTTACTTTATTTTTATTTTCCGCCACAATCGCACCCGCCCCGCTCAAGAAGCTTATCGAGTTTTATATCGCCGAGATAATTCTCTATATATTTTTGCATTTTCATAAGCTCTCTACTAACCGCACATCTCGGCTGCCTCGGACAAATCCTACCAGCATTGAGGCAACGGTTCATAATAACCGGTCCTTGTATCGCAGCGACAATATCGAGCATACTTATTTTCCCCGGCTCTTTAGCTAACAAAAAACCGCCCTTTGGCCCCATACAACTCTTAACAAAACCTGCGGCCTTTAGCTTCTGCAAAAGTTTGCAGGCCAAATCGTAAGACACATCTTCCTGTTTTGATAACTCACTTACGGAAATCGACTCGCCGCCATAATTTTCGACCAGACTAACAACCAGCCGCATCGCATAATCTGTATTTCTTCTAATAACATCCATCAAAATACCCGCTGTGATAATCGTTTATTATTTTTATATAGGACTATTTTAGTCCAACTAATTCAAACCATCAATATAAAAAAACTATTTTTCAAAAAAATAATTTAGGAAGCTGTTGTGGCAATCGTAACATCTTTAACCAAAAGGCTTTAAAAAGATTTACATATCGGAGATTTTTCGCTCGGCACAAAGCTTTTCTTAGTGATTAACTGGCGGACTACATCTCTCTGGCTTTTATGAGTAGTTTATACCGCTTCAAATTCGTCTTTGTCTGCCCCACACTCCGGGCAAACCCAGATATCTGGCAAATCCTCGAATGCTGTGCCGGGGTCTATACTATTATCAGGGTCGCCAGCAGCAGGGTCATAAACATAACTGCACACAAGGCATCTATATTTTTTCATCGCAAACATCCCTTTCTTTGGATACAAAAGTTCGTCCTGATTCATCGGGAGAGAAATCTACTCTTTATGCTTTCCATAACCCGTGCAGATTGCAGAATTCTCTTGCCGTTACAGCCTCTGCCTCGACCACAAACACAGCTTCCGGCGCATCGCCGGGATTAAGAAATTGCCTGTAAGCCTTACCGTCAGCAAGCAGTTCAATCCACTCAATGTAATGCGCTTCTTCCATCGGGTGCGCTGCCGAGCCGACAGATACTTTGTAACCGCCATCTATTTTTTCGATTACCGGCACGTGTTTTTCCTTTGCCGCGTCAGTAGTATTTTCGCTCATAAGTTTCATCGGTTCGCTACAGCAAACTAACTGGCCGGGGCCACCGTGAAGAACCTCTATAATGTTGCCGCAAGTCATACATTTATAAACTTCCAACTGCTTAGCCATAACTATCTCCTTTGCATAAGTATCAATTTTTATTTTAAAATTCCAAGCTCTCTGTGTTTCGCTACGATTGCTTCTGCCATCTCGTCGAGAGCTTTAAGGTCTTTACCTTTAGGATGGCCCTTGACAAGCACAGGCTCGATAATTTCAGCTTTTAGATTGCCTAACAAACCACTTAGCTGCTCTACCGTTTTCCCGCCCCAGCCATACGAACCGTAAATGGAAACAAACTTTGTTTTAGGCCGTAACGCATTTACCACAAATGCCGCTGATGCCGCCGCCGGATGCGCCCCTGCCAGCACGGTCGAAGTGCCAATAACAACCGTCGCCGCATCAACGAGCGAGGCTGCTATTTCGCCAAGGTCTGATACTACCAGGTCAAAACGCTTTACAGTAACACCTCTATCGATAAGTGCATCAACAAGATAGTCAGTCATCGCCCTTGTGCTACCGTGCATTGAAGCAAAGGCGATAACAACCTCATTCTTGACCTTATCGCTAATCCACTCTTTATAAGCATCAATAATAAAAGACGGCTTGTCATACAAACTGCCGTGACTGGGAGCGATTATTTCAATATCGAATTTGCTTATCTTTTCGATATTGCCTCGAATAGCGGTTCTGAAAGGCATCATAATCTCAGCGAAGTACCGCTTGGCTGATTCGTATATCTTATCTTCATTTTTAACGAACAAATCGCTCGATGCGATATGTGAGCCGAAGAAATCACACGAGAACAAAATTTTATCTTCAACGAGCCAACTGCAAAAAGTTTCAGGCCAATGCACCCAGGGCGTAAACACAAACTCCAGCATCTTATCGCCAAGACTAAGACTGTCGCCATCAGCGATAACTTCAAATTTATCTTCCGCTATGCAAAGCAAATCAATCAGCATCGCTTTGCATTTGGCATTCGTTACAATTTTAGCATCTGGATATAACCTGAGTATCTCTGCCGCCGAACCCGAATGGTCCTGCTCGCCGTGATGACAAATTATATAATCTATCTTTTCGATATCGGCCTGAATGATATTCTTAATCAACGTCGGCGTCATCTCAGGGTCAACGGTATCAATCAAAGCCGTCTTTTCAGAACCCTTGACAATAAAAGCATTATAACTTGTTCCATCAGGCAGAGGAATCAACTCGTCAAACAGCCGTCTGTCCCAATCTATTGCCCCAACAGCAAAAACATTTTCTTTAACTTTTCTCATCTCAAAATCCTGTCTCAGAGTACAAATCATATTTTTTCGTCATTGTGGGGCCGTAAGGCCGTGGCAATTTCGTTTTTGTCATTCCCGCGAAAGCGGAAATCCAGTTTTGATTTATTAAAAATTTGCCGCTTCTATTTCGCAATAGCTCTGCGGATGAGTACAGGCAGGACAAGATTTCCAAGGCTCAGCACCCTCGTGTACATAGCCGCAGTTTCTGCAAACCCAGCGAACGGGTTTACTACGTTTGAACACAGCGACATCTTCGATATTCTTAACCAATGCTAAATATCTGTCTCTATGCCTCTGCTCTGCAACAGCGATAGCGCGAAAAACTTTCGCTACTTCCGGGAAACCTTCTTTGTCAGCGGTCTCTGCAAACTCCGGATACATCGTTGTCGTTTCGTAATTTTCGCCGGCAGCGGCCTCTTTCAGATTCTCTATTGTGCTGCCGATAACGCCAGCCGGAAAGGCAGCGGTAATTTCGACTTCGCCGCCTTCAAGGAATTTGAACTCACGTTTTGCGTGTTCTTTTTCCTGAGCTGCTGTCTCAGCAAAGATAGCAGCTATCTGTTCGTAACCTTCCTTTTTAGCTGCTGAGGCAAAATATGTGTACCTATTCCTTGCCTGTGATTCGCCGGCAAATGCGCCCATTAAGTTTTTTTCTGTTTGAGTTCCTTTAAGTGCCATTTGAAAACCTCCATCTAATTTTATAAGAGTAATTGCTGTTAGTTTTTAATCATTTGCGATACAATTTTCACAAATCCCCTCTGCGTAAACACACATCCTGAGGACTTTAACATTTTCTCCGAGTCCTTCCGGCACATCCACATTGTCAAACGGCTTATGCCTGAAGTCAATAATTCTTTTACATTTAACGCACTTAAAATGCTGATGACCGTCAAGATTGCCGTCGAACCGTTTCACATCGCCGCTGCCCTCGACGATGAAAGCCGCCCCTATTTTACTAAGCATAATCAACGTTCGATTAACCGTATCTAACGAGATATTCGGCAAAACGCCCCTCACCCTGCCGTAAACCACCTCTGCCGAGGGATGGTCTTTCGAGGTAAGCAGAGCCTTATAAACCTCGGTACGTTGGGGCGTAACTTTTAGGCCTTGTTCTTTGCACCTGAGGAAAAATGAAGCCATTTTTTTATCAAATTCAGTATCAGCCATTTTATGCCTTAAAAATGTTTCGTCCATAACACCTTTCCTTACAAACGGTTATGCCTGTATTTATTTATTACCTTTAAATACTATATAGTAGCAACTCCTATCTGTCAATAGATTTTTTGGTGTTTTTTGAGAAATTTTTTGCCCGATTTACAATTGCGTCATAAATGAAAACAAATTGGAAAATTGTGGACTCTGCTCAGAAATCCCGTGTAAATTATGGCGAGATTTAAAAGACCCCAGCTACACAGATGAACAACACGAAGCAAATATAAATGAACGAGTTGAAAACCTTAGAAAATTTGGGAAATAGCCAAATGAATGACAAGCAAAACATTTCACATCAAAGCCAGACGATTAGTGCAAACGATAAGCAAATACTCCGTTCTCTTGCTGGCAGAGTAGCGGAATTGGCTGGACGGGATACCGAGCAGGAGAAAAAACAGCTATGGACGAAACACAATGACCTGGATGGCCGGACTCAGCCATTGGTCTTTTGCCATCCGGAAAATGGCTGGCATGAAATTATTCCTGACAACAGGCTTGAATGTGCCAGCCAGTTAGCTCGCAACTGGGAATTTCGTCTGCACAAGGAGATTTTCTGGGGTGAGGGCGTATTTACCAGAGCGGCTTTTTCAACAAAGTTACAGGCCCAACTCTTCATCAGTGAGTTTGTAGCGGCGGTGGAATCTGTCGGGGACAAGTCTTAAAAGTACTCTGGCCTGGTCTTCGTATTTTGTGCCGGGGTATTCTTTGATTACTCTTCGGCACATCGCTATTGGCTTACCGTATGAATGTGATTGCACCATAATGTTACCTACCTTTAGAAGGCTTTTAGCTGTTCCAAGAAGTTGCTCGGCCAGAGGGTCAAAATAGTCGTCGGATTGCTGAACGACTTTTGGTTTCAGGTCAGGTACTTTCATCGCAGGCTCAGCGGGAATTTCCTCTTTTGGCGAGAGCCGGGCCGGAGGTTGTACAGGCTGCGGCTGGGAAGTTGGAACTGATTCCGGTTTTTTAACCTTCTCAAATTTTATTGGGGCCGATAGCATTTTTTGAATAACCATTTTCGGCAGAAAGCCTGAGACAGCCCCCGCATAGCGGACAGTTTCATTGGAATCAATTATCAGCAAGGTCGGGCTGTCGGTGTTTTTGATAAATGCCGAGTCAAGCGAATTAAAATCCGTCAGAACTATTGTCGGTATCAGGGCCTGAAATGGATTATATTTAAGATAATTCTCTACAGTTTCCCTGTCAGCTGAACCGTTGATATTAACTATCATAAATTTGAGGTTTTCATTACCGCTGAGTTGGGAAAACAGCTTGGCAAAGGCCGTTATTTCCGGGTCGATTTGGTCATCGCGGTTATACCTTGTTCCTATCTGTTCTTTAGTTGGCTGTCCCTGAAGTTCCGATTGCTGAGGCGGCATCATATTTGGAAAACCCATACCAAATTCTGGCTGCATTGGTTGAGCGGGAGCCGGTTTGGCAGGCGTTTCTTCTTCTGATTCAGGTTTGTTTGGCTCATTAGGTTCGTTAGGCTCATTAGCTTCTTCAGCGATTGCGTATCGGTCGAGGTTTCTCTGGTCGAGCTTCCATAGTAGTACGCACAATACGCTGTTAGCATCGGCATCAGTAATTACCTCGCCGAAACTTTCGGTATTTGGGTCAAATGTTTTTGCGAGCAAATCTATTCTTATCCAGTTCGGGTCAACCTCAAGCTGGCTGCCAGTTTGCTTGTATGACGTTTTCTGCTGAGCATAATCTTGCTGCTGTATTTCTGGCAGGCCAAACGTACCCATATTCGGCATCTCTGGAGATGTCTCCTGATTATTTTGCTGTTGCCGGGATATGCCTTTGGTTTCAGATTCGCTTTCTTCCTGCGTTTGAGTCAGCGCTTCAATAATCGTATCGTATTGCTGGTATAAAATCGCCATTGAGATTCTGGTCGCTATCGCATTTTTGTTCAACGGGTCAGATTTTTGGGCATCTTCGGCCTGTGATAGTATTTTGGAATCTTTTCCCGCGAAATGATACGTCCAGGCAGCAAGGACGTGGTAATCGCATCTTTGCTGGTCATCCAAAACCGTGAGATATCTTCGGTTTCTCAGAACGGTTTTTTTAAATTCAGCAAGTTTTTGCTTTTCCGGTTTTGTCGAGGAATTTACCGCCTCTATTATGAGTTTGTAATTTTCAGAGATTTCTTGCTGCGCATTTTGTGCCTTTTCCTGTCGTTGCCTTTTGAGTTCCTGGCGTTTCTCGGCACGGCTTTGGTGAACTCTGGGCTGACGGGAGTTTCGCGTTCTGGGTTCTCTGGTTTCGGGCATTCCCGGCATATCGTCTGCGCAAAAGGCCGAGCCACAGAGCAATAATATCAAAAGCAAATTGTTGATAACGAATTTTGTTTTATTCAAAGCCATAAATCAAGCCCCTTTCGTATGTAGAAAATGCTGGAGCATTATAACGTATTTGGGTCGATTTTGAAAGCGAAAAGTAACATCTGTAAAAGGTGTTTGACTTTGGCAGATTGTAGCCGATAATGGTCTTTAGGACAGGTGCTTAGTGTGGATAATAATTTGAGGTTACGATGTTTACAGGATTGATAGAGTCTCTTTGCTGCGTTAAGTCGTTTTCGCACACCACTGGCGGCGGCAAACTGTATGTCGATTTGGGTTCGCTTTTCGCGGGACTCAAACACGGCGATAGCGTCTGCATTAACGGTGTTTGTCAGACGGCTGTCGATTTGGCCGCGGATAGAGTCGGGTTCGATGTCAGCAGCGAGACGCTTAAAAAAACGACAATCGGCTCGCTTACTGCGCAGATGAAAGTTAACGTCGAGCGCGCGATGGCTGCCGGCGGCAGGTTCGGCGGGCATTTTGTGCAAGGCCACATTGATGCAATCGCTTCGGTAAAAACTATTAAAAGACAGGGCGAGTTCTGGGCGGTTACATTTTCAGCAAGTAAGGAAATTCTCGATTATGTAGTGCCTAAGGGGTCGATAGCGATTGATGGGGTCAGCCTGACAATTGCGGAGATGGACTCGGCGAGCTTTAGCGTTGCGATAATTCCACAGACGTGGGAAAATACGATATTCAAAAATTACAGGGTTGGCGCAAAAGTAAATATCGAAACCGATATGCTTTGCAGAATGATAAAGCAGCAGCTCGATAAAATACTGCCGACCAGTACGCAGATGACAGTTGATAAATTGAAAAGTCTGGGATTTTAATCTGCGATGAACCTACCCAACAATAACAATATCAATAATGAATTGGTTATCGGCATAACAATGGGCGAGCCTTTGGGAATAGGGCCTGAAATTGTCGTCAAGGCCCTGGCTGACCCCTGCATTCGCAGGCAGGCGAAGTTTATTATTTTCGGTACGCAGGAGCATTTGGAAATTGCGGCGGATTCTGCCGAGATTAACCCTTATTGGGGGCGGCATCAGCACGAAAAAATCAGCGGTGATTATCCACACAACGTTATGCTGGCTGATTACGATGATTATTCTGTGCCTTTGTGGATAGCCGGGCCGAGCAAAGCTGGCGGGGAGGCTTCGATTCGGTTTTGCCTTGACGCTATTGATGCCGCGCAGGCAGGGATTATTGATGCGATTGTTACCGCGCCGATTAGCAAGGTTAGCTGGAATATGGCGGGGGCAACCTGGCCGGGACATACCGAGATGCTGGCTGAGAGATGCAAGTCCCCTCATAAAGCGATGATGTTTATTGCCGGGCCGTTGAAGGTTGCGCTGGCAACGATTCACGAGGGGCTTTTTGACTTGCGGAATAAGTTTACAATCGGCTGCGTTTATGAGCCTATCGATTTGCTGAACTCGGCACTGAAGGATTTTTTCGGAATTGAAGAGCCGCACATTGCCGTTGCTGCGTTGAATCCACATTGCGGCGAAGACGGCCAGTTTGGCGATGAGGAAAGCCGGGTGATAACGCCGGCGATTACGATGGCATGTGAGGTGGGTATAAAATGCAGCGGACCTTACTCGGCGGACACGCTCTTTTTGAAGGCCAGCCGCGGAGCTTTTGACGGCGTTGTCGCAATGTATCACGACCAGGGAATGATACCGGTTAAATTGCTTGCCTTTCGGGACGCGGTCAATGTTACTATTGGGCTGCCGATAATCAGAACCTCGCCGGCACACGGAACAGCTTTTGATATTGCTGGCAGGGGCATTGCTGACGAGGCGAGTATGAAATCGGCCTTGCAGCAAGCCATAGATATGGCAAAGTGCCTTAAAGGCACGTAAACAAGAAAGAGAATTATGGATTACGAAAAAAGCATACCGTTTAGCGGGAACACTGAAAAGGCTTTCGATATTGCGTTGAGTATTTTAATGCCCAACAGTTTTGCTGTGATTCGCAAAGATGACAAATCTATCGAGTTGGCCGGGCCAGGCGGTTTTATGAACACAAATCAAAACCCACTCATTGGTGTCTCGCAAATCACCATTTCCGGATATGCTAATGAGTTATCAATTAAGGCCGACTTTGGCGGCGTTCGGTCGCTAATGAAATATCTCATAGTTTTTATCATTTCGATGACACTGTTTTTTTTGGTACTTTTCGGAATTATGTTTAGTAAGAAAATTGACACCAGATTATTATTCCTCATCATACTTGCGCCAACTGCCCCCTGGATTGTATTGATTCCGATTATGGGGAAGTTTATAAAATCCAAGACTGCTAAAGCTCTCGATTCGATATTGAATAATATGGCAGCTCTGGGGAAAAGCTAATTTATAGGAATTGTTTTTAATGCAGAGTAAGCAGCAGATACAGCAGCTTTTAGCGGCGGCTGGTGTCGAGCCAAACAAAAGGCTCGGCCAGCACTTTTTAATCGATAAGAATCTTCTGGATTTGCTTTTAAAAAATGCTGCGATAACAACAAGGGATGTTGTGCTGGAGATCGGCACGGGAACTGGAACACTAACCGCCGAGCTTGTGAAAAGAGCAGGTGCGGTTATCGCTGTCGAATACGATAGCATTATGGCTAAGATTACTGAAAGCGTTGTCAGCTTGGCGGATAACTTTACGATTTTTTGTGCCGATGCTCTGGAAAACAAAAATACAATCAATCACAAAGTGCTTGCCGCAATTCAAAAGGCGAAAACGCGTTTCTCCGGCAGGATGATGCTCGTTGCCAATCTGCCTTATAATGTTGCCTCTTCTGTTATGGTCAATTTGCTTTCGGGCGAAACAATCGCCGATACGATGGTTGTTACGGTGCAGAAGGAGATGGCTGACCGAATGGTATCGCCGGCTGGTTCGGGCGATTACGGCACGCTGAGTATTTTTATGGGTGCGATGGGCAGTGCAAAACTCATCAGAAAACTTTCGCCAAAGGTCTTTTGGCCACCGCCGAAGGTATCATCAGCAATAATTCGTTTTGACCGTGATAGCGAAAAATGCGCAGGTATTCACAACGTAAAACTTTTCAAGGATGTTGTGGGTTTGTTTATGTCGCATCGCAGGAAGATGATGCGGGCCTGTGTGAAATTTGCTGATGGCGACCTCTTGAAGATTCACAATTGGCACGACATTTTTGAGCGTGCGTTTATCGAGCCGCATCACCGCCCCGAAGAGCTGGCCCCTGCTGATTACGTTGCGATGGCAAACCTATGTCACGAAAGTCTTCATCTCTAAAGAATTGCCGAGGCGTGTCGGTGTGCGTGGCACTCAATGTTTACCGCTACCGGCAGTGAGGCGATATGACAGGGTGCGGTTTCTATCAGAACGGCCAGTGCAGTCGTATCGCCGCCAAGACCCTGAGGGCCAAGGCCTGATGCGTTAATTTTTTCGAGCAGTTGTTTTTCCATCTTCGCATAGAAACTCTGCGGGTTTTTCGAGTCGAGATTTCGCAATAGAGCTTTTTTGCTCAACAGGCAGCTCTTCTCAAAATTGCCTCCGATACCAACCCCGACAACAAATGGCGGGCAGGCATTTGCCCCGGCCTGTTCGACAACGTCAGCTATCCAGTCGATAACAGTTTCTTTGCTGTCGGTCGGCAGGAACATTTTGAACCGGCTTTTGTTTTCGCAGCCGCCGCCTTTGGTCATAACCGAAATCGAGAGTTCCTCGCCCGGCACTATTTCGATATGCACGACAGCGGGAGTGTTTGTGTTTGTATTTTTTCGTTCGTTCAGTGGTTCTGCGACAACGCTTTTTCTAAGGTATCCCTCTTCGTAGCCAGCTACTATGCCAGCGTTGACGGCATCGATTATCGTTGCGTCGGGGCTATCGGCAGGAGGCTCAACAATAATGTCCTTACCGATTTCGAGAAACACTATCGTCAGGCCGGTATCCTGGCAAATTGGTATTCGCTCGCCTCTGGCGACATCTGCATTTTCGAGCAGCTGGTCAATTATTTTTCGAGCGCCAGAATTGGTTTCTGAATCAGTGCTGGCTTTGAGATGCGCGATTACATCCTGCGGCAGTTCATAGCAGCTTTTGACACACAGAGTTTTTACCGTTGAAACGATTTTTTCAAATGGTATTTTTCGCATTGGCTTTTTATTTTATCTCGAATTCAAACGTTTTGTATATCATATTTTCGGCAGCATCCGAAACTCTGACCGCCAGGACGTGACTGCCGGGGTCAAGCTCTGTCAGGGCAATGGTAATGTTTTCCTGGGTTGTGTCATAGATGCCATCAGCAGGCAGAGCTGATTTCCAGTCTTCGTTACTGTCGACGGTGTAGCTGAGATTTTTCACAACGCTGAACATATCTCGGATTTTAAATTCAGCGGTACAGGTGTCCTTGGCGATTTTTATTTGGTGTTTTTCAATGGCCGGTGCGGTGTTGTCAACGGTGAACGGCTCACTGATTCTTGAGCTTGCAAGAGCGGTCGCTTCGGAATTTGAAGGTTCGTCAGAGGCTGTAACCCTGATTTCGTAAAGGCCGTCTTCTACGGTTCCGCTGGGCCAGGAGAAGGAATTTTCTTCGAGCTTATCTTTGAGTTTTATCCAGCCTTTGCGTCCAGCCTTTCTGAAATCGATTTTATAGACAAGCTTGTCGGCGTTACTATCTTCAGCAGCGAATATTATTTTTATCATTGCTGAGTCATCGCCTTTACCCGAATCAGTTTTGACCGATGTTACCTTTGGTTTCAGATTCGGTATCACAAAAGCGGTGGCGGTTTGTCGAATGATTGGAGTTACTTTGCCATTGCCGCTGAGCAGCAGTTTGTATTGGCAGAATCTTCCCAGCGGAACTTCAAGCTCGACGGGCTCGCTGATTTTGACCGGCTTTGTCCACTCTGAATACGTCGGGTCGTTTGCGTCTTCGGTATTACCTGTCCTGGCCGAGAGCATTATTTTTGCGCCACCGGGAATTTCGGCATCGATTTGCAGCTTGCCCCAGCTTGCTGGCTGAGAGGCATCAATTAACGGCGAGATAAAATTCCCCTGTTTGGCAAAATTGCCGGAAAGCTCAATGAGTTTAATCGGGTTGGCCGTACAAAAATAACTGGTATCACCGATTGTTATTATATCGGTTATTTGCGAGGCGGTTTTGTCCTCGTATATAAGCGTTTGGATTTCGGTTGCAGGGTCAACGGAATATAGCTGAGCGTTGTTGCCAGTACCGAGCAGCAGTTGGTTATCCTGCTCGGCAAGGCAGAAGAAAACTGCTGTCTGGCTAAAAATCGTATCGACGAATCCGTCTTTATCAATTTTGTATATTATGCTTTCATTTTGGCCGGGCGTTCCTCTTTTCATCGCTGCCGGCGGTGCCGGCTTTTCGGATTTATCGTCATCGCTATTGCCGGGGTTGGCGATTTTGAGGCTTTGGACTGAATTGGCCCCTGACGTTGAATCTAAGGCTTCGGGCAGTTCGGGCTTTCCCGGCGGTGTCTCAGCAACGTGTTTCTCGCCGCTTAGTTGGGCTTTTATTGCTTTGTACGATGTCGCCGCTGCGTAGAGGTTGCCGTGCGAATCGAACATTAAATCTGATATTTCGTTTTCGCTGCTGTCGTAGAGTATGACAGCAGATTTGTTTTTCGGGTCGATTTTATAGACCAATCCTCTGGTGTCGGTGCCGGCATACAAAAATCCGTCTTTGCTTGTGGTCAGCGATAGGATATTTTTGTCCTGGCAGTCGTAGATGAGTTCGCCCTCACCTGATTTTCGGTCGAGTCGGTAAAATTTACCCTGCGGGCCTGTGCCTGTGTAGATATTGCCGGCCTTATCCAGGGTCATTGCGAAAATGTAATTGGCATCGTTAGGCTCGAAAATAGTTTCAAATTTTTTGCCGTTATATCTAAGAAGCTCGCACTTTTCTCCACTGACAGCGACAATAAGTTTGCCGGTCGAGTCGGTTATCATTTTGAAGATGTGCGTATTCGTCATATATTTTTCGTCTAAACCGTTCGCATCATCAGGCAAAGCAGCTTTTTCGATAGGATATATTTTTTCGGTATTACCGTTTTTGTATTTAAAGATTTCGCCGTTAGGGCTTGTGCCTATGTATATTGAACCGTCATCAGAATAAACCATTGTGCTTGCGGCCCACGCATTGCCAAAATCTTCGCTCAGCAGTTTTGTCTGTCCTGCTAACTGGAGCGTGCCGCGCGAGTTTATAACGACATTGTCTTTTTCGCCGTCAGCCATTTCAGCGGCGCTTTTATGTTCGACAATTTTACTTGTTACCGCATAACAGTTCATTGCGACCAAAATCGACATTACTGTTACTATCGCAAAATACTTTTTCATAGAACACTTTTTCCTTTTTTTTAATCAGTGCAATCCTTCGGCTACGCTCATGACAAACCTGCGTAACCAGTGTTTAAATAATTTATGTTTATCTGCTCAAAGCAGGTGCAACGGTTATTTTAATTTCTCGCTGGTCGATTATAATTGTATCGGTCTCTATGGTTTTTTCTATCCATTTCGGCACGGCAAGAGTTTGGCTTGCACGTTTGCCGTTTACGAGCAGAAGGCCTTTTGAAGTTGGTAAATCGGGCAGTTCAGATGATTCTATTGCGACTCCGCCGGCAGGCAGAGGCAGAAGCAGGTGCAGGCGATTATTTTGGGTATTTGCGATTTCGTTTATTATACTGATAAGCGAATCGAGATTTTCCGGGACATATTTATAAGGTGCGTTCTTTCTTTTGAAATTGCCGTAATCTCCGGTTCCACCGGCACTGAGAGTGTAAGTCCCTGCGGGTGTTTGCGGCGGTATTTTGATTTGGCAGGAATATTTTTTCAATCCCTTCAGATACGACTGAACCGTTACCTGAGCGGTTATCTCCTGTCCGGGCTTTACCGTTGAATCCGAGACATCGAACGACCAGATGTGAGAGATAGCGGTTTTCGGCATAATTTTTATATCGAAAGCCATCGAAGTTATATCAATTTTTTTGTATGGATTATTCATAATCAGCCCGACGGCTCCAACGCTGTGGGCCAGAATACCTGAAAAATCGACAGCGCTGGAAAAGTTCTCAAACTCTATCGGCTCGCGTCCTTCCAGTCCTATCTTAACTTTATATTTTATTAAATGTTCTGTCGGCAGAGGCCCCTTCATTGCCGCGGTACCGGCGATGCACGCCTCAGTAAGCAGCGGAGTATAAAATCGATGTGAAATCATTTCGCAGCGGTATGTCTTTTTTTTGTCATTGAACCGGTCAACAACAATATCTACCGGTATTGTTTTTGCTTTTTTTCCGAGTTGTCCGGCTATAGCGGTTGATTCGTCCGCATAAAGTGCGCCTTTGATATCGATGGACTGGCCGAACTTGAACGACCGCACAACACTGGCGACAACGGTGTTTACATAGCCGGTTGCCATCGGCATATCTATTGGCCCCTGGCCGGTCATACTGTGGCCGAATGCGTAAATTTTATCGCCATCAACTTCAGTAACGGTTCCGATAGCACTCAATTCAATGTCGCCGCTCACCATCGGTATTGCAAGTATACTTCCTGGTTCGAGCTTTCTGTCTTTGTATTCTGATTTTCGCGAACTGCTCGCCCCCGCTACCGGCATCAAACCGGCCCAGGCGAAAAGGTTTTTAACTCCCGCAAAAGCCTCGGCAGGCAGTGAGCTTGAAAGCGGACACAAAAGCGCCGATGTTCCGCTGAAGTTTGTACTTTTCTGCGAATCGAAAGTTGCGTGCATTTGTTCATAAGTTTTTTTCAAATCGAGCGGACTCGAAAAATCCAGCGGCGCACGGGTCATCGATTCTGTTCTGTTGTGCGAACCGACTTCCAGCATTTCCGCGATGGGCGTAACCCCATAAAGCGGGTCCTTGCTGAAGCTCCAGCCAAAGGCCAGTGCCCCTGCGTTTCTGCCATCAATATACACCGGCGAGCCGCTACACCCGGCGACCGGGCCGGTATGGATGAACCTCTCGTCGGTACCCATAACCAAAATAGCGTTCCTGCCGATTGATACGTCTCTCACAACGTCAACAACCTTGAGATTGAACTTTTCTATCTCCACACCCTTATAGACAGTCAGGCAATAAGCATCCATTCCGGGCTTGATTTCGTCTATCGAGATATGTCTTTTGCTGTCGAACGCGGCGCCAACGGCCAGAGTGAAAAAGCCCAAAACAGCGACAAAAACAGCTTTTGCGGTTATATTAGAGGCAACAGGTGCTGGCAACATCGATATTTTCCTTATACATAGTAAAAAAGCCTGCGAAACCGGAATTTTAGTCCCGAAAAACAGATATTGCAAGTCAAAAGAAAAGCGTCTATAATCACCAGCCTAAATAAAACAGTTTATAAGAGGTGCCTAATGAAATCAGAACGTCGCCACGAGTTGGCAACAAACGAATTAGCTGACTGGCTCGTCCATTTTCCGCAGTGGCTCCGTCAAAATCGCACAACGGTTACCGTAGGGTCGATAGTAACAGTGGCTCTTATTGCCTATACGGTTTTCTATTACGGCTTTTATGACAAAAAAAACCAGTCGGCTCAGCCCCGGATAACTCAGTTATTAGAGCAAGTCAGGCACAACAAGCTGACGGTTTTGCATGGCAAGGGTCAGGAACTGGGTGTTTCTAACCTGTTTTTCAATACAGCCAGTGGTCTTGAACAGGTTTCTCGCGAGACCGAGCATCCATTGCTTTCCTCGCTCGCAATGATAAAAAGGGCTGAAGCCCTCCGAAGTGAGCTGCACTATCGCGGCGATGCGGTCGAGGCCGATGTTCGCCAAAGCCAACTCACCCAGGCTCAGGGCATTTATCAACAGGCGTTTAAAAAGGCCTCTGGCGAGCCTGTGATTTCCGCGATGGCTCAGTATGGAACGGGCCTTTGCCTTGAGGATATGGGCCAACTTGACCAGGCGATTGAAGTATATAGCGGTATCGCCGGGAATCCGGATTATCAGGGTACAATGTATATTGCCAGGGCAAAGGTGAGATTGAGTGTTTTAGCGGAAAGTCGTCGCCCGGTGTATATGACTAAAGCTCCGGCAGTTCCGGATGCGAATCAGCCACTGTGGGAAATTTCTGATTCCAATTCAGCTAAGTAAATGGAAATCGAAGACGAGAAAAATTTCCAGCCCGCTTTTTCCGCCGAGCCGGTCGATAATATCGACGATGCTGATTCTGAGCTCGATGGCGACGAAAGCTCTCAGGCCGAGCGCGTCAATTTGAGCGTCGGAAACAATCTGAAATTCCGCAGGCTTGACAAGTATTTGCAGGGCAGGTTCAACCAGTTCAGCAGAACGACTATTCAGAAACTCATCAAAGAGCAAGGCGTTACGGTAAATGGTAACGCGGTCAAGCAGAGCTTCAATCTCAGCAGCGGCGATATAATTGATGTGATTCTGCCGCTGTCAGAGACTAAGGAGATACTGCCGGAAAAGATTCCTCTGAACATTATCTACGAGGATGCTCATATCATCGTGCTGAACAAGCAGGCCGATTTAATAGTCCACCCGGCCCGCCAATACAAGAACGGCACACTGGTAAACGGGCTGATGTATTATTCCGAGCAGCTTTCGACCGGCAGCGAAAGTTTTCGTCCCGGCATAGTACATCGTCTCGACCGCAACACGACCGGCGTGCTTGTCGTTGCGAAAAACGATACCGCTCACTGGCAGTTGGCAAGGCAGTTTGAGAGAAGGCAAACAAAAAAGTTTTATCTTGCTCTGGTTCACGGCTGTCCGGATTTGCAGGCTGACTGTATCAATCAGCCTATCGGGGTTCATCCGAGAATTCGTGAAAAGTGCGCGGTCAAATACGATGGCAAAGAGGCTGTAACATTTTACGAAGTGCTGGAAAAGTTCAGAGGCTACTCGCTGCTCAAAGTCGATATTCGCACGGGCAGGACTCATCAGATAAGGGTGCATTTATCGCACATCAAAAATCCGATAGTTGCCGACACTATGTATGGCGGCAGAGTTGTCTATCCGTGGCAACTCGAAGACAGGGACTCCGCACCGGAAGAGCCTATTATGGCAAGAGTTGCTCTGCACGCCCGGCACCTGGAGATTACACATCCGCACACGCAGGAGTTGATGCAGTTTGAGGCACCTTTGCCGGACGATATCGAATACTTCCTCCGCCAATTACGAAAACACAGAACTCCCAAAAACATCCGTCCATCGAAAGCTAAGCGTATCAAGCCAGAGGGCTTTTAGGGCTTGAATTGCTTTAGAAGCCGAGCGACGTAAGTTGCTGGAATAGGGTTGTTGTCATTGCGTTCCCATCATTTGGTAGCCGAGCCGCGGAAGCGGCCGGATAAAAATCCCGTAGGGATTTAATATAATAGCCCCGTGTGAGCGAAGCGAAACTCGGGGTAAAGAATCGCTCCCACACCCGACCCTGAAAGGGTCGAATAACCCATCCACACCGACTTTGTCATTGCGAGCGCAGCGAAGCAATCTCTTTTTTGTATTTGTGTTTATTCGTGTCAATTCGTGGTTAATTTCTTTTGTCATACCCACGAAAGCGGGTATCCATTTTTTATCTTTTTACTTTTTTTTAATCAGTGCAATCTGCGTAATCAGTGGTTAATTTTCTTTGGTTGCTCCAAGATAGGCTTTTAGTGAACCAGCGATACGGCCCGGTCAATTTTTGCGATGATTTCCGAAATTCCCCAGTCGTTGCCCGCACATTGGTCATAGCCTTTGGCGATTATGGCGCTGGCTTGTTCAGCGGTTATGCTGCTGGCGATAGCGATGATTTTTGTTCCCGGCAAATCATCGTTGGTTCTTATATTTTTACAGATGTTATCAGCGTCGATATTGGAAGCTGAAAGGTTTATCAGTACGATATTTGGCAGAAATTTTTGGACGATTAGCCCTGCATCGAAATTGCTTTTTGCGATTTGTACATCGTAGGTATCTATTTTTTTCAGTTCTTGTAATAGCCTATCGGTTACGGCAGTACTGTCGATTATGAGTATTCGCAGTTGGTCGAGTTCGAGTTGTTCTATTGGCAGGTTGTGTGTTTTCATAAAGCGTAAAAGTTCAACCGCTGGAATCCTGCGGTCTCTTCCGCCGGGGATTCGGTATCCGCGAAGCTTGCCGCTATCGAACCATTTGGTAACGGTTCGCGGTGCGACATTGCAGATGCGAGCGACCTGGCCGGTAGTATATATGTCTTTGTGCCTGTTCATACTGGCTTTTTCGACACAAAGGGGGGCCGAGTTAATGCGCCGCAAAAATACTGGCTGTGCAGGTTATAGTGGGCGATTGCCCGCGAGAGAAGTCCGATAAAAAACCGGCAGATTTTTTATATAGCCCCGACATTACTATGCCGGGGTTGTCTTACGTTCATAACGGTTTGTCCCGTTTCTCATCGCCTAAGAGCCGAACCGCGGAAGCGGCCGGATAAAATGGTTTGCACATTCCCTATTTAGCCGTCGGGCCAGCCCGACGGTTTGTGCGTTATGAGATATTAACGGCTTGAATTTTATGCAGGCACAAACCCCCAAGCTTGCTTGGGGGTTAAATAAAAAAACTCTGTGCTCTCTGTGTTCTCTGTGATGAGATAAAAATCCGTGTTAATGCTGCTCTGCGAAATCTCGCTTGCGTTGCACGAGTCTGTGTCTGATTTAGAGCATTTTAAGATTTTATGTACTGGTTTAAGCCGTTATGAGGACAAGGCTGACAAAGAAGATTGCGCAGTGATGTTGAAATCTCGCGAGCAAATCTGATGCCGTCAGCCGAAGCCGCAGTAGGTATAAACGGTACACTAAAAATTAAACTGCTCTAAACAAAATCTAAAAACTTAAGGGCAGCTCTAATAATTGCTTTTGAGCGACAAGTAGAAAATTTTTGTTCGCTTGTCCGCTAAAATGAATTTTTAGAGGTTCCCTCAAATTTTCCCCACCCCTATCAAAAGCATCAAAAAGCCAATAACCACAAATACAGTAACCACAGAAAGCGTAAATCCGACAGCATCCTCCCTTGTCCACTTGTCAAATTCCCAGTCGGAATTGGGGAACAACTTTCTATCGTTGAACCTGTCCGGATTGGCATAAGAAAGCTGCATCTCTCTGGCATCTGTATCGTGGTCCCTGCTAACCCGCGTCTTCATCTTAACGAAGAACCTGTCCAGCATTTTTTTGTCATCGCGTTTTGTCAGAAACGAAACAATAACAAGCACAATAAAAGGTACAGTCGTTCTTGTCGCGATGCGAATAGTCTCATTTAACGCATACGGGTTAGCGGACAGATTGCCGCCGAGCTTGTCAATCAAAAGCAGTTCCAAACTCAGCATTCCATAACCCTGCCGCTGCTTTTGGCCATTGGCCTTTACTCCCTTAGTCCAGAAAATAGACTTGACAGGCAGCTTGTATGTTCTGGTAAATTCATCGCCGACCCGCAGAACGACAGGACGAATTGTCTCAGCCATTCCAGCGGTATTGAGTCTGTCCCACTTTTCGATTTCAACCATACGAACATCAACATCCATCTGATGGGCAGTATATGTCCTGACCACAGGGGCAGGATGAGTTGTTTCCAGAAGGGCATCGTTAGTTCTTAAAGAGGGTACCAAAACCGGCACAATTAAGGGCAGAACAAAGAACAAAACCGCTGTCGTAACAATAGATGCCCACGCTGCTTTCCTTGTTGCCCTGCGCCATTTCATCCCCAGCCAGAAGCTGGCCGCTACCATTACATTTATTTCCCACATAAATTTCAGTATTTGCAGGATACTGTCAAACTGTGTCGCTATCAAAGCACCGCCGATAACAACCAGGCCGCCAATTATTCTGCCTACAAACACATAGTGCTTTTCCGACCTGCCGGGAATTGACGGCATATAAAGATTATGAGTCAAAAGGCTCGAACAGGTAATCATCAGACAATCCGCTGTACTCATAAGAGCTGCCATCAGGCAGGCTATCATAAGGCCCACAAGACCCAGATTTAACGGACCTAAAAGGTCAAGCGTCGCGTAACCCCACACAAAATCAGGGTTGTGAACTTTGTCGTGGTAAAGCACGATAGCCATAAGAGCAAAAAAGCCCCAGAAAATAGTTACGAATCTCTTCATAAAGCAGCCGACAACAGAACCAAATCGGCATTCGTATTCACTCTTGGCAGAACCTGAAACAACAATAGAGTTCGGCTGAATGACAACATTTATCATTCCCATAATCGACAGGGCAAGAATGTAATACCAGGTAAAATCAATAGTGTTCGGGGAGCCGAATATCTCAAAGAATGATTCCGGCAATTGAGAATGCACCGTTTGCATCGCATCCATAAAACCAGAACCGCCATACACAGCATTTATTTTTAGCCATCCAAAAGGAATCAACAAAAGCGACAGTATTATTATAAAGATACCCTGAATCGTGTCAGTCAGAAACGCAGCCTCAAGCCCGCCCAGCACAGCATAAAGCATAACAATGATAGAGACGAGCCACATCAGGGCATTCTGATTAATATGAGAGAAAATCTTTTGAGGCCTGCTTTGCGAAAGTTCAGCGAGCCTGCTTTTTTGTTCCGGGGTAAGGGTTTGATAATTATCAGATTGAAGTTCGTCAAGTTCTATGGCACTATTGTACTCGCTCAGTTCGCTGGCAGATAATTCGCTCACCTGTTTTGGAGCGAGGGCTACTACGGTCTTTGTCATTGCGCTGAAGCCAACCGCAATCATAGTCATCATACCGACAGAGCCTATAACAGCATAAACGCCGGCCATTCGTTTTGAGCCGTATCTTTCTATGAAGAAATCGCCAAGTGTCAGCAATCTCAGCCTTCTCGACCAGGGCGCAACCATCCAGTACATAGGCGTAGCGAAAAGATACAGCAGTGAACTCCAGATTCCCGCGGCACCATTACTGTATGTCGTTGTTGTTACGCCAACACAGGTATCAGCGCTGGTACCCTGCCCAAAATTCGCGAAGGTCTGAATGAACTTGCCGAAACTTCTGCCGGCAAGAAAATAATCTTCCTGATTCTTAATCTTTCGCATCGACCAGATGCCGATGGATATCATAACCGCGAAATACAAACCGATGACAATTATATCAATAATCGAAAGTCCGAACATTACCGCTCCTGTATTAAAAGCCTGCTCCGATTTTTACGATACAGCTTTCTATTCGCAACGCACTGTTTATGTACCTAAAGGCAGCATTATCTATTTGTCTTTTTTTAAAATTTACGCGCTCTTGACCACTCAGCGACCAACCGAGGCTGCCGGATAGAGTGGCTTCCGTGTGAATTATCCGGTTGCTTCCGCAACTCGGCTTCTGCCTTCATATTTTTATTTTTTCATAGTAGCCGAGCGACGGAAGTCGCCGGACAAACAGCTCAAAACTAAAGACTCAAAACTCATAACTGCCTAAAGGCAGTCTTTCCGAAACACTGCCACGATGTTTTCGACTTCGACGACAAACAAACGGTTACTGCCCTCAAAATCGACCGGCACAGCACCCTTCGGATTGAACAGCACTTTGTCGTACTGAACAAGTGGCACTTCCGGCATATTCTCAACCTCCGTAGAGACCGCAACTATCCTGCCGGTGATGGTAGGAATCTCAATGTTATCCGGCAGCTTTATGCCGCCTTTGGTTTCCTTCTTGTCCTCGTCCTTACGAACCAAAACCCTCTTGCCTATCGGCTCAACTATCTCAATAGGCCCGGACTCGATATTATCATCAATACTACCCACTTTAACTTTCCTTGAAAATAAAGGGTAGCTCTAATAATTGCTTTTGAGCGGCAAGTAGAAAATTTTTGTTCGCTGACAAGGAAGGCAAATCAGCTTGAGCCGTAGTTCAAGTGGCTTTTGCCTGACACTGTTCAGCGACAAAACAACCTTAGGTTGGTTAATAGGCGTTGTGTAACAAATGTACTTTTTGACAGTTTCCACTGTCTTCAACGCTTTTTAATGGCCCTTTGGGTCTTCGCTTGTCCGCCAAAATGAATTTTTAGAGGCTCCCTTAACGCTTGTGATTTTATTATCAACAGGCTATTTGTGATAATTCAAATTTATTTATATAAAAACAAACAGCAAAACCCCCTATTTTGACACTGACATAACCCTTTTTAAAACAATTATATACCGCATATCACAAGAATTTATTTGTATTTAATTTTGGGCAAAATGCTGCTTTTTCGCTATTTTTCGGAAAAAATTTACATTCCACTCGACTTTAAGTTAGTTTTCCATTAGCGAAAAATCAGTTTTTTTCTAACGAAACTATGAACAAAGTGCCGATAATCTGAGTATATAAAACTGAAATCTTCTTCTTCCTCCTCCTGCGAGCAGTTTAGCGTATTCCCTCACCGGGCGCGGCTGCTCGTTTTTTTTAGAGCATTTTAATATTTTCTGTTCGCATTTAGGCTCGTCGTGAAGACAAGGCTGGCAAGGAAGAAAACGCAATCCTACTTGTTATAGGGTGAGTATTTCTGATGCCGCCAACCGAAACCGCAACAGGCATAAAGCGAACACGAAAAATTAAACTGCTCTAATCTTCTTTCACAGCGATTTTGGAGGAAGCTTTCTTCTTCGCTGCCACTTTTTTAACCGTTGTCTTCTTCTTGGAAGTCCTTTTCTTCTTTACAGCTTTCTTCGCTGTCTTCTTTTTGGCAGTAGTCTTTTTCTTAGCGCCAGCCTTTTTCCTGCCCAGCAGTTCGTCAGCTTTTTCCCAGGTGTCAGGCGGCCAAATGCCATCTGCCTGCAACTGTTTAAGATTATCCAACTGCTTCATACTGATAATCGTCCGGCAGCGCGGGAACTTATTGCATCCCAGGAACGGCCCTTTCTTGCTCTGGCGAATCACCAGTTCGCCCTCTTTGCACTTATAACACTTCACCCCTGAAGGCTCTGCTGGCGGTGTAGGCGGAAGAACATTGCCTTCCTTATCAATCTTCTGCGTCGTCTTACATTCCGGGTACCCCGAACAGCCCAGAAATTCGCCGAACCTGCTGTGCTTATGAATCATCGGCTTACCGCATTCGGGACACTTATGTTCGCTGACCTGTTCTTCGAGCTTCACACCTTCCCTGTCGCACGGACAGGCAAACTTACATTTCGGATAATCTGAACAACTCAAAAATCTACCGTTCTTGCCGAACCGATAAACCATCGGCTTTTTGCATTTCGGACATTCGTATTCGCTCGGCTTGGTTTCTGCCTTGGCGTGTTTCATATCCTCGGTCGCCTTTTCAACATTCTGTCTGAAAGGCTCGTAAAATTCTTCCAGCACCGAGGTCCATTCCAAATGTTGCTCTTCAATCTTATCGAGTTGCTCTTCCATATGGCGGGTAAAGTTCATATCCAGAACGCGCGGGAAAAACTCAACGAGCTTTTCCGTAACCACTTCGCCAATATCGGTAGCAAAAAATCGTCTTTCGAGTTGCTCAACATATCGCCTGTCCTGAATCGTGCTGATAATCGAGGCGTATGTACTCGGCCTGCCGATACCCTCTTTCTCCAACGCCTTAACTAACGATGCCTCATTATATCTTGCCGGCGGCTTCGTAAAATGCTGCTGAGCTTTAACGTCGAGCGCGCCAAGTGCATCGCCGACTTCCACTTTCGGAAGCACCTGCTCGACAGAGCTGACAGGCCAGACTCTTGTAAACCCGTCAAAAACGAGTACCCGCCCATTAGCCCTGTAACAGCACTTTCCGGCAGCCGTTTCAGCAGTTACCTCAAGCGTAGTCGTATTCCATTTCGCCGAAGTCATCTGCGAAGCAACAAACCTCTGCCATATAATCTGATACAACTTAAACTGTTCTTCGCTGAGAAAACCCCTGAGCGTATCGCCGGGGACAATATCACAATCTGTGGGCCGAATCGCCTCGTGAGCCTGTTGAGCATTTTTCTTTGACCCGAAAAAGTTCGGCTTCTCCGGCAGATACTCCTGGCCGACATTATTTGATATATGCCTGCGAACATCGCTCAAAGCCTCGCCCGACAAATGCGTGCTGTCGGTTCTCATATAGGTAATCAGACCCAGCGAACCCAGCGAACCCATATCAATACCTTCGTACAACTGCTGAGCAACCCGCATCGTTCGCTTAGTCGCAAATCCGAGCTTGTTAGAAGCAGCCTGCTGAAGTGTCGATGTAATAAAAGGTGCCGCAGGACGCGACGACGAACTCTTAACCTGAACATCGGTTATCGAAAAATCGGCCTTGCTGAGACCTGCATAAATTTCCATCGCGCGTTTCTCATTGTCAGTCGAAAACGCTTCGCCATCAACACTATGCAGCTCCGCCTTAAAACCACTTCGCCCGGCAAGCCAATCGTTTTGCTTTACGAGCGTTGGCCCTTTATCCTTTTCGTCTCTGGCAGAAATAAATTTTTCCCATTGCTGCGAATACTCCTCTGCTGATGCAACCTCTGTCGTAAAGACCGCTGGTATCAGCCAGTATTCGATTGGCACAAATGCCCGAATCTCGCGTTCCTTTTCGACAACCATTTTAACCGCCACCGACTGAACTCTGCCGGCCGAGAGTCCACGAGCAACTTTTTTCCAAAGTAACGGCGAAATCTGATAACCAACAATCCTGTCGAGTATCCGCCGAGCCTGCTGGGCCATAACCTTATCAACATCTAAAGTTGTAGCATTGGCAAATGCGTCCTGAATAGACTTTTTAGTTATCGAATTAAATATAACCCGCTGAGTTTTTTCTTCCGGCACACCAAGCACTTGCGCCAAATGCCACGCAATCGCCTCGCCCTCACGGTCAAGGTCAGTTGCCAGATACAACATCTCGCAGTTTTTCGCCAGAGACTTTAAGGTGCTGACAAGCTTCTTCCTGCCGGCAGTAATTTCGTAAGTCGGCTCAAAGCCATTTTCGATATCAACGGAAATGCCCTTAGATGGAAGGTCGCGGATATGACCCATCGACGCTTCAACGTGATAATCACTGCCGAGATATTTATTGATAGTCTTAGCCTTGGCGGGTGATTCTACAATTACGAGATTCTTGCAGGTCGGTTTTTTCGAACGAGTAGTTTTAGCCATAATAAATAAGGTAAAATGTAATAATTTTCGGATTAGAATTAGGACAAATAACGGCTATGCTCGATATTGTCAAGAAAAAACGGTTTTGGGATTGTCCACACACTTCATTACTTTCGCACCAAAGGCTGGCAGAAATGAAGGGGAGCTCTAATAATTGCTTTTGAGCGGCAAGTAGAAAATTTTTGTTCGGCGGCAAGGAAGACAAATCAGCTTTATCCGTAGATAAAGCGGCTTTTGTCTGACGCAGGCCGCGGGCAAAAAGGTTCGCTTGTCCGCCAAAATGAATTTTGGGAGGTTCCCTGAACTTAAAAACCTTTTTTTTCGTATAAACTCAAGGGAATAAGTCGAAAGGAGGCTTAAAAATGAGACTCACAGCGGATATAAGACGATTTGAGCATGAGATTGCCGAGTTCACAGCAAAACTTGTACATAATCCTGCTTTCTGGGGTATTTTAGCCACAATAATAGTCCTGGCAGGGCTACTGATTGTAGCTTTTGCCTTTAAAACAGGAAGCAGTCCGCAGGTGCCCTACTACGATTTCCCGCCGTTCGGCTACCTTCACTAAAGAGCAACTAATACCAATACCGATTAATTTTTGCGCTGTCAAGCAAAGTCCCGAAGGGACGAAATCTTATTAGCCGTAGGCGTAAGCCTGCGGAATACTCTGTGCCCTCTGCGGTGAAATAACCCGCTCGCATCGCTTAGTAGCCGAGCCGCGGGAGCGGCCGGAACACTTTTTGTCATTGCGAGCGCAGAATCTCCTTTTAAATTAACCATTCGCACACGACTTTGTCATTTGGCCCCCAAGCCTGCTTGGGGGTTCGTGCTTCCATATTTTGCTATCCCTTTCCCACCGTATAGTAGCCGAGCGACGTAAGTCGCCGGAATAGTAATTCCTTTAGTTAGCCCCCGATTTACAAATCGGGGGTTTGTTTTGTCATTCCTGCGAAAGCAGGAATCCAGTTTTTTATTTAGCCCCGGCAACTTGTTTGCCGGGGTTCGTGCGTTATGACGGTTCCTGTTCATAATAGCTTGTTGTCATTTAGACCAACGTGGAGGAATCTCAAAAAAACACTGCTAACTGCTTCTTGAAGTTGGCAATCGCTTGTGCTCTGTGCGAGATGAGGTTTTTTTCTTCTTTGGCCAGTTGTGCAACCGTTTTGTTCATTTGCGGCAGAAAAAATATCGGGTCGTAGCCGAAACCGTTGTTACCGATTTCTTTCTCAGCTATGACTCCCTCCATAGTCCCTTGTGTTTCAATCAAAACTTTTTCGCCATCTGCCATACAGATATTGCATACAAATCTGGCAGTTCTCTTTTCCGTTTCGACGCCAGCAAGTAGCTCCAGCACTTTCGTCATATTTTTATGGTCGAGTAATTCACGGCTATTTTCTTTTTCGCTGCTGAACCGTGCCGAGTGTACTCCCGGCTCGCCACCAAGTGCATCGACAACTAACCCCGAATCATCCGCTACCGTCCATAGGCCGGTTTGTTTTGAATACCCAATTGCTTTTGCGCGGGCATTTTCCGCAAAGGCTTCGCCGTTTTCCGGCACTTCTTTTGTATCTGGAAAGTCAGCCAGACTAAGCCACTGGATATTTGTATCCAGCAGTGCTTTTAGCTCAGCCATTTTGCCGGGATTTGTCGTCGCAACGAGAATTTTCATTTTAACAGTCGTTCTATCTCTGCCATGATTTGCTCAACAACTTCAGGATTATAAATCACTTTCTTTTTCCCATCCTTCACAGAAATGACGTAAAAAACCTGTCCACCATATTTATTTTTAAATTTATCATGAGTTTTTTGCTGAAGTGTTTTTTCTTTGAATATCTGAGGTATATGTGAGACCCCACTTGCTGGTTTTACCTGCAAACCAATGTAACTTTCTTTTATTTTTATAAAGAAATCAACATTATATAATCTATCCCACTCATCTGGAGCAGGTTCTATTTCTTGTCCCAACAAATTTTGCAATTGTCCATATATGGTCTTTATTTCAGTATCATAACCATCATAAGTCCTGTCAAGGACAAGTCCTATCATATAATTTATACAATCCTGTTCGGTTATATTCTCGACTTCAGCAGATATTACTTCTGTTATTTTAATATAAAGTTTACGACCCAATTCTTCAAGATGACTTTTAGGATAAACACTGCCAAAATAATAATCTTTCCATTGCTCAAGCGTTTTAGGGGAACATTTTCTTATTTCTTCAGAAACAGCACCTACATTTCGTTTGAAATTAAGCTGAAATCGATTCATCGCACTGTTTAAAACCCATTCTTTTGCCATGTGTTATCCTCTTATATTTTAATTACTCCAGTATTGTCAGATTTAACTAAGTTGTTTTTTAATAAATGCCTGTTAATAAATGTTTTGTTTTGTAAATACAAATAACACAAAAGATTATTTTCCTTATCGTGTTTTACGGAGCCAAATTTCATAAATACATTCTGACCTCTCGTTTTACTCCTGAGAAACTCTATTGCCTGAGTTTTTGTTTCCTTTTTTTCTTCTAAGCCAAGCAATCTGACCTTTAATCCACTGTTAAGTTCTAGGCTGACAGGAGAAATTACTTTTTTAACTCTATAATATTCCTGTGTCTTCTTACTGTTTTTATTGATTTTTGAACCAAACTGTAATTTATGTGGTTCAGTTTTTTTGTCAAATTTTACAGGGTCCCTAAAAATATATGGCAATTTTTCAATTTCGGATTTATAGCACTTTTTCTTTTGAGCTTGGTTGACTATCTGAATGTCCCTGTCTTCAAAAATCAATGGCGTCCTTATCCCTAAACGTCCTTCTATTACTGGGATAAATTCCGGATTTATTTCATAACCAACAGAGTTCCTTTCAAGATTGCCTGCCGCCAGAGATGTTGTTCCGCTACCAAGAAATGGGTCTAAAACTGTATCACCAACAAAACTGAACATTTTAATCAAACGTCTGGGCAATTCCTCCGGAAACATTGCCAAGTGCTTGCCCTGTTTTTCGCCAGCAAAATTCCAGTGGCCTGTAAAATATCTATTCCACTCTTCGGTGGTCATACCGGATTTCTCTTTGCTCTCTTTGTCTACCGTTGGTGGCTTGCCTGGTTTTTTAAATATAAGAATAAACTCATAATCCAATTTAAGTATCCCATTCCTCGGATTGGGGAATGAACCCATAATCGTAGCTCCACCTGTCGTGTTACAGGTGGTAACCTTTTGCCAGATAACGGCCCCCATATAGTCAAATCCTATCGTCTCACAAAACTTTATAATTTCTGTGCGTATTGGGATAACTTTATATCGTCCATAATAAACCGAACGAGCAAACTGGTCTCCAATGTTAATACATAATCTGCAACCTGAACGTAAAACACGCCCACATTCATTCCAAACTAAATTAAGATTGTTTATGTATTCTTCATAGCTGTCATTATAACCTATTTGACTTTCGCTGCCATAATCCTTGAGTTGCCAATATGGCGGAGAAGTTACGACAAGATGCACAGACTCATTCTGAATGTCAGACATACTCCTTGAATCACCTATAATAATTTTATGTTCACTCATTTATTAACTCATCAATTTTTTTAATAACGCCCTTTGGAAGTGCAGTCGGTTCTCTGCCTCGTCAAATATCACCGAGTTTTTCGATTCGACCACACCATCAGTAATTTCCAATCCGCGATACGCAGGCAGGCAATGCATAATTTTCACGTCAGTCGAGGCCGCAGCGACCAGTTGCTCATCAACCGTAAAGCCAGCAAAATCCGCAATGCGCTTTTGCTTTTCCTCTTCCTGGCCCATACTCACCCACGTATCGGTATAAATCACATCCGCATCTTTTACCGCCTCGTATGCATCATTGCATTGCGTTGTCGAACCGGGCGAAAATTCATTTGCCTCAGCTATCGATTCGCTGTCAAGCTCATACCCTTTTGGCGAAGCGATTGCAACTTTCATTCCGAGCTTAGCGCCTGCAAAAGCAAGCGAGCGAGTAACGTTGTTGCCGTCGCCAACATATGCGATTTTAATACCGTCAAGCTTTCCGAAATGTTCTGCAATCGTCATAACATCTGCCATCGCCTGGCACGGATGCGACCAATCGGTCAAGGCGTTAATCACCGGTATCTCGGAAAACTCCGCAAGGTCAATCACCGTCTGGTGCGCAAACGTCCTTGCCATTATGCCGTCAGCATACCTGCTCAAAACCCTTGCAAGGTCCTTAACAGGCTCACGCTTGCCGATACCGCCAATATCTTCAGGCTTAACATAGATACCATCGCCGCCAAGCTGGGTCATCGCGATTTGAAAGCTCATCCGCGTCCGTAGGCTCGGCTTTTCAAAAAGCATAACCAAAGTTTTACCCGCAAGGCAGGTATCGAGCTTGCCATCTTTGTAAAACTTTTTCAGAGAGACACTCAATTCCAAAAGCTCTTTCAATTGCTCGCTTGAACAATCGCTTATCGATAAAAAATCTTTCATAGCTAACTCGCTTCACTTAACCCGCTAACACGCCGTCGAGAATTTCGACAGCCTTATCAATTTCTTCTTTCTTAACATTCATTGCCGGCATAAACCGCAAAACGGTTTCCTGCGTACAATTTATTCTCAGTCCATTTTCGAGACAGCCGCTAACTATTGCCGCCCCTGCCGATTTCAACTGAACACCTATCATCAGCCCCTTGCTCCGAACGTGGTCTATAATGCTGTGCTTCTGTTTTAACTGTTCGATTTTTTCGACAGCATACGCGCCCATCGTTTCCGCGTTTTCCAAAAGGCCTTCTTCTTCGATAGCCTCAACAACTGCGATAGCCGCTGCACAGACCAAAGGATTTCCGCCGAAAGTCGAAGCGTGCGTTCCCGGCACAAGCGATGCCGCAACCTCAGGTTTAGCCATCATCGCCCCAACCGCCACCCCGCCGCCAAGCGCCTTAGCCAGCGTAATAATGTCCGGCTCAACATCGTAATGCTGGTAGCCGAACCACTTACCCGTCCTGCCCATCCCCGTCTGCACCTCATCAAGAATCATAACCGCCTGATTCTTATCGCAAAGCTCGCGTATCGCCCGCATATACTCAGCCGAGGCAACATTGATACCGCCCTCGCCCTGAATAGGCTCAACCATCACCGCCGCAACCTCATCGGTAAACGCTTTTTCGAGCGCATCAATATCATTAAAAGGCACATAATTAAAGCCGGCCAGCAAAGGCAAAAAGCCGGTATGCTTTTTCGGCTGTGCCGTTGCGGTAACAGTCGCGAACGTCCGCCCGTGAAAACTGCCGAACGCTGTTATGTATTTATATTTTTCTTTAGCCGTATGGAGACGAGCCAGCTTCATCGCCGCCTCGTTGGCTTCTGCTCCGCTGTTGCAAAAAAAGCATTTGCCGCCAAACGCCCGCTCGCTGAGCAATTTAGCGATTTGTCCCTGCTGCTCGATATAAAAAGTATTATCCATATGCAGCAACGTTTTAGCCTGTGCCACAATCGCCGCGACAACTTTAGGATGACAATGCCCTATTCCGCTAACCGCCCATCCCGGAAACATATCGAGTATCTCGTTGCCGTCAGCATCATATATATACGAACCTTGGCCGCGAATAATAACTCTCGACAGCCGACCATAATTAGCGATAACATATTTATCAAATTGTGCGATAATCTCTTGTGTGTTCATTTCGTATTCTACTTTCTATTTTCTTTCCTTGTCATTCCCACGAAAGTGAGAATCCGTTTTTTTTAAAATCTGTCTCGGCCGAAAGGCCGAATCATTAACTAAAAACTCAAAACTCATAACTACTTTATTATCTGCGTACCAATGCCTGCTTCGGTATAAATTTCCAGCAGCAGCGAATGCGGAATCCGCCCATCAATTATATGCGCTTTTCGCACACCGCCATCGAGAGCGGCAATGCACGCTTCTACTTTCGGCAGCATCCCGCTGCCTATCACGCCGGATGCGATAAATTTTCTTATTTCCTCTTCGGTTATACTCGAAATCCTGCTGTCAGGGTCATTAACATCGCCGCGAATTCCGTGAGTATCGCTAACCGAAACAAATTTTTCTGCTCCGACAGCCGCCGCGACTTTACCCGCGACAGTGTCAGCGTTAACATTTAGCTTGCCGCCGCTTTTGTCTATCGCAACCGGAGCGATTACCGGAATAATACCGCTCGCGCAAAGTTTTTTGATTAAGCTGGCGTTTATACTCTGAACCTGCCCAACCTGGCCGAGGTCGATTTTTCGCCCCGCCTTATCCGTCAGACGTAAAGGTTCAGCAAACAAGACACAACTGCTAAGCGAGTGCAGTCCCATCGCCTCAACACCAAGTTCGGAAATCATCTCACACATCGTTTTATTAATCTGATTAACCAGCGTATGCTCAACGACAGCCATCGCGCGTTCATCGGTGTACCGCCTGCCCTCGACCCACTGCGTTTCCAGCCCGGAGCTTTCCATCGCCCTGGTAATCGCCTTACCGCCGCCGTGAACTATTACCGGATGAATCCCGACCGTTGCCATAAAGACAACATCGGTCAGCAGTTTCTTCTGCAGTTCGGCATCGTCCAGCACACTTCCGCCGAGCTTGACCAGCACGATTTTGCCCCGAAACAGACGGATATACTCCATCGCCTCAACAAGTGCCGCCGCTTTGACTATCGCCTGTTCCAATTTTTCATCTCCAGTAACTGCAAAACCGTTATTTATGCCGAATCGCTAATTTTAATCGAATTATTGATTATACAGAAACTTTGCCCGAATGGTCAAGGAAGTTTTGCAATAGAATTGCCCCCTGATTTGTGCTTAGCCTGCCCGTCTTGCCCCGTGGTATCTGCATATTTTCTATCCTACCCCCACCGCCAGTTAGCCCCCTGCACTGCAGGGGGTTTCTGTTTTGTTTTGAATTTTAATTTTTGGTTATTTGGTATTGTTTAGGATTTAGATATTATAATTTAGGATTTATTTTCCCATCGTATAGTAGCCGAGCGACGTAAGTCGCCGGAACACTTCCTGTCATTGCGAGGCCTTGTTTTTTATTAATAATCCATCCCGATTTATCGGGATTCCTTAACTCAAAACTAAAGACTCAAAACTCATAACTATTTTTCTGTCATTCCCGCGGAAGCGGGAATCCATTTTTCTGTATCTTGTTTTTTAATCTGTGCAATCTGTGAAATCAGTGTTTAAATAGTCTGTGTTAATCTGTGTCTAATAATTTGCGTATTTTGATATTGCTCAGGCTTTATTTAATTTCGCCAACTGCTCTACCGCCTCGACCGATAAAGGCTTACAGTCCTTTTGCAATGTAAGAATCTTACAGGCCAGCTCAAAAAACACCGCCCTTTGAATCGCCTCGTCAAAATCTCTGCCAACCGTTACCTGCCCGTGATTCCGCAATATCACCATCTGATGAGTCTTCATCGCCTCAATAACAGCCGCCGCCAGCGCATCCGAGCCGGGCATATAAAAATCCACAACCGCCGGCTCGCCAATATACACAGGCACTTCAATAATGCAGTTGAAGTTGCGTTCTATCTTTTCGCAGCAGGCAATCGCGGTAGCAAACGGACTCTGAAAATGCAGGACAACGTTTACATTTGGCTGGCTCTTTAAAATCCCTAAATGAAAACCAGCCTCGACCGTAGGCTTCAGTTCCCCGACAACCTCTCCGCTGTCTATCCTGCAAGTCGCGATTGCCTCTTCATTGATTCGTCCCAGCCAACTGCCCGATGCACTCATCGCCGCCAGCCCGTCATCGCACCTGCAGGACATATTGCCGCTGCTGCAACTAACCAGTCCCAGCTCGCCAGTTTCTCGGCAGGCCGTAACCAGCTCCTGAATTTTACGTTTGTTAGAATCTTTCATCACACCTCACAGTTTCAACCATTAGCCCTGCCATTACTATTGCAGGGTCTTCCCTATTCGGCCGCGTTAGGCCGATGTTTAGTTTAGCCCCCTCATCACTATGAGGGGGTTTGTGCTTGCGAATTTTAATAACCCGCCCACATCGTATAGAAGCCGAGCGACGTAAGTCACCAGAACACTTCCTGTCATTGCGAGGCGATTTTATCGCCACGGCAATCTCGTTTTAGATTAACCGTTCGCACAAGACTTTGTCATTCCGAGCGAAGTCGAGGAATCTTTGTTTTTTACTTTTTTAAAAATCCGCATAATCCGTGAAATCCACTGATATTTTATTTTTTCTTTCGCAGTACCAATCCGCCGAAGCCAAGCAGCAAGAGCGTAGCTGGCTCGGGTATGTAGGTACATTCGTATATGTTTGCAACGGTAGTATAAGTTTGATATGTAAAATCGCCACCCATATGGATTGTCAAATCACCATTAACCCATCCATCGCCGTTCAATATCAGGTCGTTATCAGAATAGACAGAATAGTTGCCTGCCGAATCTACAACTGCACGATACTCATGCGTTACGCTGGTATCTATGTATGAAGAGATACCATCATAGACGCTATTTGCGCTGTCAAACACACCCACCCAAATATTACCGACTATAGGGTCGTATGCAACAGCAAGCCAAAAATCGCCCACTCCAAAACATAGTCCGCCTCGGCCAGTGATATCTGCTGTCAGAGTTATTTCAAACGCCTGCCCTGCAACTCCGCCGGGATGGTTTCCGTAGTGAATAGAATTTCTCCCTGGGTTGGCATGAAATGTAAAAACGGTTGGTGATGTTGTTGTCTGTACAGTGCCTTCCGATGGGATAATGTCAAAACCCTGCTGGTCAGGCGTAAGATTCAAATCCATATAGAACGCGTTTCCGAAAACACAATTTGCCATCAGGCATACACAAAACACCGCTGCTACAAAAATTAACTTATTCATTCTCTGTTCCTCCTGTAAAAAAACTCTTTAGTTTAAAAAACTACTCAACTCCTTCAAGCCAGTAATCGGCAAAGGCAGCAAAATCGAGCATATCAACCTTGCGGTCACGGTTTAAATCAGCATCTAAATATATTCTTAAAAATGGATATGTCTGAATTTCTTCCATATCCCAAACATCTACAAAATCCCAGCCGGCATCTAAAAAAGTGCTTGCCGTTTTCATTTCTGCTGTTGTTTTACCCGTTCCGCCGGCACTGTAGTAAAGGCACCCGGAAGTTTCCTTGTCCCAAAAACTGTTGCTGACTGTGGCTCCATAATAACTACGTCCCACCAGTCCGCCAACATCACTGTCGCCGCTGACGGCTCCGGTCGAATAACATTTAACAATCTCGGCCTCAAGATAATTGCATCCGCATAATCCGCCGAGGCAGTTGTCCCCGGCAACACTTCCGGTTGCGTAACAGTTTGTTGTTATAGAGAAGTTACTGTTGCTTCCCACGAGTCCACCTATGCAGTTAGCATCAGTACTAACGCTTGCCGTTGCGTAGCAATAGCTGATAGTGCCGCGGTTGCCCTCACTCCAGCCACTGTTCATTCCCACCAGCCCTCCGATGCACCTGTCTCCTGTAAGAGTGCCTGTTGCGTAACATTCTGTGATATATCCGTAGTTTCGTCCCAGCAGTCCGCCGATTACATCCGAATCGATACCGCCGGTAATACTGCAGTTTTCAATGCCAAGATTTTTAATCACGGCATCGTTGTCTGTATATCCAAACAAACCGAGGTAATCAGTATTCGCCCCTGCGGTATCAATTGTAAGATTAGATATTTTATGGTAATCGCCGTCAAAACTTCCCGTAAACTCCGTACCTTGAAAACCACCATCAGTTGAAATGTCAGGCGAAATAACCGCAGTTGTGTATGTTGTGCCGGCCAAATCAATATCTGTTTCCAGCCGGGTATAAAGGCCGCTGGCCCAATACAAATCGTCAGAACTAAAATCGTTAAAATCAGCCAGTGTTCGGATAAGAAAAGGATCCGTCTCGGAGCCGGTGCCAGTCAGAGAATGCCGCGGATAATCGACGTTACCACTTTCTATCGTCCATATATAACTGGTACCATTGACGGTTTCGCCGAGAAAATCCCAGCCAGCATCAGTGAAGGTGCTTTCCTCCTGCATCTCAGAAGTCGTCTTACCTGTTCCGCCGGCACTGGTAAACGTCCCGCTGGTTTGGACATCCCAAAAACAGGCTGTGATAGTATCGCTGTTGCCGCTGCCAATCAGCCCACCAACGTCGGCACTGCCGCTGACAGCTCCGGTCGAATAACAATAACTGATATTTCCGTTATAGCTGTATCCTACCAAACCTCCGATTTTGCTGTCATCACCGATTATGCTTATCTGGGCATAGCAGTTGTTGATATTGCCGTTATTGTTATTGCCGACCAATCCGCCGATACGGTCATCACCGGACAGACTGCCAGTCGCACAGCATTCTTCGATAGTGCCATAGTTAAAACCGGCCAAAGCGCCAATAAAATCAGAATCACATCTGCCGATTATATTGCAGTCAGCCACAGTGAGATTTTTGACCACACCGACAGAGTCAATATATCCGAACAGACCGAGATAATGGTTCAGCAAATGCCCAGTATTAATTGTAAGGTTGACTATTCCATAGCCATTGCCGTCGAAGTTGCCGGAAAATTGGGACGATGCATCCGGTGAAACAGGTGCATTAGTGTATGTTATCCCCGCAAGGTTAACATCGGTTTCAAGGCGAGTATAATCATCCCAATAATTCGCATCAGCGACAAAATCGTTAAAATCAGACAACGACTGAATAAGATACGGGTCGCTTTCTGTACCGCTACCGGAAATGGCATAGACATTTATCGAAAGAACAGTCAGAACCAGTAATACAAAAATTGTAAACGTAGATTTGTCAATCTTTTTCATCTTCATCTCCTTTAAAAATTGTTAGGGACCCACCCCCAAGCTTTAACCCGTCATTGTACCAGATTTGTCTTGAAAAGTCAAGTGTTTTTCGCTGTTAGCCCAACAGTTTTTCAGCCGGAATAACCGTCAAGATACCGATTTATTGGGATTTGTTTTTGCGAATGATTTACATCTTTCACTTCGCCATTTAGCCCTGGCAACTTGTTTGCCGGGGTTTTCTTTTGCGAATGATTTACATCTTTCACTTCGCCGTTTAGCCCTGCCATCACTATGGCAGGGTTGCCCTTTTTCGGCCACAGGTCGGATGTTTAGCCCCCAAGCCTGCTTGGGGGGGCTTTTGTTTTGAATTTTAATTTTTGGTTATTTGGTATTGTTTAGGATTTAGATATTAGAATTTAGGATTTATTTTCCCGCCCACACCGCCACTTAGCCGTCGTGGCCTGCCCGACGGTTCACGCTTGCGTATTTTCTATCCCATCCTCATCGCATAAAAGCCGAGCCGCGTGAGCGGCCGGAATACTTCTTGTCATTGCGAGCGCAGCGCGGCAATCTATCTTTTTACTTTTTTAAAATCTGTGTAATCTGTGAAATCAGTGTCTAAAAACTCTGTGCTCTCTGTGTCCTCTGTGGCTAAAATAATCCGTGGTTAATTTCTTTTGTCATTCCCGCGAAAGCGGGAATCCATTTTTCTGTATCTTGTTTTTTAATCAGTGCTCTCTGCGTAATCAGTGTTTAAATAATCCATCCCGATTTATCGGGATTCCTCAACTCAAAACTCAAAACTACTCATCACCGTGGCAATCTCAAGTATGAGATTTTATTTCATACATCGAATCTGACTCTTTTTGTTTTGCCAGAACCTCTGCGGCAATTTTACGATTAACTATATGGTAGTCCAGCACGCCTGCATAACCGCCGTCGGCATTGCGAACGAGAAGAAAATCCTGCTCCTGATTCTTAATTTGTTCAAAAGATTCTGCCAACGGCATTGCCCCATCGACAAACTCGCCCGTCGGACTCATAATATCCATCGCTATCAGCCACTCGTTCATCTCCTGATTCGCCATCGCATTGCGAATATCGTTCAGCGTTATCGAGCCGATTGGTTTTTCATTACTATCCAAAACCGGATAACAAAAATTCGATGTCGAGCTGACCAGCCCAATCACCTCGCCCAGCGACATACCGGCAGTAATAACCGGAACCTTACCATCCATCACGTCCGCAACTTTATGCACCTTAATCAAATCTTCCGCTGTAACGTTGAGTCCAATTTCTTTCGCCCAGCCAGCACCGATTTTAACGAATATTGGGCCAATAATTTGCAGCACAAGTGCCCCGCTGATAACGACCAGCAGCATCATTGAAGCCATCTTTTCCTCAAAGCGACTGCTGGCAATAATCAAAAGTGCTATCGCTATCCCGCCCTGCGGGTAGAGACAAAGCCCAAGATACTTGCGTACCGATGGAACCGATTTGCTGATTCGAGCACCGATATACGAACCAAACGTCTTGCCGACAATACTGCCGAGAACGTAAGCGACTGCCAGCAGCGTTATCACTTTATCGATATGCGCCACATTCAGCCGCGCCCCTGCCAGCACAAAAAACAATACATATATCGGCCCGCTAAGCCTGTGCATATGCTCAAAGCATTTTTCACTTCGTCTGCCGTCAACATTTATCAGCGTAACACCCAGTGCCATAGATGCCAGAATAATATCGAGTCCCAGCGCCCGCGCCAGACCGATGATGAGCAGCGCAAAGCTCAATGTAAATATCAGCACCTGGTCAGCATCGTCTATCCACTTCAGTATTTTATTGAGTACCATCCCGCCAGCAAAGCCTATCACCAAGGAGCCTGCAATTTCGATGAACGACCCCGCCATAGCCGACAAAAATCCACCTTCGCCCTGATGGCCGGTAACAACGCCAGCCACACTTATCCCGATAGCGTAAAGCATCATCGCCAGCGCATCATCGAGGGCAACGATTGCCGTCAGCATCATTGTTAAAGGCCCTCTTGCTTTACACTCCCAAAGCACGCTGACTGTTGATGCCGGGTCGGTCGCTGCGCATATCGCACCGAACACTACCGAAACCGCCACCGCCTCCTGCCAGTTAAAAAAGTATATCATCACCGCAAAGCTCAGCCCGCCGACCAGAACAAATGCCGTCATCCCTTCGAAGAACAGAATCGTAAAAACCTGTTTGCCGAGTTTTGTGAAAACGCTTTTTTTAAGCTCGCCGCCGATAAGAAAACCTATCACGCCCAACGCAAAAACGTTGAACACTTCCAGCTTTGCAATCGTTTGCTCGGATATGAAGCCCGTCATCGGGCCAAGAGCGATACCTATTATAAGGTATCCGACAATGCTCGGCAGATGCAGCCGCGCAAAGAGCTTAGCGCCGGTAGTCGCCAGAAAAATCGCCAGCCCGACCAGCAGTATGATATTCGTGTGATAAATATCAAAACTTTTCAAATGTTCTATAAATTCATACATTTTAGTTCTCTGAAAGTTCTCTAAAAACCTACGTAATCAGTGTTTAAATAATCCGTGTCTAAAAAATAAAATATCCATCCCGATTTATCGGGATTCCTCAACTCAAAACTAACAATCTCTGTGGCTAAATAATCTGCGTACAATTTCCGCTTCCTGCCCACAAACCAAAAGAGGCGATTTTATCTGTTTTAACTTTCACGAGCAAGACAAAAAAACCACCTTTTTTCGCCAATCCCGCTCATATCGCCATTTAGCCCCGGCAACTTGTTTGCTGGGGTTTTCTTTTACGAATGGCAATTCCCTTATTTAGCCCCCTGATTCATCAGGGGTTTGTTTTTGCGAATAATTTGCATCTTCCCCATCGCCATTTAGCCGTCGTGGCCTGCCCGACGGTTCACGCTTCCGTATTTTCTATCCCATCCTCATCGCATAAAAGCCGAGCGACGTAAGTCGCCGGAATAGTTAGCCCTTTTCGGCCGCAGGCCGAATGTTTAGCCCCCAAATCTGCTTGGGGGGCTCTGTCATTGCGAGCGCAGCGAAGCAATCTCTTTTTTTTTAGCCCCTGGGTCTTGTCCCGGGGGTATCTGCATCCTGTTTATCACCCCTCCACACATCGCCATTTACACCCCAAAAATCGGCAAAAAACGTCTTTTGCGGTCTTTTTGATCTACCCCTTGACATTTCCTACTAATCTGGTTAGAATCAGGTGCTTTTTTGAGCGTGTTCTTCCGAAAAAGCCCAATCAACTATAATTTTATAGAAAGGAACAAGGGACAAAAATGGGAATTCAAGACATTCAACAAATTTTAGAGAGCAATCTGGATAGCAAAAACCTTAGCAAGCTGACAGCACTGAACAACGAAAAGCTGCACAAGTTTATCGCCGACGCTATCGAGCTGGCAAAACCAAAATCGGTTTTCGTCTGCACCGACTCCGCAGAGGACATTGCCTATATCCGTAATCGTGCCATCGAGCTCGGCGAGGAAAACAAGCTCGCAATCGAAGGCCACACATATCACTTTGACGGCTACTTCGACCAGGGCAGAGACAAATCAGTTACGAAATATCTGCTCAAGCCCGGCCAGGACCTCGGCGAAAGAATCAACTCCACCGATGCCGCCAGCGGAACCGCTGAGATAAACAGCCTGATGAAAGGCATTATGGCCGGCAGAGAAATGCTCGTCTGCTTCTTCTGTCTCGGCCCGACAAATTCAGATTTCTCCATCAGCTGCGCACAGATAACCGACTCGCCATACGTCGCACACAGCGAACACATCCTCTATCGCAGCGGCTACGAGCAATTCAAAACTCTCGGCAGCAGTCCCGAATTTTTCCGCTTTTTGCACAGCGAAGGCGAACTCGAAAACGGTGTCAGCAAAAACATCGAGGGCAAACGAATCTATATGGACCTCAACAACGAAATCGTTTACTCGGTCAACACCCAGTACGCCGGCAACACCGTTGGCCTCAAAAAGCTGGCACTTCGCCTCGCTATCAACCGGTCGTCTAAACAAGGCTGGCTCGCCGAACATATGTTCGTTATGGGTGCTCAAGGCCCCGGCGGCAGAGTTACATACTTCACCGGCGCATTCCCCTCAGCCTGCGGCAAAACATCGACCGCGATGCTTGACGGCCAAACAATTATCGGCGATGACATCGCATACTTCCGTAACATCGATGGACAGGTACGCACCGTCAACGTTGAAAAAGGAATTTTCGGCATCATCCGTGATGTCAACACTGACGACGACCCTGTCATTTATGATGTACTCAACGAGCCTGGCGAAATCATTTTCGGCAATGTCCTCGTCAAAGACGGCAAGCCAGCCTGGCTCGGAATGGGCGAAGAATTACCAACCGATGGCGTTAACTATTGCGGCCAGTGGAGTCCCGACCAAAAAGGCCCTGATGGCAAAGCAACTACCGCTTCGCACAAAAACGCGAGATACACAATCGCAATTTCCAGCCTTGCAAATCGCGACCCGATGGCAGACGCTCCTGAGGGCGTTGTCGTTGGCGGCGTAATTTATGGCGGACGCGACAGCGACACCTGCGTACCGGTCGAGCAGGCCTTCAACTGGACCGAGGGCATTATTGCCAAAGGCGCATCGCTTGAATCGGAAACTACCGCCGCGACTCTTGGAGCGGAGGGCGTGCGTTCGTTTAATATAATGAGCAATCTGGATTTCCTTTCACTGCCGCTTGGCCGATACGTCCAGAACAATCTCGATTTCGGCAACAGCGTGAAGAACCCGCCGCTGATTTTCTCGGTGAACTATTTCCTCAAGGGTGCTGATGGCGAGTATCTTAATGGAATGCGGGACAAGATGGTTTGGATTCTCTGGGCCGAGCTTTGCGTTAACGGCGACGTTGAGAAGATTAAAACTCCTACTGGCTACATTCCCAAATATGCGGACTTGAAGAAACTGTTTAAGGAAAAACTTGACAAGGATTACACTGAAGCCGAGTATGTGGAGCAGTTTTCGATTCGGACTCCGGCTTTGCTTGCTAAGATTGACAGAATTGAGAAGATTTACAAGGAGCAGGTTCCGGATACCCCTGCGTTGGTTTATGAGATTTTCACAAAGCACCGGGATGCTCTTAATGCCGCCGCTAAAAAGTATGGCGAATGCATTTCACCATTGACATTAGATGCATAAAAATTTTGAATTTAAAAGTTAGAGATTAAAAGTTAGCCCCCGAATTACAATTCGGGGGTTTTCTTTTTTGTTTAGTCTCGGCAACTTGTTTGCCGGGTTTTATTTTTGCGAATGGCAATTCCCTTATTTAGCCCCCTGATTCATCAGGGGGTTTTGTTTTACGAATGGTTTGTCGCATCAACACCGACTTTGTCATTTAGCCCCCAAGCCTGCTTGGGGGTTCGTGCTTGCATATGTCCTATCCCTTTCCCACCGCATAGTAGCCGAGCCGCGGAAGCGGCCGGACAAAAATCCCGTAGGGATTTAATAATAATAGCCCCGTGTGAGCGAAGCGAAACTCGGGGAAAAAGGAATCGTCCCCACCCCGACCCCGTAGGGGTCGAATAACCTTTTGCCCTTTGTCATTGCGAGGCGATTTTCCGCCGTGGCAATCTCAATTTTTGAGACACAGATTTACACGGTTTTTTTTATGATGGCTTTTTAATGGAAAACACTTGTTTTGGATAATCGATAATAAGTTTATAATCTTTCAAAAAATCATCTACCCCTAAGATTAAAGTGTTGATATTTTCGCAAACAGCAAATTGATGTTTTTTAATTTCTATTACAGGATTAGTTGTTACTGAGTTGCTTTTGTCATAAGACAGCAACTGCATTGTAAAGGTATGCATATAAAAACGGACATCTCCGCCAACACCGGAACCAAAGTCGCACTCCACTTCTGCTCCTTTGAGATTGTGATATACTTCTTTTGCAATATATCCCGGAACAATAGTTCGATCTGCGCCTGTATCGATAAGTCCCCATGTTGGAAACTCAAATCCATTTTCCGGATTAGTCAAAATTACCGGCACAAGCGGCGAGGGGGTACGTGATATTTGGTCTTTTCTAAATGGATAATTTGATATGGGCATTTAAAAGACATGTATCATATTTTTGGTTGGGATAAAAAAAACAACAGGCGTATTAAACCCTTTTTTGATGGCACGTTTTCTAACAATGCACGGGTCCGTTCCGAAAGCAACAACGGTTTTGGTATTGAATGACTCGGTGGCTACAAATTTCCCTGCATACTTTGCGCTACCATTTACTATTGTCCTCGTGTGCATCGCTTATCCCTAAATTTTGCTCTGACTCTACTTGCACATTATACCAAATAATACGCAAAGGTCAAGAGCAACTGCTGATTTATCGACTGTAACGACTTATTACCATTAAATTTAGGTCTTTTAGACCGTCCACAATCAAACTCGCCCATTTTACGGCCCTAAGGCCGGTTGTCAAATCTTTTTGTCATTACGAGGCGTTGTTTTTAAACCCCGAAGGGGTTAAATAATAATAGCCCCGTGTGAGCGAAGCGAAACTCGGGGAAAAAGGAATCGCCCCCACCCCGACTCCGTAGGGGTCGAATAACCTTTTGCCTTTTGTCATTGCGAGGCCGTAGGCCGTGGCAATCTATTTTTGTCCTTGCAATGTCGACAAATCAGGCTATAATTTATACAGATTCAGGCCAAAAAAAGGAGAGTAAAAACCGCATCACTAATTAAAGCAGCTAATAACACACAATTACATTTCCATGATAATTTTCTTAAATGGTTTTAATACGTGGTGGTCTGGTGACCAAACTTTTGCCTTAAACGCAAGACCAATCGGCTGACCAGCATAATCATTTTTTCCTGCCAAAAAACAATGGAGTTTATTTTTGTGAATATGAGAGAGTTGCTCGCCTTTGGCTTTTGCGCATTTTAGATAATCATCCACACATTTCATAAGTGGGTCATCTTTAACCGTCAAAAGACATAAATCTTCAAGCGTTCCTTTGGGCTTTTCAGGGCCGGGAAATATTATAAACGCTGTTTTCATCTTAGAATTTTGTGCGTATTCAAACGGTTTCTCTGGCACAGGCATATTTGTTTGCCCCATAGAGTGCCGAATGCTTCTTGTGGCAGCCTCAGCATCGGTTTCGGCATCACGAGCTATAACTATCGTATCCACTTCTTCAAATCCGTCCATGTTGATTAAATTTGAGAGATAACTGGATAATTTGTCGTTTCCTTTAAAATCCATCACTTGAACATTTTCATCGTTTCGGTAAAAATCACACGCATGGCAAAAGAAATGGTAATCATCCTTACCTTCAGCGAGAAGTAGTTTTTTGCGCGTTATCGATTCTGGCTTGGACAAATTATCTTACCTCCAGATTAGTTTTTATTGCGGTGCCTATCATTTCATAGTTTGAAAGTTTTGCAGATATTTCATCGTCTTTTCGATGCAAACGGATATATCTAAAATCCTCTGGCATATCTGCAAGACCATCATGCGCCGCCTTGAGACATTCATAGCTATGAGTGGTCGCTATAAGCTGACAGTCATATTTACGAGCCGCTTTACAAGTCGCCTCCCAAACTTTTGACAAGACAGAATAGTGGATGCCGTTTTCTATTTCATCAAGAAAAACGACATGGCCTCTCGAATGTACGATAGAAACTATAAGAGACAAAAGTTTTTCCATCCCCTCACCCATAAGATTGACCGGAATAGTTTTCGGAACACCATTAAGTTTGCCATGAACAAACGAATTTGGGCCTTCTGTAATGATTTTGAGGGTTTCAAGACGAGGTTCAATTATCCTGAGAAATTCTACAGCTTCGTTCTCACGGTCCTGTTTTGCTAATTCACTAAACCTATCTGCAATTTCCTTCGACTGAATATGTTCTTTGCTCGGCAAAAAAGTACCTCCAGGAAGCAATATATTTGCAGGCGTTGTTTTAGATTGCAGAGAAAGTCGGTTTTGATTATTAGAGTCGCAAAAATAGTGCAAAACAAATTTTTTCCCCGATCCAATTGTATATTCAGCATCTATGGCCGGAGTAGCAAATTCTTCGTTTGTAGATACTTGCTGTTTCTCCGATTTGATTTCCGGTGAAGGTAAAGGTGCAAAGTTTTTATTAAATTGATAAGTTACTTGTTCTGAATTGTCGTTTATTTTTAGCGAAATAAGAATTTTCGAATTCGTATCATAATTACGGAACATAGGTCCCCATATTGCCTCTGTTGCGGAAAGAACATGCCTGATTCCGCGCCGACTGTATTGATTCAGAACCATACCGGGATTGCGCTGATCCAGAAAAAGGAAAATGGCTTCAAGCAAGGCTGTTTTGCCTACATTGTTTTTACCAGAAATCAGCGTTATCCGGCCAAGTTCAGGAATAATTAGGTTCTTGAAACATTTGAAATTTTTAATTTGAATATCTGTTATCATTTTAATACATCCCTGAAATTAAGGTATTACCGATGTTTTACTGAAAAAAAGCAAAATGGATTCTGCGTGATTTTGGCAAATTTGTCAACTCCTTTTCCAACAACAATTTGGTGGGGAAAATTAAAGGTGTTCGGTATGCCCTGTAGAAAAGCTTGAAATCATCCCCATAGAAGACTTGCGACCTCGCTAATTTTGGGTACACAATCTAAGGATGAGCAAAGTAGCCAACCTACCAAACAAAACCCGCAGGCTAAATTAAAAAATCCGCATCTAAAAAACTTCGTGTCTTCGTAGCTAAAAAAAAACTGTGGCACAAAAAAAACCCGCCGAAAATCGGCGGGCTTTGCCACGAATAAGTAACGCAAAAAAGAAAGTATGGTTTTTTTATATTTCAACAGCCGACTCTTACAAACTACTATCTACTTTATCTACCAGTAGTTACGAAGCCTGCGACTGTTTCCTTTTTCTCTTGTTTATAGTCCTGACAGGTGCCTGCTCTTGGCTGATGCCGTTTGAGGCAAACTCGACGGCTTCGGTAGCGGTCTCAGCGAACATATCGGCCCCGATTTCTTCCCAAAGCCCTTCCGCCCTTGCGAACACTCCGCCCGAAAGCATTATCTTCATATCCGGCCAGGCGTTAACTTCGCGAACTCTGTCAATCATCGCACGAATATCCGGTGCCTGCGATGCCGTTGAGCCGTAGATAACCAGGAAGTCCGGCCCAAATTCGTTAACAAACGCCAGAATTTCGTCATTTGTCATCCCGCCACCGAGAAATCTCACATTCCAGCCGGCACTCTCGAACATATCGGATATTATCTGGCCGCCCAGCTCGCCAGATTCGGCACTGGCAGTACATATAGCAACCTTTTTCTCGCTTTCGGCCTGGCGGGGCAGCTTGTTCTGGAGCTGGTCAACTATGGAACGGTTGATTCTGCTGGCCATATGCTCCTGAGCCGATGTAATAGTGTCGCTCTTGTAAAGCCTTTCAACTTCAAGCATTATCGGCCAGATAACCTCCGAGTACAGCCCTACTATGGACGCACGGTTGTTGTGCAAAATATCCTCGATAACACCCCTGCACTGCCTGCGGTCGCCCGTCAGCAGGGCCTGAAGGTAGTTGTTTAGGTAGTTTTCGCTTATCATAATCGAATCTCCAAAAATCTTAAAATTCCGCTTTTTTAACTTTACCAAGTTAGCCGTATTAACATTTCGCCATTTTGTCTTTGTTAAAATAGGCAACTTCTACAATATCTATCGGAGTGGCTGCTGAAAAAACTTTAGTTAAAATAGGCAATTTAGGGACGTTTAGGTAAATTGCTCGACAAGACGGAGTTTTGGGGCCAAAACGCGCGATTTTTAGCGAAATTAAGTACGAATCTGCCAAAGATGAGTTAATTAACGCAAATTTTTAAACGCTGATTTCGCTGATTACACAGATTTTTTTGTTTTTCATAGAAGCCGAGCCGGGTAACCGGCCGGATAGAACACAGAGTTCACAGAGTTTTTTTAGACACGAATTTCACAGGCTTGTCCTGAGCGCAGCCGAAAGATTGCATTGATTAAAAAACAAGATAAAAAAATGGATACCCGCTTGCGCGGGTATGACAAAAACATTATCCGGCCGGTTACCCGGCTCGGCTTCTATGCGATGGGAAAGGTTAATTTAAAAAGGGATTGCCGCGGCGATTAAAAATCGCCTCGCAATGACAAAAAAACCTGCGGTCAGGACCGCAGGCTAAACATCGGCCTAACGGCCGAATAGGGGAAACCCCGCCATAGTAATGGCAGGGCTAAACGGCAGTGTGAGCGGGATAAGAAAATTTGCAGATACCCCCAAGGCAAGACTTGGGGGCTAATGACAATGGGAATGGGGTAAACAATACGGATGCACGAACCCCCGAATGGTGATTCGGGGGCTAAACGGCGATGTGGATGGGATAATCAATTCGTAAAATAGATTTCTCCACGTTGGTCGAAATGACAAAGTCCTGTGCGAGCGGGATAAACAGTATGCAGATACCCACGGGGCAAGACCCAGGGGCTAATGACGATGTGGACAAACTGTTGATAAGTGTAAAGCTGTGTTAAAATAAGGGGTTTACGCAAAGGCGAAAACGGCCTAATTGCACGCTTTCATAATAAACAATATGCAACGAAACGGCCTCTAACTATCAATATCCGGCAACTATATTGCCTATTAAAGGTTAAAAAACGAGATAAGACCTGTTTGCCCGCATATACCGGTCAGCTTACAAGTTTCACGACAAACTAATCAAGGTCTCGATTGTCCCGTAATAGCGTGTTTGGTGGGCTGTGAGGTGGATAACTTTCAGGGGGCGGATTATTTTCATAGCTTTATAGGGGGAAATAACTTAGCTGAGCCGAGAGAGCTAATTAAGCAGTATTTTTATCGGCTTGAAGCGGGGCTAAAGTAAAAGTTTTTTTAGCTCGGCGCAGGCTTTTTCGGGAGTGGCTGAGTCGCAAAGACAGGATGAAACAGCGATAGTTTTTACGCCGACTGCGACAAGCTCATTAACGTTGTTAAGATTGATTCCGCCAATCGCAACCTGCTGGATTGAATTTTCGTCGAGGATTTTTTTTGCCTGTGCCGTATATTCGATGCCCGAAACTTCGACCGCTGCTTTTGTTGTCGTTGGGAATACTGAGCCGGTAGCGATGTAAGTGGGGGCCTCTTTGATAGCGGAATTAAGTTCGGAAATTGAATGTGTGCTCTTGCCGATTATCAATGGGGCGGTCTGGAATTTTCTGCATTGGGCGATGGGCAAATCGTCCTGGCCGAGATGCACGCCGTCAGCACCACTGGCGCAGGCGATGTCGATGCGGTCGTTTATGATGCTTAAAACGCCATTTTCTTTGCAGGCCTCAACAAAAGCGAGCGCGGTAAGCAAAAAACTTTCGTCGGAAATGTTTTTTGCGCGGAGCTGGAGGCAGTCGGCACCAGAGGAAGCAAGCGATTTGGCAAGGGCAATTGGTGATTTGTCGGGCGAGGCATCAATGAGGCAGTAGAGCCTGACACGGCGGAATTTTTCGGACGGGATGGCAAGAATCGTAATTTCCTTTTGGAGGGTATAGGAGGCGTACCTTATTTGTTCGATTGCTGCCGCCTGCGTTGGGTAGTCTGGGGCGATAAGCTCGGAGATTACGCGAAGGGCTTCGGTTATACGGGCAAAGGCGGCGGCTAAGCTATCTTGCAGGCCTGTACGCTTGAGCTGGGCGGGGACTTGCAGGCCGCAACCGATGTCGCCAGCGGTATCGCGGGAGGCGATTAACTTTTCGGGGTCGAGTCGGCCAGCAGTTTCGCTGAGTTGGTGGCGGAGGGTTTTGCATTTGGCGGTGAGGGGCCGGGAGTCCAGCGAGAATCGGCAGAATTCCTCTATTAGCCGAAAGCCCTCGCGACTGCGGTTGAAATTTGCGTCGATAATTCGGTAAGTACTTTTTTCCATATACCCATTATAAGGGAAACGAGCGATTTTGGAATATCGAATTTTTAGACACGGATTTACACAGATTTTTACGAATTATTTAACCGCAGATTACACGGATTTAAAAACAAGATACAGAAAAATGGATACCCGCTTTCGCGGGTATGACAAAAAAAATTAGCCACAGATGGACACTGATAAACACAGATTTTAAAAAAGTAAAGTAAACTGCAACCCCACATTTGTAAATGTGGGGCTAACTTTTGAAAATAAACAGATTTCTCCACGCTGGTCGAAATGACAGAGTCGGTGGGAAAAGGTAGTTTTGAGTTTTGAGTCCTTAGTTTTGAGTTAAGGAATCCCGATAAACCGGGATGGATTATTTAATAAAAAACACGGCCTCGCAATGACAAAAAGAACCGTGTCAAAAAAATATTCCGGCCGCTTATGCGACTCGGCTTCTAAAGCGATGAGAAAATGATAAACAATTTGCAGGTACCCCTGGGACAAGACCCAGGGGCTAAATAAATTTCTCCACGTTGGTCGAAATGACAATATCGGTGTTAATGCGACAAATCATTCGAAAGCACGAACCCCGGCAAACAAATTGCCGGGGCCAACTATTCCGGCCACTTACGTGGCTCGGCTTCTATGTGGTGAGAATGACAAAATCATTGTCAAAACGTAGATTGACACGGTTGGTGTTTTTAGTTAGTATTCACCATTTCATAAGGATTTTAGAGATGAGCAACAAAACAAAATGCGAAAAGGCGCTTGAGGTTTTGAAAAAACACTCCCAGGAACATTTGCTGAGATTCCGGGACGAACTCAACGAAAGCCAACAAGAAAATTTGCTCGCGCAGATTGAGAAAATCGATTTCGCTCAACTCGAAAATAATATCGAAAAATATGTCATAAACAATACCCCGCTAAAACTGCCGACAAAGCTCAGCCCGGCATCAGCGTATCCGGCAATAGCAAACAACGATAAACTAAAAGAAAAATATGCACAAGCGCAGACGCTCGGCGAGGAACTTATCGCAGCGGGAAAAGTTGCGGCGTTTGTTGTGGCCGGCGGTCAGGGGACAAGGCTCGGATACGATGGGCCAAAAGGTGATTATCCGATAAGCCCGATAGAAAACAAAACGCTGTTTCGGCTTTTTGCGGAGTATCTAATTGCTGCGGGTAAAAAATACGGCTGCGACCTGCGGTGGTATATTATGACAAGCGAACTTAACTACGGCCAGACGATGGAGAGCTTTGAAAGGAACAACTATTTCGGCCTTGACCCCAAAAACGTTTTTGTGTTTCAGCAAGGCACTGAAATTAACTTCGGGGCTGATGGCAAAATTCTGTTAGCGGACAAAGGTAAAATCGCATGTTCGCCAGACGGACACGGCGGAAGTTTGAAAGCATTGTACCAAAGCGGCGCAATCGCTGATATGAAAAAAAATGGTGTCGAATATATCAGCTACTTTCAGGTTGATAACCCGTTGATAAAAATTGTCGACCCGCTGTTCATCGGTTTGCACGCGATGGATAACGCGCAGATGTCGTCGAAAACGCTTGTTAAGTGCGAGCCTAAAGAGAAAGTTGGCAATTTTTGCCTCGTCGATGGGCGGGTTACGGTTATCGAATACAGCGATTTACCCGATGAGTATGCTGAAAAGAGGAATGCCGACGGAGTGCTGGTGTTTACGCTGGGCAGTATTGCGATTCATCTTATCAATACCGATTTTGTGGAAAAGCTAAACGCAAAGGGTTTTGTGCTACCATTACATCGGGCGGTTAAAAAAATTACGTATGTCGATTCGGCGGGTAACAAAATTGAGCCGACAAAGCCTAACGGGATTAAGCTGGAAACGTTTGTTTTTGATGCGCTGCCGCTGGCGGAGAAGTCCATTATTTTTGAGACGCTGCGCGATGAAGAATTTGCGCCCGTCAAAAATGCGACTGGAGTTGACAGCGCAGAAGTTGCCCGGCAAATGATGAGCGAACGAGCTAAAAAATGGCTGCGAGCTGGTGGGATGGAAATCAGCGATGAGTGCGTAATCGAAATGGCTTCGTCGTTTGCAATATGCGCTGAAGATGCTGTGGAAAAAGCAAAAGGTCTTGCCGAAATAAAATCGGGTGAAAAGACTTATTTAGATTAGGTTTTTAGCCACAGAGATTGTTAGTTTTGAGTTAAGGAATCCCGATAAATCGGGATGGATATTTTATTTTTTAGACACTGATTTCACAGGCTTGTCCTGAGCGCAGCCGAAGGATTGCACTGATTAAAAAACAAATAGCCACAGAGAACACAGAGATTCACAGAGTTTTTATTTTTCATAAAAGCTGAGCCGGGAAAACAGCCGGAACGGATACATTCGTAAAACGATTTTATTCCGGCGACTTACGCGACTCGGCTTCTAAAGCGATGGGAAAATGATAAACAATTTGCAGGTACCCCTGGGACAAGACCCAGGGGCTAAATAGATTTCTCCGCGCTGGTCGAAATGACAGAGTCTTGTGCGAACGGTTAATTTAAAAAGAGATTGCCACGTTGCACTCGGAATGACAAAGTCGGTGTTAACGCGAAAAACCATTCGCAAACACGAGCCCCCTCATAGTGATGAGGGGGCTAACTTGCGGTGCGGGTGGGTTAAAGAAATGTGGCGCTTAAGGCAACTGCTGTTTTTTGAGGTCCTTTTGCAGCAAGTCCATCTCTATTTTCTGCTGCTGGCTCCGCAAAATCGGCTCAAACTCCTCTGCGGCGAGCCATTGTGTTTTCCCATTTAGCCAAAGAACTACGTAGCCAGGCTGTAAGGGCCATTCGTAACTCTTTTTGGCGTAAGCAAGGACAGTTCGGTCAGGGTCCGAGCCATATTCAATCCAAATCGCACGATAACTCATATTGCCAACCCGAACGGCCTGTATTCTATCGAGAAATTTTTTAATATGAGACTCGGAGGGAAGAGAGCCGTAATTTTTTCGATATGTTAAGGCTTCACGCCCGAGCAGGTCCATTGCCCTGACTGCCTCGGACCTGTTTATGTAATTTCTCAGAGTTGTCAAGCCAAGAACCATTATGATGGTAAAAACTGAGACCACCATAATTTTTTTTAGAAGTCTCTTTTGTTTTGATTCCATACCTCTGCCCTAGCTTCTAAGAAATTTTTGTTACCTTGCCTTTAATCGTAATCCTGCCCTGAGCGAAAAGCTTTATTGCCTTGGGGTAGGCAGCGCACTCGGTCTGAAAGACCCTCTCTGCCAAATCTTCGGGACTGTCGCCAGCCTCGACCGGACAGGTTTTTTGAATAATTATTGGTCCATCGTCATATTCGTTTGTACAAAAATGGACCGTACAGCCGCTGACTTTGCAGCCTGCGTCAATAACTGCCTGATGGACGTGATGTCCCCACATTCCCTTGCCGCCAAAAGAGGGCAGCAGGGCTGGGTGAATGTTCATAACCCGGCCTTTAAATTCCTTTGGAATTTTCCACAAACACAACCAGCCGCCCTGTATTACAAGGTCAGCCCCAGAGGCGAGCAATTCTTTTTTTATCTGCTCGCTAAACGAGGCGATGTCAGGGAAATCTTTCTTCCTGATTATTTTAACATTTAGCCCGGCCTTTTTTGCTTTTTCCACGCCGCCGGCTTTTGATCGTGATGAAATTACAAGCTTGATTTCAGCGTTGAGACTGCCGGCCTTTATGTACTTGAGAATGTTGAGCATTGTCGTGCCGGAACCACTGATTAAAACTGCCAGCTTGATTGGGGCCTGCTGTTTTGAATCGGTGTCAGCAGATGTTTTTGTGCTGAGGTACTCAACATCGCCTTTTTTGTCGAGAGCCTTGTTTACAAGCTCATCGGCTTGGGCGTTTTTGTTTCTAAGGAGGTGCTCAATCGACCAATCATCAAATTCGTTGAGGATTTTTATACATTTACTGTGAATGGTTTTGAGTGTTTCGTTTTTGACTTTGTACCGGCCGGTAATCTGACGAACCATCAGTTCACTATCGCTGAAAACTTTTACATCAACTGCGCCTAACTCTCTGGCCTTTTCAACAGCTAACAGCAGCGCTGTGTATTCGGCAACATTGTTTGTCGCCTCGCCAAGGAATTGTCCCTTTGCGTAAATGTCTTTTCCTGATTTGTCCTGAATTACAAACCCGGCAGCGGCTGGTCCGGGGTTGCCCCTGCTGCCGCCATCAGTGTAGATAATAACAACCTCAGCCAAAGATTACGCCTCCATCTGCTTCATAACCAAAATGCGGGCACAGTTGGGACACCTGATGATTTCGTCTTTCGTCATCAGCATATTTGCGGTTTCGTTTGTCAGGCCCATAAAACAGCCGCCACAAGTATAACTGCCGCTACCATCGTGGTTCTCGACGTCAGCAATCGCTTCGCCGTCATAAGTCTCGGCGACCTTGCCGAAAAGCTCAAGTACCTTTTCGGGTACATCGGCAGAGGCGTGGGTCCACTCTTGCTTTATTCCTTCAATTTCGGCTTCAAACTTTTTGGCTCGCTCTTCAGTGTCAATACGGACCTGAGCGAGTTCATCTTTCTGCTGGGCAATCTGAGCCTTTATCTCTTCGCACTGAGCATTGTCAGCGTCAATGTTCTTCATAAGCTCCAGGCTCTGGCTTTCTATCTTGCTGTTGTCTGCCTGGTTGGTGTTTAGCTCGGTCAGAATCGCGGCGTATTCCTTGTTGCTCTTGGCGGTGTTCAGCGCTGCACGGTACTTTGCGAGCGTTTCGTCCCTGCTTTTAAGCTCAAGTTCGAGTCTATCAACCTGAATCTGAGTTAGCTGGATTTCCTCTTTTTTGGCTTCAAGTGAATTCTGAAGTGCTCTTAGCTGATTTTCCTTGAGGATAACTGCTCGGCGGCAGCGGGTGAGTTTGGCCTTGGCCGCCCTTAAGGTGTTCTCTACAGTCTGAAGTTTTATCAGAGCGTTTAATACTGGTCCCATTAACGTTCCCTTTCTGTCCTGCAAAAATTCTGAACTATGTATTATGGTCTTAAGAGGAAAATCCGCAACAAAAAATTTTAAACTTCTGTCAAAAACACCTGTATTCTGCGATGAAAATTTATTTTTATGCTGTTTTATACAAGTTCTGAGTTTATTTTGCCTTTTAATCCTGATAATGTTTATTTCAGTATGAAAACAAAGAAAATAACAATTCCTGAGTTGCTGGCGCCGGCGGGCAATATGGAAAAGCTGATTTTTGCTGTCAGCTACGATGCGGATGCGGTCTATTTCGGCACGGAATTCGGCTCGCTAAGAGCGTATGCAGGCAATTTCACGCTCGATGAGGCCGGCAAGGCGATTGGGTATCTGCACGAGAATGGCAAAAAGGGCTATGCGGCACTCAATATCTATCCCTTCAGCGATGAGTACGACAGGTTAGTCGAAACTGCGGGAGCACTTGCTGAGGCTGGGGCGGATGCCTTGATAATCGCTGACATTGGGCTGATGCGTGAAATTCGCAAAGCGGGGATAAAAACGCCCATCCACGTCAGTACGCAGGCAAATACCACATCGGCACAAACTGTTTTGGCTTATGCGGAACTGGGCGCGGCCAGGGTTAATCTCGCACGTGAGCTTAGCTGTGAGCAAATAACGCAGATTCAGCAGCAGATTGCGGGAAACGGTATAGAAACCGAGGTTTTTATTCACGGAGCGGTGTGCTTTTCGTATTCGGGCAGGTGCGCGATAAGCGATTATATGACCGGCAGAGGCGCAAATCGGGGCGAATGTACGCACCCGTGCAGGTGGGCCTATTATCTGGTCGAGGAACAGCGGCCGGGCGAGTATCTGCCGGTGTTTGAGGACGAACGCGGGCAATATATGTTCAATAACAAAGATTTGGCGTTGTTCGATTTTGTGCCAGCACTGACGGAGGCGGGCGTGAACTCGTTCAAAATCGAAGGCAGAATGAAATCGATTCATTATGTGGCATCGGTGGTTTCGCTTTATCGGCAGATAATCGACGGAGCAACGATTAGCCAGGAACGGGCGTTTGAACTTTTGAGCAGAGTGAAAAACAGAGGGTACTCTACCGGCTTTATGAAAGGCGATATAACGCCGAATGATTATTCTGGCCAGCGGAATGATTCAGAATCGAAGGCGGTGTTTGTTGGAAATATCACCGAGGGAAAAGACGAGAAATCGGATAGCGGTTTTTGTGTGTGCGAAATTCGTAATAAAATTTTGGCAGGCGACGAGCTGGAAGTTTTGAAACCTAACGGAAGTTTATCGACAGTGATAATTGATTTGCCTATAATGACGATTAAGGGCCAGCCGAAAGAGTTTGTGAATAATTCTCAGTTTATTCGCATCAAAGACGACTTGCCGAAATTCTCGATACTGCGAAGGGTTGAAAAATAATAAAATTTAGACACTGATTACACAGATTGCACTGATTTAAAAAAATGCAAAAAAGTGGATTCCCGTTTTCACGGGAATGACAAGGTCGGTGGGAAAGGTTAGTGTTTACGAAAGCACGAACCCCCAAGCAGGCTTGGGGGCTAAATGAACCACAACCTGCGGTCGCAATGACAAAAAGTATTCCGGCCGCTCCCGCGGCTCGGCTACTATACGGTTGAAAAATGATAAAATTTAGACACTGATTAAAAAATAAGATACAGAAAATGGATACCCGCTTTCGCGGGTATGACAAAAGAAATTAACCACGGATTTCGCGGATTGCACTGATTAAAAAATAAATAGTCACAGAGGAAAAAAATAAAAGTAAAAAGATAAAGTAAACTGCAACCCCACATTTGTAAATGTGGGGCTAACTAAATAGGGTTTTACTTTTTTTAGGAGATGTGAAAATGGAAACGATTATGACTGTTTCAAATCTTCGGATGTTTTTTATGTGGTGCTCGATAATTAATATAGCTCTAATGATGGCAAGCTGGCTGATGTTCGTGGTCGCACAGGATGGGATTTACAAAATACACTCGAAATGGTTCAAGATACCACAAGAAAAATTCAATGTAATTTGGTATCAGTTTCTGGCGTTTTATAAAATCGGAACCATTATTTTCTGTGTTGTGCCATTTATTGCTTTGTGCATTATGGCCTGAAACAAATAAAGCTGTGTTATGATTTTGGCTGTTCACTTGGTCCGTTTTTGGGTACAATGCTGAATCACTACCAATTGTTAAATTGAGGAAGCAAAATGAAATTTACTTTCAACGGAGCTGCCGGCGAAGTTACCGGCTCATCGCACATAATAACCATCAACGGGAAAAATATCCTGCTGGACTGCGGACTCTTTCAGGGTAAGCGAAAAGAATCGTTCGAGAAGAACCGCAATTTCCTTTTCAAGCCTGAAAAAATTAACGCAATGCTGCTTTCGCACGCTCATATGGACCATAGCGGCAACGTCCCCACGCTGATAAAGAAAGGCTATCAGGGAGACATTTACTGCACCGACGCAACGGCAGATTTGTGCGAAATAATGTTCCGCGATTGTGCTTATATTCAGACCAAAGACGTTGAGTATGTCAACAAAAGACGTGGGCGACAGGGCAAAACGCTTTTCGAGCCTTTATACAGTATTGAAGAAGCCGAGGTTGCCTGTACAAAATTGCGGTCGGTGCCATACGAAAAAACCTTCAAACTTTTTGACGATATCGAAGTAACGTTTCACGATGCCGGGCATATTTTAGGGTCTGCGATAGTGGAAATAGTTTTTGTCGAAAACGGCCAGAAGAAAAAACTGCTCTTCACCGGCGATATCGGCAGAACGGATATTCCGATTTTGAAAGACCCTGTCATAGTCAAAGATGTTAACTACCTCATCACCGAAAGCACTTACGGCGACCGTAAGCATCCGCCGGCCTCTGATGTCAAAGGTAAACTCGAAGAGCTTGTTAACGAAATCTGCGAAAGCGGCGGCAAGCTCATCATTCCCGCTTTTAGTATCGGAAGAACGCAATTGCTGGTGCTGCTGCTGAACCAACTGCACGATGAGGGCAAAATTCGTAAGCTGCCTATATATGTCGATTCGCCGCTATCGAGCAAGGCGACAAAAGTTTACAGCAAGCACAGAGAATGCTGGGATAAGGCGACAGTTGATTTTGTAATTGGCGGCGAGAGGCCATTTGATTTTGAAGGACTCCATTACACCGAAGACGTTAATGAATCGATGGCTCTTAATAATGCGAGCGGGCCAATGATAATAATTTCCGCCTCAGGTATGTGCGAGGCCGGGCGGATATTGCATCATCTGAAAAATAATATCGCTGACCCGAAAAATACTGTTCTTATCGCTGGGTATATGGCGATGAATACGACCGGCCGGAAAATTGCGGAACATCAGCCGGAAATAAAAATCTTCGGCGAAATATATCCGCTTGCCGCAAAGGTTGACGAAATCTCCGCGCTGAGTGCACACGCAGACAAGTACGAAATGCTCGATTATTTCAAGCGATGCGGAACGGCCAGTATTGAACACGCCTTTTGTGTTCACGGCGAGCAAAATGCGCTCGAGCATTTTTCGGGTGCCCTGCTTGAGGCGGGAGTAAGCAATGTGCATATTCCATCGCCGGACGAAGTGTTTGAGCTTTAAGGGGTTTTCAGCAATATAGTGCAAAAAAAAGGCATCGCAAGTATATAAAGCTGTGCCGGGCGGAGATACCATATCTATGAGTGAACTTGCGAGCGTTACAGGGATAAAATTGGCTGTATAATTCTGGAGTGAATATGCTAAAAAAAAGATTTCGCGAAAGTCTGGAGCGAGGTAAAAAATTTGTTATCATCGCAGAGCTAACCGGCGGGCCGAATTTCAGCTTTGAACCCATCAGAAAATTCCTGACAGCGCACAAAGAAAGCGGAGGGAAAAAAATTCCGTCCTGTTTCGACTTTGTCGGCGTAAGCAATCCGCAAAGTCCCGGCGGGGTCGCGAATATCGAGCCAGCAGACGTTCATCGATTTATTAGAGAAGAACAGTTGCTCGGCGAACTTGATTTTGTTCCGCACGTTAGCTGCAAAGACAGTAACAGCGATGGGATTGTCTCACTGCTAAATGCACACAAAGCCAGCGGGGTCGAAAGTATTTTGGCACTTACCGGCGACAAACCAGTAACGGCTCAGAAAGTTTTCGAGTTAGAATCGGTCGGACTGATTAGCCTGATGGTGAAAATGAATAACAATTCGATAATGAAGGCGAAAAACCTGGACAAGGTTAAAAATTTCTTTATCGGTGCAGCGGTGTCGCAGTACAAATACAGCGAAGCTTCGCAGGTGCAGCAGTATTACAAAATGCTCAAGAAAATTGCCTGCGGAGCGGACTTCCTGATTACGCAAGTTGGGTGGGACTGGAAGAAATGCGTTGAGCTGATGCGTTTTATGAAAGACGAGGCGAACGATACGCCTGTTATCGGCAATGTTTATATGCTTAGCACCATTACGCCAGCACCACGATTGATGCACGATATTAAGCTGCCGGGCTGCTTTGTGAGCGATGAACTGTTAAAAAAAATCTATTCGGAATCGGTTGACGACCATATCGAGCGGACGGCTCAGCAAATTGCGATGTATAAATCGATAGGCACCGTCGGGGTTGACCTTGGCGGAGTGCGCGATTACGATATGTTTATTAAAATTCTCAGCCGAGCAGCGGAAATCGGCGACGGATGGGAAGAGTTTAAAGATAATCTCTGCTGGCCTAAAGAAAACGGGTTTTATCTTTATGATGACAGCGGTAAACAAAATCCGCCATCAAAATTCAGAAAGACTTTTAGCCATCACTTTTTCAATTTTATGCATTTTGCGATACTCGACTCCAACCATTTCGGGTTTGGCGTTTTTAAGAACATTATGAAATTCCTCGGAACAGAAAAGCAAAAGGGATTTTTCTATAAAGGCTTTAATGCTACTGAAAAGGCGTTCAAATACTGTGCGTTCGACTGCCAGGAGTGCGGCGATTGCTATCTGCCGGAAAATTTCGGGCTTTGCACTATTGGCGGCTGTGAAAAAGGGATGGATAACGCACCGTGCGGCGATTCTACCGCCGACGGACGATGCGGAAATAATCTCGACAGGATATGTATTGGCGAGTATATTTATAAAGTAGCCGCGGCAGAAAAAGGCGGACTGGCGAAACTTAAAACAATAATCAATAAGCCGAGAATGCCGGAACTGATGCATACGGCTTCGGTTTTGAACCATTTATTCGGAAAGGACCATACATTGAAAAGTCCGCTTATCGGAATAGCAGAATTAGTACACGCCTCGATTCCGAAAACCGGTGCGGTTATGACCGAGCTTCATTCGCTTGGCGAGACGGCTTTTACCAAAACCAGCGGGCCGCTTGATTACATAAAAGCACTAATCGAATCGCAGGCGGCAGAGGGTGCGGCGTATATCGCGGTTAATGTCGATGAATTTGGCGAGTCAGACCCAGCTTGGGCCGTTAGCCTAATGAGAGAATATGTGAAGCTCGTAAGGAAATGGGGACAGGGTGTGCCGGTCTGTATCGACAGCAGCGATGATAATGTTCTCGTTGCCGGGCTGGAGGAATGGTACGATTGTTCCGAAAAAATTGAAGCACCGCTGCTCAATTCCATAAAAGTACACACCATCGACAAGATAATGCCGTTGAAAAAATCCTTTGACTTCAAATTTATCGGTATGCTGATTGGCGAAGGTACTGAAACTCAGGCAGAATCAGTCGAAGACCTTTATGGACTGGCAAAAACAATCTGCTTAGCTGCAACCGAGAAGTACGGCTTTAAGGCGGAGGAAATTTTCTTCGATTCGACAGTATTTCCGCTGGCGATAGATATGCCTATGCAACCCGGTGCGAAAAGCTATACCTATCGCACGTTTAACACTATTAAAAAAATCAAAACCGATGACCTGCTGAAGAACTGTCATTTCTCGCTGGGCGTTACTAACAGTGTTCGCGATCTGCCGGGCAGAAAGATTGGCGTAGCGCGAGCCTATGTTGAAGTTGCGATGCGCTACGGACTGGATGCGGGAATTGTAAATGTTTCGCACCAGTTCGGCGTAAAACCAGCTGCCCCGGAACTGGTCAAACTTGTCGAGGCTTTTGCTGATATGGACGGGTCAGACGAAAAAATGAACGAGGCGATGGTGCTAATGGGACAGTTCTGCTCGACCAACCGCAAGCCTGCGAAATAATATATTTGCAGCCGGGCTGGAAATACGCTAAACTGCCCTGTTGATTATGCCAACGTAGCTCAACGGTAGAGCACTGGTTTTGTAAACCAGCGGTTGTCGGTTCGATTCCGACCGTTGGCTTTTTTTCAAAAAGAGTTGAAATCCCATTAGTTGTCTGCTGCACGCCTTTTGTATTTGGTCAGCATTGCGGCAAAAAGGATGTGTCTTAGCTGGTCAAGTTTCAAAGCCTCAAGGTAATCATCTGAAAAATCAAGTTTGAACGAACCGTGGAAATCTCTGATTTTTTGCCTGACCTCGGCCGATGCCAGCGAAGCAATGGATGTAATCAGATGTTCGTAATCAGCGGTTTCAGCCATTTGCAATATCCTTAATCCTTTTTGTTTGTCCCCACCCTTAAACTATCGGCCAAAATTCGGAGCGACTTTTTGTCAAATCTATAACTTAAATAAAAAATGTTTCGGCTTTCTACAAAACGTCTTATAATACTCCGCAATGAGAACCGAAGAACTTAATTACGACCTGCCGAGCGAGCTGATAGCACAAAAGCCAGCGAGCGAAAGAACCGAATCCAGGCTACTGGTTCTAAGCAGAGCCGACGGCTCGCTGAAAGATAAAATTTTCAGCGATATTACCAGCTTTCTAAAGCCAGGCGATTGCCTTGTACTCAACGACACCAAAGTCCTGCCGGCAAAATTTTTCGCAAGGCGCCAAAGCGGAGCGAAACTGGAAGGGCTGTTCATCGAACAAACTCCAAACGGACTGTGGCTGATTATGCTCAAAAACGCAAACAGGGTCAAGCCCGGCGAAAAAATTAATCTGCTCGACAAAGACGCAAATAAATATACCTCGGCAACAGTCTGCGAAAAACTCGGTAAGGGCAAGTGGCTTTTGAATCCTGATTCTGTCGCTGAGGCTGAGGATGTGCTGGAAAAAATCGGCTTCTCTCCCCTGCCGCCATACATAAAACGGGCTGACCCGAAATCAACACACGAAATGGACAAGGACCGATATCAAACCGTTTATGCGGCACAGACAGGAGCGGTGGCAGCACCGACAGCGGGAATGCATTTCAGCGATGAGCTTCTTGATATGCTCGGCAACAATGGAATAAAAATCGCCCGGCTTACTCTGCACGTTGGTATCGGAACATTTAAGCCGGTCGAAACTAACTCGCTCGACAAGCACGAAATCCATTCTGAAAAATACTGCCTTGACGAAACAAACGCGGCAATAATCAATGAAGCTGTCGCTGCCAGCGGGCGAATTATCGCAGTGGGAACGACCAGCGTAAGGACGCTTGAGACAATTGCCGCAGAACGAAAAGTGGTTGCGGCAAGCGGAGATACACGGCTTTTTATCACGCCCGGATATAAATTCAAAATCGTTGATTGTATGATAACCAACTTCCATCTGCCGAAATCCACTCTGATAGCTCTTGTCGGAGCGTTTGCAGGACTGGATAAAATAATGGCTGCCTACACCTACGCAATCGAAAAAAAGTACCGCTTTTACTCGTATGGCGACGCGATGCTGATTATTTAGCGATTCCACATAACCGCTTTTCAAACAAGCTGTTATGCAATATCCTGCCCCGGAAATCTGCCTTGGGATAAACTCCGGAGGTAAATAGGGTAATTATTGTTGCTGTCATCGAAATACGGTGCTATAATCAGGGGCTTGTGTATAAATGAAAAAATGTATCTATTATGGCAGTAAAAAATGGTATTGACTCAAATTCTTGACCCCGAATGTGTTAAGGTGCCGCTTGAGAGCACTGATAAAGAAGAAGTGATTGCAGCCCTGGTTGATTTGCTCGCAGAAGGCGGGCTTCTTGAAGACCGGGACAACGTACTCGATGCGGTGATTATGAGGGAAAAGACCCGCAGCACGGGAATCGGTTCGGGAATCGCGATACCACACGGCAAATGCAAAGGTGTCAAAAAACTCGTTATGGCTATCGGGATAAGCCCGAAAGGAATCGACTTCAACAGCATCGACGATAAGAAAGTTCATATCGTGGTTCTGCTGGCTTCGCCGAGCGATAGTACCGGCCCACATATCCAGGCGCTGGCAAGGATAAGCAGACTGATGCTCGATGAGGAATTTAAGAATAAACTGGCAAATTCTTCTTCGGCTGACGAGCTTTATACGCTTATCAACGAAAAAGAATCTGAGTAATACCAATTCCGATTAATAAATGCCCTGTCTTGATTCAGCTGATGATTCCCAGGTTATCAAGCCCGGCTCGTATGAATCGCCCAGCTCACCACCATTTGGCATAACTCTCAACGCGAAACCACATTTGCCGCTCTTGCTGCATTTAATCTGCCCCTGAAAAGAATAGCAGTTTGACTGAGCTTGTTCCTTCTGCGACATCCGCGTTACAGAGCTGTTGTGTATATTGCCCCAAGAGTCAACGGTGCCATAACAAATTTCAATAGATACATCTTCCGGCCTGATGTCGCCAAGCTGGACATTGGCATTGATTTGCAGTGTGTTTCCAACCTGAAGATAATCGCTGTTGCCATTTAGAGGCTCAACTTTGCTGCCGCTGCTAACCTGAATATCGACATCTTCAAAACTGATATTGCCCCAACTGCTGCGCAGTCTCATCTTTTGCTCGGCAAGCTCTTTTGCCTTTTGAAGGTCAGAGCAGGTAAGCTCGTTCCATCTTTTTGCAGAAGGCACGTAGTACTTATTCGTATAATCGCCAACCATTCTATGGGTATTGAACCGCGGAGCGTTCCATTTCAGTGTGTTTTTCATTCTGTTTATCCAGGCACGCGGCAGGTTGTCCGTCGAACGAGTGTAAAACAGCGGAACGATTTCGTTCTCGAAAAGATTGAAAGTCGCTTCGGATTCGACCTTGTCCTGATACTCGTAATCGTCATAAGTTTCGCCAGCGCCGATTACCCAACCGCCATTAAGGGTGTAGCCTTCACACCACCAGCCGTCCAGAGTACTAACGTTTAACGCGCCGTTGATGGCAGCCTTCATTCCACTGGTTCCGCTTGCTTCCATCGGTACTCGCGGAGTGTTTAGCCAGATGTCAACGCCTTGCACCATATATCTTGCGATGTCGATGTTGTAATCTTCCAGAAAGACGAGTCTTCTTCGTACATCGTGCCTTGAAGCAAAATGGATGAGCTGGCGAATTATTTCCTTGCCCTGCACATCGTTAGGATGGGCTTTGCCAGCATAAATTATCTGTACGGGTTTATCGACGTTGCTGAGAAGTTTAATAAATCTCTCAACGTCTTTCAAAAGCAGATTGCCGCGTTTATAAGTTGCGAATCTTCGAGCGAAACCGACCGTCAGCGCTTCGGGGTCGAGTACTTCTTCTGCCCAGCCAAGCTCAGTGTGATAAGCTCCGCGTCTCTGCATCTGTTTTTTAATTTGCTTGCGAACAAAGCTTACAAGGCTCTCTTTGTTGCGCTGATGTATTCTCCACAATTCCTCATCGGGAATCTGGTCAACATTTTTCCAAATGTTTTCGTCCGCGATTTCCTCGTCCCAATTAAAGCCCATATACCTTTCGTAGAGCAGGCTTAGTTCCGGCGAGACGAAAGTTTTAGCGTGAATACCGTTTGTTATCGAGCCGATTGGCACCTCTTCGACAGGTACATCCGGCCAAATATCAGCCCACATCGACCTTGATACCTCGCCGTGCAGTTTGCTTACGCCGTTTCTGCTGGCGCTTAGACGCATAGCCAGTACCGGCATTTTGAAACTTTCGCTCTGTTTTCCCTGATTTATTCTGCCCAAACCGAGGAACTGGTCCATATTGATTCCGAGCTTGGGGAAGTATCCGCCGAAATATTTGTTCATAAGCTCAGGGCTGAACTCGTCGTTGCCGGCTTTGACCGGAGTGTGTACGGTGAAGATATTGCTTGCCTTGGTTGCTTCCAGTGCCTGAGCGAAATTTATCTTTTTAGTATTTGAAAGGTGCCTTATTCTCTCCAGAGCCATAAACGCCGCGTGGCCCTCATTCATATGGCAGACGCTCGGCTCAATTCCCATCGCCAAAAGCGCCTTGTAACCGCCGATGCCCAGTAATACTTCCTGCTGAATCCGCATTTCAGAATCGCCGGTATAAAGGGCTGATGTGATGAGTCTGTCCTGTTGTGAATTTGCGGGGATGTTCGTATCGAGCAAATTAAGTTTTACCCTGCCAACCTGAATCTGCCATATCTGGGCGATTACCTGCCTTTGCGGGTAAGCTATTTTTATCGTTAGTGGCTTGCTGCTGTTGTGTTTCTTCAGCAGGCGAATCGGCATATTGTAAATATCATTTTCTTCGTAACGCTCCTGCTGCCAGCCGTCAGCATTGAGGTACTGGCGGAAATATCCTTTCTGGTACAAAAGTCCGATGCCTGTTAATGGCAGGCCGAGATCGGAGGCACTTTTGAGGTGGTCGCCTGCTAAAATTCCCAGGCCGCCTGAATAAATCGGAACCGATTCGTGCAGGCCAAACTCAAAACTGAAATATGCTATCAATGGCTTTTGTCCTTGGGTCCATACCTTGTCGAACCAAACGGGACTATCCATATAAAGCTGTAACTTTTCCTGAGCTTGTTTGAGCTGATAGAGATAGCCGGGATTTGCGGCCAGGTCGTTTAGCCTTGTCTGGCTTACACTGCCAAGAAGCTTTACCGGATTATGGCCAAACTGCTCCCACATTTCCGGGTCGATTTGCCTGAAAAGCTCAACAATTTCCGGGTTCCACGCCCAAAAGAGATTGCAGGAAAGTTCCTCAAGCGGCTCCAATGGTTCCGGCAACGACGGCAGTACTGTAAAATTTCTTATTTTATGCATAGTAACCCTAGTTCTAATAAAATCCTTTTTCAACTTTTCGACTTTTTTTCGACTTCAAAGCTCACCGAAGCACAAACTTCTGACAAAATAATGGCTGAGCCATCAAATACCTAATCGACATATTTGCCGGACAGCTTAATACTACCAGCGCGATTTATTACAAAATCACGCTGAAATCCTAAATACTAAACCCTAAATACTAAACAATATCGAATTACCAAAATACTAATTTTCAAAACAAAAACGGGCTTTTCCGTTCATCAGGTGTTTTGAATTTTTGTCATTGTAATTCTGAATTTGTTTGTTATGGGACGTTGCGGTCGGGATATTGTCATATCCCGGAGTTCTGATTTTCAGCAAAATTCATTTTAACAACATTTTATCGCCTCAAAGTGTATAACGTGTCTTTAAAAAAGAAGTTAGGTTTTTTGTGTTTTTATTGACAATTCGACATTTTTAGCTTAAATGTTTGCTTTTCTGTTCATCTTATAGTACAATTAGAAGATTGGTGTTCTTTGCTTGGATTATCAGAAAATATGAGCAATGTTGCTTTAAATTCTGGATGTCTTAAATGTTTGTGTCTGCTTATGGTTTTTGTAGTCATTTGTCAGGCTGATATTTATAACGGGGGCTTTGAAATTGCAGACCCCTGCCAGACACAAGATTTCACCACCCCCGATGGCTGGGGATGTGAGAATTACGCGGCCAAGGTCGGACATTTTTTACCTCAACCACAAGCAGGGGCAGGCAGGAATAATCCTTTTGATTGGAAAATAGACTACACCATAGGTCTGTTTCCATTTGAAGGCCATTCTTATCTGCTGGTCAGCACCGGCCCGGACCCTAACGAAACTATCCCCGACCCGGGGATGAATGTTAGAACCGAAGCCGTGCAGGAAATAACCGTCTCAGAAGGTGAAATGATTCAGGGGATGTATTTTTTTGGCACCTGCGATTATTACGGTTGGAACGACACTGCCGAGATAATGCTGTGGCCAACACGCGATTTGACCCTTACAGATATTGAGTTGGTAAGAATTTCTGTGCTTGACGTAGGTGATAACAGTTCCACGCTTGGCTGGCAGAGATTTGAATATGTCTTCGACGCGAATCAGGCAGGTGCATACGATTTGGCCATCGCTGTTTGGGATGTTGATGATGGCTCTCTTCACACCTATTTTGCTGTGGATGCCCTTAGTCTCTGTAATGTGCCGGTTACAAACAGCGATATCAATCTTGATTGTGAAGTTAATTTTCTCGACTTTACTATTTTAGCTGACGATTGGCTTGAGGATTGCAGCGTCGCAAATTATGCCTGCGACCCAAACAACAACGGCTGTTTCATCGGAACCAATTTGGCTGACAGCAATTTTGTCAATGCCAACGATTTAGGGGTATTTGTGCAGGACTGGCTTGAGGGATTTTAGATTCTCCAAAACTTTACAGCTGATTTTGACGCGAAAAACCCTTTTTACACACCCCCAAATTTCACTCTGGCACAAATGCCCATTTTTTGGTATATATACCACTCTCATAAGCTCTACAATAGCAGCTAAAACCAGTTATGGTATTACCTTAAAATGGATTATAATAGATGTTTGCGATAATAAGCGATATACATTCAAACCTTGAAGCACTGATAACAGTGCTGACAGATATCGAAAAAAAGGGCGTAAAAACGATATATTGTCTGGGCGATATAGTCGGCTACGGACCAAATCCGAAAGAGTGTCTCGATTTGGTTATCGAAAAAGTACAAGCCTGCGTTATGGGCAATCACGATTACGCGGTGCTTTACGAGCCGACAAATTTTAATCTCGGCGCAGAACGCGCCAGCTTCTGGACTCGCGGCCAGCTCGAAGCTGAGACAGATTCCAAAAGCCGGCAGAAAAGATGGAAGTATCTCGGCGACCAACAGATGCGCTGGACATTAGAACCGCAAGAAGGCCTTTGTGATTTTACGCTGGACTTTGTACACGCTTCGCCGAGAAAACCAATAAACGAGTACATTTTCCCAGACGATGTTTACACAACACCGGGCAAAATTACCGCACAATTTGAACGGTTTAAACATATCTGTTTTATAGGCCATACGCATTTGCCGGGCGTTTTTCTCGACGACCCCGATTTTTATGCGCCCGATGAGCTTGATTACGTCTATCCAATCATAGCTGAAGAAAGAGCTGTTATAAACGTTGGCTCGGTGGGACAGCCCAGGGATAAGGACAACCGTGCGAGCTATGTGTTTGTTGAAGATAATAAAGTAAACTTCGTCCGACTGGAATACGATTACGAAATAACAGCAAAAAAAATATACGCTATCGATGAACTGGACAATTTTGAAGCGGACAGGCTCAATGAAGGCAGATAGAAAGGAAAGTGCATTACCTTTATGAATACGAAAAAGATATTAGTGGTATTGTTGTCGGTATATGTAGTTGCCTGTTCGGTACTCATTTATAAGTCCGGCGTATTTAAAACATCGAACGCAAAGGATATAAATGCTCAAAGCGGTATTTTCTCGCTCGCAGCAGAAGCAGACATCCCCGCCACCAAGCCACAGGAAACCCTTCAAGCACCGGCCTCTGCTGTCTCCTCTGCCAAGACAGACTTTTCCATAATAAGTGCCGAGCCAAAACAAGTTGTTCTCGGTTCGATTGCATCTAAGGCTCAAGGCAATGATTTTCTGCTTGAACTCAAACTTACCTCCAAAGGCGCCGCAATTACAACAGCAAGCCTTAGAGATTATGATAACAGAGACGCAAAAAATCCTGAGCCGATGAAAATTATTTATCCCGCACCCAACGCGGCATATTCAATGGCCAGCGGAAGATTACTGCTTTACGATTACGGCCAGGCGATACCACTTAACAAGCTCAACTGGCAACTCGTTAACGAAGACAAACAGCCGGATGGTTCGCAAACGGCGGTTTTTCAAGCTGCTGTTACGAAGAACTCGCAAGATGCCCTGCTGCTGAGGAAAACTTACACGCTTGCCCCTGACAGCTATATGCTTACTTGCGATATAAGTATAGACAATCTCACCGATGGGGCTGTCAGTAGCGGTATGGAAATTTACGGCCCGGTAGGAATCGCAAGAGAAGGCTCACGAGCCGATATGCGAAAAGTAACGACAGCATTTCTTGATTCTCAAAACAAAGTAACCACAACAAAATTGGATATGCGGAAACTCACAAAAGAGCCGAAGCCACAGGCAGAGCTTTTGCCAAAAAAAGGGCAGGCAGGTGAATTTATGTGGGCAGCTATCGCAAGTAAGTATTTTGTCGCGATAGCTCGGCCTGTTCCGCAAAACGAAAGCGATTTGGCGTGTAAATGGATTGCCGGCAAATCGAGCATTTATTATCCCGGAGCCGCAGAAGATAATTCTGAATCGAATATCGGAGTATTTTTCAAAACTTCCTCTGCGATAATCCCGCCGCAACAAAGCAAAAAATACAGCTTTCAAATTTATCTTGGACCCAAAGATAAAAAACTGTTCGATAACAACAAACTTTACAACAAGCTCGGCTTTGTCGAGGCCATCGATTTTCAGGCCTGTTTCGGCAATATATTTCGCCCGCTGTCATTTTTCATTCTGGAAGTTATGGGGTGGATGCAGGACAACCTCTGGCCGCACAATTACGGTATCGTAATTATAATTTTCGTTCTCATCGTTCGCATCCTGCTGCACCCGATTACCAAAAAAAGCCAGGTATCGATGATGAAGATGTCCAAGCTCGGACCAAAGGCTGAAGAGATTAAGAAAAAATACGCCAACAACAAAGGCGAACAACAAAAGCAAATGATGGCACTTTACAAAGAACACGGCGCATCGCCTGTGTTGGGGTGTTTGCCGATGCTGCTGCAGATGCCTATCTGGATTGCTCTTTACAGTGCGATTTACGCCAGCATAGACCTCAGAGGCGCAGCGTTTTTGCCTTTCTGGATTACAGACCTTTCGGCACCGGACTCTTTATTTGCTCTGCCGGCAGCTGTCGAAAACCTGCCCTTTATCGGCAATTTCCTCGGGACAAGTTTTAATCTTCTGCCGATACTATTGGGGGCATCAATGTTTGCACAACAAAAACTTATGCCCTCCTCGGCCTCGGCGGCAAATTCGCAGGCAGCTCAGCAACAGAAAATGATGATGTGGATGATGCCGATAATGATGCTGGTGTTCCTTTACAGAGCACCATCGGGATTGAACCTTTACATTATGTCCAGTACCATCGGCGGAGTTTTTGAACAATACGTTATACGCAAACACATCAGGGAAAAAGAGCAGGCCGAGGCGTTTGGCAAAGTTCCGGTAACGGCAAAAACAGGCGGAAAACTAAAGAAAAAAAAACCGAAACCGCCTTTCAAATTTTCATAATCTAAAAAAGATTATGCATAATCTTACTGATACAATCATAGCGGTATCCAGCAGCGCAGGGGCAAGAACCATAATCCGTGTTGCCGGGAGTGATGCTTTCAACACGGTTTCCAGACTGTTAGGCGGAATAGATTTAAGCAAAAAACGAGCGGCGCAAAATGTCTCGATTCAAATCGAAGATGATTTTTGCGTTAGGGCAATTCTTTATACATTTCCCGCACCTGCCTCCTATACCGGCGACAATATCTGCGAACTTCATTGTCTCTGCTGCAATGAAGCGGTTGAACGAATCTACCAGAAGCTAATCGACTTGCAATGCGTCCCGGCTGACGGCGGAGAATTTACATATCGAGCGTACGTTAATGGCAAGATGGACATTTCGCAGGCTGAGGCGGTGGCGGCAATCGTTTCAGGCTCGAATCAGTATCAAATTGCCGCAGCGCAACGAGTGCTAAGCGGAGCTATCGAGCAAACAGTTGGGCGGATAAGCGAGAAAATTCTCACACTTCTCAGCCTTGTCGAAGCTGGTCTGGATTTCAGCGAGGAAGACATCGAATTCGTTTCGCAGGTGCAGGCGGTAAATGAAACAGAGCAAATTCTTGCTGAAATTGAAAAACTGCTGGCAGGTTCGATAAGTTTTGAGCAGGTTGCAGAGGCAGATTCGGTCGCCGTTACTGGTACGCCCAGTTGTGGGAAAAGCAGTCTGGTCAATGCGAGTCTTGGCTTTGAAAGAAGTATTGTTTCACAAACAGATGGAACAACAAGGGACGTTCTTGGCCACTGGCTGAAACTCAAAAAATGTGATTGCGTGCTTTTCGATTGTGCAGGTATCGGACAAGAACCGCAGGGATTACTTGAACAGTATGCACAGACCGCAACCATCGAGGCAGCCAAAAATGCCTGCTTTGTGGTTTTTTGTGTCGATGTGTCAAAAACCGATTACAAAAACGACATCGAAATACTCAATTTTATGGGCATAACCCCTGCGATATTTGTCGCTACCAAGTGCGACTTGCTCAGGCCGGACGAACTTAAAAATAAACTCGCCGAGCTAAATTCGCTTTTCAAAAAAGAATTTTTAACGACCAGCGCAAAAACCGGCAATAGCATTGAAAATCTCAAACAAAGAATCGAACAGTTGATTATATCACAAAGAACTGTCTCACCTGAATCAGCTGAAAAAATCGCTATAACAAAAAGACATCAGCAATCAGCGGCCACCGCCGCTGATAATGCTCGTCTTGCGAAAGGAGAACTGCAAAGACAAAGCGGTGAAACAGCGGCAATGTATTTACGAAGTGCAGCCCAGGAGCTTTCGGTGTTGAGCTCAGAACATATCGACGAAGCAATTTTAGGTAAAATCTTTTCGAGTTTCTGCGTGGGCAAATAAAAAGACCCCCGGCTTAGCCGAGGGTCTTAAAAATCAAACCGTTATAGAAATTCAAACTTTTTATTTGTCTTTGGCTTCAAACTCCGCATCGATTACATCATCGCCTTTAGGTTTGTTATCGTTTTCCGGCGGAGCTTGCTCACCATCTTGCTGAGGAGCTTCGGCGGCTTGCTTTTTAGCAGCTTCTTCATAAAGAATCTTGCCAAGCTCTTGTGCAGAGCTGTTGAGGTTTTCCATTGCCTTCTTGATAGCCTCACCGTCTTCGCCCTTAGCAGCTTCTTTGAGATTGTTCACTGCCGACTCGATATTCCCGCGAGTCTCCGCGGAAACTTTCTCGCCGTGCTCCTTGAGAGTTTTCTCGGTAGAATAAACAAGCTGGTCGGCCTGGTTTTTCAAATCAATGACCTCTCTTCTTTTTTTGTCCTCTTCAGCGTGCAGTTCAGCATCACTTGTCATCTTGGCAATTTCTTCTTCGCTAAGGCCGCTGCTCGATTTGATTTCGATAGACTGCTGTTTGCCCGTGCCGAGATCTTTTGCCGAGACATTCAAAATGCCGTTAGCGTCAATATCAAAGGCAACCTCAATTTGCGGAACGCCTCGTGGCGATGGCGGAATGTCAGAAAGCTGAAATCTGCCGAGAGTTCTATTATCGCGTGCAAATTCCCTTTCGCCCTGCAGAACGTGTATGTCAACACTGGTCTGGCTGTCAGCAGCGGTCGAAAACACTTCCTTCTTGCTGGTTGGAATCGTGGTATTGCTTTCGATAAGCTTTGTCATCACCCCGCCGAGAGTTTCAACGCCCAGCGAAAGCGGAGTAACATCGAGAAGCAAAATGTCTTTTACGCCGGCATCCCCGGCCAGAACCGCACCCTGTATAGCTGCACCAAGAGCAACTACTTCGTCCGGGTTAATACTCTTGTTAGGCTCTTTCTCGAAAATATCTTTTACGATTTTATGCACTACCGGAATTCTCGTCGAGCCACCAACCAGGAGAATTTCTGCTATTTCGGACGGCTTAATTTTTGCATCTTCCAGCGCCTTTCGGCACGGAGCTTTAAGCCTTTCGAGAGTTACCTCAGCCAGAGATTCAAACTTGCTCCTGGTAACTGTTATCTGTAAATGTTTCGGGCCGGAAGCGTCTGCGGTTATAAACGGCAGATTCACGGTTGATTCTACCTGCGTACTCAACTCACATTTTGATTTTTCAGCAGCTTCTTTAAGTCTCTGATGAGCCATCGGGTCTGTGCGAAGGTCTATGCCCTCTGTCTTTTTGAATTCGTCTGCAAGATAGTTCATCAATAGTTCGTCAAGGTCATCACCGCCGAGATGGCCGTCTCCATTGGTGCTAAGCACCTCAAAGACATTGTCGCCAATATCGAGAATCGATACATCAAACGTACCACCACCAAAATCGAAGACAGCGATTTTTTCAGCTTTCTTCTTTTCCAAACCATAAGCCAATGCCGCAGCAGTCGGTTCGTTTATAATCCGTTCGACTTTAAGCCCGGCAATCTTGCCGGCATCTTTTGTTGCCTGGCGTTGTGAATCGTTAAAATATGCGGGTACTGTTATTACCGCCTGCTCAACTTTTTCGCCAAGATAGTCTTCAGCGGTCTTTTTCAAATCCTGAAGAATCATCGCTGAAACTTCCGGCGGGGTATATTCCTTGCCCATAACTCCGACCTTCACCAACTCGGCAGAGGCGCCGGTAATCTTATATGGAACCAGCTTCTCTTCGGAAGCAACTTCATTGTGTCTTCGCCCCATAAACCTTTTTATTGAAAAAACGGTATTCTCCGGGTTGGTTACCTGCTGATGTTTGGCAATCTGGCCAATGAGCCTTTCGCTTTTATCTGTAAAGCCAACCACAGAAGGTGTAAGCCGGTTGCCTGAAGAGTTCACAAGAACCTTAGGCGTTGAGCCTTCCATTACTGCCACAACCGAATTTGTGGTTCCAAGGTCTATTCCAATTATTTTTCCCATAATCTATTGCTCCTTACAATTGTTAGCAAATACTGTATATCAACAGTGCAAAGAGCGTGCCAGCAATACCTGCAAATCATAACTCCCTGCAAAATAAGAAGTTGAAACAATACGCCTTTTCAGCAAGTGCCATTTTGGCAGAACATTGGCCGATAAGGGTAAAAAAGGATTGCCAAACTAAAATTTCCAAGACTTTAGGGAACCTCTAAAAATTCATTTTGGCGAACAAGCGAACCTTTTTATCGCCGGACTGCGTCAGACAAAAGCCGCTTTATCTACGGATAAAGCTGATTTGTCTTTCTTGCAGGACAACAAAAATTTTCTACTTGTCGTTCAAAAGCAATTATTAGAGCTACCCTTTACGGAATTGGGACTGCAACAGCAGCAGGCTCATCGTCAGAAACGAGCTTGAAAGTTGCTTCAGCAGTTTCACCTCTCAGCCGGATTTTGTCCTCACAAACATATTTAGCCGGGAAATTGTAGATAACACTGCGGGTGATTTCTTCTGCGTTTATGTCATCGTCGTTGATTTCCAGCAGTACCTCAAAAGTTTTGTCCCCATAGGCAGTCTTGGCCTCGGCGGTAGCAATAATCGGAATACTGCCGATGTCGGGACGCTTGATGAACTCCACGCGGTAACCGCCGCCAGCGAGATTATCGCTGAGTATGTAGCCGAGCGTTCCGCGTATCGCATAAGGTTTCATATCACTCTGTGTTACCGGTAGCTCCACACGAACGAAGCTCTCTGCCTGCCTTATTATTCCCGACGACAATTCTATATAAGGCGTTTTCTCAACGGGGGCCTTGCGAGCCTGATTCTTTTCCGCAAGGTTCAATTTGACCTTTGCCGAATTTATCTGCTCAGGGGCAAGAATCGTAACAATGTCTGGCGTCATTTGCGCACCGGGAATTTCAACATCCGCCTCGTCGAAACATTTAACAGGCAACTGCCTTTCCCTGAGCTGGACAACTTTAACTTTGAGTTTGTCAGGGCGGGTCTTGGCTGTAACAGACAAGCCATAACTGCGAATTTTACTGCTGCCAGTAACAAATTTTCTGACATCAGCAATTTCATAATCGCCGGTTTTTGCCATATTCTCTTTTTCAGCATCGAAAACTATTTCAAGTTTATCTTTGCCCGAAGCCAACTTATCTTTCAATTCACTGGTTTTGCTCTTGGGGCCGGTTAAATCAGCCTTAATCTGAACATCAGGGCCGCCCTCAATGGTAACCCACAAGCGAGGATTCTCTCTGCTGGCTGAAATAGTTATGGTCTGGCTTAAAAGGTCTTCGTCCAGTGACAAATCCGCCCAAACCCATATCAAGCAGGTAATAAAAATTACCAGTATTGCTTTACGCATCGTGGCAAAAAACACTTTTTTATCTTTTATGCTGAGCAACTATACAAATTCCTATTCTTTACTTTCTTTACGGGGTGTCCGCCAAAAATGTTTGGGCAGGGTTTTCGTATCGACAATAACATCCGTAAGTCTTTGCCGCAGTTCGTCTTTATCAATATTCCTATCGAGCTGACCTTCTTCGGCAATACTGATTATTCCAGTTTCTTCACTAACAACAACTGCCACTGCGTCAGAGCCTCTGGTGATACCGATTGCTGCGCGGTGTCGTGAGCCGAGCGCATCGCCAACGGTGCCCAACTCCGCCAGCGGCAGCTGAACACGAGCGGCTATGATTTTGTCGCTACGAATAATTATCGCTAAATCGTGCAGACTCGTTCCCGGATAAAAAATCGTCTCCAACAGCGCCGCCTTGATATTGCTATCTATCTTTACGCCCGTATCGATAAACTCACCAAGGGCTACCTGCCTTTCGAGTACGATTATCGCTCCGATACTCTTTGCTGAAAGTGCCGTTACTGCGTCGATAATTTCTTCAACGCTGCGTGAAAGCTGATGATGGGATGAACTTGCAAAACTGCCCGCCTGACCTATACGAATAAGCATTCGGCGAAGTTCCGGCTGAAATGCCGCAACGGCAATTATTAAAACCCCAATAAGAGCACGATTGTAGATATAGAAAAGACGCTCAAAATCAAACTGAACAATGACCAACTTAAGAATCATTGCACCAGCAAGTAGCAAGATAAGAACCCCGCGAAAAAGCCTTTCTCCGCGAGTACCCTCAAGAAACGTAACCGCCCAATAGACAATCAGGCCTATAAATAATAAATCAATAGCAACAATAAAAGGATTGTACGAAGCGACGCGACCGAGATATTCAAAAACCGCATTCAACTATCTGCCTTAAATCCTTTTAAAATTAATCCATTTTACCTAACTGTATATTCGGTCAGCCTGGTCGTTCTGTCTTTGTAAAATATCGCATCAATATCATCGACCAGCATCTGATTCCTCAGATTGTTCTGCCTCGAATGGTCAAGACTACGCTCATCGGATGTCTCGCCAAGCCCGTGGCAACCAATAGCTGTCAAAGCAACAAAAACAAACAACGATACTAAGACTATGTTAACAAATGTTTTTTTCATAAAAATTTCCCCGCTAATGTAAAAAGGGTACCAACACAACATTACCGCTGTAGCAGTTCCCTCTGAATACAGCTCCCGACCACCTTATTCTATCATATCCAGGAAGTTATGTCAATTTGGAGATTCAAAGTTAAGCAGTGTAATTCAAAATTTTTCTTTTAAGCCTCCAAAGCCCTGATTATGGCTTTTGAAGTCCATTGTTACCGGACTGCCAAAAAAACAATGTAGAAATAGTTGAATATTTCTGCCAATTCTGATACCATTTGGCTTCAATGAATATGAAATTCCCCGAAAAAACAACTATTCAAAGCTGCACAATCCCGATTGTACCCCGCTATGCCGAGACCGACCAGGCCGGCGTTGTCCACCACAGCGTCTATGCGGTCTACTTTGAAATGGGCAGAACTGAACTATTGCGTGCGAATGGATTAGCATATAAAGACCTCGAAGCCAGCGACTGCAAAATGGTTGTCGCTGAATTGAATATCAAATTCCGAAGGCCTGCGTTTTACGATGAACAGCTCGACTTAATCACCGAGTGTACTCGCGTAACAACTGCCAGGATTGAACACACCTATAAGCTCATCAGGCCGGGAACGGGCGTACTTTTAGCTGAGGGTACGAGCATATTAGCCTGCGTCAATGATGCCAGCAAACCCCGCCGTGTGCCATCATTTCTATATCCCGAAGATGCCTAATACCAATTCCGATTATTAAGTGCGCCATTGTCATTTCGACCGGAACGAGCGAAGCGAATGGAGCGGAGAAATCCGGCGAAGCCGTCCTGAGCAACGCCGAAGGATCTCATAGATTCCTCGACTACCCTCGGAATGACGTGTGTGCGCATTTACTATTCGTACGTGGTATAATACAATCATTGCGATCGCAACGTAACAATCTTTTTGTTTTGAATTTAGATATTAAGATTTCCCAGCCTTAGCTGGGGCAACATCTGCCGCTGCACCTTTGCCTCGCTCGACAATTACTTTTGTCGGGCATTTATCCATAGCGGCTTTTAACGCTTCGCCAGAATCGCTCTGACCGGCAATTTTTTCATAGTCGCACTTCGCATAATTACCCACCATTTCAAAAGCATCGCTCTGCTTTGTACACATCTTACAACCAATGCATCCGACTTTGCACATTTTGCGAGTATCTTTACCGCTTTCAGCACTTTTGCAAGCAACCGTTATTATAACATCGCTTGCAAACGGAACCATTTCAATAAGACCACGAGGACACGCACTCGCACAAGCCGTACAACCTGTACATTTATCGTAATCAATGACCGCCAGACCGTCAACAATCTTGATAGCGCCAAATTTGCACGCGGCCAAACAATCGCCAAAACCGAGACATCCAAATTTACACGCCTGCGCACAAGCAAAAGCATTTGCAGCCGTACAACTTTTTATGCCGGTATATTTTGCGTTTTGAGTTCTGTCTGAATCATGCGCTCTGCAATGAACGACAGGCCTTAGCGGCGCCCCGCCACCACTTACCTGAAAGTTGAGTACGACAGCTATTTGTTCACTTACGTCTGCTCCGCCCGGCGCACATTTTCCGATAAGTTCAGGATTGGCAACAACAGCTTTGGCATAAGAGCCGCAACCTGCAAAACCGCACGCGCCGCAATCGATGCCCGGCAGCGTAGCAGATACCTCTTCTATTTTGGGGTCAATCTCGACCTTGAGTTTTTCTTTTGCGATGAGCAAAATCAAAGCGAACCCAGCCCCTAAGACCAGCAGTGTAACACCCGCCAGCCAGGAATCATTCCACAGCGAAATTATATCAGCTAAAATCATAGTTCCTTCTTCTATATTTTATAATTCATCCCAAAAACCATAATAAACACCCCCCGTGGCATTGCCAGTGCCAAAAATAAGGGTTTTGGGATAGCTTCTACTTAATCATCCCGGCAAAACCCATAAAACCCAGCGTCAGCAATCCAGCGGTAATCAGCGTAATAGGGGCACCTTTGAGACTTTCGGGAACGTCAGCGGTTTTAAGATTTTCACGAATGCCCGCCATAATACATATCGCAAGAGTGAAACCGATGCCGGCACCAAAACTCAAAACAACAGCCTCTAAAAAATTATCGATACTCCAGAGATTTATAAACAGGCAAAGCCCAAGTATCGCACAGTTAGTCGTAATCAACGGCAGGAAAATACCAAAGCTTTCATACAAAGGCGGAAAAATTTTCCGCAGATACATCTCGACAAGCTGCACAGCGCCGGCAATAACGAGAATGAAGCAGATATATCGCGTAACGTCCAGCCCGTAGGGAATCAGCACGAAATGATCTATCAGCCAGGTAAACGTCCCTGCCAGCGTAACGACAAACGTAACAGCCAGCCCCATACCAAAAGCCATATCGATTCTGCCAGATACGCCAAGGTATGGACAGATGCCCAAAAATTTCGTGAAAACCAGATTATTGACGATGACTATCGAAGCAAAAGCCATCATTAGCATATACACCCTATCCATTACAAAATCCCCCTCAAATTTTCTCTCAGGCAACAAAATGTGCAAGACCGACTACTAAAAAGCATATATACCTTGTCCATTATAAAATTTCCTTTTAAGCTTTTTTGCCGGTAATAAGGTTAACAATGCCCAGCATCAAGCCGAGCGTTACAAAAGCACCGACAGGCATTCTCATCGCCTGCCACGGCACAAAATTTTCCCACATAACCGGAATCTCAAATATCGCCCCCGTCGCCAGTAATTCACGAATCCCGCCCAGCACGCAAAGCACAAGCGTAAAGCCAATACCCATACCAAACGCATCGATGATACTAACGAAAAGACCATTCTTACTGGCACAGGCCTCTGCCCGGCAAATAATCAAACAGTTAACGATAATCAGCGGAAGATAAGGGCCAAGCTCGGCACTCATTATCGGCATAAATGCTTTGAGAAACAAATCCGCTATCGTAACAAAAGTCGCTATCGAAAGCGTAAACATCAGAATCCGCAGATGGGGCTTGAGAAGATTCCGCATCAGGCTAACCACTACATTACTGCAAACCAGAACGAAGATAACGCTAAGGCCCATCGTAAGCGAAGGCTTTACCGCGGTGGTTACCGCCAGCGTAGGACACATTCCCAGCAGCAACCTGAAAACGGGATTTTCGTCCCAGATTCCCGCCATAAAAGTTTTGCCGATTGATATCGTTTTATTTGCCATCTGATAACAACCCTTCTTCCTGTGTTTTGGCTTTTACCTGCTCTACGAAACTGTTAAAAATACTGACGACCGCATCGCTGCTCACCGTTGCTCCACTGATTGCTATTATTTCGCTATTGATAATTTTTGAATCGCCCGACTTATTCAAGACGAGTTGCCCAACCGGTGCACCGCTAAACTGGCTGCAAAAATAATAATCATCTATCTGGTCACCGAAACCCGGAGTTTCATTACTGCTTAAAACATTGTAGCCCAGAACCTTTTCAAATTTTGCATCAACAGCAATAACCAACTCGATTTTGTCGGCAAAGCCCGCGCCAGATGCGTTAAAGCAAAAGCCTTTGCTTCTGCCGCTTTTATCGGCAGCTTTATAAACGTTGACTTTTACAAATTTACCCTTGGCGCAATCGATTTGGATGTCCGAAATCGCTGGAGCAAATTCAGCATCAGCAATCAATCCACTCATTAGATTATCGAGCTTATCATTTTTATTCTGTTCGATTCTACCTGACCATATCGAATTTGTAACCGCCAGCAAAAGCCCAAACACAAACGCTGAAACCACCAGCAACCAGCTTTGTTTAATGTAATATCTTACAAGCCTAAACATTATTTCACCCCTCCAACCGGCACCCGTTTTGTGAATCGGTCTATTAAAGGCGTTGCCGAATTCATCAACAGCACCGCAAACATCACGCCTTCGGGATATTCGCCAACCATCCTGATAAGCATTGTTAATCCGCCGATACCGAGACCGAAAATCCACATACCCCTTTTTGTCAGCGGAGCTGTAACCGGGTCGGTAGCGATAAAGAACGCGCCTATTAACAATCCGCCACCTGTCAGATGTATCCAAGGCTGGATATAGACATCGGGATTGATAAGCCAGCCCAGTGATGCGAATACAAACGCACCCAGCAAAACCGCTACCGGTATTATCCAGCTTATAGTCCGCCGAATAAGCATATAGGCTCCGCCGAGCAGCAGTGCCAGCGAACTCGTCTCGCCGAGACATCCGCCAACTGAGCCGATGAACATATTTTTGAAAAGTTTATTTACCAAGGCCGCATTTTTTTCTTCTGTTCCTTTTGCTTTGATTGCTTCTTTGCTCATTGCCAGCGGAGTCGCTTGCGTTTTAGCGGCAATAATCTGCACATCGCCGAGACGCACGTCCGCCGGAACGGTCCACGTCGCCATAAGCATTCCAAAGCACGCCACCAGAAAACATCTACCCACCATTGCGGGGTTGAAAATGTTAGCGCCGAGTCCACCGAAAACCATTTTACCGATAATTATCGCAAAGGCAGAGCCGATAACACAGGCCCACCAAGGCAGAAGAGGCGGCACGGAAAAGGCAAGTATAATACCGGTAACAACCGCGCTGAAATCGCCGAGCGAATTAGGCTTCTTTCTAATAACGTTGCACAGCCATTCCGAAACTACGCAGCTCAATACGCAAACACCTATAACTATCGCCGCTCGTGCGCGAAAGAATAATCCTGCCGCTATTATCGCCGGCAAAAGGCCTATTATCACGTCCAGCATAACAGAAGCCGTCGAATGACGTTTACTGATATGCGGCGAAGGAGATATTTCAAGATTTTGATTCATCTAATTCTATCCTTATAATTCTGTCATTCCCGCGAAAGCGCAGAATCCAGTTTAAAATTATCACGGCATACGTTTTTTCTGCCTTGCGACCATTATCTTTCCGGTTTTTATATGGCCGGAAATTTCGATATTGGCCGGGCAGACATAACTACAACAGCCGCACTCTATGCAGGCCGTCATATGATAACTTTCTGCTACGTCGAACATCTGATGCTCAGCGGCGTGGGCGATTCGCGTTGGGTTCAAATTTATCGGGCAAACATCAAGACACCTTCCGCATCGAATGCACGGGGTCTGGCGGCCGGTCGATTTTGCATTGCCGATTTCCTTTTCTGTCAGAACTGTTATCGCTCCGCAGGTCTTGGTAATCGGAACTGATAAATCGCCTATCGCAAATCCCATCATCGGCCCGCCGAGCAGAACCTTTTGGGCATCGGACTTTAGCCCGCCGCAAAAATCTATCAACTCCTGTACCGGCGTACCTATCGGCACATAAAAATTGCCGCACTTTTCAATCCCGCCGCCGGCAACTGTAACCACGCGATAAATCAGCGGCGCATTAAGCACTACCGCATCAGCAATCGCCGCCGTCGTCGCGACATTGGCCACAAGCACACCAACCATCGGAGGAATCCCGCCGACAGGAACATCGATACCCGTTACCGCCTGAATAAGCTGCCGTTCGCCACCCTGCGGATACTTGGTTTCTGCGAGCGCGACTTTTGTCCCTGCCGCTGCGGGCGTTTTCTCAATCGCCAGGCGAAAAGCCTCTGCTGCTGCGGGTTTGTTATCTTCAATAGCGATATAGATATTCCCGCAATCAAGTGCCCGCCCGGCAAGAAGTGCCCCTGCCATAATCTGCTGAGTCCATTCGAGCATCATACGATAATCGCAAGTGATAAAAGGCTCACATTCGCAACCATTTATTATTATAGTCTCGATTGGCGAATCAGGATTAGCCTTTAGCTTGACCGATGTCGGAAAGCCCGCCCCACCCATACCAACAATTCCTGCCTTGCGAATTGCCTGACATATCTGCTCAGCAGAATACTGCTGAGGATTAAAATCGTTACCGTATTTATCCGCCGTTACTACTTGAGGCTTGTCTTCGGAATCAACGGCTATAATAATCGCCGCAGCTCTGCCGAAAACCGGATGGGACTGCAAAGCGATATCCTTAACAATGCCGTTCACCGGCGAGTGAACCGGAGCCGAAACAAAGCCCTGCGCCGAACCGATTTCCTGACCGACTGAGACAGAATCTTTTTTGGCAACGATTGGCTCAGCCGGGGCACCTATGTGCTGGCTCAAAAATATCGCAACCTGACTCGGTACCGGCCCGGCAACTATCGCACAATCCTTGCTGAACTCTTTATGGTCAGCCGGGTGAAGGCCGCCTTTGAATGTAAGTTTACTTTTGATTTTTGTATCTCCACATTTTCAATAACGTGATATACACACTCAATATCACAACAGCAGCCGCAACCATTATCAATACACGCAACAGTTCGCTGGCGAAAGCAACAGGCAAAAAACTCTCCGCCAAAACGATTGTCCCAACAAACAAAACCAGCGGAACCAAAAAAACCTCGACCACACCACGTAATACAGAGGGACTCTCCGTATTACAGAGTCGGCTGTAAATTTCCTCACAGTCATTCTGGTGGTTACAGCTTTTACAGTGTTGTTCCAATAGAGAGATTCCTGCTTTGAAATAAAAGTTTCCTTATATGCGAAATTGCCCTGATACGCAAGCCAATTCAAAAATCAAATAACACTTATTATTTCCACTTATAGCTGTTAATTTAGAGACTATTTAGTGAAAATATTATAAAAATTCCCCCACAAATCTAAAAAATCGTCTTGAATTAACAAAACCAATAGGAGCTTGTAACACAATTAATAACTCCTTTATAAATAAACACTTAGCCTAAAACAGCTATTGCCGTCCTATAAAATCGCTACTTGGTAAATAAAAATTTCACACCTACCTTTCCCAAACCCCCGCTTTTGCCTTGCTTTACACTGCAGAAAATTGTAGAATGGCGGCGTCTATGGTTAGAGGTGGCGTTGGAGGAGAAACAAAACTACCTGTCGCTTCAGGCGGGAGCTCCCCCGACAAGATAAGTGTACCGAACAGTGATAAAATTCTGTACGCTATCAAGTAGCCTCTGTGGAGATTGCGTATGGATGGAGAGAACATTAGCCGTTCCGGAAGTTGGGGCACTAACAGCAAGGCTGGCTTGGGCAAGCCTGAGCCGGTACGCGTCCGCAATGATTTTTACATCGGCTCATCCGATTCTTTCAACTCTGTTATCCAAACCATAGATACCGTCGCCCGCCGACAGTGTTCAATGATAATCTACGGCGAAACCGGCGCAGGTAAAGAAATGGTCGCCCGGCAGATTCACACCGCCAGTCAGCGAACCAACAAAGTATTCGTCCCGGTTGACTGCACAACACTGACCGGCCAACTATTTGAAAGCCAGTTGTTCGGCCACGCAAAGGGAGCGTTTACCGGCGCTGTCAGTGATACGCTCGGTTTTTTCCGCGCTGCTGACGGCGGAACGATTTTCCTCGATGAAATCAGCGAAATACCGCTCGATTTGCAGGCGAAACTCCTGCGAGTACTTCAGGAATCAATGGTTACCCCGGTCGGCTCGGTAAAATCGTACCCCATAAACATCAGAATCCTCTGCGCTACCAACCGGAACTTAAGGCGGATGGTTGAAGACAATAAATTCAGAGCCGACTTATATTACCGGCTGAATGTTGTTACTGTTGAGGTTCCGCCGTTGCGGAATCGCAAAGATGACATTCTCGGCCTAGCACAATACTTCCTTGCCCAGCAGTCGCTTCTCTACGGCGAAACGGAAAAAACATTAGACCCACAGGCCGCCCAGCTTTTAATCGATTACGCCTGGCCCGGCAACGTCCGCGAATTGGCTAACGCTATGGAGCGGGCCTATGTACTTACACCTACCGACATTATTACTCCCGCATCGCTGCCAACAGAAATACTTATTGCTCCACAATCGCAAAATTGTGAAAACGAATTTCGCCTGCCGACGCTTGATGAGGCTCAAAGAAAAGTAATCGTCCACGCTTTAAATGCAACAGGCGGCAAAAAACTTGCGGCGGCAAAAATTCTTGACCTTGATAGAAGGAAGTTAAACAGGCTTATCGACAAACTCGATATATCTTTGCCGGACCAAACATTATAATTCATCCCAAAAACCATAATAAACACCGCTCGTGGCATTGCCAAGAACAAGGGTTTTGGGACAGCTTCTATAAAACACAACCCTTTCACAGCAATCACAGCAACACCTTTGAAAGGATTTCTACTTTTTGCTTTTGTCTTTTTTTTCCAGAATTTTTTCCAGGCTCTTAGTGTCGGTTTTCCTCTTGCGTGGCGACTGCACCTGAACTCCAAGCCTGCCTAATTCGCCGGCAATTTCCGGCTGTCTTGGATTTATCTCGAAAGACCGACGCAAATAACGCTCGGCATTTCTCTTGTCTTTTTTGAGCAAATAATAATAACCGATTTGCTTATTGATTACCGACGAATTCGGTGCCAGCTTAACCGCCTGCCGATAACAGCCCAAAGCATAATCGTCAAGCATTCTCTCTTGAAAAGCCCGCCCTAAAAGCAATGAATGCTTCGCACTCACCGAGGCCTGACTGATATACATATCAGCAATTATTTCGCTACGTGTTTCAGATTTGCGGTCTATCAGCAACTTTACCATAGCAGCCTGAGCATCGTGATGAACAGGGTCGAAAGCCAGAGCTTTGTTATATTCCCACTCGGCTTTGTCCCAGAGTCCTTCGGAATGATATATCTTGCCAAGCTCGTAATGGGCCTGGGGGTTCTCAAACTTTTTGTCTAATTGTTTCAGAAGTCCCAGCTTATCAGAGTCTGTCTCTTTGCTGAGCTGCTTATCTGAAATCTTTTCGCCGTGAACTGTCTTTTGCTGCTCCTGACAGCCGGCAAACAAGCAAACTGCCACAGCAACGGCAATGAACAATATAATTGTCATATTTTTCATTTCAGCATCCTTTCATTATGTTAACCAAACGCTCGCGCCACAGTATGCTGTTAAACACCTGATTTTTCAAGTTAAAATCTGTTTAAATATCTAAATTTTGAACTTCGAGAGCGTGTTCCTGAATATAATTTCTGCGCTTTTCAACATCGTCGCCCATAAGTATGCTAAAGAGCCTGTCGGCCTCGCCGGCATCTTCGAGGGTTACTTTCAATAGTGTACGTTTTTCAGGGTTCATCGTTGTTTCCCACAACTGGTCAGCATTCATTTCGCCAAGACCTTTGAACCGCTTTATCTCGATACCCGCACCGCCCATATGCCTGACAGTGTCGCATATCTCGCCCAATGATGCGACCTGTTGCTTATCGTTTTCGCGAGTGAGCATAAATTTTGTCGGCTCAGCTTCGCCAGTAACTTTGCGTTCGAGCTTCAGCAGGAAATCCCTGAAATCCAGACCAAATTTTTCCTGCAATTGCTTATTGCCCTCGTTCGCCCTGCGGGTTTCGTGCAACTCTTCAACAACGGCTTTCTGTTCACCTTGGCCATCAGCTTCAATCTCTGCCGAACGAACCTCAAATTCTTTTCTGTCGTAGAAAAATTCCTGCTGGCCCTGATAACGAATAAAGAACATCGGAAGCTGCTGGCCGTTGTAGAAGTTTGCGACAAATTGTTTGAATATTATTCCGCGTCTTTCCAGCACAGATATATTTCGTTCGAGGTCTGCCAGAATTTTAATAAGGTCGGCAAGTTCCGCACCGACAACCTCTTTGACGGATTCGTTTTCGTTAATGCTCAGCACTGTATTTTCAAGTCCCCGACTAATCAAACGCTTGCGCATTTGCGGCTCGCTGAGAATGTATTCTGATTTTTTCTTACCTTTTATGCTAATCTCGTAAAGCGGCGGCTGAGCAATAAAAACAGCTTCCCTCTCAAAGAGTTGCGGCATTTGCCTGAACAAAAATGTAAGCAGCAGCGTTCGTATATGCGCACCATCAACATCCGCATCGGTCATCAGAACGATTTTCCCGTATCGGCATTTTTCGACATCAAATTCATCGACCCCTATTCCCGTGCCTAAAGCACTTATAATGGTCCTGATTTCCTCGTGCCCAAGCATTTTGTCTAAGCGAGCTTTTTCGACATTTAAAATTTTTCCACGTAACGGCAGAATCGCCTGAATAGTTCTGTCGCGACCACTCTTTGCTGAACCACCCGCGGAATCGCCCTCTACCAGGAACACTTCCGTATCGGAAACATTTTTACTGGAACAGTCCCACAACTTACCCGGCAGACTACCTCCGCCCAAAGCACCTTTTCTCCGGGTAAGTTCACGAGCTTTCCTTGCTGCCTCGCGCGCTGCCGCCGCCTGAATCGCTTTATTGAGAATCTTTTTAGCCTGTGCCGGGTTCTCTTCAAGATAACTGCCAAGTTGGCTGTTAACTGTTGTCTCGACAAAGCTACCTGCTTCGGGATTACTCAAACGAACTTTGGTTTGTGCTTCAAAATGCGGGTCGGAAAGCTTAACAGAAATCACAGCCGTTAACCCTTCGCGAAGGTCGTCGCCGGAAGGCGAACCGCTGCCTTTTAAAAGCCCCTGTTTGCGTGCGTAGGCGTTCATCGTTCTTGTAAGAGCCGTTTTAAATCCGCTCAAATGCGTCCCGCCGTCAATGTTACGGATATTATTAGCGAAAGCCAGCGTGTTCTCCGCATAGCTGGTATTATACTGCATCGCTATTTCACAACTGATATTGTTTTCGGTATCTTCCTGCGAAAAATATAAAACCTCTTGGCCGAGTTGCTCTTTGCCCTCATTAAGATGCTTAACAAATTCTTTCAAGCCATCTTCGAAACAGTACGTTTCTTTTTTGTCTTCCCTGTCATCCTGAAAAGTTATCTTCACCCCGGCATTAAGATAAGCAACTTCGCGAATTCGTTTTTGCAGCGTGTCGTATTGAAAAACAAGGTCCCCAAAAATTTCCTCATCCGGCAAAAAAGTTATCTTCGTTCCTTGCTTTGTCGTTTCGCCAATTTCTTTAAGCGGCCCACGAGGTTGCCCACGCTCGCACTCAAAATGATAATGCACCCCTTCGCGATAAATATCGGCTTCAAGATTCTCGCTTAACGCATTGACAACACTAACGCCGACTCCGTGCAAACCGCCTGAAACTTTATAGACGTTGTTGTCGAACTTGCCGCCTGAATGCAAGGTGGTAAGAACAACTTCCAACGCACTTTTACCTGCGCCTTTGTGCATATCAACCGGAATGCCGCTGCCATTATCCTCAACCGAACAACTGCCATCAATATGAATCCGCACAACGATAGCGTCGCATCTGCCCGCCAGGGCCTCGTCGATAGAGTTGTCCAGCACCTCATAAACCAGATGATGCAATCCGCCCTGCTGGCGATTACCGATATACATATCCGGGCGCTTTCTTACCGCGTCAAGCCCTTCAAGAATTTTAATATCTTCTGCGCTGTACTTATTGTCCGTCATTCTTTTCCTGTTCCTGTATAATTATCTCTTCGGGAGCAATTTAATTTCTCTTATTGCCGCACGAGGACATTGTTTTTTTATTTCCTCCAGCAACGCAGAAGAAATGCTTTGCATCTGGAACATATATACGCCGGGCAGAACCCTGACCTGCATTACTCCACGACTAACCGATTCAACCCTGCAACCCGCCGCCAGAGGCTCCGGCAGTAATTCGTTAAAAACTGCCGCCGCTGATGCCCCCCGAATCCCAGTCTTTATACTCTGAACATACTCCCGGCAGGGGCCGCCTATCTTCCCCGGCATCCGCCGCCTGCGGCCTTTGATTCTGCCGCTGATACCAACAAACTGGCCTTCCCTGTCCATAAATCCTCTGCGAAAAATCCCGGCGTTATTATGACGATGTTCGTTTCGCGGGGCTGCCTTATTAACTCAAACTTACCGGCATAACAATATAGACGAAATTAGGGCCGCTCTTTATCATTCCCGGCCTGTCCGACTGGCTCAGATGAAACTCGAACGCCTCTTCTTTGATAACACGTAGCACATCGACTAAAAATTGTGGATTGAAGCCAATTTCTACCGGCTCGCCGTCATACTCAGCCGCCATCGAAACTTCCGCGTCGCCGGTTTCCGGAACTCTGCTCGAAAAGACCACCGCGTTTTTGCTCACCGACATTTTAACGCCCTTGGAATCTTCGTTGGTCAATAACGCCGCTCGGCGAACTGCACTCAACGTCGCGGCGGTATTAAGCAGGAGCTTATTTTTATAATCGGTTGGTATTATATCTTCGTATTTCGGGAAATTACCTTCGACAAGATTAGAGCTGATAACCACATCGCCGCAGGCCAGAATAATTCTATTGCCAGCCAGTTGAACCTTAACTGCCTCGCCATCGCCGCCCACCCTGTCAAGAATCGCCATCGCTTTAGCTGGCACGATAATCTTTTCTTCAGCGACTTTTTTATCAATTTCGCCGCAAAGATTAATCTTAAATTTCGCTAACCGCCTGCCATCGGTGCCAACCATTGTTAATTTCTTGCCTGCCGGTTCCCACAAAATACCGCTAAGCGCATAGCGGGTATTCTCTTTAGCTGTCGCGAAAAGGCAGTGGTCAATCGCTTCCTGCATTTTGTCCAGTTCCGCCTCAATCTGCCCCGCCCCATCAAAGCCCACAACTGCTGGATACTGGCTCGGTTCGTGTCCGTATATTGTGAAATGGCTGTCGTTACCACGTATCTGGCATACCGCCTCGGACGCTTCGATTTCGATAACTTCATCGATGCTTTCCCGCACGATTGCCGTGAAACGGTCTGCTGGAATTACAATAACGCCTTCGGTTTCGACCTGAGCCTGCGTAATTTTGCTGGTTATGCTGATTTCCAAATCGGTAGCACAAATTGAAACGCCCTCGGAATCAGCCTGAATTTTAAGGCATTGTAATATAGGCTTGGCTGACCTGCTGGGGACTACCGTTGTTACCAAAGCCAAAACCTCTGCCATCGCGGCCCGATTGAATTTAACTTTCATTGTCATTCCCGTACTTTAAGATTATGGACAATATAAAACTATTATTAAAACATTTTTAATGTAATACACTAATCTACTATAAAAATACCTGTTTAGCAATGCCTTTTATCAATACTAAGAAAACAGATTTTTTATTAACAGTTTGTCCCTGTTGTTATCTTTTCTTTTATATTATATTAAATTTAATAGTCTTAGTCTTATGTCCTGTGAGGTTGTGAGCTTTCTAAGCTCTTTATGTGTTAATCTCTTGTGGAGAAATGGGTTACAGCAAAACCCGCCCTCTTTTCTTGGTGGACAACCTGTGAGTTTCTTTGTTAGGTTCTCGCCCGCAATTCACAACGCGCCTCTGCCAGCCGGAAAGATGGGAAACTTGGCCCCCCAAAGTCAAAATCGGCCATAGAAAAGCTAACAGGTTCTCCACAGAGAAAATCACAAAAAATAATGAATATCTGTACTAAAAAACGCATTCCTAGCCAAGCCTGCGCCAAGCCCTATTATACCAGGCGTAAGCTACCCGGTTATAGTGGTTGACGCTGACAATCACTATATGGTATATTGCACCGCTTTGGCAGTTGGCCCCTGCAAGGGTTCTTGCGGGCGCAACACTATAGGTGGAAAAATATATGAAACCGGCAATTTTACTTTACAACCCCCCGGCGACGGCCGACGAAAAAAAGTGGGTTCGCCCATTACCACTGAATTTACTAAGTATTTGTTCAATAGTAAACCAGGAAGAATTTGATATTTCCATCGTCCAGGAAATGCCAAACAAAGCCTACGAAAATTTTAAACCAAATTTGGACAATGCGATTTGTCTGGGGATTTCCTGTATGACAGGGACCCAAATACGCAATGCCCTTATGCTCGCGAAAAAGATAAAAAAAACAAATCCAGGCATTACGATTATATGGGGAGGATACCACCCAACCGCAACTCCGGAACAAACTCTGCAAAACGAAATGGTGGACATTATTGTTAGGGGGTACGGAGAAATAGCGTTTTCTGAACTTATCGAACGATTAGCAAACAAACAAAACTACGAAGATATTCAGGGGATTTCTTACAAAAAAAACGGGACAACAATAAACAATCCTTGCGGCCCAATTCCAAATTTAAACGATTTGCCACCATTGCCATATAATCTTATTGATGTGGAACAATTTTTTGCAGAGTGCGGCGACAGAACCCTGCATTATATATCAAGTCGTGGCTGTCCGCATAAGTGCGGATTCTGTGCTGATTATGTAATATACAAAAGAAAATGGAATGCTTTGTCCGCAGAGAGAGTTCTTGCAGACCTCGAAGAGCTGAAAAAGAAATATAATTACGACTCAGTTAGATTTTACGATTCAAATTTATTCGTAAATGAAAAAAGAATTAACGAGATTTGTAAAGGAGTTATTGAAAAAAAATTAAATTTTAAATGGCTTAAATGTAATGGTGATGCGTTCGGTCTGGCTCGATATAGCCCAGATACTTTGCAATTGATGAACAGAGCCGGCGTAACCAATATATTATTAGGGGTAGAATCTGGACACCAGCCGGCATTGGACTGTATCCAAAAAACCGCTAAAATCAAAGACAACTTTGAAACCGCACGCCTCCTGCATAAAAACAACATTAGCATTGGCTTTTCCTTTATGTTTGGATTTCCGTATAATTTGTCAGGCAAAGACTTAGAGAAAGAGCACAAAAAAGAAATCACTTCGACTATGAAAACAATCGCTATGTTCAGCGAGGATTATTTGAGCGGCGATTATTATTTATTTTTTTTGTTTACGCCATATCCGGGCGTTCGATTGTTCCAGCGTTATAAAGAGTTGGGTTATATCCCCTCGGATTCTTTAGAAGGATGGAGTCATGTGAATCTTAACGAATCTGATTCGTGTCCCTGGGTTGCAAAAGATTTATTAAAACGTTATCATCAATGTTTGAAAATTAACTGGTTTTTTATGCACAAACTCGAGAGAAATATCTTTTGGAAAAGAAACAATCCGTTATTGAGAAGGTATGCCAGGTATTGTTGTGAACGTTCTCGTAAAATTTTAAGAAAAAGGATTAATCGGGAACAGTTGTCTCTGCCGTTCCTTTTTAAGGTAATTAATTTTTACCTTAGAGCAAAAAGCCTTTTTTTGACGCAGGGGTACAGGGGCTTTGTAAGAAAAGTTTTTAAATAGTGCAATTCACAGCCAATTTTTTTTCGTTGCTTCAGGATTTCCGGTGAATTTCGACCATTCGGTTTGCCCGTTCTACAACTTTCGTTCGCAGTGCCGCTGGCGATAAAATCTCTACCTGGTCGCCATAACCGAGTATCCACCACGCAATTTCCCCTATCCCATCTACCCTAAACCGCAAATCAACTGAGCCATCTTCATTCCAGTCTGCCTGTTGTGTGCTGTGCCATTGCACCTCTGCCACATTTTGAGCAACCATCGGATAAAAACGCAGATGGATGTTATAGATTCTCCCCTCCGGTATTATTGACCACGCCTTGCCGAGATATTCGTAAACATCAAAGTCGTCGCCATCAGTAAAACACTTTCCCGAAGGCTTGATTTTTCGCAATCGTCCTAAATTAAATGTTCTTGTGGATTTGTGCATTGCTGAGAAGCCGATAACATACCACGCGCGATTTTTATAAAGCAGATGATAAGGGTGAATGGCGGTTTCAATTTCTTTTTTCTCAAACAGCGACCCATAGCCGATTTGCAGAACCTGTTTTTTCTGTATCGCTTTTTGAATTGCGGCAAACTTTTGGTCTAACAGATTCATTGTCGCGTGTTTGTCCGCGGCGATTGTGGTTTGCTTTAATGCGGTTTGGCAGAACGCTCGCAAATGCGCAGGCAAATTATTTTCAACTTTAAGCCCGGCAAGCAGAGCTGAATTTTTAAAAGGCAAAGGCAGATGATTCCGCATTTTGTGTATTAACATTAAAAGGCTGAGAGCCTCTTGCAGATTCAAATCTAATGGCGGCAGAAAAAACGCGGGGTCAACACTATACCCTCCGTCCTTTGTGTCATATTTGTAAGGCACGCCAATTATTGCCAGTTCTTTAAGGTCGCGAAAAATTGTTCGCCGGCTCACCCCAAGAATTTTCTCAAGATCGCTCGGCGCATATTTCTGCCCGGACTGAAGTGTTGTAAGAATTTTGACAACCCTGCTGACTCTACTCTGTTTCATTGATAGCCTTGTGATTAAATCTCCATAGATTGGCAGTGTTTTCTCCGGAGAGAATTATACCACAAAACGAAGATTTGTCAAATCAAGAGTGAGTTTGTTTTAAATAATTTTGATTAGCCCGCAGGGCAGGCTTTGCGGGTCGCTGCATATTTTTCTATTTCGGTTGCATCGCTGATTAGCCCCGGCATCTTGTATGCCGGGGTTGTTGTCATTGCGAGGCCGTTAGGCCGCGGCAATCTCGTTTTAGATTAACCGTTCGCACACGACTTTGTTTGTCCCGCGCCAAATAGGCAACTGCCGCAATTTGGTGCGCGGGTCATTTCGACTGAAGCGCAGCGCAACGGAGAAATCTACGTTAGTCCCACATTTACAAATGTGGGGTTGTCGTCTTGTCCCGGCAGCAAAAAGTTTCCATTAATCGAATTCTATTACAAGGCTTAGCCCAAACAAATCTAAAGCAGAGGTATGCTGCCACTCAACGTTTAAGGCAGTGCTTGCGTTGATATCGAGGGAAGTGCCAATAAATCCACCGAAGAGTTCGCCGCTGTCAATGTCGTAGGATATTTTATTGGCAACATTTTTGCGTCTTGCAAAGAACTCACCGTCAACATAATTAACGAATGCACCACCATACAGCGATATATTCTCCCTGAATTGATAATGAGGCCCCACCGCCAACTGAACTTCTACCATACTGGTATTAGTGTCCCATCTGTTGCCGTTGATTTTGCCTTCGCTTTCGACCTCAGTCCAAAGCATCTGAAAGATACCGCCGAGTTTAAGGTTTTCGCGAGGCTGACAAAAAGTCCACTTTGTTCCGAAGCCCAAAGCATAGCCTTTATCAGGGTCGTGTATATGTACTGACGTGCCAGCGACATTATTGGTGTTCCTTGTACTTCCGGCCCCAAGCCGTATAAAGGCTTCCCATTTATCATTGAAGCCGCGCGAAATATCAACAAATACTCCGTGTGATTTGATGCCGTCCAAAGTGAAAGCCGGCCCGCCGCCTGGTGATGAACCGTTGTCGAAGTCCAGGCTCATCTTGCTGTAGGTATAACTAATTCCGACGCTGGTTTTGCCCTTGCCCAAATTTGCTGCTGGTGGACCAAAGGGAGCGATTGCGATTGCCGGGGTGCAAAACGATACAAGTAAAATAAGTGTGAGGATTGGTAATTTACGACTCATAAATTGTCTCCTTTCAAAATTAATACTTCGTCACATAAAACAACTTACAACCAACGATATATTAAAACTCAAAGGCAACTCAATAGTCTCTGTGTCTATGGCGGATATTGATGTATTTTATTTCAGATGTCAAGCAATTATTTTAGAGTATTTTAAGATTTTATGTACTGGTTTAGGCCGTTATGAGGACAAGGCTGACAAAGAAGATTGCGCAGCGATATTGAAATCTCGCGAGCAAATTTGATGCCGTCAGCCGAAGCCGCAGTAGGCATAAACGGTACACTAAAAATTAAACTGCTCTTGTCTTGTCAGCATTTTTTTAATCGCACTATTTACCCATCTAAGGACGTTTAGGGGGTTTTGGGTAGTATAATCGGGATAATCGCTGTTACCCCAATTGCCCGGCAGAAGCGTCGAAATTAAAGACAGTTTATTACCGCATTATTTGTTTGTCTCAGATATGGCGGATATAGCCATATCCGCGACAGCCTCTGCCGCGTTGGTATTATTGAAAGGCTGTAACAATGTGTTGAGTTCAGTGCTGAGTTTTTTCATTGCTTCAGTATCATTGAGCAGTTTTTCACACGCTTCGACAATTGGCGAAACAGAGGTGAAATATGGCATAAATTCCGGCACAAGCCCTTTGCCCGCCAGAATATTCACTAAGGAAAGGTGCGGAATTTTCACTAATCGCTTACCGATAGTTTCCCATAGGAATTTATTTGATTGATAAACTATCGCCATTGGACACGCCGCCGCCGCTACCTGCAGCGTTGCTGACCCGCTCGCCACCAGTGCCAGGTCAACCTTTTTAGCGGTATCGAAAACCGCGTCAGTTGCGTAATTGCACCGAAGGATTTTAAGCTCGGTTTTTTTTAATGTTTTTAGAACATTTTCATCCGCTGCAACAGCGGTAAATTTTATACCTGGATGCCTGGCCTTTAATCTGCGTGCCATCTGCTGCATTGCAGGCCACAAAGTTTTTATTTCTGCCGGCCGGGAACCCGGCATAAGAGCGATATGCGCCGACGCAATCGAGAACCCACGATAATCTTTAGGCTTGATTTTTGATGTTTCAATTTCTTCTAAAAGTGGATTGCCGACAAACCTGCAATCAACTCCCCGACTGCCGAACCATTCCGGCTCGAAAGGCAGCAGTGCCGCCAGTGGTGCGGTACACAGGCGTTTAAGTTTTCTAATTCGCCACGGTGCCCACGCCCACAATTGCGGAGCGACATAAAACATTGTCTTTACATTACTTTTAGCTGCCGCTTTTGCGATATGAAAATTAAATGCCGGCGAATCGCACACGATTACGAGGTCAACTTTGTTGTTCTCGAAATATCGCCTCGCTTTTTTGAAGACTTTTAGGAAGAAGAAAATTTTCAGAAGGGCCTTATAGTGCATCGCGGCCTTTTGGGTAGTGTTGACGATAATTTCACAACCAGCTCGTGCCATATTCTCGCCACCGAGTCCGACAAATTCGATGTCGGGGTTTTTCTGTTTCAGCACTGAGATAAGTTTTGCGCAGAGCCTGTCTCCGCTGGTCTCAGCGGCACTTAGAAACACGCGACACTTTTTGCTGTTATTCTCATCAGAAATCATAAGCTCTTTACTAACCGAAAGTTCCAAAAATCTCAAGTAAAATCACATTGCATCGCCGTTTAAGACACACCTGCCTGTATGACAGGCCAGCCCGGACAAACTGCTGTTTTGCCATAGTCGCCGACAAAATCGCCTTTAGCATTAACTCCTTATTTAAAAAGACGTTATGCTTTTATGTTTCACTTGTCCCTCCAATGGCACATAATTTGCAACAATGTATGTATTCTGATTTTGAAATAAAACAGCAGAGCTATAAATATGGTTTTAAACGGCGTTAACGTACTTATAAACAATACTTCCAGCGATTGGCTCAAGACTTTAAAGGATATATTGCGGACTCGCTCGGTCGAGCTTGTCCCTGCCAATCGCCCGTGCGATGCGCTCGAAATTATTGAAAGCCAACCAATCCACACCGCGATTTTGGATACCGATAGCCGTTTTAGTAACGGCTTGAGCATTATAAAGGTGATAAGAACAAAAGCACCGACTTTGCCTTGCATATTGCTTAGCAGTCAAAGCGAACAGGCAATGCTGACAGATGCTCTTTCGCTGAACGTTTTCAGCGTGGTTTCTCGGCCGATAGACCCGGTCGTCTTACAGAACCAACTGCACCGTATATTTGTTAAGAGGTATAACTGCGAAATTTTCGCTTAAAAAAATGGTTAATAGTAGCCGAGCAGCGGAAGCTGCCGAATAAATTTTTGTCATTCCCGCGAAAGCGGGAATCCAGTTGTTTACATCTGGTTAAAATATTAGAAAAACTAAAAAAATTATTAACAATAGTAGAAATTTCTCGAAAGGAGAGAAAGTAAAAATGAAAATCAAACCATTAGCCGACAAAGTACTCGTTGAACGCACTCAGGCAGAGGCAGTAACCACAGGCGGTATCGTCTTGCCGGAATCAGCCAAGGAAAAACCGCAAAGAGGCACTATCATTAGTGTTGGCCCGGGCAAACTGCTCGATGATGGCTCACGAAGCAAATTACAGGTCAAAAAAGGCGACCAGGTTCTCTTCACAAGCTATGCCGGCACAGATGTCAAAATCGATGCCAACGAGTATATGATTATGGACGAGTCCGACATTATGGCCGTAATCGAATAAAGCTCAAATGGCAAACAATAACCGAGCAGCGGAAGCTGCCGGATAAAAATTTAGAATAAACATTTTGACAGGAGTTTGAAATGGTAGCAAAAAAAATAGCCTTTAACACCGAAGCACGCAACACGATTCGCCTCGGTGTCGAAAAACTGGCAAAAGCGGTTAAGGTAACGCTTGGCCCGTGTGGCAGAAACGTAATTCTTGAAAAATCGTTCGGCTCACCAACTGTTACAAAAGATGGCGTTTCCGTCGCTAAAGAAATCGAGTTGGAAGATGCCTATGAGAATATGGGCGCACAGATGGTTAAAGAAGTCGCAAGCAAAACAAGCTCAGTCGCCGGCGATGGAACAACCACAGCTACGATATTGGCCGAGGCAATTTTCTGCGAAGGTCTCAAAAATATCACTGCTGGCGCAAACCCGATGCAGGTAAAACGCGGCATTGATAAAGCCGTTATGAAAATTACTGAAGAGCTTGAAAAAATGAGCATTGCGGTTGATTCCAGCAAGCAGATTCAGCAGGTCGCAACTTGTTCAGCAAATCAGGATGCTGAAATAGGCAAAACAATGGCCGCCGCAATGGACAAAGTCGGCAAAGACGGCGTAATTACCGTCGAAGAAGGCCAAAGCCTTGAAACAACAGTCGATTTGGTCGAAGGTATGCAATTCGACAAAGGTTATCTTAGCCCACATTTTGTCAATCACCTCGACGATATGACAGTCGTTCTTGAGAAGCCTTATATTCTTGTACACGAAAAGAAAATCAGCTCAATCAAATCGCTCATCCCGATTTTGGAAAAAGTTTCCAAACAGGGCAGGCCTTTGTTGATTATTGCAGAGGACGTTGAAGGCGAAGCACTTGCCACTCTTGTAGTCAACAAGCTGCGAGGCGTACTGCAAATTGCCGCCGTCAAAGCTCCCGGTTTTGGTGACAGACGCAAGGCAATGCTCGGCGATATTGGCGTTCTCGTAAATGCCGAACCTGTTTTTGAGGACCTCGGTATGGACATCGAAAATATTGAGCTTGCTCAGCTCGGACAGGCAAAGAGGGTTACCATCGACAAGGACAACACAACAATCGTCGAAGGCGCAGGCTCAACCGCTGACATCAAAGGAAGAATTGAGCAGATTAAAAATGAAATCAACGCGACCACCAGCGACTATGATATTGAAAAATTGCAGGAGCGTTTAGCTAAACTCTCAGGCGGCGTTGCTCAGATTAACGTTGGTGCTGCAACCGAAGCTGAAATGAAAGAGAAAAAAGCACGCGTTGAAGACGCTCTCCACGCTTGTCGCGCAGCTGTTGAAGAAGGCATCCTTCCTGGCGGCGGAATCGCGGTACTGCGAACTCTCAAGGCTCTTGACAAAGTTAAAGTTGCCGGCGATGAAAAAATTGGTGTTGATATTGTTAAAAGAGCTGTCTTTGCTCCAATCAAACAGATTGCTCAAAACGCCGGCCTTGATGGCTCCATCGTTGCTCAGAAAGTTATTGAAACAAACGAAGCCAATTTTGGCTACGATGCTATGGCAAAATGTTATGGCAATATGATTGATTTTGGCGTTATCGTTCCGACAAAGGTCGAAAGAATCGCTCTGCAAAACGGTGCTTCAATTGCCTCGTTCTTGCTTACAACCGATGCGGTAGTAAGCGAGATACCGGAAAAGAAAGCCCCCGCCCCCGCAATGCCGCAAGGTGGCGGAATGTATTAAAAAGTTTTAGAAGTCGTCCCGATTCATCGGGAGAGAAATTTAAGTTAGCCCCCTGATTTATCAGGGGGCTTTCTGTTACTGCTGTTTCCATCGCCATAAAAGCCGAGCAACGTAAGTCGCCGGAATAATTAGCCCCCGAATTACAATTCGGGGGTTGTTTCACGAATTGATTATCCCGTATTTACCGTAGGGGCGATTCGCGAATCGCCCCCTTGTCATACCCGCGAAAGCGGGTATCCATATTCTATCTACTGCATTCTATCTTTTTAAAAAAAATCTGCGTAATCAGCGTTTAAATAATTTGATTCTATTTGCTGTTTAAGGTACTCTGTAACAGATATGTTTTTCAAATACTATAACAATTCGTTGAACCAGATGTCTCGCGGTTTTGCCAAGGGTCTTTTCGTAATTGGCTTGCTGCTGGCGGGTTTCGGCGTGCTGGTATATATATTGAAAGAAGTGCTGGCAGTTATTGCCGCTGCGATATTTATGGTGGTAGGTTTCTTTTGCTGTGTAAATGCCATTCGGATATACATACTGAGCCGAAAACTCAACAACGCTTCCGACCCGAACGACGACCACAGGGAAAACGTCCGTGTCCGTATCGATACCGATGCCGACGTTTTTTAGATTCACATTACCATTTCACGTTTGCATATTTTTCTATCCCGCCCCCGCCCCCGCCCCCGCCCCCATCGCCATTTAGCCCCCTGATTCATCAGGGGGTTGTTGTTTAGTTAGCCCCCGATTTGTAAATCGGGGGTTCTTTTACGTATTGTTTATCCTTTTCCCATCGTATAGAAGCCGAGCCGCGGAAGCGGCCGGATAGGGTTGTTGTCATTGCGAGCGTAGCGTGGCAATCTCGTTTTAGATTAACCGTTCGCACACGACTTTGCTTGTCCCGCACCAAATAGGCAACTGCCGTAATTTGGTGCGCGGGTCATTTCGACTGAAGCGCAGCGTAATGGAGAAATCTCAACCACTCCACTTAATAACTAAAACAAAAAAAGGCCGGCTATTAACCGACCTTTTTATTTATACCTAAACTTTTAAAACTTATCGTTTTTTCCTGAGAAGCAATCCGCCAAGACCAAGCAAACAAAGTGTTGCCGGCTCAGGAACGCACTTGGTGTCGATGACAACCTGGTCAACATAAGCTGGGTATTGGGAGAACTTCAAACCAATCTCCTCCCATTCTGGATTCGGGTAAATAATAATGTCGAACGCATCGGTAACCCAGCCGTCCTCGTGTGCATAGCTTTCGACTGGTGTTATATCATAACGTGTGTCGGGCGTTCCGTCGGTCGTTATGTCAACCGCTATCGGGAAGCCATATAGCGCATCATCAAAATATGTAATCTGGATGCGTATCCACTTTTCGGGGTTGTTATTGTTGTAATTGTCCAGCCAGAACGAAAGTTCATCGTCTAGCCCGACCTCCACTACATCGTCTCGTCCCTGAAATTCCTCCAACAACATTCCGTAACTCGCAATAGGCTCAGTAAGCGTAGCTGGGTTGCACACCCACCAATCTGGCTTACCGCTCATACCATAATCCCAGGTATCCCATTCTGCCGTTAAGGTATTCTCTGTACTTCGCCAGATGGGCGAAAGAACATCATCTGCCATCACCGCTCCTGTTACCATCAAAACTGCTAACAACACTACTAACTTTTTCATTTTACTACCTCCTTCAATAAACTGTGGAGTTTAAAAAGCCTCCTGAACAGACAGGGGGCATTGTTACTGTAACTGATTACACTTTCCTTTTCCTCCTAACCAGCAATTCGCCAAGCCCAAGCAGACAAATCGTCATCGGCTCCGGCACACAGGTAACTGCGATGTCGGCTGTCATCCAGCCGTCAATAATTCCGTCGCCTCCGCCGGATGCGTTATCTTCACACGTAAGATAAGTATTGAGCACATATATATCAGCCGGGTAAGCCGGGTCGGCGGATAAACTAAAATTGGCATGCGCATTAGGGCCAAAGTTGCCGCTCGGATAGTCGCCATCAACATCGACATCATAGCTCGCTAAAAAATGCAAAACGTAAATGTCATATGTTACGGTTATCGGAATATCGTTTGTCGGCCCCCACGACGTTGATGGTCCCGGCGATGGAAAGTTGCCGAGATACTCGTTATCCAAAGTTTCGGTACTATCCCAGATGCCGTCTTTGTCAAAATCGAGGGATACTGTACCGCTGGCATACACATCCCACGAACCGCCCGCAGGAGGAATGTCTAAATCGTATGTACCCGTTACGTTGTCAATCGTCAAGTAATCAGGCCCACCAGTTGCTACTCCCGGATTGCCACCCGTGGAAAAACCGGTAAGACTGAAATCTGCCTGGCCAATGTTGAAAACAGAAACATAGCTTGCCTCTGCCGCACTGCTAATTGCCAACACCACTCCAACTACTGCGCAAATTGTAATCAACTTTCTCATTTTGCTCTCCTTGTCCCAAAAAATAAAAGTTATTTTCTCGAATCAATCTAATCTGCGCAGCAAACCACCGCACAGGACTTCAAGGAAATTTTTGTAAACAAAACTGAAAGACAAAAAGGAATGAACGCGCAGACACGATTTTGGAACAGCAAGCACCCTCCTTGGATAAGACTCACAAAAGCTTTTGCGCATCGTTTCCTCTCTCCTGGGCCTATACATCACATAAAAGACTTCGGACGAGTATTATAACACTAATTGTTATCGGGCGAAACAAAAAAAGGCAAAAAAGTAGTCTTATACAGATTTTCAGGGCATTACCCCATTTTTACGCCAAAATTCTCTCTGTTTTAGGAGCCGAAGACGGGCGTAATTTCGTACTTTTCTTGACATTCACCGTTTTTAAAGATAAAACAGACTTCCATTAAGGCGGAGAATACAAATGTCTGACAACAGAAAAAGATCGATGCTCGAGCAGTTTGGTGGTTCGGTCATTACTGGCATAAACCATTGTGGCGAGTTTTCACGATTCCACGCAAACGCGATTATCACATCGTTGCAGGCTTTCTTCATACCCAAAACCTATCCGCTTATCTGGACGCAAATGTTAGCCATTGGTGTCCGCAGCGTTCCAGTCGTTTGCATTACCGGCTGTTTTGTCGGGATGGTGCTGGCCGTGCAGGCCTACGACCAGCTTGCGGGCCTGGGACTGGAAGAACATCTCGGCGTGCTGATAAATATATCCGTAGTCAAAGAACTCGGCCCAGTACTGACCGCGGTAATGCTTGCCGGCCGAGTCGGCGGAGCCTTGACGGCCGAACTCGGCACGATGAATGTTACCGAGCAAATTTCCGCTGTAAGAAGTATGGGCACCGACCCGATTCGATACTTAGTATCGCCGCGAATTTTAGCCTGCCTGTTGCTGACGCCGTTCCTCATTATCTACGCGGATTTTATGGGCATTATCGGCGGCTACGTAATAAGCGTTCTGCACTTTGGAATAAACAATAAAGCCTACTGGGATTTCAGCGCATCCGGCATCGAAATGTGGGACATATCAATTGGCATTATAAAAGGATTCTTCTTCGGTGCCGCCATCGCCGGGGTCAGTTGTTACAAAGGTTTCAATTGTAAAGAAGGCGCTGCTGGCGTAGGCCAGGCCTGTACCGAGGCATTCGTAGGCAGCTTTATCTTTATTCTCGTAATAGATTTCGCCTTGGCGGTGGTGTTTAAAGGTATTTACGCTTCACTTTGGCCAATACGGTCATTGCTTTAGTTTATTAGAAGCCGAGCAGCGGGAGTTGCCGGAAAGTTTTTTGTCATTGCGAGCGCAGCGTGGCAATCTGTGTTTTTATAGTTTCAAAAAATCTGTGTAATCAGCGGAATCAGCGTTTAATTTTAAGGGTTTAGAGGCAAAAAATTGCAAAAAGATAAAGACACAAATATCGATACCAGCAATAGCCTGCTTGCGATAAAGGGCCTCAGCAAGAGTTTTGGCGATAACCTTGTTCTCGACAACATTTCGCTTGCGTTTGAAAAGGGCAAGACCACTGTTATTATCGGCCAAAGCGGCTGCGGCAAAACCGTTCTCATAAAACACCTTATCGGTCTCCTGCGTCCCAGCGATGGCAGTGTCTATTTTAAGGGCGAGCGTATTGATGACTTGTCCGAACACAAACTCCAGAAGATACGAACTAATTTTGGATTCCTCTTTCAAGGCGGGGCATTGTTTGACAGTTTAAGTGTTTATGAGAATATCATTTTTCCGATACAGCAGCACCATAAGATAAAGAATTACGAAAAGCTCGAAGAGATTGTTAAGACAAAGCTGACGATGGTTGGGATGGATGGATACCAGGGTTACAATCCAGCCGAGCTTAGTGGCGGGCAGAAAAAGCGTGTCGCTCTTGCTCGCGCGATAGCTCTTAGTCCGGAGATTATCCTTTATGACGAACCGACGACGGGTTTGGATCCGATACGTTCGGACGTTATAAATGAGTTGATTTTGAAATTGCAGAAGACCCTCAACATTACGAGCATTGTTGTAACACACGATATGAAGAGTGCGTACAAGATTGCTGACAGGATTATAATGCTGCATAATGGCAGGGTCGTTGTTGATGGGAGGCCGGAAGAGATTAAGAACCATTCGTATCCTGTTGTCCAGCAGTTTATAAATGGGCAAATTAGCGAGAAGGATTTAAAGACGATACAGCTCAGCAGCATCGGGGAGGAAGTCGCAAAGTTGCAATGATTTTCCAGTTAGTCCCGGCATTACTGTGTGTGGGGTTCATATTTTGCGTATTTTTCCAATCCTGCCGAAAGTGTTTCAGTTAGCCCTGCCATTACTATGGCAGGGTTGAAAAATAAAATCTGTGTAAATCCGTGTCTAAATTTTTGTGTCTTTGTACCTTCGTGGCTAATTTCTCGCACAAGACACTTAGTCAAACGCGAAAATATATGGAAGGTTAAAATTCGCGCAAAGTGGGTTTCAAAAACGTGAAAAATTGAGCACTTTTGTGTAGTTTTGCGCCAAAACGTACCAAAAATTTTCAATTTAGGGCATGTTTTGATGGCCGATTTGTCAAGAATTGCGCGTTCTGCTACAATTTTGAGCCGAATTGTATGCGTTTTGCTGCCCTATCAATTGGTAAGCCAAGTGAGCCTCTGACAGATTCCAATTCTTTTAAACTGAAATAACCGAGTTCTTTTTCAAAGCCATCGACCAAGCCGAAGAACGTGTCTTCGCCGTCGAATTCGGTTGCATACCAACTCCATGAGCCTGAAGGATTGAACATTTTCAAATAAACGACTGCTTTACCTCCTTTGTCTTCCTGAGAATATAGCTGCGGTAATTGTTTGCGGATTTCTTGTGTTAATAGTTTCATAGTTTTCCTTTCTTAATTAAATTTGAAATTGTTTTTAGAGGAAGTGTTTGGATGAAATGGCTAAGAGCAAAACGTGATTTTCTATTCGTATTTAAATCTTCTTCCATAGTCTTTATGGCGAGTGAACCATTCTAAAATAATTGCGACAATTTCAATTTCTGAAAATGACTTCAAAGAATAAATCAGCCGCCAACCCTTCCCTTTGCTTAGCTCAACCCAGAAAGCGTTATCAACCCCTTTTTTCTTGTATTCTCTTGGGATGATTCGTTTGGCGATTGGCTGACCAAAAGCGGGTTTTTCTGTAATCTTTTCAATCACAGTATCAATCTTTTTTCTGAGAGGGTCTGTTTCCGATAATTTCTCGTAGGCTTCTTTCAATTTTTCATTTTCAAAAACGACTTTAATTTTTATGTTTCTGTTTTCCTTTACCATAATAGAGATGTTTTTTCGCAAGATACTTCTTTGCTAATTCGGGATTCCAGATGTATGTGATGATACCGTTATCTGAAATGATGATTCGATTCATCTCTTCCAAATAATCTAAAATCACAAGATAGGTGGGCCACATGACTTTTCGAGAAAGCTTTTCCCATAGCTGTGTTTTTTTGAATTCCCCACTGTATTTATCGATGGTTATTTCTACCATTTTTACGGTTTCTAAAGTTGGCAACCTAAACATTCTAACTTCACGATTCTCTGCATTGCTTGCTAATTGCTGCTCCATGAATACCTATCAATTGATAGGTATATAAACATTGTGTTTTCCAGGGTGATGCAGCATTGAGTATTTTAGACACGTATTCCGAGGGGTATTCCATCGAAGAAATAGGTGTTTATGGTATTTCCCCGTCGGAAAACCATGATTTGAAAAATAGTTCCAACTAGAGAAATGATTCTGGCATTTTTGCGGCAATAGATTATTTCCTAATCTTGTCGCTATTTGTTTTGATCGCAGTTTTTAGAGTTTCATTTTAAATATATTTTTTTGATGAATATATGAGCGTCGTCAATTGTTTGTAAGCACATATAATATTGTGCTGATGCGATTTTTGCCAATAGGCGTATTTTGTTTGAAATTATAGAATTATGAAATAAATTTTGTTTAAAAGAAAACAACTGATTTGCTCGATGAAGAGCTTTTCAGTTGAATCCTTTTAATGCACACTTGTCTATATGTGCTATGGAACAGAAAATAACTCAGGAAAAAGGTTTGGAAGGTGTGATTAAAACCGTAAAAGGTCTGATTGCTGATGTGGAAATGAAAATAAAACAGAAAAGTGATGAAACCTGGATTTGGTATATCAAAGATACTGACAGGCGGAAACTGCCACTAACTAACAAACTGGTTGCTATGTTGGCAGGATTGCAAAGCAGTGCATCTGAACACAACCCATACGTTTTCGTACCGGCTGAACGCTATCAAGCAATTCAAAGAAAACGAGAAGCTGGTAATTGGACGGTAGAGCATGGCAAACGCCCGTTGAATAACTTTAACCGCCTGTTCAAAAAGATACTTTCAATGGCAGGACTTTGTGGTCTTACTTTTCACGATATCAGAAGAACTTGTTTAAGCAGGTGGATCGAAAAAGGACTCAGTGAATTTGAAGTCATGAATCTGGCTGGCCATTCAACGTTTGAGACAACCAGAAAATTTTATCTGGCTGTCAATAATAACATCGTTGACCGTGCCAGAGCAACTTTCGATGAGATGCCAAAGTCAGATTCTGTTGCAAATCTGTTGCAGCGACCTTTTTCGAGCAACGAACAAAGAAGCCTATAAGCATAACCCCTCACTAATCAATAAGTTACAAACACGCCCGAGAGGAGTCGAACCTCTAACCGCCGGATTCGAAGTCCGGAACTCTATCCAATTGAGCTACGGGCGCAAAATTGAAGACGGTCGCAGTATAACGGTTTCGCCAGCGACTTGCAACCGTGGGACAACAATCCAGCAAAAACAAATTTATTGATAATTCGATTTCGGCAGTTATAATCAAAAAAACGTGAGCCAGTAATCTAAAGTTGAGGTTTTTGGATATGAAAGAGCTAATGTCTGACCCTGTGAAATTCGCTTCACTGGTTGCCCATCAGCTCAAAGAACCGGTTTCTTCCGTTAGCTCTATCGTCCAGGCCCTACTCGGCGAATTTGTCGGCCCACTAACACCAAAGCAAAAGGACCTTCTGCAAAGAGCTCTCGGCCGTTGCGACGAGGCACTGGTTACCGCTCAAAGGCTATTGGCAATCGCCAAATCAACTGCTGACCCTAAACTTTTCACCGGTGAAGTTGAACTCGTCTCTGTCATCCGTAAAAGCACTGCCAGCTACAACGAAAAGGCTCATTTACACAACATCAGCCTTACCACTAACGCAAGCGTTGAACCCGCCTGGGCTACCGGCAGCGAAGCGGCGGTTACAGAAGTAATCGGAGCATTGCTGTCAAACGCAATCAAATACACTCCCGATAACGGCAGGGTCGAAATCTGCCTCGACCAGAACAATGATACCAAAAATTTTCGGATAAGCGTTTCTGATTCCGGCGTTGGGATACCGGAAGAAAATCGTAATAAAATTTTCCAGCCGTTTTATAGAACCCCCGGCGCACATAAATCTTCCAGGCCCGGCACCGGTCTTGGCCTTGCATTTGTTAAGGCAATGATTGATGCTGTCGGCGGTAAAATAAGAATCAAAAAATCCCGTCTCGGCGGAACCGAATTTATAATAGATTTGAAAGTAGTTACCAGAGCTATGGATTACAAAACCTCAGGAGATACACAAATGAAAAAGCCGATGAAGGTAGTTATAATTGGCGGAGTTGCCGCAGGGCCAAAGGTCGCGGCAAAAATAAATCGTCTCGACCCTGATGCCAAAGTTACGATTATCGAAAAGGGCAAGCTGTTGTCATACGCAGGCTGCGGCCTCCCTTATTATATAGGCGGAACAGTTACAGACCAGAACCAGCTAATGAGCTCGCCGGTAGGCGTTGTCAGAGACCCTATATTTTTCCAGCAAGTCAAAAACGTTAGGATAATGAACCAAACAGAGGCTCTTTCGATAGACCGCGACAAAAAGCTGGTTAAGGCCAGGTATCTGCTCGACGGCGCAGAATTTATTATTGATTATGACAAGCTCGTTCTTGCCACTGGTTCGTCTCCGACAATCCCGGAAATCGAAGGCAAAAATCTCGGAAACATTTTCACCCTTCACGGCGTTAACGATGCCGAGGGCATAAAGGCCGCAACGGAAAAGGGCAAAGCTCGGGATGTCGCAATTATCGGCGGGGGACTAATCGGAATTGAAATGACCGAAGCACTGGTTAGTAAAGGCTGCCGGGTAACAATTATCGAAAAGCTGCCGCAAATTCTTCGCATTCTCGATACCGAGATGGCAATGCTTGTCGAAAGCCATCTCGAATCGCAGGGAACAAGAGTGTTAACAAATACTACCATAACAAAATTTCAGGGACGAGATACTGTCGAATCCGTTGTAACCGACAAAGGCACATATCCAGCCGACCTCGTAATTATTGCTGTTGGCAACAAGCCAAATGTAAGCCTTGCCGAAAAGTGCGGCCTGAAAATCGGCACGACCGGAGCACTGAAGGTTAATCAGAAAATGCAAACCTCCGACCCTAATATTTACGCTGCCGGCGACTGCTGTGAATCTGTGGAACTTATCACGAAAAAACCGTGTTATATTCCGCTTGGCTCAACCGCCAACAAGCAGGGACGAGTGGCGGCAGTGAATATTTGCGGCGGGGGCGATGAGTTTGGCCCTGTACTCGGCACGGTTGCCTGCAAAGTCTTCGATTATAATGTTGCCGTTACCGGTCTTACTGAAAGTAAGGCTGCTCAAGTTGGCCTGGATGTTATAAGCGTTCTCGTTCCGGCCCCAGACAGGGAGCATTTTGTCCCGGGCGCTCAGCTTCTTATGATGAAACTTGTGGTCGAAAAAGCAAGTCGAAAACTCGTAGGTGCCCAGGCCATCGGCCCTGGCTGTGGTGATAAGCGGATAGATGTTGCCGTAACAGCCATCGCCGCTGGAATGACCGTCGAGCAGATTGCTAACCTCGATTTGTGTTACGCTCCGCCGTACTCGCCGGTGATTGACAACATTCTCATCGCCGCCAATGTCGCACGCAACAAGCTTGACGGGCTAATGGACGGCATAAACCCGCTCGAATTGCAGGAAATGATTGAACAGGGTCAGGATTTTACAATGCTCGATGTCAGAACCCCCGCAGAACACCAGCAGAGCAGAATGCCAAAGGCAACTCTCATTCCGCTGGCCTCACTGCGAAGCCGATTTGCCGAACTCGATAGGAAAAAACCGGTTATTGCATTCTGTAATTACTCGCTGAGGGCGTATGAAGCGGCTTTCATATTGAAAAAACAGGGCTTCGAAAAGGTACAGGTACTTGAAGGCGGCCTGGAAATGTGGCCTTTTGAAAAACTGAACTAAAATAACTCTTGATTTCAAAACAAGCTACTCATAGAATACCTTGTCGGCAAACAAAGTGGCAAAGTGGTATTCGCTTCATTTCAGTTAAAGGAGAATGAAATGTCAGACGTAGAACGCAGAAAAAACGACCGCAGAAAAGGCGAATGTCGGAGAAAACAGTCAATACCTGTTGAAAAGGAACGCAGAATAGCTCCCGACAGACGTACCGACCAAGACCGACGTAAAAATTAATCGCAACGTCGGATAACAAAAAGTTCCTTCTTTTGCCAGTTACTATTTGAGTAGTTCGATATATTCGATTGTTTCGGGTTCAGTTTCGGCTGGCTCGTCAACTGTATAGGCATCTTTTGATACTGTCAAAGTCATCGGAGCGGGAACTTCAATATCCTCGTCCAAAAGTTCGAGAACTTCGTTCAGAGTCTGACGTTTTTTTTGTATCTGCCGAATCGTCGCATCGCTGCTGTCGGCATCAATAACATAAGGCGTTACAAATGCAATCAACTCGTTATTGCTGAGCTTCGTGTCGTAATGTCTAAACAACGGCCCAATTAAAGGTATATCACCGAAGATAGGAATTTTCTGTTCGATAAGATTATCATTTTTGAACAAAATTCCGCCGAGCATAATCGTCTCGCCGTCAGCTACAATCATATTCGTGGTTGTATTCAGCTCGCTGGTTGCGATATTGCCATTAACCAATGCCTGTTCAACCTCTGAAATAATCAGATTCACAGTCATATCGACCGCCTTTTCCGGCGTTATGTTCGGCCGAACTCGCAATGTTACACCCACATCGCGATACTCAACCGAGTCGCGCTGGGCTGTGCCTTCGGTCGAAGTTTGCGTACTGACAAGGAACGGCACTCTCTTGCCCTTGAAGAACTCGGCCTCTTCGTTATCCTTTGTCCAGAGTGTCGGCTGATTAAGCACCTTGGCATTGGTTTCCTGAATCAGCAAATCGACAAGTATATTTATATTCGCTGTTGTAGTTGCACCTTCTTTATAGCCGGTGTCGCCGACATTAAACGAACCCTGGGTTTGGGTATAAGCAAGCTGCGTCAGTGCCATCAACGCGCCCTCGCCAAGCGCCCCAAAAGCACCCGGGTCGGAGGCAAGCTTAACCCCCAACGAGTCCATCTTTTCGTGATTAACCTCAATAATTATCGCCTTGACCATAACCTGTTTGCCCGGCTGGTCGAGTTGAGCAATCATTTCTCTTAAACTTTTCTGGTATTCTCTTGGTGCCAACACCAGTATAGCCTTGCTGCGATGAACAGGAATAAATCTTATTCTGCCTATCAGATTACTCGTCGGCATCTCGTCTTCAAAACGATTCCGCGACCTGTCCCACCAGGGGGTTATTATGTTTGCATTGTCCTGACTTCCTGTTTGACTGACACCGCTTTGCTTATTACCCTGCTCATCAATAGAATACTCGCTCAGCCCACGCTTGCTCCTTCTTAGCGTCGAAACAGTACCAGGCTCATTAAGTATTGCGTTCAACTGGTCGCAAAGGTCTTCCGCGTCAGCATAGTTTAACGTAACAACCATAGGAAGTTCAGCAACCTCCATACTGTCGAGTTCACTGACAAGCTCCCGAATTACATCATAAGCCTCGGTAATTTTGCTTATAACGATTATTTTTTTGGTATCAGGCACAGGTTCAAAAGTCAGTTGGCCGTAAAGTGCACCAACAATTTTCTTTTTCTGGTCGTCATTATTCGCCCACCACATCCACCAGGGCGTAGAGCTGGAGCTGTCTTCCTCGGTAAAGAGCTTCGTCAGCAAATCACTCATACGTACAGGGTCAGAATTTTGCAGTTCTATTATCACGGGCTTAACTTTTGTTACATCAAGTGGAACGTCCCACTCAGCAATCTGACCCGCTATTTTCTCTATATTTTCAGCAGAGGCAATAACCGTTACCTGTTGCATAGTGGGAAACGCTATCGCCTTTACGGTATCGGCATCGCTCTGCCGACGACCACGAGACCAGTAAGACCGCCTGCCGCCAGTGTTCTGCTCGCCGTAAAGCTGGTCGATGTTAGTTTTAACCTGCTCGGCATCGGCATACTTGAGTTTAAAAACCCTCGTATCAAATTTTCCGGTCGGCACATCTATTTCAGCAATGAGCTTCTTGAGCATTTCCCGCATTTCGGCCCTACCGAAAACCATAATTTGCCTGGCCTGCATTAACGGCTGAACCAAAACACTTGTTCGAAGCTCACTGCCGGGCATTCTCTGCATCGCCTCATTTAGTTTCTGTGCAACCTCTCTGACATCGACATAGGTTATAGCAATCGTTTCATACTCGGACTCTACTTGCTCTGTCTGGTCGAGTTTCTTTATCCACCGCGCAATCGTTTCCATATCTTCAGCATCCGCACGGGCAACAATCCATTTGCGTCTCGGTTCGGGAATAAGCACTATTGGCGTTTTTTTGGACTGGATTATAACCGATTCTGGCTGGTCTTGCTCTTTGCCCTTGCTGCTGCCGGAGCCTTTGCCGAGCCGGTCGTTTTTACTAATGGCCAACAATTTTCTGAGCAGTTGGACTATTTCAGCGGGGTCGCCATAACGAATCTCAAAAATTCTTTCAGCGGCCTTCTCCGAATCCGGCACATCAAACTGTGCGATAATCCTTTCAAAACGCATAAGATTTTCGACGGTATCAATCACCAGAAGTTTGCCGGTGTTTTCGTCGGCACTTACATAACCGTATTCACCAATCAGCGGCATTATAATTTCGCTCATTTGTATTGAGCTATAATTTTTAAGAGCGAAAAGTTTTTGAACTATCTGGCTCTTGTTCTCTATCGCAGCCAGCGGCTCATCCGCCGAAACAATTGGAACAGAACCGAGACGAGCCCCTTTAACAGGCTTTAAGTATATCGCGTCTCCGCTGTACTCTGCGGTAAAACCTTTCGCCCGCAACGCACTGTATATCAAACCAAGGGCCTGACTTCTCGGCAACTCCTTCGTAGAATAGATAGTAATTTTCTGCTTCATCGCTTCGTCATCTGGAATTATAATCTTGCCCGTCCAGTCAGCAAGTTTCTGAATAATATTCTTCATTTCGACATTTTTCAGATTTAACGCTTCGAGTGGGTCGTTCGGGTCTTCAAGACTATTCGCATCTGCGGGAGCATTAGTATCGGCAGGGCTGTTTGCGTCATTAGCGTCTGCTGGCTTATTAGAATCCGCCGGGGCATTAGAATCCTTTGATTCCTCGACTTTTGCCGCAGCATTGCTGTCAACAGGCGCAGCACCGCCATCGCTGTCGTTAGCATCAGTAGTATCTTCGGAACTAAAAACTTTGCCCACAGAGTTGCGTATAGGCCCGACAAAATCATATACATTCTGGTTCACGACAAAGCCTATAACTACTATTATCGCCAGAGTCAGAATCACGGCTATTGTTTTTTTCTTTTTCAATTTATCCTCCTGCTATTTACGCAAGTCATTATTATCCATCCTAAAATTTATCAAAAATGCTGTTCCCACGCATCAGCCGCCTGTTGTTTCTGTTCATCACTCATATCGTTCCACTGCTGCTTGGCCTCAGCTTTTTGCTCATCGCTCAGAGAGTTCCACTTCTCAAGAAACTTGGCCCTTAAGTGTGCCGGCAAATACGAACCCAGCCACGCTAATGGATCATCCTGCGAAACGGCAGCAGCTACAACTTCTTCCGCTTTTTCGGAGCCACTAACGACCTTTTTCTTTTTAATTTTTTTAGCAGCTTTTTTGTTTCCATTCGCTGGCTTTGAATCAGCACTTAGTGCCGCCGCCATCGGTGCAAAGTATTTTTCATTGCCTTGCCATAAAATTTTCACCTGCGTCGGCTCGATTGCAACTATATTAGCATCACCCACGCTATCGCCAACCTTATACCACTTGCCGGAAATCAAAACTTCGTCGCCAAGAATACCAGCGACTTTTTTAACAGGGTGCTGCTTAGGCGGCTTCGGTGCGAAAAGATTATTTTCTTTCAATTCATCGGCCAGTGTTCTAAACTTTTGAAAATATCTTTCCGCCTCATTCGGGTCTGTCTCATTTTGGCCTATAACCGTTTCGATTTGCTTACCTAAGACAACACTCTCAATAACCAACCATCCTATGTCCATCAAAATACATATCCCAAAAATCACCGCTGCATACAGCAGAGCTTTCGGCAAAAATTCTTTTCGTTTATTTATAAAACCAAATTTCATATCAACTCATTATCATTTAACAAATGTCGAAACTGTTAACAAAAACTCAAACTGGTCGGGCTGTTTCGTATTACCTTTAATTTTAAATTCCTCCAGGCCAGCCAGATAAGGATTTTCCTTTAACCCGCCGAGCAAATCGGCAATCTGTTCAAATTTGCACTTTGAAGCTTTGCATTTCAGAAAAACTTTTCGGTAGCCGCCTTTGTAATTTGACTTACCAGCAGACAAAATTTGCAACGGCTCCGCTTTAATCCCTGCCTTATCCAACTGCTTTTTGAAATTATCCCTAAACAAAAACTCCTGCTCCTGTCTGACTACGGGCATCTCAAAAACCGGCACAATCGACATCAAGCCAATCCTCTTCGCCTCGCTGACATTGAGCGAATCCAGCAATTCCTGTTTTACAGCAATATCTTTTTTTACCTGCCCCCAGTGTTCTGCCCAATTCGACAGAAAAACAAAGCACAAAATCGCTATTGCTCCGATGATGCCCAGCTTCATCGCTCTTGCGTCCCTCGGGTTCAGATTTTTAATATAGTTTTTCATAAAACTGTTACCCATTCTAATGCTACCATTTTCAACGCTCCCAATACCACTAACACTACTTCTCAGGCAGTTTGAAATAATCTCTAAAAAACCAGACTTTCCAAACCTTTTTTTGTAAAGTTTCTGTAATGTAAATTGATAATAAAATTTATCCGCTTGCTTTTGCTGTCCTTATCGGCGCTTTGTATTTTAACTTCGCTAATATCCTTTTCAGATTGAAGTTTTTTCTGAAACTCGTAAAGCTGCTTATCTTGTTGAGCAGTACCTGTTATGACAATTTTCTGGGTTCTCTTGAAATCAAACCCGGTCAGTTTTATTCCATCTTTGCCACTGCTGCTAATATCTTTTAACAGCTTCAAAAAGTTCGGCCGACTCAATGCAGCCTGTTTCTTTAAATTCTGTTTTACCATAAGCATCTGAAAATCCGCTTGAATATCAGGTCCGCTCAATTTTTTTTCTATCCTTGCCAGGCTCGCTGCATCTGTCATATATAGCATAATCACAAACAATATCGCCGCGGCAATGCAGGCAAAACACGCTGGCTTAAGAGACAGCAGGAGATGTTCTTTCTTTTTCCCTTTGCCGATATAGATATTTTTAAAAATATCCAGCCATTCCTGAGAATCATCGGCGGCAACCATCGCCGCACCTATTGGAATACGGTATTTATAAATATCTATATTGCCATCTTTCGGCAGAGGCGCTGTCGCTCTGAAGCCGGCAGAATTGAGATAATCTGTCATCTTATTGAGAATTTCACTACCATCGGTCAGTATAAAAATTGGAATTATTTTCGGACTCTCAAAACCGAACATTTCAACAACGCCCGCAAGGTCCTGAACAAACCTTCTTGTCGTTTCTGTATTAGCCGATGAAAATTTTTCGCTTCCGATATTAAGGCTCACTGCTCGAATCAACTGGCCGTTTTCGACCATACAAACCTTGGTACAATTATCGGTAACACTTAAAACCATCGCCGCAGAATTATTTCCGCTAAAAAATTCCCGCCATACTTTCGCTATCGCCTCATAATCAAGAATTATCTTTTCCGGCTCCAGAGGCGAAATCTCATTTATAAAATCTCGCAGCGAGTTCTTCCTTGCCGCTGCTATCGTTACAGGTACTTGGCCGCCAATTTGCTTGTCAACTCGCCACGCGGTTTCTATCTCGTCGGTGGGCAATGGCAGTTTAGATTCGGCCTGTACGCGAACCATCTTTTCAAAAACTTCCGTCTCAGCCTGCGGCATTTCGATTCTATAAAAAATCACACCAGAAGACTCAAACACCACCGCCTGTTGGTCATCTTCGGTAACACTGTCATCAAAACCACCGAATCCTCCCTGTAACGACTGGCCATCTTTAGTCCAGAGGACTTCAAAATCACCGCCGTTTTTGCGAACCTTTGCCGCAAGCAGCCTTTCCTGCTCTTTGGCTATCGCGATAGTGCATAGCGATGAAATCGATTGGTCTTTTTTTCTAACGTTTTTCATATCTTCCTTCTAATTACCTTTCGCCTGATACCAATACAACACAGCCGGCGGATTCGAGCCTCTCTCTATTACCGCTTCAACTCGCATCCCGCCACCTTCTGGCCAGTCGTCCGCTCTCGCGAGACTCACTATCGAATAAACATCCGAACGCACAGTAATTTTCGCTGCGATTTTCTTAAACTTATCGGTAGTTACCAGGCCCGCTTCCAAAATATCAGCGACACTATCCATCGCCTCCGGCATAGTTTGCCTGTGTTCGACAATAGAATCGGCAAGCTGCCTTCCGACCTCGCCGCCACCAAGCACTGCCGCCAAAACTTCCGCCGGCGCCGTATTCACATTCACTTTACCAGTAGCTCTGTTTCTGCTACCGACTGTAATTTTATCCGCTATTTTATAAAAGGTTTCCAAATCCAACTGCCTGGCAGAGTCTGACTTGCCTGAATTTTTATCTTTTGCCTTTTTCGAGCTGTCTTTATTTATAAGGTCAGCTATGCTCTTATAGCCGCCGGAATTTCTGCGACCGCTGCCAGTGCCTTTCGGCTTGTTTTCGACTATCCATTTCGCGTAAGATTTTTTAATTTTCAAATCCTTTTCGAGTTTATTTTCGTCTGCGGAATTGATATCGATTCTTTTGTTACCAGCGGCATCCTTGTCCGCATCAACCGAATAACAGGTGAGGTAATCAATCCACCTTGTATCTTCGCCAAAAAGCAGCTCCCGGCTAACTCCTTTAACCGACAACAATTCTCGAATTGTTCTAAATCTGCCGTTGCGAATCTTATAACCATATTCCAAATTTTCGTAATAGCCGCCTTCAACTCCCGATGCCCGCGGCTCATCATTTTTATCCCGCCAATCTTTAATCGCATCAGCGATTTCTTCTGTCATACCTTCCAGCGACATCAGCTCTTCTGTGCCGGCCCGGTTCAAATTCAGCTTGCTTGCTTCATCCGTAACCTTCACTGTGAAACTGCATCCTTCGAGCTGAACATTATTAAAATCTTCTTCGTTATAAGCCCAGGCCTCTTCCAGTCCGTCGCTTGCCTGGCTGTCCTCATTCAAAACTGCCACTGCTGTATCGATTCCCGCTCGGCAGGCCCACCTGACTTTTGCACTCTGGGTTTGTGCATAGGTAACTTTCGAATCGCCCCTGCTGTTGCGTCCGATGGTCGAGGCTATCACCCCAAGCAGAACCACCAGCCACAGCACCGCTATAAGCGCAAAGCCGCATCGACTAATTTTATTCTTCTGCCTGTTCATCATCCTGCTCATCACCTTCAAAAGTTTCCATCTGGCCGCCTGTACTCAATGCAAGATTTACAAAGAACGTTTTGACCATCAAAGGCTCGTCCTCACGGCTCTGCGGAACGATTGTTATCTCAACAAGTTCCGGAAAACCCTTCTGCATCTCGTCCCATTCGCTCTGCCATTGACTTCCGTCATAATATCTGGTAAAAAATCCATCTACACCTTCAACAATTGAAGTCAAAATCCCGCCAGGCTCACTTTCGCCATCAGGGTTAGGCCAATACCGCCTCATCAGTGTACTCTTTTGGCCATCTCTAAACACATAGTACTCAATTTCATAAATGTCGCTTTCCGGCTGGCCGTGACGTGCCTTTGTTCTGCTAATGGCATAGAACGTCAAAACACTTGAACCGCTTTCGTCGGCTCCGACAACTCCGATGAATTTCGTATTGGCATAACTTCTGTCACGATAAACGTTCGCCAAATCGCCAGCTATCATTCTGCACGCATATCGTCCCTGGTCAGCGATGTCGATATTCTCATTTATCAATGCTGCATTGCCGGAAATGGCTCGCAACAGGCCCACCGCAACAATCGCGATAAACGCGCCGATGATGGATGCAACCATCATCTCAACAAATGTAAAGCCGCCTTTCGTTTTCAATTACCCTCGCTCCGTTTCAGAGGTTTCACCTTTTTGCTGCTCTTCCTGCAAAATTTCACTTTTACTGTTCAGCCGTGTTTCGATAACAACTTCATAATTCTTCCGCTTTTCGAACCATTCTATAATGACTTTCACTTGGTAAAGATTATCTATTCCGACAGGTTCAGCACTGACCTGCCAGCTAAACACCGGCTCCTTATCTTCAAACCGTCCCTCGGTTTTGCCTGCCTCGATAAATTTATCTATCCCGATATAATCAATTATTACCAACTGTTTTTGAGCCAGCTCAATCGCTGTTTCGTACTGACGGTTAAGCGTAACAGCACTCATCGCACGCACACTCAAAGAGCTTAAAGCCAAAACCGCGGCGCACAATATCACACTTGCCGCAATCATCTCTATCAGCGTAAAGCCTTTTTCTTTTGCGCCTCTCAAATCCTCACCTCATCAAGGTCAACGCTATCACTTTGAATATTCTCCGCGGTATCTTCAAACAGCATCGCTCTGGCACTAATGGCGGAAATCCTTACCGTAAAATGGTCTTCGCTGTTGCCTATTTGAACGACCGCCGATTCAGCGGAACCGTCGGCAAAAAAGTTTATTGTATTCGCACTTCCCATATCAGCGTTCGCTTCATCGACCGCCGGAACAATTTTTACATATTCGAAATTTACATTTTCATCAAATTCGGTCGGCTTAGAGTACAAATTCCGAACTTCCTCTTGATTATCCTGGCCAAACTCGTCGATATGCTCAACAACAAGAACAAATTTTCTATTATCCGAATCAATTTTTATACTGCACCTGCTTTGCCTTTCTATCGCTGTAATCCTGGCGTATTTTGCGGCCAGCAGAAAATCCATCGCGCTCTTTTTAACCAGCATTTTTTTGTAGGTACTCGCATACATACCGCCAGCAGCTCCTGCAAGCAAACCTGCCAACAGGATAACAACCAAAACTTCCAGAATAGTAAAACCATTCCGACATTTTTTTCTACTTTTAGTCATTATAAATATCTGCGTCATCGCCCTCGCCGCCGGGCTGACCGTCAGCACCAAGGCTCACTAAATCGAAACTGCCCGGATTAACTTCGCCTTCTTCAACATAAATGTATGTATTGTCCCACGGGTCCAACAGCTTGCTTTTTTTCAGATAAGGCCCTTTCCATTTTTCCTGCAAATCGCTCGGTGCCTCAATCAATTCGTCCAGCGCCTCCGCTCCCGAAGGATACCGCCCGCAGGCAATATAAAATGTTCCGATTGCATTTTCGATATTCGCCATTTTTGCTTTTGCGATATCGTGTTTGGCTTTGCCAAGTCCTTTAAACATTTTCGGCGCAACAAACGCTGCCAGCATTGATATAATCAGAATAACAACCAGCAGTTCAACAATCGTAAATCCGTTTTCTTTTTTTCGCATTTCTATTTTCATTATAAAGTCCTTCCTGAACATAATTTTTCTGCTGTCAGCCGCGGCGTTATCGTTACAATGCTCCGCCGCCAAGCTCCATCATCACTATCGGCAAAAGAGTTGCCGCTATTATAAAACCAATTACCAATGCAAGCAGCAAAATCAGCATTGCCGGAAAAATCGCGATAAATTTTTCTATCGCCGAATCCGCCTCATCATCAAAAGTATCGCCAGCGCCGAGCAAAAGCTCATCGAGCCTGCCGGTTTGCTCGCCGACCGAAACAATCTGCACCAATAGTGGCGGAAAATAGCCCGCCTCGCCCAGAGGCTTAGCCAGCGACGAGCCGCCTTTAATTTGTTCCGCCGCAGAATCTACCTCCAGCGCCAAAACCTCATTGCCCAACGTATCGCGAACTATTGATAACGATTCGAGAATACTCACTCCGCCCCTGGTAAGAGCACCAAGCATTTTAGCGAATCTACCTATCGCAATCGTCAGCATCACATCTCCGAGTACCGGCACTTTCAATTTGAAATAATCCCAGCTAACCCGGCCCTTACCTTTAATCCACCTCGAAAAATAAAACCAGCCAATGCCCAAAATCAAAATGCTAATCAATCCGTAATTCCTGAAAAAATCGCTCATACCAAGCAGAACTTTTGTTGGTATCGGCAAAGCGTCCATCCCGCCGCTAATGGTAGCCAGAATTTTCGGCAATATCCACGTTATCACGATAATCACAGAAATAAGCCCAACACCCAAAACAAAAATCGGGTATGCCGAAGCGTTCCTCATATTGGCTTTTATTTTTTCTTCTCTTTGCAGAATATCGGTCAGTTGCGTAATAGTCTTATCGAGCATACCGCCGGTCTCGCCGACTCTCACCATTGAAAGGTAAAGATTGCTGAAAACTTTTTTGTGTGAACCCATCGCCTCTGAAAGCGATTTGCCGGCATTGACCGCGCTGACCAGCTCATCAAAAAGTTTCTGCATCGCCGGTTTATGCTGGCCGGCCCTGATTATCTCAAGGCAGTTCAATAAAGGCAGCCCCGCCTTTAGAGCCGTTCCAAGCTGGCTGGTAACTGCCAGTATGTTGCTGCCTTTGATTCTTTCCCGGCCAAATTTGAACAGGCTCACCTGTTGAGATTTTCCCGCAAAACTTTCCTTGTTTGCGTGCCTGATTTTGGCCTCTGAGATTTCGGTTACAAAGCAATTTTTTTGCGCAAGATTCGCCACCGCAATTTTGCTGTCAGCCGCATCAATAGTACCGCTCGTATTCTCGCCATCCGTGCCGACTGCTTTATAAAAGTACACGCTCAAATTAGTTTCTCGAAGCTATTCCAAAACCCTTGTTTTTGGCACTGGCAATGCCACGAATGGTGTTTATTACGGTTTTTGGGATGAATTATCATTATTCGTCTTCTATGCCTTTTGTAACTCTGAAAACTTCCTCAAGACTCGTTATACCAGCCAGCGCTTTATCCAGCCCGTCCTTCCTCATATTGGTATGGCCGTCCGCTGAGGCCTCTGCTATTTGTTCAGCCGATGGTTTAGAAGCTATCAAGTTGCGCATCGGTTTTGTTACTCTAAGAATCTCAAAAATTCCGACTCGTCCTTTCGTGCCGGTCTGCATACATTCATAACAACCTCTACCGTGATAAAGTTTCGTATCATTGGCAAGTTTTACCGAACCATTAAGGCTCTTAAGGATATGTTCGTCAGGGGCATAAGCCTCTTTGCAATGCGGACATATTTTTCTCACGAGTCTCTGAGCCAACACTGCCTCAAGCGAACTGGCCAGCAAAAACGGCTCAACACCCATATCTATCAATCTTGTTATCGCGCCAGCGGCATCGTTTGTATGCAGCGTCGAAAAAACAAGATGACCTGTCAAAGCCGCTCGAATTGCAATATCTGCTGTTTCACTATCGCGAATTTCACCTACCATTATAATGTCCGGGTCCTGCCGTAAAATATGACGCAAACCCGTCGCGAATGTCAAACCTCTTTTCGAATTCACCGGCATCTGAATAATACCGTTGAGCTGATATTCAACAGGGTCTTCAATAGTGATTATCTTTAGCGATGGAGAATATATTTTGTTCAGTGCCGCATAAAGCGTAGTCGTCTTTCCGCTGCCGGTCGGCCCGGTTACCAGAACGATACCGTGGGCACAATTCATACCCTGAATAAAGCCAGCCAGCGAATCGGAACTCATCCCCAGCCCCTCAAGCTCTATCAGCGATGCCGACCTGTCGAGTATTCTCATTGTAATTGATTCACCAAAAATAGTCGGCACTGTTGAAACACGAATATCAACTTTGCCCTTATTGCCGGCAAATTCTATATGGCCGTCCTGCGGAACAAAACGCTCTGCGATATTCATATTAGCCATAATTTTGATTCTGGAAATAATCGCTGCCTGCAGGCGTTTCGACGACGGGGCTTTTTCGACCAGTACCCCGTCAACGCGATACTTTATTTTCACTTCTTTCTCAAACGGCTCGATATGCACATCGGACGCTCGCGAGTCTATCGCTTCCAGCAGAATCAAATTGACAAGGTTCACCAGCGAAGGTTCTCTGGCAAGTTCGTGCAATTTTGCCGCTGACAAATTGCCGTTACCATTACTACCCTCAAACTCAGCCTTTTTCTCCTGCGGGGCGAGGTTATCGAGCATCCTCGCGACATTACTGCCATAAAATTTCAGTATCGCTTTTTCCATCTGCACCGGCTCAGCGTAATACCGCTGGATGCCCATATCGCTAACCAGCCGCAATTCCTCAATCGCCTCAGCCGAGAACGGCTCAGTCATCGCGACCGCAATGCTTCCGGATTCGATTCGTAACGGCAAAACGTTATATTTGCTGACAATCTCTACCGGCAGAATCGCCAAAACATCGGCAGTGATACTAATATCGGCTAATTCAACTTTTTCGATACCCGCTTGCGATGCCAGCGTTTCGTTGAGCATCGCCGGAGTTATTTTACCTGTTTTAACAAGTGTCTGGCCGAGCAGTCTTTTGTCGGACAGTTGTTCAGCAAGCGCGGAATCCAATTGCACAGAATCTATGTAAGACTTGGCGCGCAGCAACTGCCCTAATTTTCTCGTTTCTGGCTGGTTCATCCTGAATTCCAAATGGGTTTTAAACGCTACTCTTGAAGCGCGTAATTATACAAAAAATAAGGGTTTATGTCAATAACAAACCCCTTGACACTTTGATTCCTCGGCGATAAATCCACTATTTAGGCCATAGTTTGATACCATTTAGATGTTCCAGAATTGATTTTGTTACAAAAAATCTGAGATTTCCCCCAAAAATGACCCAAAAATCACATTTTTAGTGCTGAAAACAATACTATTTGGAGCCTGTGTTCGCAAATAGCCTATATCCCCCACATCGCCATAGTAGCCGAGCCGCGGAAGCGGCCGGACAGGTTGCTGTCATTTCGACCAATGCGGAGAAATCTCAGTTAATCCCGATTCATCGGGGTTGTTTTACAAATGGGTTACATCCTATGTTTTAACAAAAAAACAGCCCGCAGGTTTTCCCGCAGGCCGTTAAATTTTAAAGGTATTGCACTTTAAAAAAATCGTTTTGCAAAATTCACTTTGTCATTCCCGCGCAGGCGGGAATCCAGTTTTTTGTCATTTCGAGCACTATCGAGAAATCTATTATTTCACATCGACGGTTTCGACCTTGAATGTGCCATCAATTTTCATTGGCATCTTCATACCTTCCGGCATCTGCGGGCTTGGCTCCATACTCATAACCCCAGTCAAATTCATAGCGCCGCTGCTCGAAAGCGCCCAGCCGTTCGTCTCATCAATAACGCTCGCCTGACTGATAACCCCTGCAAACTGGAAGCCCATACTCATACCCGGTGCCATCTCGATTTTCTGAGCCGAGTCGCCCATATCCATCTTCGCCGAAGCGTCGATATACGCAAGACCCTTTTCCCTTTTCGTGAGCATATACGTTGTAGAAATATCTATCGGGAATCCTATATCGATTCCGAGGTCGTCATACCACGCATCGCCTACCCCAACAGGCCCATCAGGAAATATCGCGAACATTTGCCCCATCGAATCTTTCATCTTCTTTTCATCGAACATCTTCGACATCATACTTTTCATCATTTCAGCTTCCGGCCCGGCCCCTTCGATTGTCTTTTTCATCATCTCAGCCATACCGTTAACATCAGAAACCTCGCCATTAGGCTTAACCTTCATAGTCAGCTCGCCGCCGGTCATACATGACATAGCCGCTCTCATCATCCTTTCTCCCTGGTCGTTAGAGTCTTCCGCCGGCTTTGTTGAATCGTATTCCATAGACATCTCAGGGCTGGTCATTTTCATCTTCATCGATTTGTATGTAACTTTCATCGTCGCTAACCCGTTTGGCTCAACAGCCAGTACTTCGTAACCCATCACCATTTCCATCTCCTGGGCCATCTTCATTTCCTGACCCTGCATTGTCTGGGTAATGTTATTGACTTGGGTCATTTTCATATCGCGTTTTTCGCCGACTTTCAATCGAAGTTTAAGCTCGACTTTTTCTGACGAACCTTTTTTCGGTGCGGGTTTTACATCTGCCGCGAAACAAATGGTGCTAAAAGCCAAAAAACATACCAAAAATGCTGCAAAAATTCTCGTTTTCATAATACCTCTCCTAAAAAATATGTTTTGAGTTATTTTTAAATTACGGATTAGGTCTCTAAAAAACTGGAGATTGCTTCGTCGCGTTGCTTCTCGCAATGACGGATTGCGCGTTTTTATGTCATTGCGAAGCCTTGTTGTTAGGCCGCGGCAATCTCAAACTTTAGAAATCTTAGTTTTTCAGAAACCCCGTATATATTATGATACCTATTTGGTGGATTTGTTACAGCTTTTTTTACTTTTTGGAAGATTTTTAACAAAAAATTCGGCGGGAAAAGGCAAAACACGGCAGAGCAAAAAGAGCACAAAGAAATGGAGCTGCCTCCTCCTGGCCAGCTCCGATTTCATACGCAATTTATAAACATCAGGGCTGCATTCATTTATTCTTAGGTTCAGCCCTGTCTGCGGTCAACGCGGGTGGGCAAATCTGCTACTCCTCCTCAGGAAACCAGGTTTAGCCCGCCCGGCAAAGAATACCTACATAATGAGCAAAGCATATACCAAAAAACCGGAAAAAACTTACTCAGCTAACATAATTACGCAACCTGTTTTTTGGGCAAGAGTTAGCTGTTAATGGACGTAATTGGGGTACAATGGACAGAGTGTTGAAATTTGATAGCCTGATGGATTTAGGCAACATAACCAGCACTATTAGTACTGAAAATTGCTTTTTATCGGCCATAACTCCTTGAAAAATCAGCCATTTTAGCAGTGTTCACAAAACGCAACATCATATATGCTATATGACAGTATTCAACACCGGAGAACCCCCTCAAAAATAGCGACAACGTGCAAAATCAGCGCATAAAAAAGGCTCAGGTGAGGGAACCTGAGCCTTGCTGAGACAAAGTCTTGTTTCGTTATATATAGCCAAGGATATTTATTACCCTTCGCCCCAGCGATACCAAAACCTGCTTATAAGAAAAAAAAGAGCACCTCTATGAGAGTCATTGTAGCACAAGTCGTGGTCGTTGCAAGGTTTTTTTTACATTTTTTAAAAAAATCACAAAAATCAGCGTTTTCAGCTCAAAACGACGAGTTGTTATGGATTGTTCTGGGAATCACTGTTCTTTATTACCGGCGAGTTGTAATACACGTTGCGATTTCTGTAATATCGCCACAAATCATAAACATCGTTTTCCATTCGCTCAATACGCTGCTGAAAGGAACTGGCCAAAGTTTCGACCCTGCTTAGCCTGTCGCGGATTTTCTCATAGCCCTGGGCCGTAGCGGCGTAGCCGGCAAGTTTAATTTGAACTCCTGCAAGCTCTTTTGTATTTGTCTCGACCTTGGTCTGCATACCCTCAAACTGCTGGTCAATAGTCGAAAGCACCTCAAGTTTTCGCAACTCCGCTCTGGGCGTAACAAGCTCAACCCACCTGTCCATCTCTGCTTTTGTCTGTCCTATTTTTTCACCGAGTTCAGCGACCAGTTTGTGTTCCGGCCCCATCGCGGCGGAAACCGCAAATTTAGCCTTTTCAAAACAGCGAATCGCCTGGATAAACTCATCGGGGTCGTCTTTAAAGTCGCCGACTTTTTCGAGGAAGTAATCTCCTGCATTTCGCCAGTAGTCCAGTGCCGAGCTTTTGCTATAAATAATCGACCTCGGCTGAATATCGTCTCTGTAATATCTGGCCAACTTTATCTGGCTTCCATCAATAATCGCAATTTCAAATCCAATCGGCCCTTTAGTTACTATTCTTCCGCTAACCCTCTGACCATCATTAAGAGTAAACGAAATCAATCGAAAAGTCTTTACCGGCCTTTTGCGAACAACCGGCAAATTAGGTTCTGCATTTTGGGCAAAGGCAGCAAATGAAAAAACAAGCATACAAACAATTAGAAGAATCGATTTAGAACCAGCCGGGATTTGTTTCTTTTCGCTAAACATTTTAACTCCTCCCTGTAAAGGACAGTTTGCCATTAGCAAGTTTGATTATATGCTCAAGGCTAAGCTATTGCAAGCGATTATACCTCGATAAAAAAATGGGATGTAAAACAGGGCGTTTTATCACTTGTCTTTTGTCGTTCAAACCTATACAATTGCCCCGTGTTAAAGAGAGGAGTTTTTATGTTAGCAAAATTGCACAGCGTTACCCTTGAAGGAATTGAAGGGATTATATGCGAGGTGGAAGTTGACATCTCTCGGCGAGGTTTTGAACGCTCGCTGATTGTCGGCCTGCCCGATACCGGCGTAAAAGAGAGCATCGAACGCGTTCAAAGCGCAATCACAAATTCAGGTTACGATTACCCCACCACAAAATCAATTATCAACCTTGCACCGGCAGACATAAAAAAAGCAGGCCCGGCTTTCGATTTGCCCATCGCTTTAGGGATTCTGATGGGTTCGGGTGCTTTGGCAAGTTCCTCTGTCAAAGATTTTATAATTGTTGGCGAGTTGGCTCTGGACGGAAGGGTTCGACCGATTAACGGTGTTATAAGTATGGCGATGACCGCAGCAGCAAAAGGGTTTAAAAATATGCTCGTGCCGCTGGAAAATGTCAAAGAGGCCGCAGTCGTTAATGACATAGAAGTTTTCGGAGTTGGTTCGCTATCACAGGCTGCAAGTTTTTTGGCAGGGCAGGTCGCACTTGAAAGCACCTCGGTAGACATTGAAAATCTCTTTCTTCAAACAAGCAATTACGATGTCGATTTTTCTGATGTCAAAGGCCAGCAATCCGTCAAGCGAGCGCTGACAATCACCGCCGCTGGCGGCCATAACATTATGATGCTCGGCCCGCCCGGTGCAGGCAAAACAATGCTTGCCCAGCGACTGGCCACAATCCTGCCTTCATTGACCCTTACCGAATCGCTTGAAACGACGCGGGTTTATTCTTCGGTGGGGCTGCTGGAAAGGGACAAGGCTTTGATGGCTGTTCGGCCGGTACGAACGCCGCACCATTCCGCTTCCGGGCCGGCTCTTGTTGGCGGAGGAACTAATCCACGATGCGGTGAGCTTTCGCTGGCAAATCACGGGGTGCTTTTCCTCGATGAGTTTGCCGAGTTCCCAAGAAGCGTTCTTGAGATGATACGCCAACCGCTGGAAGAAAGAACGGTAACTATTTCACGAGCAAAAGGTACGCTGACTTTCCCTGCAAACTTTATGCTGGTCGCGGCGATGAACCCCTGCCCGTGTGGATACTTTGGTTCAAGCCAAAAAAGATGTAAGTGCAGCCCGAACCAGATAGAAAAGTACATCTCAAAAATTTCCGGCCCGCTGCTGGACAGAATTGATATTCACATTGAGGTTCCAGCGGTAAGTTTCAGCCGACTGCGTTCCAAGGACAAAGCAACCACTTCTGCCGAAATCAAAAAAACAGTTGTCAAGGCTCGGGCGATTCAGCAAAAACGATTCAACAAAAGCAAAACGACAACTAACGCGATGATGACACACAAGCAGGTTCTAAGCTGTTGCGACCTTGACGAAAACAGCGAAATGATGCTCAAGGCTGCGATGACCGAGTTTGGCTTAAGCGCCCGCGCTCACGACAAAATTTGCAAGGTTGCCAGAACGATTGCTGATATTGCCGGCAGCGACATTGTGAACGCCGAACACATCGCCGAGGCAATCAGCTATCGAAAGCTGGATAGAAGTTTTTAAAAAAAGTTGTAACAAACCACAAACTAATAACTCTTAATAACATTAACAACGACTGTTTTTGGTAGTAAAAACGGATTTTAGGGACTTTCTATGAGTCATATTATTTAACAATAAGGTGAAAAATGAACAAATATTTAGTGATTTACCTGCTAATTTCCGGTATCACAATCCCTGCAATTGCCCAGACAGCCGGAATCCAATATGAGATTACCGAACATATTTTAAACAACGGATTAAAGATTTTAGTATTAGAAAAGCCCTCAGCGCCCGTCGCAAGTTTGCAAATCTGGTATAATGTCGGTAGCGTTGATGAGACCAAAGGTTTAAAAGGAATCGCACATCTTTTTGAGCATATGATGTTTCGTGGCTCTAAAAATTATGGCCCGCAAGAACACGCAAACCTTATACAGCAGGCTGGCGGTAGATGGAACGCTTATACTTCCGACGAAATGACCGTTTACTGGGAAAGTGTCCCAACCGACAAACTCGAATTAGCTTTAAAACTTGAAGCTGACAGAATGGAATCTTTGACAATCGACCACAATACACTCGAAACTGAGCGACAGGTGGTTATGGAAGAATACCGCTCGCGAATTGATAATGATCCGTTTGGCTCAATGGCAAAAGATGCAAGGGGCTACCTCTTTCCAAATCACGGATACGAATTTGGTCCTATCGGCAAAATGGAAGATATCAAAAATTTCTCTGTTGAAGATTGCAGAAACTTTTTCGACGTATATTATGTCCCTGCCAACGCAACCATTATTGTTGCTGGCGGTGTAAAAGCTGAAAATGTTATCAAGATGGTCAAAAAAGAATTTGCCCATATCCCGCCAGGCCTTCCAAACAACAGAAAGCCGCTTACGATTCCTAACGATTATGTAAAGCCATACTTCAAAGGCAAAACGCAATTACCAGTACCAGTTACTGTCGTTTCATTTTACACAGGCGGACAGAAGTCCCGTGATGGCGTTGTACTCAAATTAATCTTTGAAAGTCTATGCACTGGCAAAAGCAGTCGTTTATGGAAAAAGCTGGTAAAAGAAAAGAAGGTACTTGAACACTTTGTGGGAATACAAGACCAGGGGTCTGATGTTGGAACGATATTTTTTGGTGGCGTACATCTCCCTTTTATGGAAAAGGCCGTCAAAAAAAATATCCTTGAAGAAATCGAGAAAATCAAAGCTGAAGGATTATCTGAAGACGAATTTTTGAAAGTGAAGAACAAACATCAATCCAAAATGATTTTTCAAAGATACCATTCAAATCGACTTGCTTCAGGCCTCGGCTACTCACAGCTTATAAAAGGCGACTATAAACGATTTTATGAAATGCAGTACGAGATTGAAAATATCACCCAACAGGACATTATCCGCGTGGCTAATAAATATCTAATAGAGTCTAACATGAGAATCATACACTTTGAGCCAAAGCAACAAATGTTCATAGCTAACATTGTCGGATTTATAAAATCAATTTTCAGTTTTTAAAATTTTGTTAAAAGGAACTGTTGTGAAATCTAAAATTGCTATTTTAATTTTGTTGTTTTCTTGCCTTGTAAATACTTCTATTTCTGCCCCAGCTAAAATAGATTATCCACCAATAACTGAGGTTATTTTAAGTAATGGCTTAAAGGTAATGATAATCACTCACCGTGCACAACCTGCGATTTTTTACAAACTCATAATTAATGCCGGAAAAATAAACAACCCTTTGGATAAATCAGGCTTATCTCAACTCACCGCACATTTGCTCACCGAAAGCACCAAAAAAAATTCCGCCGATGAAATCGCCGAAACCCTTGCCGAAATTGGCGCATCATTAAACGTCAATGGCAATTGGCAACGAACAACCCTAAGCTTAAATGTTTTGAGCCAGTACGCTGAAATAGGCCTGGATATTATTACAGACGCCGTGATGTTTCCGGCTTTCAAGCCAGAGGAATTTAAAAGATTAAAAAATCAATTCATCACCAATTCTAAAATTGATTTAGAGAACAATTGGACTTTATCTTCTGCTCACGGCAATTTTCTGCTTTGGGGGCCTAAAACCCCTTTGGGCTTTACCAGGAGTCCCAAATCTTTAAAAAAAATTCGCATTAAAGATGTTAAGCAGTTTTGCGAAACTAATTACACTCCAAACAATGCGACCCTTTTTGTCATTGGCAATTTTTCAAAAAATGATATGCTCGAAAAAATAAAACGCAAAACTTCCACCTGGCAAAAAGCCCCGCAAGCAGTTCAACCAAAAATCGAAATGGCTATTAATCGGCAACCACAAGTGAGAGTTGTAAATAAGCCCGATATGACCCAGACCGTCATCTATTTAAACCAATGGGCAATCAAAAGCAACAGTCCAGACTATTACCAATACAAGCTGCTCAATTATATTCTTGGTGGAAGTGGTTTTTCATCAAGGCTTATGACTGCTGTCAGATGCGATGGCGGAAAAACGTATGGAATTGGCAGCAGATGTTATCTAAATATGGATTATGGTTTTTTGACGATTCAAACATCAACACGCAACCAGGAATTTTTTAACACTTACCAGATTATAACGGAGGAACTTAAAAAAATTATTGCCTCTGGTTTCACAGAAGACGAATTGGCAAAGGCAAAAACCTATATGGCTGGCGCGATTCCATTAGGCTTAGAGTCGCCAGGAGCTATCGCAAATAAAATCCTGAACGGAAAATTCAATGGCTTTACCATCAGAGATTTGGAAAATGAAATAATCAGCTATGACTCGGTAACGATTGAGCAGATAAACGCTGCCGTCAAAAAATATCTTCTGCCTGCAAATATGAATCTTGTAATTGTTGGTGATATAGAGAAAATTAAAGACCAACTTGAAAAAATCGGACCATACAAACAGGTTTTTTATAAGGACGAGTTGGCCAAATAACAGGCAATCAGCTATCGAAAACTTGACAGAAGTTTTTGAATCTTATTCTGCCGGGCAATTCATTACATAATCGACAACATCTTTCAACTCAGCAGTTGCAAGGCCGATGCACGAGTCCGCCGCCCCGTAGTACATATACAATTTGCCGTCCCGCTCAACCCATCCGCACGGAAACACCACATCGTCAACATCGCCATCGCGTTCGTAATTCGTTCTCGGCCCAAAAACCCATTCGCTCGACCGCCTTATAACTTTCCGCGGGTCGTCCAAATCGAGCATCACAAGACCCAATCTATAAATCGAGCCTGAGGGCGTGCTTTTAACGCCGTGATAAATTATCAGCCACCCTTGCTCGGTCGCCAGTGGCGGAGTGCATAGGCCGATTTTGCTCGCGTCCCACCATCCACCTCGCCGAGCGTGTATGATTTCAACGTGTTCGCCCCAATGCTTAAGGTTTGGCGAAAACGACAGCCAGATATTGGCCCGAAGATTATTCATACTGGAGACGGGCCTGTGCAGCATTGCCCATCGCCCATCGAATTTTACCGGAAAAAGTGCCGCATCCTTATTCTCTGGCGGCAGAACAACACCGACTCGCGAAAAGGTTTTAAAATCGCTCGTCTCTGCCATACTAACTAAAGGCCCGCCCGTCGAATAGGACGTGTAGCAAATCATCCACTTGCCGAGTTCGTCAATCCGCGTAATGCGCGGGTCCTCGATTCCCCATATTTCTTCCGGATAATTCTGTTCATCGCTGGCCAACGTCGGCGCTGAATCAATTTTCCAGTTATTTATTCCGTCATCGCTGACTGCTGTTGTCAGATGGCTGATGCCGCGATAATCTTCAACTCTCACCAGCAGCAAAACCTTACCATCAATTTCAGTTGCCGCCGCGTTAAAAACCGAGTTCGCCTTGTAGGGCCAATCCTCAACCGAAAGAATCGGATTCCCCTGGCACCTGGTAAAAAGTTCATAAGCCATACTATCAATCCCTATTAAAATTTGCGGATTTTTTTAGCAATCTTTGGTTCCCTGAAAGTATTGCCCTGTAATTAACACACTTAGTTTGAATTATTTTGCCATAATGTCAAGTGAAATACCGATAATAACCGCCTTACCAGTACGCACAGCCCCATAATCACCCTCACACAAAACCACATAGCTGACAGCGTTGCTATAATACCACTAACCTGCCAATCTATTAAACCTCATCGCCGACAACGCCGATAAGAAACGTATGAAAAGATTTTTTAAAGGAGTTTGAAAATGGGTATTCAGGACTGGTCAGACGATATTATAATGGTAAACCTTGTGGCCGAACCACAGCTTGGCGAAGAGCTAAAGGCAGTATCCAGTATTATTCGTCAAAGGAAGAATTGCGGACTCGTCATAGACTTCGCTGAAGTCGAGATAGTAACTTCATCGAGCCTTGCGCAACTTTTAAGGCTCCAGAAGCTCACCGCAGACAACGGCCAGCGGATGATTCTTTGCAGCCTGAGCAAAAGAACTATGGGCATTTTCGATGTTACCGGCCTTGAGCAGGCTTTCGATTTTGCCGAAGAGGCCTTCTCTGCCCTGGCAAGTATGCAGATGGTACACTAACCCGACAGCGAGGTTGACTTTCCCGCGGCACTCTGTTAGCATAACCGCAAACCTTTAGTCACGGCGTAATCTGCACGGAAGATATTTATGGATAAGGAAATTTTGTGCAATCTGGAAAAAACGATTAAATATCGGTTCTCCGATAAAGCTCTTCTCGAAAAAGCACTAACGCATTCTTCCGTTGCTCAGACTCGGCTCGACAGTAACGAAAGGCTCGAATTTTTCGGCGATTCCATCCTCGATATAATCATTTGTCAGGCCCTGTACGAAAACTTTCCCAATTATCTTGAAGGCGACCTCACAAAGATTAAGAGTATGCTCGTTTCCCGAAAAACCTGCGCAAGTATTGCCAGCCGGCTCGGCCTTGACGAACTAATTAAAGTAGGCCCCGGAATGGCACAGAGCAGTGCCCTGAAAGGCTCGCTCGCAGCCGGAGCGATAGAGGCGTTAATAGCCGCGATATATATTGATGGCGGAATAAAGTCGGCCAGCAAATTCGTTCTCAGAGTTTTCGGCGAGTTGATTGACCAAGCCGACGCAAATGAACATCAGGAAAATTTCAAATCACTCCTTCAGCAGCACTCTCAGCAAGAGTATGGCTCCAGTGTAAATTACGAAACGCTTGATGAGAAGGGTCCTGACCACAACAAATGCTTTGAGACTGCAGCTGTAATTAGCGGCAAAAGATATAAAAGCGCCTGGGGCAATAACAAAAAAGAGGCACAGCAAAAGGCCGCGTACAATGCCTTGGTAGAGCTTGGCGTAATAGAAGATAGTTAGCCCTGCTTCATCGGGATTCGTGCTTACATATTTCCTATCCAACCGTGAATTGCATTACCAGATAAAGCCCAACCGCTGCCAAAATCATAAAGACTGATATTGAGCCAAAGAGGATTGCTGATTCTTTTACGAACGAGGCAAAGGTAAATTCTTCCAGTTTCGTAGCTTTATACACCACTGCGATAACAGCTATCAAAGGCAGAGCCAGCAGTAGTGATTGCGGCGTAGTACCAATATCAACCGGGCTGACAAAGGATGCCAGTATTGAAGTAACGTGCATTATCATTCGCTCTCCTTTGCCGAGTGCATTTTATGAGCTAAATAAACGGCATTAACAACGCACAAAAGATTCAGCATTCCGGCCACGCCTGTATATATCTGGCCGATTTCACGGGGCCTGCCGAAAACTGAGCAGTGACACACCTCGCCGTTAAGATAAGACAGCAATGCGATTAAAGGCGAATTGAACAGCTGCGCCCAGTACCACGGCTCGTGCGTATCGATTACCGCTATCGAACTAATCCACAAGCCGACAAAAATAGCTGATAGTATCGAACCAAAAATTATCGCGGCCGAGGCCTTTTTCCCTATAATCAAATGCCCCAGTCCCGGCACCCACCAGCCAGCAAAGCCGACAAGAAACAACAACGGCAGACTGCCAAGCCTGAAAACACCTGATGACTTATCCGCCATTATTTTTCGTCTCCATCCGCACCTGCCGAGTCGTTCACATCTGCCGATTCGTTGGAATCAGATGGCTGTTGTGCAATCCTGAAGTTCATCCGCTTATTGATATTTTCCGGCATATAGTGGTCAAAAATCAGAGCTTGTACTGTCATAGCATCCTGCTTATACGCTATCGTACCGCGAATCTGATTATAATAATCAACACTTCCGTATTCGCGGGTCATATCTTTCATACAGTAGTAAACCTTGAAAGGTTTATATTCTATCATCAACGGCAGCGTCCTGGGCTTTTCCTGTCCCGGGCCAAATTCGCTTTCAGCAATATCCACAAACCTGTTATATTGTTGAATCTGACTCATATAAAGTTCCGGCATCGGCATATCCTCGCTCATCGTCTCCGCCAAAGACAGGCTCTGCCTTGCAAAACTTACCGGCCGCAGCGAAACTAAAATCTCCGGATAATCCGCTACCAGACTCTTCTGAAATTCTTCCGCCACTTTGTCCCAATCTTCGTTCTGACCGACTTTGGCCATAAACTCGCTGGCTTTGGTCTTTGCGACTTGCATTGCCTCAACGCGTTTTAAATCCTTGCTGACGAGTGCTTTGATGGAAACAACGTTATCCTCAACCTCGATTGTTAAATCGGGACTGAGCATATTTTTTGTATAGCTGTAATTTACATTCTCTGCCGCTTGGGCAGGGGCATAATCAACAACTCTCACCGCCGCCACGTTTTCCGGCTGGCTGGTTCCGCTAAACAGCGGGCCGATACTCAGATAAACTTTAGGCTTAACAGCTTCATATGCGCCAAGAGCGGTAACACCAAGCTCATCGATTGCAAACACTAATTTCGCCAGCGGCGCAGACATCCGACTTTGACCCTGCATCATAAGGTATCCAAACACAGAGTTCTTCTGAACCTGCTCAATACTAATGAGTCCAGTCTTACCATTGGCAACCGGGATACCGTATTTACTCTCGATTTTTGCCGCTGCCGAGGCATAACTTCCAGCCTTTGCCTTAAAGTCTTCTGTTGTGGCAGTGGCGAAATCAATATCCGCAAACCCTGCCTCAGCTAGCTCTATCGCCTCGTTTATAATAACTGAACTTTTGCTGACAATTTTCCTGTTAAGCAAAGCTGTTTTTATGAGCGAAGCAACTTCCGCATAACTCTCCTGCTTTGAAACCATCTCAGAGTTCGGGTCCTGCTCATCTTTTTTTACCTGCTCTGTAAACTGTTCGAGATTAGCCTGATAATACCGCTCTAACTCATCATCCAACGGCTCAGCCACAAGTTTTTTGACATCGTCGCATTTTACAACCATATATTCCAGTTGAACTCTCGGCCCGATTTTATAGCCAAATCCGTATGGGTTATCTTCTGACGACTGGCCGGGATAAACATCTTTATATTTATCAAAATTCGCCGCGATTTGCTCAGCCTCAGGCTCGCCGGTTTTGTCGAGAAAGCTCTCAGCATTAAACGTAACCGCCTCGGCATTGATAGTCTTAAACTGCTTAGCGAAAGCATTACACAGCTGCGCCTCTGTTATATCTTCAACTTCTGAGACGATATTGGCATAAGCAACAACAAGGAATGAATCCGCAAAAATCTGTAGTATCTCGTTCTCGGTCATATGATAAGTTGAGCTGAGACTTTTAACAACTTCCGCTGCGCTGACACCGCCGGTTATTTGCGGGATTATCTTTTTTAGTATCGTCCCGGCAGTCTCTGTAGATACCGCACACCCGCTGCGTTTAGCCTCGGCTCTGAGAAGTATCCACAACAGCTCACTCTTGCCGGCAGACTGTTCAAAAAACTTGTCAATTTTCCGATTGCTCACCTGCAGCTGCGCTTCTGACTTCATTCGTTTAATCTGGTCGCTCACAACAGCACCCGGAACCGATTGACCAAAGAGCATATGCCCAAGAAGAACCATTCTCAAATCGTTCTGGCTGAAAAATATCTTATCAGTGTAAAGCCCACTAAGAACGCTCAACTCAACTGTCGCTGCCTTTATATCGTTGAGGGTAATTTTTTTATCGTCGGCGTACAGCCAATATGCCGTGCTGGGGCTGTTAAACTTGGGCCTTGACAACTGGGTCAAAAGCTGCGGAACTACAAAGGCTACCATAATTAAAATGACGAAAATCGCCATAAGTTTGGTCATATTCTTACGAATCCACTTCACTAAATGCATATCGTTCTCCGTTCATCACAAAAGACTATAAAAGGGCTTAATCGCCCTAATCAAAACGAGTTAAAACGCAGAGTATAAGCCAAATCGCCCCGTTTGCAAGAAAAATAAAACACTGCCGGTAATCCCGCAAGTTGCTTAAATCTCACAAGTTAAAAGCCAAAATAGTTTAAATTTTCATTGCCTCTGCCCTCTGTCGGCATTATCATTTAGGAGTTCCCATATTCTTTAAGGAGTTTGAAAATGACTGACGAATCCAAAAAACAGGACCAGCTGCTCGAAACAACAGATTATCTCGAAGCCATCGGAACCATCAAAAGTGCCAAAAACTTCCTCTTCTTTTTGAGCATTGTCTCCCTGCTCGTCCTCCAGAGCTGTTTTTGGTTTACCAGTTGCGGGTATGTTGAAATAGGTCCAGACCAGGACATCTGCAAAACCGATTCATTTGTAGGCCAAATCTTCACCCTTTCTGTCGGTGCCAACGAACCCGCTTCAACTATTATAGTCGATACCCAAAAGGCCGAGCAGATTGAACAAGCCGCCGCCATCTTAACCGCCGACCCCAACAGCCCTGCTCGGCCAGTCGTCGGCGAGCCGCAAGTCAAAGCCGCTATAAAAATTCAGTTTGCCCATATCGAATGGCTCGTGCAGTTCTGCAATTTCATATTGATTATTTCTGTTTTCGTTTACAGCCTTACGCTGCTGTTCGCTTTAAAAATTTCGCTCATAGGCAGGCTCGGCGGAATAAGCCATATCACCAAAGCATTTTACGTTTCGCTTTTCGCGATAGCTTTTTTACTTCCCTGGCAGACAATGTTTGATGGCGTTATATCCGGTGCGGTCTATCTGCCCTGTGAATTACTCGCAAAATGCTATAACTGTTCAGTCCAGTCGATGGCAGAACGAATCGTTATTCTCGGCAGGTTTACAGGCTTATGGCTCGTTGTCGTGGTATTACTCATCGCCGCACAGTTGCGGAGTATGAAATGGGCGAGGAACATATTAAGAAGATTGGGAATCGCTTAAGATTATTTGTCATTGCGAGCACAGCGCGGCAATCTCAATCTTTCGTGTGGCTCATTGCCCTAAAAGCGCCAGTGCTTGGGGTAAACAATTTTGGAATGTTGGATGTTGAACTTACGGCTCAGCACTTCAGTCAATTCCGCTGTCCTGGTCAATTGGTAATCGCTTGCCGGAGCGCCTTTTTCTCTGCCGATTACGCATATCCTAACGGTTTTGCTCGTGCCGTACCACGTCCCACCTTGCAGAGCAGACCACTGATTCCGCCATTTCTCTGTCGATTCGATTTGCCCGTCGAGAGCACCAAGCGAATTGCATACAAGAAAATGGAAGTTAACATCGTCAGAACTGGTCAACCCGCTAAGCGATGCGAGTTGGTCAACGTTGCCGCCGTTGGTATTGCTGTAATAGACTTCAATCCTGTCCCATCTCTCTGCAGTAACGGCCTGACGCGAAGTAACAACGGAAGAAATCGGGCCGAGTGATGAATAACTTGCCAGACTGAAAGCCCCTGCGGAGATGGATTTGTTATCGAGAACCATTAAAACCGCCGCCCCCGCCGTCATCGAAACGACTAAGCTCAATAATATCTTTGCGGCTCTGGGCTGGTTTGACATCGTAAAATCCATTATCTAAGTTGGCGATTCCTTCGGTTTTCAGCGGGTGCTTACAAATCTGCATCTAACTATAAGTGGTATCGGCCTTGCGGTAAAGTTTTTATGAGCGATTTTTTCAAAAAATTTATGTTTTTCAACAAATTTATGTTTTTGCTGCCGAGCCGAACCTTGAAACGAAAAACAAATTGGAAAATCTCAGATAATATCGGCCATAACTGAAATAGATTTGGAGAAAAATTTGGCTTCGCAGCGCCAAAAATATGTGGACTCAAAAACACCACTTAGTTTTTTCCTCTTTGTGCCTTTGTGGCTTAGTGGCTATAAATAATCCGCGTAATTCACGGCTAATTAAAAACACCCTGCGATTTTCTCCCCGCAGTCGCTGCACTTGCCATCATCAAGGTTATTTTGCGAAACATAAAATCCATCTCGTTCGATTAACAAACCCCCGCAGCCCGGACAGTAAGTGTTTTCCGTCCCAGCCGACGGCAAATTGCCGATGTAAACATACTTCATCCCCGCCCGCCGGGCAATATCATACGCCCGCCGCAGCGTCTCTGCTGGCGTCGCCGCTGAATCTCGGCATTCATACTGCGGATAGAACCTGCTCAAATGCCAAGGCGTATCCACCCCAGCCTTACTCACCAAAAACTCCGCCATAGCGCCGAGCTCATCGTCCGAATCGTTCTCGCCCGGCACAATAAGCGTCGTAACCTCCATCCACATATCAGTATGCCTTGCGACATACTCAATACTCTCAAGTACAGGCCGTAACTTCGCCCCGCAAAGTTTTTTGTAATAACCATCGCTAAACGCCTTAAGGTCTATATTGATTGCGTCCAGCCAACCGCCCGCTGAGTCTATTGCTTTAGTAGTCATATACCCATTCGATACAAACAAATTCGCCAGCCCTGCCTTTTTAGCTTCTCTGCCGCAAGCCGCCGCAAACTCCATAAACACCGTAGGCTCGGTATAAGTATAGGCAACGCTTTTGCATTTATTTTCGATTGCCATCGCGACAATTTTTTCGGGACTAAGGTTTTGTCCCTGTATATCCTGTTCGCTTTTCACCTGGCTAATCTGCCAGTTCTGACAGAACCTGCATTTAAAATTGCATCCGCTCGCAGCGATGGAGAAAGTTTTTGAACCTGGCCGGAAATGAAAGAAGGGCTTTTTTTCAATAGGGTCTGCCCCCGCGGCGCAGACTTTGTGATAGTTGAGCGAGTACAGCGTCCCGCCAACGTTTTTTCTTACTCTGCACCGCCCGCATTCACCTTGCGGGATTACGCAACGGAAGTTGCAGAGATTGCATTGAACCTTTTCGCTATCAAGGCGGGCAAAGAGCATCGCTTCTTTCAAATTTTCACTATTTTCGGACATATTTTTTTCACATCGCCATTAGCCTCCAGGTCTTGCCCTGGGGGTATCTGCATATTGACTATCCCGTTCATATCGCCTTAGTAGCCGAGCAGCGAAAGCTGCCGGATAAGGTTGTTGTCATTGCGAGCGCAGCGCGACAATCTCGGTTTTGTCATACCCGCGAAAGCGGGTATCCATTTTTCTATACCTTGTTTTTTAATCCGCGTAATCCGTGAAATCCGCGGTTAATTTCTTTTGTCATACCCGCGAAAGCGGGTATCCAATTTTTATCTTTTTTAAAATCAGTGTTAATCCCCCGCACCAAATTACGGCAGCAGCCTATTTGGTGTCGGGACAAGCGTGTCTAAAATTTTGTGTCTCCAAGTCTTCGTGGCTAATTAAGCCCAAACGCTTCCGCCAGAACTTTAATCGGATGCACTGCTTTTTTGCCGGTTAAATGTTCGATTTGCATTTTGCACGTGGAGCATTCGGTGATAATTGTTTCCGCCGAACTTTCTCTGACTGCCTCTGCCAGTGTTGCTCCGATTTTTTCGCTGAGCGCATAATTCTTTTTCTGCATCCCAAACGTCCCCGCAATCCCGCAGCAGCCCGCATCAAGGTCTGTAATATCAGCACCAATCAATTCGCGTAAAAGCTCAACCGCCGCACCACTACCCAACGATTTCAAATGACACGGACAGTGATAAGCCATCGCATCAGCCTTCTTAACATCGCCGCCGGTTTTGAGCTTACCGTCTTTATGCAGAGCCAGCAGATAGTTGAACAATTCAAACGTATTTTCCGAAACCGCTTTCGCTCGTTCGCTATCGATAAAAAACCGCATATCCTCTTTAAGACACAGTGCCGCACTCGGCTCAGAACAAATAATTTTGCGCCCGGCCTCAACCCCCGGCCACAGATGCTCAACATTATAAGCCAAATCCTTTTTACTCGTCCGAACATCCCCGTAAACAACTCCCGGCAGAGGCGCAGACCGCTGGTCAGGCACAATCACATCTATATTATTGTACCGCAGAAATTTTATAACAGCAAAGCCTAACTCGTGGTCGTTGTAGTTAGCGTATGCATCCGTAAAATAAACAACTTTATCAACCGGATTTTCGATTGCCCCGGCAGAGGCAAGAAACTTGCGGGCTTTTTTAACAAAACTCGCTCGCTCAAACCTCGGCATCGCTCTCCTGCTGTCGATACCGAGCACTTTTTCCATAACCCACTTGAGCGCTCCAAGCGATATAACAAAGTTACTGATTGGCGCAAACGCTCCCGCCAGAATACTCATCAGCCGATTATGGCTCAAAGTTTTAGCTGTTATGCTTAAGCCATTTTTCGCCGCTCGCCTTGCTCGTGCTTCGATTATCACTTTCGATACATCCACACCAGCCGGACATTCGACAGCACACATTTTGCAATTTACGCAGGACGAAAGAATCTTGTCAAATTCGACTGATTCAAATTCCTGCTCACTGATAAGCCCTTTCGCCCAGGCGCTAATCAAATTTATTTTTGCTCTGGAACTGTAAATCTCATCTCCGGTCGCACGAAACACCGGACACATCCGCAACGGACTTTGCGTGCTTCTGCACAGGCCGCAGCCGGTACATTGAATCAGCTCAAAAGCAAATTCATCTTTATCGAAAAGCAGGGTAGTTTTGACTTTGTCATCTAATATCTTTTTCTCCGCCCGAAGATTCGTAGTCATTATTTTCGGGTCGTCGTTTATTATCTTTCCGGGGTTGAGCATATTCTGCGGGTCGAAAATCTGTTTCACCATTTGCAGAATTTCGTAAAACTCTTCGCCATACTGTTTCTTTATAAATGCCGCGCGAACTAATCCGTCAGCGTGTTCGCCGCTAATCGACCCGCCCAAAGACCACGCTAAATTGAAAACATCGTCAGCGATTTTCCCCATTTTCTCTAAATCTTTTTCACATCCCAAATCCAGCCAAGGCCGAATATGCAGCTCGCCATCGCCGGCGTGTCCATAATAAACCAGTTCGACATCATACTTTTCCCCGATTTCCACAAGGCCGGCAATATACTCACCCAGCTTGCTGTTATCGACCGAAACATCCTCCACGAAAGGCACAGGCTGGGCGTAGCCCTTCCTCCTGCTCAGCAGAGGCACCGCGTCTTTTCGACACTTCCAAAGCCGCTCCTGCGACTGCTTGTCCAGAACTTTCATACTGTCGTATGCAAACGTGCCAGCCTGAGCAATAGTGTTATCAATTTTTTCGATTACTTCCTGCCGGCCATCGCCGATATGTTCCACCAGTAGCGACGCTGCCGAAACCGGGTTTAGCAAATCGCGATATTCCGCAAACGCCTCGCGCGCGGTTTTTATAAGATTGCCATCCATCAATTCACAGGCCGCCGCGCCACTATCGGCGATTATCGGCACAACTTTTGCCATCTTACCCATCGAGTCAAATTCCAACTGAACAACGCCTTTGAATTTTGGTACTTCAACGCTGCGCAAAGTTATTTCTGTAAAGACCGCCAGCGTCCCTTCTGAGCCGGCCAGCAATTTCGCAAGGTCGATTTTTCCATCACTGGCAACACCCGCAACATTATATCCGCTCCGGTTTCGCTTTGTCGGTGGCATAGCTTTTTCGATTATTTCGGAATTTTCCGCAAGCAGTTTCAGGCAATTCGCTGCGATACCCCGCAATTTTGGACTCTCGATTTTTTCGGGGACAATTCCATTCGTAATCTCGACCAGCTCGCCGCCAGCCAGAACAGCCTGTATTTTCTCAACGTATTCTGCGATATGCCCAAACTGCAGCGAATGAGCGCCGGTGGCATTGTTAGCGACTACCCCACCGATAACGGCACGATTGCCGCTGGATGGGTCTGGGCCAATTTTTCTGCCGAACGGAGCAAGATAATTATTCAAATCATCAAGTACCACACCACCCTGACAGGTTACTGTGCTGTTTTTTTCATCGATACCGATTATTTTGTTCATATAGCTGGTCATATCGAGCATTATGCCGACGGTCAGCGATTCGCCGGCAAGGCCGCTTCCGCCGCCGCGAGCGGTTATGGGAATTTTGTTTTCGCAGGCATACCGCACGGCTTCCGAGACATCGGCAGCGGTTTTAGGCGAGACAACGCACAACGGAATAATCTGATATATGCTCGCATCGGTGCTACAGGCGACTCTGTTGAATATACTTGCGCTACAGTGGCCGGAAATTAGTTTTGAAATTTCCGCCGCGACTTTTTCAGAGTTCGTTTTTTTTAAGGCTTTGCTCATCTTTCCTCACAAAATTTTTCACGCTTCTATTGTAGTTTATGGGCCTTGTTTTGTCTATCTTTTGGGTGCATTGGGTAGCAGTTTGCGCACAATTTCGGGTAGCAAAACGCATACAATTCGGCTCAAAATTGTAGCAGAACGCGCAATTCTTGACAAATCGGCCATCAAAACATGCCCTAAATTGAAAATTTTTGGTACGTTTTGGCGCAAAACTACACAAAAGTGCTCAGTTTTTCACGTTTTTGAACGTTTTTAAAACCCACTTTGCGCGTTCTGCAACGTTTGGCATATTTTCGCATTCAACTAAGTGTCTTGTGCGAAAAATTAGCCACGAAGGCTCATTTCAACAGGCCAAATTGTCAGGCTGCCCCTGTCAAAACTGTAGTTTTGTCCTACCCTTATTTGCTGGCAATAACAGTAACTACCTGTTTAAAAAGGCTTTGCGTTTTTATAGCTCTATTACCAACCCAGTGGCACATAATTTGCTCATAGGTATAATGTTAAAATTTGTTTGCCGGACTGGAAAAATAAGACCGGCGATGTTTTAGATTCACTTATTACAAGCGTAATTTGACACACCGTTCTTAGTTTCCCACCCGCTTAAAAATATGCGCCAAATAAACTATTAATTAAAAGAACGGTTAAATATATGAAAATTTATTTTACAGATTGGTTTGACATTGACCCTGCTGTGCTGGACAACTATGGCGCTCTGAACATTTCTCTAATCAACGATTTGCCTCTTTTCATTGACCCCTTTTTGCTTTTTGGTAACAAGAAAAAAAACTACTGTCAACTTCATGGGCAAATCATTAAATACTTGAAATACCTGAGAGATCGTTCGATAGAAGGAAATCTCAATGAAGGACTATTAGATGCTTGGTACCGGTTTCCTGAAGTTAAACAAATATGGCTTGGGTATTGCCTAACTGGAAACAATGGTCGTGGCCTTGGTCCAAAATTCGCCCGAAATCTTAACAAAAATTTAAATGTGGTTTTCTCAAGTTTTGGAAAAGAACAAATAACAAAAGGTAGCCATATTGAAAAAGTCTGTTTGATAGAATCTGGTGTAGGAAAAGATAACATAAGTGACTTTACGGCTAATCTTATTAAAAAATATCTATTGGAATATACGCAGAAATTTGCTCAAAAATATATTGCTGATAATATGCGTCGGACATTATCAATTCCTAAAGTTTCTTTTGATTATAAACTAGGCGTCTGGAAATCGGAATGTTATGATTTGCCATATATTAACGGCGACCACGTTTTGCTAACGCCAAAAGAGATTTTGAGTAAAGATGAAAATTGGATTAATCGACCAGATCTTATTAATAATTTCGAAAAAATTGCGAACTCTGTGCCTGACCAACAGCTCAGATCTCAGGTCAATCAATATTTATCGAGCGTCTTGTACAAAGACAAAAAAAAGGAACCTACCAAGCAGGATAAACAAAAAGCTTTTTCTTCTTTGTTAAAGAAATATCCAAAATTAATTGAATATTATATTCTTTCAAAAGAAAATACTCATCAAGAGGCTACAAGGATTAGCAAAGAAAAAGTTGTTGAATCTGAAGAGTTTTTTATTCGGCAAGTTATTAAATTTGTCGAGAAAATCGAATTAGAAACAGATTTTTATAAATATGGTATTGATACGCTGGCAGAAGCTAGGGCAAGAGTTCAGTTTCTAAAGGATACAATTGAAAACAATGATGGGTACCGAGTATTTTATAACAAAGGCATGCCTATACAACGAGAATCTGACTTGCAAATATTATATCGATTAACATGGTTTGCAAGTCCTTCGGATTTTAACTCCGAGGTCAATAATGGTCGTGGCTCAGTTGATTTTAAGATATCGAGAGGTAGCAAAGACAAGTCTCTTGTAGAATTTAAACTTGCCAAAAATACGAAACTCAAACAAAACTTACAAAAACAAGTTGAAATATATAAAAAAGCTAATAAAACAAAAAAATCTCTCAAAGTTATCTCTTATTTTAGCGTTGAAGAAAAAAATAAGGTTGAATCAATACTGCAAGAATTGAATTTGAAAAATGATAATTCAATAATACTTATTGATGCAAGAAGGGATAACAAGCCATCTGCTTCAAATGCTAAATAAATAAGAAATTTAACGGCGCAATCTGCGTGTCGGCAAGGCCGACCAGTGTCTAATAACTATTGCAGTTTTGCGACTTCCTCCCCGATGCTGCTGAGTTGTATCGTCTTCAAATCCTTCTCGCTAATTTGCCCATTTATAAACTGCTGAACCACAGTGTACGAATGGTTCTTAATCTCCTCAGGCTTCCCATCAACAACGACCCGGCCATTATGCAGCATTATAATCCTGTCAGCAATCTTATACGCACTCTTCATATCGTGTGTTACCACAATGCTCGTAATGCTAAGGGTCTTCTGCAATTTCAAAATCAACTCATTTATAACGTCCGAACGTATCGGGTCCAAACCCGTCGTCGGCTCATCATAAAGGATAATCTCCGGACTAAGAGCTATCGCGCGAGCAAGAGCGACACGCTTTTTCTGCCCGCCACTAAGCTCGGCTGGATTATAGCCCTGGTATCCATCCATACCGACCATCGTCAGCTTCGTCTTAACAATCTCATCGAGTTGTTCATAATTCTTTATCTTATGGTGCTGCTGTATCGGAAAAATGATATTCTCATAAACGCTTAAGCTGTCAAACAATGCTCCGCCTTGAAAGAGGAATCCAAAATTAGTTCGTATCTTCTGGAGTTTGTGTTCAGACAAATCGTCAATACGCTCGCCCTTAAAATAAACGCTGCAACTTGCACCTTAAACAAAGGAAAAAATGGTCTTGACAATGGGTAGGGTCTTAAGTTTCCAGGTTTTTCTGGGGGATATCGAAACTGATTTTTTCGCTGCTGTATGATATTTCAATTTTCATGGGCATCAATTTACAATTATCACCGTTATATGTCTATATAAAACCCAGCGTTATGCCCTTTATGGTTTAAAAAATCTTGATTATGGATAATATTAGTGTTATTATCCATCGGTTGGGCATTGGCTTGTATTACTAAAAGACCATAGTATTTGGATAAAATATGCTGAGACGATATGCGACATTTGTGTCTTTTTTTCGCGTAGTATTTGACGCGTTTATTGTGGTCTGTGTCTGGGTTTTGAGCTATCACGTCAGATATAATCTGGGGATATTTTCCGCCGCCAAGGGAGTGTCAGGCTTTGACAAACATCTGATTTTGACTTTCCCGGTGGTTCTGATTTGTCTGCTGTGCTATTTTTTTACTGGCCTTTACAAGCCCAAGAGAACACAGAACATTCTTTTTCATCTTGTTGAGATTTTCAAGGCCAGTGTTTTCAGTTGGCTTTTTTTGCTGACTTTTTTGTATTATGCACAAGATGAGCCTTATTCCCGCAAGCTGTTGTTTCTGATGGCGATTATGTTGTTTATTGGCTTATTGCTTTCGCATTTTTTCAGTCTTGCGGTTATGCGTTTTCTGCGTTCAAGGGGGTACAACCTTCGATATTATGCGGTAATAGGTACTGGCTTGCGGTCGCAGCAGTTGGTTGGTGATATTGAAGGAATGAAAATGATTGGGCTAAGGTGTGCGTTTTTTATAGATGACCTACATGGATCGGCTGACAGGGAGTTGATGGGCTTTCCTGTTTTTGGGCCGATTGAGAAATTACCTGAACTGGTTAAAGCCAAATCAATAGATGAAGTCTATTTAACTTTGGGCGGGGCTGAAGCACAAAAGGCATATCCGGTACTTAAAGCTGTTCAATCTCTTGGTGTAACGGTACGCATAATACCGGATTGGGGTGATTTGGCGTCAATAAGTGATGCCAGGATCACGAGCATAGGTTCACAGGTTTTGTTCTCAGCAGGAGACAGCCCGCTTGACGGCTTTAATATGATACTGAAGGATGTATTCGATAGTGTTGTTGCTTTGTTGTTGCTGGTTGTTTTTGCGATACCGATGGTGATTATAGCGATTTTAATAAAACGGACGAGTAAAGGGGCTGTGTTTTATAAGCAGAAGCGGATTGGATTCGGCAGGCAGGAGTTTGAAATTATCAAATTTCGAACTATGCTGCCAGAAGCCGAAAGCGATGGCATTCCGAAATTAGCCAGTGGCAACGATTCCAGACGCACTGCGGTAGGTATCTGGCTTCGCAGGTTCAGTCTTGACGAGTTGCCTCAGTTTATGAACGTTCTTAAAGGACAGATGAGTCTGGTTGGCCCTAGGCCTGAACGTCCGTTTTTTATAAAACAATTTTCGACGGAATACCAAGATTATATGTTCAGGCACAAGGTTAAGGCTGGTATGACAGGTTGGGCCCAGGTGAATGGTTTGCGTGGTGATACATCTCTGAAAAAGAGGTTGCTGTATGATATGTACTATGTTAGGAACTGGTCGTTTATGCTTGATATATTGATATTGTTGCGGACGCCGTGGCATGTTTTAAAAGGTAAAAATGCGAGTTGAAAATCGGTCGCATTAATCAGAATTGATATTATGGAACGGTTAGAAGGTAAAAGTATGCGGCTTGCTATTGTCTGCGATTGGCTTGTTGGAATGCGAGGCGGTGAACGTTGTGTAGAGGCGGCTTGTGAGCTTTACCCTGATGCCGACATCTACACCTTGGTTCATATACCAGGGTCGGTTTCAAGCCAAATCGAATCACACAAAATATACACTTCATATATTCAGAAACTGCCGGGCGATATAAAGAATTTTCGACGATACTTACTGCTCTTTCCAGATGCAATCAGGAGATTTAATCTTGATGGGTACGATGCTGTTTTGAGTTTTAGTCACTGCGTTGCTAAAGGCGTCAAGCTTTCATCTAAAATACCACATATATGTTACTGCTATACCCCAATGCGATATGCATGGGAGCTAAGAAATGAATACTTGAAAACTTTTCATTTTCCCAAACGTATTCTTGCGAGTCTATTGTTGGACTATCTTAAATACAGAGATAAAAAAACGGTCTCTGGTGTTACGCATTTTGTTGCTATTAGTGAGTGTGTTCAGGACAGGATAAAAAGGTCGTATGGCCGAGACTCCGAGGTTATCTGTCCGCCTGTTGATTGTAGCCGTTTCAGTATTTCAACAGAAGATCAGGGGTATTATTTAGTTTTGTCAGCTCTTGTTCCATATAAACGTGTCGATCTGGCGGTGGAAGCGTTTCGAGATTTTGGCCGAGACTTGGTGGTTATAGGTAGCGGCACAGAAATGGAACGGCTTAAAAATAAAGCGAGCAAAAATATACATTTTCTGGGCAGCCTTGATGATGAACAGGTTACAGAATATCTACAAAAATGTGCAGCTCTGATATTTCCCGGACTTGAGGATTTTGGAATTGTACCGTTAGAAGCACAGGCTTGCGGGAAAGCAGTTATTGCTTATGGCAAAGGGGGAGTTGTCGAAACCGTTTTACCGCTGGATGATATTTCAAACAAGACGGTCGCGACCGGTGTATTTTTTTATGAACAAACTCCAACGGCATTGAGGGACGCTGTTGTTAAATTTGAAGAAAATCGTGATGAAATTTTGCCCCTAAATGGTCGCCAAAACGCTCTCAGGTTTGACCTGCCGATTTTTAAACAAAGACTTAATGATTACATCATTTCCTCAGTATTTTAAATCACGACCAAAGCTATAGACAATCCCTTTGTTGAAAGCAATATTCTATTGCCAAAAACTCCATAAAACAATTGACATTTGGTGAACAAAAAATTAAGATTCCTGCGGACTATATGTGGTAATGAAAGGCTGACTTGTTCATTTTTTGCCACACAGCAAAGATTTATTCGCTTGAGATTTACCATAGAGGAGCGTGTTTTTTTTTTAAAATCTCTCAAAGGGGGGAAGGAGTACATGAAGGTCGAATTTGAAAATAGCAGTTCCAACTCACCTAATGTGAGCATCATTCTCTCTGATTGGCAGTGTCGTGAAAGTTTTCATATACTTGACTATCTTAACGATCAGACAGTTCCAAGGGAAAGTTACCAAGTTATATGGGTTGAATATTATAACCGGCGAGTTTCGGATATTGAGGATAAACTGAAAAAAGCCAAACAAGCTGGTATGCCACCTGTTGTGGATTTATGGCTTATTATGGGTGTTGGCGAAGACGTGTATTATCACAAGCATCTGATGTACAATATTGGTATAATAGCAGCCTCGGGCAGAATCGTTGTTATCTGCGATTCTGATGCTGTCGTTAAGCCTACTTTTGTCGAAAGTATTATTAATACGTTTGAAAATAAGTCGGATATTGTTTTGCATCTTGATGAGGTTAGAAACGTCGATAAAAAGTTTTATCCCTTTAATTATCCCTCCGTTGATGATATTATAATGGGGAGTTGTATAAATATTAAGGATGGAAAAACCACCGGCCTTCTTGATAATAACGACATTCTGCATACACGTAATTATGGAGCATGTATGTGTGCGTTGCGTCAGGACCTTATTGATATTGGTGGTGCTGATGAGCACATTGATTATCTTGGCCATATTTGCGGCCCCTATGAGATGACTTTTCGTCTTAGAAATGTTGGCAAAAGAGAGATATGGCACCAAAGTGAATTTTTGTACCACACGTGGCATCCCGGTTCGGATGGTAAGAACAATTATCTTGGCCCGCATGATGGTTATAATATGTCAACTACTGCAATGCAGGCTGTCAAAACGTTACGGGTATTGCCATTAGTTGAAAATACAGCGGTGAAAATGCTTCGGACAGACCCTGAACAGCCATTGTATGAATCACTTCTCAGCCAGGCTATACCGGTCATGGATTTTCGGCGATGGAAGGCTAAATCTGTACGAAGAACCCTGAAGCAGAAGTTGATCCTATGTAAGGATGTATGTAGAAATCTAAAGCATAATGCCGAATACTTCAACCGTTTTGGCCGATTTGTTTTGCTTAACATTGCTATAGTTTCGCTTATACTCAAGCAGATAAGGAGCAAGCTTGCCGGTCGTAAAAGCGGTGGTGTGCTAAAAAAAAGCGTTCCATTCAAGTTGATGGTGTTTTATAGATTTTTCGTCACGATGTTTAAAAATAATATCTATACCGTACAACTGTGCAGTTGTGTTATTCAGAAAATGTGTTCAAAAAAGACAAAAGAGTTTGCTGTTTATGGCACAGGTTTTATCGCGAAGCTTTTGCATATTCTCATAAAGGGCAGGCCTATTAAGATAGCAAATATTTATGATAAATGCGGACTTGGCAGAAAGTGTCTAGGCTTTGAGGTTCTTCCAGTACAAGAATTAAAAGGCTTTGAAGGCGATGTTGTGATAGCTTCATTGTCGGGTGTTATAGAAAAACGTGCCTGCTTGCAACAAATGGGCATTAAAGATGAAAATATTATAAAACTTTAAGCTTTCAAATAGGGATATTTTAATCTATGGATATTACAGAGATTGATAAAGCAACTTTGATAAATCTTTATTCTGTTATTTCAAGAATAAGAAAGGTTCAGCTTCGCATAGAAGAACTTTATCATCAGGATAATATGAAAACGCCAGTGCATTTGTGTCTTGGACAAGAAGCAATTGCGGCGACAATATGCGAAAATTTAACAAAGCAGGATTATGTTTTTAGTAACCACCGAGGTCACGGTCATTATCTTGCAAAGGGCGGCGATCTTAATGCTATGATAGCAGAGCTTCATTGTAAAGAAACCGGATGCTCCAAAGGCCGTGGGGGGTCGATGCACCTTATAGACTTGTCAGTCGGATTGATGGGTTCTTCGTCGATAGTCAGTGGTGGAATACCTCTGGCGGTTGGAGTGGCATTTAGCTCGGCTTGCAAAAAAGACGGATTGATTTCCGTAGTGTTTTTCGGTGACGCTGCTTCGGAAGAAGGTGTATTGCACGAAAGCATGAATTTTGCAGCGGTGAAAAAACTGCCCGTACTGTTTGTTTGTGAGAATAATTTCTATTCTGTATTTTCGCATCAAACCACAAGGCAATTAGTAACCGATATTACAGCACGTCCGAAAGCATTCGGCATTCCTACCTATAAGGCCGATGGCAGAGATGTTATTGACGCTTACTTAAAGTCGAAACAAGCCATTGAAGTTGTTCGAGGCGGGCAGGGGCCAGCTTTTATAGAATGTAAAGCATATCGGTGGCGAGGGCATGCTGGAGCTGGGGATGAGCTAAAGGATAAATACAGAAAATTAGATGAGTGGGATGAATGGATGAATTGCTGCCCGCTTCAGAAATATGAAACGCTCCTGCTTGATAACAATATCTTGACAGATAAAATAATCGATACCGTCAATTCACAGATAGATGTGGAAATCAATAAGGCTTTTGATTTTGCCAATGAAAGCCCGTTGCCAAGAAAAGATGAACTGGAAAAATATCTTTACGGATAACCAATATGCCTTGGACTAAATTTTTAATTGATAAAACAGAACCCGGTTTTGATGAGCATGCTGACCAAGAGGACAGGAAGCTGACTTTTTCAGAAGCGATGAGAGAGGGACTTGATCAGTCACTTGCGCGTGATGAAAATGTTTATGTTATGGGACAGGGCGTTGATGATCCTTCTGGGATGTTCGGGATAACTGTTGATCTTCATAAACAATACGGAAGCGAAAGGGTTTTCGATACCCCTCTTTCTGAAAACGGCCTCACCGGTATAGCAGTCGGTTCAGCTATTGCGGGTATGCGTCCCGTTTATCTGCATAATCGTCCAGATTTTTTAATGCTGGCAATGGACCAGATAATCAACCATGCCGCTAAGTGGAGTTATATGTTTGGCGGCCAGTCAACTGTTCCACTGGTAATAATGGCTGTAATCGGAAGAGGCTGGGGTTCTGCAGCTCAGCATTCGCAGTCATTGCACGGATTATTTATGCATATTCCCGGTTTAAGGCTTGTTATGCCCAGTACGGCTTATGATGCCAAGGGGTTGTTGACTGCCAGTATCGCTGACAATAACCCGGTTATATTTATAATGCACCGTTGGTTGTTTAAGCATTCGAGTTTTGTTCCAGAAGAATTGTATTCGATTCCGCTGGGGAAGGGTGTTGTGCGGCGAAAGGGCAAAGATGTTACAATCGTGGCAATATCTTATATGGTTATAGAGGCTATGCGTGCGGCAGAAGAACTTGAAAAAGATGGGTACGATGTTGAGATTATAGATTCGCGTACATTGTTGCCACTTGATGAAGAAATTATTTTGGATTCCATTAAAAAAACAGGTCGGCTAATTGTTGCCGATACCGATTGGGTTACAGCCGGGGCGAGCGCTGAGATTTCGGCTATGGTTGCGGACAAGGGTTTTGAGTATTTGAAAATGCCAATCAAGCGTGTTGGTTGGCCAAATTCACATGTGCCGGGAAGCTATGTTTTGGAAGAGGCATTTTATCCTGGAGTTGATGACATAGTTAGTTCTGTGAAGGAGATTGTTAAATGAACATTCTGGTTACTGGTGCTGCAGGATATCTTGGTTCTATAATTTGCCCTGAACTATTAAAGCAAGGGCACGAAGTGGTTGCGATTGATAATTTTATGTATAATCAGGCATCTCTGCTGGATGTTTGTTTTAATGAAAATTTTGAAATTGTTCGCGGTGATGCACGTGAAAGAGAACTTGTCTCAAAACACATCAGGAATGTCGATATTATAATTCCGCTGGCGTGTCTGACAGGTGCCCCAATATGCTCTAAAGACCCTATCGCATCTGAAACGACAAATCTGGATGCTATAAAAATGTTGCTGAGTTTGCGCAGCAAAGAACAAAAAATAATTTACCCCACAACAAACAGTGGCTATGGCATAGGACAAAAGGATAAGTTTTGCGATGAGAATACACCTTTGAATCCAATATCTCTGTACGGGCAACAAAAAACGAAAGCTGAAAGAGCCATTCTTGATGCAGGAAACTGTATTACGCTAAGGCTGGCTACTGTTTTTGGCGCAAGTCCCAAAATGAGGCTGGACCTTCTCGTTAATGATTTCGTTTATAGAGCGGTATATGACCGTTTTATTGTGCTCTTCGAGGCACACTTCAAAAGAAATTATATTCATATCCGTGATGTTGCCAGAGCATTCCTTCATGCGATAGACAATTTCGAGACAATGAAAAATGAGCCTTATAATGTAGGACTCAGTAACTGCAATATAAGCAAACGCCAATTGTGCGAAGAAATAAAGAAATACGTCAGTGAGTTTCATATTGTCGAATCGGAAATTGGGAAAGACCCGGACAAAAGGGACTATATTGTCAGCAATGAAAAAATCGAATCTGCCGGATATGAACCACAATTCAGCCTGCAGTTTGGTATAAAAGAGCTGATAAAGACCTATGAGATTGTAAAAAGAACTCAGTACGCCAATGTCTAAGGCCGAAACTAATTATTAGGAGAGAATAATGATAATAAGTAGAACGCCTTTTCGTGTCTCATTTTTTGGTGGTGGAACGGACTATCCCGATTGGTATAGAGAAATGGGTGGGCAAGTATTAGGTACAGCAATAGATAAATACTGCTATATTACATGCCGATATTTACCTCCGTTCTTCGAGCACAAGCATCGAATCGTTTATTCAAAGGTGGAGAATGTGAAGGATTATTCCGAAATCCAACACGCTGCTGCTCGAGCAGTGCTTGAATATATGGGAATAAATGACGGCGTAGAGATACATCATGATGGAGATTTACCCGCTAGAACGGGGCTTGGGACAAGTTCTTCGTTTACGGTTGGGTTACTGAACAGTCTTTATGCCTTACAGGGCCGTATGCAAACAAAAATGAAACTTGCCAAAGAGGCGGTCTATATTGAACGAGATGTTCTTAAAGAACATGTTGGTTCGCAAGATCAAACATTCGCAGCTTGCGGCGGCTTAAAAAAAATAAGCTTTGGTAGAGATGATAGCGTGACTGTTTTGCCTTTGGTATTGCCACAGAACAGGCTTATGGAACTTCAAAGCCATCTGATGCTTGTTTTTACAGGCTTTACCAGATTCGCAACTAAAATTGCCAAAACTCAAATAGAAAGCATCCCCAGAAAAAAAACTGAATTGATTAGTATGGGGCAAATGGTAGATGAGGCAGTTAATATCCTTACTGGAAATAATGATATAAATGAATTTGGCAAATTGTTACACGAAAGCTGGAAATTAAAACGCAGTTTAACTGATAAAATATCAACTCCTCAGATTGACAATATCTATGACGTTGCGCGTAATACTGGAGCAATTGGCGGTAAAGTGTTAGGAGCTGGTGGGGGCGGTTTTATGATATTTTTCGCTGAACCTGAAAAACAGTACAAAATTAGGAATGCACTTAAAAACCTTTTACACATTCCTTTTAAGTTTGAAAATTCAGGTAGCGAAATAATATTCCATAGGGATTCTTATATTCCTGAAAAACCCCTTGTATCGTTTGAAAATTCTGTAGAGAAACTTCACGTAAATATTGACGAACAGAAACCACTGAAGAACAGAGTTGTTGAAATAGAAACAAAATCAATTGGAAACACAGGGATATTTGCATCAGAATGAAATTATTAGAGGCCGGAAATATTGATGTGCTAATACTGTGCGGAGGCAAAGGAACTAGGTTGCAGTCTGTTGTCAGTGATAGGCCCAAGCCTATGGCCGTGATAGGTGAAAAACCTTTTCTGGACATTGTTATTGGACAGGTTGCTAAATTTGGATTTAAACGCATCATTCTTTGTGCAGGCTATAAGGCTGAATCCATCCAAGAATATTATAGCTCTCAAAACAGTCTTGATTTGGAGATTGTTGTTTCAAAAGAAAGCACATCTCTGGGAACAGGTGGTGCTGTAAAAAACGCTGAAGAATTTATACAAAGCGATCCTGTCTTGATCTTGAACGGAGATTCCTTTTTTGATATGGATTTTAATAGATTTGTCGAGTTTTACCAAAACAAAAAAGCTCTTTTGGCAGTGTCAATATTAGATGCTGAAAACACAGAGAGTTATGGCTCCATAAAAATTGATGAATCGGATATGGTTGTAGGGTTTTGCGAAAAGATTAGTGATTCCAATAAGGGTATGATAAATGCAGGGGTCTATCTTTTTAGTCGTAAGGTTATAGAGACAATGCCCAATAAAAAAAAGTTTTCTCTTGAATATGACTTTTTTTCAACATATGTAAATAGACAATTCTATGGATATTTAGCTGAGGGTTCTTTTATTGATATAGGAACTCCCCAGAGGTATTTACAGGCAAAAAAAAATTTGAATATTTTTTAATTTTATGCAGCGAGGGCTATAAGCATGGCTTGTAAGACCGATTTGTTATTGGTTAATGTTGGTAATAAAAAGCAGGAGTATGGAGACCTTAGGTTTTCCATCTCAGCCATTGAGCCCCCGGTCTGGGCTGGAATGATAGCTGCTTTTGTTCGTGAAAAAGGTTTTTCCGTCAGGATTATTGATGCAGAAGGGCTCAATTACTCAGACGACCAGGTTATAGAAATAATATCTGAGGAATCTCCTGTGTTGGTAGTTGGTGGAGCTGTTGGCCCTAACCCATCTGCTTCATCGACACCGAAAATGGTGCCGCTTGGAAGACTACTCAGGGAAATTGACAATAAAATACCACATATCAAAACAGCGGTTTGCGGCATTCATCCTTCTGCACTTCCTGAGATGACGCTTGAACAAGAAAAAGTTGACTTTGTATTTAAAGGTGAATGTTATTACTCAATAATAGAGTTATTGAAGAAATTACGCTCAAACCCAGATGCAGAAGATTATGACATCAAAGGTTTGTGCTATAAAAAAATTGGTTCAGTTGCCTCTAATGGTTGGGGAAAGATGGTTGAAGATGTTGATATGTTGCCAATGACAGCTTGGGATCTTCTGCCGATGGAAGTTTACAGGGCACATAACTGGCACTGTTTTGAATATCTGAATAAACGTCAGCCCTATGGCGTTGTGTATACAAGCTATGGGTGCCCCTTTAATTGTTCGTTTTGCAACATTAAGGCCAACTATGATGGTAAAGCAGGAATTCGTTATCGCAGTCCCAAAAAAGTTGTCGATGAAATAGGCTTGCTTGTGGAGCAATATGGCATCAAGAATATTAAGTTTGCAGATGAGATATTCGCTCTGAAAAAAGATCGCGTAGAGGAAATTTGCGATTTGATAATTGAAAAAAATTACGATCTTAATATATGGGCTTACGCAAGAGTTGATACAGTAAACGAAGCCCTTCTGAAAAAAATGAAGCGAGCGGGCATTAATTGGCTTGCTTTGGGAATAGAGTCGGCGAACAAGAAAGTTAGAGAAGGAGTTGTTAAGGGCAAGTTTGACTCTGGTGACATCAACAATGCTATTGAAATAACACACAACGCAGACATTTATATTGTTGCTAACTTCATATTTGGGCTTGTTAACGATGACACCGAAACAGTGCAGGAAACACTGGATATGGCCAAAGCACTGAATTGTGAATATTCTAATTTTTATACAACGATGGCTTATCCTGGCTCACAACTATATGATGATCTTATCAGTGAGGGGGTAGAATTGCCATCTAACTGGCTTAGTTATGCGCAATTTAGCGAAGATACCCTGCCGTTATCAACTAAGCACCTTTCGAATTCAGAGGTTTTGCGTTTTCGCGACAAGGCTTTTAATGAGTATCATGGTAGTTCTAAGTATCTCAATATGATAGATAAGAAGTTTGGTTCAGATGTTGTAGAGTATATTAAAAACATGTTAAACTACAAGATTCCAAGAAAGCATATTTGATGGCAAAGACTTTTTCTTTAGTTCTTCCTACACGAGGACGTCTCTATTTAGTAAAAAGATTGTTCGATAGCATCGTAGCAACGACTTCCAATCCTGATTTGCTTGAGATATTTTTGTTCGTAGATGAGGATGATATTGAAAGTCGTCAGATTGATAGCCCTTTGCTTGATATTAGAAAAGTTATCATTCCGCTTGACGGTTCAGGAATGGCAGATATTTTCAAGCTCTTTAGTGACAAAAACACCGCACGTTATATGATGTTACTAAATGATGATTTGGTATTTCGTACAAAAAACTGGGATGTCAAAATGTTGGAGGCTTTTTCTCAATTTCCTGATGATTTGGCACTTGTCTATCCAAACGATCTTTACTATGGTGAAAAACTATCTTGTTTTCCCGTCATTTCTCAAGCATTGAGCGAATTATTAGGGGGCACGTGCCATACAGGTTACAAAAGTCATAGCATAGATTCGCACATCTTTGATATTTTTGAACGATTGGCTAAGCTTGGATATGAGAGACGTAAATATCTGTCGAAAGTTATAGTCGAACATATGCATTATGGTGTGTCAATCGCATCATACAAGGACGATAATTTTTATCCAGACCACTCCGATGATATTTCCTTGTATTCATCTCTGGCAGAACATCGTCAACAGATTGCAGTTAAAATAGCCCAGCATATACAGTCGCATCCTAAAAAAGATTTGCCTGTATTGCCATCTGTTTCGGTTATAATGAGTGTTTCAGGCGATTCTTTGGTTTCAGCCAAAAACTGCCTAGAGATGATTTATGAGGACAATGAATATAAGCAGTTGGACTATGAAATAATAATAGTTTCTGATGATGTAGATTTATTAAATAAGAAAATATTCTCATCGCTTCCAAAAGTTTTGAGATGCAAAACAAAACATGTGCCTTGTGGTGGTATGGCTACCGCGGGAATTTTACACAAAGCCGTTGCCATGGCAACTAAAGATTATGTCGTCTTTATCAATGATAAGTGTTTGCCAAGATGTGGCTGGCTTGAAGCTTTGGTGGAGCTTGCCGAAAATGAAAACGCTGGCATTGTTAGTTCTAAGTGGGTCAATTCTCGTAATGGTCGAATAGAACACATTGGCCTGAGTTTTTTTAACGAAAGTGAAAACATAAAAGCTACTTGTTTGTATAAAGGTCTCGCTCAAAACCATCCTGCTGTTAATCGAATAAGAGAATTTCAGGCGGTCAAAATGCCTGGTCTGCTTGTGAAAAAGGATATTTTTAACAAGGTGAACGGATTTGGGGGAAGCCAAATTGGATTGGAGCCTTTAGAGTTATGCCTTAAGGTTAGAAAACTGAATAAAAAGGTTTTGTACTCGCCCCAGGCTAGTCTTTACTATAACAATGAGAATAGTAACAGTAATACCAATTCTAAATGTCTACCGACAGAATTAGCTAAGCGATTTGAATGTGATATGGAAAAACATTTTGCTGAAAATGGATTCAATCTTTGCTCAGCATCACACCATAATTTTTGGAGAGATAAATGAAAATCCCGTTTGGAACAATATCAATAACAAAACAATCCAGAAGTTTAATCGATACCATATTGGATTCAGGACGAGTTTCCAATGGTAAGTACGTTCGTGAATTTGAACAGCGATTTGCTAAATTAACAGAAACCACAGAAGCTGTGGCATTGAGCAGTGGAACAGATGCCGATGCTTTAGCTTTGGCTGTTTTGCATGATTTTGGAGCAAGTCGCGACGATGAGGTTATTGTTCCAGCCCTATCGTTTGTTGCTACGGGCAATGCGGTTTTGCAGGCAGGGTTTAAGCCCGTATTTGTAGATGTGGAAAGGGACACTTTAAATATCGATCCCACACAAATAGAAAAGGTGATAAGCAAAAAAACCAGAGCGATAATGCCAGTTCATCTTATGGGTAAGCCTGCAAAAATGGATGAGATAATGAAAATCGCCCAAAAGCACAAGCTGGTTGTCGTTGAAGACGCCGCCGAGGCACATGGAGCGGTATACAAGGGAAAGAATATTGGTACTATTGGTGATATGGCTGCTTACAGTCTATATCTTGCACACATTATTACAACAATTGAGGGAGGGATAGTAACTACAAACAATGAAGAGTTTGCAGAAATACTACGATCCTTGAGGTGTCATGGACGAGCTTGCAAGTGTAAGGTTTGTGTTGTGAATACCAATTCTGGCAATTGCAAAAAGCGTTTCGAGCATGGCAGAGACATAAGATTTGTTTTTGAAAGAGTCGGCTATTCCTGCAAGATGAACGAGATAGAAGCCGCTGTTGGCATAGGCAGTCTTGATATGTACAAGGAAATTATAAACAAGAGAAGGTATAATTTACTTACAATGATTGAAAGATTTGGGAAGTTCAGCGAGTACATTGCTACGATTCATGAAGAAAAGCAAGAGAAGATAGGCCCGCATGCATTCCCTATGATTGTTCAGGAAAAGGCTCCCTTTAGCAGGGATCAACTAACTAATTATCTGGATAAGAACGGTATCGACACTCGTGATTTATTTGTTTCCATGCCCACTCAATGTCCTGGATTTAACTTCTTAGGCCATACGTTGGGCGAGTTCCCTATCGCCGAGTATATAGGCAACAATGGTTTGCATATTGGAGTGCATCAGGATTTATCCGATGAGCATATAGATTATTTCATCGATACTGTAGAAAAGTTTTTAGAATTGCACGTTAACTAAGGTTGATATGGAAAAGAACAGTTTAATATATGTAGCTGGACATACTGGCCTTGTTGGTTCTGCGATTGTGAGAGAGCTTGAATTGCAGGGATATAAAAATATAATAACCAGAACCCACGAAGAATTGGAATTGCTGGACAGGAAAGAGGTTGACATTTTTTTTGCTGAGCAACGCCCTGAATATATTTTTCTGGCAGCTGCAAAAGTCGGTGGCATTTATGCGAATAACACATTTCCGGCAGAATTCATCTATCAAAATCTTATGATACAAACGAATCTAATCGATTTATCATATAAACATAAAGTTAAAAAACTTCTCTTTTTGGGTAGCTCCTGCAGTTATCCAAAAATTTGCCCTCAGCCCATGAAAGAAGAGTACCTTTTAACTGCTCCTCTTGAGATTACAAATGAGCCTTTTGCGATAGCAAAACTTGCCGGAATAAAAATGTGCCAGGCCTATAATCGCCAATATGGCACAAATTTTATATCCGTGATTCCTTCTAATGCCTATGGCCTAAATGACCATTGTGGTCGTAATGCCCACGTGGTTTCATCTCTCATTAATAACTTCAAGGAGGCTAAGGTCAATGGCTCAGAAGTTGTTACTGTTTGGGGCAGCGGAAAACCAAAAAGAGAATTTTTATATGTGGACGATCTTGCGAATGCGTGCCTTTTCCTTATGAATAATTATGATTCTACTGAAGTGATAAATATCGGCTCTGGCGTCGAAACATCAATTAAAGACTTGGCTGAAATGCTTGGGCGGATAACAGGTTTTAACGGCAGAATAATTTACGACACAAGCAAGCCTGATGGTAACACTAGAAGGTTTTTGGATTCAAGTAGAATAAAAGCTATCGGCTGGAAGCCTCAGACATCACTAAAAGATGGGATCCGATTTACATGTGAAGATGTCTTTTCGGCAAGCTAATGCTATCTGTAATTGCTGGCTTTGATAAAGTCGGTAGATATGAAATTTGTATAGCTATACAGGATGACAAAAAGTGAGATTTAAGTACGATAAAACGCCTTAAATAGATTAACTCTTAGTAACGTGAAACTACAATATGCATCTATGCAACAAAGAGAATAAACCTTATACCTTTTAGGGTAATACGAGTTGCGAGTGCAGGGCTTAAGAGCAAACCTAAAAGGCCATTGCATTTTATTATGCGGACGGGTCTTGTGTATCGGTGTGTGCGATTTTGAAATTATAGTCGTAGCCCAAGGGGACGGAGTTTGTCTATTTTGCAGTATGGATGCAAAATTTGAAAATTCAAATAATGTTGAGGTGTTATATATTGGGGACAAAAAGCCTATAGAACTTATAGAAGGGTTAATAGAATGAAAACCAAACTAGATACAAAATCTGTTTGTAGTTACGATAAGGATATGAAGCCGTCGACAGGTTGTTGCAATATCTGTATTGCGGGGATATTTATAACGGTGGTGCTGATTATCTATTTACTGTTCTGGATATTCACCGGTCCAGGTGAATTCTATGGCTCTGACAGAGGGCATCTATTCCTCGTCGGAAACGGTTCTCCGAGTTTTTTGGATTGTTTCAAAATAGGACAGACCGATAGGTATCGACCTCTGGCTATATACGTCGAAGGGCTTCTGACTTCAATAGCTACAAGCAGGAGGTTAGCTGGCTGGTATTTTCTTGTCACGCTCAACGGAGTACTGCTGGGCTTGGCGACTTATCTGTTCTATCGTATTACATTGCTGCTGACAAAGTTACAGCCGGTTGCGATACTTGCATCGGTATTGCTACTGTTTTCAAATGCGACCATAGCAGTTCCGTGGACTGTTCTGTTCAGTGTGTTTTATATAGCTCCGATATTGCTGATTTATGCGATGCTGCATGGCTATCTGATGTATAAAAAATCAGGCATAATATTATGGTTGTTGCCAGTGATTATATGCGGAATACTGGCACCATGGTTTCGGGAAATAGGCGTTCTTGGTGCGATGATAATTTTCGGTGTGGAGGCATTCATATTTCTACGAAAGCCGAATGTATTTATAATACTACCGCTTTTGCTACTTGTGCATGGCCTGTTCTCGACAGCAGTACCCAGTTTGCTTGGTCTATATCTTGGCGGTATCCGTTTCGTCTTTTGTGGGCCGGAAATACAGGCCAATTTTCCGATTCTGGTTGTCAATTGGTGGCGAACAGGAAGAGTGCTGAACGAGATAGCTCCGATTTTGTGGATTCCAGTTGTTGGTGGCGCAGCGGTATTCCTCTATAGATTTATGCACAGCAGGCCGGATATGAGGAAGATATATGATAGTCTACTTTGTGGCAACTGTTTTACAGGACCGCTGGAACAATCTGGTAAAGAAAATAAATTTGCGAAGAATTCGACAAAGGTCTTTGTACTGCTTTCTATCACAGCGTTTGCTTTGATGTTTGTTAATACCGCCTCGCCTGAGGCATCAGGACTGCAACTACGCCCGGAGATACTTTTGATATTATTCGTGGCAGTCTTGTCTATAATATCGGCTTTGCGGATAGGTCTTTTTGTGTTTTTTTGGTTCTTTGTACAACTGACTATCCTTATCAAGCAGCCGCATAATTTCGAGGCTCATCTGGTCTTCATCATTCCAGCGATTTGTATTATTGCTTCGGTATGGATAGTCGATTTGTGGGCTATCTTGACCGAATATAAAAATAAGGGCAGGTTTAAGGTTTTATGGATAGTGGTAGGCATTGTCATTATTACGGGCTGTTTGGTTCAGGTGCAAAATGTTTATCTCGGATTTAAAACAGTACGCAATATTGCAGTCCGATCCCAACAGACAGGAGACTGGTTCAAAGAAAACGTTCCTCCCAAAAGTGTGATATTTGTGAATTCTTTTCCGGCATTTGAGATACTTCACAGGGCTGGATGGATACACGATGTTCGATGGATATCTATCGCCGGCCCGATAACCCATTGTCCGGATTATAGGTCAATAACCGATTATAAGGAACAGTTGGAGTATGTCAAAAAAGCATATGATCAGGGCCGGGGAGTCTATTATTTTCTGGTTACCTCCAAAAATTTCTGTGGCCCATACAGCATACCCAAAAAAGGTATTGAGGATATAAAAGTATGGACTATCAGATTGCCGCAGAGTTCTCTGGATCCCTTGCGGTATTTTATGTGCAAACCCATGTATATGCAAGTATTTGCTCCGTTTCAGTGGAGGGCTACTGTCGAGGCGTTTGATGCTAAAGAAGACTCGACTGGATTCAATATCGAATTATCTCTAAGTCGGCTGAGGGAAAAGGATATACCCCAAATTCTTACTGATGCTAGGCCGGATACGGTTATGAGCAAAGAATCCCTTTTGCATATCCCGGAAACACTAGTTGTTGATGGATACAAAGACACTAATTACAATATTATATACTCAAATGGAAATTATTACGGACTGTTCCGCGGCGAGGGACCGTTCTCTGTCGAAAAGGTTAAAAAAGGACAATATAAAACAGTGGTCTTCATCGGTGACTCACAGGCTGAAGTCGAAAAACAGCTTGACTGTGCCCAGACGACAGGGACGTTGGAGGTTGTAAGTGTTACAAAAGATGTTGCATCAGGCTCACAGCAAATTGAACATCCCCAACTTGTCATTGACGGATACAAGGATACCAATTACAATATTATTTATTATCAGGGAAAATATTATGGATTGTTCCGTGGTGAAGGGGCGTTCATAATCGAAAAAGTACAAAACAAAGAATACAAATCGCCAGTTTTCGTGGCTGATTCGCTTAAACAAGTCAAAAAAATGATAGACGGAGCTGATGTTCAGAACAATTAAATTTCTTCAACGAATTTATCAGTATCGCTCGGTTATTGTTGCTATGGCGGTTCGGGAGATTAGGTCTCGCTATATTGGCACATTTGCTGGGTTGCTGTGGTCGATAATTAATCCGCTGATGATGGTGTTGGTCTACTGGTTCGTATTCTCGGTAGGGTTTAAGGTTAGACCTACTGGCAATGTCCCATTCATCGTAGTCTTCTTGTGCGGACTGATACCATGGCTGGCATTCTCAGAGGCATTGGCTACAAGCGCTAACGCACTTAACGCCAATGCACATCTGGTTACCAAAACCGTTTTTCCAACCGAAATACTACCGTTGGTATATCTGTTGGCCAGTCTTATTACTCACGTAATAATGTTAATTATATTGTTGGTGGTTCTACTGTTTAACGAGCTTCCTTTGTCGATTTACAGTCTACAGTTTCTGTATTATTTTTTTGCGATGTCTGTGTTCGCTCTGGGATTAGGCTGGATAGTATCTGCGGCGAATGTCTTCTGGAAAGATGTGGGCCAATGCCTTGGCGTTATTCTCAATGTCTGGTTCTGGTTTACACCAATAGTTTGGGACATCAGCATAATGCATCAGAAATATCAGTTTATAATAAAATTAAATCCATTTTATTATGTGGTCGAAGGATACAGGGCTTCTTTTGTCTATCAGCAACCTATCTGGCATAATTATCGGATGGGTATTTATTTCTGGGTTGTTTGCACATTTGTTTTTGTAGCAGGGGCATTTATCTTTAGAAAGTTAAAACCGGAATTTGCGGAGGTTCTTTAAATGGCTTCTGTTAGCGTATCAGTTAAGAATATTTCCAAAAAGTACCGGCTGTTTAACAACCCTAAAGATCATTTTCTGGAAGCGATTCATCCTTTTAACAAAAAATATCATCGTGAATTTTGGTCGTTGAAGGATATAAACCTCGATATACAGAAAGGAACAACAGTTGGAATAATTGGGAGGAATGGCTCGGGCAAATCTACATTGCTTCAAATTATCTGCTCGGTGCTTAGACCTACCTCTGGGACTGTTGAAACGAATGGCAGGATATCGGCATTGTTGGCACTTGGGGCAGGATTTAATCCGGAATTCAGCGGCAGGGATAATGTACTGCTCAATGGGGCATTGATGGGATTTTCGAGGGCTGAAATGAAAAAACGTATGCCAACCATAGAGTCGTTTGCTGGCATAGACGATTTTATCGATCAACCGATGAAGATATATTCATCGGGAATGTCGTTGAGATTGGCATTTGCGGCTGCAATTAATGTCGATCCGGATATTATGATTGTAGATGAGGCATTGGCGGTTGGTGACGCAAAATTTCAACATAAATGTTTTCAGAAATTCCTCGAATTCCAGAGGCTTGGTAAAACAATCATTATCGTGAGTCATGATATAAATGCTGTTATTAAACACTGCGATAAAGCGGTGTTATTAGACGGTGGCCAAATACTAGCAGAAGGTAAGCCAGCAACGATAGCAAATTATTATACAGACCTACTGTTCACAGGAAAACTCTCAGGATACTCGGCGCAGCCACAGTTACTCGAATCCGACTACAGGGGTTTTAATATCGTCCATTATAAGGACAAATACTATGGTGTTTTAATGGCCCTTGGACAGATCGATTTTAACAGTCTTACTCCGGAGCAGGTGCAGGAATATGTCGAAGCGGGCAGATGTGTAACAGCAACATCTTTCGAGCAGGTAAAATGTCTTGTTGATGAACTGAAGGGCAGGAATGGTGAAAACGCAAACTTGTCCGACTCTACGAGAAAGGAACAGACCGAGTTGAAAAAATTTCTTGAAGATATAAATTTGGTGGATAATTGTGCTAAACGTAAAAGTTATAACAAAAATGAATACCGTCAGAAATATGGAAAAGCAGAGATAATAGATTATCTGATAATATCTGCTGAAGGTATGTGCGATCCGATAATGGTTTGCTCAGGAGAGGTGATCGATATTTATATAAAAGCACGGTTCGACAAAGATGTCAAGTTTCCACTATTCGGGTTCTCACTAAAGACAGTTGATGGGCTACTTCTGTATGCGATGAACAACTTCTTTACGAAATCATGGTTGCAGACAGCAAAAGAGTCTGATGTTCTCGTGGTAAGGTTCTCAGTGAAGATGATAGCGGCTGCGGGAGATGTTTTTGTCGATATGGGAGTCGATGAACCATGGGATAAAATAAATAATGGTGAATCCATCGGCAGGCAATGTGCGTATGATTCGCTGGATCGGAGGTGTAGTATCGCTCATCTTATGATACAGGAAAATAATTGGTTTCACGGCCTTGCTGATTTTGAAGCAGTCTGTCAGGAAGTTGTAAGAAATGGTAAGGAAACGGTTAAATTTTCAGAGGTACCAGTAGTATGAAAGACAGTATTCTTCGCGAGACGCTGAATTATTATGAAGATGTTACTTCGGTATACGAAGCTACTGGGTACAGGAAAACTTATGAGCTTAACGCATTTTGGTCCCGTGAAAATATGCAGAGTATGACCAAGATACTTAATAACAGCAAAACAGCACGAGAGGCAGTACATTCTGTTCAGAGAACTTGGATGTTCTCGGTGAATGTTTCAAACCCGGTCAAGAAAAGAGCGGTAGACTGGTTACTTGATGAGCAGGCCAAAAGAGGAATTGATATATTTTCCATGAGTGAAGCGATTGCTGAATCACCATTTTCTGAACCACAAAACAATGTTGTTAGAAAAAATAGGATTCTTACACCGGATTTCCTACGGGCGGTTAACGTTGTATGCGAACTTAAAAAATACTGCCAATTTGAAAAACCAAAACTACGCATAATTGAACTAGGCGCGGGTTGTGGTCATCTGGCAAGGGCCATAAGGTTGTCTGCTCCCAAGAGTCTTTCTTATGTTATTGTCGATATCCCTGAGACGCTGTGTTTTTCATATATGTTCCTTAAGCTGAATTTCCCTCAGTCCAAGAGCATTTTTATTACTCATGAAAAACAATTACAGGGCTTATCTGTTGACGATTTCGATTATATTTTTGTCCCGACTAAATTTGCTGAAGGAATTCTTGAAAACGAATTCGATATATTTATCAACACTGCCTCATTTGGTGAGATGAAAAATTCTGTTCTTCACTATTGGATGGACTTTATTCAGAATAAACTTATTGCCAAGTATATATTTACACTAAATCGGTATCTAAATACGATAAGAACAGATGGAAGTATGGACTGGCGATTAGATGAAAACGAATGTTCTCTGCTGTATGGGCCGGGTCTTGAGATACTCAACTGGGAACTAGAGCCACCATTTACCAGATGTCCTTATATCGATACAATCATTGCAAGATATGTGGAAATAGTCGCAAGGAAAACTAAAACAGCTTCACACCAGGAGAACAAAAAAAAGGCAGCCGCACTATTATCAGAGGTTATAGACCAAGATTGGGTTAGGCTTGAGAAAACTTTCGATGAGGTGATGACCAGCAGGGACAATATCCTTGTTAACGATATGACAATGGACGGAACGTTGTTTAAGTTGTGGGAATCTATTCGCCTTTGTCCGGATGAAAATAATCTTGCTTTGATACTTAAGTATCTGGAAATTCTTAACAGAAGACAGGGTGTCGAATTCGAAGAAACCTATTACTATGAAGATTTGTTCAGAGAGTTTTTTGTAAGCAACGACAATAATGAGCTTGCTAAAATATACAGTTCTATTGAAGCGAGACGATGTTACGGAAAATCTTTCCCACAACTGAAACCAAAGATATCACAGGCAGTTTTTGGGCGGCCACAGTTGGTTCAGCAAGATTGTCGTGGTTTCAATATTATCAGGTATGGAACAAAATATTATGCTTTGGCTAGTGATATAGGACCGGTTGATATGGCTACTATAGAGGATGAAAAGCTGATTGAGTACCAAAGGGCTGGAAAATGTTTTGTCGAAAGGTCTCCTGTTGGTCTCAAAGCAACTCTGGATTACAATATTCCAGAATTGCTCTACGAAAATTGTAACGGATTCAACGTCGTCAAATATAAAAACAGGTTTTATGCCATAGCACAGTCTATAGGATCGGTGGATATAACCATGCTTGGCGATGGGAAAATGGATGAATATTGTAAAACTGGCAAGTGTTTTGTCGAGGATTCCTTTCAGAAAATAAGGCTTGTTATCAACAGGCAGCCTGACGGCGATAAGCTCGATCAGAGACATGCAGAAATCAAACAGCTTCAAAAGGAAATTGATATTGGTTTAGAACAGATTGTTAAATTGAAAAGTGAACATAAAAAAGCACTGTCTGAGTTGGCGTTACGTGGTAAGGTGATTACTAATCTCCAAGATGAGCTGGAAAATGTCAGGACACAAATGGAAATGACGATTGTTGGTCTGAAAAACGAGTTTGAAAGTATACAGTCTGAATTGGCATTACGCGATGAAAAGATTATTAGCCTCAAAGATAATCTGAAAAACATCAGAACGCAAACTGAAACAACGATTGCTGGTCTGAAAAACGAGCTTGAAAGTATACAGTCTGAATTGGCATTACGCGATGAAAAGATTGTTAGCCTCAAAGATAATCTGAAAAACATCAGAACGCAAACTGAAACAACGATTGCTGGTCTGGAGCAGGGGTATAAACATCGCTGTAGTGAATATGAGGTGTTGGCGAAGGATTTCGAGAAACAATCTGATTATTTGCAGGAAGTTTTGAGCAAGTGTTCGAGATTAGAATCGAGAGGCCTTCGGGGAATAGTATCGGATAAATTTAAAAACAGGTTCAGTAGAAAAGATTGAACCTGATAACCGAATATAATCAAGAGAGATAAAGATGCATATCCAGGATTTGCAAGAGCCGGAACTGGTGGAGATAGAACCTGTCCACAACTGCAATTTGCGTTGCCTAATGTGCCATGTCAGAGACGAGAAGCTGACAAACACGAAACTCGATATCAGCTGTTTTAGGCATCTTAACGGAATAGAAGGTAAATGGGTACTGCTGGGCTCTGGGTATGAACCTTTTATGCATCCTGATATAGTTAAGATTATTCAACGACTGAGCGAACTTGGGGCTAATATCGATCTGACGACCAACGGAACATTGCTGAACCCAAAGACGGTCTCGGCAATCACAGGTGCTAACTTTAAGAACGTCTCTTTCTCCGTGGATGGAGTAAGCAGAAAAACATATGAAACGATACGGCTTAATGCCTGCTTTGATAGCACGATAGAAAATATAGCAAACTTTAGGCAGCAGATGAAAGACTGCTACTGCGCGATTAATTATACCGTATCCAAAATAAATCTGAATGAAGTATCAGATGCGGTGGATTTTTTTGAGGAAAAAGGTTTTAATCATCTCGGCTTTATCAGTATGGTGGTCAGATCGGAGAGTGGTGATGTCAAAAAACTATCCACAGAAAAAGACTTGGCTGAGTATGTTCGCCAGTTGGATGAAGCAGCACAGAAGATTATTAACGGTAAATACAGGATAACAATCTCTTCACCACTTTTTTTACACAATGACTATCTGTCTGAAAAATACAAAGCTAATCTTTTGGATACTACGCTTAAATCAAATAATGAGTACGCAAAGGTACCTTTTAATCCGCGTAACAGTTTTCAAACCGGCTCTTTCGCCGGAATGAAGATAGACTGCCGTTCCCCATTCGTCTTTGCAAGAATACTCTACGATGGAACAGTTCTGCTCTGTAATAAATTTGACATAGGCAGTATATATCAGGATAGCCTGCGGGACATTTGGTATTCTGGTCGGGCAAATTTTGTACGTAGACTAATAATGGAAAATCCCAGAATATGCAAATCGTGCGATTATTACCGCTTCTGTCTCAGGGCAGATGAACTGGATTATACCAAAAAAGAAACACATTATGCTGAAAACATATCTGGAAATGACAACCCCATTCTCATAGAAGGATATAAAGATTATAATATCGTTCTGTGGCAAAATAAATATTATTCTATACATCGTGCGCTGGGCAGTATAGGGATAGAAATGTTCCTTGCTGAATTCAACAAAGTAGAGGGTGTTGTAGTCGCTAGCACTATCGAGGAGAGCAGAAAAGCTATTGATGAGATGATAGCCAAATCTACTTATCCACAGCCGATACTGGTCAATACACACAAAAGACATAATATCATTTCCTTCGTTGATAAATATTTCGCGATACCTCAATCACTGGGCAAAATAGAGGTTGCTCAAATGGGTTATCATGCTTCTATCATAAAATGTGATTCCATTAACGGACTTAAAGAGTTGGTCGACAACAAGATTAAAAGATAATTATGGAAATTTTATTAAAAAACGAACGGATAGCCAACCCGCAAGTCAGCATAATATTGCTTGATTGGTCATGTAGAGAGAGCTTTCATTCGCTATGTTATCTGAATAGGCAGACAGTACCAAGGCATAGCTACGAGATAATGTGGATCGAATATTATGGTCTGCGGTCTCCACAAATTAGAACAATGCTCGCAAAAAAAGATAAAGAGCCAATCATTGATCAGTGGATAGTAATGGATATGCCTGATGATACCTATTACCACAAGCATCTGATGTATAATATCGGGATCGTTAAAAGCAGGGGGCAGATTGTTGTTATTTGTGATTCGGATGCAATATATAGTCCAACTTTCATAGAGAGTATTATAAAATCTTTTCAGACAGATATGGGTATTGTGTTGCACATGGATCAGGTACGGAATACAAATAAAAAGTTTTACCCCTTTAGTTATCCGAAAACAAAAAAACTGTTCGGAAAAGGTTGCGTAAACTTCAGAGATGGTAAAACCACAGGCCTATGGGATAAAACGGATCCAATGCATAGTCGCAACTACGGAGCGTGCATGGCAGCGGAGCGAAAAACTCTTATCGATATCGGTGGTGCAGATGAGCATATAGATTTTCTCGGACATGTGTGCGGGCCGTATGATATGACTTTTCGGCTTAAAAATTTCGGGAAGAAAGAAGTGTGGCATGAAAGAGAATTCCTCTATCATACGTGGCATCCAGGCCAATCCGGAGATGCTAATTATGTCGGGCCACACGATGGGAAACTCCTGTCGACACGGGCTCTTGAGGCCATTGAGAGTGGACGGGTAGAGCCTGTTGTGGAAAATGAGACGATAAGGGCATTACGCACAAATTCACAACCGATGCATGAAAAACTTATAAATCCGCAGTACTTGGAAATCTTCAATCACCAACAAATAACAAAAAAGTGGAAAATGCAAATATGGCATGACCATGAACTTATCTGTCACTATAAAGATTACAATGTTATCCAGTACAAGAATGAATTTTATGGTGTACCAGCTTTTCTGGAACTTAGTGGACTGGATAAAGAAATTGATATCGAAATTGCAGGAAAGAGCCATCCGACAATACTGGCAGGTAAAAATAAACGTTCTGTTCTCAAGCAGATTAAAAAGTTTGACAAATCAACATTGGTTCCAAAAATCATCGATTGTTATAATGATTTTAATATCGTCAAGTATGGAAAGAGAATCTATGGTTTGCCTATAAAAATGGCTGGTGGTACGGATTTTCACGATCCGCAACAGCGGCAAAGGGTTAAGGATATATCAGCCGATACACTTGAAGGTGTCAGGAAAATCGTTGATAGAACCGACCGATCCCTTTACTATCCTATCATGCTGAAAGCGTATAAAGGACACAATATTATAAGATTTCAAGGCCAAGTGTATGGCATCCCTGAAAGTATAGGCAAAGTGGATATTTATGACAGCCAGTCACTCAACAGAGAAGAAATACTGGTAGCAGACACGGTAGAAGCTATTAAAGAAATGATTGATATGCCATATGGACTTTTTCCAGAAACACGTGAGCATGTTAGGAAAATCATATCCAACAACAGTCGTTTCAGATGTAGAGAATATTTGCTGTATGAGTATAAGAAACACAATATAATCAGATATGATGGCCGTTATTATGCGGTTCCACAGTCGATAGGTAACGTTGATTTCTCCGATGAAAAACAAAAATCACATCCAGAAATTATTTCAGCGGATAATTGTGAAGAGATTAGGCCTCAAATTGACAGGCTTGAAAACACTGTACCGATAGAGTATCTGGGCTGGCTACCTCCGTTCCAAAAGTTTGGCAATTGTGGCTTTCATCCGCAGTTTGCGCATATCAAAATCCCGCCACAGGGCTATCGGTTCACATATTCACAGCCGAGGTCGGATGATGGCTCGGCCAAGAAGACAATACGATTGAGGATAAAGTTTCTCTGCAAATTAATGTTGCTTGCGATAGCTACCCTGAAACTCACCATATCAGCTTTGACCAAGGGAGCAAAGTGGCATTATATCAGGCACTTTATAAGAACTAGGGATATCAGCTCTCAACTTCTTATTCCGAGGAAGACGAAACTGCTTTTCCTGCCCTCAGTTCCATATACGCTTGGACTCAGACGCTGGGTGATCGAAATAGAAGACCCTATATCATTGCTATTTCCGTTTGTGCATAATGGCCAGACCAGCTCGGAAGGGTTCGACAAATCGCCTTATTTTCCTATATTCAAGGCTCTGTTAGAATCTAAAAACTGTAAAAATATTATCACGCACGTTAAATCGACCGCGGAAAATCTGCCAAAACTTTTCCAAAGCTCGAAACTTGCCGACAAGATTGAATATATTCCTATAGGGATTAAATTGCCTGCTGTCTATCGTCAGATGAAGGTTGGTAACGACAAGGTCAGGATGTTATTCAACAATTCGTTTCATCAGGATCCCAGAAGTTTCTTCATAAGAGGTGGACTCGATGTGTTAAGTGCGTTCGATAAACTACATAAGATTCATCCTGAGACACACTTGATAATTAGAACGGCTTTACCAGAGATTGATGACCGGTATATGGAAATTATTGAACGAAATCAGGTTGAGTTGATAGATTCCTTCCTTCCCGTTGATGAATGGGAATCGCTTATGTCAAGTTCGGATATATATCTGCTTCCTTCTGATCGGATACATGTTATCTCAACGCTGGAAGCAATGTCCTATGGGTTGGCGGTCGTGGTAAGTGATGGATGGGGGGTGCAGGATTATATTGAGCATGAACGAAACGGAATAGTTGTTAAAGGGCGTTACGGCAAGGTAACATGGATGGATGAAAAGACTGGTATGCTCTGTGAAGATTATGAGATTATGCGAAGTGAAGACACCGCTGTTGTTAAAGAGATGACTGAAATATTGGATTCTCTGGTCGAAGACAAACAATTGCGGAATCGCCTTGGCACAACGGCAAGGGAGGATGTGAAGAATAAATACAATCTGAAAAATTGGAATAAAGAACTCAAAAAAGTGTTTGACAGAATTATGGCTGAAGAGATAAAAAAATGAAAGTTCTCAATTACGATACGGTACTGAAAGCAGCATTGAGAGACAGGCCCCAGAAAGCTTCTGACAACATCTGCGTGCGAAAGAAAAATAGCCCGTCAGAAAGTATTAAGGTTTCGGTTATACTGCTGGATTGGTCATGCAGGGAACGGTTCATCGCTCTTGATTGGCTTAAATGTCAAGATGTTCCTAGGGACTGCTATGAATTAATCTGGGTGGAATTGTATGACAGAACAGCCCCTGAAGTAATTGAGTGTGCTGACGTATTTATTACTTGCGGCCAGCGTGGAATGTATAACAAGCATATAGGTTATAATGCAGGACTTTTGAATGCTGCGGGGCACATTATAGTGATATGTGACAGTGATGCGGTTTATCCGCCGGATTTTATCCGTTCTGTAATAATTTTTTTTTATCCGAATGAAGAGGTGTCTGCACAGCCTTTGGTGCTCATGCATTATGAGTTAAGAACATCAGCGATTTATCCAGATAATCTGGCCAAGACCGATGAACTTAAGGATGAGAAATGGAACTGGTGGCCGCTGAATCCCAATGCTGGTGCCTGTATGTCTGTAAGGCGGGAGGATGCAATCCGGTTTGGTGGGTTTGATGAACATAAATCGTATAGCGGTTATCTGTGCGGGCCGTATGATTTGGGCTGGAGAATGGTAAATGCTGGAATTAAGGAGATATGGCACGATACGTCTACAGTGCTGTGGCATTTTGCACATCCTGATCCTGTAGGGGTCAATGGAATGGCTCCGAGCCTAAGGCGAATGTTTGAAAATACCTATCCGCATGTGGATCTGCACGCACTTACCGCCGTGGAAGCATTTAGTACAGGGCAATTGCTTCCGCGGAAGGAAAATTTGGAAATTTGGAAATTGCGATTGAGCAGACGAAAAATTGGGACACGATTCGAGGGGAAGTATGCCAGCATGACAGGGCAGCGTGGTTTTTCACGAAGGCGAATTTTTTGTTTGAGGATTGGGCTTTTTGTGGGTATATTGAGGGCGGCTATAAAGACAAATATGAAGCAGTTATTATATCCGATTATTAAGAAGATGCTCGGCAAAAAGGTATGGGGAAAAGTTCGTACCATCAAACAGCAGTACTTGGCATTAAAAGATGTTGACCCGAACAATCCAAGGATTGTCGCAGTTTATGAACAGTTAAATATCATTGCCTATCAGGGTTTTTTTTATGGCCTACCACAATCGCTTGGAAAAGTCGACTTCCGTGATAGCAGGCAACTTGAAAATCCTCTTATCATCAGGGCAGAAAGTATTGCCATGGTAAAAAAACAAATTAACCTCCAGCTTAGAAATGTCGGATTGAGCCAATGAAAATAAGACCGCATATTCATATATCAGGAAAGTTTTTTGTTCTGGTCTCATTATTTATAGCTGGCATGCTTAGTGGCAGGGATATTCTGCTACTTTGCTGTAAGCAGTTCCCACATCTCTATTCAGTTGTGGATGTGCCAAGGCAGACATTTGAGGAAATATACTGTTATATGCCGATGCTCAATAATTTTTCAGTTTCGGAGATATTCTCTTTTTTATCCATGCACCCTTCGCAAATGAGTGTATATATAACAATGATTGTTGAAGGTGTAATTTTTAAATGGTTGTGTTTTTCCAATGTTGATGTATTTTTATTTGTTTCACATCTGGTATTTCCACTCTGTTCATTCTGGCTGGTGTTCGCAATCTATAAAAGGTATCTGTCTAGGTGGTGGGCACTACTACTGGCTTTTTGGGGGATTACTTTTTATTGCAACTTCTCACTGTTTGGCTATCTGTTCGGTGTGATAGACAATCCTGCAGACATAATTAACTCCGCCAGTTTAAGCCCTCTGGAGATTATTCGTACTCCTTTTCCGGCTTTTTCATTTTTTGCTTTTATACTATGTTTCTATATTTCCAGCAGAAGCTATAAAATATCACAGCGGAAATATGCTCTGCTTACTATTTTGTGGTCGCTGAACGCCTATATATATATGGTAAATTTCATTGCAGGTGTTATGTTTTGGTTCATGTTCATTGTCTTTAGTAAATATATAGCCGAGAAGGGCTTTAATGTCAAAGCGATTGCAAAAACAGTGTTCATAAATGCGGCTATCATGACTATTATAGTTAGTCCTTTGTTTATGAAGTTTTTTTTCAATACTACTACGGACATGCAAATCATCGCCAATCTTGGGATGTACCATCGGGACGTAGGCCTTGTTTTTGGCCACTGGGGCTTTTTCGTTACATACTTACTACCCATAATACTGGTAATTTTGGTAATAAGGATATACTGTGCTGACTATTATGAGTTGTGGTACAGGTTTATGCCCGTAATAATAATGGTTGGCGTTGAACTTGTCATGCTCAATCTTCATCTGCTACTTGGCTCGTTCTTTCATACACAGTTGTTTTCGATACGGATAGGCAATTATTTCCTACTGTATCTATATTTTGTGCCAATTATTTATTTTTTCTCTGTGCCGTTTAAGTCGCTGTTTCATAATACAGATAGGCAAAAATTTGCTACTGTCTTTCATGATTTTTTCAGAAACTATGTCATCAAATACAAAATTGCTATATCACTTGTCTGTATCGTTTTAACTTCTGTGCATATTGTTTGTTCAAATATGAGATATTATGAACACAACAAGTGTTCCCAATTACGGATGAAATCGGTATATGACAATTTTGGGTCTTTGACTTCTGTCGGGGATGGAACTGTAATTTCACAGGACTTACCGGTCAATCTGTTGCTACCAGCATTGTCGGTGAATGGTTCGCTATTTATAAATTCATTCAACAATCTGGTTCAAACGGATCAGATATTGGACAGGCTTACGCTCTATGCACGGATATTTAACTGGAGTTCAGACCGTTTTCTCGCATTTATGATGCCGGGAAAAACAATTGACGGTTTGTATACTGAGAATGATTTTGTCTTTTCACAGAAGGTTTTTGAAAGTGGCTTTGGGTATTGGCTGGCATGGCATTCTCGCAAGATGAACATCGATCAGCTGGAAAAATACAGACAGGATTTACTGATAAGATTTAATAATATAAATATAAAAGAAGCAGTGAAAAAATATGATTTAACGGTTATTCAAGCGTTTGACGAAATTAATCCGGCAGTGCCTGTGATGCTCCTGAAGAATGAAAATGGCATGAATCTGTACCTCGTTGATAAGGAAAATAAATCTTGAGTAGAGTAAAACAAATGAAAGCGGCTATAATATCGGGTCTGAATTCACTTGATGTAAAAACAGTCCCTGTTCCGCAGACAGAGCCTGGATCGGTTATGATAAAGGTTCACAGCTGTGCAATCTGCGGCTCGGATATAAGGATTTTTAGAACCGGAAACCATCGGGTTAAATATCCGGCGATTATAGGTCATGAAATATCCGGTGAGGTTATTGAGATAGGTGAGGGTGTTAGCCGTTTTAAAATTGGTGATAAAATAGCCCTTGGCGCAGATGTTCCCTGCGGGCAGTGTTCTTGGTGCTTAAATGGAATGGGTAACTGTTGTGATGAAAACTACGCAGTGGGCTATCAGTTTCAGGGTGGCTTTGCTGAAAAATGTTTAATAAAACCAATGGTTGTACAGTATGGCCCGATATGTCATATACCTGACAGAGTAAGTATGGAGCAGGCATCTCTTGCTGAACCGTTAGCCTGCTGTATTAACGGTTTTGAGCGTGTCGAGTTTAAGGCTGGCAAATCTGTTCTTGTAATAGGGGCTGGACCTATCGGTCTGTTGTTGTCCCAGACTGCTCGTGCATTTGGTTCTTCTATAACCATGTTGTATGATAATGATCCACAAAGACTAAAAAATTCTCACATTGGCAGACCAGATTATGTGATAGAAAGCAGTGCTGATTTGATAAAAGAAGTCCAAGAAATAACGGCAGGCAAAGGTGTGGATGTGGTTTTTGTCGCTTGTGCATCTGGACAGGCTCAGAAGCTATCTCTCAAGCTTGTTGCTAAACGCGGAAGTGTCAATTTCTTTGGAGGACTGGCAAAGACTGCCGATGATATCGCCATAAGCTCCAACGACATTCATTATAAAGAAATATATGTTACTGGCTCACATGGTTCTACTCCCGTACAACACGAACAGGCAATGACCCTTATTGCAGCAAGTAGAATAGATGTCGGTCAACTAATAACGCATAGATATTCGTTAGACGATATTGCTGAAGCATTCGAGATTGTTGAGAAAAGGAACGGATTAAAAGTTGTGATAAACCCTTAATATAGAGGTCGTTTAAAGAAATTATGATTTTGGATAGGAAAGTGAAAATATCAGCATCAATCATGTGTGCCGACTGGATGAATTTGGGGAAAGACATTCGTATATTGGAACAAGCAAATGTTGATTATATCCACTATGATATAATGGACGGTTTTTTCTGTCCGGATTATTGCCTCGGTACTAATATCATAAACGTTATTAGGCAGAACACGACTATTCCTTCGGATTATCACCTTATGGTGGAAGAGCCATCAAGGATCCTCGATAATTTTGTTCCCAAAGAAGGCGATATCCTCTCTATCCATTATGAGGCTTGTAGGAATCTGCACAGAGACATCATTAAAATAAAAAGAATGGGGTTTAAGGTAGGTGTTTATCTTAATCCAGCAACTCCAGCAAGTGTTATAGAATATATTATCGAAGAGATAGACGTTGTTTCAGTGATGACTGTCAATCCCGGTTATTCTGGTCAAAAGCTGGTGCCTCAAACACTCGACAAAGTTGTGATGTTGAACGATTGGCGTCGCAGAGAGAAATTCAATTTCGAGATAAGCATAGATGGCAATGTCAATAGTGCCAACGTTCCCAATATGGTCCGTGCCGGTGCAGATATACTGGTGGGAGGCTCATCGGGATTATTTATAAAAGGCCAGTCACCGATGGAATCCATTTCAAAATTGCGTGGCTATATTAAAGATGGACTGAATAATGCAAATAAAACTGGGAATTAATACGGGCTTTGCCATTAACCGTTTTACTTCTCCGCAGGAATGGATACCGCTTGTCGGAGAGGTCTTTGGTATTCGGACGGTTCAGTTCACTGCCGACCTTCTGAATCCTTCATTACCTGATGCAATCATTGATAGCCAGATTCAGACAATAAATGAACTGGCTGAACGTTATGGTGTGGAAATAGATTATACCTTTACCAGTGCCTTCACACGGGTTAATCATTTGGCTCATCCTGACCCTGATTTGAGGCAATACTGGCAGGAATGGTTTTGTCGGTTTGCAGATATATCAGCCAGGCTCGGTGCCGAGGCCATGGGTAGCCATCTTGCAATTCTTACTGTTAGAGATTATAATGATCCACGGCTCCGGACAGAACGCTTAGCAGAAGTTATTGATGGTTGGAAAAAGATTGCTGAATACGCATCCGGCAAAGGCTTGAAATATTTAACATGGGAGCCTATGTCGGTTCCACGTGAGATGGGGCATACGATCAAGGAGGCCAGAAAGCTTCAGTTGTTGCTGAACGAAGATATTGCGATACCAATGAAGCTATGTCTTGACGTAGACCATGGAGATGTCGAATCATCCAATCCAGCGGATACCGATCCATATGCGTGGATTAAGGCTTTTGCTCCGGATATTGCGGTAATTCATCTCAAGCAAACTTGCGAGGATAAGGGAGGGCATTGGCCGTTCACCAATGAGTACAATAAAAAGGGTAAGGTGACGCCCAAAAAACTTGTAAATGCGATAGAGGAATCTGGTGTAAGTGATGTAACACTGCTTCTTGAACTGAGTTTCAAGGAGCGAGAGCCTTTTGAGAGTAGAGTTGTTGATGATATAAAGGCATCAGTGGAATACTGGCAGCCATTTTTATCTGTTTGATTTAATATCAGGAAAATGCAATGAAGATTATAATTCCAATGGCCGGCCATTCAAGGCGTTTCAAACAGGCAGGATATGAAAGGCCAAAACCATTTATAATGATAGACGGCAGACCTGTGATAGAGCTGGTATGCCAGATGTTTTCGCCAGAAGACAAATTTATATTCATCTGTAACAAGGAACATTTAGCTAACGATGAATACCTCAAGATTCTCAAGTCGATTGTGCGTAATTACCAGATCATCGAGATTGACCCTCATGAGTATGGCCCAACTTATAGTGTGTTGCAGGCAGCAGATTATATAGGTGATGAGAATGAGCCAATTATCATAAATTACTGCGATTTTCTGATGCAGTGGAATTACAGGCATTTTTTACTCAAGGCTGCCCAGCATGATGGAGCTATTCCGGTTTTCCGAGGTTTACATCCAGCTTCGTATGGAGACACTTATTATGCTTATATAAAAGCAAATGAGAAGCTTGAAATGATAGAACTTCGCGAGAAGGCTTCGTTTACCAATGATAGGATTAGTGAATTTGCTTCGACCGGAACTTACTATATAGACAGCTGGAAAACTTTTGTTATATATGCGAATAAGTTAATGGAAACCAGTCTGGAATCAAATGTTGAGTATTATTGTAGCCTGCTTTTCAACTACATGGTTCGTGATGGCAAAAATATATGCTTGTTCGAGGTGGACAAATTTATATGTCTGGGTACTCCAAGTGATATTGAGGAGTATATTTTCTGGGCGGAATATTTTCTTAAAGATGTGAAAACTATCAACAATAGTTATATTTATAGGGCAAGAGGATGACAAATCTTATTCCGATGGCCGGAAAGGGCAATCGTTTCTTTCAAGAGCAGTATAATGTACCCAAACCTTTTGTACCTGTCTTAGGCAATCCTATGTTCATAAGTGCGATAAATTCCTTTCCTGCCGCAGATAAATATATATTTATCTGCCTTGATGAACATCTACGCAGATACAAAGTTAGGGAAATGGTTAATAAAATTGTTGCCGACCATAGTATCATCACGGTCGATAGAATAACACAGGGACCTGCGTGTACTTGCCTTTTAGCTAAGGATATGTTTGATCTTGAAGATGGCCTGTTCATTGCTTCCTGTGACTATCAGATGATCTATGACAGGAATGCTTATCAAAAATTGCTTGATGATGAGAGTATCGATGTGATTGTCTGGACTTTTAGAATTGGAACTGTAAAAAAAGCCAACCCCAACGCTTTTGCTTATTGCCGTATTGAAGATAATCGTGTTGTTGAGATAGTCGAAAAGCAAACCATAAGTGATATGCCATATCTTGACCCTGCGGTTGTTGGTTCATTTACATACCGAAAAGCTCGTTCTTTTGTACACGGAGCACAAAAGATGATCGAAAAGAATATCCATGTCAACAATGAGTTCTATGTGGCCACAAGTATAAATCAGCTTATTGAGGAAGGCCTTAATGTAGTTGCTTTCGAGGTGGATAAGTACATATCATTTGGTAATCATGTAGAATTGATGTTCTTTCAATACTGGCAAGAGTATTTTGATTGTGCGGAAAATTCACCATATTTTATTAATAACATATTAAAGAGGCGATGTGATGCATGTGGACTCCAAACCGGAATTGTCGATAGTACTTCCGTGTTACAACGAAAGTCGCAACATTCCGATAGTGGTTCAAAGGCTATCTAAACTCCGTTCTGAGGTTGATTTCGAGCTTATTCTCGTCAATAATGGTTCGGTTGATGATTCTTGTAGCGTGCTGGAGCAAGTAATAAGTGAATATGGCGAATTTGTTCGTGTGGTTACAATCGAAAAGAATCTTGGCTATGGACATGGCATTTTAACAGGCCTTCAGCAAGCTCGTGCAGACGTACTGGCCTACAGCCATGCTGATATTCAAACCCCGCCGGAAGACGTTATCAAGGCTTATAATCTTTTTAGATTAAACATTTCTAATAATGCCGGTGTTCTTGTTAAGGGCTTACGAGTAAATAGACGTAAAGAGGAACATTTGTTTACACGTTATCTTAGTGTTGTTTCAGCTCTAATACTAGGATATAATATGGATGACATTAATGGTCAGCCGAAGGTTTTTTCAAGGATTCTCCTAGAATATTTGATAAGGGCACCGAAGGATTTTGCATTTGATGTATATCTGATGTATGTTGGCCAGCTTATAGGCTTGAAACTTGTTACTTTCCCCGTCGATTTTGGTAGAAGGGTACATGGCGAGTCAAACTGGTCATCGGGCTTTGTAAAAAAATACCAAACCATATTGGGGTATTTGTTAAGTATATTAAAAATGGGAATAAAACACAGACTGTTTCGCCGTATCAAACCAGTTTTTAGCTCTCATAACCTTTGATTTTTAATGATAGGACAGACTTAATGAAAAGACCGTTATTATTAGGCAAGAAGTTTTGTGGAAATGAAACACACACATTTTCTTCGCCGGATGTAGCAGTTAAAGTCAGGCAAAACATTCTTGATGGTAAAAACCGTAATCTCGAATATCTGTTAAAAAAAAGATTCAGTTGGATGAATTCATATATTGAGCCAGACCATAAAGGGCTGGAACTGGGTTGTGGCATGGGGCTTTTAAAGTGGTATATTAATGCCAGTAATTTAATTCTAACTGATGTTGAGCAACACCCTTGGGTTAATAAAAAAGTAGATGCACTAGATATGTGTTTTGATAATTCCTCGATGGACTACATTGTTTCCAGCAATATGATACATCATATTGCCCAACCGCACCGTTTTTTCGCTGAATGTTCACGTGTTTTGAAAGATAGGGGCAAATTAATAATCCAGGATGTCAACGCCTCTTTTCTACTTCGTCTTATGATGAACATTCTGAACCACGAAAGTTACTGTTATGATGTGGATGTCTTTGACAGAGATTCAATATGCAATGATCCTGCCGATCCATGGTCTAGCAACAACGCGGTGCCGAATATGCTTTTTGATAATATAGAAAAATTTGAGAACAAATTTCCATTTCGAATAATCCATAACCATTATGCGGAGTGTTTAGTCTGGCCGCTTTCTGGTGGGATTGCCGGTTTTGCAAAAACAACTTGGATACCAACAATAATATTAAAAATAGCAAACAAGCTCGATCAGTTACTGATTATGGTTTCGAAAAACACATTTGCACTTCAAAGGCAGATAGTGCTGGAGAATGTAAAACAGGGTTAATTCCTGAAGTTCAAATCGGCTCGGGACACTATATATAAGAAAGGAATCATATGAGGGTTTTACTGGTAAAGCCTCCGTCGAATACTCATTTTGTTATGCCGCCTATAGGGCTGGGCTATATCGCATCTTATTTGAAAAAAAAAGTCGAGGATATTGAAGTTCATTTCCTTGATTGTCTTAGAGATGGTATTAATCATCAAAAATTTGCAGATCATATCAGAGAGCTTAAACCAGATGTTGTTGGTATAACCGCTTTTTCGGTGGAGGTTGACTCTGCTATAAGATGCTGTCAGGTTGCCAAATCAGTTGCCAGTAAGATTGTTACTGTTATCGGCGGGCCTCACGCAACCTTTATGCCTGAAGAGATACTCTCAAATGAGCAGGTTGATTTTATCTTTCGAAATGAGGCCGAAATAGCTTTTGCTGAATTTATTGAGGAGTTAAAGGACTCAAGACGTTTTGAGCGGGTCTCGAATATCGGTTATAAAGTGGATGGCCGAATACAGCTCAATCCAGTACAGTTGCCACAGGAGCTTGACGATTTGCCGTTTCCTGATTATGAGTTTATGGGCCTTTATCCCAAGACTTATAAAATGAAGCATTATCCTTCCGCTCCCATTTTAACATCGAGGGGATGTCCTTTTCCATGTACATACTGTTCGGGAGGTAAACTTTCGGGTAAGAAAGTTCGTTCAAGAAGTCCGCAGAATATTATCAATGAAATAAAATTACTGAAGAAAAATAACAATATCAAAGAATTTGAGATTTGGGATGACAACTTCACATTGAACAGAAAAAGGACAGATGACTTTTGTGACTTTCTACTAAAGGAAAAGATTAATCTACCTTGGTGGTGTCCGAACGGCCTGAGGGTGGAAACACTTGATGAGCCGTTAATAAAGAAGATGAAGGAAGCAGGCTTGTATGCGATTGCTATCGGAGTGGAATCAGGCTCGGAAAAAATACAGAAGGACATGAAGAAAAATCTGGATTTTGAAAAAGTTAGAGAAGTTGTCACTCTGGGAAACAAATACCGTATACGCATGGAAGGTTTTTTCATTCTTGGATATCCGACTGAGACAAGAGAGGATATATTAAAAACGATAAAGATGTCAAAGGGACTACCCCTGAAAAGAGCAAGCATTTTGTTGTTCCAACCCCTTATAGGTTCGGAGATTTATGATACCCTGAAAAAGGAAGGAAGACTGGAAGGCCTGGATATGCATAATGCAGAATATTCCAATCCGACTATTCTTCCACAGGGATTTAATGACCTTGCAGAACTGAAGAAACTGCATAAACGTGCGATTTTGGAATTTTATCTAAGGCCTAAAGTGCTACCGGGTTTTATTCTTGAAAATCTGTCAAGAGACCAGTTGAAGCACATATGGGCTATGATAAAAAAATATTTATTTAGTAGATAGTATAATACAATATCTGTCGAAAGGATTCTAATGAAAGGGATATTTAATGGCTAATGTATTATTTGTGCAGGAAATATATTTTCCATTTCAGAGCACATCAAGACTTTCAGCATATTTGAAAAACAAGGGCCATCAAGTCGATTTGGTGATAGGTGATGAAAAAAAAATAATCAAACATGTCGAAAAAACATTACCGGATATAATCGCATTCTCTGTGCTGACTCCATATAGGAACCACATGCTGGCTTGTGCAAACGCATTGAAAATGGCTGGCATAAAAACGCTTGTTATAGCTGGCGGATATGATATCACATTTTTACCGCAGATTATCGAACACAGTGGCCTTGACATCATATGTCGTGGCGAAGGCGAGCAGCCGTTAGCTGAATTGTGCGATAGGCTTGATACAAGCAGGGATTTTACCGACATAAGCAATCTGTGGGTCAAGAAAGACGGCAAAATTTATAAGAACAAAATGCGTCAGTGGGAAATGGATATGGATTCATTGCCATTTGACGACCGTGATTTGTATTTTGATCATGATAATTATTTTAAGACCATTCCTTTCACTCAGGTTCTTGTCGGAAGAGGTTGCCCACACCTCTGTAGTTACTGTTTCAATCATGGTTACAGAAAGATATATCGGGCTGAAGGTAGTCACGGCTACTGTAAATTGCGGAGTATTCCTGTGCTAATGCAGGAGCTGATAACCCTGAAGGAAAAATATAAAGCCCGCTATATATTTTTTAATGATAGCACATTGACATACAATAAATCGTGGATACTTGAATTTCTCAAAGAGTATAAAGAAAAAATTAGGCTGCCATTTTCAATAAATGCCGTTATTAGTGAAATAGATGAAGAGATTGGTCAGGCACTCGAAGACTGCGGTTATTGCATTTTAGTTAGATGGGGATTAGAAAGCGGCAATGAGCAATATCGGATGAACGTTTTGAAAAAAAAGATAACGGACAAACAGTTGCTTGAAGGGGTAGGTATTCTCAAAAGACACCGCATTCGTTATTCAATGGCCATGATGTTAGGTCTGCCTGGTGAGACGCTTGATCTGGCTTGGGAGACAATAACGAAAGCAAAAGAGCTTTCTGCCCCTGATAGTGTCCATGCAGTAAATATATTCAAACCGTTCCCTGGCCTTGACATAACTGAGCATGGGATAAAACTAGGCCAATACCGCAGAGAAGATGTCTCTGCGCAAGGGTTGCCTGAAGTCTTGCAAAAAGACGAGGTTCAGATTATAAATGATTCTGAAGCTTACAGGGATTTAGCTCTTGGGTCGACCAATTTGTGTTTTTATCAAAATTATCGTACTGATAAAGAAGGCCAGTTTATACTGCGTTTGTCGCGTTTTTCACATCTTGCGATAAGGTTCCCGAAATTGAGACCGATTATAAAGCAGCTCATCAAATTACCGGATAATATATTTTATCGACTGATATGGAAAATCACAGAAGGCTTTTTAAATATCAAGGCCCATGCAAATGTGCCATGTTCATTTTTTTTGAAATATTATATTTTTCATTCCAGAAAGAAAATAAGGTAACAGTTCAGTTATGAAATCACTTTTGCTAAAATCTAACAGTATATTGAAATATACCGACGTCGAAATTCCGACAATAGACAATGACGAGTGTCTAATCTCTGTCAAACATGCAGGTATATGCGAATCAGATATCACCAGGGCTTATGACTGCGGTGCTTATTTTTATCCACTGGTAATGGGGCATGAGATATCAGGTATAGTTGATAAAGTCGGCGGCGATGTTAAAGATTTCAAGAAAGGTGATAAGGTTGCAGTTTTTCCTCTCATGCCCTGTAATAAGTGCCAATTTTGTCTCTCTCAGGATTATATTTTTTGTAATGATTATGATTATTATGGTTCACGGCGGAATGGCGGATTTGCAGAATTTATAGCGGTAAAGAGTTGGAATCTATTTAAGTTGCCTGATGATATGCCACTGGAGCAGGCGGTACTGCTTGAGCCTGTTGCTGTAGCAATACATGCGGCAAGGAAAATGGAATTGGGCGGGACACAAAACGTGGTGATTCTCGGAGCTGGTCTTATAGGATTGGTTATTGCGATATATCTGTCAGAGAGAATTGATGCAGGTAAAATAATTGTATTTGACAGAAACAAACATAAGCTTGATATGGCTGCTCGTTTTGGGTTGTGTGTGGTAAATTCAAATGGCCGTGATTGGCTCCAGAGTCTGAAAAAGCGGATAAATAACGGCGCTGAATATATAATTGAGTCCTGCGGAGCGAGTCTGACTTACAATTTATCGATAGAGCTTGCTGCTGTTGGAGGGAATTTACTATGGGTTGGTAATATCAAGGACGATTTGACAATCGAAAAAAAAACCGTAAGCTCGATACTAAGAAAGGAACTTAAAATACAAGGTGTGTGGAATTCAAGATATACACATAGTAAGGATGATGACTGGAATCATGCCCTCGAATTTATAAGAGGATGCCCTCATTTCAGCGACATAATTCCTCACAGATTTCTTCTGTCAGATGGGCAGGCTGTATTTGAAAAGATTCATTTACATAAAACAGGTCAAGTAAAAGACAACGCCCTGCCGTTAAGAGCAATATTTGATATATAGCATTAGACGCTCACGACCTGATTATAGTTATATAGAAATGTAGGAAATATGAAAACTAAACTTATTGCTCACCGGATAAACACTATAGCTGAACTTGGACACACCCCATTCAATCTTGGCGTGGAGATTGATATTCGCTCAAGGGGCTCCAAGCTCATACTGCATCACGATCCTTTCTGTGACGGCCAGGATTTTGAAAAATGGTTAGATGTCTACAGACACCAAATCATCATACTTAATGTCAAGGAAGAAGGGCTTGAGACTGCAATCCTGAAACTTCTGAAGGACAGGGGTATAACAAACTTTTTTTTTCTTGATGTCTCGTTTCCTTTTATAGTTGCGTTTTCAGGCAGGGGTATAAACCAGTTTGCAGTAAGATTTTCCGAATATGAATCTATTGAAACGGTACTGAACATGCGTGGTCTGGTAAAATATGTATGGGTGGATTGTTTTACGAAGATGCCTCTTGAGAGTGGAATTTACAAAAAGTTTAAAGAGGCAGGTTTTCAGATTTGTCTTGTCTCGCCAGAGCTACTTGGCCGTGCTGTTTCACAGATAGAGCTTTATGCCGATATCCTCCATCGCGGCAACATGATTATGGATATGATATGCACTAAAAAGCCATGTATCTGGACCAGTCTATTACAACAGAATGTGAGTGAATAATTAATGGATTTCAATAATTAGGGCTTGCTAAATAAAACCTGATTTCATTCTATACAAATAGATACGTTCTGTTTGTAATGCTTGAAGTAAATGGATTTTACTTCAAATCACTTAAAACGCTTGCACTTGGAGAATAAGGATGTATCACAAAGACGACACATATCAGCAAAAGTTTGAAGATTTCTATCTGCCATTCGGCGGCAAACCCAGAAGTGATAATTGCTGGGTGATATCCATGGCAGCAGATAGAACAGCAATGAGGTGCTGTTATGAGGTTATCTGTCAATGGTTATAATTACTTGCTTTTATTTTAGCATATAAATTCGCTCCATATAAATATAATCCTTCAGCTCAGGCTGCTATGCGTGCTCGTAGCACATGTTAAATATTCGCATTTTCCGCTTGAATGCTACCATCTGGTGAATAGCATCCTATGAAGCAGAACCGGTCAAATGTTATTTGACCAAAATTTTGCAAAGAGCATATTTTTTGTCCGCAAGGTCCTTCACCCACATAACCCGATAGGTGAAGGAGTACCTAAGGAGCAAAAAATATAATAATATCAGGTTGATGCCTAACCTCCTATTCGTGTTCGACTTTTTACAGCACATCAAACTTTTTGCAGCTGAGATGTCCTATTCTTCAAAACGCGGTGCCAGATACCCCGCAATGCTATTCACTGTTCTGAAAATCAAAAGTTGATAACATAAGAATCGCCTGCTTTTGTTGACGTGATAATCTCGGCCAAGTTTTGATAATTTGCTTTAGTTCTGGATAGTTTTTCAGAATATGCACCGGATTCTGCAAAATAGATTCTGGATTATCATAGTTTTTACAAGAAAAGTCTAATTATACTATTTCTATCAAAAGTTCATATAAGGTGTGATAGATTAAACACTATACGATAAGTGAAAGAAAACTCTTGAAACATTTAAAAGTTTTGTGTGCTGAATGTGAATTTGAAAATGCGAGTCAATATAAACTGCATTCATTCAGACATCATTTCGCAAGTATGTGCGCCAACCATGGGGTTGCTCATCGAAAGGCTCTGGCTTGGTTGGGACACAGTTCATCAGAAATGCTCGACCTTTACTATCATCTCCATGATGATGACAGTCAAAAGACTATGATGGAACTTGCAAACTCAACCACAGCTATTATCCCAACAGTGGGTTTTGAGGACAGTTTGAGGACAGTGCTTTAAATTATATCAAGCAATACTTAACTGGCTCCACTTCATAGGATGCCGTTCGCCAAAGCCATCCGTTCAGTAGCTAATTCACGCTAATCGGAGTCGGCTGCCCTTCTGGTTTTTGCCCTCTGTTTTGCAGTCCGATATTGGGCCATGTCTTGTTGCCGGACACGCTCCCGCCTACCCATTGGGACGCTATTAAAGCGTTGAAATCGGCGAGTACCCCGCTGAGCTTTTTGATATTGCTTGTCGTACTCAAGGTTTCTGGAGCCATCAGGGTTCGTCCAAGTCTTAGCTATAACCGTTAAACCCTGAGAGCCAGTCGCTATAGATAAATCTATGCGTGAATAAAACTGCTCATCTCTAGATTTAACGTAAAGATACTTTTTGAGTTTCGCAGTTTTCGATGTAATATCAATTTGCATTTTAGCCATAGTATTATAGCCATCTGCAGGTGCTTCATAGAAAATCTCGTCATCTACAAGTAAGCCGCTATTTGCATCTAGGCACGTAAAAGAAATTTCGACTTCGGAACCATCACGGTTTGGTCGGCCGACAACTACAATATCTGCGTGATCTATAAGCATATTCGGCCGAATATCGTTAGAATCCAAAGGAAGAACTTCCACCTTTTGGAATAACATACTGTTAAGCCGTGGGTTCTTTTCCAGTTTTTGCCCATCCCAAAGACCGCCAGAGGCAATATCAAGATAGTATTCAGTTGTGTCGTCCAATCCGAATTTCAATAAATATGAGTTGCGGAGCAAAAAGGCTGGGGGGTTCTTCTTACGCATATGGAATATGGCTGGGTTATTGGCAGTGGTGCTTGAATAATTGAAATTCATTTTGCCTTTTTTACTAATAAATTCATAGTCTGGTTTTTCTATTGTTCTTATATAAGCAGCACTACCTAAGCCGCTAACTTCAAACAGCCCCTGGCTGTCAGATGTTGCCGTTGTAGAATCGACATATACGCCTTTGGCCTTATTGGATTTCTTGATTCCAATATTGATAACCACCCCGGCGACAGGTTTGCCGGACTTATCAACAACTTTGCCATAGAATTTAATATCATCCTGAGACAAATTTGCTTGCTCCGCCAAACAAACATTACCAATAAATAATCCCAAACAAGCAATTAACAATAATTTAATTTTCACATTTTTATACATTGCAATCTCCTATTAATTTATTTTGTATAAGCATCTCATGTTTTGTGAAAGAAAAACAAATACTATTTACTACCAACAATTATACCAAACACCTTTGATTTATTTACAAAAAAATTCCCTCCTATAAATAAGCCAAAAAATTATCCCTATTTTTATTATTGCTATTATTGTTATGGATGTCTCAAATCTTGGCAACACAAGAAAGTTATTAATAATATGGTAAACAGAAAGTATAATCAAAAACCACCATCCCCATTTATATTTCCTGACAATGCCAAAAACCGTAAGCATAGTGGCAGAACTAATAAGAATATAATATATACCAAACTCTAATTCTGAAACAAGCCAAACCATCCCAAACAGGGCTGGACGTGAGTCTTGATGAGGAATATCAGCAAATCCGATTAATAACGATACTCCTAATAAAAAAAACAAACAGGCTGGTAATGCCACAATAATTGCTATAATATTAGTCTCTCGCGATGTTTTTTTGTTCAAAATAATATTTTGCTCTATCGGAGTAACCTTTTCAGCCATAGCAACTTCCTTCCTTTCATTCATAATAGAGAGCAAAAAAGTTTATCTTTGTTCCCAATGCCATCTCATCATTTTTTTTGAGTCATCTGCGTGGTTTTTCAAACTATCTCCTAAGAGCCTATCAAAAAAATTTGCCGCGATACTTATATTATCAAGGTTCAAATTGACTTGTGGATTATAAGCACTGGCAGGTACCATAACATTACCGCTGAGATTTCCTGCATATTTTAACAAAGATGGTATGGCTGTTGAAACTCCGTATTCCACCCCCCAAATAGCGGCCTGTGTAACATGGTAGTCATGTCTTGCGCCAGACTTATTCCATATATCCACCGCGCCAGTTTTTATGCTCCTTCCAGAATTGCCAGCTAACGTTCCTAAACCTCTTGCACTTCTCATACTGTAATCCATTTGTTCAGTAGCAGCGGTACGTAAGTTTGACAAGCTGTTGTTAATGGCACTACCAGCACTCGATATATTATTTTGAATAGAACTTGCTGCGTTTGACAGCCTATTGCTGATATAATTCTTAGCTCTTGAAACACACAATCCCCGTGGATCAGTAAACATAATCGGGTTATTGCCGACATAGCCGTAGAGGTTCAGGCCGCCTTTGTAGCCAATCGGGTCGGGTTGCAGAAATCGGCCCAACGCAGGACTATACATCCTTGCGCGGTAATAATACAGGCCAGTCTCAGGGTCGTATCGGCGGGCGGTGAAGAAATACGGATTAGCCATAGAACTGGTAGTGGTGGCAGAGCCTAAAGCGTTATAAATTTTTAAAGAGCCGAAAACGTCATATTCATAAGATTCTGCCAGCGAACCGTCTGAATCTGACATAGCGATTATACTGCCAAGGCCGTCAGAATGGTAGTAATAATGTTTAGCTGTGCCATCGTTTTGTGCGAGCCAGTTTTCAGACATTATATCAACGTCAGAATTGTCTATTTTGCCATCATTATTCAAATCAGCAGCAGCGTCATAACCTAAATCGGTGGATTTTTCCAACCAAGCATCAGCCATCAACTGCAAATCGTCCCTGTCTGTTTCGCCATCGCCGTTTATATCCGTTAAACTTGCGGATGATTCGTAGCTGGAGACAATGAATCTAGCGCGAGGACTCCGCTATATATCAGGAAAGGTGGCTTGAAAATCGCCATGCTCGTGTTTTCTGAAACCGGATTTTGTGTCGCCGATGACACTGGTTGGGGCGGGGCATCTATGGCACCTGCTGAAGACTGTGAAGCAATTCGCACCGCAGCAAAAAAAGCAGATATCGTTCTGGTGTTTGTGCACGGCGGCAATGAGTATTCTCCGTTTCCATCGCCAAGAATGATGCGGTTATACCGAATGTATGCCAGATCAGGCGCTACCGCAGTGATTGGCAGTCATCCACATGTTCCGCAGGGCTACGAAATATACAATGGTGTTCCGGTTTTTTATTCCCTTGGTAATTTCCTTTTTCCGTGGTCATCACCAAAACCGGAAACTCAGGCTTTTTGGTATCGTGGTTTTTCAGTAGAACTGAAATTCAGTGGTTCAAAGATTTCCAGCTTTAATATATTGCCGACAAGCTTTAGCATGGACACAGGATTTGTCAATCTGATGGAAAATCCGGAACGTAAGAAATTCCTTGCTTACATTAACAAACTGTCATCGTTGTTGCGGTCCCCGCATAAAATCGATGAGTTGTGGTCTGGGTGGTGTGCCATGCAAGGCCACAAAGGGTGGCTTGAGCATATTATCACAACATCTTGGCCGGCAAAAACAAAAAAACAGCTTAAACAGTTAGTCGCTTTAGACCACATGATTCACTGTGAGGCCCATAACGAATTAGGTCAAACCTTTTTGAAACTGGTAAGAAACAAAAAACTGAGTCAAGCGAAAAAACATATTGCAGAAGTGCGAAAACTAATGAAAGGATACTTGTAATTATTAGTTTTCAGCTACTGACTAATAGTCCCAAAGTACGTAATTAAGGAAAAAGATATGAATGAACGAAAGCGTTTTGCAGAGACGTTATTGTTTGGTAAACCCGATAGAATTCCGTTGCAGCCGGGTGGCGGGCGAAAATCGACGCGTGAAAGGTGGCATAAGGAAGGGTTGCCGCAGGACATCGATACCGGCCAGGAAATAACGGCGGAGGCGTATCGGCAGGCGGGCGGGACACTGGAATTGCCAAAGTATGGGGAAATGTTCCGGGTGGATGAACGGATGAACCCGCAGTTCGAGGAAAAGGTTATCGAACGAAAGGAACGCAGCCAGATAGTTCAGGACTGGAAGGGTAATATCTGCGAGATAGGCAATGAATACACCCTCGAATACCTGCGTAGCGGTATCGATTTTGTAACGCGGCGGTGGATTAAGTGTCCGGTTGAATCACGAAAAGACTGGGATGAGATGAAGCGGCGTTATAATGCCGATGATACGTCGCGTTTGCCGGGAAATCCTGAATCTCTCGGTAAAAAACTCAGGAATCGGGACTATCCGATAGAGATACATTTTTCCGGACCGTTCTGGCAGTTGCGCGAATGGCTGGGTTTTGAGGAGTTGTGTATGATGCTCCACGATGATCCGAAATTTATTCAGGAGATGATAGATTTCTGGTGTGATTATATTATGCGGCTGCTGAAAAATACATTCAAGTATTTTGTGCCGGATATGGTTCATATCAGCGAGGATATGGCGTACAAGAGCTTTTCAATGATATCGCCGGCAATGTGCAGAGAGTATCTGTTGCCAGTGTGGAAACAATGGGGGGACATCATAAAAGCGGCAGGGGTTAAAGTTTATTCAATGGATTCCGATGGTTACATTGGCGAATTGATACCTATGTGGATCGAAGCAGGAATTAACGTTTGCGACCCAATAGAAGTCGCGGCGGGCAATGACATTGTGCAGCTTCGGAAGGATTTCGGCAAGGATATGGCATATCGCGGCGGTGTCGATAAACGCGCAATGTCCGAAGGTGGCAAAGTTATTGAAAAAGAGATGGAACGTATAATGCCGATTATAGAGGACGGTGGATTTATACCAAGCTGTGACCACGGTGTGCCCAGCGATGTTTCCTGGCCGAATTTTGTGTACTATACGAAACTTTTGGCTAAAGCTACAGGGTGGCTATAATAAATTGCTTGTTTGCGGCGAAGTGGAACATTATCATTGCGGTACACAGGTATTGGGTTAAACTCTGGGAATCCAGTTGTTTTGTTAATGTTTTCTGGGTCCCTGCTTACGCAAGGGTAACAGTGTATCTGTACAATTGTTTATTCAAATGTTGATAAGAAAGATTATTTATGAACTGGCTTGACTGTACATAAAATCTTAAAATGCTCTAAAAACCATGGAGAAAAGCAGGTTTGCCGAACAGCAGATAGCTTACACCTTGCGTCAGGCGGAATCGGGTATCCACGTCGAAGAGATCACCCGCAAAATGGGTGTTACTCAGGCTACATTCTACCGTTGGAAGAAGAAGTTTACCGGTATGGGTGTTGCTGAACTTCGTAGGCTCAGGCAACTTGAAGAGGAGAACAAAAAGCTCAAGCGTTTAGTTGCCGACCTTAGTCTTGACAAGGCAATGCTTCAGGATGTGCTATCAAAAAAAGCCTCAAGCTTGTCCGTAAATGATATGCAAGTCAAATTCTTTTGCCTGTTTTACCAAGTCTTACCTTTAGGCAATTCATTTTACCTGCGTTAACACGAACACAAAAAAAATTATCCGTTTTTTCTTTTTTTTGCTCTCCCTTCTTCGCCTGGCTTCGTACAAAACACAGAGAGGCCTCAAAGGATTGATCATTATAAACGCAAGTTAATAGGCTTGTCCCATATCAGACTTTTTCGGTTTGCAGGGCGTTTTGCAAAGCGATACAAATCGGATTTTCTGTTCAGAGGGATACGATTGGAGATGATGACTATGGAAAAGTCAAAACAGTTAGCCGATATACTTGAGCGCATCAGAGGCGGAGAAGACCCTGAAAAGGTTCGACACGAGGCACAGCTGCTTCTGAAAAATATCAATTTAAGAGATATTACCGGAGCCCAAAAATACCTTCTGGATTCCTGTGTTTCTGTATCGCAGGTCAGAACACTGGTTTATGCATTCGCGTCGCTGCTGGGAGATCAGTTTGCACTGTTGCGGGCAAGCGTGGCACCGAACCATCCAATAAGAAAAATTCTGGCAGAGCACGATATGTTCGAGACGTTTCTGGCAGACCTTGTGGATGTTAACGAAGAAATTATGTCCGGCAAACCGATAACCGAATTCTGCTCGGAGTATCGCAAGCTTGTACATATAACCGGGCATTTGCAGGCAATAGATTTACATAATCAGCGGGAGGAACATTTGCTGTTTGTTGCTTTGGAAGGTTACCCCTGCCATAGTATATGCAGGATTCTGCAGAGAGCTCATTTGCGAATAAAAAACTTAGTGAAAAGCTTAAACTCGACGGTGGTTAATTTCAACAGGCTTGAGCGCGGACAGTTTCTCGCCCAGCTGAATGCGACAGCAGCAGTGCTTGTGCCGGTATTGCGGGAACATATTTTCCAGGAAGATAACATTCTTTTACCTGCAGCACTGGAGGTTCTTAAGGACGAAAAAATATGGAAGAGAATGAAAACCCTTGATGATGAGATGGATTATTGCGCCTTCGATGCTCAGCCGTGTTGTGGATAAATAGAGTTATGTTCGTTGGAGGTTTTTTGCCTTACTACTGCTGACGGCGATTTGAATGTCGCCATAATGTTTCTTTTGAGTCTGGTCTTTGGGGAAAGACCGGGCTTTTTTTAAAATTAGCCCCCGAATTGTAATTCGGGGGTTGTTTTTGATTTCAAAATTATTGAACTGATTACAAAGGTCCTATAACTGTTTCGCAGCAATCTGACAAAAATTATCATTTTTTTCGCATTCGATTTGTCTCTGTCGATTTTGTTTCTTAAGTTATTAGTGGAGAGGCAAACAAAGCTAACAGGAATAAAAAAACTCCTTCTCTCCTCCTTTAACTTGTGTTTCCTGCCTTGGGGGGACAAACCAGGGCAGGCGAATTTCAGAAGCCTTGCAAAAGAGCTTTAAAAGATAAAAGAAAAATAAAAAGTAGTATGGATTTGCAGTTTGAAGATTTGATTATTATGTTTTGGATAGGAAATTTAAGGACGAGGTTCTTTAAAATAAAAAATTCTTCTCTCCTCCTTTAACTTGTGTTTCCTGCCTTGGGGGGACAAACCAGGGCAGGCGAATTTCAGAAGCCTTGCAAAAGAGCTTTAAAAGATAAAAGAAAAATAAAAAGTAGTATGGATTTGCAGTTTGAAGATTTGATTATTATGTTTTGGATAGGAAATTTAAGGACGAGGTTCTTTAAAATAAAAAATTCTTCTCTCCTCCTTTAACTTGTGTTTCCTGCCTTGGGGGGACAAACCAGGGCAGGCGAATTTTAAAAGCCTTACAAAAGAGCTTTAAAAATAGATGTAAAAATGGCTTCGCCGGGGATGTGTTGGAAATAAAAATTTGTTTGGCCATTAGCGCAGATAAAGCGGGTTTGACTGAGTAGCCGGGGGGTTGTCAGTCGGCTCAAAATCAAGAGGCGTTGAGGCGTATCCGGGGGGATATGCGTACGGTCTAAATTTGGGGACTCTGCTCGAAGGGGATGCAGAGCCCTTTTTTTATGCGCTGTGAAACAAAATTTTGGTTCGCAGGTCAAAGAAAAAACAAAAACATTGCCTGTTACTCTTTAGCCTAATACCAATTACGCTGTTTTTGAAAAACAACTCACAGCAAAAGGCGGCCGAAGAGAGATTTGCGACATCCTTTTTGTTTGACATACTACATATAGAGTGTAGAATGACGGCGAATTCTATTTGTAGTGTTTCTCTGGAAAAGCTCGTGAAATGTCCATTCTGTAAGGAAAACAAAGACAAGGTTATTGACTCCCGTTCAAGCGAGGCTGGAAGGGTTATCAGGCGGCGGCGGCAATGCCTTATCTGTAAAAGACGGTTTACCACTTACGAAAAAATTGGCGAAAGTTTCAAGCTCAGTGTGATAAAGAAGGATAACTCGCGAGTTCCCTACGACAGGGATAAAGTTATCTCCGGGCTTCAGAAGGCTTGTTACAAAAGGCCGGTTTCCGCTGAGCAAATCCAGTGGGTTGCCGACAAGGTGGAAGAGGACATATTCAAGAATTCTGACAAGGAAGTTAGTTCGAAGTTTGTCGGCGAAAGCACGATGAGACATCTTCGAGCAGTGGACAAGGTTGCTTATATCAGGTTCGCAAGCGTTTATCGCGATTTTACCGATGCGGGAGATTTAATCGAGGAAGTTACCCTGGCAATCTCCGAGGTCGATGAGGCTGAGCAGCCGAAACTTTTTTAGGCCGCAACAGGCATAAAGCGAAAAAAAAACAAAGGATTGGTCAATGCAGCTTAAGGTAATAAAAGCTGATGGTTCCATAGAGGAGTATCTTCACACGAAAGTTATCGCGACGTTAATACGAGTGATAACGCCGTCCTGTGAGAGCGACACTTTTGCGGCTGAGCAGTTGGCCGATTCGGTTACATTTTATCTTTACAAAAAATATGACCGTCCGGAAATTTCGAGCTATCAAATTTTTTCGATAATCAAGGCTGCTATTGACTCTGCGGGTTATCATAACGCGGCTCTGCTGCTGACGGAAAATCATCATTACCGCAATCTTCTGCGGTCCAGAATAGAAGTGGTCAAGGCCGAGGTTGAAACAATTACCGATGCCGCTGAGCTTAACACCTACAGAAAAACCGGTATTAGCTGTCTTTGGAACAAGTCAATAATTGCAAGCGACTTGATAGAAACGCAAGGCTTTAATCCGTTGATGGCCAGAGTGGTCGCCTCGATGGTTGAGGATAAAATTTTAAAATCCGACTTGCGGTGCATACCGACAAGTTTTATAAAACATCTTGTTTTAACCGATGCCGCTGCTGTGCAGGAGGCTGAAAAAATCTTTGAAACTCAAGCCAGCAGTAAAAAAACGGGTCGGGTAAAAAACAAAAATAAAAACAAGGACACGGATGTTCGTCTCGGACAGCAGCAAAAAGGACTTTGCACCGTCGAAATATAAAAAGGCTGGAAGGTAAAATTTATCCCTCGCCATCTTCGACAAATGCTGTCTGAGTTTTTTTCTTAAGTCACCAATAAACACGTTGTTGTGCTACTGGCCGAACTTTCTGGATACCCTGCCGATTTTGATACTTAGTACAGCGAGGTCGCCTTTAAGTAACAGCTTCGCCCTGCTCTTGCCAAGTGTTATATGGTCAAAAAGCAGACCGTTTTCTTCGCTGAGTTTTGCCGCCAGCGCAGGCGACTGGTTCAAAACATAAAGAAGCCGTTCGATGGTTTGGCTGGCCATCATAACTCCGGTGTTAAGTGCCCTGCTGTCCTGCCTTACATCGCCGGTATCGCTGCGGTAATTATCGAGTACTGTTTCGATGATTGCGATGCGTTTATGGTTTTCACTGGTGTAAGGCTCAGCCAGTGTCGCCTCGTCCAGAATGCTTTCGCTATCGAAACGCAGCTTTTGGCCCTTAGCGCCAAGATGCCATGGCTTTTCATCGACGGCTAAGAAGTATTTTCGCCAAACCGTAAAGCTCTCTTCATCGAATGCCGCCACCGTCTGCCAGAGCTGGGAGGTCTTTTTCTTCTCGCCCCAACAGGCAACAACGCTTTCGCTTTGGCTGATGAGTTCATTGTCAGATTTTTTTATATTGTCGAGAACATACGCGCTGGTACTCTTTCTAACCGTTATCTGATTATAGGCATCGGGGAGCTGGCCGGTGTAAGGCTTTTCCTCGAGCCATATTCGTTCAGCGGGTTCTTCGATGCCGCAGCCGCTGAAAATCGAGATTACAATACTGATAACGATGATTTTTACCAAGCTGGTTGCTTTCACAACTAATCCTTTCAATTTTTGCTAAAATAGAACATCAACAATAATATCGGCTATTGTCCCTGTCAACCTTACAAATACACGCACAAAAAAAGCCGACTGATTTTGGGCAGTCGGCGTTGGTTTGTGCTGTCTGAGTTTAGCGTGCTCTAAACTTCTTTGGATTTAATCCATTTCATCATCTTACGCAGTTTGCGTCCGACAACTTCCAGCTTGGATTTGCTGTCTTTTTCATAAAGAGCATTGAAATTCTTCATTCCGCCCTTGTACTCTTCTATCCATTCTTTAGCAAAAGCTCCGCTGGTAATTTCGCCCAGAATTTTTTTCATTTCAGCACGCGTCTGGTCATTGACAATTCGCGGGCCTCTGCTCAGGTCGCCATACTCAGCGGTATTGGAAACACTGTAACGCATATAGTTCAAACCGCCCTGATACATCAGGTCAACGATAAGTTTTGTCTCGTGCATACATTCAAAGTAAGCGATTTCCGGCTGATAGCCTGCTTCAACAAGTGTATCAAAACCGGCTTTAATCAGAGCAGACAGCCCGCCGCAAAGAACAACCTGCTCGCCGAACAGGTCGGTTTCGGTCTCTTCTTTGTAGGTTGTCTCGATAATGCCGGCTCGTGCGCCGCCGATACCGTTAGCCCAAGCTAAAGCGATATTTTTTGCATCACCGCTGGCATCCTGCTCGACAGCGATAAGACACGGAACGCCGCCACCCTTTTCATATTCGCTGCGAACCAGATGGCCCGGCCCCTTTGGAGCAATCATAACAATGTTAGTATCTTTCGGGGGAACAATATATTTGAAATGGATATTGAAGCCGTGGCAAAAGCCCAGTGTTTGGCCAGCGGCCAAATTCGGGGCGATTTGTTTTTCGTAAATGACTCCCTGCACTTCGTCGGGCAGAGTAACAATAATCAATGCTGCTCCATTCATTGCGGTTTTGATGTCGGTCGGCTCAAATTTATGCTCAATCGCCAGCTTAAAATTATCGGTACCCTCAAGTTCCGCGACCACAACTTCGATACCGCTATCACGAAGGTTTTGGCTATGCGCATGTCCCTGGCTGCCATAGCCAATAACCGCAACTTTTTTGCCCTTTAGCGCATCAATTGGCGCGTCTTTCTCATAATAAACGTTTGCCATCTCAAAAACTCCTAAATACAGTCATTAAATACTATTTCTATTGCTAATTTCGTACACTTTTATACGCAAATCACCCATTTTGCAAGGAAATTTGTTTGTCCTGCTTATCACTTTCACAATCACTACCCATTCCCACCGACTCTGTCATACCCGCGAAAGCGGGTATCCATTTTTCATAAAACAGGTCTCGGCCGTAAGGCCGATTCGATATTCTGTCTACTGCCTACTGTATTCTATCCTCTTGAAATAAATCCGTGCAATCCTTCGGCTACGCTCAGGACAAGCCTGCGTAATCAGCGTTTTAATAATTAGCGGCATTGGGGCGATTTTTCGGTTTTAATCAAAATTATAGTGTTTTTTCACCGATTCGGTAACCTGCCAGACGCATTTTAGTCCTTCCGGGAAAATCACCAAATCGCCTTCGCCGAAACTCACTTCATCGCTGCCGGACCTGTCTTTTACCGTAACTTTTCCTTCGAGAATCAGGCACGTTTCTTTTTGGGTGTAGTCCCAGTCAAAGCTGCTTTTCTGACACGACCATATCGGCCATTTTTGGCAATCAGCGATTTCTTCGCTGCCCGGCTTGCGAACAATAACATCTTTTACAGTAGGCATTTGCAACTCCCTGTTTTATAATTCTCTATGCTCACAACACATTTGGTCGATTATACGCAAATTTCGCTGACAAACGAATGAATATCTGAAGTTTTTACGGATTACCTAACTGTTTTTCTGTCAAAAAACCGCTAATTGCATTAAATTACCTGTTTATTTACGGGAAACCCCTATGCAGCAGCAACAACTGGAACATTTTAAGAAATATTTTGATGATTATGTCTCAACCTTCTACGGCGGTGATGAATTTGTGAACCAGAACATCAAGCTCAAGGTCGACCACACGAGGAGGGTTTGCCGGGAGATTCTGTTGATTGCCGCCTCCATTGGTTTAAGCGATGAGCAAAAACTCCTTGCCGAGACGGTCGCAATTTTTCACGATATTGGCAGATTTGGCCAGTTCCAAAAATATGGCACTTATAGTGATGCCGAAAGTATCAACCACAGTGGGCTTGGGCTAAGGCTTATCAGAGAGAAAAAACTTCTCGCTGACCTGAGCAGCCGTGAGATAAAAATCATCGAACGGTCAATCGCCCTGCACGGCAAAAAAGATATGCCCGACAGCCTTGATGACAAGACCGCCATTTTCTCAAAACTTATTCGGGACGCTGACAAGCTCGATATTTATTGCGTTATGTTAACGCACATTGATAACTTCCGCAAAAATCCCCAGCAGTATCTTGCGAGTATGGGCTTTCCGAATACTCGGCGGTGCTCAGCGGAAATTTTCGATGCGGTAATGAACAATCGCACGGTGCATTACAAGGATTTAAAAACGCTTGACGATATGCTTATCGTGCAGATGGGCTGGATTACGGATATTAATTTTGTTGAAACGTTAAGACAAATTAAAAAACGCGGGTACATTGAACAAATGGCGGCACTGCTTCCGCATACTCCGGAGATGAAAAAACTCACCGCTCATATTTTGCGATATCTCGATGAGAAAATCGTAAAGGCTTAACCCAACGGAAGGTTGTCGCACTCTGAAATTTCATAAAGCTTTTCCGGCCCCTCCGGCATCGCGGTTTTTGCGCTCAGGTATGCCGATTCGATAAATGCCATCGCAGCTAAGTCGTGTCTGGCTCCGTATCTTAATTTGTACTCATCGCTCATTAGCAATGCCCTGCCTAAATCTATTAACATTTCGGCAATACATTTTTCCGGACTATGCGGGTACTTATGTTCTTCAATTAGCTTGTTGCTACTGTCGTAAACTGCCAGCCGGTTCATAGTAACAGCGATGTTTTGCTCAGGACCGTAAATTTGCAGCGGAACAGCGACTCCTCCTGCCGGGCCGAAATGTTTGGCGGCAGTAAAGTTCCCGATAAGTCCGTTGGCAAACTTCATAGAAATTTCCATAGTATCTTCGCCGAGATACTGCCTGGCTTTTTTATCAGCAGTCTGATTCGTCATCAATGCATAGACTTGTTGAGGCAGAGAAAAATTTAAAACTATTTCATCAATCAGCTCAAAGCAGTTGTTCAGTAGCACCCCCCCGCCGAGCAATTTTGGGTCGATATTTTTGTCGAGAGAATTTGTTTCACAAGAACCGTTGCCAAGACAGGTATAGGCCTTTATAAAATAGAATTGGCGAATATCGACTGTCTTAAGATAATCACAAAGCCTTTCAAAGCCCGGCGCAAATCTCATAGGACAGGCAGTGAGGTACTCAACCTTATTTTTTTGAGCCAGCTTTATCAGTTCCCCTGCTTCATTGAAATTCGCGGCGGTAGGTACAAGTTTAAGAACGTTCGTCCTGTTTGATATCGCTGTTTTAACGTGTTCCATACAGCGGTAAAGCGGCTCGGCAACGAAGAGTATATCGACATCATTTTGAAGTGTAAACTGCCGAAAGTCATCGAAGGCGGTACAGTTGTATTGCTGAGAAATTTTTTCAGCCTTTGCCATATCGCTGTCGGCGACCGAAACGATATCAAAAAGCCCGCACTCCTTTGCAGGTGCCAAAAAACTAATCGCCCTGTCGTCAAGTCCGAGAACAGCAGTTTTAAATTTTGCCTGTTCCATATCTCGCAAGCCTCAACTGAAATTACAAGTCGATGTCCTTGTTGTCGTCTTCGGTTTTTTCTGCCATCGAATAATTGTTGTCCTGCCTGGTATGATTGACTTGCAGTTTTTGCATATAAAGATTGTAAGCATCGTCGGCATTAAGCCCAACACATTGTGCAAGACTTATCCAGAAAAATAGCATATCGATAACCTCAACTCTGGCATTTTGCAGGTCATTGAGTTCAAACCTTCTGCCCTGCTTTGCCTCCTTGCACCAATGCTTCCAATATGTGCAATCGCGAAGTTCTTCAAGTTCATTACTCATCGCCGCAATATAATTATTCAGCCACAAACCTGCTTTGGCCGGGTCTAAATTTTCACGAATTTCTTTTGCGTCAAAGCCGGTACGCTTATTGAGCTGAGCCTGTTTTTTAAACAGTTCCTTGAGCATAATTGATTATATCCTTCCTTGAAAAGGTTTGCTTAATGCTTATTCGGAATAATAAAATGTTCCGGCACAGGAAATTCCGAACACAAAAGCAGAACTTCCCTTCCAACTTTAGCGACCACATCTTCGTTGTCGATATTCTCAGTGACAGTGTTAATCATCTCTGCAATTTTTTTCATCTGTTCCTGTTTCATACCACGGGTTGTTACCGCCGGGGTTCCGATTCTGTAGCCGTTGGGATTGAAAGGCTTGGCCGGGTCTCCGGGAATCGTGTTATAATTGCCGACGATTCCAGCTCTGTCGAGAGCCTTGGCAAGTTTTTTTCCTGATATATTTTTATTCCTCAAATCGATTAGGATAAGATGGTTGTCTGTGCCGCCGGTGAAAAGTTTGAATCCGTATCCCATCAAACTCTCGGCAAGTGTTTTCGCGTTTTTGATAACCTGTTTTGCGTAGGCGATAAATTCCGGCGTATCAGCCTCTTTGAGCGCAACTGCCAGAGCGCTTATGGTGTGCATATGCGGGCCGCCCTGAAGGCCGGGAAAAACAGCTTTATCAACACTGGCAGCGCACTCTTCTTTGCAAAGCAGCATTCCGCCTCGCGGGCCGCGAAGTGTTTTATGCGTCGTCGTAGAAACGATGTCAGCGTATGGCATAGGGTTTTGGTGCAGTCCCGCTACGACAAGGCCGCTGATGTGAGCGATGTCGCTAACGTGATAAGCGCCAACACTTTTAGCGATTTCGCCAAACTTTTTGAAGTCGATTTTTCTCGGATACGCACTTGCCCCTGAGATAATTATTTTCGGTTTGTGCTTTTTGGCAAGCTCCAGGATTTTATTGAAGTCAAACTGCCCTGTCTCGGTATCAACTTCATAGCTAACCGAGTTATATATTTTGCTGGTGTAACTTACTGTCCAGCCGTGACTTAAGTGTCCACCGTGCGGCAGCGAAAGTCCCATTATAGTCTCTCCCGGCGAAGCCAAAGCGCTGTAAGCAGCCAAATTAGCCACTGCTCCGGAATGCGGCTGTACGTTGGCGTGGTCTGCTTTGAAAATCTTTTTCGCACGGTCTCTCGCAAGCGATTCCACAAGGTCTGTTACCTGCTGGCCTTCGTAATATCGTTTGCCGGGATAGCCCTCAGCGTATTTATTTGTAAGGCAACTGCCTGTCGCTGCCATAACTGCTTTCGAGACATAGTTTTCCGATGGAATAAGACGGATGGACCCGCTTTGGCGGGTAGCTTCCTGTCGAAGCAGTTCATAAATTTGCGGGTCATACTGTTCTAATGCGGTAATCATTTTTACTCCTTTTCAAAGTTTTAGAGAATGCAGGAGGATTTTAGCAGAGACAACGCATAGAGTCTATCAATTTTTTGGCATTGATACCGTAATGAAAAACACAGAAATTTAGGTAGAAACATAACTAAAATAACAAAAAAGTTCGTTTTTTACCCTCGAAACACCATTCCCATCGCCATTAGCCCCTGGGTCTTGTTCCGGGGGTACCTGCAAATTGTTTATCATTTTCCAATCGCTTAGCAGCTGAGCCGCGGGAGCGGCCGGAATGTTTTTTTGCACGGATTTTTTATTGCGTTCCCATCGCCGTTTAGCCCGTAGGTCTTGCCCTGAGCAAAGCCGAACGGGTCTTGCCCTGCGGGTTGCTGCATATTTTTCTATTTCGTCCGCATCACCATTTAGCCCCCTGCATTGCAGGGGGTTTCAGTTAGCTCTGGCAACTTGTTTGCCGGGGTTCTTTTTTTGTCATTCCCGCGAAAGCGGGAATCCATTTTAATCGGTCATCGCCGAAAAGCGATTCCTTAGTTTTGCCTTTTTACTTTTAGGTTTTTACTTTTTTAAAATCTGTGTTAATCTGCGTTTAATTTCTTTTGTCATTCCCGCGAAAGCGGGAATCCATTTTTCTCTATTTCTTTTTTTCCTCTGTGAACTCCGTGGCCAATGAAATGTTCCACGTGAAACATCCCGTTTTTGTAGCTTTATGAGCAGCATCGTTTTATGACTTTACGTCTTGATGTTTCTGACCGCCCTACCGTAAAAGCAAAAAAATGTTCCACGTGAAACATTTTTTAAAAGGATTTTTCTGGCTAACTCTGCTTTCGTATGCTAAAAATCTATTAGCAGAAATTTTAGCGAAAAAAACGCCTCTCGCAAGTCAAAAGCAATTCTAATCGAAGGAGCGAAATATGGTATCCAAAAAGAAAGACAAACCAAGACATCTCGGCAGGGGGCTGGAGTCTCTTATGGGTCCGATAACGACATCTATCCCGGACATTCAAATTAGCGAAATGGGCGACAATAGCCATAACTTCCCTGAGGACAAGGCGTTACAAAAATCGCTCCTCGATTTATCACTGGAAGACATCGTTGTCAATCCTTATCAGCCCAGAAGCAGCTGGGATATGAAGCAATTAACAGAGCTTTCAGAGTCCATAAAGACTAATGGTGTTATTCAGCCAATCATCGTGAGAAAAGCAGGTAATAAATACGAGATTGTGGCTGGAGAAAGACGATTTAGAGCTTCCGAGTTGGCAGGGCTCAACAAGATACCCGCAATGGTAAGACAGGCCAATGACGAGCAGATGCTTGAATTGGCCTTAGTGGAAAACATCCATCGAACTGACCTGAACCCGATTGAAAGAGCAAAAGCCTATCACAGGTATATTGAAACGTTCGATTTAACACAAGTCGAGGCCAGCAAAAGACTTGGCGAAGACAGGTCTGTTGTTTCAAACTACATAAGGCTCCTGGAATTGCCGCTTGAGATAAGAAATATGCTGATCGAAGGGTCTTTGAGTATGGGACACGCTCGTGCGATTTTGGGCGTTCCTACCGATGATTTGAGACGTAAGCTGGCTAATCGTGCTCTGGCAGGGCGATTAAGCGTTCGCGAGGTCGAAAAACTCGTCAGGCAGCAGGCAACAGGCCAGCCGAAAAAGACTGCTAAGGAAATTATCAAGCCGGCACACATTCTCGACCTTGAGGAAAAAATGCGTTCGCAGCTCGGCACAAAAGTCAGCATCACCGCCAGGAAAAATGGCCAGCGAGGCAAAATTGTAATAGAGTTTTATTCGCTCGATGAGTTTGACAGTATTGCTGATAGGCTCGGCGTTGTCAGTGATTAATAACTGGCAGGGCGATCGCTTTAAAAGAAAATGCAATTATCAATGCTAAAAACGTAGTTTTTCGCAGTTAATCAATGATAATATCTCCCGCGCCACTGCTTTTAATAAGCTCTGTTTTGTCAGTTGCGGGGATTATAATTGCTTCTGTTCGCGGCGTTTTTTCGACCAGCTCCAGGCCTTTTTCAATTCCCAGCACGCTAACAGTCGTCGCCATTGCGTCGGCATCAATCGCCTTGTCCGCAATAATAGTTACGCTCGTCATTTCGTAAGCACCGGTATTTGTGGTAGGGTTGATAATATGGCTATATCTTTTGCCAGCGATGATTGCATACCTTTGGTAGTCGCCGCTTGTTGCTATCGCTTTGTCTGACAAGTTTAACTTTAACAAGATATCGGCAGTGTAAATCTTTCGGCCTCTATTAAGATGCGTCATTTCAGGATTTTGCAGGCCGATTGTCCAGCCGTTACCTGTTGGGCTTTTGCCAAAACATTTTATATCTCCGCCAACATCGACCATCGCTCCGTCGGCACCAGCGGATTTTGCTGCTTCGATGCCTGCATCAATCGCATAGCCTTTGGCGATTGCGCCGAGGTCGAGCATCATTCCATCGACCTCGAATTTCACAGTCCTGTTTTCAGTATTGAAAATGAGCTTTTCATAGCCGATTTTTTCGTGGGCCTTTTTTAGCTGCTCAGCAGTTGGTGGGGCGTTTGCCTTGGCGCAGCCTTCCCAAAAAATTATCAGCGGGGCGACTGTGATGTCGAAAGCACCATTGCTTTTTTTGCTATACTCGATTGACTTCCGCAATACAACGAACAATTCAGGGGCAACTTCTACGGGCTTATTAAAGGCGTTGGCATTTACCCTACTTAGCTGGGAGTCGCTGTCGTACCTGCTCATCATTTTTTCGACCAACTCTATTTTTGCCATTGCCCCTGCAATTGCATCATCGGCAATTTGTTTCGTTCTGGCAACAACGGTAATTTTGGCGAATGTCCCCATTACCAGCCGCTGGCCGCTTTGGGATACAATATCTTTTTCGCTATGCAGCTTTAGGCTTTTGTTTAGCAGAAAGAGCAGCGATGTAATTGCTATTACGAATGTAATAATGATTTTTAATTTTTGCTGATTCATAACTATACTTTCGTGAAGAACTCTGTCTATTATCTACTGTTGCTTGTGAATTATCAATTACATTTTGATAGAGTATTGTTATAATAGCACAGATGAAAAACCGAGAGATAGAAATTCTGAAAGATGCTGTGGAAACTGATTTCCTGCCGTTTGTCCGCAGGCCCAGCCGATATATCGGCGGGGAGGTTAACCAGATAAAAAAGGATTTAAACAATCGTGATTTAACTTTCGCTTTGTGTTTTCCGGATATTTACGAAATCGGAATGAGCCATACGGGTCTTGCGATTATTTATGATGTAATCAATAGCCTTGAATGGGCCTCGGCTGAGCGAGTTTTTTCCTTATGGCCGGACGCAGAGGAAGTTCTGCGAGAAAAGGGCATCAGCCTTTTTACTTTGGAGTCAAAAGCAGCGGTTTGCGATTTTGATGTTTTGGCTTTCAGTATTACAAACGAACTTTGCTATACGAATATTCTGAAGATTCTTGATTTGGCAGGGATTGCGCTGCGGGCTAAGGACAGAACTAAAAACGAGCCTTTGATAATCGGCGGGGCGGGTATGAGTAATTGTTGTGAGCCGATAGCAGAATTTTTCGATATATTTATTCTTGGCCAGGGTGAAGAGACGGTTGTTAAAGTTGCCGAGCATTTGCGCGACAGCAAAATCCGAGGTCTTTCAAAGCAGCAGGTACTTATTGACGCGGCGAAAAAGTTTGACTTTGTTTATGTTCCTTCGCTTTACAAATTTCAATACGATGGGTCGAAGATAAAATCTTTCAGGCCCGGGAATGATTCTTTGCCGGTGCGTTTTGAAAATGCTTTTGTGGAAGACCTTGACAGTTCACCTGTTCCGCTTGCTCCTATAGTGCCTTTTGCCGAGGCGGTTCACGAACGAATAAGCATTGAGGTAATGCGGGGCTGTCCGGGCAGATGCCGTTTTTGTCAGGCAAGCTATTGTCGCCGGCCGGTGCGTTTCAAAACTCCCGACAGAGTTTTTGAAATTGCCAAAGCGGTTTATCATTCAACCGGATTCGATACGATAAGTTTGCTGAGCCTTTCGACGGCGGACTATCCTTATCTTGAGGAAACGCTCGAAAAACTTGGTAAATATTTTGAATCTTTAAGGGTTGGCATTTCGCTTCCGAGCCTTCGTGTCGATGCCCAGCTTAGACTGTTGCCGAAACTTACTTCTAATGTTCGCAAGGGCGGTTTGACTATTGCTGTTGAGGCAGCCAGCGAAAAACTTAGAAAAATAATTAATAAGCCAATTACAAATGAAAATCTTTTCGCCGCTGTTGAAGCCGCTTACAAAGAGGGCTTCGGAAAAGTTAAACTTTATTTTATGGTAGGCTTTCCATCCGAAACTGAAGAAGATATAGAAGCGATAGCCGATTTGTGTTTTGATTTGGCAAAGCTGCGGAAAAGATTAGGCCAAGGCCCTGCGCAAATAAACGCCGCAGTCAGTTGGCTTGTGCCAAAACCGCATACGCCTTTTGCCTGGCTTGGCCAGAAGAGCGTTGAGTATTTTGAAAATGCTAAAAAGATAATCCTGTCCCGCAAAAAACAGATAAGAGCCAATGCGGTGCAATTCAAATTTCACGATATTGGTCAAAGCGTGATGGAATCGGCAATCGGACGCGGCGACAGACGGCTGGCCGATGTAATAGAATATGCTTACAGAAGCGGGGCGAAGTTCGATTTATGGAGCGAGCATTTCGATTTTGAGCTTTGGGAAAACGCCTTCCACAATTTCGGGCTGGATATAAATACCCTTGCTCAGCGCAGTTTCGATGCGGACGAAATTTTGCCGTGGCAGCATCTTGGCGGACCGAAAAAAGATTATCTACTGAGCCACTATAACGATGCTATGAAGTTATAGCATCACGGCTTTTTATTTTTTTATTCCGACAGGTTCTACGATACCACCTTTAGCATCGGATTTATAAAAATCTGTAATAATTTTCACAGCTTGTTCGGGTTCATCGACAACTGCAAAAACGTTCATATCTTCCGGGCTTATGTAGGCGTGTTTTTTCAGTATAATATCTTTAATCCACTCAACCCCTCCGGCCCAAAATTCATTGCCCATCAATACTACCGGAAACTGTGCCTGCCTGAAAGTCTGAATCAGCACGAGCGATTCAAAAAATTCGTCCATTGTTCCAAAGCCGCCCGGAAAAACCACAAAGCCGCTTGCATATTTGAGGAACATAACTTTTCTGCAGAAGAAATATTTGAAATGCAGAGATAAATTCTGAAACTCGTTTGGCTTCTGCTCGAACGGCAGTTCAATGTTAAGGCCGATACTCTTTCCGCCGGCCTGGGCAGCCCCTTTGTTGGCTGCTTCCATAATTCCGCCGCCTCCGCCGGTAATAACCCCAAAATTTGTCTCGGCGAAAAGCGCTGCAGTTCTTTCCGCCAGATTATAATAAGGGTCTTCCGGCTTTGTTCTTGCCGAGCCGAACATCGAAACCGCCGGGCCGATAGTTGAAAGTTCTTCAAAGCCTTCTACAAATTCTGCCATAATTCTGAATATACGCCAGGTCTCTTCGGTTGGTACGTTAAAATCAGTCATAGTTTTCCTCTTCACAAAAATTTTGAATTATTCGTCGCCGCACAGTGTTCTGCTATGGGACAGTTTGCACAGTCCGGCTTTCGAGCTTTGCAATACCCTCGCCCGTGAAATACTATCAGATGGCTGAAAATTGTCCATTTTTTTTCCGGAACAATTTTCATTAAGTCATATTCGAGTTTAACCGCATCGGAGTTTTCAGACAGTTGCAGTCGGCGGGCTAGTCTTATCATATGTGTATCACAGGTGATACTCGGCACGCCGAAGCAGTTTCCGAGAATTACGTTAGCGGTTTTGCGTCCCACGCCTTTAAGTTCCAAAAGTTTATACATCGTTTTTGGTACTTTGCCGTTATACGCTTCAACGATTCTTTGACAGGCTGTTTTTATATTTGATGATTTATTGCGGTAAAAACCGGTGCTTTTTATATTCTGTTCCATTTGCTTAATGTCTGCGTCAGCGAAATCTTTTGCCGTTTTATATTTTTTGAAAAGCTCCTTCGTTACAATGTTGACTCTAACATCGGTACACTGCGCTGAGAGGATGGTAGCAACAAGAAGTTGAAGCGGATTTTTGTGTTCCAACGCACACCTGGCATCTGGATATGTTTTCGCAAGTATGGGACATATTTTTTGAATTCGCTTTTTTGCCTCGGCCTTATCAATCTTAGATAGTTTAGTCTTTGTCATCTACGGGTTTTTCTTTTATCTGTTCCAGGACTTCTTTTATATCGTTTTTATTTATCAGCCCACGAAGTTTAATCGGCCTATCAATTCCAGGCAGCAAAATAATCGTTACCGGAACACCCTGCTCGTTGTAAATGTTTTGCAAAACGGCCGTCGCAGGCATATCCTTAGTTGTCGTATCGCCTTTGACGATGAGTATATCCTTTGAGTTTATAATATCAGCGATATTTTTGTCTTTGTAAATTCGTTTTTCAACAACTTTACAGGTCGCACACCAGTTGGCATCGAATTTTATCAGCACCGCCTGTCCTGTCTTCCGGGCCTTTTCGATAGCTGTCGCGTCATATTTATTCCAGTTGATAACACCTTGTTTTACAGGCAGAAAATAACAACCGGCCGCCACTATAATTGCAACAGCTATCAGCCTGACGATATATTTTTTCTTTTCAGGTGTATTGAAATCGACCCAACTGCCCCACATCCAGACTGCAATGCTCAGGAAAACAGCAAAATAAAGCGTTCCGATAATCTGCTCTATCGTCAGAGCCTCCAGTAGTTTGACAGCAATAAAAATCAGAACAAAGCCCATCGCCTGTTTTATTCGTTCCATCCAGTTGCCCGGCTTTGGAATACTTTTTAGCAATCCCGGTATTAGTATCAAAATAGCATAAGGGGCTGTCATACCGATTCCCATTAGCAAAAAGACGGCTGTACTTATTATTAAATTCTGTGTCTGAGCCCATGCAATTAAGCCTACGAGAATTCCGAATGTACAGGGCGTACTCAATAGTGCCGCTAAAAATCCCATTCCGAGCGCACCGGCAAAACCCTCGCCGCTGCCTGTTTTGCTTGTAACCGAAGATGGTATAGCGATACTGAACAAGCCGAACATAAACAGGCCAAGAAAGATAAGCAAAAGACTCAAGGATTTTATAAACCACGGCAATCTCATATAGTCGGCCCATTGAAAGGCTGTGCCAAAGCCGACCTTCAGAACGATATTTAATATCGCAAGTGCGACGAAGAACATCAAAATGCCGAAACAAAAAGCAAATCCCAACGCAAGACTTCTTGACTTGCTTTCTTTGGATTGATTTAACAATTTGGTGATTATCAATGGCATCACAGGCAGTACGCAAGGCATCACATTGAAAAGCAGGCCGACAAACACTGCCATAGTTAGCTTCGTCAGAATTATGATGAGAGAACCGTCTTGTGTGGGGGTGTTAGCTATTTCGATAGTTTGCTTCGGCAATTGGAATTTCGGCAGGGACAATGTTTGCAATACCGGCGGAACAGATACAAGCAATTCCTCTGCAAGAATTCGACACTGAATGTCAGAACAATACGCGCCGTTGATATTCACTTCAGCGTTATGCCCGCCCAAGCCATTTATAATTATTAAAGAATCAATCTTAAACGGCAGATACACCGTAAAATTTTTGCTATAAACTCTGACGGTTTTATTTTGCGTCTTGTCGAAATAATCCGACCCAAATGGGAATATCGGCTTTCCAAATTCCATTGCTTGTGCTTTTGCGTCTATTTGCAAATATAAATTTGGTGCGGGGGCCGATTTGGCATCTGCATAGAAATGCCAGTTTTCGCTTGTTTCAAAATGAATAGCAAGGGTTGAATTGCTGTCAATAGCAAGCTGGTCGTGCTGCCATTCAACCCAAACTTTTACAGCATCGTTTTCAAATACATATTCAGGCGGCTCAAGTGCAGAGACGCTCAAACAAAAAAAGGAAAGAATAATAATTGGCCAGACAGTCTTCAATAATGGCAGTCTTTTCACAAAAAACTTCCTTTCCTCTGTTATCAATTTTCATCTAAGCTGTATCGTCGGACTGCTCATTGTTATTTGCATTATCAGCATTATCCGATTTTTCTTTGATTTCAGATTCAGCCTGAGTTTTTTCCTGCTCGGCCTTGAGTAAATCACTGACTGTTGGCTTATTTATAACTCCACCGTCAAGCAGTATCTTAACTTCGGCCGCATCCAGCGTCTCATATTTAAGCAGAGTTTCAGCAATCGCGATAAGCTTATCACGGTTCGCTTCTATTAGTTCTTTGCATTTGTTGTGCGTAGCGTCTATAAGTTTTTTTATTTCGTTATCGATAGTTTCAGAAACTTTTTCTGAGTAGTCCTTGCCAGTCGCTCCGAACATCATTTCCTGCGATTGACCGCTATAATCGACAGGGCCAAGCACATCGCTCATCCCCCAATTCTTAACCATCTCTCGTGCCAGCGAAGTTGCCATCTTGATGTCGCTCGATGCACCGCTTGAGATGTCATCGCAGAAAAGTTCCTCTGCCACTCTCCCGCCAAAGGCCACCTGCATTTCCGCTAGGCAGTATTTTTTGGTCATATAGTCCCTGTCTTTTTCCGGCAGCGAAAAGGTTGCCCCGCCCATCGAGCCTCTCGGGATAATGCTTACTTTATGCAGCGGGTCAGCATCTTCCAGCAGTGCCTGAACCAGTGCGTGGCCAGCTTCGTGATAGGCGGTTAATTTTTTATCGACTTTATCGATGGTTTTGCTGCGTTTACTTCTTCCCCATCTCACTTTATCGCGAGCCTCTTCGAGGTCTGCCATTTCCACGCAATCTTTATTGCCCATTGTCGCGGCGATTGCGGCCTCGTTTATTATCGCTTCGAGGTCTGCTCCGCTGAACATCGGCGTTCCTCTTGCCAGTTTTTCCAACTCGACATCGGGGCCGATTTTTACTTTATTGGAATGAATTTTCAGTATCGCTGCTCTGCCCTTTATATCCGGCAGCGAAACAAAAACTTGCCTGTCGAATCTGCCTGGCCGAGTCAATGCTCCGTCGAGAATATCGCCGCGATTTGTAGCTGCCATAACGATTACCTGGTCGTTAGTGTCAAAGCCGTCCATTTCAACAAGTATCGCGTTTAGGGTTTGCTCTCTTTCGTCGTGTCCGCCGCCGGCAAAGCCAGGGCCGCGTTTTCTGCCGATAGCATCAATTTCATCGAGAAAAATTATACAAGGCGAATTAGTTTTTGCCTGGGTAAATAAATCTCTTACGCGGGATGCTCCCACACCGACAAACATTTCGACGAAGTCGCTGCCTGAGATACTAAAAAACGGAACATCTGCCTGTCCGGCGATGGCTTTTGCCAATAGTGTTTTGCCGCATCCCGGTGGGCCGATTAAGAGAACGCCTCGCGGAATTCTGCCGCCGATTTTGTGAAACTTTTTCGGGTGTTTCAGGAATTCGATTATCTCGGCAACTTCTTCTTTTGCCTCGTCGATACCGGCAACGTCTTCAAATGTAACTTTGTTCTGACCTTGCCCCTGCAATTTATGTTTGCTTTTGCCAAACCCCATCAGCATTCCGCCGGGGCCGTTTTTCATATTGCGTGCAAAGATTAAGTAGAAAAACGCTACTATCAATATAAGCGGCAGGAGCATACTCAAAATCGAAAGCCACACTTGCGGTGGGGCGACGGTCCATTTTGTGCCGGACGCTTCGATTTTTTTCTTAATGTCTTCAATCATTTCCGCCCGATAGTTGACGCTAAAGGTTTTAGTCGCTTTCGGAGGGCGGGAACTAAGGCCGGCTTTGTTAAATTCGCCGCTGATTTCGGTTTCTTTTATTGTCAGCCATTCAATCTTTTTTTCAGACAGATATTTTTCAAATTCATCGTTGGTTATACTGTCTCGATTGCTGTACCGGTCGGCCAAAAGCATAAATGTAAGAAAAATAAAACCCATCAATAGCCAGCTGAATCGCTTTTTTTTATACAGTGCCGGCGGCTGTTTTGACGATGGTTTTTGTGTTTGCTTGCCTGATTGTTTATTGTCGATAGTCATTTAATACTAATTCCTCATTGTCATAACAACACCATCGGTGCTGGTGTCTTGAATTTTTTAGATTGCTGCCTCTTGCGACAAGGCTCTACCATTCGGTCTGCATTTTTTCTACTATTGCCATCGCCAGCCTGTTGGCAGCGATGTTGGCCGCATAGCTGAAGCTCTGTTTCTGAACTTCGGAATACGTTGCCGCGGCGGTAACGGCTTTGTTTTCGATGAGATAGTCGCCGGTTTTCAGATTCTTCCAACTGAACGACGCGGTAATTTCCGCCTGATTTTCGAGGTTTCTTCCCGACCATATATCAACAGTAATCGAAGAATTTACAATCGAGGTGATTTCACCGCTTATCACTGTATCAGCTTTGCTTCTATCCGAAACAATTTTATAAGGCGTTTCCGCCTCAATCTGTTTTGCCAGTGAGTTCGATAAATCGTACTCCAGGTCTCGCCTGAAAGTGGCATTGTCGAACATCTCAACATACACACTCTTTACGCTTTTAGAGTATAAATGTTCATCTGAATATCCGCTGCATCCGGCCATCACCATCGCTGCTGCCGATACCGCCATTATTGCGATATATGTTTTCATCTTTAAAAACCTTTCGTGCTAATTTGTGATTTTTAGAGGTTCCCTTTACATTTACACACTCGCGGGCTATTACAACCACAGCCTTTTTTTAACCGGCTTTTGTTGTCTTTCTGCCAGTGCTGTCAATCCCTGCTGAGCCGCCTCTGCCGCCTGCGAACCGGGCCAGTCATTGATAACATTTTGATAGTACAAGTTTGCCGCGACAAAGCTATCGGTTCGGTCATAATACTTTGCTATCGCAAGGTGTTTTTCTGATAGCGAGGTTTCGATTTCCGAAATATTTTTTTGAGCTTCTATTTTGTCCGCATAGTCGGGGTATCTTTCCTGGAACCTACTGTAGTAGCTCTTGGAGCTTTCCAGCACGGTCGAATCGTATGCGGGCCCCTTGTAGGCTTTTTTCAAAGTTCGTGCCATCGAAGCCAGCGATTCCCTGCCGATTTTTCCGGTCGGCCAGCTATCCGAAATTTCGAGCCATACCTGATAGGCCTCTTCGTATGCGCCGCGTTTCTCGGTGTATTTCGCCAGAGAGGTCATCGCCTTCTGCGCCTTGGGAGCATCTCCTGCTCTATCGGCCAGGCTATGCATAATTTCAGACCCTTCTTCATAGGCTTTTGATTTGAATATACCCAGCACGGTAGTTTTGTGTCCGGTAAGAAAAGCCGTCGCGATTGAGAACTGCCTTTCCATTGCCGCCTCGTGCAGTTGGCTATCGGGATATGTGTCCATAAAAATATCATACCGTTTTGATGCCGCTTCGTATTTTCTTTTTGAGTACAGTAGCTCGGCCTTTACGAAACTGTCATAATCGTCCCCTGCCAAATCGGGATAGCTGTCTCTGATTTGAGCGAACTTCTTTTTGGCCTGGGTGGTCTTTCCGATTGCGACAAGTTTTTTCGCCTCTGTAATGTTAAACAGGGGGGCATCGGTTTCTTCAGAAACTTCCACCCATTTCTGCTCAGGACTCAGATGCCACGTTTGCTGGCTGGCAACGAGTACTGACGCTGCTGCCAAAAGTGAGATTAGGACTATTTTTCGCATAATTATCAACTCCTGAAATATCAGTTCAACCAAGCATTATATCCATATATGCCCGCTATGCAAATGGCAATTAAAGTGCTTCAAGTAAACATAAAAAAAGCCTCCAGTCGGCGTTAGGCCGTTCCGAAGGCTTGGATTTAAGCTAAAAAACTTTATTTGTCGTCATCTTCAGCGTGTTTGTGCCCGGCATGTCTGTCAGCATTATAGGACGGTGCGATATCCTGCGGTTTTGCCTCAGCAGCGCGTTCGCCTCCAACATGCTCGTGCATAGCTTCTTCGTCGCTTTTATGGGACGAAGAAGTTTCTTCCTGCGATTTTGGCTCAGGAGCAGGTTTTTGACGAGACGGCCTCGGTGCGCCTTGGCCCATAGGTGGCATTTCCATTTTATCTTCAGGATTAGCGTATTTGATGTCCGCTTCATCCTTAACCTTTTTGATGTACTCCATAACAGCACCCTGTTTTTGCTGCTGTTCGAGTCTCATCATTATCTGCTCTTTGGCCTCATCGAAGGCAACAGTATTAGCTTCTTTGCGCTCGATAAGCTGTATTATGTGGTATCCAAATTGGGTTTTCACCAAACCGCTGATTTCGTTTGGCTCAAGAGCATAAGCGGCCGCCTCAAATTCCGGCACGAAAGAACCCTTAGGAGCTGCGCCAAGTTCTCCGCCCTTTTGGCTGGACGGGCAGCTTGAATACTGCTTTGCCAGTTCAGCGAAATCGCCGCCGGCTTTAATCTCATCGAGAACACCCTGAGCCTTGGCCTTTGCTTCTGCGTCTATCTGGTTAGGGTCCTTATTGGGGTCGGCCTGGGCTTTGTCGATGCTAATCAGAATATGGCGAGTGTTTATGCTTTCCGGCTCCTGGAACTGCTGAGGGTTAGCGTCATAAAATTCTTTTGCTTTCTCCTCGCTGACAGTTTCCGTCTCGCCCAGTTCTGCCGTCAGCAATTTGTCGAACATAACTTTCTTCTTTATGTTCTCCTTGTATTCGTCAAAGTTCTTGCCGTATGCCTGCAGGAGTGCTTTAAAATCGTCCATTGAAAGTTTCTGTGATACCAGTTGAGCATCTATTTCTTTCTGGACCTCTTCATCGGAAGCGGTGAGATTCTTTGCCGCGATTTTTTGTTCAAGAATCCGCTCGATAACCATCTGCTCGATAACCTGTTTACGTATTCGGCCCTTATACTGCTCAATCATATTCGGCGGCATTCGTGATGCAACCTGAGCCAATTGTTTATCAAACATCTTTGCGATAGCGGCTTCCTTAATTGCTTCGCCGTTAACCATTACAGCATTTGCGTCTGCAATTGCTTCAACTTCGACTTCCGCCGGTGCAACTGGTTCAGCGGCTGGTTTTTTAACTTCTTCTTTAACAGCCTTTTTCGCGGGTTTTTGTGGAGTTGCTTCCGCCTGTTCAATAACAGGCTCAACAACTTCAACTGCCTCGGACTTGGGTTTTTCTTCGACCTTTTTCTTGCCCCATTTCCATCCACCACACAAAGAAACTGTTGCGATTAGCATTGAAATAGTGAAAACTTTGACAAAACTCTTCATATTCTCCCTTTCTTCAGAAATTTTATTTACGAACGAACTCGGCATTATATCCCAAACAAGCGGCTTTGGGCAAATCTAAATTTGACAAAACAGCTATAAAAATTTTATCACAGCTTTTTATTTCATCCCAAATCTTGACAAAAAACCTCTCTGGCAATAATATGCCGTTTCTAACAATTATTAAAAACTTCTAACAAAACGTTGGCCGAGCCGTTTAAAAGGTCTTTGCCTTGCGGATTTCGCCCATTTTGTTAAAACTATCAGGAAAGGATTTGAAATGGCTCCGGCAATTTTACAGACGGAAATCCCAAACACAGACCCAAAACACGGCAAAGTACGCGATATTTACGACCTTGGCGATAGGCTTCTCATCGCCGCGTCAGACAGAATCAGCGCTTTCGACGTGATTATGGCTAACGGCATACCTAATAAGGGTGTCATTCTTACGCAGATTTCGCGCTTTTGGTTCGATTTTATTGGCTCAGAAATTGAAAATCATCTAATAAGTGATGATATTAGCGATTTTCCAGCACCTTTCTGCGATTACCCCGCTCAGCTCGCTGGCCGGACAATGCTGGTCAAAAAGACTGTTCCGTTGCCCGTGGAATGCGTTATCAGGGGCTATCTCGCCGGTTCTGGCTGGAAAGAGTACCAGCAAAACCAGACAGTTTGCGGCCACAAACTGCCTGCCGGGCTAAAGCAGTGCGAAAAACTCCCTGAGCCGATTTTCACACCAGCTACCAAGGCCAAACTTGGTGACCACGACGAAAACATCGATTTTGCTCGTTGTGTTGATACCATTGGCAGAGAAAAGGCCGAGTATGTAAGGGATAAGAGCCTGCGGATTTTCCAGATGGCCAGCGAATACGCCGCTACTAAGGGAATCATACTGGCCGATACGAAGTTTGAGTGGGGCGAGGTTGACAGCAGGCTGATTTTAATAGACGAAGCTCTGACCCCGGATTCATCACGATTTTGGCCCGCTGATAAATACGAAGCTGGTCGCGACCAGGAAAGTTACGACAAACAGTTTGTCCGTAATTATCTGGAGAGCATAAACTTTGATAAGGGCGGCAAAGGCATTGTTTTGCCTGACGATATCTGCGAAAAAACCGGTGCAAAATATGTTGAGGCATATGAGGAGTTGACTGGCAAAAAATTCGCTCCGCTGACTTAAGCTGTTATCATTTCGACCAATGTGGAGAAATTTTGTTTTTAAAAGTTAGCCCTGCCATCTTGATGGCGGGGTCTGCATTTACGAATGGTTTGCCGCATTAATACCGACTTTGTCATTGCGGGCGCAGCGTGGCAATCTCTTCCCGTTCGCACGGGGCTTTGTCATTCCCACGAAAGTGGGAATCCATTTTTTCTCTGTGAACTTTGTGTTCTCTGTGGCCATTTGTTTTTTAATCTGCGTAATCCGTGTTAATCCGTGTCTAAATAAAAAATTCGTGTTTAAAATCTCTGGCTAAAAATAGTGTTCCTGAAAAAATCGATAACTCGTTTCCAATGGACACAGCTTTGGGTGCTGACATTCATTCATATCGTAGCTGATATGTTCCCCGGTATCGTTGCGCCGATTGTCCCGGCCATCCGCGACCATTTTTCACTTTCGCTGACAAAAAGTATTTCACTGATAACAATTTGTTACATCTCGTGCAATTTTTTTCAGGTCGTACTTGGCCACGTTTGCGCTCACAGCAGAAAGCCTCTGCTTCTGACTATCGGCCTGCTCGCTATGCCGGCAATATGCCTGCTCACATTTGTCCCTGTTGGCGTATATTCATATTGGATATTGGCAGGCCTGATGGCGACAACTGGTTTCGGAGTTGCGGTAACACACCCTGAATCACTGCGGGCATTGCACAACCTCAAAAGAACGCCGTCGGCACTTGGCACGGCAATTTACTTTAACGGTGGATATATAGGCTTTGCGCTCGGAGCTTTTTCTGCCGCTGTTGCCGTTCAATATCTCGGTTTTGGCGGTTTGCTGATAATGGTTGTTATGGTGGCAATTTCTCTAACACTGCTCGGTATGTTCCACATAAGGCTTTCAATTGAAAAGCCGCACAAAAAAGTTATCAGCACCGAAGAAACTCACTCGTTTTGGATGCTGTTTGCGATGGCTGTGCCGATAACGACTACCGCAACGATACTGTCGGCAATGCTACCGACTGCTCTTGCCGAGTTGGGTTTTGAATTATCGTTTGGAGGTTTACCCGCTATGATGACCAGCATTGGAATTGTGTTTGGCTCATTCTTCTGGGCACATTTATCAAAGCATATTGGCCAGCTAAAAGCCGTGATAATAGCTGAAGCCGCCGCCGTCCCTTTGATTATCGCATATATGATGTTGATAAAAAATCCCTGGGCAGTTATATTGCTTGTCCCGGCAGGTTTTTGTGGTATTGCCGGCTACACACTGATTGTCAATATGGCAAGACATAGCCGAAACCTTGTACTCGGCGCAAGAATGGGAATAATTGTTGGCGGCGTGTGGGGTGTTGCGGCGTTGGCACTCATAGCATTCGGCCAATTAGCCGATATTTTTAGTTCGATAGCGATTCTGAATTACGTATGGACTGGATATACCGCTGCCGCTGTTATTGGCATAGTTTGTCTTTTAACGAGAGGTAAGTCATAGAAGCCGAGCTGCGGAAGCAGCCGGATAGCTTGTGTCATTCCGAGCGCAGCCGAGGAATCTCAACTTTTATATTGATTTCCCACCACCACCAAACCACAATGCTGTCTTATACAATCACAACAAATGCCTTTAGTTGAACACGAATAAGTACAGTTGCAAAATTCAAGATTCTGTTCTTTTTTACATTCCATAATAACACTCAATTAATACTTCCCGCCTGCACAAGACTTTGTCATTCCCGCGCAGGCGGGAATCTATTATTTATCATCTCTGGATTTCCGTTTCCACGGGAATGACAGATTGTCTAATAATTGTTAGCTGTAAATTACATATTTCACCAGCGCCCAACGAAAACGCCGAATTAACTGTCCGTATCACAACGCACTATTTATGTGCCTAAGGTACCTAATCAGCGACTTTTGTTGCGATTAAATCACCAACGCCGCTCGTATCGTAACCCATACGTCCGGCTTGCATACTCTCCATTTTCTCGCCGGTAGCCCATTTAACAGCTTCTTCGATTTTCGCAGCGGCCTCATCTTCGCCGAGCGTTTCGAGCATCATCTGCATCGAGCAGATAGCGGCCAGCGGATTGATAACGCCTTGGCCGGTATATTTCGGTGCGCTTCCACCGATAGGCTCAAACATTGAAACGCCACCTGGGTCCGGGTTAATGTTACCGCCGGCGGCAATTCCCATTCCGCCCTGCGTCATAGCGGCCAGGTCGGTGATGATGTCGCCGAACATATTGCCGGTAACGATAACATCGAACCATTCCGGATTCTTAACCATCCACATACACGTCGCGTCAACGTGGTAATAATCTCTGCGAATATCGGCATAGTCTTTCTCGCCCATTTCGTTAAAGCCTCTTTCCCACAGGTCGTAAATGTAGGTCAGCACATTGGTCTTGCCGCAAAGTGCGAGCGTGTTTTCCTTGCCTATGCCGCGAGCTTTTTTACCTTTTTTCTGTGCATAATCGAAAGCATATTTAAGGCAGCGGTCAACCTGAAAACGGTTATAAACCGACGACTGCACAGCGACTTCGTGTGGCGTTCCTTTAAGCGTAAATCCGCCGGTACCGGTATACGCATCGCCGGTATTCTCACGAACAACAACATAATCAATGTCAGCAGGGCCTTTACCTTTTAGCGGACACTCAACACCCGGAAACAGTTTTACAGGCCGCAGATTAATATACTGGTCCAGCTCAAAACGAGCTTTCAGCAGAATACCTTTTTCGAGAATACCCGGTGCAACATCAGGATGCCCGATAGCGCCAAGCAGAATCGCGTCGAATTTACGAAACTCTTCAACCGCGCTGTCCGGCAGAGTCTCGCCGGTTTTTTTGTACCGTTCGCCGCCGAAATCAAAATCTGTCAGATTCGTTTTGAACCCGAATTTCGCCTCAGCAGCTTTCATTACCTTAATGGCTTCGACCGTTACTTCCGGCCCGGTTCCATCGCCGCCCATTACAGCAATATCGTACGTCTTCATCAAATACTTCCTTTCTTATACATTTTAAAATAGATTCTTATTTCTTTTTAATATGTTCCAACAAACCGCCATCGTTGATAATTTCCAATGCAAAGTCTGGCAGGGGCTTAAACTCAATTTTCTTACCTTGTGTTTTGTTATCGATGACACCAGCTTTGTAATCAATTTCAATTTCGTCACCATCGGCGATAAGCTCAGGTGCGTTTGCAAGTTCGATAGGGTAAAACCCGCAGTTGATGCAGTTACGATAGAAGATTCTCGCAAAGTTTTGTGCGATAACCGCGCCGATCTTTGCGCCCTGCAATGCCCAGACAGCGTGTTCGCGAGATGAGCCACAGCCGAAGTCATCGCCTGCTACAATGCAGTCGCCTGGAACGCATTTATTTACAAACTCGGTATCAAGGTCTTCCATACAGTGCGCCGCGAGTTCTGCCACATCATCGGTATTGAGATAGCGAGCCGGTATAATTTCATCCGTATTTATATGGTCTTTTTTATAAGTATGTGCCTTTGACATAATTTCCTCAAATTCTAATATCTAATTTCTAAATCCTAAACAAATACTAATTTTCAAAATACAAATTATAAAAACTTAATCTTACAAACACTCTTTGTATTATAGTTCCTTTTTGTCATCATATACTTTTATTTTCACGAGCTCCATTTTTAACTTATCACGAAGCACTTCGTCCATTTCTTGTACTAATTTCTTAATAAACTTTTCTTCTTCTCTAATAGGCCTTATCGCTTCTGTTACTTTACCAGGGTCTGCATTTTCCGAAGTTCTCGGTCGTGTTTCATCCTGTCTTTTTATAGAACGAAGATTTAGTCCTATCGAGCTCCAATTTTCTACGAATTTATGTGGCAACAATATCTGGTTTATCGAAAGCCATTTATTGTTTTCACATAAAAACACAAGTGCATCCTCCGTTGTGTTTTGTTCTGCTACCAACATGTTCCACAGTCTGTCAGTAAGAGACAGAGCTTTCTTGTATGCTTCAAGCTCCTGTTCACCCCTTACTTCCTCAAACCTGATTTGGCGGGTTTTTTTGGCTTGATACCAAATTGCAACACAACCACCAAGAGTAGAACAAATAGCACCTATTAATATAAAGAAAAAGTCTTTCATAATATATATCCTTGTCCTTTGAAGATAAGTCAGAGCATTATTGACTTTTAGTCAGTATTGCTCCGAAAATGTGAGTAAGTTCCTTTGCTTCATTTTCTAATATAGATCGTTCTTTTTCAAGTTCGTCATTTACGTTCAATAGTTTTAGCCAGTATCTGCTTTCTTTGGCTTCTTTGCGACATATTTTAATTCGCATTAAAAAATCTTTTTTACTCAGAGCTTCATTGGCTTCAATATAATTTGCTCCAACTGACCCCGAAGATCTGACAAGCTGTTTGCCATCTTCAATGTTAGATAATGTTTTATTTAAATCCTTTATAAAACTCCGTACTCTTTTTGCAAATCCAAATGTTCGGTCTTCAAGGTCATATCGTTTTGTATTTTGTTTTTCGGTCATTTGTATTTGTTTAGGATTTAGATATTAGTATTTAGTATTTTCACAGAAATCTTCTGCAGTCTGTGAGTTTTCCTTCTACTGCGCTTGCTGCTGCTGTTGCGGGGCTTGCAAGATAGACTTCGCTTTTCGGGCTTCCCATTCTGCCGATGAAGTTACGGTTAGTTGTGCTGATACACTTTTCACCAGCGGCAAGTATTCCCATAAATCCGCCAAGACACGCCCCGCAGGTCGGCGCGCTGATTACGCAGCCTGCCTCGTAGAATATATCGAACAAGCCCTCGTCCTTAGCCTGCTTCCAAATTTCCGGTGTGGCCGGCACGATGATAGTTCTGATTGCGACTTCTTTGCCTTTCATTATCTCAGCGGCAATTCGCAAATCTTCGATTCGTCCGTTAGTACAGCTTCCGATATAAGCCTGGTCCATTTCGATACCGCTGCACTGGCCGATTGGCTTGCCGCCACTTGGCAAATGCGGAAACGTTACTGTCGGCTCAAGTTTTGAGCAATCAATTTCGACAACCCGTTCGTACTTGGCATCGGGGTCAGATTCATAAATGGTATAATCCTTTTTATCTTTGAGGTGTTCATCGAGATATTTTTTCGTTACTTCGTCGAAAGCGATAATACCATTCTTACCGCCGGCCTCGATAGCCATATTGGTTATCGTCATTCTCGCTTCCATCGACATTTTTTTAAGGGCAGGCCCGACAAATTCCATCGCTTTGTAAAGCGCCCCGTCAGTTCCGATTTGTGCGATAACTTCGAGGATTACATCTTTGCTGTACACACCTTTACCGAACGTCCCATTTAGGACAAATTTTATTGAAGACGGCACCTTGAACCAGATTTCGCCCGTAGCTATCGCCGCCGCCAAATCGGTCGAGCCAATGCCGGTACTGAAAGCAGCGAACGCTCCATAAGTACAGGTATGGCTATCGCCGCCGATAATTACTTCGCCGGGACGGATATGGCCCTGCTCAGGAAGCAATGCATGGCACACACCAGCCTTGCCGACTTTGTAATAATGCTTTATATTTTTCTCTTTCGCCCAGCTATCGAGTCGCTTGTGAAGCTCAGCGCTTTTTATATCCTTTGCCGGCTGAAAATGGTCAGGCGTTACAACGATTTTTTCGTTATCGAAAACCCTGTCGATGCCAGCGGCTTTAAGCATTGATATTGCTGGCGGCGTTGTAACATCGTGGCACATTATGCAGTCAATTTTCGCGTTTATTAAATCGCCCGGCTCGACACACTTTTTGCCAGCCGAAGCCGCTAATATCTTTTCAGTTATCGTCATTCCCATCGTTTATTTTCCTTCTGTTTTTATTAAATTTTACTTCGCTACCATACGGTTTATTGCATCAACGTACGCCTTAGCGCTGGCCTCGATGATGTCTGTCGAAATACCCTTGCCGGTAAAGCGTCTGTTTTCGCCATCCAGAATTTTCACCGTCGCCTCGCCCATTGCGTCTTTACCGCTGGTAACCGCTTTGATTGAGTAGCTTTCAATTTTTGGCGATTTGCCGGTAGCGTCTCTGATAGCTTCATAGGCTGCGTCAACAGGCCCATCACCGCCAGCATCTGCTGTCGCAAAATTTTCCTGTCCCGCAACTTTTATTTTCACACTTGCTTTCGGAGCCTCTGTCCCGCAGATAACTTTCAGATACTCAAGCGTAAAGTGATGCTCGATTGTGCGAATCTCATCGCTCATCAAAGCCACCAAATCTTCATCAAACACCTCGGACTTTTTGTCCGCGATAACAAGAAACTTCTGATAAACCTGTTCAAGCTCGTCGGCCGTAAACGTAAAGCCCAACTCTTCGAGTCGATGCTTAAGTCCGTGCCTTCCCGTGCGAGCGGTAAGAACGACAGCGCTTTTCGGCGAGCCTACATCTTCCGGCAGCATAATTTCGTAAGTTTCGCGTTCCTTCAAAAACCCATCAACGTGAATCCCGCTGCTATGGGCAAACGCGTTCGCTCCGACAATCGCTTTATTAGCAGGCACCGGCATCCCCAAAAGGTCTGCAACCATTCTGCTCGTGCGATAAAATTCTTTCGTATTGATATTCGTCTCGACGTTGAAAAAATCTTTTCGCGTACGAATCGCCATCACAATTTCTTCCAGCGAAGCATTACCTGCTCGCTCGCCGATACCGTTAATCGTCCCTTCAATTTGGCGTGCGCCATTTTTCACACCAGCCAGCGAATTCGCAACGCTCATTCCCAAATCGTCGTGGCAGTGCATACTGAAAATCGCTTTGTTGCTGTTGGGTACGTTGGCAATAAGGCCGGCGATTAAATTCCCAAACTGTTCGGGGATTGCATATCCGGTAGTATCGGGGATATTAATCGTTGTTGCCCCGGCTTCAATCACCGCTTTGACCATTCGGCAAAGATATTCCTTATCCGCGCGACCGCTGTCTTCGCAATAGAACTCCACATCATCAGTGTACTGCAAAGCGCACTTGACAGCATTGACTCCCATTTCGATAGTTTTGTCTTTTTTGGCTTCGAGCGTCTTGCCGTATTTTTCGTCGCCGAACTTGCCTGCGATATGAATATCCGAAACTCCGAGTCCGGTATGTATCCTTGAGCTTTTCGCTTTCGCCAAAGCCTCACCCGCGCATTCAATATCTTTGATAACCGCTCTGGTAAGTCCGCAAATTGTCGGCCCCTGTATTTCTTTGGCTATGAGTTCAACCGCCTGAAAATCTTCTGGCGATGAGATTGGAAATCCTGCTTCGATAATATCGACACCGAGTTTAGCGAGTTGGTGAGCGATTTCGAGTTTTTCGCGCGCACCAAGCCGCGTTCCGGCAGCTTGTTCGCCATCGCGGAGTGTCGTATCAAAAACCTTTACTATATCAGTAGACATTTTAAGTCTCCTTTGAATTTGGAAAAATGCCAAACGCGGATTATGCACTAAATTCGCATAAATTTCTATAAAAAACAACAGAGTACAATAAGATAGGGGGGAAGTTTGGTTGCGCCTACCGGCGCAGAATAAGGCCCAGCAAGATTGCTGTGGTAGAAAAAACGCAATTTCTCGGCCAATTAACCATTATGCCGACCATTATACAGCATTTTTTGAAATAACGCAACCCCCATTTAGCCCTCGAGTTTTGCCCCGGAGGTACCTGCAAACGGTTTAGAACTTTCGTATCGCCATTTAGCCCTGGCAACTTGTTTGCCGGGGTTGTCATTGCGAGGCCGTAGGCCGCGGCAATCTCATCCCGCTCGCATCGCCATAGAAGCCGAGCGACGTAAGTCGCCGGAATAAGTTGTTGTCATTTCGACCAACGTGGAGAAATCTATTTGTTTTTAAAAGTTAGCCCCACATTTACAAATGCGGGGTTCATACTCTTATATTTTCTATCCCACAAACACCGGCTTCGCCGTTTAGCCGTCGTGGCCTCACCCGACGGTTCGTGCGTTATGCAACACAACCCATCCCCACCAACTTTGCCGCTTTACTTCAATAGACACTTGCTTATCTACCTTTAATGGTTCATAATATCGCCTATAAACGCCTGACTAATAAGGTTTGTAAAATCAAATAGAAAGCTTTGAGTGAAATTTGTTACCCTGATTGCGGCAGAATATTAAATAATCAAGCATTATTGTCATACCCATCCCTGCCTCCGTAGGAATGATGCGGCCTTTCGGCTTCGAAGTATTTACAGTAATGGTAAATACGTTTTCTTTGAGCCCATGCGTTAGTCTTTTTTAATGTTACTATCTACAGTTGAATTATCTTGATTGACTTTGACGTCCATACACGCTTTGTTTTTATTAAGATCTACTTTAAGAATCGTTCGTCGATTGAGTATTACTGCTACAAATGCGACAGACAAAGTGAAGACTCCTATACAAAAAAGGACAGCCAACAAGACAATATCTTTCCATTCTTTAATATTATCCTTATCTATGCGTATAACAATAATACAGAGAAGAAGGACCATGAGTGCTATCATACCAATTATTGACAGTGTGCTTAAGAATATATTCGAGTGGCATGTTTTGATAGCTAAGATGTCGAGTTGAAATTCCCTGTGTTCCTTATCGCTCATGTTTGGTAATGAAGAAGCCGTGTGCTGGGGAGAATCAGTAACTGATTGTTTTTTGTCATTCACAATAGTGTTCCTTGGCTAACAAGTTATTATATAATTTCCCTGATGACGCCGGATATGATAAATCTAAAATCTGTTCTTAACAACAAAAAAACTCCAGATTACACTCATTCGGAAGAATTAAAGGGAAAATTAAAGGTGTCCGGCACAATCTTCAAAACTCACTTTCAATTATTAAATTATGTTTCCCCTTTTCACTTAACCTTTTAAACTATTTTCAATCAGTGTCTAAAAAAATAAAAATATCCATCGCCACAGGCGATTCCGCAACTCAAAACTCATAACTATTTTCAATCTGTGTAATCAGTGTTTGAAAATATCCGGCCACTGCCGTGGCTTGGCTGCTATGTTTATCTGTGTGTCCTGTATTCTAAATTCGGACTCCTGAAACGGTAACTCTTGACTTTTGGCGGTAATATCAGTACTATGATTCATCTTTTCGGTTTTAAACAGGCCAAAAAGTGTGTAAAACCTTATTTCGGTATTAAAAAAACATTAAGGAAGCAAAAATGGCTAAAAATTTAGCAATCGCAGGTATAACTGGTGCTGTAGGACAAGAATTCCTCCAGATTCTCGAACAGAGAGACTTTCCGTTTAAATCGCTCAAAATGCTCGCTTCTTCTCGTTCTGCCGGCAAGAAAATCACCTTCAAAGGCGTTGAATATACGGTTGAAGAAATGACCGAAAATAGCTTTTCTGGCATTGATATCGCACTTTTCAGTGCTGGCGGTGGTCGCAGCAAGCAGTTTGCCCCAGCGGCAGTAAAGGCCGGTGCCGTTGTTGTTGACAACTCCAGTGCTTTCAGAATGGACCCAACCGTTCCGCTGGTCGTGCCGGAAGTCAATCCCGAAGCAATCGCCGCTCACAAGGGCATTATCGCTAATCCAAATTGCTCGACCATTATCGCCAACGTTCCGGTTTGGCCGCTGCACAAAGCCAATCCTGTTAAGAGGATGATTGTCAGCACGTATCAGGCCGTCAGCGGCGCGGGCCAGGCTGGTATGGCCGAGCTTTTTGAGCAGACAAAAGAGCTGCTCGACGGCAAAGAGCCGACCTGCGAAAAATTCAAATACCAGATAGGTTTTAACCTTTTCAGCCACGACTCGAACATCGGCCCTAACGGCTACAACGAAGAAGAGATGAAGATGGTCAACGAAACTCACAAGATTTTCTCGTGTCCTGAAATGGCAATTACCTGTACCTGCGTTCGCGTTCCGGTTCCGCGTGCTCATTGCGAGAGTATTAGCCTTGAGTTCAGCGAGTCGATTAGTCCTGACGAGGTTCGTCAGATTCTCTCCGCCGCTCCCGGTGTAACCGTTATGGACGATCGCGAAAACAACCGCTTCCCAATGCCGATTGACGCTACCGGCCAGGACGATTGTTTCGTCGGCAGAATCCGCGAAGACGAATCCGTCTCAGGCCATCGCGGCATAAACCTCTGGGTTGTCGGCGACCAGATTCGCAAAGGCGCCGCTCTTAACGCCGTCCAGATTGCGGAGAAACTGCTTTAAAAGAAAACAGTAGACAGGAGACAGTAAACAGGAAATTCTGTCTTCTGTTTCCTATTTTATGAAAAATATAAAATTAACAATCCAGTATGACGGTTTCGGATATTCCGGCTGGCAAATCCAGCCCGACAGGCCCACCATTCAGGGCGAAATAAAAAAAGCTCTTGCCTCTCTGACCGGCCAGAACATAACCGTTAACGGCTCAAGCAGAACCGATGCCGGCGTAAGTGCTCTCGGCCAGGTCGCTAATATAGAAATAGATTCGCCTGTCCCAACCGAAAATTTCGCAAGAGCACTCAACCAACGCCTGCCGGATGAGATTTCAATTACCGAGGCCGTCAATGTTGATTCTGAGTTTGACGCGATAAGCGACACCAAAACCAAACTCTATCGCTACACTATTTATACCGGCAACAATCGACCAGTTCTGAACATTCGCCATCTCTGGCATCGGCCCGGCAAGCTTGATATTGAAAAGATGAATATCGCCGCAAAAAAACTTATCGGCAAACACGATTTCAAATCATTCGCCTCAGCCGCCGACCAAAGACAAAGCTCGGTAAGAACCATTTTTCAGTGCAGCGTCAAATCCGATGGTGATTGTGTTTATATCGAGACGGAAGCGGATGGCTTTTTATATAATATGGTTCGCAACATTGTCGGCACGCTGGTTGAGGTAGGCCGGGACAGATGGGAGCCTGAATTTATGGACAAAATTTTAGAAACCAAAGACCGCGCCGCTGCCGGCCCAATCGCTCCTGCCGCTGGACTTTGCCTAATGTGGATAAAGTATTAAATTGAAAATTGTGCATATTATAACTCGTTTAATTCTCGGCGGTGCGCAGGAGAATACTTTAATCACCTGCGCAGAACTCGCCGCGCGCGGGTATGATGTAACTTTAATTACCGGCCCGGCTCTCGGCCCTGAGGGTGGACTGTTTGCTCAGACCAAAAACGCAAATTTCAAAACTATTGTAATCGACTCACTCCGCAGAGAAATCAATCCGCTGTTCGACATCCCCGCTTATAAAGAAATAAAAAAACATCTCAAGAATATCGCCCCCGACATCGTTCACACCCATTCTGCTAAAGCCGGCATACTCGGTAGGTTCGCGGCGCATAAGTTAAACCTTCGACCAAAAATTATTCATTCGGTTCACGGACTGTCCTTCCACGAATATCAAAACAGCCTGCTCAACAAATTTTATATCGCTGTCGAAAAAGCTGCTGCAAAAAAAACGGATGCTTTTATTTGTGTTGCCGATGAGATGACGAAAAAATCTATTGCTGCCGGCATTGGTAAGCCGGGACAATATACTACCGCATATTCTGCTATCGATGTCGATGCGTTCAGCAATCCACTGCCCGATGAACAGATAAACAATTTCCGCAAAAAATATGATATAGCTCCAGATGCAACCGTGCTTGTTACTATCGCACGACTCTTTAATCTTAAAGGCCACAAATACATTATTGAGTCCGCAAAAATTTTGGCGAAAGAATATCCGAATCTTGTTTGGCTTTTTGTAGGCGATGGCCTTTTGAAACAAAAACTGAAAGACCAAATCGCCTCCGCTGGCTTAGAAAATAATTTCAGGTTTACCGGCCTGCTCCCGATTACTGATATGCCATTGGTTTTGCAGTCATCAGATATACTTGTGCATTGTTCGCTGCGTGAGGGTTTGGCCAGAGTTTTGCCGCAGGCGATGGCAGCGGGAGTGCCAGCGGTTAGTTTCGATATTGACGGCGCAAAGGAAGTAATAAATAATGATACCGGCCGATTGGTCCAGCCGAAAAATATCGAGCAGTTAATCACAGCTTGCAGCGAGCTGATAGAAAATAAACAGTTGCAAAACCAGCTCGGTCAGACCGGCAGGGCGTTAGTCAAAAACAAATTCACCCCCAAAATAATGGTCGATACTATTGAAAAAGTTTATAAGCTGCGAATTATTTAAACGCTGATTACGCTGTTTTTTTAGCCACAAGACTCAAAGACACAAATTTAGATACAGATTTACACAGATTAAAAACAAGATACAGAAAAATGGATACCCGCTTTCGCGGGTATGACAAAAACCTTATCCGGCCGCTTCCGCGGCTCGGCTATTAGGCGATGGGAAAGTGATAAACCATTTGTGGATACCCCCGGGACAAGATCTGGGGGCTAATTAGCTCTACGCAAGCTCGCCGGTGGCCATAACATTCATTCGGCTGAGTTTCACGCCTTTCATAGAGGCTATGTTGTTGCCCAGATTCTCGATTTCTCCAACTTTGCCCTTAAGTATTATTACCTCAAGGCAGTTGTGATGGTCCAGATGCACGTGGGTAGAGGCAATCACCTGCAATAAATGATTATGCTGGAGGTCAACCAATTTTTGGGGCAGTGCTGTTTCGTGATGGTCATAGATTAGAAATACGCCTGCAGTGGCCTGTGCTGCCGGGTTTGTCAATCGTTCTTCCGACAGGCGATTCCGAATCAAATCACGAACTGCTTCGGAGCGGTTCTCATAGCCCTGTTTAGCAATTAATTCATCAAACATAGTAAGCAGCTTTTTGTCCAGCGATACTCCTACTCGCTCGGTTTTACTCATTTTGAGGCCTCCCGCAAGGTTTTGATTTTCAGCATTTTCAAAAATAACGAATTTTCTCAGATTTTAGCAAATATACCATTGACTTGATAGCACGAATTTGATATTTTTATGCAGTGTAGCACGAATCTATAATTGTTATGCGCAGGTGTTAAGCCATAAAAAGTGGAAAATAAACCAGCTACAATTTATTTGAGTCGTATTCACGGCGATTCCAAAGCTGTTATCGCGGGAGCGGTTCAGCCTGTGGCCGAACGCCGGAACGCTGGCTTTACTCTTGTGGAATTGTTGGTGGTTATTTCCATTATCTCGCTCCTAATGGGAATTCTCTTGCCGGCTTTAGGACAGGCGCGGGAATTAGCCAAGCGGACGGCCTGCTTGAGTAATCTTAGACAAATTGGCATAGCAACTCAGTTATATGTGAATGAATATAAATACTATCCTCGTGCCTGGCAGGATACCGAACGCCGGTGGATGGATTTGGTAAAGCCATACATAAGCAAAAAGTCCGGGGTTTACAGTTGCTCTTCAGACCGCCTGCAAAAAGCAGTTGACTGGGACGCGGAAATAATTCTCAGCTACGGCATCAACTGTTTTAACTTTGCCGGCGAACAATACTGTTTTTGGTATGGAGTCAGGGCCGACGACGTAAGCAGGCCCGCTAAAACGATTATCTTTGCGGATTGTACGCCCGGCAAATACTACTGTGGGGGGGGAAGTTGGAAGCAGCCGGTCAAAAATGTTGACTACAGACATATTAACAATAGCTTTTGTGCGGTTTTTTGTGACGGCCACGTCGAGGCCCTGACAGATACCACAAAACAACTCTGGGATGCCTCGCAATGACAAAATGAATTTTTACAGTAAACCATTAAATTTTTAAGGAGTGAAATGATGAAAGAAAAATGGAACAGGATTAGCAAAAGTTTGTGTTTGATTGTAATTCTTGGATTAGTCATACCTTCTTTGGCGATGGCAGGTTTTAATATGCCGGGCTATGATTTGGAGGTAATCAAATCGGAGCAGGGGGTAACGAATGCGGCGGTCAGTTTTCAGACTAATTCCGTATGGATAGACTTAACTCCCGACAAACCATATAGCTTCGGTACAGGTTTTGTGCTGCCGGACGCTAACGAAATAATTTTCGCACGTCTGTATCTGAACGTCTGGGGCGGCTCGAACGAATACACCTGCCAAATCGATACGACAGTTAATGGCAACGCTATCGATGTTGTCAACATCGGCGGACTCACCGACACCAACCCTACTTATGATCCCAACCAGACGTGCGTGTATGGCTCAGGCTATGGCACCTGGCAAGTGGCTTATAGCGGTGTAGCGGAATTGCTTAATCTCGATGGCACTAACAACACCGTCGATGTGAACATAACCGATGACGCGAATGACTTTGATGGCCGAACGGTAGATGTTACATTGATGGTTGTGTACAGGGATTACAGCATTGACCACGCTATTGATTATTACTTAGCTGAGGCTGACGGCTATATGAGACGCAGTCCCGGAACTCCGAATAGTCCGGCTGAAAGAATCCTTGATATCAATTCGATTAACACTTCCGACATTATAGAGGCCACCTACACCGCTTACTATACACACGGAACTAACGGCCAGTTCGACCGTCTCTATTTCAATGGAACACAGTTGGACGGCAATGATGTGGCGGTTGGAGCGATGGGTAAGTACGGCCCCGACGTTCTGACTTACGATATAGCCGATGTACTGCTGTCCGATTCAACAGTGCTGTACACGGTGGATGAAGCAGTGGTTGGAAGTCCGTCAGAGTATTCTCTCAGGGCAAAGATAGGGATTCTGGAAATAAGCCGTCCCTATTGTACAGAGCTAATCTCCGGCGATGTAAACAATGACTGCAGAATAGATTTTATCGACTTTGCCATAATGGCATCAAATTGGCTTGAATGTAATCTTGAACCTCAAAGTGCCTGCTGGGAGTAAGCGAATAGATGAGCAGGAAAACGCAAATTATATTAGTCGCATTAGCAGCTTTGCCGGGTATGGCAGCGGGCCTGTGGCTTGTTGGCGGCCAGGGGGAGGCACGTAGCAAAGAGGCTTATCGAGAAATCAAAGATATGACCGGCCGTGTAGTGCAAATTCCGGCTGAGCCTCGGCAGATTCTGAGTTTGTGCAGTTCGGCTACAGATACTATCGTTCGCATTGGTGAAGGTGAGAAAATCGCAGCTATTGACGAATACAACCGCATCATTCCCGGCGTTACGGGAGCGACTGTTATTGGAAAGGGCAGTGCAATCTCGCAGGAACAGATTCTGTCCTTAGGTATCGATTTGGCTTTTATATGGTGGTATCAGGACGATGCGGCCAGCCTGCTCAAAAAACTTTCGGTCCCGACGACTCGTATTCGCAGCGGCAGAGCAAAGGAAGTGCCTCAAATGATTCGGCTGGTCGGTGAATGTCTCAATTGCTCAATACCCGCTGATAATCTTGCCAACGGCGTGGCTGAATATGTTCGTACCGCTACTATTGAAAATGCAGGCTCTCAAAAAAAACGGGTGTATCTGGAATTGTATGGGCCTTTCAAAACAGTTGGCAGGGACACATATATCAGCGACCTTATTGAGCTTGCCGGAGCTGAGAATATCGCTGATGAAGTTTCCGGAAGTTTATTAATCTCTGCCGAGCAGTTAATCGAAACTGCTCCCGATGTTATTTTGTTCGTAAAAGGTTTTGAAACAGTTAAGTCCATAGCCAGACGCAGCGGTATGGCGAAGATGTTAGCGGTTCAGGACGAGCGGATTTATTCGATGGACCGCTATTGGCTTGTTGCCGGTGCTGGCCTTCCGGTTGCTGTTGAGAATTTTCGTAAATTTTTAATAAAAAACAAGGCTTCGCATAATAATTCTGAAAGGTAAAAATAATGGCTTTTTACAAAATTACATATAATGAAAAATACAGCTTCGCGACATTGCATAATTACGGCTGTACATTTCATTGCCCTGTTTGCAGCTATAAACTTCGCAGCGGAGCAAACGGCAGGGCCGGCCACGCTTATCCAAAGCCAAAACAGTTTCTAAGCACTGAAGAAATCAAACAAAAGTTAACGCAGGTGAATATCGACACGCTGTATTTTATGGGCGGCGAACCCACCGTTGCCACCGACCTGCCGGAATTGCTTGATTTTGCCAGGAACACTTTGAAAGTTCGTACCTGTCTGGGCCATACCAACGGTTCGCGTCTGTTGATACCGAATCTGGATGGTGCTAATGTCGGCCTTAAAGCCTGGGATGAAAAAACGCATATCGAGTACACCGGCCGTGAAAAGAAATTTATCTTCGACAACTTCAAGGCTGCATACAATGCAGGGATGGATTTAAAAGCAAACGCGGTATATGTTCCCGGCTTTGTGGACGTTGACCAAATCGAGTCGATAGCGGAATGGCTGGCTGCTCTGAGTCCTGAGATTCCATTTCATATTATGGGCTACATCCCTGTTCCGGGACAGAGTTTCCAACGTCCAACGATTGAGCAGATGTCGTATGCTGTCGATACCTGTCGCAAACATCTTGAAAACGTCCACTGTTCTCATTTGAGTAGTGAACAGGCGTTAAACCTTTCTGAACGGGATGACCGTTTTGAGGTCAGGCGCATTGCGTAAATCGAACGGAGAAATATCAATGACCTCTGCCTCGCGAACAAAATGGTTAATGGGCTTTCTGTTAACAGCAACGCTTGTTGCTATGTTGATTTCTTTGATGCTGGGAAGTGTCGCGATTCCGCCCGGTCAGGTTTTGGGGCGTTGTTTGGCGGCGCTGAAAGGACAGATGTCAAATGACGCAGTGGATAGAATCCTGTTTGCCACAAGGCTTCCGAGGATAATCCTGGCTGCGGCGGTTGGCTCCGCTTTGGCGATGGCGGGGCTGGCAGCGCAGACATTATTTCGCAATCCTTTAGCCAGTCCATATATTGTAGGCGTTTCCAGCGGCTCTGCCGTCGGAGCTGTCGCGGCGATGCTGTTAGTTAACACAACAGCAGCTATTACCTTTGCCGCAGTACCGGCGTTCAGCATAGTCAGCGGATTGCTGGTAACGGCTATCGTTTTTCTGCTTGGTCGTCGGGGAGAAAATTTTGGGTACGGCTTACTGCTTGCCGGCATTGCTATTGGCGCGTTATGCTCATCCGTAACAGCGGGAGCTTTATATCTGGCTGGCGAAAGATTGCAAAATCTCGTCTTTTGGTTGATGGGAGGATTTTGGCGGGCCAACTGGTACCACACCCTGTTGATGCTGCCCGTGTCAGTATGCGGACTTATCACGCTGATTATACTTGCCCCCGCAATGAATGTGGCTCTGGCCAGCGACCGTTCAGCTCAGGACCTGGGCCTGAACATTAAAAAATTACAAAAGTTACTCCTTGTTCTTATCGCATTGGAAACTGCTTTGGCCGTGAGCTTGACAGGCATCATCGGATTTGTCGGGCTAATCGTGCCGCACCTGCTTCGCTTGGTTGTTGGCGCCGACCATAACCGTTTAGTTCCAGCTACGGCGATCGGCGGAGCGCTTCTGATGGTTCTTGCCGACACATTGGCTCGCACGCTTGCCGCCCCGGCAGAGATACCGGTTGGCATACTCACCGCAATGGTGGGCGCACCCGTATTCTTATGGTTATTGCAACGACGAAATTTAGGAAGCTCAGTTGTATGACAATATCCGTTGAAAATATCACGTTCGCATACAGACGCGCCAAGGCGGTACTGCACGGAATAAATCTGGAGCTGAAGCCGGGCACCGTAACTGCCATATTCGGTCCTAACGGCAGTGGCAAAAGTACATTACTGCGGTGTATGAACGGAACCATCCAGCCTCAATCCGGTTCTGTAACAATTGAAAACCGCAGGGCTGATTCTATGTCTCGTCAGGAAATTGCCCGGATGATTGCCGTCGTGCCGCAGGATACGCCTTCGGATATTCCTTTTACCGCCGCGGAAATGGTTATGCTCGGACGTTTTGCCCATCGAACCGTATGGGACCACGACACTGCTGAAGACCGGGCGATTATGACACAAGTGCTTGCTCGATTAAACGCTTCCGGCCTGACAGACAGACCCTATAATTGTCTCAGCGGGGGCGAGCGCCAGCGCATTATACTTGCTCGTGCTTTAGCTCAGCAAACGCCCATTATACTGTTCGATGAGCCGGACACCCATCTGGATATTTCTTATCGGCTCGAATTTTACCAGCTTATTCGCAAGTTGGCAGAGGAGGGAAAAACGATTCTTATAACCTGCCACGACATCTTTCTTGCGCCAATGTTTGCGGATACCGCTATATTATTACAGTACGGGAAGATTCATTCCGCAGGTTCGGCTAATAGCGTACTTACTTCTGATAGTATAGCTGAGGTATTCGGAACATCTATCAGTATCTCGTGGCAGCAGAACTCATCTTTCGCTGTTTCGCTTGCCTGAATTAATAGCCGTCTTTGAACGTTATTGTCCGTTGTGATTTGCTTTCAGGCAGGGGTTTGATACAATTGAAACGCGAGATATGTCAAGATCGCTTGTGTTGTGATTTGCTTTCAGGCAGGGGTTTGATACAATCCACAATAGGGTACATAAAATGCCGGATAAGTTGTGATTTGCTTTCAGGCAGGGGTTTGATACAATCTGCCAGCTTTCGGCTTCGATATGGCAGCGGTTGTGATTTGCTTTCAGGCAGGGGTTTGATACAATCTTAATCCAAGTTCCTAAGTTTTCTACACGGTTGTGATTTGCTTTCAGGCAGGGGTTTGATACAATAATCATGTTGGGTATCATAAGTGTGTCCAAGTTGTGATTTGCTTTCAGGCAGGGGTTTGATACAATCACGCGGTCAAGAAGACGACTACCGTTTCTGTTGTGATTTGCTTTCAGGCAGGGGTTTGATACAATCCGGTCGCTGAAGAGGCGATGCGGGCAGCAGTTGTGATTTGCTTTCAGGCAGGGGTTTGATACAATTGGCATCAGCTAAAGCAGCATCGCTCACGTGTTGTGATTTGCTTTCAGGCAGGGGTTTGATACAATGAAATTGATGCTGACAAAACATTGGATGTTGTTGTGATTTGCTTTCAGGCAGGGGTTTGATACAATGGGTGCTTGCCTGTAGCCATGTTCATCTCTGTTGTGATTTGCTTTCAGGCAGGGGTTTGATACAATGGGGCCAGCGCACGATACTATACCTGCTCGGTTGTGATTTGCTTTCAGGCAGGGGTTTGATACAATCCACAATAGGGTACATAAAATGCCGGATAAGTTGTGATTTGCTTTCAGGCAGGGGTTTGATACAATCTGCCAGCTTTCGGCTTCGATATGGCAGCGGTTGTGATTTGCTTTCAGGCAGGGGTTTGATACAATCTTAATCCAAGTTCCTAAGTTTTCTACACGGTTGTGATTTGCTTTCAGGCAGGGGTTTGATACAATAATCATGTTGGGTATCATAAGTGTGTCCAAGTTGTGATTTGCTTTCAGGCAGGGGTTTGATACAATCACGCGGTCAAGAAGACGACTACCGTTTCTGTTGTGATTTGCTTTCAGGCAGGGGTTTGATACAATTGCCATTAACCTCGACCGACTGGCCATCTTGTTGTGATTTGCTTTCAGGCAGGGGTTTGATACAATCTCGACTAACTTTTACCTCGAATATGCAAGGTTGTGATTTGCTTTCAGGCAGGGGTTTGATACAATGCTCGTCCATCTTTGCAGTGGTGTTAATTCGTTGTGATTTGCTTTCAGGCAGGGGTTTGATACAATTTCGATTTGGGAGTGAACAATACACCGCCAGTTGTGATTTGCTTTCAGGCAGGGGTTTGATACAATAGACTCAGCTACACCGGTTAATAATGTTGGGTTGTGATTTGCTTTCAGGCAGGGGTTTGATACAATGAGGGCTTGGCGATGGCCAGAGCATTAAACGTTGTGATTTGCTTTCAGGCAGGGGTTTGATACAATAGCATCTGCTCCGACGGCAAGGAATATCACGTTGTGATTTGCTTTCAGGCAGGGGTTTGATACAATATTGTTTTTTAGAGACATGCTACTATGAGCGTTGTGATTTGCTTTCAGGCAGGGGTTTGATACAATAAAAGATTGTAAGCTGTGACGGATAATAACGTTGTGATTTGCTTTCAGGCAGGGGTTTGATACAATGGTTGATGCTACTTTCAAACTCGTCGATGGGTTGTGATTTGCTTTCAGGCAGGGGTTTGATACAATACCACTGACCATTAGCCGCCCACATTCTGCGTTGTGATTTGCTTTCAGGCAGGGGTTTGATACAATATGTAGGTGATATGCCGGGATGGATGCAGCGTTGTGATTTGCTTTCAGGCAGGGGTTTGATACAATCCGGTGGCGGTTGGTACGCTCCGCCGTCGCGTTGTGATTTGCTTTCAGGCAGGGGTTTGATACAATGGAGCAAGATAAGGCCAGCATCTCTGCGGCGTTGTGATTTGCTTTCAGGCAGGGGTTTGATACAATGATGTTAGATTTGGTCTGTTGTGATATAGAGTTGTGATTTGCTTTCAGGCAGGGGTTTGATACAATAACGCTGCAGTTGGTTGATGTAACCGAAGGGTTGTGATTTGCTTTCAGGCAGGGGTTTGATACAATTTTCCGCAGGTTAATGACTTGTGTTGGGGTGTTGTGATTTGCTTTCAGGCAGGGGTTTGATACAATCAGAGACTTAACGTATGCTCAATGCAATGAGTTGTGATTTGCTTTCAGGCAGGGGTTTGATACAATCCCAGGCCCAATAGCGTAACAGTTTTGTACGTTGTGATTTGCTTTCAGGCAGGGGTTTGATACAATATGGTGTTACAGCAACTCGTAACGTTGGGTGTTGTGATTTGCTTTCAGGCAGGGGTTTGATACAATGAAAGGGACAGTAGATAAGATGTTCACACTGTTGTGATTTGCTTTCAGGCAGGGGTTTGATACAATAAAAGAGTTGTACGAAACTCAAGAAGATGAGTTGTGATTTGCTTTCAGGCAGGGGTTTGATACAATTATGGAAAAGCATAGTTGTTGTGGTCTGGAGTTGTGATTTGCTTTCAGGCAGGGGTTTGATACAATGGGTGTTGATTTACGGTATGCTAAATTACAGTTGTGATTTGCTTTCAGGCAGGGGTTTGATACAATTGGAGCGTTTTTTATACCGCTTTTTAGCCCGTTGTGATTTGCTTTCAGGCAGGGGTTTGATACAATCACACTCGAAATTTCAAGAAAGGCATTGAAGTTGTGATTTGCTTTCAGGCAGGGGTTTGATACAATGACATACACGAGTTACAAGCGAGCAGTTTTGTTGTGATTTGCTTTCAGGCAGGGGTTTGATACAATACGAGACTTAACTTATGCTCAGTGCTGTGAGTTGTGATTTGCTTTCAGGCAGGGGTTTGATACAATAACAATCCCGAAATTCAGGGACAGTTCATTGTTGTGATTTGCTTTCAGGCAGGGGTTTGATACAATATGGTGTTGTCAGAGGAATTGATGCCACAGGTTGTGATTTGCTTTCAGGCAGGGGTTTGATACAATGTACAATTTCGCCCACCATATAACCTGTCGGTTGTGATTTGCTTTCAGGCAGGGGTTTGATACAATGCTTGCTCTGTAAAGGTTTTGTTTGCAAGGGGTTGCGAGCAAAGCCACTGAAAAAAATCAGAACAATTCGAGCTGTTTTGGAGGTTCTGGGGTCGGTTTTCTGCGCTTTCCCCAGTAGATTTGCATCCTCCCAAACTGCTTATCCGTAATCTGAAGCAGTCGAACTTCGCCATCTGGTGGTAAAAAAGTCTTAATTCTCTCGAAATGTACTTTTGCATTTTCCTCACTTGCACAATGCCTTGTATATATCGAGTATTGTACCATAGTAAAGCCGTTTTTCATAAGATTTTTCCGAAAATGGGTATAATCTTTTATCGCTTTTTTGGTGTCTGTCGGCAAATCAAACATAGCGAATATCCACACGGCTTTATATCCCGATTCAATCAATTTTGGGAAGCTCCAGATTTTTTTGCTCGCCCTTGAAGCATCTGACAAGCGAGGCACTTGTTCTGTGCAGTCCCACCATCAAAGGGCCCTCAAATCCAGCTATCTTCACTTTTTGATATAATACACTAATAAGCTCAGCTTTTGTTTGCTGGTCGAGGTTTTCAATATCTTCTTTGTTTTATGCAATATCACGAACCTTTGCATCAACGAACCCCCTGAATGGTTCAATTATATCATCGGCAAGACAATAAGCATTATAACGATTTCGATGATGAATACCCAGTGTTGGCAAAAGGCCAGAAGAAACAAGAGACCTTGCAACGGCCGCCCGTAAAACAGTGTAGCCATAATTAAGAAGATTATTTGGCGGGATTCCATTCATATCTCGCCTGAATAAGGTGTCCTGAATAAAGACAGGCCAATACTTTCTGCTTGCCTGTGCTTCTAAATTTTCCGGGTCGCCACTTTTTACTCTGTCAGCCATAGCTTTTAATGCTGAATAGGTTTTTCCGCAATCTTTTACTATTTTGGCCTGATGTTTTATTTTTGTTTTTATTATTTGTTGCCAAAGTCTCTTTTTTAATGGCTCTTTAGCGTTTATTTGATAGCCGAAAGTTTCTCTTTGCGTGCTGTTGGCTGATAACGGCAGCAGCATTCCGGTGGGATGATGATTGCTGCCGCATAGAACAACGGCACAATTGTTATCCAGAAGTTCTGTCATTACGCAGTGCGTATAGATGGTAGCCTGATTGTCTATCAGCAGAACGCCTATATCTTCTATTGGTATTGAGCGTTGCGGCTCATCTTCTTTGCGAACAATAAGCTGGCCGAGCTTTACGGATAAAAAACATTTGCCGTGTGATATTTCTATTATTTTTTTAATCATTAGCTGGATAAATTCTGCCAAGAACATCAACTTGTATTTTTAATCCATCCAGAGTATTTGGTGATTTACGTTGTATAATAGGTGGCAAATCACCATCTTTAACCTGCCCGGCAAAAGTGTGTGGTCTTAATGCTATGTTGCCGTTTTGGTCAAATTTTTGAACTCTGTGCGGCAGGAAATTATCTTCGTCAACTTTTAACATAAACATTTCATTTTGAGCTAAGGAAAAGACAAAAGTTTTACCATCACCATAATCTTTTTTTATGATAGACTCATTATTTTTCTTTCGTCTGGTTGCTTCAAATAGCGTAACGACTTTTGCGTCTTTTTTGATATTACCCTTTTTGTCTTTGTACTCAAATATTTCTATGTGATGATTACTGCCCGGGGCAACCGCTCTATATGCTTTGCCGTTTTTGTCTTTAATAGGAATCATATTATTAAAGACATCGCAGATACGCACCTTTTTGATTGGTATTTTCTTTATATTCCCATTTGCATCTTTTTTATTACAGGGCATATACAAAAGCTTTGCCCAGACCTCTTTGCCGATTTTTGTTTTCTTTGCGGGGTCAAGGCCGAATTCTTTTAATCTTGCGACAATCAGAATTTTGATTACGGGGTCAACAATTTTATCAATCATTGCCATTGTCAAATCTTCAAGTTTTTTACGATAAACAAAAATATCCTGCCCTTTGTCATCTTTTCCTCCGGTTATACCGTAAGATGTTTCTTCGTGCAACTGCCCCCTGACTCTTTTTGTTACTCTGTGGGAAACAATTATTTGATTAATTTTTTCCGTCGTTTCTTCACGGAAACCATCCCACGGCAAAGGAAACGTTTTGTCATTTGTTGCATATTTAGTATGAGCTAATTTTCTTAAGTGTTCATTTTTGGTAACAGCAGTTACGACAGCGTCAACAGCGTGATGGCGATGGTCATCTCTGTTTTTTAATCCGGCCCCTGTATAGTCAAGTATGTTATTCAGACCCCAACTATGCCTAAGCTCTGATGTTATTTTGCCTTTTGTGCCTTGAACTTTAACACCAATTTGTTCTATATATGCGATAACCGCTTTGCATATATAACGAGTGTCATTTAATTCTCGCTGAATACATTCATCCAATTCAATTTCTTTTTGCCAGAATTTTCTCCTTTTTGGGTATGGCAATATCGCTATTCGTTGTTGAATTTCTTCAAATTGTGGTTTACCATCGTAATACTCAAATGGAATCTTTTCACCTTTATGCCGATTTTCATCTATCCAACAAAGTGTTTTGTTCATATAACTGTCATCAAGACTTCTTGAATATGGCAGGATATGCTCTATCTGAAATTCAGGGTTTGCCCCGAATAAGGCATTTTGCGTGATGATTTTTCCTGTATACGGACATTTTATTCCACATTCTTTCCAGAGTTTATATTTGATAACGTCATCCCGAGAGGGATTGATTATGTCTAATTCACTGATAAGTTCCTGACGTGCCTCATCATTTCTTTTTTGATTTTTCAACATTTTAAAATGCATATCTTCACGTTCTTTGGCACTGCCCTTTACTTCTCTTGCCATTTCCATTTTTATCTTTGTGGGCTTGCCATATTCTTTTATTATCGCATTAACAACTTTTCTGACTTCGTGAAGAGCTTTATTTACAAGCGGATTTCGCAAATCTTGCGGCAATGGCAATAGTTCTTCTATTTTAGCGTTAGAAAGATTGCCTCTTTCATACCCAGCAGACTTAATTGCCTCGTGTGTTAGTTGGCCTTGCTCCATAAAAGGCAGAAGTTTTTTAATGGCTTTTTGGGAGAAACTCATATATTTTTGTGGCAATGGTATTTTAATAATTTTTTCTATCGCTTTGTCATCAAGTTGATATTCATTTTTTAAGCACTCAATAAGCTCATCATCATCTAATTCCAAGATAGCTTTGTTAAATTCGTATTTTTGCTGTTCTGTAAAGTCTTTCCATTTAATTATCTTAATTTTACTGACAACTGATGCGAATATATCGCCTTTTATTGATTTGCTTTTACCATTCTGTTCAAGGTTAAATTTCTGACTCTCAATTAATCCCAGTTTCTTTCTGACCGTATCCCACTTAATTTCTTTTTTTGTTCCAAGTTCCTTTAAAAGTGTTTCTCTTTGGCTCGGTGTTAATGGTTGTTCAGTCCCATCGGAATTTTGTATTTTTAAATTGTTAACATCCTGTAATATCCTAAACATTCTTGCGTAGTAATCGCCTTTGGGGCATCTCGGCTGGGCCTCTTCAAGCTGACAGTTACCTATTTTATCTGATGGCTTTAATGGCCGTTGAAAAAAGATTGTTTCATCTTTAAGCTGTTTTTTCAGTTCGTCTGTAAATATATCGCCATAAAAACTTTTTTGTTTTTCCCATATCAAATCAAATTCATTTTCATACATCGAACGGAAAGTGTATCGGTCTCTTATTCTTTGCTGCAGTGTGTCTGATTTTGCAAAGTACTCACCAATTGTCCGGCAGTTGGCATCTTCTATGTCCTGCTGTAATTGGGAAGCCTGCTTTTGTACTTTTCCGTCTTCGTTGGCTTTGCCGGTTTTTCTGTTAGATTTAAATCCCCGTCTTTGGTTTAGATGAAATAGAATTCTGCCAAACTCAAACAATTCAATCTTTTCATCAAGGGCTTTGGCTCTGAATTGATAGGGGTCTTTGTCTGTAAATAATTTTTCGAGCTCGGTATCACTTTCCGGGAGGGTTTTATTTTCTCGCAGTAATCTGATAAGTTTGTCTTTTCTCATTTGCCTGCGCCATTTAATGCGTCTTGTTCCTCTGGCTTCTCTTCGCTTTGCATTTTTTGACTTTTCAGCCCCCTTTGTGTCCCTGTCAACACCTTCTGGAAAAACACGAACGCCGATATCAACTATGTTGGTGTTGTCAATTACCGCCCACCCCAGACTTTTGGCTCCAATATCAAGGCCAAGAACATAATTACTCATAATAACTCTCCTATGTTAAAAGTTGTAGTTGCTTAAAAACTCTGGAAACAGGTTGTATCAAACCGCTGCCTGGAGCAAATCACAACTAATACAATACACATTTTGAAGACGTTATTGTATTAACTTTTGTCCATTGTTTCGCAATTTATATTTATTTGCAGATTGATAGAATTTGATCTGGATTTTAAGATATTGGATTTTTGCTGCTGGGAATCCGAAGACAATAATTTTGAGCCAATCCACGACCAAATTTTGCTTAAAAAATACATTCTTTATTTTCCCTTAAGAAACACCAGCTTGTTAGTTTCTTAATACAATACACACTAAAAAGAGAGAGTTCAAGCTAATTTTTTTTGTTTTTATCTTAAAAGTTGCAACTTCTTTATTTAAAAGGAATAAAGATGAAAAAATAATAAATAATTAAGGTTGACTTCTTTTGAAAACAGTCTAAAATGCGCATAGGTTGTATCAAACCCCTGCCTGTGAGTTTACCACAACAAGTGGGAAACCACGCAGGCAATGGCCCTGCTTTTGCGGGGCCACCTTTTTATCAAGCCTCAAACGAAAGCCCATATCATTCTATTAAAACTGTAGTTTGCTGACAATATAAAACTGCTTTTGTATGTCTTTTATTACTATGCCATAAAGACGCCTAATCCGATATAGACATATCAAAACCCCGCATATTTTGCATTTTCATCGATTTGTGATAAAATATCCTGTGTGAAAACTCTGACAAAAGAAATCTGGCTCAATGCGCCCACCCGCCGGGCTATTATTTCTATCCATAACGAAGTCGAAAGACTTGTTGACGAGAGCGGTGTTTGCGATGGCATTGTGTTAGTTAATGCAATGCATATCACCGCCAGCGTTTTTATCAATGACAACGAGTCCGGCCTGCACAGCGATTACGAACTTTGGCTGGAAAAACTCGCACCGGAAAAACCACACTCTCAATATGCACACAACGGCTATGAAGATAATGCTGACGCTCATATGAAAAGGCAAATTATGGGCCGCGAAGTTGTCGTTGCGATTACTGATGGCAAGCTGCATCTTGGCCCGTGGGAGCATATTTTTTATTACGAATTTGACGGAATGCGAAAAAAGCGTCTGCTCGTAAAAATTATCGGCGAGTGATTTTTAGAGATTCCCTAAATGTGCGCACACGTCATTTCGAGCGCAGTCGAGAAATCTCAATCCCGCAAAGCGTCTTTGACAGAAATTTGTGAGAATTTCTGTCTTTGCTCAGCAACAATCTGCCGGATAGTTTCGGTCTCATCGCCCGGCCTTTCAAAGGAGGCTTGTGCTACTGCCTCGGCCACTTCTGCCAGCGTAACGTTTTCGGCGGTGGTTGCCGGGGAAAATCCCAGGGCAGGCTCAGTCGTTTTAAGGAGTACTCCGCTTTTGACGAGATGGCTCAGCATCTTTTCCGTAAAATCTGCCGGCAGGTTCAGGCTGCTGCTGACGAATTCGGCAGCGAGGGGCGAATTTTTCTTTTCAAAATTAGCATAGATAAAATTGACCATATCCATTACGTGGAAATCGGTAATCAGGAAATGCTCTTCGTTGTTTTTCGCCGCCGCCTTTTCCGCTTCTTCAATGGTTTTCAGATGTTGCGTCGTAAAGGTAATCTGCAATCCGAACAGTACGATGAGCCACGTAATATAAATCCAGAAAACGCCCAGCGGAATTAAACCCATCACGCCGTAAATAGCACTGTACGGAATCAGCTTTGTTACATACAGACCAAATGCCCACTTGGCAAACGTCCAGACGACCGCTGCGATTATCGCCCCCCAAAGTGCCGCTTTGATATTGACCTTTGCGTTTGGCATAAGCACATAAAGCAAAAACAGCATAACGACTGAAACGAGGTAAGGCAAAGCCGGGCCAATATAAGGCATAATACTACTTTCTATTTCTTTGCCGAAACCGTATTTAGTTCTGAGAAACATTCCAAAGCCGAGAAGCAGAGGTGTCAGCGTCAGCAGCGACCAGTAATTTATCACGCGATGCACAAAATTCCGCCCTCGCGAAACCCGCCAGATACTATTGAACGACCGCTCGATAGTGCTAAGCAGTGCAATTGCCGCCCACAAAATTATCATTACGCTGACAGCGGTGATTGAACCTTTATTCAGTTTGTCGTAAAACCCAACTGTTATCTCATCGATTTTTTCCGCGATGGTTACTTTGCTGCCGGTAGTGTCATTGGAGTCCTGTGGATATTCGATATTTTTTATATTCGTATGCGTATAAATAATATCTTTCAGCTCTGCTCCGGCGTTATCAAAAGCGTGCAGTGACTGGAATATCATCAGCATTATAATCGCTGTCGGCACTAATCCGAAAATGGTATGATACGAAAGCGCTGCCGCCTGCTGGCCGGCCCTGTTCTTGCGAAGCAGCTTAACACATTGCGGCCAAAGCCTGACTTGAAAAATAATAAACCTTGCCAGCTTGCCCACTTCCTGTCCCGGCGACGAAACAACCTCTCTGAATTTCCTGATGCTCTCCAGCATATTTTAGCCCTCTATCTGAATATCTTTTCCAGTCCCTTTTGTATTTGCCTTTCAAGTTCCTGCTGAACCTGGCTTTCGATTAGTTTGTCGGTATCAATTTGCGGATTGTTGACAGTACCCTTGAGCGGCAGTGTTATTCGCTGTCCGTTAACCTCCCAGGGTAGCGTAACGTTCATTCTCATTCTCTTGTCCAGCCAGATGGAGCCGCTGAAGTTTACTTTTTTGCCATCAATATCCATCTCCATATTATCATAGCTCAGCACTTCGTTCGCCAGTACCAGTCGTGTCGGCATAATCGTTATCACCGGGTCCCTGCGAACTCCGGTTAGCTGAATAATCTGTGCCAGCAAACTTGACGCGCCCAGCCTTGTATTTTCTATCGACAAAACGCCGGTAACAGCAATATCTTTTTTGTAGCCGCTTTCCAGCGGGATAATCATTTTTTCGCAGTCAAAGTTTAGAATTCCCGTAACGTTCACCGCATCGGCAAACACAGGGTTAACATAACTAAGCAATGCGTCTGAGGTGTCGGAGTTGATTTGTATTTTGTCCAGCAGTTTCATCTGCCCCGGTGTTTTCATCAATTTAGGCTTACTTCCAAAATCGGCGTTGGCCCCAAACGACATCGTTCCGTTATTTGCGGCAGTTGAAAAAGGCGCAATAGTTAAAAAGCCGTTAGTGATTTTCGCATTGAGCTCTGTTCTGCCAAGTTCTATACCCATATATTCGGCCTTGTCGAATCCGAATGATGTTTGCGCGTTAAGGTTGGCCATAAGAGCAGCAGAGCTGTTTTTCGGATAGATGCTCGTGAATCTAAAATTGTCATTGCGCCTGCCAGAAACTTTCAATCCCTGCGGTAGATACGGTGCGATTATGGTATTGACCGCAGCCAGCTCGTAGTCAGCATTAAAATTACCCTGCGTTTTTATTTTGTCGCCGAGGTCGCTGTTTGTAAGTTGTCCCGAAATTTTTATTTGCGGACTTATAACGTTAAGATTCTTTATATCATAAATTTTATTAGCCGTATCGAACACCCCATCGAGAGCGACCATAATTTGCTTCTGCGAAAATGGCACCTGCCCCGGATACCCCGCACTGAAATTATTTATTACTGTTTGCTTTGTAATGACTCTGAAGATGTCCCTGTTTTTGTTTATTGACAAATCGCCCCTGGCCTGTCCTGCTAACTGCATCTTCGGGTCAATAAGGTCAAAAACCCTTGCCCACCGAATCGCTTTTGCCAGGTCAATCGATGCCAGCATATTGATATTCATCGAATCGCTTTTTTGTTTATTCGTCGGCATCAGAAAATTGTTTATCATAACATTGCCCGGTGTTGCCCTGGCGGTGAGTGAATTTATGGTCAGCATTTCCTTGCTTTTGTTGAAGCTGAAATCGTACTCAACATTCGCCGATGGCTCGCTGAGGATTTTGCCCTCCGGCGTTTTAACTGTTACGTTATTTAGCTGCGCCTGTCCGGTGCTTGCAATAATACCGTCTTTCAACGAGCCGTTCCCGTTAACATTTGCAAACCCCGCAAGCTGATTTTTGAAAGCGAAAAATTGCCCCATATCAAACTGTGCTTTTGCAAAATCGATTTTTGCGGTATAGTCCAGACTTTCCGGAGAGCCTTTACAGACGATATTGGCAAAAGACGAATCCATTATAAGTTTTTCTATATTGATTTCTTTCCCTTGTGAAACAACTTTTGCCTCAAGCTCGATTGGCCGGCTCAGCACAATTTGTTTAACCGGAAATTTTCCCTCCAGTGTCCACAGCGTAACTTTGCCGGCGACAATTCTTTTGCCTCCCTGAGCACTCGTGTCGATGTCGCCGCTCAATCTGCCGTGCGTTATGTCGAAGTTTTCTTTAAAGCCTGCCATATTTTTAATCTGCGACATCGTCCTGGCCATATCGCAATCGAATTTGGCTGTCAGCGTGTCAGGCGAATCAGCCCGCAAAAAATCCTCAACCGACAGCAAATTCATCGGCACCGTTCCCTTAACCTGAGCACTTAGCCAGTCAGCTTTTATATCGAGCTTATCGATGTTGACCGCTTTTTCGGTTGTGTTAAATTTCATATCGGCATTCAACTGCGAACTTTGTATCCGGTCGCCTTTTAGTGCGGCACCAGATATATCCAGCCCGGCAGCATTTATTTTGCCGTCAACATTTTCAAAAAGCCCCTTGTTGAGTTTCGCGTTAATTTTAGCACTAACCCTGCCAACGGCGTTGACATCAATATCCATCAAAGTAAATAACGGCCCAAGCTGCTCAAGGTCGAGGCTGTTAACATCAACCCGTAAATTTCCTGAACTCTTCTGGAGCGACCAGTTTTTGGCCGGTGTTTTCAAATCTCCAATAACACCAATTGTCGAAACACTGTTAGCGTCATTGCCGTCAGCTACGTCCATCGAAATATCGAAACTGCTTTTTTTCCCCAGCGATTTTATCGCAAGAGTGGAATTTATATTCCTAAGCTCCAGTGTTTCTTTGATTTTTTCTGCCCCAACTGTTTCGAGTCTGAAATTGCCGTCTCTTATAGTCAGGTCAACATTTTTAATCGGCAATCCCAGCGCATCAGATTGCGGCGTAACGGTCGTTGCCTGGCCGGTCTCGGCGACCTCTGTTCCGGTTGCTGGTTTTGCCGAAAGTTTTATCAACACTCTCGGCTCAGAGATGTTGGCTTGGTCGATGGAGACGCTTCCTCCCAAGAGCGCAAAGTATTTTGGTCGAGCGGTTATTTGTTTAGCGGTAATTTCTGTCAGGCCGGCACTGTCTTTGAAGTGTAAATTATTTGCGATAACTCCCTTGAACCAGCCCACCGAAAGTGATTTAACTTTAACAGTTCCATCGACTGCGGCGTTGACTTTGCCGAGTATCATATTTTTGCCGCTTTCGCTCGACAGATACGCTGGAAGTATAAACAGCGGTATTGCCGCGAGTACGCACAGGAAAATCAGAACCCACAGGAGGACTTTTTTAGCTTTTGCTTTACGAAAGGACGGCTTGGAAATGATTTTTTCGGACATTATTATTCCCTTCCGAAATAAAAGACAGAATTTTTTTATCTATTTAACCCCCAGGTCTTATCCTGGGGGGTGTTGTTATTGCGAGGCGGTTTCTTTGCCGCGGCAATCTCGTTTTTAATTTTTAAAAAATCTGTGTAAATCCGTGTCTATAATTTTTTTATAGCCACGTTGCTTTAGGATTTTGTTATTTCATCTGCTTTGGCTTTGACGGCGGCATCGATTTTTTCGGTACTGTTTTTTGTCAGGTCGTCCATCTCTTTTTTGCCTTTGTCCCGGTCATCCTCGGTAATTGCTTTGGCTTTTTGCTCATCGTCGAGCTTTTTATTCGCGTCCCTGCGTATATTACGAATACTGACCTTGGCGTGTTCAGCCATCTGTTTAGACTGTGCGATGAACTGCACCCGTCTTTCCTGTGATAATGGCGGAATGCTTAGCCTTATAATTTTCCCGTCCGAGATTGGAGCGATGCTCAGGTCGCTGTTCTTTATCGCCTTTTCGATTTCCTTAACCGCTGAAACATCGAAAGGCTTAATAACAATCGTCGCCGCGTCAGGCGTTGAAAGCGTCGCCATCTGGTTCAGTGGGGTTGGGGTTCCGTAGTATTCGACCTTCAAATGTTCTACCAGTCCGGTCGAAGCTCTCCCCGTGCGAACTGTTTTGAATTCGTTCTGCAGAAAACCCAGAACCTTGTCCATCATTTGTTTGTGTTCGCTTATGATTTTTTGGGTAGGCATTTTGTTCTCCTGTTTATTTACTGATGAGGGTACCTATTTTTTCTCCGCAGAGTGCTTTAGTTATATTGCCTTTATTGAAAATGTTCAGCACGATAACCGGTATATCATTTTCGCTGCACAGGCTTATTGCTGCCTGGTCCATTATCCCAAGGTTGAGATTAAGAACATCGTGATAGTTCATTTTCTCAAAGAGTTTCGCGTTCGGATTTTCCACAGGGTCGCTGTCATAAACGCCATCGACTTTCGTGGCTTTTATAAGCAGGTCTGCCCCCAGTTCCGATGCTCTCAGTGCCGCGCAGGTATCTGTTGAGAAGAACGGGTTCCCGGTTCCGCCGGCCAGAATTACAACTCTGTCCTGCTCGAAATGTCTTAGCGCTCTTCTGCGGATGAATGGCTCGCATATCGCTTCGACTTCTATCGCGCTTAGCACCCGTGTTGGCTGGCCGAATCCCTCCAGCGTCTCCTGCAATGCGCACGCGTTTATAACTGTCGCCAGCATCCCCATATAATCTGCGGTATGTCTTGGGATATGACTCTTTTTGCTGAACGCTTGTCCCCGAAGATAATTGCCCCCTCCTACAACGACAGCAATTTCAACACCGAGTTTTTTGATTTGCGTGATTCGTTCAGCTATCGAGCTGATTCGTTCGCCATCGATTCCGAATCCACCGCTGGTACAGAAGCTCTCTCCGCTGATTTTCAGCAAAACCCGTTTATACTTCAGCTTGCTCATAGTAAGTCAACCTGCTCATTTATCTAAAGTATCTCTTTACAGCAGATTTTATCAACGAGCAACGAAAGTGTCAAACGGTTTTATTTATGTGCCTAAGGCACTTAGCCAATTGCTATTCGCACAAACCTTTTTATTTTTGCTGTGCCGCCGCATTTTTTCGCCGTATCCGAAACCACCTGAGCGACCGGCACCTTCTCGTCTTTAACAAACCCCTGGTCAACAAGGCAGTTATCCGACAGGAACTTCCTCATTTTGCCGTCAACGATTTTATCGATAATTTCAGCGGGCTTATTCTTAACCTGGTCAGCGGCAATTTCTCTCTCTTTCGCCAGCACATCCGGGTCGATACTATCTGAATCGAGTCCGGCAGGATTGATTGCTGTGATATGCATAGCAATATCGATTGCCAACTGTCCCATTTCGCTTTTGCCGGCAACCTCGGCATCACTGGTTTCGATTTCGACCATCGCGCCCATTTTGCCGTTGAAGTGAATATAGCTGCCGATGATTCCGTCGGCTTTCAGCGAGAATTTTGTATAGTCGCCGATTTCTGTTTTTTCGCCGGTCTTGCTAACGCACTCAGTGATAACATCGCCGAATGTAACACCATCAACATTCGTCTTAGCCAGTTCTTCGGTTCCACTATCAGCCGGACACTTGTCCATATACTTTTTCAGCAGTTCCGCGGTCGCTATGAAGTCGTCATTTTTTGAGACGAAATCGGTTTCGCAGCAGAGCGAACCCATCGCAGCGACTTTTCCGTCGCTGCTTATCTGGCATACAACTTTACCTTCGGTCGCATCTCTGCCAGCCCTTTTAGCCAGCGTTGCCAAACCCTTTTTGCGCAGAAGCGTCATAGCCTCTTCAAGGTCTCCGCCGGTCTCAGCCAGAGCTTGTTTGCAGTCCATCATACCTTGTCCGCTCATCTTGCGGAGTTTCATAACATCAGCAGCCGATATATCAGCCATCTTAAAATTCTCCAGTTCGTATTACTCTAATTTACATCGCTTGGCCTCGGCAACTTGTTTGCCGGGGTTTAGTCTTTCGCCGGCTCATCCTGCTTTGGCTCTGCCGGGGCGGCAGGAGTTTCAGGAGTTTTTTCAACTGCCTCAGCAACGGCCTCTGCTGCGGGAGCACTTACCGCCGCCTTGGCATCATCATTTGCTCTGGCAAGCGAACGCCTTCTGGCCTTTGCGGGTTTTCCGGCATCGTCGCCCTTGCCTGCAAACTGAACCATTGTTTTGCCATAGGTAACCGCGCTGACCAGCTCGCCGATGATAAGAGCAACGCCTTTGATGGAGTCGTCATTAGCGGGTATCGCCAAATCGACTGAATCAGGATTGCTGTCCGTATCAATGATAGCTATGGTAGGCACACCCATTTTGCGGGCCTCGTAAATCGCGAGGTGCTCTTTTTTCGCATCAACAACAACGATAGCACCTGGAACGCGGTTCATTTTCCGAATCCCGTTAAGGTTAGCCTTAATTTTGTTGAGTTCTCGCTTAAGGGTGGCAGCACGTTTTTTGCTCTCAGCTTCGATTTTACCGCTCTCAGCCATCGCTTCCAGTTCCTCAAGCCGTTTGATACGCGAGTTGATGGTACTGAAGTTCGTCAGAGTTCCGCCTAACCAGCGGTTTATCACATAGTGCATACCGGTCTGCTCAGCGGCCTCTCTAACTGCTTTTTGTGCCTGCCTCTTGGTTCCGACAAATACGACGTCTTTGCCGCTTGCCACAATGTCCGCCAGAAACTTTTTAGCTACTACGATGCCCTTAAGCGTCTCTTTAATGTCGATGATATGCACCATACCGCGTTTGGTATGGATGTAGGGCTTCATTTTTGGGTTCCAACGGCTGGCAGCGTGACCGAAGTGCACGCCGGCGTTGATCAAATTTCGGGCTAATTCGTTAGCCAATGGATGTAACCTCCAACTATATAAGGAATAACTGATTTTAACTGTTCAGGTCTCTGAAAAACCGGAGATTGCTTCGTCGCGTTGCTCCATCGCATAGTAGCCGAGCCGCGGAAGCGGCCGGAATACTTTATGTCATTGCGAGGCCTTGTTGTCAGGCCGCGGCAATCTCAAATTTTAAAAGTTTTAATTTTTCAGAAGTCCCTAATTCAGACATACGCGTTTTCTTCTTTATTTGTAAAGATGCAGATTCCCTGCAAATTACAGAACATAGTACTTTACTGCTGGATAGGCTGCCTGTCAACATTTTTAATGCTTTTAGGGGCTGATACCGCAAAAAAATGGCAATTAGGATGGATATTGACTGATAAATGTGCTCGATTTTCCACCAATTCCCTTAAAATCGGGTGTTTCGATACTGATAACTCCCATTTTGTTTAAACAAATTTTGTGAATAGTTCTTTGATATTGAGAAAATAGTGGTATAATTAGAGACGGTTAATGTCTTTTATGTTATGGCCGGATTGGCTTACTTTAATTTGGAGGAGTAAAAATGAGAAAGATTATTTTTTTAGCGGTACTGTTGTCTGTTGCAGTATCGTCGTATGCCGTTGTCATTACGACCTCTGTTGCGGATTTGTGGCAGCTTTTCCCGAAAGATACTCAAGGCGAAAATGGTATCCAACTGCAGTATCGCACCGGCTCGATCTACACAGACCTGACATACTTTGATGATTATTCGTGGAAAACGCCGAGTACAATGTGGAATCTGCCTTACGTTATAAAAGATGCCGCCGTTACGGGGAAGATAAGCGCTGTCCCATCAGCAGTAACGCAGGTAGGCTGCGACCGTGACCCGTTGATGAGGGTTCGGCTTGACGGAACGCTAAATCAGGTTCGTGTTACCGGCACAGCGGCGATGGAGAATTCAGGCTCAGTAACCTTTTATATTTACAAAGGCTCCGCCAGTTACGGCAGTCCTCTCTGGTCGGCGATTTTGTCGGGCGTAAGTTCTACCGTTTTCGATTTTGTTGTGGATTTCACCCCGACAGAGGAATTGTTTTTTGCGGTTGACGCGGGTAGCACCGATTATTGTGACCATAATTCGTGGTATGATATTCAGCTTACCGGCATTCCTGAACCTGCCACTTTAGCGTTGTTCGTCCTTGGTGGCCTGTTGCTTGGCAGAAAGAGAAGCGCATAAATTTTGACCGTAGGTTATAGGTCGGATATTTAGCCGTTCGTATTACTATTAACCCCCGATTTGTAAATCGGGGGTTCTTTTACGAACGGTTTGCATTGCTTACCTCACCATTAGCCCCCAGGTCTTGCCCTGGGGGTTGTTAACGAATGGTTTATATTTTGCGTATCGCCGTTTAGCCGTCGGTCCTGACCGACGGTTTCTGTTCTGATGGTTTGCATCGTTCAAATCGCCATTAAACCAAGTACGAATAACAAATGCGCACACACGTCATTCCGAGCGTAGTCGAGGAATCTAAAAACGACAGATTTCTCCGCTCCATTCGCTTCGCTCGTTCCGGTCGAAATGACAATGGCGCACTTAATAATCGGAATTGGTATTAGCCCCCTAGGTCTGTCTGGCAGGGTTTGTATTTGCGAATGATTTGCATCTTTCCTATTGCTTAAAAGCCGAGCGACGTAAGTCGCCGGAACAGGGTTGTTGTCATTGCAAGGCGATTGGAAATCGCCGCGGCAATCTCGTTTTAAATTCCTCACGCAAGACTTTTTCTGCCTAATTCTCATCACATTTGCCCGATACTGCCGAATATAGTACTGATATTGTGGTTTTTATGGGCCGAGCTTCATAGTCCCATAAAAACTGAAGAATTGTTATAAATGGAAACATCGCTAATTACTGGCGGAATCGTTGTTTTTCAGAATCGTTGCAGAGCCAGAAAAACGGTTGAAAAACAGACCAAAAACGTGAAAAAACGAAGCATTTTTGGCCAAAACTGGCCAAAAATGGTCAAAATAGTGAAAAAAAGTACAAAAAAATGCCCTTTTTCGGGCTTTTTTGAAACACTTTTGTTTCCCGCGCATCTTTAAAGGTAACGAAATAAACGACTTATGAATCCTGACGACAAGAACAACTACCAGGATACTCTCGTAAACCTCGCCGTAATGGACTCTACGGCCTTTGGATTGCTGTACGATATCTATTACGACAAGATTTTTCGTTACTGTCTCCACCGGCTATACATTCGCCAGGTCGCTGAGGACGTAACATCAAATGTTTTTCTGGCTGCTGCCGGCGGAATAAAGAAATTTCGAGGCAAAACCAGAGCTCAATTTGCCTGCTGGCTCTATAAAATAGCGACCAACAAAATTAATCAGTATCTGAGGCAACATTTGCGGCGGGAAAAACTCAGCAAAACCCTCATCGAAAATGCTGCCGGCAAAATGGACTCAAATCAAACATCGTCTGATGCCAGCGAGAATTGGGCCGAGCTGCATAACGCGATTCTTGAGCTTTCGCCAACTGAGCAGACGATAATTATGCTGAGATATTTTGAAGGCTTTACAGCGGCAAAAATAGCCGAAATTATGAACGTTAACCCAAATACCCTGCGGGTCAAAATCTTTCGAGCTATCGAAAAACTGAGAAATATATTAAAAGGATAACCGGTTTGCAAAACTCTGTCATAGTAATGATGGGGCTAAATAGAAGACTATCCGGCAGCTTCCGCTGCTCGGCTTCTGTTATCGGCGTGGAACGAAATGTTTGAAAACGAAGAACAATTTGAAAAACTTGTGAAGAATCTGAAAATTGATGATTCAATCGATTCTTCACATAAGGCCAGACTCCGCACTAAAGTACTGCTGGCTCACGATAACCGCGGCGGCTCGTTCGGCCGATTCAAAATAGTGTCGCTGTCAGTGGCGGCAATGATACTGGTTTGTTTGACTGTCGGCAGATTAGCTTTTTATAATCCAGATACCAAAATCTCCTCAGCCAGAAAAGAAAAAGAAGTTGCTCCCAAAAGCGATGCACCTGCTGCTCACTTTGCGGATAGCGAGGCAAAAACTGTTTCGGCAGAAATCTCCAACAGTCGCGCCCGTTATAAAGGCCGTCCAAAATCTGCCCCGGCGGATGAACTCGGTGGGCTTGCGGCTGATGTTAATGAGCCGGGATTTGTTAAGGCCATTCGCAAGATGGCTGATGACGGCGATGTCGCGGGGCTGGTTGCCATAGCCAAAGGCCCGAACTCTACGGCTAAGTTTTTAGCGATTAAATTTTTGACTGATATATTTGATGCCAACGCTGTCGAGATACTCGCTGCGCTGCAGAGTCCTCTCGATGTGAATGACCCGGATAGCCCGTTTTATCAGGGGGATGTTGAGGTTGCCGATGAAATTGTTCTGCTAGAACCCAATGAGGCTAACGAACCCAACGATGCGAATGAGCCTGATGAGTCCGAGGTTAATGAGCCGAGCGATGCTAATACTACTTCAGAACCAGCAGATGCTAATGATGCAAATTCCCCTGCGGAAGTTAATGAACCAAACGAATAAGCCGCCATCTTTTTAAAAGAATTAGACACGAAAAATTCAGCCACAGATGGACACTGATAAACACAGATTGTTTAAACGCTGATTTCGCTGATTGCACTGATTTATTTCACCACAGAGGGTACAGAGATTCACAGAGAAAAAACTAATATCTAAGCCCTAAACAATCTCAAAACACAAAAATTTAAAATTCAAAACAATGAGATTGCCGCGGCGAAGAGTAGTTTTGAGTTGAGGAATCCCGATGAATCGGGATGGATTATTTTGGACACAGATTGCACAGATTTTAAAAAGATTTTTTAGACGCAGATTTCGCAGATTACGCGGGTTTTAAAAAAGTAAAAAGGCAAAGTAAACTGCAACCCCACATTTGTAAATGTGGGGCTAACTTAACAGCAACCTGCGGACAGGTCCGCAGGCTAAACGGCGGTGGGGTAAGGGATAAAAATCCCTCACAAAAAATTGGTATTCGCCAACTGTAATATAAAATTTTTAGTTTATAACCCCTTGTTTTATAATTACTTAAAAAAATATTTTAAAAACATAACTTTTTGGTTGCATTATTTGCAACCAGGTGTTATGTTTATTGTGGCCTTAGATTATTGCTAAAAACTTAGGCTATGAATGGAGTTTACACTGGTAGAGATATAATGTGCAAAATGAAAAGGAGTTTGCACAGGGAAACAAACTGAAGGGTTTAAGTATGAATATTAGGACTGATTTTCGTGGTTGTTTCCCCTGCGTCAATCAGGCAAATTCGGAAAGAATTTTTATCTTTTCCGGAGATTGCCTGATGAAACACAGGGAAGTCTCCGGATATTGTATATTTGGAGACACTAATAATGTTCGCGGATGCACTGAAACATCTTAAAAAACAATTTGAAAATTTTCTTCCTGAAATTGTTGATGCTTATAAAGCGAAAATATTAAGGGAGGCTATCAGTCTGCTTGATAAAGCAGAGAGCTTATCGCATCGGGATTCTGACAGAAATGAAATTAATCGTCTGATCGCTAGGGCTTTAATCTTGGGCGATGAGGCAGGTGGTTTTAATGAAAGATTCAGCAAAATTCAAACTAAAACTTGGCGGGGAGGCTATAAGGCGTCTGAGGCAGGAGAAAAAAATTAGTTTACGTGACCTTGAAAGCGAAACTAAAATATGCCGCAGTTTATTGAGCCGTTATGAAAGCGGCCAACTATTCATTTCTATAAATTCATTAGAGAAAATTGCCGACGCAATTGGTATGCCAGTTCCGTATTTGGTAATTGAACTACTAAAAGACAAATATCCTTACCTTGCAGATAAGAAAAATGACATTTCAAATATCCTCAATGACCTATCAACGGCATTATTAAAGGAAGGGTAAAAAGTATATTTTCTGGGGTTACAGATGATAGCCGGATATTTTATAATAGCCGTGGTAGTGCTTTGTTTCAATTCTTCTTTGCCGCTGGAAATCCTTATGGCGTACCAATAGCACTAAGGATTGCAAACTACTTAGTAAAATGCCACATCCGTAAGGATGTGGCATTTTAAAATTCAAGCAGAGCTTGCCCGCTGTCTTCTTCGCCCTGCTTCTGAACGTATTTCCTTATCGTAGTTTCATTGATTCCTACCGTTGACACAAAATAACCTCTCGACCAAATACCATCCGTTCCCCAATAAACTTTATTTAAAATGGGAAATCTCTTACGCATTTTACGGCTGGTATTGGCCTTAATCATACTAACCACGCTACTAATACTCATCTTAGGCGGTATCGTAAGTACCATATGCAAATGATCCAAATGGCTATTCACTTCTCTTATCTCTATTTCAGGGTTAAACCTTGTTATTTGAAATACATTCTCCTGCAAATATTCGCCAAGACCAGCCTTCAGTATTTCCTTTCTGTATTTGGTCGAAATCACTAAATGATAACACGTATAATATACACAATGTCCTTGTTTTTTATAATCCATTCTGCCATCATAATAGAAGACAGCGGATACTTCCATCTACAATCTTACGAATGTAGTATTACGAAGGAAGAATAAAGAATATCTGAAAAGTTCAGAGAAGAGCCTTTCCCGAACAAAATAAACATTTAGCTAATTTGGTGAGCGGGTAAAAATGAAAAGTAAAATAGAATGGACGGAATCTACTTGGAATCCGGTTACTGGATGTACAAAAATCAGCGAAGGTTGTCTTCACTGTTATGCAGAGAGAATGGCGAAAAGATTGAAAGCGATGGGGCAGAAAAATTATCGCAATGGTTTTTCTACTACATGCCATCGGCAGGCACTTAATATGCCGCTAAAATGGAAAAAACCTCAAATGATTTTTGTTAATTCAATGAGTGATTTATTTCACAAGCATGTGCCAAGAGAGTTCATATTAGAAATTTTTGATACGATGAACAAAGCATCGCAACACCAATTTCAAATACTTACAAAAAGAACTGAAAGACTTGCAAAACTTGCAAAATCTTTGCCATGGGCAGAAAATATATGGATGGGCGTAACCGTTGAGTCAAGCAAGTACAAAGACCGTATTGATTATCTTAGATATACGCCAGCACATATAAAGTTTCTTTCGCTCGAACCTTTGCTTGACGATTTGGGAGAGTTAAATCTAAGTGAAATCGATTGGGTGATTGTTGGTGGTGAATCCGGTCCTGGCTCAAGACCTGTTGAAATTGACTGGATAAGAAATATAAAAAAGCAATGTGAAAATCAGGGCGTGCCTTTTTTCTTCAAACAATGGGGCGGAACAAATAAGAAAAAAGCTGGTAGAGTTTTAGATGGTAAAACTTGGGACCAGATGCCAACCAGTTTCAAAGAAAACCTTTATGTGTAATTTATCCATCTCTGCTCTCTGGTGGATTCGTGGTTAATGAGCCGAACGATGCTAATACCACTTCAGAATTTGCAGACTCCAATGATGCAAATTTCCCTGCGGAAGTTAATGAACCAAATGAATAAGCCGCCATCTCTTTTTAAGAATTAGACACGGATTAACACAGATTTTTTTTAGCCACAGAGGCCACAGAGAGCACAGAAAAAAAACAAGATACAGAAAAATGGATACCCGCTTTCGCGGGTATGATAAAAATGAGATTGCCACGGCAAAGAGCAGTTTTGAGTTTTGAGTCCTTAGTTTTGAGTTAAGGAATCCCGATAAATCAGGATGGATTTTCAATAAAAGGCAAGGTCTCGCAATGGCAGAAAGTATTCTGGCCGCTCCCGCAGTTCGGCTATTACGAGGTTGAAGGCGAGATAGAAAATATGTAAGCGTGAACCCCGGCATAGTGATGCCGGGGCTAAACAGATTTCTCCATTACGTTGCGCTTCAGTCGAAATGACAAAGTCGGCGGGGAGAGGGTAGGATATTTGTAAGTACGAACTCTGCCATAGTAATGGCAGGGCTAAATGTTCCGGCGACTTACGTCGCTCGGCTTCTATGCGATGGGGACGGGGTAAACCATATGAAAAAGAACCCCCCCGAATAACGCACGAACCCCCGATTTGTAAATCGGGGGCTAACTAAGATTTCTCCACGTTGGTCGAAATGACAAAGTCGGTGTTAATGCAATAAACCATTCGTAAAAGAAACCCCCTAATGAATCAGGGGGCTAAATAACTCGGCCGTACCGGCCGAGGCTAAACGGCGGTGGGGTAAAATAAAAAGCGTTCGGCGGAGTTATCCATCGAACGCTTTTATGTTTATCAGTTTCTAAATACTAACCCAAAGCTCTTTCCAGCCTTTTAAAACTTCTTGCCATTACTTCAGGGCATTCAGCTTTTTGGCCAATCTCGACTTCATACGGGCAGCGGTCTTCTTGTGCATCGTACTTGTCGCGGCGACCTTGTCGAGCTTGCGCGCAACGAGCCGAAACTGCTCGGCTGAAGCTGTCTTGTCGCCGGCCTTTACGGCATCCTCAAATTGCTTCATCTGAGTCTTGACCATACTCTTGCGAGCACGATTCCTGACCCTGCTCTTTGTGTTTTGCTTAATTCTTTTTTTGGCTGATAACGAATGTGCCATCTTTACTCCTGTTTATCTCTAAATATACACTGATTACTCATTCCAAAACTACGATTTCTAACGCTTTCAGTGCCGCCGGCGTTATTTCCCAAACACTTCGGGACGACTTCAAAACTCATTATGGCTGAGAGGTTAACTCGAAAAGGCCTACAGTTCCGAAAAGTATTACTGTTCAGAACCATTGCGGAGCCGGTCTATCCGGGCCCGGACATCCTTGAAGCCGAAATCCAACTGGGCCAACTTGCTGTAAATAGCCAGTGCATCTTCCGATTTGCCCTGCTGCTCATAAGCCCTTGCCAGATTATACCGCAAATCCTTGGCGGTGTCATTATCTTTTATTTCGTACGACTCAATTGCCTCGGCAAAAGTGTCAATCGCGTCATTAAACCAGCCTTTCATAAAAAAGCAAAGGCCAATTTTGTTCATCGCGTTAATTTTATGTCTTGGCTCCTTACGGCTGTCCTGCAAAAACGGGATTGCCTGGTCGTATTTCTGGTTCCGCATCAGTCTTACGCCATACTCGTATTTGAGCTTTAAATCGGTTGGATAGCTTTCCAGGCAGAGTTTGTAATGGGTCAGTTCAGCGGCAAAAAGTGCCTTTGTAGCCTTTTTAAACCTGTTTTTGGCATCTGAATCGGTCGGTTTTGCCTCAGCGGCGGCCTTTGCTTTGCGGATATGCCGACGGAGAGAGCGAAGGTTTATTTCGCCTGCCCGGCGTTTATAGGTGAAATCTCTGCTGGAGGCATATTGGTTTTCCAGCAGTCCGATGGCTTCTTCGTCGGATTGGCTGTTGCCGAGTTCGGCCAGCAAGTCCGCAAGTTTGAGGATATTCTGCTGCGACGGGTTGGCCTCGACCTTGATTTTGGTCTCTTCGATTTGGCCTTGACGGAAATCGATGCTTTTTATAGTACCTTGCTGTGCCTGGAGTTTTTGCTGCGAATCCCTGTCTTTGATGGACTTCGTGAAATCGCCATCCTGGTCGTATTTGCCGTTTTGGACGGCCAGATTAGCCGACAGGTCTCGCAGTTCGTCGGCCAGTGCCGCGTCGTCGGGCCTGATTTTCGTTGCCCAGCCGCAAGCGTTGACTGCCTGGGAGTACTGCTCCATTTTCGTATAGGAATCCTTCAGCAGCAGAAAAGTCTGCAGGCTCGGCTTGTCGGATGCTTTGTTGGCCTCGAATATAAGATTCGCTATCCAGAGGGCGGTGTCATTGTAATCCCCTGCTATGGCAGCCTTTAGCATCTGCTCAGCATAATTGAGATTATCGGGGTCCTTGGCCAGCAGGTACTCGGCGTTGAGCATATTTTCCAGCGGATCTTTGCCGCGAGCGTGTTTGACCTTGTCAATTATTGAGGGCTTTTTGCCCTTTTTGCCTTGGCGGACAAGCGCATTGTGCCTTAATGGCTTATGGCCAAGTTCCAGTGCATCGGGTGCGCGCTTTAGCCCCTCGATAAACATATCAATAGCGTAGTCGAAATTGTCGGTTGCGGCGACATCTCCGGCTCGGCTGAAAAACGGCTTGGCTTTTTCAAGCCCCATATCGGTGGTATCTTCAAGCATAATTTTAGTGGAAAACTCCAGTATATCTTTCTCTTAACTCTTTATGATAAAGATATTTTCACATTTTGTCAACTCCAAAGGTAGCCCGAGGCAATCCCCTTAAATCTTGCAGGAATTCCTGCCTGCGGTATAATGCCATAATCATTTAGGGAACTTCTAAAAATTATGATTTTAACCGACGAAAGGTGAGGAAAGGTAAATGTTTAAGGTGATTAGGTTGCCGCAATTGGCTAAGGATATGCAGGAGGCGACGATAGTGGCTTGTTTGGTGGAGCTTGGCAACGAAGTCAAAATCGGCGATTGTTTATTTGAAATTGAAACCGATAAGGCGCTCGTCGAAATGGAATCGCCTGATGCCGGTTTCATAAAAGCGCTCATCGCGAAAGAGGGCGACAGCCTCGGCGTTGATGACGTGATGCTCGTACTCGGCGAAAAAGATTCAGAGTTGACCGACGAGGTGCTAACTTCGCTTGTTGGCGAAAGCAGCAAAAAAGCCGCCGCTGGAAACGAAGAAAAATCTCGAAGCACCTCTGTCGCCGAAATATCCGAGGCCGATGCGATTGGTTCTATTTGCGAGCAGGGCACTGACGGTGAAATGGTATATAAGTTGGGGCAGAGGGTTGCGGTTAATCGGCTGGGCAAAATTACCGCAAAAAAAATGGTGCAGTCCAAACGCGAAATACCGTGCTTTTATCTCAATGTTACCGTAAACGCTGCGGCGATTGTAGAGTATCGGACAGAGGTTAATAAAGCTGGCAGCGAGAAAATTTCTTATAACGATTTTGTTATGCGCGCCCTTGCGGCTGGCTTGCAGAAGTTTCCTGTTATGACCGGCCAGCTCGACGGCGATAGTATTGTGTTAGCAGATTCTATCGGAATCGGTCTGGCGATTAGTGCCCCGGCCGGGCTTGTTGCGCCGATAGTAAAAGATGTTGAGAAAAAGACGCTCCAGCAGGTAGCCGCTGATAGCAGAGCTTTGATAGACAGGGCGCAAAATGGAAAGTTGCGGCCAGATGATTTTGTCGGTGGGTGCATTACGCTGAGCAATCTCGGCGCTTTTGGAATCGATTCATTTGTGCCGATTGTCGCCCCGGGCCAGTGCAGTATTTTAGGCGTTGGCAAAATTTCCGATATTTGCGTTCCTGATGATGACAAACTGTCAACTGGCAAGGCGATGAAGATGACCCTTGCCGTTGACCACCGCATAGCTAACGGCGCAGAGGCAGCGAGATTTTTAGACTTTGTCGTTAAGCAGTTAGAATCGTCAGATACCTTATAGGCACTATTTAATTAGACACAGATTTACACAGATTTTAAAAAAGTAAAAAGATAGATTGCCGCGGCCTTACGGCCTCGCAATGACAACAACCCCTTGATTCATCAGGGGGCTAAATGGCGGTGCGGAACGGGAAATGAAATATGTAAGCCCCCCCTCAGGCAGGCCTGGGGGCTAACCATTCGGCCTGCGGCCGAAAAAGGATGACCCCCTCATAGTGATGAGGGGGCTAAGCGGCGATGGGAAAGGGATAGCAAAATATGGAAGCACGAACCCCCAAGCAGGCTTGGGGGCTAAATATTTGACCTACGGGCTAATGGCGGCGGGGAAGGGTAGATGTTTGCGTTTTTTATTTCAGGAGCAAATAATACAGTCGGCCTTCCTGATAAGTTCTGCCGGCGAGCGTTCCTGCTTTGTCGCCTTGTCCCATATAAATATCACATCTGCCGGCAGCCCGAATCGCGCCACCAGTGTCCTGGTCGAGAGCAAATGCTGTGTAAGGCCTGTCGATAATGCCGCCATTTTTTTCGTAAGGTATTCTCGTTGAAATGAATGTTAAACCTCCCGGCGGGAAAATCGTTTTGTCGGTCGCTATCGATCGGTACGCGGTTACTTCTTCGTTGATGCTGCCGCGAGGGTCGCCGGACTGGGTTCTGAAGAAAACGAACCGCGGGTTCATAGCAATGTATGTGTTAACCCTATCGGGGCGAACCTTGAAATAATCTATCATTGCGGAAAGGCTCATTTTGCCATCGTCAAATTTGCCCTGGGCGAGCATTTTTTTGGAAAGGCTCTTATATTCGCGACCGTTACTGGCAGCGTAGCCGAGGCCGACCAATTCGCCATCGAGTAGTCTTATCTTGGCTGAGCCTTGCACGTGGGTGATGTAAACCTCGAACGGGCAGGCCATCCATATCAGCTCAAGTCCGTCGAGTGCGTTTGAGTTTTGCAGTTGTGCTCTCGTTGGGTAGGGCCTCATTCTGCCGTTAGCGGATTTTTGGCCGAGTATCTTTCCCTTGTCCCCTTTGATGAGGTCGGGCGGTTGTTTGTAGAGTGGGTATTTGAATTTTTCGGTTTCGGTCATCGACCCATCGAAAATCGGGGTGTAATAGCCGGTAAACAGAACCGTTCCACGGTTGTCGCAGCCGACGGAAGTATAGACATCGAATTTTTCGGTGATGGCGGCACTGAGGTTCTTGCCACGCAGGCGGGAGTTTAGCAGTTTTGCAAATGCTTCTAAGCTCTCGACGGCCATATCGTGGGAGACTGGGCCACGCGGGTAGAACTGTTTGCTGGATGGTTTTTTGAGGTAGTTAATGCTCTTGGCGGTCGCTTCCTTCAGGTCGCCTAAGTTGTAGCAGGCGAAAGTGAAATCCGGGATGTCGTGAGGGTTGGTTATCAGCCGAAGTGCGGATTCACCCGGCGGCAGCGGCTTGTCGTAATCTACGGGTATTTCAATTTCCTCGAATTTTGTGGGCCGTTGGCAGCCGGTAATAAGGATGCATATCAGCAGAAATTCAGCGATTAGGATAAGTTTTTTCATAATTTGTGGTCTCTTCATAAGCTAATGTTATAGTTTCTACGTGCGTTAAGACAAAATCAGCGCACTTCGGTATTACTCGGCAAAATGCCCGGAAAAACTAAAATTAACGCCTTCCTCATTTGGCCGTCAGGCTTGCTTGATGGTTTGTGCGCTCGTAACTATTTAACCGTTATTATTATATGTAACCACGAACCCCCAGGCTGGCCTGGGGGCTAAACGGCGATGGGAAAGGGATAGGATATATGTAAGCGTGAACCCCCTGATGAATCAGGGGGCTAACTTAGATTTCTCCACGTTGGTCGAAAGACATAAGTCTTGTGCGAGCGGGGTTAACTGAACGTTAATAGCTTGAAGCCGGACTGGGGGTCGGGCTTACGGGCAGCGGTTATCCCGGAAATCTCAATTATCGTAATCTCAAGTGTTAAAAATATCTTCACTCCGCCTCGTGGACAGCCGGCCATAACTTTATCGCCCCGGCCAATACCCGCATGCAAGTGCATCTTCGGAACGCCCCGGTCATCGCAATAAATCGTTCCAACTCCAAGAGCTTCGCCGGGGCCAGTGAACTTTCGCATATCAGCGACTATCGGGTTTTCAGTTTTCGGGCCTACAACAACGCCAGCCTCCCTGAAGCCTCCAGTAATGAAAATCGCGGCACTATGAATATCTTCCTTTGCGGCCAGAGACTCAATCGATTCGTAAAGTTCCTCGCCTTCCGAAAGTACAACCGTGATTATTCGGCCCGGCCTGCCAATAGCATATTCCATTTTAACTCCTCAAAAAAAATACAAAAAATTTAGCCACAGATGGACACTGATAAACACAGATTTAAAAAAAGTAAAAAACAAAACTGGATTCCCGCTTTCGCGGGAATGACAGAAAAAATTAGACACAAAGGCACAAAGTTTTTTAGCCACCTATGAAGAGCTCAAGGTCAAGTAATAAAATCCCTTTTTCCTCATCTTTTT
>JAIORA010000047.1 GCA_021108375.1 Anaerohalosphaeraceae bacterium
TAGATTCCTCGACTACGCTCGGAATGACGTGTGTGCGCATTTATTATTCGTACTTGGTATAATTCAGGGGTAGCAATTAGGTTCAAAAGAAACTTAGTTTGACTAAAATTGAACCACCCTGCTAAGTCCGATAAGGTGGGTTATGTTTCATTCAGGTATATGGCAATACCGCAATATTGGCACACAAAAGTACCATTTGGGGGTTTTAAGCGGTATTTCACGGAATATCTGCTGCAATTTTGCGCTACAGGCCTCTTTTACTCAGATGTTCCTACTGCCAGACGTGTCATTTCGCCCAGCGTATTCCAGCAGGCAAAGGCTCTATTCATAACGCCGAGATTTTGAAGAACCTCAATGAGTGTTGCGGCATTTTCTTCGGTATCAAATGCCGCCGAAAGCGCTTGATTAGCTTTATCCAAAGCTGAGATGAATCTTTTTCTGTCGCTGTACAAAACCGCGGTCTTATAGTGCAGATTTATCATTTCGGAATTGATTTCCGTATGATTGCCAATACAGCTAAGAGCCTCAAGTTTTTGGCCAAGTTCCATCGAGCATATCGCTGAGCGGCTTCTTGCGCGATGATGAGTCGGGTTGATGTCGAGAACTCCGCTGAAAATTTCGCGAGCCTGCTCATACTTCTTGAACCGCATATAAATCAGTCCAAGCCCGTAAGCGACTGCCTGGTTGCCCGGATTATTGCGGTATTCCTTTTGGAAAGCGTCTATAACCATTTTTCCCGGCTCGGCAGAGTCCTGGTTTTCGTCGTCGAGCGACAAAAATTCGTTTTCCTGCTTCATCGCTGCCATAACTCTCAGGCGGGCGGTCTCGGCGAAAAGGACGCAACTGTTCTGTTGTATCGCCCCTGCCAGTTCCAGCGTCAGATAGGCTCTTTCCTCTTGGCCTGAGAGTATTTCAGATTCTGACAGGCCTATATACGCATCAACAATTTCATCGTTTATATCGACTGCGCGATTGAATTTTTCGGCGGCAATCATTTCGTTGCCCATACCTATATGAGTGGTTCCGAGCTTTACAGCGGCTTCGAGGTAGTTGGGCTGGAGCTTCAGAGCTTTTTCATAAGCCATTGCCGCATCGGTTACTTCCTCGGCCTTTAGAAGTATATCACCGAGCTGGATGTGCAGATCAGCCGCCTGTGGGTTCTGTTCGATAAGATTGTTGATATATTCTACTACCTGATAATCACCGTCATATCCATCCATCATTTCTTTAATCTGCTGGCTTTCAGCACTGCTGCTAAAGTTGTCCGGATGGACGAGTATAGCGTCATTGAAAGCATCCTTGGCAGATTCGCAATCGCCATCAAACATATACAAATGGCCCAGCAGAATGAAGGTTCTTATATCGTCAGGGTATTCGATTTGCAGTTGTTTGTATTCTTCAATCGCCCTTTCGATTTGGCGATTTTTCAGGTATATTGCGGCAAGTCTTTGCCTGGGCATTTCGAGATAATTTTTGAACTTCAGGCAGTCCTGATAGAACGCCATTGCCTCAGCTTCTTTGCCGAGCCTTTCGTAGCAATAGCCCATAACATAAAGCGCGATGGTATTGTTTGGCTGGCGGTAATAGACGGATTGAAGGTTCTTTATCGCACCTGCAATATCGCCGGTTTCCAGACATATTGCTACTGCTGCCATTCGCCCATTGATGCAATCGGGTTTTTCGAGAAGGTGTTTTTTTGTTTCCTCGCAGGCCGCGCCAAAATTTCCCATCGAAACCAGTTCAAGGATTTCGCTAAGGTTTCTGTGTTCAGAATCGGCTTCGACAGCAGCCGTCAACCAGTTCCAAATCAATCCTGCGGTGTTAATTCCAACTGCCCTGCCGAATATCTCGAGAATTTTTGACATTAAAATTCCTCATATTAAATAGACTTTCATCATTAGCTGTTACAGGAATATCTATCGACTTTTGGTATGGGCAACTTAATGTGATGACTCAAAAAAACGTCATTTTTAGCCAATTTTTGGGGGATTTTATGCTTTTTCGTGCGGATTGTAGCGAATATGGCGGTTGCAGAGTTCCCGTCGCGGCGTAAGTCGTCATTTGGGAATTGTTATGGTTCTTACGCTCTGTTTTCAATTATCGTTACAAGGGGTTTTTATTCGGACTGTTTTTCAACCTCGTCCAGGTAAGCCAGCGTACGTTCCAGCTTGTCTGAGAGGTGTTTGAGTTTGAGCATTGTCTTAACGCGTGTTACGAGTTCCCATTTATTTATGGGCTTGCTCAAAAAGTCGTCAGTGCCGGAATCGACCGCCCTTTCGATATCACCAAGCTCATTAAGCGCGGTAACCATTATCACCGGAAGGTCGGCGGTGGCCGCATTATTTTTTATTTTTCTGCAGACCTCAAAGCCGCTCATTTTTGGCATCATAACGTCAAGCAAAACCAGGTCCGGCTTGTCTTTGTTTATAATCTTCAATGCTTCTATACCGTTGGATGCAGGTATAGTCTCACAATCGATATCATCCAGATAAGCCTGCAGCAACTCAAGGTTCTGCTGGTTATCGTCAACAATAAGAATTTTAGAGCTTTCCAAATGTTGCTCTTTCTGTTTTTTCTTAGTCATCTTTTTCTGCTCCGATGCAATCTCTTACAAAACGCCTGACCTCAGGCCGAATATACACTGATTCAATGTCCACTAATTCATTTACGGCAAACGCACAATTCCGGGCAGTTTCGATGGTCTGCGACTCTGTGTCAACAAAAAAGACTCGTTTGTCTTTGATTTTGCACAATCCAGAGCCAGCTCCGCCCAGAACCTCCTGTCTCAAGCATACGCTATTTTGTTCTAAAATAGCGAGCAAATCGTCTAATATCGCCTGATTTTCCATATCTTTAAGGAAATTACGCTTGAATGTCGATAAACACAATACCGTGATTCTAACTTATCCGAGCCGTTTGATAAAGAGTTTTTTGTCAACTTGCTGCGGTTTATGGCGAACGCCAAAGTAAGGTTACAACTGAGTTTATCAAATACAATTGAATTATAAGGGAGTTTGCAATTGGCACCCATCATTGAGAAACGTCGCTCTTTGAATATGGAGTTGGAAAATCAAAGGAAAGAAAATAGTAACCTCCGGTCGCGTTTGACCAAGTTGCAGACTCTGGCTAATATGGGTACGGTTTCTGCTCTGGTAGCACACGAAATAAACAATATCCTGATGCCTCTGGGCAATTACGCGATGGTTGCGCTGAATTCGCCCGAAGATGGGGCTTTGACCAAAAAGGCTCTGGAGAAAACGGTTTATAACAGCTCAAGGGCTTCGGAAATTCTGGAAAGCATTCTTGGCATTGTTAATGGCGAGACGGCTGAATTAAAGCATTGCAAACTTAAAAATCTCGTGGAAGATGTTTTTGCCTGCATCGGAAGAGATTTTGGAAGGGACGGCATAAAGGTTTGTCTCGATATCTCCGAAGATTTGGAAATTTATGCTGTGCCGGTACAGATGCAGCAGGTTTTTATGAATTTGATACTAAATGCTCGCGAGGCAATTATGCCTAGGGCCGGGACAATTTCGATAAAGGCCGAATCGGTCGATGGTGATGTGATTATTGAAGTTTGCGATAGCGGCTCTGGTATTTCGCCCTCAGATATGAAGAATTTGTTCATCGCGTTTTTTACCACTAAAACCGCAGATGGCCCATCTGGCAGAAACGGTGCGGGGCTGGGCCTTGTGTTCTGTAAGGAAATGATAGATTCTCATAATGGCACCATTACGGTAGAATCACAAGAGGGGCAGGGAACAAAATTCATAATCACACTGCCAGAAAAAACTATATAACTTTCCGGATTTATCGGTGATTCTTTTAAGCCAAAATATCGGGGCATTATTTTCAATGCTGCTTTTGCTGGTAGTATCCGCTTTTTTCTCCGGCACAGAGACCGCGTTTTTCAATCTTACCGGCAGGCAAATTGCCAAAATGGCATCTTCGGGACACAGGAATCGATTACTGACAGCGTTGCTACTGAAAAAACCCAAACGCCTTTTGACCACCCTGCTGCTTGGTAATATGGCAGTGAATGTTCTTTACTTTTCGTTCACCAGTAGCCTGACCGTAAAATTTGCTGAAACTTCCGGCACAGTCGCAACCGCTTTTGCCGCGACCGCTTTCATTTTGCTGGTACTATTTGGGGAGATGCTTCCGAAATCTTTTGCTTATGCAAATTCGACAGCAACAAGTGCATTCGTTGCGGTGCCGACGTTTTTGTGCATCTACCTGTTTTCGCCCGTTCGGATAATCCTCAACTGGCTGCTGGTTGTTCCGGCACTAAGGCTTCTTAAGCCGCCAGCCAAAAAAAAACATCAAATATCGACCCACCAGTTTAAACTTCTGATAGAATCCAGCCGAAATAAGGGCCTTATAAGCTCCGACGAAAATCAGTTTCTAAACGCGGTAATAGATTTGAGCATTTTGAAAATTCGCCACATAATGCGTCCGCGTGTCGATATGATTTTTTGCGATATTGATAGTACCGTTCAAAGGGCAACTGAAAAGATAAAATCGAATAACAGTCGTACCTGTTTTTTATACTCTGGAAAAATGGATAACATAGTCGGTATGATAACCATTCGCCAGCTACTGCTTTATCCTGAGGGCTGTTTGAGGGAATTGGCAAGCGAGGTTGATTTTATTCCGGAACAAAAGAATGTCGAGTCTTTGCTTGAATCTTTTCTTGACCAGAGCTACGACACCGCTGTTGTTGTAGATGAGTATGGCCAGATAGCCGGAGTTGTCTGTCTCGACGATATTATCGACAATGTACTCGGTTCTGAGCCTACAGACGGACAGGTAAAACCCGCCGAGCAGATAGGCCCAATGACTTATCGCCTTGCCGGTAACCTTTCGATACACAACTGGGCAGAAGATTTCGGAATAGATTACGGCAATTGCAGGTTCTCTACGGTTGCCGGCCTTACAACCGCCCTGCTGGGCAAGGTGCCGAAAAAAGATGATGTTGCAAGAATTGGCAATCTCAAATTTACAGTCGAAAAGGTTCTTCGAAACCGGATACAGTCGATAATTCTTTCGTTTGAGCCAATCAAGGACAAAAAGATATGAGTATGTTAATTAAAATCCTGCTGGTAATACTCAGTATCGCCCCGGCGGCTTTCTTTGCAGGGGCTGAAACGGGGATGTATCGCCTGAGCAGATTTTATATAAGGCTCGGAATAGAAAAAAATCAGCGGTTTTTCAAAACTCTTGGCAGCCTGTTTGACGATACTCACGGCGTGATTTTTTCTCTACTCATAGGCAATAATCTGGCACATTTTTTTGTAACCAGCCTTGTAACAGTTATGCTTGTAAAATCGATGGGCAATTCGCATTCTGCCGAGCTTTACGCGACAGTTATTATGACACCGATACTGTTTGTTTTTTCCGAACTTATCCCTAAAAATCTTTTCATATATCACGCCGATTTTCTAATGCCGCCGGTGAGTCCTCTGCTATGGATATTCCATAGATTTTTTGTGCTGACGGGAATCGTGCCGATGCTCAAGATGTTGGCGAATTTGATTTCCAAAATCACAAAATCTCACCCCGCATCGCAACCGGCGATTGTTGCCGTTTATCGCCACCAGATAAGCCAGATTGCCTCAGAGACCATCGAAGAGGGTATTTTAACACCGGTTCAGACAAAAATTATAAACCGTCTGGTGAATATCCCTGACGTAAAAATCACGGAAGTTATCACGCCATTATCCAAAGTTCGTGCGGTGAGTATCAATGCCGGCCGGGGGGATTTGCTCGAAGAATTAAAGAAATCAGATTACACACGTTTTGCGGTTTACCAGGATTTTCCAAGCAATATAATTGGGTATATAAACATATACCGAGCCCTTGGCAGCGAAGATTTTTCGGATGTGAAAAGTTTTCTCAATCCAATAATCAAATTACATTCGGCAATATCGGTGTCGGAGGCTTTGGACGTGCTGAAAAAAGAGAATCAGAAAATTGCCTTAGTTATCGATAAAAAAACTTCCAGAGTTCTCGGAGTCGTTACTATAAAGGATTTGGTAGAAGAATTTGTCGGCGAGCTGACGGGTATTTAGAGCAGTTTAATTTTTAGTGTACCGTTTATACCTACTGCGACTTCGGGTGACGACATCAGAATTGCTCGCGAGATTTCAATTACATAAAGGGTAGCTCTAATAATCGATTATTGTTTCGACAATTTTGTGTATCGCTGTTTTTGTTGAGCCGTTAGCTTTGTTGGCAAGTATCGCAAAGACGTATTCTTTTTCGCCGTTCAGGCACAGGCCCGACAGTGCTCTGACTCCGTTGATGTAACCGCTTTTGGCGAATACTTTCGCTTTATATTTGTTCTGCCTGAAGTATTTGCGTATTGTTCCGTCAACTCCGCCGGTAGCGAGCGAATCTTTTAATACCGGCCAGTAGCTATCGTTTCGAGCGTCTAATATCACTTTTGAAATAAGGTTTGCGCTGAGCTTGTTTTTACTGCTCAATCCGCTACCATCATCGATAATGTATTCATCCCTTTTTATTTTCAGCTCATCGAGATATTCCGCGATTGCCATCTGTCCGCCCTGCCAACTGCCGCTTTTGTCGCCTGTTATTTTTCGTGCTGCAACGGCTTTGAACAGACACTCAGCCGCCAGGGCGAAACTGTCTTTATTGCACCGCGTGAGAACTTCCTTTATAGGTGTTTCAAATTTGGCCAGCATCTGAACATCACCTTGCCTTACGCTGCGCTCACTGAAGATACCATCAGTTTCGATTCCAGCCCCGCTGAGATTTTCAGCGAGAAGAATGCCAAAAAAAGCTGCCGGCCTTTCAATCGCCACATCGAAAGATGCCTGAGTTCTGCATCGGCCGAAAACCGTGAGCAGATTTGGCGTACTGCTGCGGTATGAGCCTATAGCATTGCTGCTCTTTTTGGAGTTTTTTATATTGTTGATGAGTTTAACGTAAGAAGTTTGCGGCTCAATTTTAAGATTCACCACGCCGCTCTTGCGGCAAGCTCTGATTTTTACGCAATTACCATTATAATTAAGCCCACTCACTTCGCAGGCATAAGACCTGTTGAGCTGGCCTTTTGGCCAATTCGCGGAGACTCGGATATCATCAAAAATGGTACTATCAACAATTATACCATCAATTTTTTTTATACCGTTGTTTTCCAGCGATTCGATTATCTTTTGAATAACCCAGCCATCTGCCCTGCCGAGTTTTTTATCTGTTTCCGCTTCGCCCAGCAATGGGTCTCCACTGCCGATAATGACAAGTTTATCATCGCTAAGACCAACTTCGGTGACAAAATTGTAGTTCGGGCCCAAAGTTTTCATTGCTGCCCAACTGGTTACCAGTTTCATATTCGATGCTGGTGTAAAAGGTTTATCGGCGTTATGGCGGTAGATTACTCTGCCGTTTCGGGCCTCGGCGATAACGATTCCGAACTCAACGGATTTGAGTTTTTTATTGCGGATTATTTTATCTATTTGCCCAGAAAGACTCCTGGCATTGGCCATTGAGGCAAAACCGGCAAAACACAGAGCTATGATGAGGCTATATTTGAATATCGTTCTCATAAGGATTGGTTTTGTACCATAAAATATAAACCAAAGCAATATCTTGTTGTAACTGCTTTTTAAAAATGATGTTAAATCAGAAATTTGCCTTTATCTCAGCCTGAATTAACACAGTTGTTTTCGTGGCCTAACGTCTTTATTGACAAGAGGTTGTATTGTTTTATTAAATTTTCACACAATTTCAGTTGTTGTATTGACAACCCAGAATTCGAGGGTTATACTCCGTTGTGTAATGACTAAAGCATTGTTTTTGCCCTATAAATTGAATTTTGCGGCTTTTCGCCGTGGCGTACTTCCGGAGTATCAGTGGATGAATATTCCGGAAGTTTTTTTATATTTTTGTATAATGGATTGACAAATTGTCGCTAATCTTTTCTAATACAAACACTTATAGCTAATAAAAAGGGTTTGGAAATAAGAAAATGATACACACCGCAAGCGTTATTAACAACTTGTGCATTTCAGAGAAGTTTTACAAGCTGACATTGTCATTTTGCGGCGATTCAGCGGCAGTTTTCGCATCAGCAGTGCCCGGCCAATTCGCTGAATTCGACCTTTCAACCGTTTCGCAGCCGCTGGATTCGGATATTCCGAATATGTTGGCTGACAGAGCCAAAAGGAACATTTTACTGCGAAGGCCGTTGAGTTTTTCGGATATCAGGATAATTTCTGATGGCACTGTTGAAATGGACGTTCTATATTGCGTTGTAGGCCCTGCGACGATAAGGATGAAAACACTCTGTCCCGGCGATAGCCTCAGCGTCATTGGCCCTTTAGGTAACGGCTTCACAGTTCCAGATGGCAAGAAGCGCGCATTATTGGTTGCAGGCGGAATGGGAACACCGCCAATGCAGCACATAGCCAAATATCTAAGCGATAAATACCCCGCCATTGATATAATTGCCTTTGCTGGTGCCAAAACGATTACGGCTCTGCCTTATTTTGAAATTGATACAGAAAAAATTTCTGACGACCCCGATTACGCTCTCGCTGAATTTGCTCAGGTAGGCGTTAAATCCATTATAGCCACCGATGATGGTTCTGTCGGCTTTAAAGGTTTCGTTACGGATTTGCTCAAGAAGTGGTTCGCTGATAACACCCCCGTTCCGCAGGATTGCATAATTTACGCTTGCGGCCCGGAGGCGATGCTCAAATCTGCTGCGATGTTGGCAAGAGAGACGAGCATAGACTGCCATGTCAGCCTTGAAAGGCAGATGGCTTGCGGGATTGGCCTTTGCCAAAGCTGTGCGGTTGAAATTGTATCGAACGATGATGAAAAAGTTTATAAACTATGTTGCAAAGACGGCCCTGTTTTTGACGCTGCTGAAGTTTTATGGTGAAATATGCTTAGGAATAATGACATAACAATTGATTTTGCAGGTATAACGCTAAAAAATCCGGTTATGACCGCATCCGGCACCTGCGGATACGTTGACGAGCTTGCGGATTTTATGGACATTAACAACCTTGGCGGTTTTGTTACCAAGAGCATTACGTTGAAGCCGCGATTAGGCAATCCTGTTCCGCGAATAGTCGAGACTGATTCCGGAATGCTCAACGCAATCGGCCTTGCCAACGTTGGGCTTGATAAATTCGTAGCCGAAAAGCTGCCGCTCATACGGAAATACGATGTGCCTTTTTTCGTTAACATTGCCGGTGAGACGATTGAAGAATATGTTGCTGTCGCCCAAAGGTTAGCTTGTTTTGATGAACTTGCTGGTATGGAGCTGAACATCAGCTGCCCGAACGTTAAAAAAGGCGGCATAACTTTCGGCACAGACCCATCGCTTATCAGCGAAATCACCTCGGCAGTTAAAGCGGTCTGTAAAGACAAAATCCTGATAGTCAAACTTACTCCGAACGTTACCGATATTAGCAAAACCGCCGCCGCTGCTGTCAATGCCGGTGCCGACGCATTGAGTATGATAAACACTTTCACCGCGATGGTGATAGACATAGAGACCCGCAAACCCGTCCTTGCCAACCGCACAGGCGGCCTTTCCGGCCCGGCAATAAAACCGATAGCGGTTTGCCTGGTGAACAAGGTTTACAATGAGGTTGCCGCATCTGCCAATATCCCGATACTTGCAGGCGGAGGCGTGCGGACAGCATCGGACGCAATTGAGTTTATCATAGCAGGCGCAACGGCTGTTACCGTCGGTACAGCAAGTTTTGTCTATCCCGATACTGCTGAAAAAATCGTCGGCCAAATCAGGGATTACTGCCAGAGGCACGAAATATCCAATTTGAACTTATTGCGAGGCAGCTTGAAATAGACGTCGCCAGCGGGTATAATGTGGCTGTGGATTATTAGGACGAATTTTATGGAAATCATTAAAGCCTTATACGATTATTTTCCGACCTCGGTTTTTACCGGCAAGGCTCTTGTTTTCATTAGCGAGGACTGGCGTGTCGAGCTGACCGAACATCGAAATTCCGATTTCAGCAAAATCAAGCGGAGCCAGCCCGTTGTAAGAATTAAATTTTTCAAGCGAGCTCTCAACGGGGAATTTATTCCCGGCCATTACGAAGATTTTGATATTGTCGAAACCGGAGAGTTGGCAACTCGGATAGAAAGGTATATCCAGGCTGCCGCTGGCAAAAATATCAAGGAATACGGGTCCGATGATGGCTTTTGAGAAAGACCTTGTCGTAACTGCCGCTGGCGATGGGAGCATAACTTTCGGCGTTAAAGTTGTTCCCGGCAGCAGCAGAACGACTTTAGCCGGTTTCTATGATGGGATGCTGAAAGTAAAAATATCGGCTCCGCCGGAAAAGGGTAAAGCTAATAAGGCTCTGCTCGTTTTTCTTGCTGACAAAATCGGGATAAGCAAAAATCTTATTGCGATAACATCGGGGCAAACGAGCCCGATTAAACGGGTTACTATTAATTCGATTACGGTTGACGTTTTTTTGAAAAGTCTGCAAAACTGCCAATGAAAAAAATACTGTTTTTATTTTTGGTTCTCCTGACAGGCACTGCCTCGGCTTCTGACCGACTTGCCAACGAGTACAAAGCTGGCCTTGGGGTTTATTCTGTCGAGGAGGTTCTCAAACTTCCCGACAAGGATGTTGACCTTGCAACAGCAATTCTTTCGCTTTCTAAAAGGTGGAACTCCTGTACTGATATAGCCAAATACCGCCGCGAACTTGATGAGATGGCTTTGGATATTAAAGAGATTGTCGAAAAAAAGCATCTTCGCCGCGGCAGAGAAGTAGTCCGAGCTGTCAATGATTACCTTTTTGATGAACTTGGATTTTCGCCGGTCGAAACTGCTGAAAACCCCCAGGATTTGTTTCTTGATTCGGTTATAGACAATAAAAGAGGATACTGTCTGAGTCTTTCTGTGCTTTACCTTTCCATTTGTGAACGGCTCGGAATGCCGGTTCACGGAGTGGTGGTGCCAGGCCATTTTTTTGTAAGGCACGGCACTGGCAGAAGTGCTTTCAATATCGAAACAACGCAGAAAGGTATGCCCGCTCCTGATTCACATTACAAAAGTCGTTTCAATGTGCCGACAAACGCGAATACGATTTATTTGAATAACCTTACCAAAAAGCAGACTATCGGCTGTTTCTTTAATAATCTCGGAAATGTTTACTACGATGACGGTGATGTTGAAAACGCATTTTACTATCAGCAGCTTGCGGTAAAAATCAATCCATCGCTGGCAGAGGCCAGAACGAATCTGGCGAACATATATCTGGACAAAAAAATGTTCGCTGAAGCGATTGAAAGCTACCAGATTTCGCTGAAGATAAATCCGTACGATGCCAAAACGCATTACAACACAGGCAATGCTCACAGGCTAACTGAAAAATTTAATAAGGCGATAAAACACTACAAAGAATCGCTCAACCTCGACCCGAATTACATCGAAACTTACAAGGGGCTGGCTCAGGCCTATCATTCCAGCGGTAAAAGCATACTTGCTCTTGCGACCCTTAAAGACGCGGCAGGAATTAAGTCAAACGATGCTGGAATTTATGCCGATATGGCATCGATTTATCAGGATAAAAGAAATTATGCCGATGCGATATCCAAATATCGCCTGGCAATTACACTCAAATCGGATATGTTCAGAGCCTATTACGGCTTGGCTTATACGTATTATCTAAATGAAATGTATTACGATTCGGTCGAACAGTTCAAGGCGGCTATTTATTACGAGCCTGGCAATGCAAAGGTGTATTTTGGACTGGGCCTTACTTACAACAAGCTCGGCTGGACTGCCGACGAAATAAATTCTTACAAAAAAGCTCTCTCGTATGACCCTGCGATGGTTTCTGCCTATCAGAACCTCGGCAACGCTTATATGAGTCAGGACGAATACGCCTCTGCGGCAGTAGCGTATGAAAATGCAATCCAGCTTGAGCCGCAAAGCAGCGAGCTTTATTACAATCTGGGCATCTCATACTCATCAAGAGAAATGTTTTCCAAGGCAAAAGATTCTTATCTTGCCGCTATTGAGTTCAAAGATAATTACTCCTCGGCGTATTACAATTTAGGCGTGTCGGCATATATGCTTAGCGAATACAGCGAAGCACTCGAATATATCTTAATCGCTCGGCAGCAAGGATACGATGTTCCAGCCGAACTGATTGAAGAGCTTCAAAAAATAGTCGAAAAGGAAATATCAAATCGTTAATTTATCAGGGAGAATAAAAAATGGGAAATGAAAAGCAGGAGCAGAAAAATCGCAAAAAGACCTCGGTATTTAGGGTTCTAATATCGCTGGTCATCTTCGTCGCTGTCTTGGGGGCGATTATCCTTTTCTCTATCGATGGCATTATCAAAGTCGGAATCGAAAAGGCTGTTACGAAACAGCTTGGCGTCGAAGCCACCGTTGGCAGTGTTCGCCTTAACATCTTTTCCGGCAACATCCAGATTTACGACCTGAAGATAAAAAATCCGGATGGTTACGAATATGATAATATTTTGGAGCTGCACTCTGCCAGTGCCTCAGCAAAGCTCTCGTCGTTATTTTCTGATACGATTGAGATTTCGCAGGTATTACTCGACGGTATGACAATCGCAATTGAGCAAAAGGGTCTTGGCAGCAATCTAAACGATGTTCTGAAGTCTATGCCAAAATCCGATTCGCCTTCTGATTCCGAGCCAACCGATTCAAACGCCCCCGCCAAAAAGGCCAAAAACGTTCACATCGCCCTGCTCAATATAAAGAAAGTCAAGGTAAACGCAAAATTATTGTCTATACCCGGCAAGGACGACGCAGTCTCTCTGACGCTTCCGAAGATAAATCTGGTCGATATAGGCAGTAACAAAAAAGCTACGCTTGAGCAGGTTATTGGCAAGGTTTTTGCCGCAATTGCCGAGGCCATCGCCAAAGAAGGTACCAGCGTACTGCCTAAAATGCTGACATCTTCTGTTAATGAAATTCTAAAAACAAATCTCAAAACAATAACTGAAACTGGTGAAAATTTACTCAAGGACGCAGGAGTCTCCGAGAAAGTCGAAGATATTACCGAAGGCATTAAGGATATTTTCAAAAAGAAATAACAACCATCAGGATTAATATATACTGAATGAGTTCAAATGGGAAAAAAGTATTCATTGCACTTAGCGGCGGCGTTGACAGCGCTGTCGCTTCTGTAGTGCTGGCCGAGGCTGGTTACGAATGTTCAGCCGTACATATGGTTACCTCTCCGCAGGGCTGGGTTCATTGCAGGGACGCTGAAAAAATAGCAGCAGACCTTGGCATTCCAATTCACGTGCTTGAACTTGAAAACGATTTTAAGGATGTACTCGATTATTTCTGCAACGAATACAAAAATGCCCGAACACCAAATCCGTGCGTCTATTGCAACCGCAATATAAAGTTTGGCAAAATTCTCAAATTTGCTCTCGATAGTGGTGCCGACTATCTCGCTACCGGCCATTATATCAGAATTGTCCAAGAGGCTAATGGCCCTGCTATATACGCCGCCACCAATACCGCCAAAGACCAATCCTATATTCTGTCAATGGTTGCTCGGAGTGCGCTCAAGCATATACTCTTTCCGCTTGGAGAATTTGACAAGAGCCAGGCTCGTGCAATAGCTAAAAAACTTGGCCTGCATATTGATAATAAGCCGGACTCGCAGGAAATATGTTTTATTCCAAATGATGATTATGCTGCCGAGCTGGAAAGACTTTGCCCTGAAATTATAAGGGACGGCCAGATAAAAACCGATGATGGCCAGATTCTCGGCAGCCACAAAGGCATATACAAATATACTATCGGCCAGCGGCGAGGTCTCAAAATCGCTATGGGCATTCCGTATTATGTAACAAAGCTCGATAGTGAATCCAATACGGTGATACTCGGTGCAAGAGAAAAATTGCTCAGCAAAGAACTTATAGCATCCGAAGCCAATTGGCTTATAGATGAGCCAAAAGAGCCTTTCGCGGCAAAAATTAAAATCCGCTACAATCATCACGGTTCTTCGGGAACAATTTATCCTATGGGTCGGGATGTTAGGGTTATTTTTGACGAGCCGATGTCAGCTGTAACGCCGGGGCAGACTGCGGTTTTTTATATCGAAACTTCTGCCGGGTCTCGACTGGTTGGCGGTGCCTGGATTGACGAGACAAGCTGCTGATGGAAAAAGAAAAAGACATCCTCGATTTATGGGCTCAGGCCCAGGCCAGGCAGGACAGGCTTTCAACAAAGGCTCTCATAATTCAGCCCGGAGCCATAGGCGACTGCATCCTGACACTGCCGCTGGCGGCGATGATGAAGGACAAGCTCAATGTTGGCATCGTTAAAATTTTGGGCAGAAGCAGTTACATAGATTATTTTCTCGGACGAAGCTGCATCGACGGCATTGGCGATATGGATTCAATTGACCTGCATCGGTTCTTTGTCAGTCCCGACGATTTTCATCCAGACGAATCCGACCCGCTGATTGAAGCGATGGCAAATTACAAAATCATAATAAATTTTCTCGGAGAACCCGGCAGCGATTTTGAACAAAATTTGGCCTTTGCTGCCAATTGCAGTAACCCTGTCGAGGTGGCTACTTTCCAGCTCAAACCGCCAGCCGGCAATGACAAACACATCACTTCCATTTACGCAAACCATCTGGCGGAAATTTTTCATCTTGCGCCTTCGGAAATCTGTCAAGACAGTTGTTATCTTGAGCCGATGAATTCTGACAGAGAAAATTCCCAAAAACTTATTAAATCTCTCGGCCTGAGCAATTCAAATCCGATAGCAGTGATTCATCCCGGCAGTGGAGGCCAGTCAAAGTGTTGGCATATAGATAATTTTTATTCTGTCGCGGAGATTTTGGCCGAGCGAAAAATCAATCCTGTATTCCTGATAGGCCCTGCCGAAATCGAAAGGTTCAAACCTTCAACAATCGACCGGTTTGCCGCAGTTGCGCCGGTGGTTTCGGATTTCAGCCTTACCGAAACATTCCAGTTGCTCTGCCTGGCTGGCTGTTTTATAGGTAACGACAGCGGCATATCGCATATGGCCGCGGCGTTGGGCGTGCCAACCATATCTTGTTTCGGCCCCACCGACCCAGCCATCTATTCGCCTATCGGCCCTAAGGTTAAAACCTTTAAATTCGATTCCAACGATTTTACATCTCCCGCGCCAGAGGCCGCTGCTGCCATCGCAAAGCAGGCGTATGAATTCATAACTTCTTGACCTGAAATAACTACCCGTTATAATGGCGATATGAACGAACAGAAAACACTTGGACTCATCGCTGGTGGCGGAAGATTACCTTTCCTTGTCGCCATGGGTGCGAAAGCCAACGGCCTTAAAGTCGTTTGTGTTGGACTCGGCGATAATCCCGAAGAGGGACTCTCCCAGTGCGTGGACGTTTTTAAAACTGTTCCGCTGGCAAGGCCGGGTTCCTGGATAAGAGCTTTGAGAAAGTACAACGTTACCGATACCATTATGGTCGGCAAGGTTCAAAAAGCAAAACTCTACACTCCGCAGCGAATTTTAAGGTATCTGCCGGACTGGCGGGCGTTGAGGGTTTATTACTGGCGGCTAAAAAAACGTGATAAGCGAGATGATACTATTTTAGGAGCTCTTGCCGACGAACTGGCAAGCGGAGGGATTATTTTGAAAGATTCCACAAAGTACTGCAAAGAATATCTTGCCGGCAAGGGTGTGCTGACAAGTACTCAGCCCGGCTCATCGGTAAAGGAAGACATCGAATTCGGATGGCAACTGGTCAAAAAACTTGGCGAACTCGATATTGGCCAGGCAATTGCTGTCAAGGAAAGAGCCGTCATTGCTGTCGAGGCAATCGAAGGTACTGCACAAATGATTATTCGTGCCGGGCAGTACTGCGAAAAGGGAGGCTGGACTCTGCTAAAAGCTGAAAAGCTCGCCCAGGATAATCGTTTTGATGTACCCTGTATCGGTCCCGATACAATAAGGTCGCTCGCCGAAAATAACGGCAAATGTATTGTCGTTGAGGCCGGTAAGACTCTTATCCTTGACAAGCCTGAAACCATTGAGTTGGCAAACTCATTTGGCATCGCGATATTAGGACACTAATGGCAGATGTATGTTATAACAAAACGAAAATGTACGGTTGGACGGTACTGCTGCACTCTGGTTTTCCTGCCGAGGCTTTTGTTAAGCCCACAGGTTTAGTTCCTGATGGCAAGAGGAGCGAGTCTGTTGCTGTTAATTCATCATGCTATGCAGGCGTTTTTAAATCGGAGGTGGTATTCAAGAATAAGGTTTACAGTCTTTTTTTGAAAATCTTTTTTTATCGCTCCGCCAAAGATTTTTTCCTGCATCAATTTCGCCCCTCACGAGCCGTTCGTGCTTTTAAAGCCGCTGCAATGCTTTCAGCAAATGGCATAAACGCTCCTGTTTCGATAGCACTGGGAGCTAAAAAAATTCTGGGTACGATTAAAACAGGCTCATTTTTAATTACTTCAGAAGTTGCGGATAGTCGCCTTTTCTATGAGTTGCTTGATGAGCTTGCCAACTCGGAATCGACAGTCAACGAAAAAAGGAAACTCGTAATTGCTCTCGGCGAGATGGTCGGCAAAATGCACTACGCCGGTATTTTTCACGGAGATTTAAGGCTCGGCAACATTCTCGTTCAGCAATCTCAAGCCCAGTATAAATTTACACTACTGGACAACGAGAGAACCCGAAAATTTACAACTCTGCCGGGAAGACTAAGGGTTAAAAATCTTGTTCAGGTTGGTATGTATGAAAATGGCCTTACCAGAACAGATAGAATGAGATTTTTTGCCGCGTATTTACGCAACTGCAAAAATTGTGAAATACCGAGTGAAGAACTTGTCAAAAGGGTATGGAAAAAAACGCAGAAAAGGCTCGAAAAAAAGCGTTTTAAAACTGTCTGAGAAAGCGGACATCGTTCTCGTATAACAGTCTTATATCGCTTATGCCGTATTTACGCATTGCAAGCCGTTCAATTCCGAAACCGAACGCCCAGCCCGTGTATTTTTCGCTATCGATTCCAACCGATTCAAAAACATTCGGGTCAACCATTCCGCATCCGCCCACTTCCATCCAGTTGCCGTTGCCGTCTTTATCAACCCACAACAGGTCAACCTCGGCGCTTGGCTCGGTGAACGGGAAAAAGCTCGGACGCAATCTCCATTTTACGCCAGTCCCAAAAAACGCTTCGATAAACTGAGCTATCGTGCTCTTCATATCGACCATCGAAACGCCCTCATCGACGACCAAAGCCTCAAGCTGATGAAACATAAACATATGAGTAGCATCAACAGTATCCGGCCGATAAACTGTACCCGGAGCCACAACTCTGATAGGCGGCTTACTATTTTCCATAACGCGAATTTGTATAGTCGAAGTCTGTGTTCTCAGCAGCGTTTTATCATCAATATAGAAATTGTCCCGCGTATCTCTTGCCGGGTGTTCCGGCGGGATGTTCAAAGCGATGAAATTGTGCCATTCGTCCTCTACTTCCGGGCCGTAGGCAATATCAAAACCCATCTTCGCAAAAATTTCGAGCAGTTCGTTCGTCGTTTGCGTTATGATGTGTGCCTTGCCGGTTTCTATTTCCGCCGCTGGCAGTGTAACATCAATCATAGGCCCGCCACTGCCAGCATTTTCGCCGAGATTACTCTTTATTTCATCAAAGGCTTTGCTGATATTTTGCTTAATCTTGTTGGCCAGCGCTCCTGCCTGTTTTTTTTGCTCTGCTGGAAAAGAACCTATCTTGCTGAGCATCTGCGTAACAGAACCCTTGCGTGAAAGGAATTTGACGCGGAACTCCTCAAGCTGCGCGGAATTAGCAACTTTGTTGAGGGCATCAAGAGCCTCTTTGCCGATTTTTTCAAATTCATTGAGCAAAAGTCATACCGATTCTATTGAGTAAATGCGTTTGGTTCTGCCGTTTACAGCGCAGCCTTTACTTTTTCGGTGATAGCGTCAAAACCCGCTGCATCGGCAATAGCTATTTCGCTAAGCATTTTCCGATTGAGTTCAATGCCGGCCTTTTTGCAACCGTTGATAAATTCGCTGTAACGAAGGCCTCTTTCTTTGCAGGCGGCGTTAAGACGGACAATCCACATTGACCTGAATTGTCTTTTCTTAAGTTTCCGGCCGATTCTGGCGTTGATATCTGCTCTTAAAGCAGCTTCTTTTGCGAGTCGATATGTGCGTCCGGGCGCATTTGCGTGCCCTTTAACGCGCTTGAAAATCCTCTTTTTAGACTGGCGACTTGCCGCCCCTTTACTTACTCTTGGCATATCAGCTTTCCTTTCCTGAAAAAATTATATTCCCGCTGCGGCAGCTGAATGTGGCCGAGAAGCGGCATTTTATCGCTCTTTTAAGGCTTTTAGCCTTTGCCGAGCAGAGCTTTAATACGTCCCGTTACAGAACTGCTGAGAGTCATTGACTGTCTGAGATTACGGCGTTTTTTAGCATTTTTGCAACTCATAAGATGGCCGGCAAAGCTTTTGCGAGCTTTAATTTTACCGGATGCTGTAACTTTCACTCTTTTCGCTAACCCCTTGTGGGTCTTTTGCTTAGGCATTATTTTAAATCCTTAAACTTACGGTATTCACTCTAATATGGAACTTAAAGACCAGTGATGTTACCATTTCCTGCTATTGAGGTCAACAGCAATTTTAAGAAAGTGCAAAAACACTCCCCCTGCTGCGATTTTACGCAGGAAAGACGTCCAGAGTTTTAAAAAACGTTACTTAGGGTTTATCCTAACCTATTTTGGAAAAAGCGTCATCGTTATTCGCCTGCCCTGCCGTGATGGCGGCCTGTCAACTTTGGCAACCGCCTCAAGCTCATCGACGACGCTTTGCATCATTTCCTGAGCCCTGTCGAGGTGCAGCATTTCTCGCCCTCGGAACATCATAGTAAACTGAACTCTGTTGCCTTTTTCGAAAAACTTTTTGGCGTGTCCAAGTTTAGTCTGCAAGTCGTGCGGGTCCGTTTTAGGCCGTAAGCGTATTTCTTTGACCAGAATGACGTGCTGTTTTTTAACGTTTTGTTTAACTTTTCGTTTTTGCTCGTAGAGGTATTTGCCGTAATCCATAATTCGGCAAACCGGCGGTTCGCTTGTAGGAGAAATCTCGACGAGGTCCAGCTTTTCGTTTTTGGCCATATCAGCCGCTTCGACCAAACTTACAACACCAATCTGCTGATTCTCGCTACCAATAAGACGAATGGGGTCGGCAAACACACGAGCATTAATTCTGAGTCTTGCTTTACTAATTGTCTATCACCTAACCTTTCTTAAAAAATAACAATAATATGTAAAATGGCAAAATTGCCGAACTATCTACAACTTGTTAAAAAGTTAAATCCTGCGATTTTTCCGCATTTTTTTCTTTTACGATTTTAACAAACTCATCAACGCTGGCAGAACTTGTTTCTTTGGAGCCTCTGGTTCTTACGTTAACGCAACCTTCCTGCGCTTCTTTTGGCCCGACTACGAGCATATACGGCGGTTTCTGGCTGTGCGTACGAGCGATTTTCGCTCCGATTTTTTCGTCCGAAACGTCAAGCGAACACCTGATTTGGCTTTGTTTTAATTTTCGGCAGACTTCCATCGCGTAATCGTTTGTCTTTTCGCTTATGGTAAGAATTTTCACCTGTTCCGGAGCCAGCCAAAGCGGCATATTCCCGCCATAATGTTCTATCAGTATCCCTATAAACCGCTCGAACGAACCGAGTATTGCCCGGTGAATCATAACGGGAGTCTTTTCGGTATTGTCCCTATCGGTATAGACCAGCCCGAATCTTTCCGGCATAGAAAAATCGAGTTGAATAGTACCAAGTTGCCAGCTTCTCTTAAGGCAGTCTTTGATATGGAAGTCAATCTTCGGCCCATAAAAAGCACCGTCGCCTTCATTGATTTGGTAATCGATTTTTTTATGGTCGAGTGCGCCTTTAAGTGCGCCGGTTGCGATATCCCAAATTTCATCAGAGCCGATATGCTTGGCTGGCTTGGTCGAAAGTTCGATACGCACATCATCAAATCCGAATGCTTCATAAATTTCGAACACAAGGTTGATAACACCGATAACTTCGTTTTCGATTTGTTCCGGCAGACAGAATATGTGTGCGTCATCCTGTGTAAACTGCCTCACTCGTACCAGTCCGTGCATCATTCCGCTGGCTTCGTACCTGTGAACCAGGCCGAGTTCTGCGACCTTCATCGGAAATTCTTTATAGGAGTGCTGGCTGTTTTTGTAAACCAGACACCCGCCCGGACAGTTCATCGGTTTTATCGCGTAATTGACTTCATCGACGGACGTAAAATACATATTCTCTTTATAGTTATCCCAGTGGCCGCTCTTTTTCCAGAGTTTTTCATCGAGGATTATCGGCGTTTTAATTTCCTGATACTCGTATTTCTGATGAATTTCCCGCCAAAATTCGGTAATTTTGTTCCATATTACCATTCCGTTGGGGTGGAAAAACGCAAAACCGGGACCCTCTTCGTGAAGGCTGAACAGGCCAAGCTGTTTTCCAAGTACTCTATGGTCGCGTTTTTTCGCCTCTTCAAGCAAATCGAGATGCTCGGAGAGGTCTTTTTTATTGAACCAGCAGGTACCATAAATTCTTTGCAGCATTTTTTCGGTGGAATCTCCGTGCCAGTACGCCCCCGCCACCGACATAATTTTAAAGCTGCCGATTTTTCCGGTACTTCCTATGTGCGGCCCTTTGCAAAGGTCTTCAAAACCCTGCCCGTGTGAGTAAAAACTCAGCACATCGCCGGACGCTCTTTCGACATTATCCACTTTATAGCGGTTGCCCGCAACGTGCAGCATCGCTTCCTGTCGCAACAATTCCCTGTGAACAAAAGGACTGTCGGCGGCAACAATTTCAGTCATCTTCTTTTCGATACGCTCAAAATCTTCTGGCCGAATAGATTCTTCAAGGTCGATGTCGTAGTAAAAACCATCATCGATTGTCGGCCCGTAAACCAGTTCGGCCTTTGGCCAGATACTGCAAATCGCCTCTGCCATTATGTGCGCGCAGCTGTGGCGCATTATTTCAAGTGCGATGGGGTCTTTGTTTGTGATTATTTCGAGAGAGACTTCGCCGTTTAAGGGGCAGGACAGGTCTTTTAATTCTCCGTCAATTTTGGCCGCAACAGCCGCCTTTGCCAGCCCCGGGCCTATCGATTCTGTAACCTGTTTTGCTGTAACACCGTCTTGTAATTCTAATATCTTACCGTCAGGCAGTTTTACTTTCGCCATTCACCTTTTCCAGATTTTCAATAAAAACAATGAGCCTTTCCCGGCCAAAACAGGAGGCGTACAATAACGGTGTGTAATATAACTTTATCGTTGAAATTTGTCAAGTATTGACAGTAAAAAGATTTATAATTCATCCCAAAAACCATAACAAACACCATCCGTGGCATTGCCAGTGCCAAAAATAAGGGTTTTGGGATAGCTTCTATTTAGCTTTTGAAGCCCGTTTTAAAAGGCGGCATTTCCTATCCTGTTTTCCGTTTAGCATAATAGCGATATAAAACTTGATAAACGTTTTGAAAGTGGTATAATACATATAGGTGTGTAGGCTGACTCGTTTTGTTCAATGGAGATACAAAATGGAAGTAGCACTTGTATTGCAAAAAAAGGATGGAACCAGAAAGACTTTCCCTGTCCCCAACAAGGCCACGATATTGGGCAGAAGGCCGGATTGCGATTTATGCATCCCTCTACAGGTCGTATCCCGCAGGCACTGTCAGTTCAGCCAGGAAGAGCAGTCACTCAAAATCCGCGATTTGCATTCGAGCAACGGCACATTCCTCAATGGCGAAAAGGTGCTGGACTCAATAGATGTCAAGCCCGGAGATAAAGTGCAGGTCGGCCCGCTTACTTTCACAGTCAAAATAGATGGCCGGCCGGAATCAATATCTGCCGCCGATTCCGCCATCATTCAGCCAAGTCCCGCCCCAACCGTCTCAGATGAGGAATTGCTCAACGGCAACGAAACTTATACCGGCCAGAACACCGTTTAATTCACCGCAAATCTGAAAATCTGCTATTTTCCTTTTGAAAATCTCTGCGCCATCTGTATAATGCCGATTTAGATAAAGGGAAGCTCTGTTAATTGCCTTTGAGCGGCAAAAAGGTTCGCTTGTCCGCCGAAATGAATTTTTAGAGGTTTCCCAAAGGAAGGGTTTTGGGGAAATATGAAGGTATTGGTAATCAACGCGGGAAGCTCGTCAATTAAGTATCAATTATTCGAAATGCCCTCCAAGGAAGTCATCGCAAAGGGCCTGCTGGAGAGAATAGGCGAGCAGGATTCAAACCTGTCTCACAAACATAACGGCAGCGAATATAAAACCAAAAAATATGTCCCCGACCACACCGCCGGTATGAGTTTGATACTCGAAACCCTTGTCGATACTGACAATCCGACAATAGAGGATATTTCTCAGATTCGGGCCGTGGGTCACCGCGTTGTACATGGCGGCGAGGAATTTACCGGCTCGTGTCTGATAGATGAAAATGTAATCGCTTCGATAGAAAAGTTTGCCGACCTTGCCCCCCTGCATAACCCCCCAAATCTCGTCGGCATAGTAGCCGCGATAGAAAATCTACCCGGCGCAGTCCAGGTAGCCTGTTTTGATACTGCCTTTCACGCTTCGATACCAAAAACTGCCTACCTCTACGCCCTGCCGTATGAAATTTATGAAAAGTACCGCGTCAGGCGATACGGCTTTCACGGCACAAGCCACAACTACGTTGCTCGCAGAGCTGCCGAGCTTGAAGGTAAAAAATTTGAAGACATTAACACCATTACCTGCCATCTGGGCAATGGCTGTTCAATTGCCGCCGTAAAGGCCGGCAAGAGCATCGATACTTCTATGGGCTTTACTCCGCTTGAAGGCGTTGTAATGGGAACACGCAGCGGCGATTTCGACCCCGCCATTCTCTTCTATCTTGCCGAAAAGGGTTACAGCATCAGCGATTTGAATGATATGTGCAACAAGCAAAGCGGACTGCTCGGTATTTCCGGCAGTTCCAACGATATGCGGAATCTCTGCGACCTTGCCGATTCCGGCGATGAGCGGGCAATCCTGGCAATCGACATTTTTGCTTACAGAATACGCAAGTACGTTGGCGCATACACTGCGGCTCTGGGCAGCGTTGACACCATCGTCTTTACCGGCGGTATAGGCGAAAACAATTCAGGCTTAAGAGAAAAAATCTGCGGGAATCTCACTCAGATAGGCGTAGAAATAGACGAACAAAAAAACGCCAATGTCATTCGCAAAGAAGGTGTAATAAATACCGATTCGAGCAGGATAAGAGTTTACGTTATCCCAACCGATGAGGAAGGCGTAATCGCCGAAGACACTTATCGACTGGCAGGCGAAAAAGTATAAAATAATCACAGTTCATATTTTACTTGCGAAAGGGATTTAAAATGAGGAACTTTACTTTCGGGTCTCTGTTCGTTCTTATTTTTCTTTCCGCTGGCTGTCAGAGCGTTTACTACAAAACAATGGAGGGTTTTGGCAAACATAAAAGGGATTTACTTGTTGACCGTGTTAAGGATTCACGCGATGCCCAAGAAGAAACCAAAGCCCAGTTTGCCTCGGCACTGGAGCAATTCACTACCATCTTGAATTATGATGGCGGAGAGCTTCAGGAAAAATACAATCTGCTGAACGATGAATTCAAAAAAAGCCAATCAAAAGCCTCTACCGTCCGCAAAAGGATTAAGGATGTTGAGCAAGTTTCACAGGATTTGTTCAAAGAGTGGGAAAAAGAACTTGACCAATATACCAATAACAAACTTCGCGCTTCCAGCAAGTCCAAATTGGACCAGACTCGCAGTAAGTATGGCCGGTTAATAACGGCTATGAAAAAAGCTGAGACAAAAATCGCTCCTGTACTGAACGCTTTCCGTGACCAGGTGCTGTATCTAAAACATAATCTAAACGCCCAGGCGATTAGCTCACTCCAGAGCGAGCTTTCCACTGTTGAGTCAGACATTGCGTCTTTGATAGACGAAATGGAAGTTTCAATTGCACAGGCAAATGAATTTATTGAATCAATGACAGAGTAAAAATTCGCATTACACATCCCGCCGTAGTAGCCGAGCAGCGGAAGCTGCCGGATAAGTTATTGTCATTGCGAGGCCTTACGGCCGCGGCAATCCCGTTTACATCGAAAACTTTTTCTTCAGGTGGATTTGAATAACCATCAAATCCGCGGGCGTTATGCCGCCTATTCTGCCTGCTTGGCCCAGTGTTGCCGGAGTAAAGGCACTGAGTTTTTCCTTAGCCTCGGCCCGCAGATGTGCCACTTCGTTATAATCTAAATCCAACGGCAGCTTATGGCTTTCCATTCTGCGGAACTTCTCGACCATTCTCTGCTGTTTTTTCGTATAGCCGGCATATTTCGCGTCAATTACCGCCGCATCGATTACTTCATTGCTAAGGCTCATAGCTTTTATTGCAGGCAATTGGCTCAACTGACCGGCCAGCGGATTTTCCGGCTGGCTCAACTGCTGCCACAGCGATTTGCCTTTGGACCGTTCTGATTTTAGATAATTGTACAACCGCTCAAGCTGGGCGGTTTTGATTTCAAACCGCCTGCACCTTTGGTCGCTGACTAAGCCGATGGATTTGCCGATTGGGGTTAGTCTTCTGTCTGCGTTATCGCTTCGCAGCGAAAGCCGGTACTCCGCCCTTGATGTAAACATTCGGTAAGGCTCATCGATAGGACGAGTCAGTAAATCGTCAATCATAACGCCGATATACGCCTGGTCTCTGCCGAGTACCAAAGGCTCGTCGCCGAAGATTTTCCTCGCTGCGTTAACCCCGGCGAGCAACCCCTGCGCCCCTGCCTCTTCGTAGCCGCTCGTGCCGTTAACCTGACCAGCCAGAAACAATCCAGCGATTCTTTTTGTTTCGAGACTTATCTTAAGCTGTTCAGCCGGGCAGTAGTCATATTCGATAGCGTAAGCGTAATGCACAATTCTCGCATTTTCGGTTCCCGGCAGAAACTTCAGCATTTGCTCCTGTATATCTCTCGGCGCTGATGTGCTTATCCCGTTGCAATAGATAGTTTTCCGTTGGGCATCTTCAGGCTCTAAAAAAACCTGATGCCTGCCCTTGTCAGCAAATCGCATTATCTTGGTTTCTATACTCGGACAGTAACGCGGGCCGGTAGTCTTAATCTGCCCGCTGTAAAGCGGCATCTGCCTGAGATTATCCCGAAGCAATTTATGGATTTTTTCATTCGTATAAGTTGTCCAGCAGGGAATCTGTTCCTGCGTTATTTCATCGTTCATAAACGAAAACTGGTAAGGCTCATCGTCGCCGAGCTGAATTTCGGTTTTATCGTAATCTATTGTTTCAGCATCGAGCCTTGCAGGCGTGCCGGTTTTCAGACGTTCCACACGCAGCCCGAGTTTTTTCAAACTGTCCGAAAGCGCATTCGCTGCCGGCTCTCCTAACCTTCCGCCGGCACTTTGTTCTGAGCCGATATGCATAACCCCGCGCAAGAATGTACCAGCCGTTATTATCAGAGCTTTGCAATTATAAACGCTTCCATCGGCGCAGCGAATTCCTGTAACAGCATTTTTTTCGGTTAAAATCTCTGCCGCGGTTGCTTCGATAATTGTCAGGCCGTCCGTTGCTTCAAGGCTTTGGCGTATGAATTCGGAGTATTTATATTTATCGATTTGCGCTCTTGGCGAACGAACTGCCGGGCCTTTAGAGCGGTTGAGCAGGCGGAACTGGATACCAGCCGAATCCGTCGCAGTACCCATAAGGCCGCCGAGAGCGTCAATTTCTCTGGCTATTTGTCCTTTGCCGAGTCCTCCGATAGCGGGGTTACAGCTTGCCATCGCGATTGTTTCCCTGCTCATTGTCAGCAGCAGTGTTTTCGCGCCGAGCCTCGCTGCCGCGTGCGCAGCTTCTGCCCCTGCGTGGCCGGCCCCGATTACTATGCAGTCGAACGTATTAGCTTTCATTGTGCATCCGCGATTGCGACGGCAGAGGCCATAACAAAATTTGCGGTGTGAGTTATGCTAAGGCTTATCGGCTCGATACCAAGTTTCTCAGCGATTTTTTTCACTTCGCCGCTAAGGTTCACAATGGGCCTGCCGAGTTCGTTATTGATAATTTCTATATCGGTCCACGCGATTTTACCACGCCAGCCGGTTCCCATCATTTTTAGAACTGCCTCTTTCGCTGCAAACCGTCCCGCAAGCCGTTCTGTTTTGTTCTTTATTTTTTCCGCCTGCTCCTGTTCAGCAGCGGTAAAAACCCTATCGAGAAAATGACTGCCGTGCCTTGCTATCATCTGCTCAATCCGCGGACAGTCAACTAAGTCTATTCCGTGTGCCACAATTTTCATAATCGCTCTTTGATAGTAATTTATTGCTGGTTTGCTTTTTTATATGCCATCTGACAGCAAAACTCGATAAAATCTTCAGCGTATGTCATATCAATGGTCTGCATAATTTTGCTCATCATTTCGTTCACCACCCTCTTACGATTTTCGAGCATCAGCCTTGCTTCTATCTCTTCCTGAACCTGTTCAAAAGTAACGTATCCGGCAGATTGCTTGTTTTCGAGCTTTACGATAAATATATGTTTGGTGGCAAAATGCTCGCCCGCAAAAATCGGCCCTTTAACTTCGCCCAGACTCATTTGCTCTGCCGCTTTTTCAACCGCGTCGAAAGGCTCAACGAGCGAACCCGGCTGAACCGGCTCCCACAACCCCCCGCTGGCTGCGCGGTGGCCGTTAGAATACTTTTTAGCCATCTCGGCAAAGTCAGCCCCTGAATTTAATTGAGCAGAGATTTCCTTTACAATTTGTTCCGCTTTTCTTTGTACATCGGCAGCGGCATCGTTAGGCTCGGCAAGACGAGCCAACTCAATATCTATCAGCCGAAACTCTACGAAACTTTCCTTTTCGTATTCATTTTTCACAGACGCATAATAGTCCAGCAACTGCGAATGAGTAATCGGCTTATCTGTCTTCACTTCTTCCGAAACGAAAGACTGCACGAGCATCGCCCTTTTTGTATCTTCGCGAAAACTTTTCCACGTCAGCCCCATTTTTTCGAGGGTGTTTTGTGCTTTTGCGTAATTACCGCCGTGCCTGGCGATAAATTTTTGCGTTTCTTCCTCAACTACGTTATCGATAAATTCCTCGTTAATGTTTTCCGGCAGAGCCTTCATCGCTTTTTCGTAAAGCTTTATATCCGTTACTTTCTGAATGAACACATTGGCAATAGTCTGGCCGGCCTTGGAGCGAAATTCGAGATAGCTGCTGCGTTTTGCTATCGGATAAATTTCTTCCTTGATAGGTTCGATTACTTCCTCCGCCGTTATAGGCATGGAATTTATCGCCATAACAATTCCGCCGGATGCCTCCGGAACCGCCCTGGCAACTGTTCCTGCTTCGACCTCAGACAAAACCATTTCGTCAACATCAGGAGTGTTTTCCGTAGCGCATCCGCAGTAAAACAGCAACGAAAACATCGCTAAAGCCGCTATAACTACATTTGTCAATCCGTTATTTCTATCAGTCATAAAAACTTCTCCAATTATTGGGTATTCAAACAGGCGGATTATAATTTAATTCACGCTCTTTTGCGAAGTTTTTTTTTAAGCACTGCCTGCAGCATCCTGGCCAAATATAACGTCTTGACAATACAAGGTAATTTTGGTAAGATTATTGGTGTTGGAGAGAAAGACTGAATTGTGTTTTTTAACCATACAAATGGGATATGTCAGGTTGTAATGGAGGATGGGTGAAGCTGGGCGAGATGAAAAAAAAAAATTCGGTTTTACATTGGTTGAGCTTTTGGTTGTGATTTCAATAATTGCTTTGCTGATGGGCATTTTATTGCCGGCCTTGGGCAGAGCGCGTAAGACGGCATATTCTGTTGTCTGCAAATCAAATCTCAGGGGTATCGCATTAGCTGCCTGTGTCTATGTTTCTGAAAATAATAATAAATTTCCGCCATACCGGATGAGTACTTACAGCCTCAGTAACCCTGAAATATACGTCAACAAATATGGACGAAAAAAACCTCGCTGGCCCTGGTTTTTCGAATATGGGATAGGCCCGGTTATTAATCCCAAACCGTATGTAAAGAATCCGGGAGACACGTTCGGCGATTCGGACACACTGATTATGACCAATGATTTTTTTATGTGTCCCTCGTTTAACCGGGCTGGTTTTGATGGAAAGGACATCCGCAACGGCTCATACGGTTACAATTACCAGTATCTTGGAAATCGGCGTATAACAGACGGCAGCTACCGGAATTATCCTATCAAACTGGCCCGTATCGAGCGACCGGGCGAAACGGTACTGGTTGCGGACAGCCGAGGTATTGAGGATGAGGGAATACACGGTTATACACTGGACCCTCCCAAACTCGCAGAGAGTGTCGGAGCAGTATCCTTCGCGAGACACAGCAACCCAACATTTCAAAAGCAACATTCACCCGCTGATGCCCGCCACAATGGCGAGAAAAAAGTGAATGTTTCTTTTGTCGATAGTCACGTCGAGGCACTTACACGCGAAGAACTGGGATATATATGCGATGAAAACGGTAATGTTGTAGCAAATCACCCGGACGGCAGTAATTGTTTATGGAGTGGTACAGGCCGGGACGAAAAATAGAGGGTAGCTCTAATAATTGCTTTTGAGCGGGAATCCAGTTTTTTTAGTTAGCCCCACATTTACAAATGTGGGGTTGTCATTTTGACTACAGCACAGCAAGGCCGTGGCAATTTCTATTACTTTTTTAAAATTAGTGTAATACCGAGTACGAATAATAAATGCACACACACGTCATTTCGAGCGAGCCACAGGCGAGTCGAGAAATCTCTGTTTGTCATTCCCGCGAAAGCGGGAATGCAGTTTGTTTTGATAGATTTCTCCGCTACGGGCTATTTATAGCCCTCCGGTCGAAATGACAATAGCGCACTTAATAATCGGTATTGGTATAATCCTTCGACTTCGCTCAGGACAAGCCCGTGAAATCAGCGGTTAAAAAATTCGTATCTAAATTTAACCAATTATCTTCTTTGCCGATGCGATAACTGCATCAACCGTAATACCAAATCCCTCGTAACATTTCTTATAAGGTGCCGAAGCTCCAAACGATTTCATTCCGACAAAGATTCCACTATCGCCGATATATTTGTACCAACCCTGCTCGACTCCAGCCTCGACAGCAACTCTTGCCTTTACATTTTTAGGCAGAACCGAATCCTTGTAAGCCTTACTCTGTTTCTCAAACAGCTCCCAGCAAGGCATACTAACAACCTGAGCCTTGATATTCTCAGCAGCCAGTTTTTCAGCGGCGGCTATCGCAAGCTCAACTTCCGAGCCGGTAGCCATAATTATCACATCGGGATTCTCTTGTTCAACAAGAACATAAGCACCCTTTGCCATATTTGCGGCTGCCGGATACTTATTTTGGTCAAGCGTCAAAACATTTTGTCTTGTCAGCAGCAGAGCGGTCGGGCCGGCAGTATTTTCCAGTGCAACTTTCCACGCCGCGACAGTTTCGTTTGCGTCTGCCGGGCGAATCGTCAAAACATTTGGAATTGCTCTAAGTGCTGCGATATGTTCAACAGGCTGATGTGTAGGCCCGTCTTCGCCAAGACCGATACTATCGTGAGTGAATACATAAATAGGGTTATAACCGCTAAGTGCCGCCATCCTGATTGCTGGCCGCATATAATCGCTGAAGCAGAAGAACGTCCCGCCATAAGCTCTCAGCAGTCCGCTAAGGCAAATGCCGTTCATCACCGCGCCCATCGCGTGTTCTCGTACACCGTAACGGATGTATCTGCCGCTCGGCGAGTCTTTCTGATAATCCTTTACGCCTTTGAACTGTGTGTTATTAGATGGTGTCAAATCTGCCGAGCCGCCCATTACCATTGGCATATTGGGCATTAAAGCGTTGAGCGTAGCACCGGAGGCTTTTCTTGTTGCTTCGACACCCGCCTCATATTTCGGCAGTAACGCATCTATATTTTCGCAGAGAACACCCTTTTCGGCGTTTTTGATAATCGCGGCTTCTTTGGGGTATTTTTCAGAATAGTCCGCGAATAATTTATTCCATTGTTTTTCGAGCTTATCGGCTTCGGCGTTACCGCTTTGCATATGCTCGATAACTCCGTCGGGAACGACGAACGTTTTTTCCGGGTCCCAGCCGTAATTTTTCTTAATTAGTTTAATCTCATCTTCGCCCAGCGGAGCACCGTGTGCGGCGTGGCTGTCCTGTTTGTTTGGAGACCCGAACCCGATATGTGTGCGGAGCTGGATAATGGTTGGTCTGTCCTTTTCGTTTTGCGCGTTTTGCAGAGCCTTTTCAAAAGAGGCCATATCGTTGCCATCGCCGCCTACGACCTGAACGTTCCAGCCGTAAGATTCAAAACGTTTTGCGCGGTCTTCGGTGAATGAAAGCGATGTATCGCCATCGATGGTTATGTAGTTATCATCGTAAATAACGATGAGGTTATTCAGACCAAGGTGGCCAGCCAGTGAACACGCTTCTGAGGCGACGCCTTCCTGGAGACAGCCATCGCCGGCGATAGTGTAGATTTTGTAATCGAAAAGGTTGAATCCGTCTTTATTGAACTGTGCCGCAAGGTATTTTTCAGCGATAGCCATTCCGACTGCGTTGCTGATGCCCTGACCGAGCGGGCCGGTAGTCGCTTCGACACCTGCGGTATGGCCGAACTCAGGATGGCCGGGAGTTAAGCTGTCCCACTGCCTGAATTTTTTGAGGTCGTCGAGCGTAAGTCCATACCCGCAAAGGTGTAACAGTGAATATAACAGCATACTTCCGTGGCCGGCACTGAGAACGAAACGGTCGCGGTTGTGCCATTTTGGGTTGGCTGGGTTGTGTTTCATATATTTCGTCCAGAGCGTATATGCCGCTGGTGCCATACCCATCGGCATACCCGGATGGCCGGAATTGGCCTTTTGAACGCCGTCCATTGAGAGAAAACGGATAGTTTGAACGCAAAGCTCGTCAAGTTGGCTAAGACCCGGATTAGATTTAGTGTTTACCATTGTAAATCCCTTGAAATTACTGTTAAAAGTTCGTTTTATCAAATACTTGAGCCTCGTAACGTAATAGCAAAGGCTTTATTTTTCAAGTTTTTTCTGAATCTCAACTGATTTTACAGATTTTTTTTAGAATAAAATTTCTCATAACTCCTTATTTTACGTTGGAAAAAGAGCGGCAAAAACGCCGTTTTAACGCCAAAAACCCATTCAATTTATTATAGAGCCTGAAACGCCAATAGCGTTTTTAGGCTAAAAACCCATTCAGGACATTGTTGAACCATAGAAAAACAGCAAAAATTTGATTTTTTTTGCGATTTTTGCGATTTTTTGAACGTTTTTGCTCACTTTTTGTCGTTTTTGAACGTTTTTTTACCAGTTTTAAGGCCATTTCAAGATAAAAAATCAAGACTAAACAATTCGGGTATAAGGAAATATCAAAGAGCAAAAATCAAAATGAAAAATTAATGAATCGCCTTTCGGCGATGATGTTTTTTAAAATTTAGCCACGAAGACTCAAAGACACGAAGTTTTTTAGACACTGATTTCACTGATTGAAAAAGTTAAAACTTAAAAGTAAAAAGGTAAAGCATAATTTAAAGATTTGAGTTTAAAAAAATACCGGACACCTTTAATTCTTCGGCAATTCAGGAATTTTTAGCACCTGTGCGACAACTAACTTCTCAATTATACCATCGTATCCAGACCCTTGATCTGCCTCAAGGTATCTATAATAATGACCGAACTCTTCTGTTTGAAGAAAAATATTCCATTTTTTCTGACTGAGAAGTACACGATACCATTCAGGCTTATGATTATGACCAATAAAGAGTTGAACACACACAGCAATACTATTTAATGTTATTTCTGTTCGAAGGATATGTCCATAATAAGAAGGCCTATCATTTCCAGATAGGCCGTGCGCAATTGACTGATTATGCTTTTTTATAAAATCTCGTTCATTGCCTTCTCCATATCGAATAAATCTGCGTATCATTTCAAATTCTGGTTCAGATCCATAGAACACTTTGCTATGAACTAGGAAATAGTGAAATGCAATCTTTGCAATTGCTCTAAACCGTCGCCTATCTCCAACTATCTGGCATTCTGCTTTTACAATTCCCTCAAATGGCTTAATATCATCGGCCATTTCTTCACTTTGGTACAAGCCACATTGCTTTAAAAGGTCAAAGATTCTGTCAACTTGCTCATTATTTTGCATTCGTGGCCAAATTTTTGTAGGATTTTTTATTTCGGTTGAAAAAATTAATTGTTTCAGCTTATCTGTAGTCAGAGAATCAGGGTCTTCAATAATAATTTGTTTTTTATTTCCGGTTGTGTCACGTATTTCGATATGAGGTACAATTTGGCAATTTTTTCCATCACCTACAGGTTCAACCAACATCTTATGGTCTGTGCCAGGATATTTGATTTCCATTTTGATTGGACCACGCCCTGCATGTTTTCTCTTGAATGGCGAAGATGGTTTTTTATGCCTGCCCTTTATTCCAAGATTTGCTTTGAATAGTGCTTCAGGGCTATATTTTGCGAGAATTTCTTCACATTCACCAAATTCTCTGTCACAGTCTGCACAAACTTTCTTCAAAACAGTTGGTTGATTCTCAAAAGCACCCATTAGTCGAGGCACGACATGAGCTTTACCCCACTTCGGATTAACGGTATCGCAATAGATACATTTTTTTATTTTTTCATTCATTATCCGCCTATGGCAAGCTTAAACAAAACTCTCCATCTTCTCTTTACATATCTTATTGATCCGGTGTTTATAAGTGATATTATGTACCATTAAAGGTGGATAGGCAAGTTTTTATTTAGGATAAGTCCTTTCAAGTTTGAGAGGGGGTAAAGCGGCAAAGTCAGTGGGAATGGTTAATAAAATTTGATTGCACGAATCGCCTTGCGGCCTCGCAATGACAAAATAATGGATTCGGAGTTTTCACGAGAATGACAAATGAACCGTCGGGCAGGCCACGACGGCTAAACGGCGAAATGTAAAATACAAACCATTCGCAGCGCTTCAGTCGAAATGACAAAGTCGGTATTTGTGGTTGGTGTTTGTGATAGCACGAACCCCGCCATAGTAATGGCGAGGCTAAACGGCAGTGGGAGTGGTTGATTAAAATATGTAAGCACGAACCGTCGGGCAGGCCGCGACGGCTAAACGGTAATAGGAAAGATATAAATCATTCATAAGTAACAACCCCCGATTTGTAAATCGGGGGCTAAACGAACTGCATCCGGCCGCTTCCGCGGCTCGGCTACTATGGCAATTTATTTGCTTTGTCTGGCTTCCCTGCGTCTGTCGCCCTCTTTCAACGAACGCTTTCTGATTCTATAAGTACTTGGGCAAATTTCGACCAACTCATCTTCCTGGATATACTCCAGCGTAGCCTCCAAACTCATCTTGCGGGCAGGACGCACCTTAGCAGCATCATCCTTGCCGGAAGAACGAACGTTGGACAACTGCTTGCCCTTGACTACGTTTACCGGTATATCATTCTCCTTGCAGTGTTCGCCTACTACCTGACCCTCATAAACCTGTTCGCCCGGTGAGACGAAAAAGATTCCCCTGTCGTAAAGAGCGTCAAGTGCATAGGCGGTTACCTGTCCAGCAGTTGTCGCGACCATTACACCCGCTTTTCGCTGAGGTATTGAGCCTCTCATCGGTTCGTACTGTTCAAATGTGTGGTGCATAATCGCTCTGCCCTTTGTGGCGTTCATCATCCGTGCGTGCAGTCCGAAAAGGCCGCGAGATGGTATCATAAATTCCATATGGTTGAAATCGCTTGCACCGCTTTTTGAATCTATCTTTACAATTTCACTGCGGCGGTCGCCGAGCAGGCTCATTATGGAGCTTTGACAGTCTACTGGACAGTCAACCGAAAGCAGTTCTATCGGTTCGTTGCGGATGCCATCGATGATTCTGAGAATTACGTTTGGTTTGCCGACGCAAACTTCGTAACCCTGGCGTCTCATATTTTCGAGCAGGATGCCGAGGTGCATAAGTCCTCTGCCGGAAACATCGAATTCTTCGGGTGTTCGGCCAGGGGCGACTCTGAGAGCAACGTTTTGCTGAAGCTCCTTTTGCAATCTTTCGCCAATTTGTCTGGCGGCTACATATTTGCCGTCTTTGCCAGCGAGCGGGCCGTCATTGATGCGGAATGTCATTGTCATTGTCGGTTCATCAACGGAGATTACAGCCAGTGGAGAGGGCTTGTCAGCGCAGGCGATTGTGTCGCCGATATCAACGGGGTCGAGGCCTGAAATAGCGCAAATGTCTCCGGCCTGAGCCTTGTCGGTCTGTTTTCTGCCGAGACCGAAAAATTGATGAATGTGCAGAACTTTCTGCTGTGTGTGCAGTCCGTTTTTGTCTATCAGTGTAACCTTTTCGCCTTCGGTTATATCGCCTGCATAGATTCTGCCAACCGCGATTTTGCCAACATAGTCGGAATACTCCAAATTTGTAACCTGCATTTGCAGCGGAGCGTCGGCGATGACCGTTGGGCAGGGAACTTTTTCTATAATAGTATCGAGAATGACCCTTGTGTTGTCGGTTTTTACATTCAAATCCTTTGTTGCCCAGCCGTCTTTAGCTGAAGCGTAGAGCAGTGGGAAATCGAGCGCTTCGTCGTCGGCACCGAGTTGGACGAGCAGGTCGAAAACTTCGTCAACTACGTCTTCTGGGCGGCTGTTCGGGCGGTCAACCTTGTTGATTACAACGATGGGTTTTAGTTTGTGTTCGAGTGCTTTGCTGAGAACGAAACGAGTTTGCGGCATTGGGCCTTCAAAGGCATCGACGAGTACGAGTACGCCGTCAGCCATTTTTAATACGCGTTCCACTTCGCCGCCAAAATCGGCGTGGCCGGGAGTGTCTATTATATTGATTTTGTATTCGTTGCCATTGTCGTCGTTATAATTGATAGCACAGTTTTTGCTGAGGATTGTTATGCCTCGTTCACGTTCGAGCGGGTTTGAGTCCATAATCAGGCCGTGCTGGCCGCCAGCGAGTTTGTCGAGGTCCTCGCTGCGGAACATTCCAGACTGATAGAGCAGCTTATCGACCAGCGTTGTTTTGCCGTGGTCAACGTGAGCGATTATTGCGACGTTACGAATATAACTTGAATACATAGTAAACTTTCAAAAAAATTATTAAAACAACCCTACCATAGTAATGGCGAGGTTAACTAACGAATACCCGAACCCAGTAGTTTACCTTATTTTTTGCAAATGTCAATTTAAAAGCGGCAGGCAGTAGCGATGAGAAATTACGTTTTTGACGATATAATGGCTTGACAGAGGTGTTGAAAGTGATTATCCTCTGTAATCTCGTTTTCGGGCGATTAGCTCAGTTGGCTAGAGCGCCTGCCTTACAAGCAGGAAGTCACAGGTTCAAGTCCTGTATCGCCCATTTTTCATTTCTGAGATTACCGGAATTGTTCTAAACTATTCTTGAGAAAGAACTTCGAGCGTCAGCATAGTAACATCGTCAACTTCCTCTGTTTCGTTTAGATTTCGGCGAACCAGTTTTTTGAAGTTGTTTGTTACATCTTTAGCACTTCCCCTGGTAACGCTTTTAAATTCCTCGCTCAAGGCAACTTCGCAATTTTCGCTGTCGATTTTCTTTTCGACAAACGGATCGCAGCCGTCTGAATAGATGATAATTTTTTCGCCGGGCCACAGTTGTACGGAATCCTGCTCAAACTGTGCGTTTTCAAAAACGCCAAGCAGCGAACCCCTGTTCTGCATTTGCTCGATACTGCCATCGTATTTAACAAGAAGGGGATAGGGGTGTCCAGCCCTGCAATATGTCATTTTCAGCGTTTCTGTATTCAGCAGGCAATAGCAGCAAGTCGCAAATTGACAACCGCTGAGATTCAGTTCAACCATACGCTGATTCAAATTGCTTATCACCTCAATTGGCGAAAAAATCTTGTACTCATTGCCGACAGTCTCACGCATTTGGATTGCCTGCTTGATAAAAATAGTCAGCAAAGCTGCCGGCATAGAATGTCCCACCGCATCTGCCATATAGAAACCGATATGCTCTTCATCAACCCTGGCAACATCGTAAATATCCCCGGAAACCCAATCAGCCGGCATAAAAAGTGCCGACCAGCTGAGCCTGTCGCTATCAGGAAGCCATCTCGGCAGAAAATCTCTCTGCAAAGCCCCCGCCATACGCAACTGGCCTTCGTGCTGCGATGCGTTATTATTACTTCTTTCCCTGCCAGCGATTTTCATATCTTTTGTCTGCAACATATCATAGCCTCAATTATAGACAAAACACCTGTCTTCATTTTAATCGGCCATTTTTGGTTGCGACTGAGGCAAAATCGGATAGCAATTTCAAGATTTACTTTTGATATTATCGGCCCTTAACAATTTTTGGATTGAATTACGAATTGATTTACAGCTTTTCCACTGCGTGTCTAAAAAAATTGTCCGATTAACTAAAGATTGCTGAGCCGACTCTTAAAATGGTCGCACCTTCTTCGACAGCTATTTCGTAATCGGCACTCATCCCCATACTCATATGAACAAAATCTTTTGGACTGAAACCTTCTTTGTGTATCTCCTCAAAAATCTCTCTCGCCCGAACGAAGCTCACCCGAACCAAATCCTTATCGCGAGTCAAAGGCCCCATAGTCATAATACCGCAAAGCCTGACATTGCCCATCTCGGCAATTTGTTCTGCCAGATGAACCGCCGCACCAACGGGAACGCCGTACTTCTGCGGCTCCAGCGAGCAGTTTACCTGCAGCAGAATTTTAGGATTAACCCCGGCCTTAGCCGAGGCTTTATCTATCTCCTCAGCCAATCGAAGCGTATCGACCGAATGAATAAAATCGGTTATTTTGAGTACTTGTTTCGATTTGTTCCGCTGCAAATGGCCTATCATATGCCAGTTAATTTTCGCTGGCAAACTTTGCGATTCCCCCTGTTCGAGATACTCACCGATTTCCTCAGCTACCAGCTTTAGATGCTGCACACGGTTCTCACCCAGGTCGCTGTACCCAAGATTCACAACCTCTTTGATTGCATCGACATTCGCCGATTTTGTTACAACAACGAGCTTAACATCGCCTGTTGCCCGGCGACTCCTTGCGCAGGCTTCGGTTATATTTGATTTGACCTTTTCGAGATTTTCAGCAATTTTTCCCATTGTCTAAGGCAGAAACTTGTCCGGCTTCTTCATTTTTGCCGGCAGATAATCGTTAACAACAAAATCGAGTCCGTGCTTTGCAAAAGCCTGCTGCTCAACACGAACCCCCATTTTAAGCATCTGATTTATGGACTTCTGCCATTGCTTATAGTGCTTAACGAAGGGGTCGTTTTTGAGTGCATCCTTCGCCCGTTTAATATCAATTTCCTTCAGCGGATGCGTAGGCAATTTATAATCGACAATATCCTGCGGCGTTACGCCGAGAAAGCTAACCTTAGGCACACAGAAATACTCATTAAGATGCGCCGCGTTTCCCGACCCGACTTTCAGCGTGCGGTAGATATTAAAATACCCATAAGGGTCGCCATCGACAAATGCATACACCGGAATCTTCAAATCATCCGAAAGCCGCCGAATAAACCGCCTGCAAGCCCTTGTCGGCACACCACCCATACTGATAAGGATGCAATTATTTTTATCCCAATAATCGTATTTCACCAGCCTCTGAAACATACCTGCAGTTTCTATCGCCAGAACAAACTTAGCTTTGCTCGAAAATTTCAGGCCCTCCACATCGGTCGGAATCGAATATGCGCCAGAGCCGAACTTGGTACAGTCTATTTTTAATTTGTTACCCTTGGAATCCGAATCGATAACGACTAATCTTCCCGCTACATCGCCGCCTTTTTCTTCAGGTACAAATTTCAGTTGCTCGCGATTGACACCAAACATCGCTTCAACATCGTCCATAATGGTATCGGATTCAGGCTGCTCAGCAAAACCTGCCTTGCCCCAATTTTTCGATATATAATATGCTTCCCTCTTGGTCGCCATATCATTGCTCTCTATCAATTCCTTAGACAGAGACATCATCTTAAGCGTCTGGGCAAACGTTTTAACGGTACTAACCGTAAGCGTCCGAACCTTGCTTTTGCCTGTCATTTCGAAATATCCTTTTTTCGCCTGATATTTCACATTGCTCAACGAACGCACCGGGGTAGTCATTGTAGGCTTTTGCTTCTTCAGAATCTTCGCCTGAATTGTTTTCGCTGTATCGATGATTTTATCGGCCACTGCTGCTGGCTTACTTTTTGCCATAAACCCTAACGCTCCGTGTCAGATTATAGAAAAGAATGGTTCTTGCACCCTGAAACGCCAATCTATGCTAAATACAACCCAAGTTCAAGCCTAAAGTTTTTTTGATAAATTACCCAAAAAAGACCTTGACAGTCTCTGTATATTCTGTTCTCATAATGGCCTTTGTTTCGCAGATTTTGATTGACTTAGCTCTTTAAAATTGTTATAATTCCCATATGTAATCTCACAAGACACTTGCTGTCTGGCAGTTGCACTTTCGGACAGTTTAAGATCCTCGGCGAGATAGTGTCATTATGTGGTTTCCCCCCCAGCCACCGTGACCATCTCGCCTTCTTTTCTTTGGAGGATTTTTGAAAATTTTTAGCGGCAGGAATTACACCTGTGGCCGGGTTCCCCCCAACCTTGTCATATCTTTTCTTGCCGTTATCCTCGGCGAGGTAGGCGCAAAACTCTGTTTTGTCCTTCTCGCCTTTTTTATGCGCAAGTTTTATCCACTGGCTCTATGCCTATTGACGCAATATAAACATCGCCCGTATGCCGTGCCGAATCGGCATTGGCGAACCCCGTTTTGGCTGCGATAAATGTAACTGTCGCATAGGCAATTATCGATATTGGCAAAGGTTTACCTGTATCGCAATCTAATCCGGATGGAATGTCAACTGCAATTATTGGCTTGCCTAACAGATTGATTGCCTCAATGAGTCCCTGATATTCGTCCCGTAGTTCACCACAAAGCCCTATACCGAAAATCGCATCCACAAGAACATCACAGCTGGATGCCAGCTCGGAAATCTCCCTCAGAAACGGCGGAGCGATAGATTCAAATTCAGCTATCTCCAGCTTTAAAACCCGCGCCAAATCATAATTGATTTTTGCATCACCTTTAATTTTGTCCCCGCTGCCGCAGATTATTATCATCACGTCAATACCTGCGTTATGCAAATGTCGTGCAATTACAAAACCATCACCCCCGTTATTGCCCGTCCCGCACAATATGCCGACTTTCTTCCCTTCGAGGTCTCCGAGTATTCTGCTAACGATTTCCGCGCAGCTCCTGCCCGCATTTTCCATCAGCACAGCCCCCGAAATTCCAGCCGTGTTTATCGCCCAGCTATCGAAATCCCTCGCCTGACTTCTACTGATTACGCTATCTTTACCGCGATTATATCTCTTTATCATAGTAATAAGGATTATATCCAGCTTGCTTTGTGCGTCAACAAATTGATTTCTTGTTGATTATTTGTCAAAACCGGCTAATATCGGCGATATGAACATACTTTTAACAAACGATGATGGCATTTTCGCTCCCGGCATTGCCGCCGCATACAAAGAGCTTGTAAAACTTGGAGACGTTACAGTAGTCGCTCCCTCCGATGCAATGAGCGGGGCGGGCCACAGCATAACCGTTTTCGAGCCGCTCGAATGCGAAGAGGTTGAAGTCCCCGGAGCATTCACTGGTTACAGCGTTTCCGGCTCGCCCGCAGATTGCGTAAAGCTGGCGATTATGGAAATTTGCGACAAGAAAATAGACCTCGTCGTCAGCGGAATAAACAATGGTGCCAATGTCGGCATAAACGTCTATTATTCTGGCACAGTCGGTGCAGCAATGGAAGCCGCCTTTTACAAAATACCCGCAGTAGCACTCAGCGCCTGCCGTAAAGGAGATGTCGATTTAACTTCTGCCGCAAAACACGCCGGCAGCGTACTCAAAAAACTTCTGCCGCCAAAACATTCAGGCGTAGTAAACATCAACATCCCACAACTCACACCGGGCAACCCGAAAGGCGTAAAGGTCGTGCCGCAATCGACCTTTGGCTTCAACGAGCATTATGTAAAAGAAAAAAGTCATACCGGCAAAACGCAATACCAGCTTACCGGCGGAAATTACCTCGACAAGGACTCTCCTGCTGATACTATCGCTCTTTCTGAAGGGTTCGTAACGGTAACTGCCCTGGGGTTTGATATGACGGATTATAAAAATATGGAAAATCTGCATCAGATAAAATGGGATTAGAGGATTTGATAATAGCAAAAAAGAAATCGCAAAGATAGCCAATTCAATGGCCAAAGCCAACGTAAACATCGTTGATGTCAATCAGAAGATTATGGAAGACTATTTTGTAATGACGATGGCCGTTGACATTGCGAATGCGAAGATTGGCATACCTAAAATAAACCAACGTCTGAAGAGAATTGCTGATGATATGGAGCTAAACATCACCTTTCAGGACGAAACAATTTTCAAGATGATGCACCGAATTTAGCAGTTTTGTCATATCCGCGAAAGCGAGAATTCATTTTTTGAATTTTTAAAATCTGTGTAAATCCGTGTCTAAATTTTTGTGCCTTTGGGTCTTTGTGGCTAACTTTTCTCTGTGTTTTCCGCAAACATTTTTCGCCGAGTACCGCCATACATTTCATATTTGTAGAGTCGGCATTCGATTTTGCCGTTAAAGAATATCATTCGCCGACTGGCTTTTAGGCCGATTTTTGCGACTAACTCTTTATTGCCTGAAAAGATGTAGCCGTTATATCCGGTGCATTTCTTTTTCAGAAACGCTCCGATTCGCTCGTAGTCTTTTTCCAACTGTTCGATTTCGCCCATTCGCTGTCCGTATTCGGGGTTCATAATCACAATTCCCTCACCGCTGGGAATTTCGGTTTCTTCAAAATCGCACACAGAAAACTCTATCAAATGTTCAACGCCAGCCGTTTTGGCGTTTTGTTTAGCCGCCTCGATTGCCTGTTCATCAATATCCGTTGCGATGATTCGCTTTTGCACACCGTTTTTGATTATCTTTTTGCGAAAATCGTTACGAATTTCCTGCCACACTGATTCATCGTAACCTTTTATGTGTTGGAATCCGAAATTAGTTCTCAGTGCCCCCGCAGGCCGATTCATCGCTATCAGTGCCGCCTCAATCGCCAGCGTTCCGCTCCCGCACATCGGCAAAACCAAATCGCAACTGCCGTCATATCCGCTGCCAGCAATTATCCCCGCCGCCAGAGTCTCCCGCAGCGGTGCTTTGTGTGGCATCTTTCGGTAATTACGGTCTGAAATTTTCTCACCTGATGTATTCAGATATATCCACGCATTATGCTGCTTCCAGAACAGATTCACAACTACGCCATCACGTTCTTTACCACTATTTGGCCGAGTTCCTTTCTTTTTGGAAATACGGTCAACGATAGCATCCTTAACTTTCATATTCGGAAACATACTATTATCAACCGTCCACGTATCGACCTTACCTATTACGCAAAGATGTTCTGCCGGGTCGATAATATTTTCCCAATCCACCATCGATACTTGTTTATAAAGTGCCTCGGTACTCCCGCATCGAAACTCTCTCAGCAGATAGAAAACGTTATAAGCCGTTCGCAAACAGTAGTTCATCTTCATACAATCGACAAACGTCCCTCGCGTAACAACTCCGCCATCTCTGCTGCTGATAATTTCGTCGAACCCAAGCTCTGCAAGTTCTGCGATGAGATAGTCTTTAAGTCCCGGCCCGCAGGTAACCATTATATTTTTACGTTCATTCACGTTCATAATTTTCTTTGTCATTTCGAGTCCCGATTCATCGGGGTTGCAGTTTGCTTTGCCTTTTTACTCTTTTAAAATCCGTGTAATCCGCGGTTAAAAAATTTTTGTGTCTTTGTGCCTTCGTAGCTAATTTCTTTTGCGTAATACGTGGTTAATCTTTTTCATCTGCCGAGAAATGACTTGTAACAGCTTTTATAAAAAGGCGTTATGAAATGGGCGATACAAGACTTGAACTTGTGACCTCTTGGATGTCGACCAAGCGCTCTAGCCAACTGAGCTAATCGCCCTATTAGGTGGAATTATCAGCAATTCTGTATAAAAATCAAGTGTTTTCTGAATAAAATCAAACTCAGATTACAGGTTTTTTCTGATTGTTACCGCGGAGGCGAATGTGTTGCTGTATGTACCAATCGTTATGCTGATGGAGATTTGCACGCTTTGGACGTATTCGGTCATTGAATCGTCGAATGCGGTTTCTCTGGTGAACTCGGCTTGAGTAACATTTTCGCAGAGTATGTAATCATCGTCCGTGGTGTCGTCATTTGTAACAAGGTAGAGCTTTTGCTGGGAACTGTCAAAGAGGTAGGTGATGTTCTGGCCCTGCGATGTCTGAAACGAGCATTGTGAGTTCGGCTCGGATATTTCAACCGCATTTGCGGTTCGCAGTTCGGTAGTAATTCTTGATAGAGCCTGCATCGCTGTGTTTATAGTTCTGCTTATGTCCCGGTTTGCCTGATAGTTATCAGAGGAAGCTCGCAATGCGAATGCCACCGCGGTTAACAGAAAGGCCGCTATCGTGATGCTGAGCATCAGTTCTACAAGAGTGAAGCCTGCGGAGCTTCGCATATTTTTTTTATTCGTTTTCATTATTGAAGTGTCCTAATCCAACTGACCGAGGAAATTTCGATGCCATCAGCAAGAATGCGCACGGTTATTTTAATAAAGTCGCTGCTGTGGTCTGTAACGGTCTGCTGGAAATTTGCAGCACTTATATTGTTTACGGTTACTTGTTGAGTAAATCGAGCAAGTGCGGATAACGGACTTCTGCGTGCGTCAACTGGTGGAGAAAGAACGGCATCGTCAAAATCATCGACATCATCGTAGGTGGCTAATGAGGCCTCTTCCGGGCCGAAAACGCCTGTGCCGGTTTGCGGGTCTCTAAGCGGCAATAGCGAAGTTATGGTTTTAATCTGCGAGACAAGAAATTCGGCTGTGGTAATGTCGGCTGCGGAGGCTGAGGCGTAAGAGTAATAGCCGTTAGAGCCTATTAACGATGCGATTGCGATTCCGATTATTATGATGGCAACTAAAATCTCAATTAGCGTAAAACCGTTTTTTTTGTTAATGTGTGATTTCATTTTTTAATGCCCCGATGCCATTGATGACATTTTGAAGATAGGCAGTATGATGGCCATTGCGATAAATCCGACCAACATACCCATTAGTACAATCATAAGCGGTTCAATCATAGACGTTACAATTTTAATTGTATCTTTGAGCTTGCCTTGGTAGAAGTCGCTGACTTCCTCAAGGACTGAGCCGAGCGTTCCAGAATCTTCGCCGCTCCTTATCATCTGTATAACCGAAGCGGGCAACAATGAATCCTTTTTAAAACTCTGAGCGATTTTTTTGCCCTGCCTGACCGATTCGTGTACGCCGACCCACATATTTTTGTAATGAACGTTGCCGCTAACCTCTGCGGTTATGTTGAGTGCGTCGAGAATCGGTACGCCAGCGTTTATCAGAACGCCCATTGCGTGAAGACCGCGAGTTATGTAAAGGCATTTGCAAAGCGTTTTCATTAGAGGCAGGAACAGCTTTGTTTTGTCCCACCAAAAGCGTCCTGTAACCGTTTTTATCGCAAATACAAGTCCTGTTATTATAGCAGCGATGCCGATTATGATTGCGAGCCAGTACGTTATCAGAAAGGAACTGAGTGCCATTATAATAACGGTAGGTTTTGGGAGCATATGCTCTTTGCCAACGAAAAGCTCAGTGAATTTTGGCAGAACGAATGTGAGCAGAAATGTTGTGCAGCTTACGGCCATAAATGCGATGATTCCGGGATAGACCATAGCACCGATGACCTGAGAACGTGTCTGCATTTCCTGGCCGATGTAGCTGGAGAGTTTTTGGAGCATTGAGCTGAGTGAGCCGCTCATTTCAGAGGCAGCTATCATATTAACGTAAATGTCCTTGAAAACTTTTCTATGGCGTGATAGTGCCTGCGAAAAGCTCTCGCCTGCCTCTATCCTGTTTTTGATGTCGGTTATAATGGCTTTGAATTTTTTGTTTTCGAGCTGAGCAACAATAGATTCCATCGCCTCCGGGAGTGAAATTCCGGCTCTTACCATTATCGAAAGCTGGTTTGTGAAGTCGAGTATATCTTTTTTGCCAGGGCCAAACTCGACACTGAAGTTAGCTATTTTCTGTAGAGTAGTTTGTTGCTGCTGGGCAAGTGGGCTACCATAATCGGCTAATAAAGCTTCAGGCATTTTTTCTGTTGCGGTAATAGTCAAAATTTGTCCCCTAAAAAAACAGGCTATCGATTTAAAGCGGCCTGATTCTGTAAAAATTCGGCTCTGTTTTGCGGCTGAAGCAGTTTCTCCATTTTTTGCGGGTTTGATGAGCGAACTACGGCCTCATCTCTATCTACAAAGCCGTTAAAGTACATTTGTGCGATGCTGTAATCCAAATCCTGCATACCAAGTTTTCTCGATGTGGATATTATATTGTGTATTTCGTAAATTCTGTTTTCCCTGATGCAGTTTCTAACGGCAGAGTTGCAAAGCAGAATTTCAACGCAAGGCACCATACCGGGTTTGTCGATTCTTTTGAAAAGTGTCTGCGAAATTACAGCCTGGAGCGTGTTTGAGAGCATTGCTCTAATCTGGTTCTGCTGAGAGGCTGGGTAGATATCTATTATTCGCTCAACAGTCTGTGCGGCATTTACAGTGTGCAGCGTGCTTAGAACGAGGTGGCCAGTTTCGGCGGCGGTTATAGTTGAGCTTGCGGTTTCGAGGTCTCGCATTTCTCCAACGAGAATTACATCAGGGTCCTGACGGAGAACGTGTCGCAGGCCGGAAGAGAAACTGGAGCAGTCTGAACCCATTTCGCGTTGCTCAATTATCGATTTTTTATTTGTGAATGCATATTCTATTGGGTCTTCAAGCGTGATGATGTGCTTGTTGTAATTTTCATTTACCTGCCCTATCATTGCGGCCAGAGTTGTGCTTTTGCCGGAACCAGTGTGGCCGGTAACGACGACAAGGCCACGTGGCAAAGTGGTAAGCTCTTTTACAACCGGCGGCAGAAAAAGATTTTCAATGTCCGGTATTTCATTTGCAATGGCCCTGAAGGAAATCGCAATTGTGTCTCTCTGGAAATGGGCATTGACGCGGAACCTGTTGCCATCTTCCAAAGTTGTTGAAAAGTCGTAATCCAGCTTTTCCTTGAATATATCAAATCTCTCCGGGCCGAGCATTTCGAGCAGCATTTTCGCGGCAGAGGCATTGCTGATTTCCGGACAATCCATTTCTGTCAGCCGGGTGTTGATTCGCATTATAGGACGCATTTCGGCGTTGATGTGTAAATCGCTTGCCCCAGCTTCAATGGAACGAGCGAGGATGGATTTTATATTATCAGATTCGCAGCACCGGATGGTCGCTGTCGAGGTGCTGTTTATGTCGTTATTCACTTTAAACCTCTGTTTTTTACGCTATAAATTCAGTTTACCTCTCTTTAGAGGTTTCCTTTATATTTTCGGCTAAATAGCATTGTCAGTTTTGCAGTAAAGAGTCGGTAACGCGCAAAATTTCTTCAATAGTTGTCAGGCCGGCAGCAACTTTAGCGATGCCATCCTGATATAAAGTCGGAGTGCCGGTCTCTATAAATGCCTTTCTCACGGCTCCTGCGGAACAGTCGCTATTGATAATCGACTTGATTTGGTCGTCTATTAACATAAATTCGTATATTCCAATCCTGCCGGAATAACCGCTGTTGCGGCACTTGTCGCAGCCTCGGCCGGCAAAGAGGTGGTCGCTGTTTAGGCCAGTCAAATCGATTTGTTTTTTGAGATTTTCAGGGGCAGTGTAAGGCTCTTTGCAGTTGGGACATATTTTTCTTACCAGCCGTTGGGCGAGAACGGCGTTAAGAGAGGCGGCTATCAGGTACGGCTCAATGCCAATGTTGACGAGCCTTGTAATGGTGCTGGGCGCATCGTTTGTGTGAAGTGTTGAGAGTACCAGGTGGCCGGTAAGCGCGGCCTGGACGGCGATTTTGGATGTTTCGCTGTCTCGAATTTCGCCTACCATTATTATATCCGGGTCCTGTCGCAACAGCGACCGCAGAGCTGCGGAAAAGGTCATTCCCACCCTGTCGTTTACACTAACCTGGTTTGCAAAGGCAAGTTCGTATTCGACGGGGTCTTCAACGGTTGAAACGTTTAGTGTTTTGCCGTCAACGTTTGCCAGTGCCGAATAAAGTGTGGTACTCTTGCCGCTGCCGGTTGGGCCGGTTACGAGCAGGATTCCGTTTGGCTGGGCAATCTGTTGGGTAAAGACCGAGACTAAATTCTTTGACATTCCAGAATCGTCAAATCCGCGGAGAATCGACTGGCTGTCGAGAATACGAATGACAACCTTTTCGCCGTGAGTTGTCGGGAGTATCGAAACTCGAAGGTCTATGCCCCTGCCGCCAACGATTACGGCAATTTTGCCATCCTGCGGCAGACGACGTTCGGATATATCGAGGTTGCTCATTATTTTTAGTCTCGAAACTATCGCAGGGTGCATATGCGAAGGCGGATTCATATCCTCAAAAAGTACGCCATCAATTCTATAACGGATTTTGGTTTCTTTGCTCTTTGGCTCAATGTGAATGTCGCTGGCGTTTTCCTTGATTGCGTGGCTAATGAGGTAATTGACGAATTTTATGACGGGCGATTCACCAGCCATCTTTTCGAGGTCTTCTGTCTGCTTGTCAGATTCTTCGACAACTTCCACGTCATCGCTTATGTCCTGGATAAGGTCGTTAACATCATAATCTAAAGAGTCGCCCCTTAGCGAGGCACATATTTTTTCGATGTCCTCGGTGCAGGATACTATTATATTAAGCTCAAGGCCTGTTAAGTTTTTGACCTCGTCGAGAATGAAGACATTTTCAGGTTCGGAGGTGGCGATTGTTAAGATGCCATCCTCTACCGAAATTGGTAAGATGTGATTTTTGATGATGAAATCCGGTTCGAGCATTCCAAAGGCTGAGGGTTCGATTTGTTCAAGTTTTATATGGCGGAACTCAAAGCCATACATATGTGCTCTTGCAGCAAGGATGTCCTCGACATCGGCAAAGCCGAGCTTGAGCAATATCTGAATTGTATCTGTGCCAATGTCCTTTAATTGTTCGCCTCGAACTGTTGAGAGTTCCTCTGGTGTAAGTCTGCCCATTCCCAAAAGCGTTTCTGCTACGTCGTGGACGTTCAGTTCGTCTGAAGTGTGGGTTTCAGTGGGTGGAGAGTAAAGGGTCGAGAGTCCTGTTATTGGACCAGAGGAATTTTCACAAATGTCAAACTTCGCCTCTGGGCGAGCGAGAAATCGGTCTCTAATCTTATTCAGTTTGTCAAATTTTTGTCCAATCATTTTGTACTGAACCTCAGGGTAACCTCAGAAGTTTCGGATTTTAACGTAACAAATCCCGTGTTTATTTCGACAATTGTCATATCCATAATTTTATCACCCTCATACAGCAGAGAGTCGTTAATCATACAGCAGTTGCCGTATTTCGATTCGAGAATGCTCTTGAGCTGAAATTGCCCGGCAGCACTGCCCGCTGTTGGTATGTCGCCTGAATCGGCGGTAGTTGACGGGAAAGACCACGAGTGCAGAAATGGATTTCTGGCCAGTTGTTTTATTTCGACCTGTTTAAAATCGGTCATCTCATAGAACTTTTTGACCACTTCTTCCAGCTTGCCCGTTGCTTCGTGCTTCATACCTGTAAGTTTTGCGATTGTCACTTCTATCTGCAATTGCTGGTCAGACATTACGGCGTTTGCGGTAGCTGGTGTGGATTTTTTATTCATAAACCATATCATAGCAATACCGAAAACAATGACAAAAATAAGAACGAATGTCATACGTTTTACATTCTTTTCTTTTACAGTTGGTTCGATGCAATCACTGCCTGTGGCAATGTTGCTCTGTCGGTCGCTGCCAAAGTCCGTTTCGTTAATTGGCTCTTTTTGGTGGAGCAATTTTATCTCCGATTAAATTTATTTATTAAAAAAGTTATCAGGAGCTGAAAAATACGCTAATGACAAAATTGGCATGTATTTGTGATGGGTTTTTCTTGTCCTTTTTCAGGTCAAGCTGTCTCAATCTTATGATTCTCGGCAGTTTTTCAATTTCGATTAAGAAAGAATAAAAGGCGTTGAAATCACCATCAATTTCCATTCTCAAAGGCTGTTCTATGTAGCCATTACTGTCTTTGGTTCTCAGGGCAGATATTGTGCCGGGTTTTAGTCCTTGTTTTTGCGCGATGAGGGTTATCTGTTCGAGTACTTTGTGAATCTGGCTTTCGTGAGGCAGACGGCTTTGGAAAAATTCCACAGCTTCTGTAAGAGTGGAAAGCTGCTTGCTTAAGTCCTGTGCCTCTGAAGTGGCCAGCGAAAGCTCGTTTAGCTTCTGAAGTTTAGTATTTATTTGTTGTCTTTTCTGAACGAGCCTTGCATTTGCGGGCTTTACCATCCAGGCGTAACCCGAATATGCCAAGGTCAACATAAGAACAAATAAAATAAATTTTAGTAAGTTACTTTTCATTTATTCAGCTCTAAATCGTTTCCTCTGCTATTAAAATTTCTATGACTGCCTATGTTTTCCACGTCCAGCTTTGTAAGCGTGATATTAGTTTTTAATATCGCAGAAAGCTTAAACTGCCTGTATGTGCCGTTTTTAGTCTCAAATTCCTTGGAATGTACAAGGCTGACCTCATCGAGCAACATTGAAGAAGTAAGATTCGCTATGTAATCAGCAACCGGGATATCGCTGCTGGCCAGGCCGTGTATTTCGAGCATATTTACAAAATCGTCTTTGTTGGCACTTTCAGGGTTGGCTGATTTTAATTTTTCGTATTTGGTTTTATACCGTTTCAGGTCGGCAGAATTTAATTTTTTCTGCAGCAGTTTGACCTGACTCAGCGAAAGTCCATCGGGCATAGAATTTGTCAAAAGAGCCAAAACAATACTACGAGGCAGAGGCTCAATAAGCTCGGCAGTTAACAGCGCGGTCTTTATCATCTCCTGACGCTGTCGCTGCAATTGCTCAAGTTGGGCAATCGACTCCTGTGCCTTTGCCAGTCGGATGTCCACCGCCGCGTCTTCGGTATCAAGTGCCTTTTGGCGTAACTTAAGGAATCCGAACGTACTCAGAAAGGCTGAGACCATCAGTACCAGCAGGCCCATATAGAGATAATTCGCTCTATTGAACTCCTGCCTTTGAATATAGTCTTCCGGTACAAAATCAATTCCAGCCATTTTTTTTGCTCTTTTAAATTTGTTTTATCGTAAATTTTTGCCTGCTAAACTCAGTCCGAAAGGAATAGTCCAATCTTCTGTTGAGCATCTTCTGTCGATTCCCTTTTGATATTGATGGTCGTCTGAAACAGCTTTTAGAATGTCGCCGTAGTGAGCGGGAAGAGACTGCTTTTTAGCTACGGATTCAATACAATCACAAAGTCTCTTATCAGTATTCGAGCTACCGAGAAGAATTATTTTTTCGACAACATCATTTCTGCGACTGCTTTGAAAATGCCGAATGCATGCATTGACTTCGGCTGTCAGTTTTTCTCTGCCAGTCTCCTTTTCGAGGCTGTGCAGGCCGTTTTGTATGGTTCTGGCGAAAAGCACTTTGTTTTGCCTGCATATAACGACATTGCAGTAATTTTCGCAGGCGTTTATAAGTATAACGTTTACATCGATATCAGCGCGCCGTCTGCCAAAAAAATTACTGTAACATTCGACCAGTATTGCCGGCCAGATGGTAATTGCTTTAACTTTCAATGAGGCCTTCTCAAATATAACCAGGTGTTTTTCAACAGTGGATTTTTCAGTTGCCATAACAAGAACATTTTTAGTGTTTTTGTCCGAATGTGTTTGGCTACCGTTCAGTACGATGTGTTTAACCAGTGCGCCGTCTGCACGAAAAGGAACAATTTTTGCAACTTCCCTCAAAACGACATCCTCGATGTTATCGATGCTTGAGGCCGGAACTTTAATCTCTCTGGTGAAAACATCGCTGGGGTGGATGGCTGTTACAACGTTTTTCGATTTGAAAGGTGTGGAATCGCACATCGATTTAAGGGTTTCTATAGCATTTCTTTGCCATTGGCCGTTATATGGAGTGATGCTGTGAGGCAAGAGTTCAGAGTTGCCAGCGACCAGTTTTACCTGGCCGTGCTCAAAGACAAGCTGAGACATTCTTATCTTTTCAGGGCCGAGTTCGACACCAATAGGACAGAAATCATTTTTAAATATATCGAAAAACATAACACCCCTTCGGTGGTTCTTTGCCACCGTCGCCTCTTTTAACGTTATCTCCAAAAGAATAGTTCTATCAGCTAAAATATAAATAACGAATTGGTGTGAGTCAAATAGGGTTGGAATAAAGAACAGGTCTTATAATAAACGATGGTATTGGCGTGAAAAGACCTAATAGGTGGCTATTCGGCTTTTAGCTGCCTTGTCATAAGCTGAGCGAGAGCGTTCTCGACAGTTGTCCCGCTGAACAGGACGGCAAAGACAGCTTCGGTTATCGGCATTTCGATTTCGCATTTTTTAGCAAGCCCGATAACTGATTTGCAGGTAGGCACGCCTTCGACAATAGAGGCATTGGCTTTTAGCGCATCTGCGCAACTCATACCTGCACCAATTCTCTGGCCAAAAGCGCGATTGCGTCCCTTAGGAGAAATGCAGGTGGTTACTAAATCGCCAAGTCCACTCAGGCCTGCAAAGGTGTTTTGCATTGCTCCCATTGCTATGCCGAGCCTGGTGATTTCGGCAAGGCCCCGCGAAAGCAGAGCGGCTTTTGCGTTGTCGCCTGCTCCGATGCCATCTAATATGCCAGCAGCGATAGCGATGATGTTTTTCAGTGCGCCCGCAAGCTCGACACCGATTATATCAGTATTCCTATAGACCCTGAATGTGCTGGTGTTAAAGGCCTGCTGGACAGCCTCGGCGATTGTTTCATCGTTACAGGCGGCAGTTGCGGTAGCAGGGAGTTTGCGGGCCAACTCATCGGCAATAGTCGGGCCGGAAAGCGAGACGGCTTTGACGGGGGCTTCCATAACATCAGCGAGAATCTGGCTTGGCCGAAGCAGTGTGTTGTTTTCGATGCCCTTTGTTACAGAAACTATCGGGATATTAGCATCGGTAAATGGTTTGAGTCTTTGCCAGATACTGCGCATAAACTGGCAAGGCGTAGCAGATATAATCATATTGGCATCAGCTAAAATTTTTGAATCGTCCGGCTCAAAAATAAGGTTTTTTGGCAGAGGGTAACCCGGCAAAAATTTATAATTTTCGCCTTTGGCTTTCATTTCCAAAAGCTGCTCAGAATCATAGCCCCACATTTTTACGGAAAAATTCTTTTCGCAAAGCAACATTGCACATATCGTACCCATTGCCCCGTCGCCTATGATTGATATATTTTTCATAGCCGATATTTGAACACAGACGTACAGAAAATGCAATCAAAATCACACAGCTTCTATTTTTCCGCAGCCCAGGCTTTTGAGTTGTGCCAGCGTGTTACTGGTAAGCCTGGTATGTATAACAACGTGGTTTTCGAGGTATTGCTGGTCTATGATTTCAGTGTTGGCTGCGAGGAAACTCTGGACCTTGCCGTCAGAAATGTCCAGCGTAACTTTATAAACAGATTCGTTACCGCCATATATTTGGGCTACATTTTCGCAGAGAATATCAAGATTCATACCCGTTTTTGCGGAAATGCAGATTGCATCGGGGTAAATCGTTTGCAGGGTTTCCAACTGCGATTGACTGTTTACCGCATCAGCTTTGTTTAGAACCACGAGCATCGGATGCTGACTGCAATCAATTTCGTCGAGAACGCTCATCGCGTTTTCGGCCTGGCTGATTGCCTCAGGACTGGAAACGTCAATGACGTGCAAAAGCAAATCGGCGTTGACTGCCTCTTCAAGCGTGGCTTTGAAAGAAGCGACAAGCTGGTGGGGCAATTTTCTGACAAAGCCAACGGTGTCGCTGAGAAGTACTGCTTTGCCTCCTTCAAGCTGCCATTTTCTTGTGCGCGTGTCGAGTGTTGCAAAGAGCCTGTCCTCAACATAAACGTCAGCACCGGTGAGGGTGTTCATCAGCGTGCTTTTTCCGGCATTGGTGTAGCCGACAAGACATATTTTGAATGAAGAACTGCGGGCATCTATTTCCCGCATTTTTCTTTTGTCCAGTGCGGTGAGTTGGCGTTTCAGGTCTGTGATTCTTTTCGAGACAAGTCGGCGGTCTATTTCGAGCTGCTTTTCGCCGGTACCCCTGGTTCCAATTCCGCCCACAGCTCCGGCGGCAGTGCCTCCTCCCGCACCAGCAACGGAATCGAGGTGCGACCACATCCTTGTAAGGCGTGGATATGTGTATTCAAGCTGGGCAAGCTCGACCTGTAATTTGGCCTGGGCGGTTCTGGCTCTGGAAGCGAAAATGTCGAGTATCAATTCACTGCGGTCGATAACTTTGATTTCTATTATTTTTTCGAGTTCGCGAATTTGGCCAGGCGACAAATCGTTATCAAAAATCACAACGTCTGCTTCAAAATCTTCGACTCGGTCCCATAGCATTTTGGCTTTGCCGGGGCCTATATAAGTAGCGGCGTGAATCCTGTTGAGCTTTTGCTGAAAGCGGTCAACTACCATTGCTCCGGCACTTTCTGCCAGGGCTGTCAGCTCGGCGAGATTGTCGTTAAACTCCTTATTTTTCTTAAGGAAGGCACCAACAAGAATCGCCCGCTCGGCATCTACTTTTGTATGCTCTCTAAAATTTTCCAAATAATCCTAATCCTGTTATAACTAAATGCAAACCCTTATTATATCCTGTTTATAGCAGGATTTCAATGAGACATAAAAAAAGCCCCGATGTTTTGGGGCTTTTCGTATATTTAACAACTCATCATAGGATCAAACAACATAGGCAGAGGCACTTGTTGAGCCGCCTCGGCCTGTCCAGTTAGTGTGGAAGAACTCGCCGCGAGGTTTGTCAAGACGTTCGTAAGTGTGAGCGCCGAAGTAATCACGCTGAGCCTGAAGCAGATTTGCCGGCAGACGCTCGGTGCGGTAGCCATCATAATAGGCCAGCGCGGCACTGATAGTCGGAACAGGTATGCCCAACTCAACCGCAGAAATAACAACTTTTCGCCAAGCCTGGACAGCGTTTTCGACTGCGTCTTTGAAGAACGGGTCGAGCAGCAGGTTAACCATATCAGGATTCTTGTCGAAGGCTTCCTTTATTTTGCCGAGGAATACCGAACGAATAATGCAGCCGCCCCGCCACATCAGCGCGATTCCGCCATAGTTAAGGTCCCAGTTGTTTTCTTGTGCAGCGGCACGCATAAGCTGATAGCCCTGTGCGTAGCTGACAATCTTCGAAGCGTAAAGAGCTTTGCGGAGGTTCTCTATCATAGCTTTTTTATCGCCGGAGAATTTTTTGTCGGGGCCAGTAAGAATTTTTGAAGCTGCAACACGTTCGTCCTTGAGAGAAGAAAGGCATCTTGCGAAAACGGCCTCACCAATAAGTGTTAGCGGCTGGCCGAGGTCGAGAGCCGAAATAGCAGTCCATTTGCCAGTACCCTTTTGGCCGGCAGTATCGAGAATTAAATCCACAACTTCGTTGCCGTCTTCGTCTTTGTAGCCAAGAATGTCGCGGGTGATTTCGATAAGGTAGGAATCAAGTTCGCCAGCGTTCCAGTCGGTGAGGACTTCGTGCATCTCGGTATTTGTCATTCCCAGGCCCTGACTCATCATCTGATATGTTTCGCAAATCATCTGCATATCGCCATACTCAATGCCGTTGTGAACCATTTTTACGAAATGGCCTGCACCACCCTGTCCGACCCAGTCGCAGCAGGGTTCGCCAGTATCAGTGTGAGCAGAAATTTTTTGGAAGATAGGCTTGACCGCCTCCCACGCAGCGGGTGAGCCGCCAGGCATAATCGATGGGCCCAGCAAAGCACCTTCTTCGCCACCAGAGACACCGGTACCAATATAGAGCTTGCCTTTGCTCTCGATGTATTCAGTTCTTCTAATGGTGTCTGGGAAATGGCTGTTGCCACCATCGATGATAATGTCGCCATCGTCAAGATGCGGCAGTACCTGCTCGATGAAAGCATCGACTGCACCGCCAGCTTTGACCATCAGCATTATTTTACGTGGACTTGCCAGCGAAGCGCAAAACTCTTCGACTGATTTGCAGCCGATTATGTTTTTGTCCTTTGCTCTGCCGTTCATAAAATTATCTACTTTTGAGACGGTACGATTAAAACAAGCGACTGTAAAACCTTTGCTTTCCATATTAAGGATGAGGTTTTCACCCATAACCGCCAGACCTACAATACCTATATCTGCTTTTGACATTTTTTTGCTCTCCATATTGTTTAAATAAATTTTTCGTATTACAGTTTAAGGGACTCTTAACGTTTAACTCTTGCGTTGCCGTCCCATATACTCCAGAGTTGCTCTTCGTCAGTAGGCTGAGCATAATCGGTAAGCATCGTAGCGGCAAGTGCTCCACTGGCCCAGCCGAATCGGGCACATTTTTTCACATCCCAGCCCTTGAGTATGCCGTAAAGCAAACCGCCGACAAAGCCATCACCACCGCCAATACGGTCAAGAACGCCTATTTCCCGCGGCTTGATGATTTCCCAGTCTTTGCTGTCAGTAACCAGTGCGCCCCACATATGGCAGTTTGCTGAAACTACCTCACGAAGCGTTGTTCCGAAGTATCTGGTATTGGGATAGGCGGCCTGAACTTTGCCTATCATCTCTTTAAAGCCGTCGATTTTCTCGTCAAGCCCCTGACCGCCAGATTCGGGGCCTTTTATGCCAAGGCAAAGTTGGAAATCTTCTTCGTTGCCTATTAGTATATCACTGGCCGAGGCAATCTCGGCAAAGGCGGCGGCAAGTTCTTTTTCTCTGCCTTTCCAAAAACTGGCTCTATGGTTGAGGTCAAACGATATTAACGAGCCGTTAGCTTTGGCAGCCCGAGCAATGTCAAGACAGAACTTGCTGGTCTTAGGCGATAGTGCCGCAATCAGTCCTGAGAGATGTACAATTTCAACCCCTTCTTTAGCAAAGATTCTATCAATATCGAAATCATCGGCGCAAAGCTGTCGCCCGACTTCGCCAGCTCTGTCGTTTTGAACCCTCGGCCCGCGAGTCCCCCAGCCGCTGTCAGCCATATTGATTTGATGGCGATAGCCCCAGGGGTCGCCCTGTTCAAATTCAGGCCCTTCAAAGTCCATTCGACGGCTCTTGATATTATCCTTTATAAAATGTGAGACAGGACTATTTTTTACAAATGCTGTCAAAACTTTGACCGGCATACCAAGGTACGAAGCAACACTTGCTACGTTGCTTTCTGCACTGGTTGCCTGCATTTTGAAAGTGTCGCTGCAATGGAAAGGCTGCGAATCAACAGGAGTTAATCGAACACCCATACTGGTTGCAACAAGCAGAGAGTATTTTTTTAATGTGTTTTGAGTCATTTTTTTGCTCCATCAATAAAGGGAATCTCTAAAGTTTTATACTATTTAAACCTTTTTTTCCACGACCATAGGCCCAGGCCGGGATTGGAAATATAGTAAATTTCCTCACCATTTGCAAGAGAATTGAAGCCGTCTTTTAACTGCTTAGGGTTGTACAGCTTCATCATTTCGTTAAGGTCGGCATATTTGAAATTGACCGATTCGATTTCATCTTTGCTCAGCTTACCCGGACAGTATGTAACGCTGAACCTGTCTTCGCTTGAGCCGTGAATCAGGTGGGCGGCGGCACTGAGATTCTCTTTCAAATCCTCGTTAGCTTCGGTCAGTTCCAAAACCTTCTTTGTGCCAACGTAGCCGTATTTTCGGATGAGGGCATCGATTTGAGGGTCTTCGCCGAATTCCGACAGGCCGGGAGCAAGAACTATAAGCTCTCCGCCATCAGCTAATACCATACGGGTTCGGTAAATGCTCTTGTTGCCGAGCCAGGTGCTTTTGTATTCGGAAGGGTCGAGATAGACGACAACCTTTTTCAGAGGGTTATCGAGCATTTTGAAATTGACCTTGAGCGAAAGCTCGCTTGCAAGGTTGAAGCATTCTATGTTATCGCTGATGAACAGGCCGCGAGTTACCAACCGGCCATCATCATCGGAGCCTATTACGGTCTGGACGTAGATAATCGGCAGGTGCTTTGCGAAATTGTCGGAGGCGTAATTTAGAACCTGCCTTACCGGTGTATCGGCTCGGCCCATTATGCGTTCCATACCGAAAGCGGCACCGAGAAAATGGCTCTTGTTAATGCCTTCTGAGCCGCCTGTTCCGACAAATATGTTCTTGTTGTAATTTGCCATTCCGACAACTTCGTGCGGTACGACCTGGCCGATAGATAAAATCAAATCGAGTTCGCCCTCTGTCAGTAATTTGTTCACCTGTGCAGGCCAACTAAAATTAACACAACCGCCGCTTACTTTGTTGACAAATTCGGCAGGTACCTGTCCGAGTGTTACCAAATCGCTTCTCCAGTTGTGGTCGCGGAAAAGCTGTTTGGGTGTTTGGCCGTACATTTTGTCTATTTCGTTGGGCTTCATTGGGAAATGAGTACCCAGAGCAGGCAGTATGTCGGTCATTTTATCGCCATAGTACCGCCAGGCCATCTCGGTAAGTTCGCCTGCGCGGGAATAGAACCGCGTAATGTCGGGCGGGATAGCGAGTACCTTTTTGCGACTGCCGAGTTTGTCGAGAGCCTCGTAAAGGCCCTGCTTCAAATCGTCAGCACTTAAGCTGTCATCAGGATTTCCACGTTTGTATAAAAGCATAATATCTTCCTTTACCAATTTGGGTTTTCCGGTAAGATACTTTCAAATTCGGCAATCATTTTCGTTTCGTAATCGCCAGTATATGTACCCTGGATAAATTTATCAAAAACTTCGTCAAGGAATCTCTTCCAGGAAGCGTTTTCGTCGCCTGGATTTATCGGATAGTAAAGCACGTTGTTATCTTTTGCGGCATTCATATCGCCAAGAGCGTCGCCAAGCATTATGATTTTATCCTTTGCGTATTTGCCATTGCTTACGATTTCAAGGTGCTCTGCCTTTTGGCCCATCTCTTGGCCGGCAATGACTAAAACGTATGGAGCCAGGCCGTGCTCTGCCCATTCACGTTCGAGAGCTTCGCAAGGTGTTGCTGAGCAGACGATGATGTCGGCCTTTTGCGACGCTTTTTTGAGGCTGTCCAGCACATACAGAAACGGCGGAACACCTTTAACGATTTCCCCGATGGTCTGATTAACCTTTATACTCCAATCCATAGCAGTTTGCAATTGTGCTTTTGCCTGGGGGTCGGTAGCTTCATCAATGGCTTTTTGCAGACCATCATTGCTGAGGAGACTGTCGGGGTCATTAACCCATTTGCAATAATGGGCTAATTGAGGAACCTCAAAACCAGCCTCGATTACCTCAGGATGCGAAGGAAGCAGCTCGGTAAGAATTCTAACGAGAGTTTTGTGACGATTTGCGCCGCGGGTTTTACTGAAAAGGTCGGCAAATTCCTTGCACTCTCTTGCCGCTGCTGCCACAGGTTGTAAGCCAAAGCATCCTATCATCCACGGACAAAAACATTCGCGATGCTTTATACCCATTGCGTCAATCGCACAGCCATCGGAATCGATGGCTACGAGATATTCTTTTGTAGGCTGTAAATCTCTTAATTTTTGTGCTGGGTCTGGCACTGTAAATTCCCTTTAAATATATTCGGCAAGTTTCTTTTCGATGGGCTTTCTTGCGAATCGCATATAGACGGACAAGTCATCGGTGCCGACATCAAATGGTGCCTGGCCCTGAACTAATGGGCGGACGTAATCGAGCCATTTTCCATCCTTAATTTATTTTACTGAAATGCCAAATTGGTACATTATCAGAACCAAAATTTATAGCAAAATCGTCCGAACATTGCAAGAGCTTTTCGTGCGATTTCAACTATTTTTAGTTTTTCAACACAATTACAAGTCAAAAAGAGGCTTTTACTTTACAAATTCAGGTTTTGGAGATATATTCATAGTTTCTGGTGCCGATGTAGCTCAACGGTAGAGCGCAGCTTTCGTAAAGCTGAGGTTGTGGGTTCAATTCCCGTCATCGGCTATTTGGGATATAGTCTTTTTGCAGGCCCATATTGCCGTAATATATCGAGCCAATTGCCTGGGCAAACTGAGCTACCGTGAAATGCGGGTTTTCTTCGAGCTGTTTCATTAGCGAAGTGTTTGCCATTGTCGAGTCGGCTACATCTATCTGGAGGTTTTTGATCCTGGTCGAAGCCCCTTCTTTTATCATTTCAAAGCAGACCTTTCTCTTTACCAGCCTTCCAAATAATGTCCGTGCTGCGGTTTTTGGCTTGAGTATTCTCTGTGTCTCAAACCAGGTGATAGCAAGAAAAAGGCCGACCTGTCGGAATATCTCTTTGGCTAATTCGCCATCTGGTCTTTCGGTAAGCTCCATCATATGTTCGAGAAATGCTTTTCGCATATCGTTTGGCTTTGTCCGAACGACAAGCATATCGCCACGTTCTTCGATTAGATTTTTGTCAAAAATTTCCTGATAAAGATCTGCCTTGTCCTGCCTGAAGTACTTCATTCCAAGTCTGAAGACTCCGCCTTGGCTGGTGTATTTTTGCAGAGTTCCCGCAAGGCCGGTGTTGACATTGTTTATACTCCTGACATCGTCGGCGGGATAGGCTTTGGCGACAAAATCGCCCAGGTCGATAATGAGGTTGTAGCATTCAAGCGGTAATTTCGGGATATTTCCGGTGTGGTCAACCCAGCCGGTACCCAGTTCTGTACCGAGCGAGTGAGCGAATACACCGTTCTTTACGGTTTCTGCCTCGGCAGAGCCAGCAATTTCAACTGCTGCGGTGTATGCCGCCATCGGACCGTCATTAGTGTTTTTAACTACGCCGCCAGCTTTGCATAATTTGAGCAGTTGCTGGTCAAGGTTTGTAATAATCGCAAATTCCTTCTCGTAATCGATTTCCGGATTTTCACGCATTCCTCTTGTTTTTGTCGCTTCTCCGCCGACAATTTTATCCTTTATGACAACATCAGGAAAGGACAGGCCGATAGCGTCAAGAGCGATAATCTTTTCGGACAGAGCCGCTTCGGCCTCGGCGACGGTTTTTTCTATCAATTCATAGCTTGCACCTTTGTCCATAGCCTGGGTGAGTTTTTCGGCTAAATCGTCATTGCCGCCAGCTATATCGAAAGAAGTTTTTGCACGGACGAGTCTGATTAACAGACAGATTGGATTGTTGAGTTGGCTGGCAGTTTTGAATTTTTCCGGGAACCAGTCATACTCCTTAAGACAGGCCAGCCTGCTGTCAAAAGCCATAGCGACTTTGATATCTGTTCCGCCAATATCCATACCGCAGATTGCCTTGCCCTCGAGATTTTCCGCAGCCCGCTGGAATACTTCTACGCCGGAAGATGATTCGGTAGAGGTTTCTTTTATTTCCGGTTTTTCGGAGATGTCTTTAATAATGAATTCAAATTTTGTGTCCGCTTCTGCCAAAGCTCCGAGCATTCTGTCGATGACGTTTACACATTTGGCGTAGCCGATTCTGGCGGTTCTTTTCTGACCGGTACCAAAAGTTTCGTTGAGCGATTCGAGAATTCCGACAACATCCTTATTTGAAGTCTTCGCATAGAAAGTCATACTCCGCCCGCCCAGAGTCGAAAGAGTATTATATACTTCGGCACGAATATAGGAAATTACGAAATCACTCTGGTCTTTGTCTAAAGCAGATGGAGACGGAATGCTTAAATCGAAAAGACGTTGGCTTTTGTCAACGAGAGTTAAAATACATATAATAGATTGCTTGTCGGCAGGGTCCATTGCCGCAAAAGCTTCTCTTGCATCAGTGATAAAAACAGCTTGTCCTTTTTTTGCCTGTTCGATGAATTTTTTAAGCATTTTTCCTCATAATTAAAATTTTTAAATCATAATGTTGCAGGCTGCGTTGGCAGCACCTAAAAGCGAAACAGAATAGTCTCTGATAATATAAACCGGCATAGATTCAAGCAGGCACTTTATGATGGGATGGCAGTGCTGAGCAAAATATGTCATAAAGCAATTGTCTTCAATGAAAAACTGTTCATTCTTAGTAACAATTCCGCCTGCCAGGTAAAAACCCATCGTCGGGATTACGACAGAGGCGATGCTTGCCGCTGAATTTGCATAGCATTTTACGAAAAGCTTTATTATATCTCTGCAAGATTGGTCGGTTTGAGCGTATTGTGAAATTAAGGCAGACCTCTCTTCTTTTGGTGCCTTTTCGATTTCCTGGGCAATGGAATCTGGAACCATTTTTTTTACATCTCTAAAATACTGGTAGATACTGATTATTCCTTTGCCGGAGACAACCATTTCAGCTTCCAGGAACTCGCCGTGCTGCTGTACCATATATTCACACAACTGCCTTGTTTCGTGGTCGAAAGATGGGAACGGTATGTGGCCGCCCTCGGAAGGCAGGGCCATATACCTGTCATCCTTCTTCATTAAAATCCCTACCCCCATTCCCGTTCCGGCACCAGCAATGGCTCTGATGTTGCCTTTTGGACTGGCAAACGTGCCATCGGGACAGCTAAGAGTTGTTATGAGTGCAGAATTATTTATATCAATCAGCGGCAGGCTGTAGCTCAATGCTAAAAAGTCATTTATTAGGAGTGTCTTTATTCCTATTCTTTTTTCGATTTTTTCAGCATCTATATTAAGTTTAGTGCTGGAAAGCGTGCAGGATGCATTCTGTATCGGCCCTGCCGCTGAGACGCAGCAAAGATGGGGCTTGAGCTGGGGCGTTTTCTGTATAATTTCGGTCAGTACGGTTTCTATGCAGGCTGTATAGTCGGATATATCAGCGGTTTTCATATTACATTTGACAATAATATCGAAATTTTTGCCATCTTGTGCGACCAGAGCAAAATTAGTATTTGTACCTCCAACATCACTTGCCAGAATTAGTCTCTGAAATGAACAATCTTTTTTGATCCAATGCCATTGCATAATACATAACCTTTCCAGATGTTAATCGACGTAGCCGTCCGGGTTTTCACTGTGCCATTTCCAGGCAGTTTCAACGATTTTTTCCAGTTCAGGATACTTAACCTGCCAGTTGAGTTCTTTGATTGCCTTTGTTGCATCGGCGGTAAGGACTGGCGGGTCGCCAGGTCTGCGTGGAGAAGCTGTAACTTTGAAGTCTTTGCCGGAGACCCTTTTTACGGTTTCGATTACCTGTGAAACGGAGTAGCCTTTGCCGTTACCAAGATTGTAAAGGAGTTCCGATTGGCTGTCGAGTTTTTGCAATGCCAAAAGGTGTGCGCTGCAAAGGTCTTCAATGTGGATGTAATCCCTTATACAGGTACCGTCTGGCGTGGGGTAATCGTTTCCGAAAATTTTGACGTCTTCACGCTTGCCCATAGCCGCGGCGATAATTAGCGGAATAAGATGCGATTCGGGGCTGTGGTCTTCGCCGATGGTTCCATTCTGTCCGGCTCCGCAAGCGTTAAAATATCTTAAGGCAGCATAATTTAGCCTGCCTGTAAGGCTTTGAAAGTGGCACATTCTCTCGACGGCCCACTTTGTTTCGCCGTAAGAGTTTATGGCTTGTTTGGGCAGCTCCTCGATTATCGGCACGGCATCGGGCATTCCATATACCGCGGCGGTGCTGCTGAATACAAATTTACCCACACCACACTTTTCCATAGCACTCAGGAGATTTTGGGTGTTGGAGACATTATTGCGATAGAACTCCAGCGGATTCTGCATCGATTCGCCGACTTCAATGAAAGCGGCAAAATGCATTACCGCCTCGATTTTCTTTTCGGCGAGAGTCTTTTCGAGCAGTTCGGTATCGGCTAAATCACCGCGGACAAGCTCAAACTTTTTTATCGCTGAGGCGTGACCCTTGCTCAAATTGTCGTAAACTATCGGCTCGTAATCATTCTCGGCGAGAATATAAGTCATATTGCTGCCGATATATCCTGCTCCTCCGCAAACCAGTACCTTCATAATTTCCCGTCTTCTTTATTGATTAATATTTTTTTTTGTATTCTTTCGAGAATTACCGTTTCGAGATTTGGGTCTCTGCCGAGTTTGACCCATTCCATTCTCTTTCTCTGCTGAGCATCGAGGTGGAGGGTTTGTTTGTTTTTGTCGCTTTCAGAGTAGATGCTGTAAGCATTGGCCGAGCTTGTGATTTTCTGTTCCGGCATCGAAAGTCTGCTCAGTATAACTGTGCATTCGATGCATAGCTGCCCGTTATTGTTTCTGAAATTCAAATCAACCACCCTTCTGAGACTGTGGATGTTAGACATTTGGCCTTTGTAGCTATCAGCGTTGTCTTTTCTCCAAAGCTCAAAAAACTGGGAGCCTTCGAGCGGCCTGGTTCTGATGAGTCCGATTTGCGTATCCATTTTATCGATATGAAAATCCATTTCGATAAGAGCCTGTTCTGCTGCTGAGAAGGCCGAGGTCATTTCAAGCCGCCCGAGGCATAACGGTTTGGGCGAATCTATTTGTGTTTTTTTCGCACAACCACTGACAAAAATGCACATTATTGTGAGGACAACCGCCAAATTCAGTCTTAACATACGCTTTTCCTTTTTCATATTGCTTTAGATTAACAAATGTCGGTGATTATATCGTTAAAACCAATATCTCTCAAGGCTGAATTTGGGTTGCTGGATTTATTAAGGTTTTACACATTTAAATGACGATTAAAAGGAGGGCAATGAAACAGTGTCGGCTTAATTTTCACAAAAACAGTATTTTATAGGACTTTTATGATTTCAACTCAGCTCAGCAATCTCGCAAAAAAACTCGAAGAAATGCCTGTGGGCAAATCAGTCAAAAGATTTATAGATTACCTGCGGGTTGAGTGCGGGCTTAGCGAAAATACCGTATTGGCTTACGGGAGGGATTTAAAGAGTTTTTTGGACTATTGTCTCGGCAAAAGTATCGCCGGTCCTGACGATATCAACCAGAAACACGTGTTCGAATATATGAAAATTATTTCAAAGAGTGAAAAATCCGAAACATCAATAAACCGGGCGTTGGTTTCGCTGAAAATGTTTCTTCGATATTGTAAAATGGTCGGAGCAATCGAAAATGATTTTACTTTTTTGCTGGAAGGTCCAAAGCTTTGGCAGAGGCTGCCGACAGTTTGCAGCAAGGAGCAGGTCTTTAGACTTCTTGAAGCACCGGCTGCTGAGGAACCCTTTTATTATAGGGACCGGGCTGTGCTCGAATTGCTTTATGCTACCGGTATGCGGGCGAGTGAAGTAGCGGAATTGCGCATTAAGGATTTGAACCTTGACATTGGTTATACTCGCTGTATCGGTAAGGGCAGGAAAGAACGAATCATTCCGCTTAGCCGAGCGGCGGCGGTTACGATAAAAAATTATCTCGAAAATCAACGTCCCAAACTTTGCAAAGAGCATTCCAAAAATGCCCTGATGCTGTCGAGGACGGGTCGGCCTTTGGGCAGGATAGAAATTTGGCGATTGGTAAAAAAATATGCTCGCAGAACGGGTCTTGGAACCAAACTTACAGCCCACACATTAAGACATTGTTTCGCGACGCATTTGCTCAGCGGCGGTGCCGATTTGCGAAGTGTTCAGGAGATGCTCGGACACGTCGATATTTCCACCACCCAGATTTATACCCACGTTGACCAGGACAGGCTGCGGAGCATTCATAAAAAATTCCATCCGAGAGCATAAAATTATTCAGGAGTAACTTAAATGCAATTGTATCCATTGAAATTTCAGCCGGTATATAAAGAACGTATCTGGGGCGGGCAAAAGCTGGCCAAAGCCTTTGGTAAGGATATTCCGCAGGGGCAGAAAATAGGCGAAAGCTGGGAACTGGCAGATTTGGCAGAGGGCAAATCGATGGTTAAGGCCGGGCCGCTGGCTGGGCAGACGATTGCCGAGATAATCGAACGGTTTGGCAGTAAAGCAGTAATGGGAATCGAAAATTATTCGCCACCTTTTCCGCTGCTGATAAAAATTCTCGACGCTGAAGACGTGCTGAGCGTTCAGGTTCATCCCGATGGGCCAACGTGCCAGCGAATGGGCAAAGGCAACCTGAAAACCGAATGCTGGTACATTATTGCCGCTGAGAGTGGAGCGTGTATATATAAGGGCCTCAAAAAAGGCGTTACGAGAGAGCAGTTTGCAAAGGCAATCGCTGATGGTAATGTCGAAGAACTGCTTATTAAGGTATTGGTAAATGTTGGCGAGTGTCATTTTCTGCCGGCAGGGACGGTACACGCCATTGGGGCCGGGCTGCTGATAGCCGAGATACAAACGCCCAGCGATACAACGTATCGGGTGTTCGACTGGAACAGAGTTGACCCGGCAAGCGGAAAAGGACGACAACTGCATATCGAAGATTCGCTGGAGTCTATACACTTCGAGCATGACCCTGCTGCCCTTAGCGTCTCTGATAGCGGGATGCTGGTCGATTGTGAATTTTTTAAGGTTGAAAAATGCGTCAAAACTGATGGCGAGGTTTCTTTTGCCAGCGGTAAGATGAGTGTGCTTATGTTTATTGAAGGCTCAGGGATTATCTCCGGCCCAGGCGAGCAGACCGAATTTGCAAAAGGTGATTGCCTGATGCTGCCTGCGGAAATTGACTGTCAGATGAAATGCAACGATAGCTGCACATACCTTAACATCACAATTTAATGGAACCTCTAAAAATTCCTGTAAATTATTTGTCTGAAAACCAGCTTGGGCCAATAGAGGCATCGACCTTAAGAGGTACATCCAGTTGCATTGCGCCGGTCATTTCAGAGGCGAAAATTTCGGTATATTGCTCGCCCTTTTCAGCGGGCAATTCAAAAACGAGTTCATCGTGAATCTGGAGTATCATTTTTGTTGTGAGATTTTCTCTTTCTATTCTGTTTTGGATATTTATCATCGCTATTTTTATCAAATCAGCGGCAGAACCCTGAATTAGCGTGTTAATTACTAATCTGTCAGCCTGAGAACGTACATTGAAGTTTTTGCTGTCCAAACCCGATATATTTCTCCGTCGATTACAGATTGTTTCTGCGTAGCCCGTTTTCTGTGCGGTTTTTATCGCATCTTCCTTAAACTGTTTTATAGATTTGTACCTGGCGAAATAATCTTCTATAAACTTTTTGGCCTCGGCCATACTCAGTCCGGTCGTTTTACTCAATCCGAAAGGCCCCTGCCCATAAATTATGCCGAAATTTACCGCTTTGCAGCGAGAGCGCATTTCGGAAGTTACATCTTCTATGTTGACGCTGTAAATTTGTGATGCCACAAAGCTGTGAATGTCCCTGTTTTGCTCAAAGGCCTGTTTTAAGGTTTCGTCGCCGCAAAGATGAGCTAAAATTCGCAGTTCTATCTGGGAATAGTCCAGGCTCAAAATCCGGTCTGTTTTTTGGGCGGGTACGAATGCCGAGCGAATTTTTCTGCCGATTTCGGTTCTGATTGGAATATTTTGCAGGTTCGGATTCGACGAGCTTAATCTGCCGGTAGCGGTTATGGTCTGGTTGAACGATGCGTGAAGCCTGTTTGTTCGGCGGTTGATTAATGCCCCGAGTTTATCGACGTATGTGTTTTTCAGTTTGCTTAACTGGCGATACTCAAGGATGGGTTTAATAATTGGATGAGAACCGCGAAGTTCTTCCAGCACAGCAGCATCGGTGCTTCGGCCTGTCTTGCCGCTGCGGACAGATTGCAGGCCCAGCGTGTCGAACAGGATTCCGGAAAGCTGTTTGGGCGAATCGATATTAAATTCTATTACCGACAACTCGTATATTTTTGCGGTAATTTTTTCGAGCGATTTGTTTATTTCCAACGCCATCTGTTTTAAGGTGCTAACATCTATGCTGACCCCGGCCAGTTCCATTTTCGTAAGAACCTCGACAAGCGGCATTTCTATCTCGGTGAAAAGACGCTTAAGAGCCTGCTGATTTTCTAACCTGTCGTTCAAAACCTGATAGAGCTGAAAGGTAATATCAGCGTCCTCGGCGGCATATTCGCAAGCGGTTTCGGTATCGACTAAATCGAAGGTTAGCTGTTTTTTGCCTTTGCCGATAAGTTCAGCAATTGGAATCGTCTGGTAATTAAGGAAGTCGATAGCCATATTGTCCATCGAATGACTGCGTCTTTCGGCATCGAGAACGTAAGACGCTATCATCGTGTCGAAAAACACACCGCCAACATCAATGCCGGCATTGTGCATTACAATAATATCGTACTTGATATTCTGACCTATTTTTTTAATTTCGGTATCAGCCATAACCGGAGCAATTTTTTCTCGCAGTTCGGCCATACTTATACACTTTGTACCCATCGGTGCTTTTACAGCGACGTAACAGGCGTTGTGGCTTTCCCAGCAAAAACTCATCCCCACCAGCTCGGCGCGATGGGCGGAAATTGAGGTAGTTTCGGTATCAAAGGCGATGAGCTTTTGTTTTTTCAGTTTTTCAACCAACTCGTCGAGCTTTTCAGAGGTATCGATTAGCCGGTAATCGTGTTTCACTGTTTTTGCTGTTTTCATCCCCTCTGCCGGTATCGCTGCGGGACTGTTCTGAGCGGCAGTAGCAGCTTGCGAAGTGAATTTGCTGAAACCGAGTTCTGCAAAAATTGACGACAGTTTATCACTATCAGAACCGCTGGCGGCAAAGGCTTTTTCGTCGAAATCTATTGGCATATCGCATTTGATGGTAACGAGTTTTTGGCTTAGATATGCCTTGTCCTTATACTCTCGCAGATTATCGCCCCGCTTGCCACCAATCTCGGTGGAATTTGCATAGAGATTGTCCAGCGAATCGTATTTTTTTATCCAGTCCATCGCGGTCTTTGGTCCGACATCCGGCACGCCGGGCACGTTGTCGGCAGTGTCGCCCTGAAGTGCTAAAACATCTATGAATTGATTCGGAGACAGGCCGGTCTTGAGCTTAAATTTATCTGTATCAGTAATCTCATTGGTTTTGACATCGTAAATGAAAACCTTTTCGCCCAAAAGCTGGAGCATATCCTTATCTTTCGAGCAGATATAGGCGTCTATACCAACATCGGAGGCTTTTTTGCAGAGCGTACCGATTATGTCGTCGGCCTCAAAGCCGTCCCTTCGAATCATTGGGATTCTCATTGCTTCAAGAATTTGCTCTATCCTGTTTATTTGAACTGGCATTTCCTCCGGCATTGGCGGCCGGTGTGCTTTGTATTCGGGATACAAATCCGCTCGAAAACTAGGGGTTTTTGAGTCCATCGCCACGACCAGCATATCGGGCTTTTTATTTTCGATGAGCTTGAGCAACATATTCGTGAAAATATAAGTTGCCTTTGTCGGCTCGCCGGATGGGCTGGTAAGGTTCTGCCGTATCGGTGCGTAAAAAGCCGAGTATATGTGGGCGTGTCCGTCGATTATGTAAAGGGTTTTAGCCATAGCCGCCAATATAGCCGTTTTCATCTCGTATTTAAACAAAAAACCAAACCGCAACAGATAGGCAACCAGATAAATCTTGCATCCGGAACTGTCAATCTGTATAATGGGCATTATGAAGCTGCAAATGATTATACATAACGCCGAGGATGGCGGCTATTGGGCGCAGGTGCCGGCTATTCCCGGCTGTGTTACTCAGGGCGATTCGTTTGAGGAGCTTTTGGAAAACATTTATGAAGCGGTCGAGGGGTGTCTGTCTGTCGATATTGAGAAAGTCGAAATTGCTGAAGATGACCGCTTAATGGAGATTACAGTTTGAAGCAGGTTAGCGGAAAGGATTTTGCAAAGCTGCTGCACAGGGCCGGGTGGGAACTTAAAAGAATCAATGGAAGTCATCACATCTACACTAAAGCTGGTAGGAAAGAGAGAATATCACTTCCTGTTCACGGTAGCAAACCTCTGAAAACAGGCCTGTTGAAACATCTTATGAAGATAACCGATATTACCGAGAGCCTGTTATAAAAAAGGCTGAGCAAAATTGGTATGGCCTAAGTTCCCATTGCTTCTTCACTATTTGTCCGCCTATGGCGAACTCATACAATTGCACACCCTGCCCTATTAATTACTCCGAATCAATTCGAATAATACCATTCACGTCTTGTATGAGTTCTTTAAGCTTGGCAGGTTTTATGTTAATTAAAGTCTTAAAGCTTTTATCAGATTTATCTCTATTTTTATTTATGCTACGTGTTTTCGGATGAACAAATTGATTCCGTAAATCAAAGATTAACCCAACTGACTTTAATATCTCGTTGTCTGGTTCAATTAACTCGTTGTTTTTGACTGCAACTATGAGGCGTATTTTTTGAACTATGTTCTGGCGCTCAACTGCGTTTTTATAAAATTCTTCTCCCATCCAAGAAATACCCTCCAAATTTACAAAAGACTCTATGGTACAGCACGTCCAAATCACAAGATTCTTTCGCCAGAATACGAACTCTTCAAAATGGTCAGTGCCAACTTCTGCATCTTTGTATGATTGGGTATGTTCTAATTACTGAGATAGAAGTTTGAAACCTCTCATATATATATTAATAGAGGACGCAATAGGATATACATCATCAATGGGAAACTTTTGATTACTCATATTTACTTTCTAACAATGATCATACAGTCCGTATAAAACTCCCAAAGACAGATAAAGTTTTTTTCTATATAACAAGTTCCCGTTTCTCCTTCAATGCTAAACAAATGACTTTATTTGTCAAGCGTTGGGGTTTTCTTACTCTTTCGATTATAAGTTATAAAAATGGGTGGTAAAGAGGAAAACTATGGGTATCGTATGAAATTTTGACCCATCTTGACATAATGCCTTTGCGAGCGTATAATATTGGTTTTTAACAATTTAGCGGGATTTTTACAATGTCAGAAAATAAGACCAATTATCGCGACACGCTCAATCTGCCGAAAACGACTTTTGGGATGAAGGCTAATCTTACCCAGCGCCAGCCGCAACAGATAAAGGCCTGGCAGAAAATGGATATATACGGCAAAATCCGCGACGCTCGCAAGGATTCGCCACTATATGTTCTTCACGACGGCCCGCCATACGCTAACGGCGACATCCATATGGGCCACGTTATCAATAAAGTTCTCAAGGATATCGTCGTAAAGTACAAGACGATGACCGGGTTTTATGCTCCTTACGTTCCCGGCTGGGACTGTCACGGGCTGCCTATCGAGGTAAAGGTTATGGCAGAGGTTGGCGAAAAGATTCGCGAGATGGAAAAACCGCAAATTCGCCAGCTCTGTAAAAAATATGCCAGCAAGTATGTCAAATTGCAGGCGAAACAATTTCAAAATTTAGGAATTTTCGGCGATTTTAATAATCCTTATCTAACACTGAAGCCCCAGTATGAGGCCGGAATGTGCGAAGTTTTTGCCGAGCTTGTCGGCAAGGGTCTGGTTTATAAACAGCTAAAACCGATTCACTGGTCTATCGGCTGTCAGACTGCTTTGGCTGATGCGGAACTCGAATATCAGGATATTGATTCGCCGAGCGTTTTTGTTAATTTCGGCGTTACTGCCGAATCTGCCCAAAAGCTCAAACAGCTCGGACTGATTTCACAGGATAGTCAGGCTAAAATCTGCTTTATGATATGGACTACAACTCCTTGGACGCTTGCGGCAAATCTGGCGGTTTCGGTCAACCCGAATTTGGAGTACAAAGTTTTAAGTTATGAAGCCAGCGGCCAGCAGTTTTGCTCGGTTATTGCCTCCGAAAGAGCCGATGCTGTTATCGCGGCGGCCGGGCTGGAAAATTATTCGCTCAGCGAAAATTTCGTCAAAGGCAGCGACCTTATCGGCCTGCGATACGACCATCCGTTCATTGAGAAAAACCCAACCGAAAAAGAAGCCTACATAGTAATCGGTGCAAAATTTGTAACGACCGAAGATGGTACAGGGCTTGTCCATACTGCTCCGGGGCACGGCGTTGACGATTATGTTGCTGGTCAGCAGCACAATATGGCAGTTTATTCGCCGGTAACCGATGACGGCTGTTACGATGAAACCGCCCCTGATTGGCTCGTTGGCAAAAGCGTACTCAAAGTTGATGACGAAATAATTGAAAATCTCCAAAACAGGAATTCACTTTTCGCCCGCAGCAAAATATCGCATAGCTATCCGCACTGCTGGCGCAGCAGAATGCCGGTAATTTTTCGGGCAACCGAGCAGTGGTTTATTAGTGTTGACAATCCTGTTCCTGATGGCGAGAGCCTTAGGCAGATGGCTCTGGACTCTATGGACGAAGTTAAATGGGTACCTGCGTGGGGACGGAAAAGAATATCAGGAATGCTGGAATCTCGGCCGGATTGGTGTATCAGCAGGCAGAGAAGCTGGGGAATGCCGATACCGGTATTTTATGATTCAGAGGGGACTACCCTGCTAACAAAGGAGTCTGTGTTGGCTGTTGGGGAGCATTTCAGAAAGAAAGGTTCGGATAGCTGGTTTACCGATTCTCCGCAGGAAATTCTCGGGGCAGATTTCAAGTTGCCAGCCGGTTTTCGTTTTGATGACCTCGAAAAAGAGGAAAATATCTTTGATGTATGGTTCGAGTCCGGATGCAGTTGGCACAGTGTTGCCGAGGCTGCTGGTTGGCCTGTACCGGTCGATTTATACCTTGAAGGCTCTGACCAGCATAGGGGCTGGTTCCAGCTTTCGCTTCTGCCCGCACTGGGGGTAATCGGCAGAGCACCATTCAAAACGGTGCTGACGCACGGGTTCACCGTTGACGAACACGGAAAGAAGCAGTCAAAATCGCAGGGCAATTATGTGAACGCTCAGGAGGAAATCGACAAATACGGCTCAGATATTTTAAGGCTGTGGGTTGCCAGCGTAAATTATCAGGAAGATATGCGTTGCAGCGATACCCTCATCGGCAGGCTTCAGGATGCTTATCGCAAGATAAGAAATACGCTTCGCTACCTGCTGGGCAATATAAATGATTTTGTGCCAGCCGAGCAGAAAGTGGCATACGAAGATATGCTGGAAATCGATAAGTGGGCAATGCAGCAGTTTCAGAAACTTGCGGAAAATGTTCATAACGCCTACGAAAACTTTATGTTCCACAGGGCCTATACCTATATTTACAATTTCTGTACAATCGAAATGAGCAGTGTATATATGGACGTACTCAAGGACAGGCTCTACTGCGATAGCAGGGACAGCCTGTCACGCAGAAGCGCACAGACTGCAATGCACAGGATACTCGACGGACTTATAAAAATGCTTACCCCGATATTGGCCCATACCGCAGAGGAAGCCTATGCTGCAATGGAATACAAATATGAAGATGTTGAAAGCGTCCACTTAGCCGAAATGCCTAAGCCCGATGAGAATATCGGCTGGCGCAGCGAGCAAGCCAGATGGGATAAGCTAACCGAAATTCGCAATGAGATTATGCAAAAACTTGAGAGCCTGCGACAGGAAAATAAAATCGCCAGCAATCAGGAAGCCTGTGTAACGATTACCACCGACGACAAGCAGACTCTTGAACTGTTAAATGGATTTGAGAGCGGCCAATTCGCGGCGTTCTGCATTGTTAGCGAGGTTGAAATAATAAATGCCTCCGCTGACGAGCTTATTACGGTATCCAAGTGCAGTAACGACAAATGTCAGAGGTGCTGGAATTATTGGCCAAGTGTTGGGACTGACAAGGACAGCCCCGACCTTTGCGACCGCTGCCGGGAAGTTATTGCCGATATTTAGCGTATCGCCGATGCGGGCTTTTTGCGCGGTGGCCTCTGACGATGTAGAGGCAGACTAAGTATGAGACAATTGCGCCGATTCCGCCAGCTACAAAACTACCTATCCAAAGTTCCGGGCCGATTTGCTTCATCAATTCCCAGAACTGCATCCAGTATTCTTTTCGGAATAATCCGCTGACGAAATTGCCCGGAGAAAACAGCTCAACAATCTGGGTTCGATTTAATAGAGTTGGGCGTTCAAAAAAAATACTACAAACCGCCCAACCGAGGAGATATGTAGGATAATAAATCAGCACCAGCGTAAAAATGTTATTCACAAAGGTGCTTGCAATTGCAGCGATTTTATTGGCCTTCAGCAAAAAACATAGCCCCAGCACTATCGCAATATGCAATCCAAACAACGGATTAGGGACTATGAAAATTCCGATAGCGACCCCAAGCGCAATTTTATGAGGTGAATCTTCAACGTGAAGAACCTTATGTTTAAGGAATCTTACAATCGGGTGTCTGGATGTTCTTTTCTTCTGGTTTTTGTTAGTCATATCAGTTGGCATTGTCTAACTGTTGGCATATTTTTTTAAAGACATTTTCTACAGCAACGTTTTTTATATCGTGCTGTGAATTATCGCTTTCGACTTGCGTGTCGCGGTTTTGAGCGTCTATCGCTGCCACTGTTTCCGGGCGGGCATAGGGTGCGACTCTGCCGGGATTCGTCTGACCGAAAATCAGCACCATAGGTACACCCAGTGCCGAGGCGATGTGGGCAGGGCCGGTATCATTAGCGACCACGATTTTTGCACCGGCAAGTAATGCAATCAACTGCGCGATATTAGTAGCCCCTGCAAAATCTACCACATTGATATCAGTAAGCGTTTGGAGCTGTTCAATAATAGGTTTTTCGGATTGAACACCGGTAGCGATGATGTCGAATTTATATTTTTCACTAATTTCATCGGCTAACCGTGCAAAATTTTCGACTGGCCAGCATTTCGACTCAACTGCTGAGCCGGGAACGAAAACTGCGTAATCGTTTTTGCCAATGTTGTGGGTTTTCAGTATTGATTTGATTTCATCCGACGAATTTTCTGCAGCCTTGAGTTTAAATTCGACTTTTCCGACTTTCGCTTCAGTTACAGAGGTCATATGAAGGTAGTAGTCGGTTATGTGCATTGAATTCTCAGGTGGCGAAATGGCCTGTGTATAAAATGGCCGAGTAATTTCCTGAGTACCCTTCATCCCGATTCGTTTTTTGCAACCGCTAAACCAAGCGAAAATGGCACTCCTGAATCTGCCCTGAAAGTCAAAGACAATATCAAACTTTTCTTTTCGCAAAGTTATGATAAGCCTTACAAGTTCGCCAAATACACTAAAACTTCGCCACCAACGTCCTAATTTTTTGCGGTCGAAAATTATGATATTGTCCACACATTGGTGTTCTTCTACAAGTGCGGAGTATTCCGGGCGAATGAACCAGCTTATTTTCGCATCTGGAAAATTCTCAGCCAAACAACACACCGCAGGCATTGCCATAACAACATCGCCAAGGGCACTGGGCTTGAGTATGAGAATTTTTTCAGGTTTACTTTCCATATCTATTTTTTTTGTATGCGTCTTTAATTTCTATAAGCAATCTCTTTGCGATAATCATTTGCCGTAAACGACGAAAAACTGCCGACCTGTTATTTTTGTCGATTCCAACTTTATCGCAATAGAGACAAAACCCCCGCCATAAATCTGTAATTGAAGCTCTGCGGAACCTTATCACAGTTTCGCCCAGGTTGCAAAGAGTCCGCATCATGCATTGACCCGCGCCAAAGCGATAGCGTTTTATGCCGTCAAGGTCAATCAGCTTTACTTTGTAGCTGTTATCGGGCTGACGGCAAATGAGAAAATTACCCGCCTTTGAATCTCGATGCCAAAAACCGGCGTTATGCAGGTCGGCAAGTATTATGGCAATTTCATTGACTATTTCTTTTTTGGCTTTGGCCCAGTGTGATACTGCATAGGCATCTTTGTCGAAAAGAATATCGTAAAGGCTCATACTGTTTTCAATATACTCAAAAACGCAAATATCCTTCGCAACTGAAAAATATCTTCTCTGTTCCATTGCTGCTACGGGCCTGGCAACAGGGATGTTTTTTGAGGCAAGCAAAAGTGCCTTTCTGAAATTCCTGACCGCTCTCGATGGCAGTATCGACCGCAGGAAGTCTTTAAATTTTTTGCCTCTATGCTGAATCTTGATAACGACTTTTACATTTTTAGCTCCAGTAGCTAAAGACTTAAGAGCGACAAAACTATTCCTGTCCTGCTTGAATATGTGGTCGTAATTGCCAAGCAGCTCCTCCGGATTCAGCGCAAGGATTGCACCAGCCGACAGCAGTCGCCATTTGTCGGGCATCGGTTGCTTTTTTATATTCTTACTATTAGTTCGGTCAGGCATTGTGTAGCATTCTAAACCAAGATTATTGCATAATCAAAGCCTTTTGGCTTTAATTCTTTGACGTTAGTGTTAAAATGATACCCATTATGGCAGAAAAAGGTAAATATACGTACAACTGGCCCAGGCCGATGGTTACCGTCGATGCGATAGTTTTTAAGCTCGCTTCCTCCGAGCTGGAGGTGCTGCTGATTAAAAGAGGCGGTCATCCGTTTATTGGCAAATGGGCATTTCCCGGCGGGTTTGTCGAAATGGGCGAAGAGCTTGAAGATGCAGCGGCAAGAGAGCTGGCCGAAGAAACTTCCCTGAAAAATATAAAACTCCAGCAGATGCATACATTTGGCACTTGCGGCAGAGACCCGCGCGGCCGAAATATCACAATCGCTTTCATAGGGATTACCGATGAAACAAACGCTGAAGTTCATAGCGGTGATGATGCTGCCGAGGCAAAATGGTTTGCGGTAAGCCAACTGCCTGAAATGGCGTTCGACCATAATGATGTTGCGAAAATTGCAATTGAAAAATTTAAATCAATGTATGCGTAGCTGTCTGCGATTTTCATAACCGCTCTACTGGAAAATTTCAATCCGTATTTTACTTGCCGTTTCTTATTCGTTTATGCAAAACGAAAAGTTCCTTAAACGCTCTTAGTATCACCTTTAAATTCGCTCCGGTCTGCTGGCCGGCAGTTCGCCGATAATGCTGAACACCAGTTTGATATATCTTACAGCCTTTACGTTTTGCCCGAGCCAGAACTTCGGTATCTATCATTGCCCCCGTACTCAATAACGGCATATCATCAAAAACGCTGCGTTTGTATAGTTTGAACGCACAGTCGATATCACGAAGCTTTAGCCTGAAGAGCAGACTAACCAGACACGTCCAGCAAAATGCGTTTAGCTTCCTGATTATGCTGTCCTGCCTTTTGATTCGGTAACAGCTTACGATATCATAATCGGCCATATACGGCATCAAACCCGGCAGTTCGCCCATATCAAATTGGCCATCCCCGTCTGTGTAGAAGATATATTCCTTTTGGCAGGCTTTAAATCCACTTTGCAAAGCTGTACCATAGCCATAATTTTTTTCGTGATGGATAACGCGTATTTTGTCGTTTTGCTCGGCGAGTCTTTCTGCCAACTCGCCCATACCATCGCTGCTGCCATCATCAATAATGATAAGCTCAAAATCTATCCCTAACGGCTCGATAACCACTAAGGCTTTTGTGATAAGAGTTTCTATATTTGCCGATTCATTATAGCAGGGGAAAAAAACCGACAAAGATTTTATAGGATTGTTATCCATATTTTATACCATAGAATTTTCTGTTTTTCTGCTGCTACCAACGAGCCGTCTCTTTTATTCGCTCCTGTTCTTGCTTCATATTGGCAATAGAAGTCTGATAACGCTTGGCGAGCGACTTGTTTTTACCATTAACATTGCTGAGATAGTTTGCCGCAATAATTGCAGTCGTCAATTTTTTGCGATAGCCATCCTGCTTTTTATATTTTTCTTTATTCTGCTCAAAATCGTTGAAGTATTCTTCGACAGCATTGTGAATAAATTTTTTGAGATGGCTGACTCTGTTGCCGGAGGAAATCAACTCAATAATTACTATTTGCGAGGGACTTATTTTTAGGGCTTGTTTCAGCAGTTTGAGACCTTTTTCAACATCCTCTGGCTTAGAAGAATGAGTGAACGTAAACCCAAGAGTAAGCAGTTTTGAATATCCGTCTGGAAATTTCAACTGGCCGGTAAATAATTTTTTATAAAGAGCCTGCCCCTGAACGGATTTTATATCGACGTAAAGCCTCTGTCCGTCATTTATAAATATCGGCCTGTAGTCTTTACTATAATCAAGCGTTTTTACAAGAACAGAATTTATCTGGTTTATCGGCATAAGCACGACCCAGACATTTTCTTTGCGAAACTCCTGTTCATACCACTCGGCAATTTTTTTATAATCCGAGGCGGTAAATTTTCGTCCCGATTTCCGCAATTTATCAGCCGCTGTGCCGCCGGTCATAATATGCATCCATCGACGATAGTTGCTGGTGTCGTAGGCAGCCTGAGCACGGCCATCCATAAACAGTTGCAGGGGCGTTCTACCGGCATTAGGGTCAGGCACCTGGCCATAAGCGATAAAACCGCCTTCTGTCCAGTAATTAAACATTTTGCCTTCTAATTCATTATCGCGTATGAACTGACATGTCCTGAAAGGCTTGGCATACGAAGCCGTCATTCTCATAAAAACCGAACTCAACTGGCTATGGTCGGGCCACGGGTCAAGGTAAATCGTTTTGTACCAGTAGCCCCACCAGCAGGTCAGGAATGCAACTATTGGTATGACCGCTGAAAGGAGCCACCGCTGCATAAACTTTGGAACTTGGCCGGAACGCAAAATGCCTTCGAGCTTAAGGTTGCACAATGCCGATATTGTTTTTATACCATCTGTCAGGAACACTGCCATAATCGGACAGGCCGCAATGGCGGCAACAGGTATAAATCTTCGCGAGCCGACAGCCATATAAACTGTCATTGCCGCTATGGTCAGCAGAGGCAGGTCTATCGTTGGCCATTGAAATTTGCTCTCGGATTGCTCAATTTGTCTTGAGCCTTTATTTGCTGATTTGGGTTTCAATAAAAGCATTAACGCCCAGAATACCAAAAGAATCCAGGCAATGATGTACATAATCAGAAATGGTATTTCATCACCAACGGGATTTTTCCACTCAAACGCAGGGTGCCATTCGTTAACGGTTTTCCATAATTTGGCATCTTCGCTTGCGGTAATGATAAAGGTATGCGTAAGATTCGTTAGTTTGAACGGGTTGAAAATTATCATAGCGATAAAGGCCATCGCCGAGGCGGTAACAGTATGCAGCAACGCTTTCCAGCTTATTTTTTTCAGTCGAGACTGGAAGTTTGTCAGCAAAACAGCGGCTATCGAAAAACCGATAAAGGCTACAAAAAAAGTCAGCCTTGCATCCTTTGCATATCCAACAAAAATTCTATCTCTCATTGCTGTTTCAAGATTTCCGGGATAAAAACGTGAGCAGCATACCGCAAAGACTATTAAAGTTATAATAATATCACTGACAACAATTGCTGTCGGAACAACCTTACGAGAAAACGCCATATAGATTCTTAACGCTATAATGCCGATTATAACATAAAGAAATTTATCTCCCAGCAGAGCTATACTTTCGACTCTCGGATGCGAATGAAATTTATAGGCCAGTGCATAAAAGAACAACCATCCGAAAACCATCAAGATACAAGACCTCGTCTTTTTCGGCAGGAGATTTAAAAAATGCAGGCCGACAAAAGGTACCAACACCAAAAACATATAAACGTATCCGCCATGTAAATTACACCATAAAACACCGAGCGGAACGATGAGCCAGATGAACAGGTAATTACGGTAAACCGTTAAAACAAAAATCAGCAGCAGCACCGCTGTCAGCATATTCGAAAAGCCAGCCGGGCGGATATCGAGAAAGGTTCTGCCGACAAACAGCGCAAAGCAGGCAAAGACCGCCGACAGAGCCGGATTAGCTCCTAACACTCTGCCAGTGTAGTAAACAGCAATTATGGTGATAATATAAAGCCCATATTTCCAATAGACCAAACTATTGTAACTTATGTTCTGACCCTCGATGGGTTTATCGAATGTTTCAGCATCGGCCAGTGGCGAATCGTGTGTGAGCCAGTAAAATATTACGTGCGTAAGCCAGTTCTGATTGACCCAGCCGGTCGGATGCCAGTACCTTACCGTATCAAGCCCAACTATTTTGGTAATCTTTTGCGCAAGTGACGGCCAATTTTTGACCTCTTCTTCGGTCGGCCCCTCTCTATGTGAGTTAGCGCTGAAAGGCTCGTTGGTATCAACGCCTTGGTCGATGAAATGCCGACCACAGGCCATTGCGACCCACGTATCACCAGCACCCACCATATGCGTTGATGCGTGAAGGGCGAAAAGTATCATCGCCCACCAGAAAATAAGCATAGGCCAACCCGAAAGAGCTGGTCTGTGTTTGTTATTCAAATCTAACCCTTGAGCCATTTTTCAATCCGGTCAATTCCCTTTGTAATCTGTTCGGTCGAAGTCGCGAAACTCAGCCGTATGTTTTTATCACAGCCGAAAGGTCCGCCCGGCACCACTGCAACGCTTGCCTGTTCCAGCAGAGCCGAGGCAAAGTCCATACTGTTTTCTATTTTTACACCGCCGATAGTCCTGCCGTAATGAGCTGAAACATCAGGGAAACAATAGAAAGCACCGGTCGGCTTGGGGCAGTTAATCCCTTCAATCAAATTGAGACGCTCAGCCATATAGGCAGCACGTTTCTCGAATTCAACTCTCATATTTTCGACTTCGTTATTTGGCTCATCAAATGCAGCCGCAGCCGCAGCCTGGCAAAAACTAACTGCGTTTTGTGTCATATGCGATTGCAGTTTGCCCATAGCCTTGATGACATCTACAGGCCCTGCCGTGTAGCCAAGCCTCCAGCCGGTCATAGCGTAAGCTTTGCTGAAACCGTTGATGATAATCGTGCGATTATAGGCATCTTCGCTCAGCGATGCGAAGCTGACAAATTTTGTGCCGTCATAAACCAGTCGTTCGTATATCTCATCGCTGAGAACCATAATATCTGTGCCTTCCAGCACCTTAGCAAGAGCGGCCAGTTCCTCAGGAGTATAGCTGAACCCGCCCGGATTGTTCGGACTGTTCAAAAGCAGCATTGCGGTTTTTGGGGTAATAGCTTTTTTTAGCTCCTCAGGCGTGAGCTTGTAATTATTCGCAAAGTCGGTTTCGATAACCTTCATAACCGCCCCAGCCAGCTTGATGGTCTCTGGATATGTAACCCAGTAAGGCGTAGGTACGAGTACCTCGTCGCCATCATCGAGTACCGCCTGCATTGATTCATAAACCGAGTGCTTTGCGCCGATGTTAACAATAATCTGGTCGGTGGTATATGTCAGGCTGTTATCCTTTTTGAGCTTGTCTGCGATGGCCTTTCTAAGTTCAGGTATGCCGGGCGTAGCGGTATAGCCGGTTTTGCCAGCCTTCATTGCCTCTATCGCGGCATCTTTGATGTATTGTGGCGTATCAAAATCCGGTTCGCCGGCACCAAAACCGACAACATCAACACCTTGGGCTTTAAGTTCTTTAGCTTTTGAAGCCACCGCCATCGTAGCTGAAGGCGGAACTGCCTGTGCTTTTTTACTGACTTTCATCTTTCGATTCCCTTAATTAGTCTGTTTTTTTTGAGTTATTAACGCTCCAAACGACGCATTAGACCAGAATTCCTGACTTTGGTCAAGATTTTTACCACATAACGATATTTGCAGTAAAAACTTGTCAACAGAGCCAGAAAATTTCGACTACTAAAAAAATGCTGCTATTGCGATTATCAGCCAGATGATTATTCCGATTGCAAATTTGCCGCCGATACCTAAAAATTGTCCTATCCCCGCGCCAAGGCCAACGTTGATTGAAGACTTCATCTGTGCTCCGGCAATTTTCTCTACGGACCCCGCACCTATTCCCGCTCCAATACACGCCCCTGCCAGCGTTCCGAAAATTGGTATAGGAATCAGAAATGTGCCCCAAATCGCTCCAACTATCGCCCCGGCAATTGCCGCCATTGCGCCCTTCCACCCGGCACCGGCTCTTTTCGCTCCGCCAGCCCCTGCGACAAATTCTATAATCTCGCCGATAATCGCAAGGATAATTATAAGAGCAATTGTATAGCCGCTGAAAGTACCACCCTGCCACCACGCAAAAATCACAGTCATAATAATCATCAGCCAATTGCCCGGCAACGCAAACAGCACCAACCCCAGCCATAACGCGTTAATTATCAACAGCAATGTCAGCCAGAAATATATCATATAGAATTTGTTTTAACTTGCGGCCTTAACTACCAGAGATTCTATCGCTGCCGCCGGAGTCATCCCGCCGGTCTTTATGCCATAATCAATTCGCGCAAGCTGCATAAGATAAGACCCTGCCTGCTCAAGAGTCATTTTATTTAGCTGAGCGAAAAATTCGTTTCGTTTGTTCCATATATTAAGCTGCTTTGCGACCTGCTGCTGGGACGCCCCTTTAGTCATCAATGCTTTTGCGCTGAAGAGCCTTCGGAAATGATATGCGAATGCGCCGACTACGATATATTCATTACTCCGGTCGGCTGCGAACATATTTCTTAACTGCGAGATGGCACTGGCGGCATTGCCTGCAATCATAGAATCAATTACATCAAATGCGCCAAACACCCTGTTATGGCCGATAAGCGATTCGATGTCTTTGGCGGTTATGGTTTTTGCCTTATCGACAAAAACTGCCAGCTTATCGACCTCGCTGCAAAGTCTTCCCGGCTCATCGCCGACTAAGTCAACCAGCATTTGTGCAACCGGCCTGCTCATACCCTTTTGCCATTGTTCGGAGGCATAGCTGCTGGCAAACGACCATAAATCGCGAGGCTTTATTTCGTCAGCGGTGATGAGTTTTCCTGCTTTGGAGAGTTTTTTGGCTAACCTGGTATTGCCCGCCCATTTGCTTACCATCATAACGAGCACACCGGCAGAACTTGGACTATCAAAATACTTTTCGAGCCTGTCCCTGTTGTCAGTAACAAAACCGTCAGCATCTTTTATGACGACAACTTTTTTTTCGGATAGAAAAGAAAGCGTTCGCAACTCATCAAAAACCTCTGTCGCTGTAACGGTTTTCGCATCCGCCTGCCATAGTCCCATATCCCGATGCTCCGGCTCAATAAGTTTATCGAGCAGAGCCGATAATTGCCTGGTAACGAGAAATTCGTCCTTGCCGAAAATGACATAAATCAAATCCGCATTTTTGCTTGTTTCAGCGGCCACTTTTTACTCCTGTTGTTCGCTATCGTTGCCGGAATCCGGATTCTCCTGGCTGTCATCGTCGGCCAGCAGCCTGGCGGTTGCGACAACGTAGTCATCCTTTTCGAGCTTGATTAGTTTAACGCCCTGAGTATTTCGGCCGATACTGCGAACTTCCTCAAGGCCGGTACGGATAATAATTCCGCCTGCAGTTATAATCATAAGCTCATCGTCATCTTTAACGGACTTGAGCGATACAACCTTGCCGTTCCTGTCGGTGGTTTTGATATTGATTAGTCCAAGTCCGCCCCTGCTTTGCAATCGATAATCTTCAAGGCTGGTTCGCTTGCCAAACCCTTTTTCGCAGATTGTCAGCAGCGACCCTCCCTCTTCGACTATGACCATATCTACTACCGCGTCGCCAGCACGGAGTTTTATGCCTCTTACGCCTCTGGATACTCTGCCCATCGAGCGGGCCTGCGATTCGTCGAATCGAATAGCCATACCGTCACGCGTGCCGAGAACAATTTCATCTTTTCCGCTGGTAATTGCTGCTCCGATGAGGTCGTCGTCTTCGTCAACTTTAACAGCTATAACGCCGTTAGTACGCGGATTGCCGTAAAGCTCCAGTGCCGACTTCTTAACAACGCCGTTTTTGGTAGCCATCACGAGTTGTCGGTCGTCAAAATCACTTACGTTGATAATTGAGGTAACCTTCTCGTCGCCAAGATTCAGCAGGTTGGCAATCGACCTGCCCTTACTCTGCCGTGATAGTTGCGGAATGCTGTAAACTTTCAGCCAGTAGCATTTGCCGCGATTGGTAAAGACCAGCAGATAATCGTGCGTCGAGGCCGTGAAGAGCCTTTCGATAAAATCACCCTCTTTGGTATCCGAGCCGATAATCCCCCTGCCGCCTCTGCCCTGCTTGCGATAGGTATCTATCGCCATACGTTTCACATAGCCGCTATGGCTGACCGTAACGAGAACATCTTCTTCAGCGATTAAATCTTCAATATCAAAATCTTCGGCATCTGCGGCAATCAAAGTTCTCCTTTTGTCTGCGTACTTGTCTTTCATTTCGTGAACATCTTCACGGATAATATCCAGAACGAGCTGCTCATTTGCAAGAATCGCCTCATAGCCTTCAATCTCTTCGACCAGTACGGCATATTCCTTTGCGAGTCTTTCAATTTCCATTCCTGTAAGCCGCTGTAGCTGCATAACCAAAATTGCGTCAGCTTGCGGGCCGGTAAGAAACTGGTCTTGCGAAACACGTTCGTTTATGAAATTTTCAGGCAGAAGATTCCTAAGCGTTTGTGATTCTACCAGACGCAAAGGTTTTTTCATCAGGTTAAGTTTGGCTGTTGCCGCATCGGGCGAGGCTTTGATAAGCTCAATAATTTCGTCAATATCACTTACCGCCAGGATAAGCCCTTCAAGAATATGCGCTCTGTTTCGACATTTTTTCAGCAGGAATCTTGTACGCCTTTTGATAACATCTTTGCGATGGTCTATAAATAATTGAAGCATCTGTTTTATATTGAGAGTTTCAGGTCTGTTGTTTACCAACGCAACGTTAGCGATGGCAAAAGTTGTCTGAAGCTGTGTGTAACGGTAAAGTTTGTTGATAACAACCTGCTCTTCGGCATCTTTTTTCAGTTCGATGACAATCCGCATACCCTTGCGGTCTGATTCGTCTCTTATATCTGAAACTTCGGCTAAATTGCCGTTATGAACGTTCTCAGCAACCTTGGCAACGATATTGGTCTTAACGACCATATACGGAATTTCCGTTACTACGATGCGTTTACGCCCCTTTTTGGTTTCCTCAATCGTGTATTTCCCGCGAACCTTAAGGTGTCCCTTACCGGTTGTGTAGGCATCTACAATGCCTTTTCGACCACATATAATTCCGCCTGTCGGGAAGTCCGGCCCAGGCAGCACTTCCATAATTTCTCTGAACCCACAGTCTGGGTCGTTAATAGTCAAAATCAGTGCATCGCAAATTTCGCCAAGATTATGCGGCGCAAGGTTCGTTGCCATTCCGACGGCAATGCCGGTAGCACCGTTGATTAAAAGGTTTGGTAATTTTGCCGGCAAAACTGTCGGCTCTGTTCGCGTCTCGTCATAGTTAGGCACAAAATCGACCGTATCACGGTTCAGGTCTTCCAGCATTTCTATTGCCGGAGCTGATAAACGCGCTTCAGTATATCGCATTGCCGCTGGCGGGTCAGCATCGATAGAGCCGAAATTGCCCTGCGGGTCAACGTGGGTATATCGCATATTCCAACTCTGGCCGAGCCTTACAAGCGTGCCGTAAGTAGCCTGGTCGCCGTGCGGATGGTAATTACCACCGGTATCACCAACGATTTTAGCACATTTTCTGTGTTTGCTGCGAGGGTTCAGATGTAGGTCGTTCATCGCGACCAGTATTCTTCTCTGGCTTGGCTTGAGACCATCCCTTACGTCCGGCAGTGCACGTGAAACGATTACGCTCATCGCGTAATTCATATACGAATTCTTCATCTCATCGAGAATCAGCACATCCTCGAACTGCTCGGTTTTTTCGTTGGTCTTTTCGACTTCGTCCATGATTCTAAATTCCTGTTATACTAAAGTTCTTCCAAACACAGTAGTTTATTACCAAAATAGCTTAAAGTCAAGAAAAACCGCCCTGAAACTTGTCATAACTTACTATCGGTCTCCTCAATAATTTCAGCTTCAAGCCTCTCCTGATTTGGCAAATGCCGACCTGTCATATGTATTACAACTCCCGGCACCGAAACTATCAGAAGCATCAACCTTTGCGTAAGGCCCAGCACAAGCCCCTGCAACGCACTGACAGTTGTAACTCTTGCGAACATCCCTTTCAGCCCAAGCTCCATAACGCCTGCCCCGCCTATACTGATTGGGATAAAACCTATTATCCACGACATCGGGAAGAACATAAAATAGTACTTCAAATGAGCTTCTATTCCGAGATTTCTGCCTACCAGCCAAAAGCCGATAATCGCCAGCCCTTGACAGCCCAGCGATAGAAGGACAGCCAAAGCAACCGCTAATGGCCTGCGCAGATATAGCTTAAACGCTTCAAATGATTTCACAAGGACTACCGAACCCTTACCCCAGACAGTCCGCAGCAGCCCCCTGCCTTTAGGCATTATGCACATCAGTACCAAAAGCAGGATACCCACCCCTGCCGCAACGGCAATTACAGGCCACATCGCTGAAATTTTGCCTGCCAAATCGAAACTGCCAGCTGACAGTTCAAATTCTCCGCCAGTTTCATCAGACGGTATCAGCCAGTAAGCCCCAAAGGCCATACCGATTGTACAGGCCAATCCGATTGCCCTATCTACAAAAACGCTCAAGGCAGCGGCAACCTTTTTGTCGGTGTGTTTTGTTACGTACCAGGCTCGAAGCAAATCCCCCCCGACCGAGCCGGGCAGGCAGTTATTATAAAACAACCCCAGAAAATGCAGCTTCATTGCCGGCCAGAAATCGATATGAATTTTCTGAGCCCAGAGCAGAACCCGCCATCTGCATACAAAGATAAATTGGGCAGCGATATACAGAGCGACCGCGAGGGCAAAAACCGAAATATCGAGATTGAGAAAGACATCCCTTACTTCAGCCAGACTTTGGCCCCTAAAGGCAAAATAAATCGCAACCAACGCCACTACCAGTCGAATAATGTGCGATAAATGGCGTTTTTTAGACTTTTTAGTTGTTTCAGTTGTTGATTTATCAGTAACCACTGCTTTTCCTTAAAAAAACTTGAGTTCGGACATAATAACTGCTAAAACATCACCTTACAAGCAGATAAATACCTATATATTAAGGAACAAAATCGTGGCAGCAAACAAAGAAATTGAGCAGGGATTGACATTTACACCAAAATTTGACTCTAACGGTCTAATTACTGCCATTAGCCAGGACGCTGATTCCGGCCAAGTGCTAATGGTCGCTTATATGAACAAAGAGGCCCTGGATTTGACAATAAGTACCGGAAACGCTGTGTTTTTCAGCAGAAGCAGGCAAAAACTCTGGAAAAAGGGCGAAGAGAGCGGCCACGTCCAGAAAGTGCAGCAGATTCTTGTCGATTGTGACCAGGATTGCCTGATTTTAAAGGTAAAAGTTGACCAGGGCCAATGCCACGTTGGTTATCAGTCCTGTTTTTACAGAAAACTCAAACAAAACAGCCCTAATGAACTCGAATTTGTCGCCGAAAAGGTTTACGACCCCGCCGAAGCGTACAAGAAGTAGAAAACAGCTTTAACGGCCTTAAAATCGCCTTGCAAATACTTTATTTTGCGCTATAATACCCTGTTCGTAAAATTCTTGAAAAACTAAACGGATTAAATGGTTTTCACAATTTAAGGAGCCTGTGGGCAATGATGACAATTACCAAACCTGAAATTGACTTGTTCAACATTGAAACAATTACTATTGAGCAAATTTGCCAACTGGCCGACTATGTTCGTTCCAGTGAGTCAAAAATTATCGAATTCTCAGCCCAGCTTGATGAGACTGCCGAAAAAGCCGGTAAGAAAAATTACCTTGCAATCGGTGTGGCAATGACTATCGCCAAAAGATATGCTGAGGCTGCTGAAAATCTGGAAAAAGCTGCTGATTCACAGGAAAAATATCTTGAGCTGGCTTATGTGTACAGAAAACTGGGCAATTTCGACAAGGCTCTAACTTCTATCGACAAGGCTGCGACGAGCAAAGCCGATGCACTGGTGGTCAGCCTCGAAAAGGCTAACATTTACCGCCTTATAAAAGATTTCGATTCAGCCAAAAAACAACTGAAAGATTGTGAAAATTTCAAAAAAGTCAGTCCGCAATATCACTATATTCTGGCCAGATGTCTTGAGTCGCAGGGGTTGTATTCAGAGGCGATTAAAAATTATAATATCGCTATCGAAATCGACCCTGCCTTTACCAAGGCTCTGTTCCATTTGGCATTTATTCTCGATTTGCGTGGCGAAGAAGATGCCGCGATAGATTACTATAAACAACTGCTCTCCGGCAATCCCGGCTATGTGAGCGCCCTTTTAAATCTTACGGTTCTATACGAAGATAAAGCCAAGTACAGCAAGGCCCTCAAGTGTGTCGAGCAGGTACTCAAATTTCATCCGAACAACGCGCGTGCGATTCTCTTTAAGAAGGACATTCTCGGCTCTGAGACAATGCTTTATGACGAAGAATCCATTAAGAATAAGAACCAGGAAGATAAGATGCTCGAAACGCCGATTACCGATTTTGAACTTTCGGTCAGGAGCAGGAACTGCCTCAAGAAAATGAACATAAATTCCATCGGCGATTTGCTGAGAATATCCGAAGCGGAACTTTTGGCATATAAGAACTTTGGCGAAACTTCGCTTAATGAAATTAAGCGGGTTCTTGAACTCAAGGGAATGAGACTCGGTATGGCTGCGGAGGATGGCAGTCAATCGCCCCTGACATTGTCCGAGAACGATAATTCAGATATAGAGCAGGAACTGCTTGACAAATCACTTGATGATTTTGAGCTTTCCGTAAGAGCCAGAAAATGCCTCAGACACCTCAATATGAATACGGTAGGCAGTCTTGTCGCAAAGACAGAGGCCGAACTGCTTGGAGTAAAGAATTTCGGCATTACCAGTCTTATCGAGATTAAACAGCTTCTCGACAGTGTTGGTCTTGGCCTGCGAAGAATCGAGTAGTACAGGCGGCAATGAAACGTCCAGGAAAATTTTACATAAAGATACTTAAAGCGATATTGCTTTGCGCTGCCATAGGCGGCTGTATCGGCATATCTGAATATGACCGCAGCAGGGAAAATTCAATTCCGCAAGACTGCTATATCAGGGTCTGTCTGCTTGAAAACATTGCTCAAGCCACCATCAGTGTTTCCGGCGGATTTGAAATAACCAATAACAGCAGCGGCAAAACAGTGACAGTTTCTCAGGGCAAAAAGCCTTTTGATGTCAGCGTCTCAAATGGCACTTTCCAACTCGGCCCTCAATCCTTTGCCGCAGAGAGTATCACAATAGCTCCGCAGAACGATGCGACTTTCAGCATAAACAAAAGTTTCTTTCGCGGCAAACTCCGGTTATTGCTGGATTCCGATAAGAAAAGTTTTACAGTAATTAACCACGTTACAATGGAAGCATATTTGTATGGCGTGATAGCGGCAGAGATGCCAAGCTATTGGGAACTCGAAGCGTTAAAAGCGCAGACAGTCGCTGCAAGAACGTATTGTTTTTACATAAAAAATAAATTCGGCAAAGGCAGAAATTGGGACGTAAAGGCTACTCAGGCAAATCAGGTTTATAAGGGCATTGCTGCCGAGACTTCAAGAACGAAAAACGCCGTGGATTCTACCTTTGGTCAGGTTCTAAGTTCATCCGATGGTGATGGACAAAAGGGAACTTTCCCTGCATATTACAGCTCAATTTGCGGAGGCCACACCGAAGATAGCCAAAAGGTTTTCGGCGACAGCTACGCCCCGCTTGCAGGTGTGGATTGTCCCTATTGCAGAGGTACTACTCGTTCGAGCCTGTTCTACTGGCCCAAAGTCGAATTTGACAAACAGTTCGTAAATGACCGGCTAATGGCCAGGTACCCATCTCTGAAAAAACTTGAAAAAATAAAAGACATTGTCGTCAAAGCCGAAAAAGATTACGGCAATTTTAAACGCATTTTAAGCGTCGGGCTAATCGGCACAAACGGCAAAACAAATTCTCTGCGGGCAGAAGACCTAAGACTTGCAATCGACCCGACCGGCAGTAAAATACAGAGTACCAGTTGCGCAATAACATCACATAAAGACAAATATATTTTTGTCGCTGGTCGAGGCTTTGGACACAGCACCGGGCTTTGTCAATATGGAGCAAGGCAGATGGCCAGAGAAAAAAAACAGTATCGCCAGATTCTAAACTTTTATTATCCCGGCTCTAAAATAATAACCTTATATTGAAGGGAACCTCTAAAAATTCATTTTGGCGAACAAGCGAACCTTTTTATCGCCGGACTGCGTCAGACAAAAGCCGCTTTATCTACGGATAAAGCTGATTTGTCTTTCTTGCCGGACAACAAAAATTTTCTACTTGTCGCTCAAAAGCAATTATTAGAGCTACCCTAATTTGTTCACTATGAATCATTTTATAATAACAGCAAAAGACAAAGATTCCTCAGCAAGGTGTGGCGTTTTGCAAACCACTCACGGCGAGATTAGAACCCCGGTTTTTATGCCGGTCGGAACAAGAGCAACCGTAAAGGGATTGCTGCCTGACCGGCTCGAAAAAACAGGTTCGCAAATCGTTCTGGCCAATACCTTCCATATGATGCTTCGGCCGGGTGTCGAAACGGTCGAAAAACTTGGCGGATTGCACAAATTGATGGCCTGGAACAAACCAATACTGACCGATAGCGGAGGGTATCAGGTATTTTCACTGGCGAAAATCAACCGAAAAGGCGATGACGGGGTTGAATTTGCCAGCCCGTATGACGGCAAAAAGGTGTATCTCGACCCGAAAATTGTAACAAATGTCCAAAATCGCCTTGGAGCCGACATTATTATGTGCTTTGATGAGTGTCCGCCCTTTCCGTGCAGCCAGCAGGAACTGCATAAAGCGGTCGAAAGGACTATTCGCTGGGCAAAAATTTGCAAAGAATCGCACGCCAACCAAAACCAGCACCTTTTTGGCATAGTACAAGGCGGCATAGATGCCAATCTTCGCGCAGAATGTACAAAAGAGCTGGTTAAACTGGATTTTCCCGGCTATGCCATCGGCGGTCTAAGTGTCGGCGAAGGCTATGAGAATATGAAAAACACGCTCGATAGCACCGTTTCGTTTATGCCGGAAAACAAGCCCCGGTACCTTATGGGCGTTGGCACTCCGGCTGATATAATCGCTGCGGTAGCGGCAGGCGTGGATATGTTCGATTGCGTAATGCCCACCAGGAACGGTCGAAACGCACTGGCATTTACCTGGTCCGGGCCAATAAGACTGCGAAACAGCGCGTATATTGACGATACAAGCCCGATAGAGGCCGATTGCGACTGTTATTGCTGCAAAAACTTCACAAAAGCAGCGATAAGACACTTTTTTAATGTGGGCGAAATGCTCGGCCCGATTTTATTATCGTTGCATAATATAGCTTTTTATCATAATTTGATGGACAAAATAAAGCAAAATATAGACAATGGCACGTTTAAAAGCTGGGCAGAGCAGATGTCTGAATCGCCTGCTTTTAAGGTAAAGAGCCAACCAAAAGAAAATAACGACGAATAAACGAATAAGCAAATAAACGAAAGGAATGCGGGAAATGGATAATATCTGGATGATAGCGGAAACCGAGGTAGTTACATCAGAACCAATCGACGTGGTTCAGACCGAAACAACGAGCACTACTCAGCAGGCCGACCCCAATTCGGTGGTATGTAAACCTGCCCCCAAGTCGAACCCAATACAGTTTGTTTTCATAGGTCTGATTTTTGTAATGCTGTACTTTGTAATGTTCCGCGGGCCCAAGAAAAAACAGCAGCAGCAAAAGAAGATGGTAGATTCGTTGAAGAAAAACGACCGCGTGCAGACTATTGGCGGGATATTGGGTACGGTTATTGATATTAACGAAAGCGAAGTAACAATTAAGATAGATGAGTCCAACAATACTAAGATGAAGTTGCAGGTCAATGCTATCAGCCGGGTCATTGAGCAAAATTAGAAACTATCCCAAAACCCTTATTTTTGGCACTGGCAATGCCACGAATGGTGTTTATTATGGTTTTTGGGATGAATTATAACAACAAATAGATAAACTTTTTTCGGGAACTAATATAATGGATAGAAACATCGTACGTTTTGGATTAATAGCTATGGCGGTATTGGTACTGTTTGCGGCATTTCAGCTTTACCCGCCGAACAAAACGCTAAAGCCGGGCCTTGACCTTGCAGGCGGCACGAGCCTTGTGTATGAGATTGACAGTACCGGACTTGAGAGCAGAGAAATAACAAATCTCGCACAGCGACTCATACCTATTCTTCGCAAGCGTATCGACCCTGACAACATTCAGAATATCGTTATGCGTCCTCACGGCGATACGAGAATCGAAATTCAGGTACCACTTGCCAGTGCTGATACACATCTTAAACGCGCTGCTTACGACGAAGCGATGGCTGCTCTGGAACAGGGCAATATAAATCTGGCGGTAATAAAACGTTCGCTGGCAAAAGACACAACTGTTCGCGCCGTGGAATTTGCGGAATTTGCTGCCGATTCTAACGATAGAAGTACCATTCTCGAAAAGCTGGCCAAAGCCTACGACAATCTCAAAGTTGTCCAGGCTGAAAGAGACTTGACCAAGGCCAAACTTGATACGATTGCAGAGTATTTTGAGGAGTTCCAGGTCTTGCAAAGTTCGTTGCAGCAGATTGCAATGGATAGTATAAAAACCGACCCTAACAGCCAGATGAAAGGTATCGAATTCGTTGCTGGCTTGACATCTGACCCTGAAAAGGCTAAGGAAAAAATCTTTGAATATATCGAAATATATAAAACCTGGAGCAAGGCTGTTAACGAGTTGACCGACCCGCAGACCGGCCTTAACGCACTTTACAGAGATGCCGAGAACGGCTTGAAAAACTTCAATCTCAGCAGCGATGCCCTGGCTGGAATACTTGAAATGCCCGAAAGCTCCATCAAAAGAGCGGAGATTGTCAGCGGTTATAAGGCCGCTTTCCCGGAACGAAGTGAAAACATTGATAACCTCGTAACCATCTTCAAGGATTACCGCTCTGTCAGAGGCAGGATAGACGGGCCGGAAGATGTTAAGAGAATGCTCAAAGGTGCCGGCGTACTTGAGTTTCGCATTCTGCCCAGACTCGATGACGGCCAAACCAACCGTGATGAAATACTTCCTTATTCCGATGCCCTGAAAATTAAAGGACCTAAACTCGCCTCAGACGATAAGTACATCTGGATGGAAATTGAGGATTTCGAAGGTGGAAGCTGGCGGCCAAGCGAAAGGAATCAGATTGTAGTTGGCGCTTTTGCCGATAAGTTTTATGTCCTGACAAGCAATCAGAAAGGCCAGTGCCTTTTGAAACATACCGGCAGCAAGCCCTGGAAACTCCAGAAAGCAAGACCGTCGGCAGATGATATGGGCAAAAGAGCTATCGCTTTTACGTTCGATGAAATTGGCGGAAAACTGTTTTACAGCCTGACAAGAGATAACCTTCAAAGGCCGTTGTGCATAGTCCTTGATGGTCAGGCAATTTCAGCTCCGAATATCAGTTCTGCTATCCGAACCAGCGGAATCATAACCGGCTCGTTTTCGATGATTGACCAAATTGATATGGTTGACAAACTCAATGCCGGCTCGCTTCCCGCAAGGCTCATTGAGCCGCCCCTTTCGGAAAAAACGATGGGTGCAACCATCGGTGCAGACAATCGCGACAAGGGTGTTATCGCGGGGTTCGTGGGAATGGGCGTGGTAGCGGCGTTTATGCTGGTTTACTATATGCGGGCAGGCCTTATCGCTGATATGGCACTGTTTATGAATATCCTGTTTATCCTGGGAATGATGGCTCTCAGCCGGGCAACTTTCACCCTGCCGGGCATTGCCGGTATCATTCTTACTATTGGTATGAGCGTTGACGCGAACGTGCTGATTTTCGAAAGAATCAGAGAGGAGCAACTACGTGGCTCATCGCTGAGAATTGCCATTGAAAACGGCTATCAACGGGCCTTCAGTACAATTCTCGATGCCAACATTACCACGTTCATTACAGCCTTGATACTTTATATGGTAGCCTCGGAAGAAATCAAGGGTTTTGCACTGACGTTAATGCTCGGTATCGCTTCGAGTATGTTCACCGCCCTGTTCGCAACGAGGGTTGTCTTTCAATGGCTTCTGGACAAAGGTATTATTAAAGACCACCTTATGATGTTGCGTCTTGTAAAGAAACCCAACATTAACTGGATGAAGCTGCGGCACGCAATGTTCGGCTTTTCAATGCTGATGATTGCAGGCGGGCTGTTTGTTTTCTTCTCGCGTGATGAAGCCAAAAACAGCAAGTACGATATTGAGTTTACGGGCGGAACGAGTGTTCAGATAAATCTCAAGGCCGAAAATCCTCTGGAACGGACGGAAATAGAATCGCTCATAAGGAATAAAGGCAAAGAGCTTAATAACCCTGCTATTGCCTCAGCGAACGTTTACAGCGTTGGCGAAAAGGATTCTAAAACACAATACGAAATCACCACGACCGAAACCAATAAGGCTACAGTTGAAATCACTCTCAGCGAACCTAACCAGACTGCCGAGACCATTATTGCTGGAATCGAGAAAGCCCAAAAAACAAAACGCGGCAGACTCACAAATCTCATCGTTACCGCAGATTCCGCAAACCCTGCCAAATTTATTGTTGCTACCAGCCAGGTCAATAAGTCTGTCATTTCCTCGATACTTCAAAACGCTTTTGGCCCAACAGCCCGGATAACCGAGCCGGTAGTCGATGAGATAGTCAGCCGAGCAGTCAAGGAGGCTTTCCAGGGTAAACTTGAGATTATGGAAAATTTGAAGCCAAAAATAGTTTCCGCTGAAAAAATCGATGAGACTATTCTGGTTAAAATGCCTGAACTTAGCGACTTTTTCGGTGGTGTAAAAATCGAATTTACTGTCGAACAGTCGGCAACTATCGAGAATATCGGCAAGAGGCTCAAGGACCTTCAGTTTAAACCTGATATGCAGGACATCCTCTGGCACCAGTACAAGCTGTACGACAAGAACCTCAACGAGGCCAGGGGCGATGTCAAATTAACCAGCTTTATATATGTCAGTGCCGAGCCTGAAGCCGGGTACAGAGACTTAAGTGCTAATGAGTGGTCCAACTTTGTAGATAATGAAACATCAAAGATTACCAGTGCCGCTACGATGCAGACTTCGCTGCCTCGGGTAACTCAGATTGCTCCATCCATCGGAAAACAGGCAAAACAAAGAGCGATAGCGGCCATCATACTTTCTCTGCTGGCAATTATTGCTTACATCTGGGTACGCTTTGGAACCGCTCGTTACGGCGTAGCGGCAATCGTAGCCCTTGTTCACGATGTCTGCATAACGCTTGGAGTGGTAACCGGCTGTACATATCTGGCAGGCACAAGTTTTGGCCAGGCAATTGGTATCGGCGATTTCAAAATCGACCTTGCGATGATAGCTGCCTTTTTGACTATTATCGGTTATTCGCTTAATGATACCATCGTTGTCTTTGACAGAATCCGTGAGAACAAAGGCAGGCTCGCTGCTATCAATCCGCAGATTCTTACAGACAGTATAAATCAGACGCTTTCAAGGACTTTGCTCACATCCTTTACAACTTTTATGGTTGTGCTCGTAATGTACATTTATGGCGGAGCAGGCCTTAGAGGCTTCACTTTTGCGATGCTGGTTGGTATTGTAGTCGGTACTTATTCTTCTATCGCAATCGCAGCTCCTATACTCATAATTGGAAAAAAGACAAAAGCTGCAAGTCAAAAATAGTATGCGGAAAGACGTAAAAACAGGAATGTTTATAGGTACGGGGCTTTGCCTCGTTGGCCTTGTCTGGTTTTGTGCCGAGCAAAGGATTTCCCTCTCTCCCGGCCCAAGACCGGGTAGAGATATAGAAAAAATAGTGGAGGCTCCTGTTACAGTTTACGAGCCGCCACGATTGCCTCAAAAAGCGATTGCCCCCGCTCCACCAAAACAGCCAAAGGTCGTAACATCGCCCGCCTCGGTCAGGATGGCCGTTCATACCGTAAAACCCGGCCAGACTCTAAGCGACATCTCAAAAATATATTACAACACCACACAAAACTGGAAAAAGATTTACGAAGCGAACAGACAAAAATTCCCAAAAGGCCCCAACGCAATTAAAACCGGCATAAAATTGGTAATACCAGAATAAACTTGCTAAAGATGCTTTGCGGCGGCCTTATCTATTATCCAGACCACCTTATCGAGTATCGGCCATAGAGTATGAACCGGATACTTAACTTCATCCTGCCCTCCGGTAAGAACATCACGCACTATCCCGGCCTTTTCGGCACCTGAAATCATAATTGCAATCTGTTCAGCCGCGCACATAACCGGATGTGTCAGGGTAATCCTATCGAGTCCGCCTTCCATCTGGTAAACAACGCTTACAATATCATCCGTATCAAACAGAGCATAAGAATTCGGAAGCAGTGAACCTATGTGCCCATCTGGCCCCATTCCAAGAATTATCAAATCAAATACCGGCATCTGGCCTTGTTCCAATCCGAAAACATCAAGAATGGTCTTTTCATATTCGGTAACCGCGGCAATATAATTATTATTTTCACCGAAGATTCTGTGAATATTTCCCCGGGCGACAGGCACAGCCGACAGAAATGTTTCAGCGGCAAGTTTATAATTGCTTCCCGGCGAGTCAGGGCTTACGCACCTTTCATCTACCCAGAACAGATGAATTTTATCCCAGTCCATATTCTGAACGTTTTCATCTTCTGCCAGAAGTTCGTAAAACCTCTGAGGAGTTTTCCCGCCGGAGATGGCGAGATTGAATCGGCCGTTTCGGCCAATTGCCTCCTCGGCAGATTGCAGAAAAATTTCAAGAGACTTGGTTGCAAGATGGTTATAGTCGTCAACCTCAAAAATATTGAGCTTATCATTAGCCAACGTTTTCAATTGAATCTCCCCGAATTAAAGACAAAACAGACATCCTGTCCGAACAAACACATTTTACCGTTATTCGGCAATCTATCTATAAAAATTTGTTATATTTTTTTCTCTCTCTTTATAATTTTCGATAACTAATTGCTCATTAAGCAGTTATATTCCCCGGGCTTTTATGCAACTAAGTTGCGTTTGCACTGATATTAGTTTATATTTACTGCGTCAATTTTTATGGGAGTTAGTTTATGTCAAAAGACAATATCGCAAGGCACATATACATCGAATTGAAAGAGCACGTCCCGTTTACTCTTGTCGGAGCAGTTTTAGGGGTTGCGTTTATGCTGTTATTCAGGGGTTTAAGCAAATCTGCCAGTCATAGCCTGTTTGCTGTTTTTCATCCTGCCCACGTTGTTCTCAGCGCTATGGCAACCGCTGCGATGTTCAAAATACATCGGGTTAAAACTACTTTTTTTACCGTTCTTATTGTCGGATACATAGGCTCAATAGGCATAGCAACTCTCAGCGATTCGGTTATTCCATTTTTTGGGGGAAAACTTTTGGGACTCGACATTCCCACTCATCATCACGCCCACGAAGCCAGCGAGCATTCTGATACCATCGCCTGCGCCGAGCCGCACAAGCAACCCAAAGGCATTCATCTGGGTTTTATTGAAGAATGGTACATTGTAAACCCTGCCGCGATTTTCGGCGTTATAATCGCCTGGTTTTATCCGAGAACAAAATCCTCTCACGCAGGACACGTCCTAATCAGTACCTGGGCTTCATCGGCTTATATACTTATGACGGCTCAAAACCAGATTACATTTGTAGCGGCAATGGCTATGGTTCTTGTGCTTTTCATTTCGATATGGCTGCCCTGCTGCCTAAGCGATATTATTTTTCCGCTGCTTTTGGCCGGTCGGCCTCACAGTTGTAAAAAATGTGAGACGAAAGAGTAATATCCCGCAAAATTGCGAAAGGCGACAAATGAGCAAAAAAACACAATTAATTGTATTGCTGACAGCAGCCTTTGTACTCACTGGCTGCGCTGGCCAGCAAAAATCTTCTAAGGGTACAATTTTGGCTGATAGCGAAATGGTTAACATTCATCTGTTTGCCGGCAGGTTGACGATGACTGTAAAATCAATCGAAAAGGACAGGATTAACATTGGCAATACAGACAATACAGTAAATCTCTACCTGGACACAGACCAGGTTTATGTAAACAACCGCTACCTGACCCCGCTCGGCAGAACAAAAAAGATTAAAGGGCTTCTGTGCGTTCGCGCGAGCATCGTAAATGACATTCAAAAAGTACTGCCGACTAAAGAGCCGGAACTTGTAATTACGCCCGTTAAGCCCTCAGCCGAACTGTCGCTGCTGAAAAATCATTCTAAATGGCTCATTATTGTTGACCCCGGTCACGGCGGAAAAGACCCCGGTGCGATAAGTCCCTATGGCTTTTATGAGAAAACCGTAAATCTAAGTGTCGCTGCACAGATTACCGAAATGCTCAAAGACAAGGGCTACAAAGTGATAATGACCAGAGATGACGACACATTTATAGAACTCGAAGAGCGTGCCGCAATCGCAAATAGAAACAAAGCCAGCCTGTTTATAAGCATACACGCTGATTCCTGTGCCACAAGCACAGCAAATGGTTTTACTGTTTATATCTCCCGTTCGGCATCCCTCGCAGCCAAAAATCTTGCGGGGTCGATAGATAACCAGATGAAAAAAACCGGAACAAAAAGCAAAGGCACCAGAAAGGCCGACTTTCGCGTTCTCGTCCAGAGCCAATGCCCTGCCGTGCTGATAGAACTTGGATATTTATCCAATTATTGGGAAGAAAAAAAACTCAGAAATGAAAATATGCAGCGAATTTTGGCTGGTGCTATAACTGCCGGCATAGTAAACTATACAGACAAATAAACACCATTCGTTTCAGTTTAACTTGTTTGACTTCTGCCTGAATTAGTAGAAGCTATCCCAAAACCCTTATTTTTGGCACTGGCAATGCCACGGATGGTGTTTATTATGGTTTTTGGGATGAATTATAATACAATATCCTTATGCTAAAAGCCAAACAAAACCCATCCATCATCTGGCCGCCGGAGACAAGTATCGAAACGTTTTCTGGTACGTGGTGGGTTGCGCACACCAAGAGCAGAAACGAGAAGGCTTTTGCGATGCAAATGCAGAAAAAGAACATCAGCTACTTTTTGCCGATGACTGAAAATGTTTACAAACACAGCAGAAGAGTATTTCGCTCGATACTGCCGTTGTTCAGCGGTTATGTATTTTTTTGCGGCAGCGAAGAAGACCGTCTTGAAGCATTGAAAACAAACCGGATAGCCAACATTATTCCCATCGAAAACCAAAAGCAGTTTATAAACGAACTTCTTCCGATAGAAAGAGCTTTAACCAGCGGAATGAATCTGGCACCCTATGCATACATAAAAAAAGGACAGAATTGCAGAATTATCGCAGGCCCATTGCTGGACACTGAAGGCATAGTGGTAAGCGAGCTAAATAAGACCCGCCTTGTTCTGCAGATTGACATTCTTGGAAAGGCAACTTGTCTCGACATTGATGCTAACCTGCTGGAAATAATAGAAACAGACTAATTTCGGAGGTTCAATATGAATATCATCGTAAGAACCCTTTCAATTCTGTTGGTCGTGGATGCCATTTTTCTGATGGTCAAGCCCCAAATGTGCAAAACATATTTCACGATGCTCACACAGGGCAAAAGAATCTACCTTATGGCACTAATCTACGCTGCGCTCGGCCTGGTCTTTTTGTTCGGCGCAGATGAAAGATGCAGCAGTGAGTATATCATCATCGCTTTTGGCATACTGGCACTGACTGTCGGCGTTTTAATCGTTGCTCTGCCCGACAAGGCCGCAAAATTTATAACTCGGCTTGCATCTTTCACCAACTTTACGTTGCGTCTTATCGCATTAGTTTACCTGCTCATCGCCGCTGTTGTGGTATATGCCTCTTAGGACAGGAAACTGCCTATTTATTGGCGTTGATTATCTGGAAGCAGTCTTTAGGTTCGGCAGACAAAACATTCAGCAGTGCCTGTCGTTTCACTATTCCTAATTCCTGATGTCCGCAGGTTGCGCCCTGATTTTTGAGTGCGAAGAATTCCTCAGGTATCATTCCTGACCGAAGACAAAATACGATTGATTTATCCTGAGATATTCGCCGGGCGGTAAAGGTGAAACTTTTCAAACCCATTTCTTTCAACTTACCATCAAACTCAAGCTCTCTGCCTGTGTACAAACTCATTACATCCCAGACTCCATCCATTGGGCCGCTAACCTTGATGTCAAAATCAGACGCGTTCGCAACGCCTTCCGGAAAAAGCTCGCCAGCGGCAAAACGAATGGCCTGGTATCCGGTTGAAACGCCTAAGCATAAATGATGAGGGGCGTGGGAAGCGTGCGTTTCCTCTTGTGCAGATGCAGAATCTGTTTCAGCAGCATTATGTTCGTGGTCATGGTCGTGTTCGTGGCTTTCGTGCCAGGCCATAGCCTGATTTAGCGTAATTGTTTCTATGTTCTCATCAGCCTTGCAAACCTTCAACGGCGCAATTTGCCTGCTTAATTTTTCGATTTTTGCCGCTTTACCATCAGATTCATTTCCCGATTTACCGCAGCCGGGCAAAACCAAAAGACAACCTGTTAAAACCAATGCGACAGCAAAATTCCGTACATACCCTTTTTTTCTCGTCATAATTTTTCCTCATACATTTCATAAATAGTTTTTAGTTAAAATTAAAATTCACACATTACCACGTCGTGGTACAATTTGAGTCATCAGGGTTATTACAATTCAGATAGTTTTCCGCAAGGATTGATAAGTCCAGATAATCAACTCGACAATCGTGATTTAAATCCGCTGTCATCGCCATACCAGCCTGCCAAACCCCGTGACAGGTTGATGGTATCGAATTGGGGTCTTCAAAAAGCGATTCGTCGAAATCGGAAGCATTAGGGTCGTTACACTTTTGCCATTGTTCGGCAAGCGTTGCAAAATCTTCGAGATTGACGTAACAATTCTGGTCAATATCGCCAGCTAACGCCCACCCAAACAAACCGACTTCATTGCAATCGTTGGGTTCGTCAATATAGGCGGCACTGAAAGAGTCAAAGAACATTCCCGACTGTGCTTCAGTTACTTCCCTGAAGACCCGGATAAAATTAACATCGTCGGCGAATATACCGTTAAAATCAAAAAACGCGTCATAAAGCATACCGTCGCTGCCGGGAATACCACCCAACTGACCCGTAATTGTACCAATCTGTACAAAATCGTTTCCATCCGTACTTGCCCAGACAGAAGCCTCAGCAACAGGGCCACAGAACATTCTAATCACTACGTCATTACCATCGACATCTTCAATACCAGTATCGAATTTAACAATTATTTCCTGTTCAGCATGTGCAGGCGAACCTGTGCGCCAACCGGCGACATAGTCCCTGTCACCATCTTCAAAATCCCAGGCGTACATATCTCCATTTCCGTCGGCATCTGAAAATCCAAGCACCAGCCAGGTTGTCGCGGGGGTATTAGCATCCATAAGCACCGAACCCGGCCCGCCGCAATGGCCGTCAGCCCAGCTTTGAATTTTGTCTGTATGACTAAAAACACTATCTGCCCAATTTATTCCTTCAATATATCGAGCTTGTACTGTTCCGCTAAAAGCCAGAGTAACCAATAATACATAAATTGTTTTTTTCATATTACAAACTCCTTCCTTATTATTTTTATCTCTTTGCATACCAGAAAGCACCAAATCTTCTGTCGTCAAGTCTGTCGCAAAATGGAATGTCATCTTCTTTGAGTGATTCAATATGCTGGTCGAGAAATACTGCATTTGTTTTTTCTCTATGCCGGTATTCAAAATTTGATTTTGGGCAACCGCCGTACAAAACTGTTCCCTGCGTTTGCATAGTTCCGTTTCCGTCACAAAACATCATTGCCTCTCTTGGTTTTTTGTATTCACGTTCATGACGATATTCACCGGAAGCAAAGCATTTATTCGAAACACCAAGAGTACCATTAGCCATATAACTCAAAGCATATTCACGTTGCTGGGCAGGATAGTCAGGCGAAAGGTCTTTTGTCATCATCGGTTTCCTGTGAGTTGGACAGGTTAAAACAGAGTGTTCTCTTCCAGTACCAGTTGGCACACCATTCGCATCCTTGCCAACATTCAAATCCAGATTATCCATCAATGCTGAATTCATAAACCAGTGCTGACTCTTTTGTCCATAACTTCCCGGATAAGGGTCAGCAGAAGGCATTTTTCCTTCAAATTCATCTATGTAGAGTCTCAGAGCAAGCCCTATATTTTTCAAATTGGACTTACAGACAACACATCGTCCCTGCTCTCTTGCGACAGATAAAGATGGCAGCAGTATCCCCATAAGCAGTGCGATAATACTTATGACTACTAACAACTCAACCAATGTAAACGCTTTATTATTATTTTTTGCCATTTTTCTAATCCTGCTTGTTAAGATACAGGCCGGGTTAACAGCCTGTATCCCAACAATTGAATATCAACTTATTTTTTTCTTCTCAATAAGACAGTGCCTAATCCCAGAATCACCATCGTTGCCGGCTCAGGAACTGATGCGAATGAATCAAAAAACATACCCGAGCCACTGCCCGTTGTTTCCCTGTATACCTTGACATAATAAGCATCGCCTGAAAATAAACCGGCAAAATCAAATACGGCGTCGTATAAAAAGCCGGGCTTGCCGGGAATCTGCATAGATACACCTGTAATGTTTCCGATTTGTGTCCAACTTAAATTGTCCTGACTCACAGAAATAGTAGCCTGTGCTTTGGAGCCGCAGTACATCCTTATTACGAGGTCATCACCGACAACATCCTCAAGTGCGGTATTGAATCCAACAACGATTTCCTGGTTTGCGGAACCACCTCGCCATCCTGCGACATAGTCCAAATCGCCATTATCAAAATCCCAGGCGTGCATATTTCCAGTTTGGTCCGCGTCTGATTGCCCCAGTACCCAGAATTCAGTGGTACTATCCATAAATATCCCGTCATAATTCTGGATTTGGCTGGCGTAACTCGTTACACTGTCTGCCCAGTTCTGACCGTCAATCAAAGCTGCCTGGCTGGAAGCTACCAGTGCACTAACAACAAGCAACATTAAACTTTTTTGTAAATTCTTCATTTGAATTTTCTCCAATTCTTTTTTTGTTAATTAAACTTTTTTCATCTCCGCTCCGAAACCATTTCGAAGCTCTCACGACCTCTGTAAATTATTCAGCTAAGCCATAACGCCAAACCTCCTTTCAGGTTTTACCTGCAAAAAAAGAGCAGACAAATTTTAACAGTCCGTTAAATTCATCTGCTCCCTGGCTGGCTTGTGGCTTGCTGGGTTGCAAGTGATATAAAAAATATTATTTGTTCATAATCAGTTTACCGTTCCTTGTTATCCTCAGCCTGTAAACAGCTCCTTCGTGGCGAATCATAATTTCACTGCTTTTACCGAAAAGCTGCGAAGATTCTATCATCGGAATCTGCTGAGCAGGCCCATCCTTGCCTAAATCAAATTGTTTTGGATTATCCATTTTTAATTATTACTATTTTTAGTTTTACTGCACATACTGCAATTCCCGGAACAACTGCCTTTTCCTTTAATGGCTCTGCGAAAAGTCCACACGCCTGCCGCTATCGCCAAGCCCACAATCAACAAAACTATCACGATTTCCATAAACTCACATCCCTAACCAATAAATAAACTTCCAATTTGATAGACTATTAGCGTTACAATGTAAGCAAGCCCTGTCAGGCCGCTCCATTGCAGGATCGCCCACTTCCACGTACCTGTCTCAGACCGCGTTATCGCAATTGTCGCAATACACGGTGCAGAAACCAGGCAGAATAACATAATGCAGAATCCCTGAAGCGGCGAATAATCACTGCTGAGTTTATCCTGAAGAACAGACAAATCCTCCTGCTCGCCAACAGCATAAACAATACTCATCTGGGCTACGAAAACTTCCTTTGCTGCCGTCGCACCAATAAGCGCGGTGGCGATTTTATAATCGAAGCCAAGGGGCTTTAGTATCGGTGCGATAGCGGTACCTGCTCTGCCGATAATACTGTGCTGAAGTTTTACGTTCTGAACCTGTGTCTCGGTTAAACCTACAATTTCTTCATCACTAACAGCAGGAAACTTTGCCGCTGCCCAGAGAATAATTGAAAGCATCAGAATAATAGTCCCTGCCTTTTTGAGATACAGCCAGCCGCGTTCCCACATATGTATCAAAACCGCTTTTAGCGTAGGCATCCTGTATGGCGGCAGTTCCATTACATAGGGAATTGTTTCACCCCTCAACAACGTTGAGCGAAGCAGCCTTGCGGCGACAACAGCCAGCACAATTCCAATAAAATACATCGACCACATAATCGGCCCGCGCCATTGCTGCGCGAAAAAGGCAGGTATCAAAAGTGCGTATATAGGCACCCTTGCACCGCAACTGAATAACGGCGTAACGAGTATCGTAGTAATTCGATTACGCTTGTTTTCAAGAATCCGACACGCCATTATGGCTGGTATCGAGCAGCCAAAACCTATCAGCATCGGAATAAAACTTTTGCCGTGCAGACCGATTTTGTGCATTATCCTGTCCATTACAAAAGCCGCCCGTGCCATATAACCTGTACCTTCGAGAATAGCAATAGCAGCAAAAAGCAGCATAATGTTCGGCAAAAATATAACCACCCCGCCGACACCACTTATTATGCCGTCAACAAGAAGCGATTTAATCAGGCTCTCACTTCCAACCGGCCAAAATGAAGCTACGGTTCTGCCAAGCCAGCCGAAAAGTACTTCAAGCATTTCCATTGGCAATTCACCAAATCGAAAAGTCAAATCAAAAACGACATACATCATTGCGATAAATATCGGCAGGCCGAAAAACTTGTGCGTCAGTACCGTATCAATCATATCGCTTCGGCTATGTCTAAGCTCGATAGTATTCCTGACGACTTCCTGGCACGCACCTGAAATAAAGCCATACCGCCTGTCTGCCATAACAATTTCCGGCTCATCTCTGAAAATCGACTTCAAATGCGAAACGCTTTTAGCGACCTGTTCTAAAATTTGCGGCTGGTGTCCTTTGTCAAGAATTTCCTTGTCCTGTTCGAGCAGCTTGCTCGCCAGCCATCTCCTGCCATATTTTTTGCAAAGCCTGTCTTCGCTTTCGAGCAGTGGTGCGATTTTAGCGATTTCATCTTCGATTTCCTTGCCGTAATTAATTCTTTCTGGCGAAGTTTTTTGCCGGGTCTTGGAAATTTCCAGTATCGCATCTAATAAGTCATTTATGCCTACTGATTTATTACCCACCGTTTCAACTATGCTGATTCCCACCAAGTTAGAAAGTTTTGCCAAATCGAATTCAAGACCTTTACGTTTTGCAAGGTCGCTCATATTGAAAGCCAACACCAGAGGAACATTCATTTCTATCAGCTGAACAGCTAAATAGAGATTCCGTTCGAGGTTTGATGAATCAACAACGGCAACGACAACATCGGGATGCTCATCGATAATAAAATTTCTGCTGATAATTTCTTCATCGGAATAAGCTGTAAGGCTGTACGTACCCGGCAGGTCGATAAGTGATATTTCGACTTGTTTGTATTTGCAGGAGCCGGTCTTTTTTTCTACCGTAACGCCTGGATAGTTCCCAACGTGCTGTTTTGCACCGGTGATAGCGTTAAATATCGTGGTTTTGCCGCTATTTGGGTTGCCGGCCAGAGCTACGGTTATTTTCTTTGCCATTTATAATACTTTCAGGATTTTTTAGTTTCCACAGTTATTTTCTGAGCCATCCCCCTGCCAAGAACCATTCTTGTACCTTTGGCTTTTACGACAAATGGGCCGGGGAATCCGTTTTTTACGATGGTGAACTCAACGCCCGGCAAAAGCCCCATTACAGCCAGCCGTCCCTTAAGTCCGCTGCCGGCATCAACTTTAATAAGTTTCACTTCGCATCCGTCGCTAACTTCTGAAAGCAGCATCTGTTTTTTTTCAGACATATTTCCTCACCCTTTAATTTCGTAAAATGCCCGGAACTCATCAGTCAGGCTTCTGCCATCCTTTTCATAATCACGAAGGAAATCCATAAGCTCCAACAACCTTACAATAACAGCCTGCCCAAGTACATGCTCAGCTTTGCAGGCAGCCTGCTGTGCGATGTTCGGGTCAATGCCAAGAATATCAGTAAAAAACGACTCAAGTATTTCATGCCTTTTAGCAACCTTTTCAGCTTCCACAGCACCTTTTGGGGTCATAGTTATAAAGCCGTAAGGCTTATAGTTCACAAGTTTTTTTTCCGCAAGCGTCCTTAAAGCGCCGGTTACCGAGGCCTGCGAAACTTCAAGTACCTCGGCAATATCCTTACTGCGCGCGACCTTGAAACCACCCGGGCCGATAAGGTTAAAAATTGCTTCGAGGTAATCCTCTAGCGAAGCTGTTAATTTGGTTTTTGTCTTTATTGCCATATTAAGCCTTACTAAATTTATTAGTCAGAGCTAATATAGTTAGGCAAGCCTAACTTTGCAAGGGTTTTTTTGAATTTTTTTAACAATGACTCTAACTAACTGTCAAAACTAAGGTTAGGGAGCGATTTTTTTCAAGGCAAACAATCCTTTTTGGCACATCCAGCGGACAAATTCAGGGTAGCTTGTTCGCCAAAATGAATTTTTAGAGGTTCCCTTCGGTATAAACAAGTCGCCATTCTAATAAAATCTGCCGCTTTACAATTTCCACCTGAATACCTATAATGACCATTCAAAAAAACAATTTCACTCGAAATATAAGGGTTTTCAGATGGCTAAGAATATAGAATTGAATTCATCGAAAAGGTTTAACAACTTCTGGCTCATCGCCTGCCTGCTGGCAGTGCTGCTGGGGGTTATCGGCAGTCGTGATATTACCCGCCCTTTTACCGGCCTGCATAGTTGGGCGCAGGCAAACGGAGCGTGGTCTGGACGAACACACGCTGTCTATGGCCTGGGATACACAAAAGGGATAAGAACTTTTGCATTGGGGCAGCCGCCTACGGAAACGCCCAAAAGGTATTGGGACCATCCTCAATTAGGTGCCTTGATGGCTGGGGTAACGATAAAAATTTTCGGTATTAACGAATCATCTATGCGAATAGTCGATTTGATGACGGGATTGGCAAGTTTGTTTGTGTTCCTGCTGATACTGAGGGGTTTATTCAGCGACGACCGGCCGGTAATACTCTCGGCACTGCTGCTGATATTGATGCCGCTGATAGGATATTTCGGGATGGGAAGCTGGGCGAATTTACTAATTTTCGGGAGCATATACTTTTACCTTGTATGCATAAAAGGGCTGAACAATAATCCTGAGCCTAAACTGCGACACAGGGTCGGGCTGGGCGCGTGTCTGTTTCTATGCCTGCAATTCAGCTGGATGGGTTTTTTCTATGCGTTTGCTATCGGCAGCCATTACGTTTTGAGTTGCATCATAAAAAAACGCAGGCCTGACTGGGGGCTATTGAGCATACTCTTTTTTGCTCCGGTTGTGAGTCTGATGATTACGTTTTTGATTATGGCAGGCGGATATGACTGGGATGTTAGTAAAATTATTGAGCTTTATAAATGGCGTTCTGCTAAAGGCGAGATGCAGAATATGCAGGTTTTTGACTGGGGGAAATGGTTTAGTAAGTTATGGCAATATTGCGTAGAAGATTTTACAAAGCCCCTGCTCATTTTATCTATGATTTATTTCACTATCGGCCAATTATTTGTTTTTATGGAAACAGACAAAGACTCAGCCAGCGACAGGAGAAGCAAACAATTTCCAGTTCCGTGGCTTTTTATATTCCCTGCGATTTTGTTCCTTATGGTCTTTCGCGGACTCGTCTGGAAGCATCAATACTGGATTAGGCCGTTAGCTGTACCGATAGCGATAGCGACGGCGCTGGCGATTTTGATGGTTGGAGATTTTATTAAGAGAACAAATAAAAAGGCTGGCATTGTTGCGATTGTACTGCTTGTTGCGATGACAGCGAGCTTTTGTGTTGTTGGGACAAATCATTTCCATTCTGTGCGGTGGCAGGCGCAGGCTAAGGTTGATATGTTCAAAAAGCTCAACTCCATAATCCCGCTTGATAAAAGACTGCTGAGCTTTGAGGATTTTATCGTTAATCAGCACAAGTCAAAGGGTGGATTTATTCGGCCGGAAATCGCGTGGTATCTGGATAGGGAAATTGATGTAGCCAGAAGCGTTGAGCAGGTTCAGCAGATGGCCAAAACCGGCAAGTACCCGTATTATCTTATGCCGTTATCTCTTTATGACCAGAAAACGACACAATATCTTAGCCAGCTTAGTAACCAGCTCAGGAATATATACAGGTTTGAATATGTTGCGGGGGCCGCTGGCGAGCGAACCAAAGACGGCAAGTTTCTTAAGGCCGGGATGAACGCGTATATAATATTTGACCTGAATAGCAAAGCGAAATGATTTGGACACTTTCAGTAGGATTACTTTTTCAACGTAAAGTACAAAATGTTGTACATAGCCTTTAGCAGGCTCATTGTATTGCAGATGATATTAGAATACGACTGATTGGCGAGCGGACAGTGGCACTGCTTGTTCTTAATTGATTTCCTTATCTCCGCGGCTTTGGGACTTCGCCAAACCTTCCAGAAATTATAATCACTATCCCGCAAATTGCCCATTGACGCTGAATAGCCCAGAACGCAGCAAGGCCATAAATCGCCATACGGAGTTAAATGGACATTCGATATTCCACCAAAACAAGGAATTACCTGCCTTTGCTGCTTGACGATTTTGATGGCCAAATCATAATAAACCAGCCTTAAAGATTCTGTTACCTTGGCCAGCGAGCGTTTTTTGCGAAGATTCTCCCTTACCTTCTCAGCGAAAGAGGCCATCAATTCCGCGTATTCATCGGCAGTTGGTGTTATGGGGTCGCCGATATTCAAAAACTCCTGACGCTGCTCAGCGATTTCGTTTCTGTAACTTTGTATGCCGAGAGAATGGACAAACTCTTCGATTTCATCGAGATGAGCTTTATTAAAATTCGAGACTACTGTACCAAGTTCGAGATGAAAATTGTCATATTCGGTTTCAATTTCCTTGAGCAACTTGATAGTCTCAAGCAGCTTTTCCCAGTTGCCATCAACGCCACGAATTTCATCGTGTAAAGGCCCTATGCCATCAATTGAGGGCTTAACGGTGAAAACCGTAAACGGCGATTTTTCTTTTATGATTTTTAGAATCCGCTGGGTATGGGCAACGATTTTTTCAGGAGCCAGCGCATTGGTTGGACTGTGAATTATTGCAGGTTTGAGATGCTCTATGGCTGCTTCCACAATTTCAGGAAGGTCATTTCTCAGGAACGGCTCGCCGCCGCTTATATTGAAAAAATAGACCCTGCCCATAGATTTGAAAATTTTTCTTATCTCGTCAATGGTCAACTCGTCTTTGAAGTTCTGGTGCTTTTCGGGGTAAATCTTCCAAATATTGCAGGTTTTGCACCTGCTTTGGCAAACATTGGTAACCGAAAAGGTTAGCGTAATCGGCCGAGGCGCAGGGCCGAGCCTGTGATAGGCCAATTTGAAGCCGAGCGTTTTGGGGTATATGTAAGTTAAGAAATCTTTAAAATTCATTACTGTTCAGCCAAATTTAAGGTATTTGCCGCTATTTGATATGATTTTAGCGTCTTTTTCAAGATAAATAAGCATTTCACAGCTTGTATCGGTATAAAATACTAAAAAAAAGCTGGAAAAACAGCTCATTGTCCGTAAAATGCGGGACTTATGAAATTTATGCTTATAGATAAAATACTGGATTTTGAGCTTGGAAAACAGCTTAGAGCGGTAAAAAACGTTTCGATGGCAGAGGAATATCTGTCTGACCATTTTCCAATTTTCCCGGTTCTGCCTGGCGTTTTTCTGCTGCAGGGACTGATAGAATCGGCATCGTGGCTGGTTCGCAAAAGCGAAAATTTTGCCCATAGTATGGTATTGCTAACTGAGGCAAAAAATGTAAAATACAAGAGTTTCGCGGCACCATCGATGAAAATCGAATATACCGTTACCGCAAAAATGCTCGAAGAAAACCTTAGCAGCTTTACAGGTAAAGGTGTTTGCGGAGATAAGCAGATAGTCGAGGCTCGTATAGGTCTCAGACATTTTAATCTCTCTGATGCCGATAGCAGCAAAGCTACACAGGATGCGTACATAATAGAAAGCCTGAAGAGACGCTTTGAGCTTTTGAAAAATTAGAAACCAAAAAAGAATTGTCAATTGATATTAAATTTTAGCCGGAGGTTATTTGTATGGCAATGAGTCGCGAACAAATTTTGAAAGAGATACAAGAGGTTCTTATCGATGCACTTGGCGTTGATGATGATGAGGTTACACCTGAGGCAACATTGATGGGCGATCTTGGCGCAGAGAGTATTGACTTTCTGGATATCGTTTTCAGAATGGAAAAATCCTTCGACCTTAAAATTCCGCGTGAAGAATTGTTCCCTGCTGAGGCGCTGATGGGTAGTGAAGAATATGTTAAAGATGGCAAACTGACAGAAAAAGGCCTTCAGGAACTTCGTGATAAAATGCCGCATAGCGATATATCCAGGTTTGAGGCTGACCCTGATGTAAACAAGATAGGTGATTTGTTTACGGTCGATGCGTTGGTTAATTTTGTTGACGCAAGACTTAATAAATAGTGCGATGTGAAACGGCCAGCTAAAAGTGGCGACATACTATGCGATGGATATGGATAGACAAATTCACTGAGTTTAACAGTGGTAAAAATGCGGTAGCGATAAAGAATATCACTATGGCAGAGGAGCATATACACGACCATTTTCCGGGTTTTCCGATAATGCCGGAATGCCTGATGATAGAAGCGATGGCTCAAACGGCTGGAATACTTGTAGGCCAGGCCCGTGATTATAAGGAAAAAGTAATCCTCGCTAAAATCAATAAAGCGGTGTTCTTTCGCTATGCCAAACCCGGTGATACGCTCGAAATTCACGCTAAAATCAACTCAATAGCAGACGAAGCGGCCAGTACCAAAGGTAAGATTGTATGCGACGGAAAAACCGTTGCCGAAATCGACCTTATGTTCAGCCATATCGACCAGAACTTAGCGGGGGCAGAATTTCCTGAAGAAAATTTCGTCTTCACCGAGCTGTTCTCTGTTGTGTTAAGGAATTCCGGAGTGCCGGGCCCTAATATGGAGCTGAATTGATGACTGTGCGCAGAGCCGTTATAACCGGACTCGGAGCGATAACGCCGTTGGGTCTGAGCTATAAAGATTTATGGTCAAGATTGTGCGAGGGCAGAAGCGGAATTGATACGATAAAAGCCTTTGACGCGTCCGGGTTTACCTGTCAAATTGCCGGTGAGGTGGGCGATTTTAAAATTCGCGACCATATCCAAAAATCGCAGCGTAAAACGACCAAGCTTATGTCGAGGGATATTGAGCTTGCGATAATCGCCAGCAACGAAGCGTTCGCGGATGCGGGATTGGTTACCAGGGCGACCGATGAAGCGAACGTAACAATCAATCCTGCCAAAACTGCTATATGCTTAGGCGCTGGACTGATAAGCTGCGACCTCATCGAGCTTGCGCCAGCAGTTGCAAAGAGTATTTCCGATGGCAAATTTGACATCCGAAAATGGGGCAAGGACGGACTCGATGCACTTACGCCGGTTTGGCTGCTGAAGTATCTGCCTAATATGCTCGCCTGCCACGTTGGGATTACTCACGATATTCAGGGGCCGAGCAATACGATAACCTGCGCTGAAGTTGCGAGCCTCTTGGCGATTGCGGAAGCGACACAAATAATACAGAGGGGTTCGGCGGAAATGGCATTGGCCGGCGGCGGCGAGGCAAAAGTGAATCCGATGGTACTGATTAAACAGTGCCTTAACAAACGAGCGATTGCAGATTACGATGGCGACCCGCAGGATGCGTGCAGGCCTTTCGATGCCAAGGCTGGCGGCTCGGTGTTCGGCGAAGCGGCGGCGAATGTTATAATCGAATCGGCAGAGGCGGCAGAAAAACGTGGTGCGAAAATTTATGCTGAGCTTGCAGGCCTTGGCCAGAGCAATAGCTTAAACGCAGATTACCGCCATCTCGAAAAGAACGGCAAGGGATTACAAATCGCAATTGAAGAGGCGATTAGCCAGGCGGGAATTTCGCCGGAAGAAATCGGCCTTATAATTCCGCACGGCTCGGCAATAGCCTGCGATGACACAGCAGAGGCGACAGCGATTTATAACGCTACGAATGGCAAAGCAGAAAACATTTCCACCCTGCCAACCAAGAGTATGGTCAGTAATACCGGAGCGGCCGGCGGAGCGATAGATGTAATAGCTGCCTGCTGTGCGATGGAGGCTGGTGTAATACCGGCAGCTAAGAATTTTAACACCCCTGCCGATGGCTGCAAACTCAATATACCTTTGAAACCTGTCGAAAAGAAAATTAAATACGCACTGTGCTGCGGCTATACATACGGCGGACAGACAGCGGCAGTAATATTGAAGAACATAAAATAATGGAAAAGCTCACGAAAAACAGAGTTGTTATAACCGGGACGGGAATTATCTGCCCGCTGGGCAATGACGTTGAGACAATGTGGAAAAAAATGCTCAACTGTGAAAACGGTATAGGCAAAACAACCATATTCGACGCATCGGGATTTCCGACGAAATTTTGTGCTGAGGTCAAAGATTACGACATCACAAAATACACAAAGAACCCGCAACTCCACCAACACAGTAACAGGCATAGCGGTTTCGTGATTGGGGCTTGTACGCAGGCTTGCAAACAGGCTGGTATAGAAATTGACAGCCAAAGCCCTGCCGATGGAATCGACCGCAAAAGGCTTGGGGTATATCTCGGAGCCGGCGAAGGTGCGGTCGATAACGACAACTTTTTTGGCGCTATTGTCGCTGGCTGGAACGATGAGAACGGCCAAATGGACTGGAAAAAATGGGCAGAGGATGCGTTTGAGAAAATGGACGCTGACAACGAACTTGAGCAGGAACCAAATATGCCCGCAGCTCACGTTGCGGTTTTGACCGGAGCAAGAGGCGTTTCCAGAAGCTGCCTTACTGCTTGCGCTGCCAGTACGCAGGCAATCGGCGAAGCGTTTAAAATAATCCAGGCCGGCGATGCAGACGTGATGATAGCAGGCGGAGCTCATTCCATGATTCATCCGCTCGGGGTAACCGGATTCAATAGGCTTACCGCCCTTTCGATAAGAAACGATAGTCCGGACACAGCATCGAGACCATTTTCCGCAACAAGAGATGGCTTCGTAATCGGCGAAGGTGCGGCGATAATAATTATCGAAACACTCGAATCGGCTAAGAAGCGAAACGCAAAAATTCTTGCCGAGATAATCGGTTACGGCAGCAGCAGCGATGCGTTCCGAGTTACCGATATGCACGAAGAAGCTCGCGGCGCGGTCAAATCTTTGAACGATGCGTTCGCCGATGCCGGAATAAGTTACAAGGACATCGAATATATCAGCACTCACGGAACGAGTACCTCCGAAAACGATTCCATTGAGACGCTGGCGATAAAAACCGCGTTCAGGGAGCACGCAAAAAAGATTCCTGTGAGCAGTGTTAAGAGTATGCTCGGCCATCTGATTGGTGCTGCTGGCGCTGCGGAGATGATAACCTGCGTATTGGCGATACGGGATAAAATTCTGCCGCCAACAATAAATTTAAACGACCCCGACCCTGCTTTGGATTTGGATTATGTGCCTAACAAGCCGAGAGAAGCTGAAATCGAAATCGCTCTTAGCGAATCTTTCGGCTTTGGTGGGCAAAATGACGTGGTGATTATGCGGAAATTCACAGGGTAGAAATTTGTAGAAGCTATCCCAAAACCCTTATTTTTGGCACTGGCAATGCCACGAAGGGTGTTCATTATGGTTTTTGGGATGAATTATAATAATAGCGAATATATGTAGTACCCTGTAACATTTGAAGTTATGGGTACATAAACGGTTAAAAGATTTGTCATACCTGCGAAAGCAGGTGTCCAGAAGCAAAAATAACAGCCCGGATTCCCGCCTGCGCGGGAATGACAATAAACAAAACCAAATGTTACAAGGTAGTAGTGTACGGATAAAAACGTTTCGCTGATGGCGACAAATTAAAAAGAGTAAAAATTATGATAGATATAAAACTTATTCGCGCCGAGCCGGAAAAATTCAAACAGGCCGCCAAAGCAAAAAATTTCAATGTCGATATAGACAGACTTCTGGAACTGGACGAACAAAACCGTGCTGCAAAGACTCGCTTGCAGGATATAACCACCGAAAAAAACGCTCTTGGCAAATTGATACCGAAACTTGCCGGCGAAGAAAAAGAAAATATACTCGAAAAACTAGCAGATTTGAAACAGGAAGAAGCAAAGCTAACCAACGAGCTTAAAGAAATCGTTCCGGAATTTGATTGCTTAAATAGCCAGGTTCCTCAGCCGGCAGACGATGATGTGCCGAGCGGTAAGGACGATACCGAAAATGTCGAAATTACAAAATGGGGCGAGATTCGGCAATTTGCTTTCGAGCCTAAAGACCACGTAACGCTCGGCCTTGAGCTTGATATTCTGGACATCGAAAGAGGCGTCAAGCTGGCTGGAACAAGAAATTATTTTCTAAAGGGTGCCGGTGCCCTTCTGCACTGGGCGGTGCTGCGATATGCTCTCGATTTTATGGTTGAGCAAGGATATACACCTATAAGCGTTCCGATGCTGATGCGTAACGAAGCGATGATTGGAACCGGATATTTTCCGGGTAGCGAAGAACAAACATACCGGATGGAACGAGATGAACTGAATTTAGCCGGCACAGCGGAGGTGCCGCTAACAGCTTATTACAGCGGTGAGATTTTGCCGCAAGAAAAACTGCCTGTCAAATTCGTTGGCCTTAGCACCTGTTATCGACGTGAGGCAGGCGCCGCCGGCAAGGATACGCACGGCCTGTACAGGATACACCAATTCGATAAGGTCGAACAAGTCGTTATCTGCGAAAACGATAGCGAGCAAAGCGCTGCCCTCCACGAAGAAATTCGCCAAAACGCTGAGAGCGTTCTGCAGGGAATGGAAATTCCGTATCGAGTAGTCAATGTTTGCACGGGCGATCTCGGCAGAGGACAGGCGAAAAAATATGATATTGAAGCCTGGATGCCATCACGAAACAGTTATGGCGAAACGCACAGCGCGAGCAAGTTTTACGATTTTCAGGCAAGGCGGATGAACCTGCGGTACAGGGATGGCCAAACAAAGAAAAATGCGTTCTGCCACACGCTTAATAATACCGTTATCGCCTCGCCGAGAGTGTTGATATCGATTATGGAGCTTAATCAAAATGCTGACGGCTCTATAACCGTGCCGAAAGTTCTGCGAAAGTATATGAACGGAATAGAAAAAATCGAAAGCGAGTAACGCCTTGAAAAAATGCCCATTTTGTGCTGAGGAAATTCAGGACGAAGCTGTTAAGTGTCGATATTGCGGCGAGTTTCTTGATAATTTTCAACCAAAGGTATCAAAACCGCAAGGCAAATGGTATTTCGCTACATCGTTAATCGTAATAGCAATTCTCTGCGTTGGACCATTGGCACTGCCGCTGGTGTGGTTCAATCCAAAGTATAAAATTATCACAAAAATCTGGGTAACCGTTGCGGTTATTGCGGGGACACTATTTTTATCTTATCTCACCGCTGAAGCATATAAACAATTTATGGATATGTTTAAGACACTCGGAATGTAGCAGGAGAGAAATTGGACGAAATCCAAAAAAGTATCCTCCGTCTTAAAGCAGAACTTCAGGAAAAACCGCCCATCTATATAAACATAATGTATAAATGTCCGGCATTTATACCAGCGGCGGTAATAATAGCTGGAATCATTTTTCAATATCATTTTCACATTGCCCCCGTCTGGCTGCTTACACTTTGCACAGGACTATCGGCAGGGTTTTTAATACTCGCAAAATTCGGCAAAGCTCGTCTCGCTCCCGCGAAAATGCTGCTCGCTATTCTTTGTTTCGCCTGTCTCGGCTCGGTAAGGCTCAGTGCCTTCGAGAAAATAGACGTTGACGATATAAGGAATTTTGTCAGTGATGAGCCCCGGTTCGTCCATATAAAAGCAGAAATAACGACAGAGCCGCTAACGGTTCTCGCTGACGATTGGCAAATGGCTAAGTTCAGCAGAGTAGAGCCTTACACCGTTTTCTACGCAAAGCCATTGCAGATTAAGACAATTGCCGGATGGGCAGATGTAAGCGGAAGAATGAAATTTTATACAGGACAGGAAAACACATCACTGCAAATCGGCGATGAAATTCAAAGCTTCTGTAAAATAAAAACCTTCAGCCCTGCCGACAATCCCGGACAATATGATTATAAAAAGACAATGAATCGCAGGGGAATTTATGTTTGTGCCTCTGTAAAAAATTCGGCTTCAATCCAAATTCTCACAAATAGTCGAAGAAATATATTGGCCAGAATACAAACAAAGCTAAGACAGTTTGCAAGATTATTCTTAAACTTCGACATTGAATCCGAAGACTCCGGTGGCCTGCTCGATGCGCTGCTGCTTGGACAGCGAACAAAAATAGCCCCGAACATCTATGACGCATTCAAAAAAACCGGGCTGCTGCATCTTATAAGTCTTTCCGGCCTGCACGTAGGTATCTTCGCCGGTATCGTCTGGTGGGCAGGAAAAAAAACCGGGTTGACAAGGTCATCCAGAGCAATGCTGTGCGTTTTTGCGATAGCGGTTTTTATAATCATCGTTCCCGCAAGAACGCCCACCATCAGGGCAGCAATAATGTTTCTGACGTTTTGCACGGCGGAGATATTCAAAAAAAGAGTCTCCGCGTTCAACTCGCTGGCTCTGGCGGCAATAATCATTACCCTAATTAGGCCGATGGATATATTTAGTGTCGGATTTAGCCTGTCTTTCGCCGCGGTAAGCGGAATTCTGCTCTTTTACAAACCTATCAATCAAAAAATGGTGGACAATATAGAAAAAATTAAAAGCCCGCTTCTGCGCAAACCATTGCTGGCGGTAACGAGTATGGTAATCGTGGGCCTTTGCGCCTGGCTTGGGACAGCGGGGATACTCGTTTTGCACTTCAATGAAATTCAGCCCGCCTGTATCCTCTGGACAGCGGCGGCAATGCCGTTTATTGTGGTGATACTGCCTTTGGGATTCATCAAAATCCTTTTGGCTTCAGTCCTGCCATCTCTGGCTCACTTTTTAGCGATACCGTTACAAGCTATTACGGACTTATTCATCTTCACGATAAAAACTTTTGCTCAACTAAGTCCAGCACCGATAGTTACGGGACATATAAATATACTGATAATACTCCTTTATTACGCGACACTTTCCTGCGGGACTCTCCCCTGGAACAGATACTCTGGTAAATACTATAAAGCAAAAAAACTTTTGTGTACCGTTGGAGTAATTGTGATTGTGTTGCTGGTGTGGCAGTTTAATTTTCGGCCAAATACAAATACATTAAGCCTGAATATTCTTTCGGTCGGGCACGGCCAATGCATTGTAGCTGTCTTGCCGGGCGAAAAAACTATTATCTTTGATTGCGGTTCTATCAGTAAAAATAATGTCGGCGAGAGAATCGTAACAGCTTTTCTGAACTATGCCGGACTGAGAGATATCGAGTCGGTTTATCTAAGTCATAACGACATAGACCATTTCAACGGCATACCAGAAGTTGCTGAGCAGAGAAAAATCAAAAATGTTTATATGTCAGAAAAATTTATCGCTCAGACAAACTCTTCAAAAATAGCAGCGGTACTGGTGAATTTTCTGACACGGAAAAACATACCCATAGAATTTACGCCACAATTAAAAACGCTTGGGAAAGTTACTATCAAAAAAATCTGGCCTGTAAACGAAGAACTTCAGGACCTGAGCGATAACGACAGTTCGACGGTTTTGCTCATTGAATATGCCAACAGAAAAATTATGCTATGTTCCGATATAGGCAAATACGCTCAGGAAAAAGTAATGAAACTTTATCCCGAACTTGATGTGGATGTGATAACTTCTCCGCATCACGGTTCACAAAGAGATGCCGTAGATGGCTTTGAACAGGCTTTTAAGCCGGAATATGCTGTAACAAGCTGTTCACACTATCAATCCCAAAGGAATCCTCGTGGCAAGAATTTTTTAACCAGCGATTCAGGATGTATAACTATAAAAATAAGCAGCACCGGCAAAATAAACATTGCGACCTTTAAATAGGCATAAAAAAACAGCCCCGAATTTTTCGGGGCTGTATCTCCGTTAACAATTCCTTTTGTAAAACGGCGTTAGCCGTAAATTATCTCATATGAACAACAATTTCAACTCTACGATTTCTTGCTTTTCCGCTTGAGGTTTTGTTAGGACCAACCGGTCTGCCCTGGCCGCAACCGATGGCACGAATACTATCATCCAGTACGCCATTAGCGTTGAGCTGACGCAAAACAGCAAGAGCACGTTCGGAGGAAAGCTGCCAATTATCCTTCCATTTTGATTTCTTTATCGGGTCAGAATCAGTATGGCCTACAACATCGATGAGCCTGCCGCTATACTTTTCGTTTATAACAGAAACGATGTAATTGAGGTCTGTCTTTACGCTTTGCTTTAGAATAGCTTTGCCTGAGTCGAACAAAATTGTATTAGGCAGTGTTACGGTAATCGTTCCAGCGGTGGAATCGACATCGACCTGATAATTTTCGCCAAAACCTGTAGCCTGTCCCGGAGTCTGGTTGCGTTCTTCAATTTGCTGCCTGAGTTCATCTATGGTCTGCTCACCCTCGGCAAGTCTTTGAGCTATCTCTTCTTTTTCGGAAGAGCTGCCTTCCAGCGTTGACTGGCAATTTTCATAAAGTCCCTTAAGGTTCTGGTGCTCAACATTTAAAGCGGTATACTTTTTTTTGTAACTCGTACAGCCTGTCAGAAAAGTAGCTGCGACAAAAACAAAAGATAAAGCCAGAATTTTTTTCGTAAAAGTACTCATTAGTTCACTCCTTTTATAAAGAACCAGATTGTCTTAACCTTAGCGGAACAGCATACTATTCAGCCAGTTCCGAATCCCATCGTGTATAATCATAACCACAAAGAGGCCCATTGACAAGAACGGACCGTAAGGAATTTGCCTCATTTTCTTAAAAAATATCTGCGACCCCGCCCAGAACAACCCGAAGAACGGTGCAATAAAAAACGCTATCACTACCGGCCAAGGTCCGAGTACCGCACCGGCGGCACCCATCAAATGCACATCTCCAAGCCCCATCGCCTCCTTACCGAACAGCATTGTCCCCAATATACGCGTTGCCCACACAACCCCGCAACCGATGAGATACCCCCATAAACTCCCTGCAAGCCCTGCGATGACAGGATGTTGTGAAAAATCTATCCACCAGTTCGCAAAGGTTTCGCTGCTGGAATAAACCTTTATCGCAGCAATTGAACATATTACTGGCGGCAATAAAAAAATTACCTCTTTTAACATTTCCAAACGGTGATTATAATTTTGCTCATCCGAATTTTCGTCATCTGCAGGGTGAGATTCATCACCGAGGTAGCTCGTCTTGATAATTCCGAGCCATAAAAAAATCAGCGAAAAAAATAATCCTACAAATGCTCCAGCCGAGAGAACAGCTATTTTAGCCGAAGCTACCGGAAAAAGAGCGTAAAATCTGATAGTTCCCGGCTCCAAAACCAGTGGCGCAACTGCCGAGGCGACAAGTCCAACAGCGGTAACGAGCCAGCATATCGAAAGTGGAATTACCCATAATTCAAGGTCTATCGCCGAAGCTGCTATAAGTGCTGCAAGCATTATTATATGCACAGCATAAATCAGCCAGCCGCCCTGCAAAAAATCCGGCAGGCCCGTGCGAACCGGATTCATAAAGTAAAGCACATACACCGCTACGAAGATTGCTGCCGTGAACAGTTCGATAATAAAATATCTCGGCGAAATTTTTGCTTTGCATTTGCGACATTTTCCCAGAAGGATAAACCACGAAAAAATCGGGATATTGTCGTAGAACTTTATGAATGCACCGCAGGCCGGACACGCTGAAGACGGACTTACAAGCGATTTATCACGCGGCAATCTGTAAATTACAACATTGAGAAAACTGCCAACGCTGGCCCCAAGAGTAAATATAAATATCAGAATTAACCAGTCTGGCATTACTTATAACCCGTTCGTAATTTTTTGTTATGGATTCACGATTCTGCAAAACCGACAGATTATTTTTTAGGGTAGCTCTAATAATTGCTTTTGAGCGACAAGTAGAAAATTTTTGTTGTCCGGCAAGAAAGACAAATCAGCTTGAGCCATAGTTCAAGCGGCTTTTGTCTGACGCAGTCCGGCGATAAAAAGGTTCGCTTGTTCGCCAAAATGAATTTTTAGAGGTTCCCTTTAGTTTTCTTCTTAGTAGTTTTTTTCTTTACGATTTTTCTGGCGGCCTGTTTTTTTGCCAGTGCGCCTGCAACCGTCATCTGCAAACCAAATAATTTGATAAAGCCGGTAGCATCTTTTGGGTCGTATTCATCGCCCATTGTGAAGCCGGCCAGGTCCGCGCTGTAAAGACTGTTGGGACTCTTTGCTCCTGCCGGAGTGCAGCGTCCCTTAAACAGTTTCAGCCTTACCGTGCCAGCAACATTCTGCTGAGTCTGGTCGATGAATGCGTCGAGAGCGTTGCGCAGGGACGAGAACCATTGGCCGTTATAGACCATTTCAGCGTATTTCAGAGCTATCTGCTGTTTGTAGTGGGCAGTGTCCCTGTCAAGAGTGAGGGCCTCAAGCTGCTTGTGAGCGGTATAAAGGATTGTCCCACCGGGCGTTTCATATACGCCTCGCGATTTTATTCCAACGAGCCGGTTCTCAACCAAATCTGCCTGTCCGACAGCGTGTTTGCCGCCAATTTTGTTGAGCGTCTCAATCAGTTTCACACCGTCAATTTTTTTGCCGTCAAGCGAAACCGGAATACCTTTTTCAAAACCTATCTCAACATATGCAGACTTGTTGGGAGCTTTGGCAACCGGGTTTGAAATCGTAAAGAGCCTGTCGTTTGGCTCGTTGGCAGGGTCTTCGAGTTCAGCACCTTCGTGGCTGATGTGCCAGAGGTTGCGGTCGCGTGAGTATATTTTCTTTTTGCTCTGCTCGATTGGCACTTTGTGTTTTTTAGCGTAATCGATGGCAGCTTCTCTGCTGGTAAGCTCGAACCGAGCGTCCTTCCACGGAGCGATTATTTGAAGCGATGGGTCAAGAGCCATAAACGTTAACTCAAAACGTACCTGGTCGTTGCCTTTACCGGTAGCACCGTGAGCAACACCGATAGCACCTTCGGCCTGAGCAATTTCGACCTGATGCTTTGCAATCAACGGACGAGCAATGCTTGTGCCAAGCATATAATCATTTTCGTAAATGGCTCCGCTTTTGAGCATTGGCCAGATATAGTCGGCAACAAATTCTTTGCGAAGATCTTTAACGATGCACTTAACCGCACCGGAGGCAAGAGCTTTTTTCTTTATGCCTTCAAGCTCATCGCCCTGGCCAAGCTCAGCGGCAAAAGCAATAACATCATAGCCGTAAGTTTCCTTCAGCCACGGCAGAATAACACTCGTATCAAGCCCGCCGCTATAGGCAAGGACTACCTTTGGATTGGACTTAGCCATTTACAAACTCCTATTAAATAAATGATTATAACGATTGGAGCAAGATTTGGCAAGTGGTGAAAAACAAAAAAAACCCAATTTAGTTAGCCCCCGGGTCTTGTCCCGAGGGTATTTACATATTGTTTATCATTTTCCCATCGTCGTTTAGCCTCGGCCGGTATGGCCGAGTTAGTTAGCCCCACATTTACAAATGTGGGGTTGCAATTTCCTTTTTTTTAATCCGCGTAATCTGCGAAATTCGCGGTTAAAATAGTTCGTAAAAATCTGTGTAAATCCGTGTCTAAAAATTGAATTGCTCTAACAGTTTCTTACAGTTCCCATTCCGCTGATTTTCTGACGAGCTTATTTTGTATAACAATACCTATCGCCGTAGTAAAAATCAAGATTACCGGCAAAAACCAATTCTGCTGATTAACAAGTGTCTGCACATAATCGGTCGGGTCGGTCTGGGCCAGTTCGTAAAGATGGAAAAGCCCGAGCATCCCGACAACTATCAACGTCGCCCCGCCCATACTCGTAAACAGTATCACGGAAATTTTGAATACGATGAATGAAATCATTCCGCCGGCAACTATCCCTATTACCGCACCGGCCCAGATGTACTGCTCCGGCAGACCCACCGCATACCATATTCCGCTGGTAACAATTCCGCCCGATATTGCTCCGAGAATACTAACAGCCCATCGCATTAGCGGAATCGATAGCAGCCCAAGAGAAACCAAGCCGATAACCCCGCCCCATAAAACCGAGCCGAGCATCTCCCCAAGTTTCATACCTGAGAAAAGCCCGACCATTCCGAAACAAACTACCGCCAATACCTTGAAAATCCGCCAGCCGTAAAGCAGATAAACCGCTCCGAACGAAACAGCAACAAGAGCCTGCAGCCACGTCAAAGCTGAAATCTGTTCCCAAATTAAATCCATTGGCACAATATCGGTTGTCTCGGCCTGAACAGCAGCCGTTTCAGAGGCCTTTTCCGCAGCCTGGGCAAGAATCAGTAAATTCATTTCTCTTTTCCTTTGTCTTTATTTTTTTTATGCGTTTTTATCGTTTTATGGCTCGGCGGCGACAGTACAAGCTGAACAACCGCCCCAAAAATTATCATTACTAAAAATACAACCGAATACAAAGTCGGCCTTTGCGAAATCAGCGTAATCGGAGCAGAACCTTTGTAAAATAACAGCATTGTCATACCGACAAAAATAATGGTCGTTCCTATCGCCGATGACATAAGCGATATAAAGAGCCTTGCCGTTGCCATCGCGATAACCGTCATTATAATTGCCGCAAACCCGGCACAAGCAAAACTGCCGCTGCCGCAAAGAGTCAAGCCCTTTTTTGAATTCTCCACAAAATATCTTGCCATTTCAATCGTTATTTCAACCGCCATCGGCGAGGCAATCGTCTCTGTTGTGGCGTGGTATTGCGGCCAGGTAGGATACGGATATTGCGTTATAAAATCCTCAGCAACAACTGTATTTGAATCGTGGCCGCTGCCACTGTAAAACTCTGCTGCCGGCGGCGAGTTGTCGCAGGCAAAAAATAAGAGTACAATCCCTGCGGCAAAAATCGTTCCAAAAATTCCGAGAACAATTTTATCCATCAACAGCCCTGCCGCAAAACCAACCGCCACAGCAACCGTCACGGCAAAAAGCCCTTCTGCGCCGAGGGCAAAAACTCCAACAATAGCCATCGTTGCTCCGGCCAACGCGCCGAGAAGCCACCGCCATCTAAGGCCGGCAAGCCAAACCGACAGGCCAATCAAAACGAGCAGTACGCCGGGAGCGGTTAAAAGCTGGGTCTGAAATTTCTGAGCTAAACTCTGATAATATTCTAACGCTTCAAGCATAAATCCACATTCTAAATTCGCAGAAATCCTTCTTAATAATAATATCGGCCTTGGGGGCGTGAAATGGTTAAAAAACGCTGAAAATTGCATTGCAGGGAACTTGAAGAGGAAAAAAAGTGCGGATGAGAGGAGTCGAACCTCCACGAGCCTAAGCCCACAGGCACCTGAAGCCTGCGCGTCTGCCAATTCCGCCACATCCGCAACTAAATTGGTAAAAATGCTGAAACAGAGATAATATCGATTTTTGCTTCGTAGTCAAGGTTTTTTAATCGACAAAACCGTCAAAGAAGTTTTTCGACCTTTGCGACAAGGTCTTTGACGTGGCTTGCCGAAACTGCAAATTCGGCTAATTCTTTTTCGTTCAGGTCAAGGACAACAACTTTTTCTACGCCGCTGGCACCGAGGATTATCGGCACGCCGACAAAACAGCCGCCAACACCATATTCGCTATCGCAATAGGCGCAACAAGGCATAAGCGTTTTGGTATCCTGCAAAATTGCTTTCGCCATTTTTACCGCCCCTGCCGCCGGTGCGTAATATGCGCTTGTACCCATAAGGTTAACAACCTCTATGCCGCCTTTACGAGTGCGGGCAACAATTTTTTCGATTTTGTCTGCATCCATAAGCTCAGGCAGCGGAACCCCGGCAACGGAAGTAAATCTTGGCAGCGGAACCATATCGTCTCCGTGGCCGCCCATAAGGATTGGCGTAATATCGGCAACGCTCACATCCAACGCCTCGCCGATGAATGCGGCAAAACGAGCAGCGTCCAACGCCCCCGCCATTCCCATAACTTTATTCTTCGCAAAGCCGCTAACACTGGCAGCGGCATTTACCATCGCGTCAAGAGGATTGCAGACAACGATGAGAAAACTTTCAGGTGAGTATTTTGCAGCCTGAGTCGTTACAGCCTTGACAATTTCGGTATTCTTGGCGAGCAAATCGTCCCTGCTCATTCCGGGCTTGCGTGGCAGGCCGCTGGTGATTATCACAATATCACTGTCGGCAGTCTCAGCCCAATCGCAGGTGCCGGTGATTTTGCAATCATAATTCTGTATCGGCCCGGCCTGAGTCATATCGAGGGCTTTGCCCTGAGGTAGCCCCTCTATTATATCGATGAGGACAACATCAGCGATTCTCTCATTGGCGGCTATGAATGCGGCAGACGCTCCTACGTTGCCTGCTCCGACAATTGCAATTTTCTTTCTTGACACGAAAAGCCTCCATAAAAAAAGGCGAGATATTTTCTCGCCTTGGATATTGCTGATAACACGGTTGAAACAGCGTTTCTACTGAAGTTTTGCAGCGAACTGACTATTCCTGCTGGCTTTTTTTCTACGTCTGCGGTTCTTGTCCGACGGTTTTTCGTAATAGCTAAGCCTTTTCATATCGCGAATCAAACCTTCTTTTTCGCACATTTTCTTGAAACGCTTAACCATTTGTTCAACTGACTCGCCGAGACGAGATTTGACCTTAATCATAAAAAAACAGCCTTTCTTTGCAAAATAACTCTCAATACTGCGACAAAGAGCATCAGTTTACGAATTATCCGTACTTTTTCAAGCGAAAAATGACAAATAGCCTCTAAAAATTGAATAAATACTATTTTGAACGCTTTTTTAGCAAAAACAGAGAAAATCAGCATTTTTTTTGCTAAAATTAGCTTTTATGTCAGAAATTGGACGAATTTTTACCCAAGCCACTTTTCGGCTCGCAAACTTGGGTTAACCTCCTGCGTAAGGGTGAAATACAAATTATGCATTCACTAATACGTATAACCCAGCGACTCAAATATCGATATGAGTTTTTGGATGCTCTGGGCTAAATTTTTTGCCAGTTCTTTGTCTTGCTGTATAATCCGGCCGAGATTGTCCTTTGTGTTAGTTATTTCTGATTCTATTCTACCAAAGTATTGTCTTTGTTTGAGCATTTCATCAAGTACTCCGTAGGCAGCCTGCTGTTTTTCAATGGTATTTTCGAGCAGTTCAAGAGCCTTAATCTTGCTCGATATCGACAAATCTATATTGTCAATACTAATGATGTCAACATCAACTTTCAGGTCGTTATCTTTATTGGTCATCTCATAGAGTTGGGCAATTTCCTGAGCGGTCAAGGCCCTTTCAAAAACCATAACGTCCTTTATAATACCTTCAAAATACTCATTCCATCGTCCGGCATTGTCGCCTATTGTAAGATAATTACAGCAGGTATCGGTTCCGGGAGCCTTGCCTAAAGAACTTTCGACAGCATTTTTATAGAACAATACATTTTCGTCTGGCTTAAAAACTGCCGCCACACATTGCCATTTATTGATATCTACATTAAAGCCCGTTCTTTTGGAGCCATTGCCATCGAAAACGCACCATCTGCCCGACTCTCTAAGAATGGACCAGTCAAAACCGCCATTATCGCTGCTGATGACGTGATGCCTGCCCCAACTGGTACTCGTCGGGTAGGCCCAAGCAAAGAACGTTATCCCTTTTGAGCCGTCCTGGGTAATTTTGACATCAGTATCGACACGGGTTTTTTCACCATCAAAACTCAACACACTTACATTATCATTGACCACCCAGAGGCCTTCTGTCAGATTGCTATGATTGGAATCAGCAACAGTGTTATATACAAGCTGCCCCTTTCCTTCATTGAGAGCCCAATCAGCTACAAGGCCATCAAATACATCAGCACCACTGCTGACTTGCAGCTGGAATATAGAAAATATAACAAAAAGGCTCACCAAAAATTTATACGATTTCATTTTTTCTCCTTAAAATAGGCTCTTAATGATAGTTATAGTAGCATTGATACATTATCTTTCAAGATATTTTTTCAGTTGTTGACAACCGGGCAGAATTGCAATATCATAACCGGGCAGTGGTTTTTGAGAAAAATAATTAGAAGCCATCACAAAATATCTGAAAATACCGCCAGCAGCATCCAGGACGTTAAAAATGATAGGTTTGGGATGGTAAATATTTAAGTCGCTGCGGATGGCAAATTAGTGAAAATTATTGCTGTAATACCTGCTCGTTACGAATCAACCCGATTCCCCGCTAAACTTCTCGCTAAAAATACCGGCAAATTCCTCATTCAACATACCTACGAACAAGTCCAAAAAGCTAATCTAATCAGCGATTGTCTCATCGCAGGTGATGATGAAAGAATCGCGGTAGCCTGCAAAACGTTCGGGGCCAAATACGCAGCGACAAGAATTGACCACCAGAGCGGAACCGACCGAATCGCTGAAGCTGTCGAAAATATTGATGCCGATGTGATTATTAACGTTCAGGCAGATGAGCCGGAAATCGACCCAGCCAATATTGACTTGCTGGCGAATTTGATGGTTAATAATGCCAATGCTAATATGGCGACGCTGGTGGCGAAATTTAAAAATAGGGCTGACGTTGCGAATCCAAATATCGTAAAGGCCGTTATTGATAAGGATAATTACGCAAAATACTTCTCGCGAGCACCTATTCCTTATGACAGGGATGCAGGAGGGATTGGAAAAACGAGCGACTATTTGCGTCATATAGGGATTTATGCGTATCGGAAAGAGTTCCTTATGCAGATTACGAAGCTGGGGCAAACTAAACTCGAAAAAATTGAAAGGCTGGAACAGCTAAGGGTGCTTGAGTACGGCTTTTCAATACTCACCGGCCTTGTCGCACACAGCTCCGATGGCATTGATACACCGGAACAATACGCTGATTTCGTTAAAAGAGAAAAAAAACATAATGAAAAATAGCCAGATAATAGACGGAAATCGCTGGGTAACCCATTTCGATATACTCGGTTTTAAAAGTAGGGTCGAAAGTATGGCTAAAGATAGGCTTAACGATACTCAAACTTCGTGTATAGCCGAAATATGCGAAAAAGCTCTGGAAGAGTGTGAGAAAAATAAGGATATATGCAAATTTATATTTTTCTCGGATAGCTTCATTTTTTACACTGATGATGCTTCTCAGGATTCTTTCAAGACAATAGAACTGGTGTCAGCAATGTTCTTCCATGAAATGTTTCACGAAAGGATTCCAATGCGAGGATGTTTGAGTACTGGACGGTTTTATACTGATGAAGAAAAAAGGATATTTTTTGGCCCAGCCCATATAGACGCCTATGAATTGGCTGAAGGTCAGAACTGGATAGGCTTCGTTCTTTCTGAAAAAACAAAAGAAAAGTTAGCAAGTTTCGAGCGAACTGGTTTTAAATCGAACCACAATCTTCGATTTCTGGAATATGAGGTTCCTTACAAGAAGGACCCTTGCGAACGTAAACTGCTCACCTATAATCTAAAGCTATTATCCAAACCATCATCGTATCAGTTATTGGATGCTTTGGATAATATGAAGCACATAGCCTACATCTTAAATCCTGGGTTGGACTTTGAAAGGGACGAAAAGTTTGGAAAAATCATTACGAAATATGAAAATACAGAGAAATTTATAAAAAAAATATATAGTGAGAAAAAATAATAAATTGAGGTAATTGAAGAAAGATTTGGACTTTAAAATGCTGAAAAAAAATGACCTTCTTGCCAGCCTAAGTGATATTTCCACCGATACCGAGTACTTTTCGCCCATGCCGAAAGGCTATAAAAAGGGCAAAACGAAATACGTTATCGTAATGGGTACGGTTATGAGTGGGCTGGGTAAGGGGATTTTCTCTTCGTGTCTGGCCAAACTTATGCAGGATAAGGGGCTGAAAGTTGCCCCTATAAAGCTGGAAGGCTATCTGAATATCGATTCCGGGACGCTGAACCCGTTCAGGCACGGCGAGGTTTTTGTGCTCGACGATGGTATGGAATGCGATATGGACTTAGGTACATACGAAAGAATGCTCGACCAGAATCTCAGCAAGAATAACTTCGCGACCAGCGGTCAGATATTCCGTTCCATTTTGAGCAAGGAACGGCACGGCGATTATCTCGGTAGAGACGTGCAGATGATTCCGCACGTTACCGGCGAGGTGAAAATGCGGCTGCGAAACCTTGCGATGGAAAGCGATGCTGACATCGTATTCGTCGAAATCGGCGGGACGGTGGGCGATTTGGAAAACGCGTTCTACATTGAAGCGATGCGAGAATTAGCATACGAGGAAGGGGCGGGAAGTTGCTGCTTTGTTGCTCTGACATATATACTTGAGCCGAGAACGCTGGGCGAGCAGAAATCCAAGGCGGCTCAATTAGGAATCAAACAGCTTATGCAGACCGGAATTCAGCCTGACATTATCGCGTGCAGAGCGACGAATCCGGTGAACGAAAAGGCAAGGCAAAAAATCAGCGTTTACAGCAATGTGCCTATCGGGCGGGTTATCAGTATGGAGGACTCGGCAAGCATTTATAAAATACCAGCGATGCTGCAAGAATGCGGGATGGACTTTGAGGTGCTGAGGCTTTTGCGACTTGAGGAAAGAATAAATCTTCAAAAAGAAAGAGGCCAATGGGCCAGGTGGACTGACTTTACCGACAAAATAGGAAACGAAAAGCACGAAATAACTATCGGTATAACCGGCAAGTACACATCTGTCCGTGATAGCTACGCTTCTATTATAAATGCTCTTGAACATTCGGGAATAACGACTGGCTGCGTGGTGAATATCGAATGGATTGATACAACCGAAATTAACGATAAAAATGCCGGCAACTGTCTGGAAAGTGTCGATGGAATTCTCGTGCCGGGCGGCTTTGGCGTTCGCGGAACGGAGGGCAAAATTGCGTGTATTCGCTATGCCAGAGAGAATCAACTGCCCTACCTGGGCTTGTGTTTAGGCTTTCAGATGGCTGTTATCGAGTTTGCGAGGAATGTTTGCGGCTTGAAAGAGGCAAACAGCAACGAAATCGACCCGAAATGCTCTGAAGCGGTCATTGATATATTGCCGGAACAGAAAAAAATTGAACAGTTGGGCGGTAATATGCGACTTGGCGGACACGATGTGGAAATAAAGCCGAAAACAATCGCCTGGGAACTGTTCGGAAAGTCGAAGAATGTACGGCTAAGATTCAGACACCGTTATGAGGTTGACCCGAAGTACATCGAAACTCTTGAAAAGGCCGGTATGGTATTTTCCGGTAAGGCTCCACAACATCCAATAATGCAGATACTCGAATTACCTGACCATCCGTACTTTCTCGGAACACAGGCACATCCCTGCCTGACATCGAGACCGCTAAAACCACAACCGATGTTTACGGGTTTGGTAGCAGCGGCAATGCGAAAAAAATTCAAAGACGAAAAACTCTCATCACCCATAGAAGCCGCGAATAAGAAAAAATAATCAGCGAGCTGCCGTTATTGCGAAACTTCACGACTTCTGCTTGATTTTTTCAATTCCGCTATACGCTTAAGCAACTTTTCGTTCTCTGCTGTGAGACGTGCGTTTTTAGCCATCGTTTCTTCCGGAAGAGTCTTAAGCAAGAAATCCGCTGTGGTGCTGGCTTCGGATTGAATCTTCTTTTTTTCCTGCTTACACTTGGCCAGTAGTCTCTTTTGGTTTTCTATGGTTGCCTGACAAGATTGAAGCTCGTTTTGGAGTCGAAGATTTTCGTTACCTACAAGTCGGTTGTGTCGTGATGTTGCGGAAGGGCTTTGGGCCTGCTCCTGGCATCCACAGACAAATACAACCAAAACAGTAAGAGGTACTAAAAATGCGGTTATTCTCTTCATTTGAACACCTTTAAAATAGTAGTAAATTATTCGTCAGAGCGGTTGATTATAGCCATTATCGGCGATTCGTCAACTCCCGCATAATGGATATGGTATAAAAAAAAGGAAGGCTCTGCCGTGGCGAAAGAACCTTCCCGAATTTGTGAGCTAAATCCAAAATTTTGAGTTACGGCTCACTACTTGCCAGTTGCCAAATTCCCAGACGGTGAAGCCCAAAAACATCAGCAACTAAGCCGTAGAACTATTTTTTTCTTTTCTTTGTAGCTTTTTTCTTCTTAGCTGTTTTCTTCTTAGTTTTTTTCTTAGCTACTTTTTTCTTAGCCACTTTCTTCTTAGCTTTTTTCTTCTTAGCTACTTTTTTCTTAGCGACTTTCTTCTTTGTAGCCTTTTTCTTCTTAGCTACTTTTCTCTTAGCCACTTTTTTCTTAGCTGTTTTCTTTTTTGCTACTTTTCTCTTAGCAACTTTTCTCTTAGCAACTTTTTTCTTAGCAACTTTCTTCTTTGCAGCTTTTTTCTTTTTAGCCATAGGTAATTCACCTCCTTTCAAAGGTAAAAAAGTTATCAATACGTCTATCTTTTTGACACATTACTAACATTATGTCAATAACTTTTTATATAACTCTGCTTCCTATACAAAGTTATCGTCAAAAGTTCAAAAAAAACTTAACCTTTTTTTGTATTGGCAAATCAACCCGACAGTTGTAATTGTTGATTGAAGTTTCAAATCATTAACTAAAAAATAAATTCCAAAAGCTCTTCGCATAAAAACGAATCGCCCGCAAAATAAAAAAACATTGATAAAAAACAAAAATCAAGGCTTTTTAGCACTTTTACGAAATAATCACAAAGAACTTTTGCTGCGTTCGCTGCAACAAAGTTCCGATGCGGACGATTGGTACGGAACAAAGAAAAGCCAAATCAATAATTTTCTGGATTTTATTGGAAAAGATAGATAAGTTTATTTGTCAGAATGATTTTTGAAGCGATTTTTTGTTTTTTTCTTTACAATTAACCACAGTTTCACTGTTACTTTGTATAAAGGGAACCTCTAATAATTCATTTTGGCGAACAAGCGAACCTTTTTGTTGCCGGACTGTGTCAGACAAAAACCGCTTGAACTACGGCTCAAGCTGATTTGTATTCCTTGCCGGACAACAAAAATTTTCTACTTGTCGCTCAAAAGCAATTATTAGAGCTACCCTAAAATTTTCAGTATCAGCCATTATTGGAATTGCAATGAGCAAAAAAACAGTACTATTCGGCGGCAGTTTCGACCCGGTTCATCTTGGGCACATAAAAGTCGCGGCAGAAGCGATTAAAAAACTTAGTTCCGAAAAAATTTTCCTGATACCTGCTAAACGTTCGCCCTTCAAAAATGTAAGGCCGGTAGCGTCAACGGAAAATCGGCTGGATATGCTTAAACTTGCGGTAGCCGGGAATGAGAATTTTGAAGTCAGCGACTGCGAATTTCATCGAACCCAGCCAAGCTATACAATTGATACGGTAAAATACTTTCGAGAAAAGATGGGGCAAGAGGCCCTGCTTTACTGGCTAATCGGTGCAGATATGGCAGAGAGCCTTAGTCAATGGTATGAAATATCCGAACTTATGGATTTGTGCCGGATAGTTGTGATGCGCAGAGGCGGTTTTGAAAAGCCTGAATTTCACGGTCTGAAAAAGAAAATCAGCGAGGATAAATTCGAGCAGCTTCTGGCCGATATGATAGAAACTCCTGAGATAGATATCAGCAGCTCGCTGATTCGCAACAAGATAGCGACGGGGGAGAGTTGGAGTGAATATCTGTGTCCTGAAGTTACTGATTATATTGTCCAAAACAAGTTGTATAAATGGCAGTAAATTCGCAACGTAAGAGACTACGAGCTTAACAGCTTATGGGAATATCATTGCTGAAACAAATTCATCCTGGAAATCCAAATCGAGCGAAAGCTCAATATGCTCGACCTGTTCGGCAATTTGCTCGCCCCGCTTTCGAGCATCTGCTGAAAGCAATGATATTCTGGCACCGGCCAGCGAGGTATTGCCAACATACGACATTTTCGTGTGGTCTATACCGCCCGGCAGAAGCCCTATTCGCTGGGCATTGTCCCTTCGGATAAACGAGCCGAAACCGCCGGCAATGAAAACCTTTTGCAAATCTGAGGGCTTCAGGAACGCTTTTTTGAGCATAATGTTCAGGCCCGCGCGGATTGCGCCGACGGCAAGCTGCAGCTTTCGTATGTCTTCCTGCGTAACAGATATTCTATCTGTAATGCTAAAGTCATACTGATTGTTTTTGCCCTTTATTAAACGCTGTTTGATAGCATCGGAAACGTTATCATCAAGCTCGTCTGGCGGCAATATCCTTCCATTTGGTGAGAGAATTTTAGTCCTGAGCATCTCAGCGGCCAAATCTATAAGAGCGCTTCCGCAGATTCCGACAGACTTGCAATCGCCTATGGTGCTGCAAACGACATCAGATTCAAATTTTATCTTCTCTATCGCCCCTGCCATCGCCCTCATTCCGGATGATATGCCCGCACCTTCAAATGCCGGGCCTGCCGCGGTCGATGCCGCTGAAAGTTTGCCGTCTTTGAGAAGGACTATCTCGCCGTTTGTGCCAATATCAATCATTATCGCAGGTGATGTCTGGTTCAACATATCCGTTGCCAGTATTCCCGCAACGGTATCGCCGCCGACAAAACCGCCAATTACGGGAAAAACATAAGCCAGAGCGAATCTGTTTATCGAAATTTTTAAATCGGATGCATTCAGAATAAGTGCTCTCGAATAGGTAGGAACAAAAGGTACCTGTCCCAGGCCCGAAGGGTCTATGCCGCAGAGCAAATGCTCCATCGTTGTGTTGCCAGCGAAGGCAATTTCATAGATATTGTCAACTGCGACACTGGCGGTATCGCAAAGCTCGGTAATCATACCGTTTATTTCTGTTATAATAGCATTTTGCATCTCCGCGAGGCAACCATCGCAAGAATCTGAATGCCTTATCCTGCTAAGTACGTCGTCGCCAAAAGATATTTGTGGATTCATCCTGCTGACAACGGCAAGCTCGGAGCCGCTGCAAAGCTCGTGGAGGCAAGCAACAAGCGTTGTTGTGCCTATGTCGCAGGCAATGCCGTAACATTTTCCGGTGGTATCGCCAGATTCAATGTCGAGTAGCCGGTGGCCGGCGAGTACCGCTGTACCTTTAAAACCGTTTTCCCTGAGTTGGCCCGGCAAAAGCTTTAACTGTTTCAAGGTTAATTTGCACCTGCCTATTTCGTTTTGCAACCGAGCAACATCGGCAACATTGTCCTGCATTGTGGGACTGTCAAGCTCGAAAAAGACCTTGCGAAGTGATGGTATTACCTCGTGTTTACTGCCGTTTTCAGAAGTAACCTGTATTTTATGACCTCCAACAAGGCGGGAGCTTTCCGGCACTTCTATAACACAATCACAATTGATAGGATTGCAACAGGCCAAACGCCAGCCCTGGGCGAGTTGAGCAGAATCGAAAATTTCCTTATCAGAATCCGTTGGCTCGGCCTGCGGTGAAACTATTTTAACCCTGCATTTGCCGCAAGTTCCCGTTCCGCCGCAAGGGGTGTTGATAATTATGCCTGCTGCCCCGGCAGCTTCGATTATCTTGGTGCCGGCCAGAGCAAAAACGCTGCGACCGGTGGGCTGGAATACAACTTTATATTGTTTCTGTTCCATTTTACTGAAAATCCCGTTAAATAATTACTTTATAAAAAGTTGTTTGGCCCTGTTTATAAGTTGAAATTTTGTTTGATTCAAGCAGTATCTGAAGATATTTAATCGCCTCATTTAGCCCGATTGAAAGACCTATGGCAATATCCTGAGCTGAGCAAGGCCGGCGTTTCAGCATCTGATAAATATCCTCGCCACAAGCGGCGAAACCATCTCCGGCAGGAACACCAGAATAGTTGGCGATAACCTCAGCATTTTTGTATATCACTTTGGCGATTGCAGCCATACGCTCAGCCGAAACCGGACGAACCGAGTTGTCGGCGGCAGGCCTGACTACGGTGTTTAACTGAACCTTGTCAGGTGCTATTCTTTCTATACAGCTCTTGAGTTTTTGGATATGTTCGTCGGAATCGTTCAGGGCGGCAATGAGAAAAACCTCCAGCCAGTATTTGCCGCTGAACTCTCTGCGAAAATCGATTAGACCCTGCAACATTTTATCGAATGTTATCTCCCGGCAAGGCTGATTTATTTTTCTGAACGTCTGCTCATCAGCAGCGTCAAGAGAGGGAACAACCAAATCAGCGGATTTGAGAGCCTCTCTTGTCTGTGGGAAACTCAGCGTAGAGCCATTGGTTATAACAGCAACCGGTACGGAAGTAATCCGCTTTATCCGGTTTATCAGTTCACCAAAACGTGAATAAAGCGTTGGCTCGCCGGAACCGGAAAGGGTTATGTAGTCCGGCTCCGAATCCAGCTTAACTTTTAAGTCATCGATAACATCTTCCAGCGGCACAAAATTCTGCTGCCGGATTCCTTTTTCGGTGGTAAAGCCGACCTGACAGTAAAGACAGTCGTAACTGCAAACCTTGAAAGGCACTAAATCTATACCGAGGGACCTACCCAGCCGTCTTGAAGGCACGGGGCCGAAAACATAGCTCTTGCCATCAGCAGAGGTCAAAACTCGACCTCGCTTCCGACGGAACACATAAAACATTTCTTTGGAAACGCATCGCGGAACTTCATAGCGGCATCAAGGCCGGTACAGTGAGCGGGTCCTATTTTTTTGATGTCATATTTCGCAAAGACCTCAATCGCCTGGTTGATTTCTGAATCACTGGAATTAATCAAATGCATTCCGCCCATAACAGCGTAGATTTTTTTAGACCCCACCAATTGCTCAATGTACCTGAGAATGTTCACAATACCAGCGTGAGCACAGCCGAAAACCACGACAATGCCATCATCGGTCTCGAAAAACAGCGACTGGTCATCTTTCATTTCGTCCGGTTCGTTTGCCTCGGCATCAAGAAAGAAGTGGCCTCGGTGAGCACTGAACTCATCCGGACGCGGAATCTGGCCCGTAACAAAAAGGCCCGGCACAATTTCAGTTGGCTTTTCTGTCCATACGACCTTGTTGTTATTCGAATGAACTTTTACTACCGTGCTGATATTGCCCGGCAAACCGATATTCCGCCCTGAACCGGAGGACTTCAGGCTAAACTTTTGCTTTACCGCTGCCGGGTGCATATATACCTCTGCGTGTTCGGCGATGGATAGAACCGTGTCCAGACCGCCGGTATGGTCGTAATGGCCGTGACTGATAACGATTGCATCAGTTTTGGCCAGGTCGATGCCGAGAATCTTGGCATTTTTGGCTACATTGCCAGTTTGGCCGGTATCGAACAGTATATTTTTGCCGTGATATTCAATCCACAAACTCAGCCCGTGCTCGGCGAAAAGGTCATAGCCTATTGCTGTATCTTCTATCAGCGTTGTTATCCTGACTTTTTCTGACATCTCAAAATACCTCTACCCTTACTACTTACTCCCTGATGTTTTGTTCAGCATTCCTCTGAGCATTGTACCCATAAGTGCGTCGCCACTGCCGCCACCTGCACCGACCATTACCTCCGGGGTTATGCTGATTTTGTCGGCAGCTACCAGTTTCATAATCTCAATCAGCGCTGCGTTGTTTTGGCCGATGACTTCCGCAATCTTTTTATAAGCAGCGGCCTGTGCCTGAGCGATAAGAGCAATCTTCTCGGCCTGAGCCTGGGCATCAATAATCATCTGCTTCTTTTCCTCTTCGGCAACTTTTACGCCGTAAGCAGCAGTCGCAAGCCGTTTTTCCTCTTCGGCTTCCTGGGTCGTCTTAGTCAGAGTTTTTTCCATTTCGGCAGCCTTCTGCTGTACTTTAAAAGTTTCCTCTTCCTGAAAAGCAATTTCTCTGTCTGTCTGTGTTTTTAGCAATTCGCCAAGCGTTTTTTCATTGCCAACATCGCCGATGCGTACGGCAAGAACCGTTACGCCGTCTTTTTGCAGTGCTTTTCGCAGCATTTCAGCGCTTTGCTCTTCCTGTACTGAACGGTTTTGAACATACTTGATAGCCTTGATTTTTTCAGCGTTATTTCTAAAGACCGCCCGCACTGTTGGACTTACAAGTTTATCCAGAACAAGCTCGCCATCACCGATATTTGCTACCACGGTCGGTGCGTCCTCAGGCTTAATCAAATAATTCATCCGGACATCTACCGGAAACGTAAAGCCATCTGAGCTTCGCACCGTTATTGGCCTCATAGGCTGAGAGCGGCCAGATTCACCTCTTTCGGCCTCTGCGGTATAACTGACTTTTGTCTGGCGAATACTCATCATAGTTACCTTATAAGCCTCGGTATGAAGATAATACTGGGCCTCTGGTAACGGCTTGTCCCAAATGCCTCGCTCACCTTTTTTCACAAGCCGGCTCCCTGTTGTCGATAGCGGCCCGACATTACTCTTTATCACAGCGACATACCCCGCCTCAACATTCGTAAGAGGTACTATCTTAACTTTGAAAAGCTCCGTGTTGAGCCTGTAATTACCCGGCCGTAAAACTGTAAGCTGCTGACCTTTATAGCCTTTTCCTTCGCCAAGAAAATAGGCGGCATCAATCATCCTGTCAAAATCTTTCCATTCCGGCGAGTAAATGACACCTTCGGGTAGCGGCTTTCCATCGGTGGTCTGCACAAGCCCAACAAAGCCTTCCTTTATTTCTACCAACGGAACTTTCGTAACTTTTTTCCAGAACGACCAATAAAATAATTTCACGCCCGGCATCAATATCTGTGCCTGGATACCATTCTCACCGTTAGCGGCGAGAATTCGGCCTTCTTCCAATGAGCCTCCGCCAAATTTCTTCTCGACAATACCAACATCATCGCCTCCGATATATGTTATCGAGCTGGCAGCTAAAACGGCTAAAACAACCAAAACCACGGCTGCGATTATCAAAGGCCTGAATTTTTTCATATCAACTACTTCCCACGTAGGTTCCATAATACATCTCCATATGATAAATTTGTGTTTTAGTGAATGCCTATTTTAGCAGGTGATTATAAGCGCAGCGAGAGCCTTTGAACAGCGAAACTTGATATAATATAGGTATGAGGGCTTAAAACTTTTACTTTGCCGTAAAGTAAATTGACTTTGCCTCCGCAACAGCAACGAATCACCCTTTTTGACTTAAAAAAGCCAATTCGTCATTGCAAGCGTAGTGAAGCAATCTCATCCTGTCATTCCGCAACACGGCTTCAATTGACATTACTTATTGCCGTTTTGGCAATATATCCTGTAACTCCTTGATCCAAAGTTGCCTTTCCTGTGGATCAAGGATTACCATAGGGAGTACTTGATTTATGTCCTTTAGGATTTCAGTCTTTGCCTTCTCTAATCGAGGACTAGAACCAAGCTCATTCTTTGTCTCAAGTGTGAGGTAAGTGGCTTTGGTAAGCGTGAGTGCAATTATGCTGGAAGCTTTATGGAGCTTCTTAATCTCCTTCTTCGCGACTTGACTATCCAAATTAAGTTTGACCACTTCATGTTTCTGTTCCTCGATTCTTTTCTGTAATGCTGTGGCTTTGTCGATCAACTCGGTGAGGGATTTACCCTGAGCTTCAAGTTTGTTGGAGGTATTATCCGCCTTGTCTATAAGGCTTGATACCGCCTCTTTTTGGATAACAATCTCTTTTTTGAGTTTATCAATAGCCTCTTGTTTGATAGAGTCAACATTTTTCTGAAATGTCTCAAATGCAAAGCCGTCCAGCCCAGCTTTCATTTTTTTGGTCGAGCCAAAATAGGCAATGTTTAAGCTAGTAAGAAGTGCGAAAAACAACATACAGATAAAGTATTTATCATTAAGCTTATTATCTACACGTAGGCCTATTGCGATAACTGCGATACATGCCCCTATAATCAAACCCCACATAGGTTTCATCTGTTTTCCTTTCAGATTTGCTATTTGCTAATATACATGGCAATTTTGTCGTATGTCCTACACCCTCTGTGGCTAAACAAATAATTCCATCTTCTTTTCACATGGTTGCGGAGTAGTTCACCCATCGGGATATCAGTATGGCCAATTAGAAATGAACCGTAAAGAAAAAAGCCTGCTATTACCAATTGAAATAGCAGTTATAATGGCGATGAAACAGCCCTATCGCCCGCATCGCAAAGAGCATTATGATTTGCCCGGCAAGTCGTAAAATTAGACCAAAAAAGATAAATAACGAACCCTTGTCAGCAAGTTTGCCATATTCCGGCAAATAATACGACAAATGAGCGGCAAATATAAAAATCCCCGCCATTAGCAGGTATGCCCGCAGAGCTTTTTTTATGGGAGTATAATAGTTATCAAGATTCAAAAGCTGCCCCAAGTCCCTGCTTATCGCAACAGAAACGATAGCCATCGGAAACAAAAACAACCCCAAAACAGCGAGCAACTCAAGAGCCCAATCAGCGCTCACGCCAGTCGCTTTCAAAACGATATTCAAAATCACGCAAGGCAAAAGCACTATTAGCAATGCCATAAAAAAAGCGTAAAGCGATTTAAATACCGTCGGCAAAAACCCCCAAAACCCGCCCAAACTAACCTGCGGAAAAGCCTCATAATCATACGCCGTCGCATAGATAATTTCAGCATAAGTATAAAACAGCATCCCCAATACGAACATCTTAATAGTAGTACCAAAAGGTACGAAAAGACTCAGCGATCTAATCGTTACCCAGAAATCCAAATGTGCGGTAAAAAATCTCAGCGCTGTCAGAATAAGAACAAATATCAGAACCGTAAAACTCTGGCGAGAAAATATGGCTCGTGCAGAATTTTTTAGAACCGCCTCAAAAAAGCCCGGCAAGGGGTCATCGAAAGTTTTGGGAGGCAAAATAAGCTCAGCCTTTGCACCATCAACGGCAGGGATTATGAATCGCCCATCACAGCGAAGACATCGGGCCGTTAGACCTACGTGTTTTTCCCTAAAAGCACAGACAAACTTACACTTTGGGCAGAGAAAAGTTATCGTTGCCATTATTAGCCTCGGCCATAACTATTCATCGCATCTATAAACGACTGATGGTTATTGACCCATTTCTGAGCTTCAAGCAGGTCAATCTTTTTATCAATCACCAAGCTTGCAAGATGCGACTCGAAAGTAATCATCCGCTCACTGGGATTGTCTTTGGTTTTCGTCTGGAGCTGAGAGAAGAGCTGCTCGATTTTGCCGGTACGAATGAGATTCGCGCAGGCATAGCTGTTATTGAGTACCTCCATCGCTATCAGCCTGCCAGTCCCATCCTTTTTGGGAACAAGTTTTTGGCTGATAATATACGCAAGGCCAAGAGATAGCTGATTACGCACTTCATCCTGCCTTGATGCCGGAAAGTAGTCCAGCACACGCGTTATTGTACCGGCAACGTTTCGTGTGTGCAGTGTTGAAAAAACCAAGTGGCCGGTCTCGGCAGCCATTAGCGTCATCGAGACAGTCTCCGCGTCACGCATCTCGCCGACAAAAATAACGTCCGGGTCCTCGCGAAGCATTGCTTTTAAACCGCTGGCAAAACTGGTTACGTCCCTGCCAACCTCTCGCTGTGAAACAACCGCGTTTTTCTGCTTGAGTATGTATTCTATCGGGTCCTCAAGCGAAATAATTCTGCAGGCACGCAGTTCGCTTATACGGTCAACGAAAGACGCTATCGTAGTTGACTTGCCGGCACCGGTTATGCCCGTTAAAAGAACCAGCCCGTTCTGACGTTTTACAATATCCTTATAGACTTCGTTTGGAAAACCAATATCTTCAAGCTTTGGCACGTCCATTCCGAGTGCCCTTATCGCAGCGGTGATGCCGTCATTGTCCTTGAACACGTTTATCCGAAACTGGAGGGTTTCGTGGTGATAGGAGCAATCTATGTTGTCCTTAGATTCGAGTTCGGCTATCTGCTGTTCGCTCATTAGCGAGTAGATGAGCAGTTTGGCAATCTCCGGGGTAACGACCTGTCCCCTGAGTTTCATAAGGTCTCCGTCAAGACGATATGCAGGCTGAACGCCCACTTTGATATGCAAATCGGAAACTCTCATCGCCCCGTGCTTGACGAAGTAGTTGAGCATATCCTCCATACTCCAACTGCCAGCGTCGGCGGTGTTGTAAACTTTTGCGTCAATGGAATACTCTTTGCTCATAACCAAGCCCTCGCAAAATTATATCTGATGGGACTGATTATACGAGATTAGGCCGATAAACGCAATTGTAAATCCGCTTGCCTGTATCATCCAATATGCCATTTTGCAAGCGATTTATTTTCTTCTGCGAATCAGTAATCCACCAAAAGCAAGTAGAGCCAATGTCATCGGTTCTGGAATGATTTCTAACGAAACACTATCAGCAAAATGGCCATCAAATTCAGGGTGAGAGGAATCATTTACCACATCCTCATAAGCACAAATATAGGCAACCAGATAGTCAGTGCCGACTGGCAAGACAAATTCAACACTGTCTATTTCCCATGTCAAAGGATCTGTATCAGTATAAATGCCGTCATACCTTCCTCCTACTCTTGCAAGGGCCGTTGTTGCTCCAGAATTTTCCCAAATTTCAGGAAAAGATGATATATTCCCACCAAAAGCAAACATAGCAATTGCAAAATGCGTATCCGAGTCGCTCGTTCCTGTTACCCTGTTAAAATACGCTGAGGCTGATGCGACTGCTGAGCCTGATACAATTGCATCGCTATAAGTACTAACATCTATGAGTTGAAAAACCTGTGAGGAATCGCCGCTGCCTGCTCCACAAAAAGATGTGTCCTTAAACTGCAACATTTCTGAACCATCTAAAGGCGTTATTCCACCCGCTGTGCCAACTATCGCTGAATAATCACCATTCCAATTACCATAACTGCTCGGCCAGCCGCCATAGGTTATTTCCGATGTTTCAAAGCCCGGATTTACCACAAGATTTGATGCTGAAACGGTTGATACTGTCAAAAAAACAATTGATATTAAAACTGATTTTTTCATTTTTCTCTCTCCCTTAAAAATTTGCGAATCTATGTTCCAAACGCGCACACCGCGCATTAAGCAAATAAATAGACCAAAAAAGGAAAAAATGCGAAGCGTTCTGGGGGGGATTCTCCTCTCTCCAGAAACTCTTATTTTCTCCTACTCATACAGAATGATACCTCTAATAGCGAAAAAAATCAAGAAAATATCCTGAAATCTACCCCTCTGTTTTTTTTGATATTTTTTCGTTCATCAGCAAATAACTGAAAATCAGCCCTAATGTGAAAACCCATATCAAACCTACCAGTCGAATTTACCAGCTATACACAGGTTCTGCTTTTGGAATTTGAAGTAACCGCACGATGAGACTATTTAGTAACTCTTGTCACATTTCTCCATTGTGTCCTAATAAATGACCAGCCAATTTTTCCTTGTAAAAGGTATTTCATACCAATCAAACCTGTCTTAAGAATATTACACCACTGGGCAAACGAGGCCAATATCTTCGGATGAGTACGTAGAAACCTATTATAATAAAATTGTTTAATTAGCACTCTGGGAATAAAAGATTTTGACAAAAGCGAAACTATACTGCTCCAGAAAAGGGATTCTTCGCCTCGTTCCTGGTCCAATGTCATTCGCCATTGGTTCATTGCTTTGGTACCATACCCTTCAATTTGAGTTTCATCAATAATACCCTCGGCCAAGGCACGCTCGGCCAACGGCGTAGCTGGCAGAAAAGTTAAAGAAAATACTCGTAAATTATAAGGATGTGGAATCTGCAGGAAAAATCGAATTGCTTCATCTTTGTCAACCTCCGTTTCCCATGGGTTATCCACAATTACATCATAGTTAGGAACAATCCCAACTCGCTTGATATCCCGAAAAACACTAAGTAGACGATATGAGGGAGTGTTACGGTCAAAAACTTCTTTGCGGACTCGTTCTGAACCGCTCTGGATTCCTATGTCCAAACTGTAAAGACCGGCATCAACTAACTTCTCAAGATGCTCAGACTTAATAACATTAGGATGAATACTAGCTCGAAAAGGTAAACCAATCTTTTCTTTGTACTCATAGCAGAATTCATTCAGCCATGCTTTGTTAAGGCCGAAAATTTCATCTCTAAAGGCAACGTCTTTGAGATTGGGAAACTGTTTTTTAGCATAAAGCAAGTTTTCTATAACTTTTTCAATACCATGTGTTCTAACGAACTTACCATGATTGGTGTTAAGAATTTTTTTCAAGACGCTTTGTGAACAATATGTGCATTTATAAGGACACCCTCTCGTCGTTTGCAGAACATAAGAAGTTTGGAAATATCGTCCTCTGCCGCTATTCTCGTGAAAAGGTTCTTTGTGGTACACAACCCCATCGTTTGTGATATAATGTTTACCGTCATCACTATAGTCGAAAAATGGCAGGCTGTCTAAATCTTGTATTAAGGGACGTTGTTGATTACGAGATACTTGACCATTCATTCTAACCCAGAAACCTGATACTTCATTGTAGGGATCCCCCTTTGAAACACGATTATAAAAATCCAATAGAGAGTGTTCGCCCTCACCTACACACACCGCGTCAGCACTTTGAATAGATTCTTCAGGTCGAACAATAGCATGGATACCACCCCAAATTACCAGCACATTCAATTCTTCTTTCAATCTGCGTGTGATTTTTACAGCATCTCTATATAGAGCCGAAAAAAAACTGAGTCCTACAATATTGGGACCAAGCTGTCTTACCTGTGAGATAAGCAAGTCTATATCCGAATCAGTAATAGCCGTTGTATCGTTGACAACCCTATCTTTGAAGAATACTAACTCGACATCAACACCCTTTTCCTTGAGAAAAGCATGGAGAGACCGAACACCAAGAGCCTCAATTTCACAAAAGGCAATCAATACTAATTTGCCCGGCCTTGCTCCAGATTTGACCTGCGTACTCATATTATTCCCAATCACATAAAACTATTATCCCTTCTCAAATTTGGATTCGTTCATCAGCAAATAGCCAAATAACGGCCCCAGAGTAAACACCCAAATTAAATAGGCGACACGCACCAACCCGGCAACCATTAACCCTTGAGCAACTGTAATACCGAATAATTGGGCAGAGAAGACAAAAGCCCCTTCCTGAATTCCAAAAGAGCCAGGAGTAAAGCGAAGCAAAACTGTAAAACTTACCAAACTGCTAATCAGCAGTATCTCAAATAGAGGAAGCTGATAATCAAATGCAGAAAAAGCAAAATAAACGACAGCAGCAAAAACAAATGCTCCTGATAACAAAACCGCAGTTAATTTTAGTATCAGCAGTTTACTTTTCTTTAGCTGAAGCCAGCCATCCATAATCCTGGAAAGATGACGAAAAAACTTATTATTCATGGCAGGTAATTTAGGCGTAAATAACACAGCAACAAGACAAACCAATGTAACGCTGAGCAGAAGAATGAAAAGACTTAAACTAAAAAAATCCGAATTTAAGTAGATGAGTACAAGACAAATAAGCCCCAGTATCGAATAAATCAAAAATCGAATAATATATGTGGCCAACATGGTACTTAGGAAATAGGCGTAAGGAAAATTGTGAAACTTTTTCAGGTACGTTGCTCGCAGGCCAAAACCGCTAAAAGGAAACAAATAATTCCCTAAGCTTGTAACTGCCATTATTCCAAACCATTGCTTAAACCTGAGGCTTATACCAAAATGTTCTACGAGTAGCTTCGTAAACAAACCACTTAAAAATACTCCCAGAAAAGAAAGGGGCAGCAAAATGACAATGTCCTCCCATGAGGGCAATTTTATATCTTTAAATTCCTGGATGTGGTTCCTTATGTATATTGCCACCCAAATAAAGATACCAACTAATATAATAATCGAGAGTTTTTTTTTCGTAAATATCCTGCAGGCACTTTCCGTCATGTTACCACCGAAGTCTACATTGATAATGCTTAGATTTTATTACATTCAGCATCCCGCTTTTGGGCCAGAACAAATACTCTATCACCCTTGTCTGGGATGTTCAAGAAGAATACAAGATAAAGAATTTTAGAGAGCACCCTTTTTATGATACCGAATTTTCCAGTCCTTAATGGATTTTTCTCTATAACAAGTGCATTAATTATCATTTCATGGATAGGGGTAAAAAATGGAAAACCCCACCTTCTAATTTTTAAAACATCAAAACCCGCTTCTTCCAAATCCGCCTTCAGGAATTGGGGGGGGTAATATCGTATCATTGATTTTTTATGGTCTCCATGGGGGCCACAAGGTGTACTTATTATTATATAACCATTACACATTTTCGCTATATTTCCTAAGGCACTTTTGTAGTCAGAAATGTGTTCCAAAACTTCCGAGCAGATAATCAGGCCGTATTTTGATTCAAGTGTATTTTTCGATACATCCAGAACAGAAAAATTTCCAGCTAAAACTTTCTTAGCTACATCAACAGCATTTGGAGAAATATCTACGCCTGCAATATCGATTTTAGACACGTCGACATTTAATTCGTCCAAGAGATATTTTAGAAAATAACCATTTCCACAGCCAATTTCTAAAATAGAATTGAAAGTAATATTTTTCGCAAAACCTTTCATTATTCTGCGTCTATGCAAAGACGCGGGGCCATATCTAACACCATCTTCTCTCTTTTCAATCAGTGTTGCATCAAACAACTCTTTCATATCTTGTTGCGTAATTTTTTCCATCTCAGCCCTTTCCGTAGTAACTTTCCAAAAAAAAATCATGACATTATAGTTTCTTTTTCTTTATTATATAAGTTGGCCTATTCTTAGACTCCATAAACAATTTACCAAGATATTCACCAAATATACCAAGCATTAACAACTGCAATCCTCCAATTAACAAGACACTGCAAGCAACGGAAGTCCAGCCAGATATTACCTTGTTAGTAAAAACAAACATGACCACAGCATAGAACCCATATAAAAATGCTAACCCTGAAATTGACATTCCAAGCAACGTTGCAAGTCTCAAAGGTTTAATACTGAAAGATGTAATACCATTTAATGCAAAGGATGTCATTTTTTTGACAGAGTATTTTGTTTTTCCGCCATATCTCTTATCTGGAATATATTTAATTGAAAATTGTTTAAATCCTACCCACGAAACCATACCTCTTACAAACAATGGGGATTCTTTAATATCTCGAAAAACGTTTACAACGACTTTGTCCATTAATCTGAAATCCGCAGCACCTCTGTCAATTTTGGTTTCGGCCATCTTGCTCATCAATTTATAAAAAAGATTAGATGTAATTTTCTTCAACCATCCGACATTCTGAACATCATCTCTTAGAGTATAAACTACCTCGTAACCCTGCTGCCATTTTTCAATCATATCATCAATCAATTCCGGCGGATGTTGCAAATCGGCATCCATCGTAATAACACAATCGCCATTACTGTGGTCAAGCCCGGCCTTTAAAGCAATCTGATGCCCAAAATTTCTTGAAAAAGACAAATAACATAGGCGTTCATTTTTTTTATTCAAAGTTTCGAGTATTTCAATTGTTCGATCCGTGCTACCATCATCAACAAAAATTACTTCATAATTATTGTATTTGCTGAGTATGGGCACAAGTTTATCTACTAATGCTCGCAAACTCTCCTGTTCATTATACGCAGGAACCACAACTGATACTTTGAAACCATCCATACTATTCTCCAAGTATTTTGACAAGTAACCAATATCCCTTCTGGGAAAGAACTTTAATTTTAACCGATTTACTCAAATTGTTGAGAGGGCCATAGCCACGAACAACTGCGTAGTGAACATTATTTTTTTCAATATAGCCCTTAATAATTGCCGGATTAAATGCCAAAATCGAACGATGATACTCTTTTATCGCACTGAAATTTTTACCGTGATTAATCAGCGGATTCACATGGCCATCAAAGATAAAAATGTCGGGATTATTTGAACCTACAACAATACCCCTGTAACCCCAATATTGCAGCTGTAATAGTATTTTTTCATTATCTTTAATTACGCAATCTTCAATCAAATTCTTTATTTCAAACCCAAGACGAGTTTCATTGGCTAAACTGTTTTTGGGAATACCAAACAAACCTTTGCCCTGAAAAATTATCACAAACAATACCACAACAACAGCAATTGCAGAATTAACAACAAGATTCTTTTTGCTACCAGAAAAAAGTGTGAATAATCTCGATAGCACCCAACCGCCAAGTGGCAGTAAGCCGAGAAAGAAAGGTATAATTATTCTATCTTTTATTAGTGGTGGGCCAGCAAAACCCATATAACAGCAAAGTACAAAAAAAACTGTCAAAAGTGCGGCTGAATGAATAATAATATTTTTTGAGTTGAAAAACATCCCACTATTTTTACGATTTAAGAACAGGATGAACAAAAACATTAAAACTAATGCTGTAATTATGAAAAAATTAATCGAAATAAATTCTTTCGGCAAAACCATTGTCTGGGACAAGAATCCATCACCCTTCGTTATATTGGGACTTTTTTGAAAGTACTCTTCCCTGATTTGATGAGACTCCATAATATGACCACTTCTCAAAAAACCAGCTGTCATCCAGCTTAGGCAAAAAATTACGGGTATTGTGGCAATTGCCAAGAAACAAACGCTTTGTTTCCATTGAGACTTGAGCCTTTTTAATGCAAGAAATAACACATATATCGAATATGGTGCTATGAAAAACCAAGACTCATACCGAAACCCGGATGCGATAAACAGTGTTATTGACGTAAAAAGCAAAAACCTGGCCTGTCTTCTTCGGAGCCAGTATTGGAAGAACACAAAACTCCACACAATTGCAGCGCAATGATACATACAAACGAATGGCAAATAGCTGTACAAATTTACAATCGGATTGAATATCGCAATTAATACAGCTATCACAGCAATTTTTTTATTATCAAAAAGAGCTATGGCCAGAAAATATACCGCCACTGTAGCCAGTATTGAAGCGGTCAGCGTAGTAATCCTCGGAGCCATAAAAAGATTATTCCAGACCATCAACGCCAGTCCTTCCAGATAATATCCGAATGGCAGCCAAACACCTTCAAAAATCAAACGTATATCCTGAGTCCAGTAGTATGCTTTTATTGTCCTGCTAAATTCGTCAGCACTTATTGCTATAAGCCCTTTTTTATAAAGCATAAGAAACAGCAGGCCTTTAATCGTTACTATAAAAGCAACTACCAAAACAGCCATATATAAATTTGCTCGCTTCTTAATCATTCCTTAGATAGTCCCTACATCTTTTCGTGATGGGCTTTGAACATTTATAAAACTGATAAAATGAAAGCCCTTTACTTATTCCAAAAACTGAACTACTAATTTCTGCGAAAAAATATCTCAAGACTTCTTCTATTTCGTTCGCACTATTAACATGCTCATGCCTCATCAACACCTGATAGTCTAATTTGTAACGCAGCCTGAATTCCAGCCCGGTACTCAAACTCTGACAAAACTTCCAAAGGAAACGCCCTTCACTCGGAATTGCAACCCTCATCTGCCCTGTCCCACTCAACAATAAGCCGCTTTTGGCAACAACCTCCGGCAAATTCAATATATGTTCAAAAGCAGCTATCGACACTATACGGTCATATCTGCTGTCAGTCGGCACATCATTAATATCTTTATAAACGTTTCGTACCCGACTAATGTCGTTTGAAGATTTGAGTAAATGGTCCCATGGTTCAATAACATCATATTCCCGCACGGTGGTCTCGTAGGCAAGATGGTTTAATGTTCCAGCACCAATCTCCAAAGTGGTTTTATTCATTTTTGCACCCGAAACATCCTCGGCTACTTTTCGATGCATCCATTTTTCAAGTTTCGAGGAAAGGCTGGAAGCATTTGAACTGCCAGTTCTGTTTTCAAGGTAATGCTTATCATAAATAGCCCTGTATTCCTCAGGCAGTTCAGATCGTATTTTGGGGAAATTGTCAAACATTGCAATCTCCCTCAAGTTTAACTTTTACTTTTTCGGCGCTGAAATCTTTTAAATCCATCATTGAGTTTTCCCTGCCAATCTGCTTAACAAACTCGGCAACTTTATTGTCGTACGAAATAACAAAAAACGGTGTACCCATCTTAAACGACAGTATAACCGCGTGGAGCCTTTCGAGAATACAAAAATCCATCAAGCCCAAAATTGCCATCATTGTAGCAGGATGATAATAATCCTGCAAAATATAAAAATCCTTATCATCAGACAAACGAGCCTTTACCTGCATTCCAAAATCAAAATCGTCCTCAAAATGCTCGCTGAGGTGTCGGCTAATCGGCAAAAACAGAACCTCGCAATCCTTGTCCCTCATAAGATAATCAACCAGCTTAGCTGCCTCGGCAACGGTATCGTCATTATCAACCGAAGAGTCTCTTACATAACGCATATTAAAACCAACAATACGCTTGCCGGAACTGCCAACACCAAGTGCGTTTAATATAACCTGAGCTTGTTGCTTATCGGCAGGAACCAGAGATAACGCAGGGTCGAGTACCTGTACAATATCTTTTTTAACGCCTATTGCTTTGAGGTTATCCATCGACAGTTGGTCGCGTACTGAAACAACGTCTGCAAAGTTGAGCGATAGCCGAGCTAAGAATTTGACCGCTGAATCGGGAAACGAGGTTGCGCCGATTGCGTAAAAGAGCGTTTGAGCACGAAAAATTTTCGCAAGCAGAGCAGCTATAAAAAGGAACTTACCTTTCATATCAAAAATTTTACAATACCTGTAACCCGAATAGGTATTGATTTTGTTCACTATCCCCCCGCCACCAATAATGTATATATGGCTTTTGACGATAGCTTTGAAGGCTTGGAAACTTTTGAAATGCCAGCTTACAACGTCATACTGAGCGCGGACATATTCAGGGCCGTGACAAATGACAATTATTTTCGCGTTTGACAAATTATTGCGAACTCTTGAGATTAAAACATCGAGTATCGCATCATCACCCATATTATTTTTGCCATAACCGCCGTGCAGAACCACTATCGGAGTGGTAACACCCTTAGCAGTTAAGATTTTTTTATAATTTTCCCACAGGCCGGGAATATCAGTTGGTATATCTTTCACTTTTTATTTCCTTTTGGACGACCAAAACCTTTGAGAACAATTTTTTCCGGCTCGGCCTGACAATAACACTGAAGGCATCTAACTTTTATACACTTTTCTCGGATGATTTTACGTTTTTCGACATCTATCGCACCGACCGGACATCGGCCAGCTAAAATTTTCAACTCTTCATCGCTAACTGAGCCTATTTCAGGATGAATACCGAGATACCAATGCAGCGATGGGATAATCGATTCGCCTTTAAACACTTTGCATTTTATATAATCGACAAAATAAAATGTTACATACATCGCCCTGTGCAGCTTTTGTTTTAATGAATCTTCCTTACGACAATCCGTCAAATCTCCAGGCAAAGCCCCGTCTATTTCATAGCCCGGCGTATCAGAGAGGTACTTAACAGAATCAGGCGATATACCTAAAAGTTTTGAGCCGAAATGGTCTATCGCAAAGGAATTTTTACCCGCAAGACAAAAACCCAAAGGCGCAGGCTCTCCAAAAACCGCTCGACTCAGCAGGTGCCTTGCGTCAACAATATGTATAACATTTGTAAAGTATCGCGCAAGTGCGGAAATGCTATTTTCAAGCCGATGGCAATGCAAATACCGTCTGGAAGACTTCGACAGAAATCCGAAAAGATTTTTCGTAGCACCGGTTACCTTTGTTATCGAATGGCCCTTCAAAACCGGAAGGTTTATTATCAGCTTAGCCTGCGTCGCAATTTCAGCAACTTCAACAGGCTTGAACCCCTGCCCAATATCAATTTTTACATACTGCTGAGTTTCAAAATTTATCAGTTCCACACCTTTTTGCTTGAGAAATGCGTCAACTCCTAAAATTTTGAACGTACCTTCGGTATCAAACTCATATCCGCTTGTTTCGCCTACAACCGGAGTGGCTCCGCATTGGCGTATTTTATCTATGAAGAAATCGATAAATACCAAGTCAGTGGTGGCTTTTGGAAAAGGAGCGACAAAGTTTGGCTTAATGAGAACAATATCGCCCGGCCCTGCTTTATCCTCCAACCCACCAAGAGCGATGAGCAAATCGTCGAGCACATCATTTACAGATGAGCTGTCCGAAAGTTTACGGCTAAAAACTATTTTCTTATCGTTTAACATTCCAGGCTCCTGAACCAGTCAACCGTCTCAGCAATACCCTGCTCAAAAGCTACCTGCGGCTTATATCCCAGCTGGGTCTTTGCCTTTTCTATCGAAAACACACGGTCCCATACCGTCGAAGCGATGTTTTTTCTCGTACACATCGGAGCAGTATTTGTTACACGAGCCAACATTTCAAAACACCACGCAGCCAAAAGCATCAGCCAAACGGGAACATAAGGATACATCGCCTCGCTGCCCCACGCCTGCATAACCAGCTTTCGCATATAATTCAAGTCTATCGAAGTTTCCGATGCAATCAGATAGACCTCGCCGGGCTGGCCGTTTTCAGCAGCTTTTATCGCAGCGGCCACAACATCGGTAACGTGTACCAACGGAGTGAGATTCCTGCCGAAGCCTACTTTTGGAAATCGCCCCTTTCTCATCAGATTGCATATTTTATAAAACTCACCTTTGCCTCTCGGCCCATATATCATACAAGGCCTAAGTACCACTACCGACACATCATCACCACCGGCATCCAAAGCAACTGCTTCGCTTTGCAGCTTACTCTTCTGGTAAGGACTCTTTGGCTGTGGGGTTGTATTTTCATCCACTATCCCTTTTTTTATAAGGCCCATCGCAGCGGTTGAGCTAAAATGCACAAACTTTTTAACAGCGTATCCCTTGCAGGTATCAATCAAATTCTTTGTACCCCCAACGTTAACCCTGACGAACTCATCAAAAGCAGCCTGTGATATAGCCGAGACGTGGCCGGCAGCGGCAAGATGATAGACAAAGTCGACACCTTCCGCAATCGACTTCAGTGTTTCCGGTTTTGTTATGTCGCCAGGCCAAAGTTCAATGTTCTCGGTATTTCCGAATATCTTCTCGGCAAAGGCAATATCCCTGACAAGCAATCTGCAACTGATTCCCTTATCCAAGAGAGCTTTGACAAGATATTGGCCGACAAAACCGGTAGAACCTGTGATTAAGACCTTCATTATACCGGCCCTTTCGACAGGATTACATTGATGAGTTCTGCCCAGCCGAATTTATCTTTGGTCTTTCCAGCGGCGGCGGTAAGCCGGTCAAGATTTTCCGGCTCTAAAGAATCATCTATCGCCTCAGCCAAAGTCCCGGCATTGTTCGGCTCGACCAATCGGCCATTAACACTATCCTGAACAACCTCGCTGAGACTGCCAACATTTGTCGCTATAACCGGCTTGTCAAAACCATACGCTGTCTGGCAGACCCCGCTGCCGGAAGCTGAAACGTAGGGCTGGACAACAATGTCGGCGGCGGCAAAATACAATCCTATTTCTTCGTTGGAGATGTATCTATCGACAACCTTTACTCGCGAAGAAATTCCATATTGCGAAATTTTTTCGATATATTTTTGCTTATCTTTCCAGAATTCGCCAACGACCATAAGTGTTGTGCTTTTATTGTCGCACAAATTCATCGCATCCAGCAGCACGTCAAGGCCTTTATATGGCCTGACAAATCCGAAAAACAAAAGACAATCGCCCGAAACGCCGAGCTTTTCTTTGGCCTGAGCTTTATCATAGCGACCGTTGCTTAAGTCCGTGTAGGTGGGATGAAAAGCGGTTGTAACATCAGCATTTTCGCCGAGTAACTTCCCGCACTTATCTGTCTCAGCCTGTGAATGAGTAATCAGCCTGTCAGCTTTGGAAAGCACAAGGCGAGTCAATGTTGCTTTTAGCCTGCTGCTTTCGTGTTCCACAACGTTATGACAGATGACAACAATTTCGGCATTGATTTTTCTTTTAACGCGATTGATAATCGTCAGCATTTGTGGTGTCCAGAATGCTACCCACCAATTAAATATGATTTTGTCCGGGCGATATTTAACAATCTCTTTCGCAGTTTTTATCCAGGTAACGGGATTGAGCGAATCAATTAAATAATCAACATTATCAATTTTTAAAGGCTCGCTGCTTGGGTCCTTGTCAGTTTTTCCGGGGAACAGTATCTTGGGATATTGACGCTTAAACGAAATGAATTTGACTTCATTCTGCCGGCGAAAATTTCGACACAGCAAAGTCGTATAATGCGAAATTCCACCTCTATAAGGATACGTTGGGCCTATTAGAACAATTTTCATTTTCGCTTATCGATTAACGTTTGGCTTGTCAGTTGATTTATAAGTTTACGATTAGAGCCAATTATATGGCCGATGATACCCAGCGAAAAAAGGTTGAACGAAATCATCAAAAGTACCACACCAAACAGTAATGACTGTATGTGGCCGGAAGTACCCTGTGTAAAATAAAAGTAAAGGAAACGCAGGCAAGGTATAAGCCCCAAAAGCCCCGTAATAATAGAGGGGTACAGAAATGTCATAAACGGTTTATATATTACATACGAGCGAATTATCACACAACCTGAACGCCAGATATATCCCGGAATGGATTTAAAAAGCCGAGACTCGCGGGTCTTATCGTTAACATCAATCGGGACCGACGCTATACGCATATCCATAGCACCTGCCTGAATAATCGTCTCAAGAGTATAAGTGTAACGATTAAAAACCTGGAGCTGGCTGGCAGCACGGGCTGAATATGCACGGAAACCGCTGGTGGTATCTGAAACATTTGTGCCGGAAAAACGCCTGACAAAACCACTGCCGAGACGTTGAAGCTTTTTCTTTATTAAAGAAAAATGCTCAATATTCTCTATCGGTCTTGCGCCAATAACGACATCGGCGGTATTATCAATTATCGGCCTGATAAGGTCTTTGATGTACTCAGCCTTGTACTGATTGTCGCCGTCAGTGTTGACTATGATGTCGGCCCCAGCCCCAAGGCAGGACTGAATACCCCTCTTAAACGCTGTCGCAAGGCCGTGATTTGAGCCTAACTCGACAATGTGATTAACGCCAAGCTCTTTCGCGACATCGACAGTCTTATCGTTGCTGCCGTCATCAATAATCATATATTCAATTTCGTCAACACCATCAATTTGTCTCGGCAAATCCGCAATAACTGCCGGTAGCGTCTCCTGTTCATTATAGCAAGGTATCTGAATTATCAGTTTCATAGTTACCCTTATTTAAAGAATACGCGAACGATGTCGTTGAACGTTATCACAATGAAAAGCGTTCCTATCAAAGCTATGCCGATATATGTTATGACTTCCTGTATCTTGATATTGACTGGCGAGCCTTTTATTTTTTCGATTATCAACAGCACCACCAACCCGCCGTCGAGTATCGGCAACGGCAGGAAATTCATTACCGCAAGACAGGCACTTATTATTGCCATAAAGTTGATGTACTGCAAAAATTCCTTCTCGGCAATAATCGTCGAGCTGGTCGTTATAATACCTATCGGCCCCATCAAACCCTTCGGGCTAATTCGGCCAACAATAAGCCCTTTAATCATCATATAGCTTTGCATTATAAAGCTAACTGTTTTGTCCCAGCCCATTTTTGCCGCCTCAACAGGCCCAGATGCTTTGTACAATCTTTTAAGCATTTTAAACGGAATATCATAAGTTGTCAGACCTTTCATCTTTATAGACGTTTCAGGCGAGACCGTAAAATCTACTATTACAGATTTGCCCTCATTAAGATAGGCCACCTTAACGGTTTTACCTTTTAGATTTTTGAGAGTATCTGCAATATCGAAAAAGTTTGCGACTTTCTTGCCATCAATGGACTCAATTTCAGCCCCAGCCGGTATCTGCAAATCGTTATTGCCAGCCGTTGAAGCTATTACCGTATGTTCAACATCGACCATTACAAATACACCTACGACACTTCTGTTATCTTCATCGAGTTTTGGCATAACACTAACACCAACGACTTCACCATCACGAAGAACTGCCATTGACATATCTTTGCCAACATTAGCTTCGGTCAACTCTCTGAACTGTTTATAATTTGGCAGCAATGTACCTGCAACCTCTATTATGATGTCATTTGCTGCAAGTTTGTCATTTATATCAGCCGCAACACCGATGATTTTGAGCCTTGGCACTAAGCCGAAAACGTTTGCCGGAACAAAATCGTTGGCATCAGTATATTGGTATGCAGTCTGATATTGCATTTCGACATTGCAAATAACAGGTTCGGGACTATCCTTACGCTCAAATGCCAGGGCAAAAGTCGGCGAAAAAATCTCTTTGGTAATTTCATTGTACTGCCAAAAATGTTCTATCGGCTCATCATTTATGGCTATGAGTCTGTCTCCAGTTTTCAGGCCGGTTTCCTTAAAAAATGTATCATCGCTGAGTTTAGCAATTTCGAGGGTTGTTGCAGGAGAGATGCCAAATATCCAGGCACCGAATCTCGGTGATTCTTTAACAGGAACGGAAAAATCTTCAATACTGCCGTCTCTGCGTTTAACTTTCATAGGAATCAACTGGTCTTTATCGGAGAAAGCACCTGCTGCCATAATGTTAGTAAAATCCAATTTGTCGGATTTGCCATTGATTTCGATTATTTCATCGCCAGCTTGTAAACCGGCCTCGGCTGCGGGGAAACCCTCTGTAACGCTGCCGACGACTGCCGGCGGAAAATTGATTCCTGCGGTATATACAATGACAAAAAGAACAATAGCCAGAATGACATTAAATATAACGCCCGCCGAACCTACACAAACCCTTTTCCATATCGGAACATTTACAAACGAGCGAGGGTCATCGCTGGGCTTATCGGCTCCGGTATCTTCCTGTCCCAAAAATTTGACAAAACCACCCAGAGGTATAAGGCGAATCTGGTACTCGGTTTCGCCCTCTTTGAATTTGCCACCTATGGTAAAACACAACAATTCATCACCGGCCTCATCACCATTTTTCAAAAACAGTGTTGGCAAAATGCGAACGCGAAAGCCGTTTGCGCATTTTTTTATACCAAGAAAGACCGGGCCAAATCCGATAGCGAACGCCTCTACTTTGATACCGCTAAACTTGCCAGCGAGAAAATGCCCCAGCTCGTGTATGAATATCACCACACCCAAACCAGCCAGCGACAAAACAATCGCCATGCTTTTTTGAGCGTTATTTGCGACATAATAAGCCAATAACCCAATCACAACAATAAGTGTCGCGGCATTTATAAAATTCTTCGATTTCACCTGCTTTTTTTCAGACATTCAGTAACCTCTCTTCTTGCCCACGCATCGGCGGCAAGCAATTCTTCTAATGTTAAATTCTTGTTGATGTTATGTTTACTAAGGCAATGCTCAATAAGGTCGACTATTGTAACAAATTTTATGTTTCCTGCCAGAAATTCTTCCACTGCCATTTCATTTGCCGCATTGAACACCGCCGCAGCACTTCCGCCTACCCTGCCGACCTCGAAGCCGAGCTTTAAAGCCTTAAATATCTCCATATCAGCCTTTTCAAAAGTCAGCAAGCCGATTTCCTCCAGTTTTAAGTGCCTGGTAATGCCCCTGACCCGCTTGGGATAGGTCAAAGCATACTGTATCGGCAGACACATATCCGGGCCTGACAACTGAGCGATAACCGAACCATCGACAAACTCGACCATCGAATGCACTATCGATTCGGGATGAACCAGCACATCGATTTTATCGACCTCAATGTCGAAAAGCCACTTTGCCTCGATTATTTCGAGAGCCTTGTTCATCATCGTGGCTGAATCAATGCTGATTTTTCTGCCCATATTCCAGGTGGGATGAGCCAGAGCCTCTGCGATTGTAGCGCCGGCAATAGTTTCAGCGCTTGCACCTCTGAAAGGCCCTCCGCTGGCAGTAAGTATAATTTTGTTAACCTCGTCGCTGTCGCCGGCGTGGAGCGATTGAAAAATCGCCGAGTGTTCGCTATCTACCGGCAGGATTACCGCTCCGTTCTCTTTGGCCGTTGCCATAAGAAGCTCGCCGGCAATTACCAGAGGTTCCTTGTTCGCTATGGCAATAATTTTGCCTGCCTTGGCCGCTTTAAGAATCGCCTCCAGCCCGGCCGAGCCGACTATTGCTCCGATTACAATATCAACATCTGCTGAACCAGAAATTTCGGTGAGACTATCCGCACCGCAAAGAATTTCAACATCGCTATCACCGAGATACCCTCTGAATTCATCCAGCTTTTTCGGATTGGTAAGGCCGACAACTTTCGGCAAAAATTTCCTGACCTGCTCCGCGAAAAGTTTCACATTATTGTGCGCCGTCATACCATAGACCTGGTAATCTTCGCCGAGAGCTTCCAAAACTCTAAGAGAGTTAGTGCCTATCGAACCTGTTGAACCGAGTATCGCTATTTGTTTTGTCATATTATACTTTTTTTCTTCTGTTCATTTCCCTGAACTGTTTTGGCGTAACGCCGACAAGACTCTTGAATATCCGCGTAAAATAACTCTGATTATTATACCCAGAATCGAAACAGGCTTCGGTACAGTTTTTGTCTGTCGAAATTAGAATCGCCTTAGCGTGCTCAATTCTCACACTCGTCAAATAATCCACCAGCGTTACCCCCATCTGTTCCTTGAAAATATGACTAAGCCGGGAGACACTCAAATAGGCCGCTTCGGCAATATCAGCAAGGTTTACAGGCTCACGGTAGTTCGCCTCGATATAATCGATTGCCGGCTTAATCTGAGAAGCTCGGCTGGAATCCTGCGTGGAATAAACGAGTTCTAAAAAGTCGTTAAGGGCGTTATTTATCCAAACGCACAGGTCCGGCTGGTTATCAATCTGCATAACCTTTGTCATATAATCAAGATTCTTTTCGAGAAGAAAATTTATATCCACTCCTCCCTCAACCGCGCTCCTGCTCAAAACGCTGAGTAATTCAAGCATTCGTGCCTTGAGCACCGCCAAATCGCCTGGGTCACGCAGCATAATACTGGCGAGAATCATATTCAGCATTTCCTTTGCGCCGATGCGGTCGCCGATTTTCACTTTTCTGATGAGCTGCTTTTCGCATTCTATCGGATACTGCCCGGCACCAGCGGTAAATTTCTGTTCATATATCAACTCGCTAATTTCACTTTGCTGTTGCGATTTTTGCCTTCGCCAATGAATAACGTGCGGGTCCAGCTTTGCGGTATCGTAAAGCGTTACGAACAAAAACTCAGCGGCTTCGTGAACTTTCCTGCCGGAAAAAACAGCGAGCTTATCTATAGTTTCAGCAAGTTTTTTCTTATCTATTCTGACTCCCTTAAGCCGTTTACATATTTCATCCTTGAGGGCCTCATTAGGCTTTTCCCAAAGGCATTTCCCAAAAAATATACCACCCAGCGGCTCGTCTTTGTCCATTGCCGGCACGCAAACTAAAACGATTCCAGCGTGACAAATAGATATATAAGACTGGCCTGTTTCAAATGCTATTTCCAGACCGCGTTTTCTTTCCTGCATACATCTTTTGGCACCTGCTGGAGAATTACGAACCATCCGGCAGAACTCCGGCTCACAATCCTTACTGCAAAAGCCTGAAAATTCTCTGCCAACAGCATCGCAAACGTCCAGTCCAATCGGAAAATTATTCCGAAAAGTACGCTCAATTTTCAAAAAAGTTTCTTTTGATAAAAACACTTTGGCCATTAATTTCTTCCAGAATCTTAAAAACAGAAACCCACTGCTGCGGCGGCACTCTATTCTATCGGCTGTTTGAATAATACAAAATAATTTTTAGCACTATTTTGCTAAAAACAATATAACTACTTTCCAGCAAAACAGTTACACCTTAATCTTTTTTGCGTACTTCCACGCTTTACTCCTTTTGCCGTAATTTGAACAGGAACAGGCTTTTAATTTTCGTTTTTTCAATTAGAATACAGGCAAGAATCAGAGGTTCCCTTAGTTAAAGGACTATATTATGAAACCGGTTTACATCAGTGCTACCGGCCAGGACGGCGGAAAAACAAGCGTTATTTGCGGTCTTATACAGCTTCTCAGAGAACAAGGACACAATCCGGGATATATAAAACCTGTCGGCCAGCGGTATGTACAGTATGATGGCAATAACGTTGATGAAGACGCGGTTCTTACCCATCAGGCCTTTGGCTTTAAGGACAATCCTTCTGATATGAGTCCAATCGCAATAGCAAAGGGCTTTACGGCGGAATTCATTATGAATCCTGACGTTTCGCCGCTTGAGGAGAAAATTATGGAAAGCTATCAGAAAATTTCCGACAATCACGGAATGGTAATTGTTGAAGGCACCGGCCACGCCGGCGTTGGCAGTTGTTTTGGACTGTCCAACGCAAGAGTTGCCAAAATGCTTGGTGCCAATGTTATAATCGTGGCCTCTGGCGGAATAGGCAAACCGATAGATGAACTGTCGATGTCCCTGGCGTTATTTAAGCAATACAAAGTCAACGTTATCGGCGTAATACTCAACAAGGTTTTCCCAAAAAAACGAGAAAAAATCCTTTCGATTGCTCCACGGGGCCTTGGAATGATAAGAACTTCACTGCTGGGAGCCTTGCCTTACGATATTTCGCTTTCAGATTTCAGCGTGGGCAGAATTGCCGAGGAATTCAATTATGAAGTTCTCTGCGGCCGCGAGGCACTTGGCAACAGAATCGAAAACACGGTAGTTGCAGCTATGGAGCCGCAACACGTTCTGGATTATATAGAGGAAAATACCCTCATAATTACTCCCGGCGACAGAATCGACAACATCCTTTTGACGCTGGCATTGTCGGAATCGAGCGATTTTCACGAAAAACTTTCGAGTTGCGGCCTAATCCTTACTGGCGGCCTGAAACCTCATACGACTATACATTCTCTCTTAATGAAAAGCTCAATACCGGTACTGACAACGGAAGAGGATACCTTTAAAGTTACCGCGAAGATGAAAGACCTGCATTTCAAAATTCGCGCCGATGACCCTGAAAAAATCACCAAAACCTATGAGCTTGTCCGCGAAAATATCGATATTGAGACGATTCTAAGCTCGCTGAAATGATAAAAAACGCCCACATTGTGGCAAAAAAACCGTGCAATAGAGATTATTAACCGCTAAAATGGCGATTTCAAAGCAAAAAGGATTAACACGGTGAACGATTTAAATTACGAATACAGGGTCGGCCTTGGCCGCGATATACACAGGCTCATTGAGGACAAGCCCCTTAAATTGGGCGGGGTTCTAATCGAGTTCGATAAGGGCTTGCTCGCTCACAGCGATGGCGATGTTGCCCTTCACGCGGCGATAGACGCACTACTGGGCGCAGCGGGCTTAGGAGATATCGGTACGATGTTTCCGGATTCTGACCCGCAATTTATGGGTATCGACAGCAAAAAACTGTTCATCAAGAGCCGCGAATATATCTGCTCAAGGGACTGGGAGATAGTGAATTTGGACTTGACGATAACTGCCGAGGCTCCCCGACTTGAACCCCACAAGCCGCAAATGAAACGCTGCATTGCGAGTCTGCTTGGCATCGACTTTATGTGCGTAAACGTAAAAGCAAAAACCAATGAGGGATTAGGCGAAGTAGGCCAGGGGTTGGCTATATCAGCGGAGGCCATCTGCCTGTTGAGAAGAAGAATTAAAAGAAGTCTTTAGACACGGATTTTAAAAGAGTTAAATAAATGACATTACAATTTTATAACACATTGACGAGGCAGAAAGAAATTTTCAAACCTATCGAGCCGGGCAAGGTAAAAATTTACAGTTGCGGGCCGACAGTATATTCGCATCCGCATATAGGCAATTTCAGGAGTTTTCTCGTAGCTGACTTACTCAAGCGGTTCCTTGTGTTCAAGGGCTTTAAGGTTACGCACATTATGAATATAACTGATGTGGGACACCTCATAGATGATGCCGACGAAGGCGCGGACAAGCTTGAAGAGCAGGCAAAAAAACAAAAAAAAGAACCGTTGGAAATTGCGAAGTTTTACGCCGATTCATTTTTCGCCGCCAGCAAGCTGCTCAACATCATCCCTGCTGATAGGTATCCAAAAGCGACTGAGCATATAGACGAAATGATAGAAATGGTCAAAATCCTCATCGACAAGAGCTACGCCTACGCCGTTAACGGCAACGTTTATTACGATGTTACAAAATTCAAAAATTATGGACAGCTTTCCGGCAACACTATCGAAGACCTAAACGCTGGGGCAAGAATTGGCATCAATCCTGAAAAGAAGAACCCGCAGGACTTTGCATTATGGAAGCACGACGAAAAACACCTCCAGCAATGGGCAAGTCCCTGGGGCAAAGGCTTTCCCGGCTGGCACATCGAGTGTTCCGCGATGAGTTCAAAATATCTCGGCGACGAATTCGACATACACACTGGCGGCGAAGACAATATCTTCCCGCATCACGAATGCGAAATCGCCCAATCCGAGGCCGCAAGCGGTAAAAAGTTTGTCCACTACTGGCTCCACGCACGCTTTTTGCTATTTGATGGCGAAAAAATGTCCAAGTCCAAAGGCAATCTCTACACAATTGACGAGCTTATCGAAAAGGGTTTCCGAAAAAATGCTGTTCGATACGCACTCATTTCGTCGCACTATAAACAAAATTATAATTTTACCTTTGATGGTTTAAGGGCCGCAGAGCAGGCGATAGACAAAATACAGCAATGTGTTTTTCGATTAACCGACCTGGCTGGCAACGCTCCGCAGGGCGAAATTTCCGAACAATCGCAGAGCCTGGTCAATACTTGTTTGGCAGACTTTGACGAAGCTCTTTCTGACGACCTCAATATTTCTAAGGCACTGGCGGTACTGTTCGACTTTATTCGAGAGGCAAACAAAGCCGACGGCATCAATATCGCCGAAGCAAAATTGTTTCTAAAAACAATCGAAAAAATAGATTCTGTTCTCGGCATACTGGAGACAAAGAAAGAGGATGTACCGGAAGAGATAATCGCGCTGGCAGAAAAAAGAAAACAGGCCAGAGCCGACAAAGACTGGGCCAGAGCCGATTCCGCAAGAGACGAAATCGCCGCTAAAGGCTGGATACTTGAGGACATACCGGCCGGCGGCTACCGAATAAAACGCCGAGAGGACACCCCGTGAGAATCCTCGGTATAGACCCCGGCCTGCAGTTATGCGGATATGCTGTGATAGAAACCGGCGCGGAAGTTGAGCTAATCGAAGCTGGCGTATTCCGTACTGACTCAAATAAAACGATGGGAAAAAGGCTTTTGCAGATAGCGACCGATATGCAGAGCCTGCTGGAAAGGTTCGCCCCTAAAGTCGTTGCTGTCGAGGATTTGTATTCGCATTACGCTCATCCGAAAACCGCAATCTTGATGGGACACGCAAGAGGTGTTATACTGGCGACAGCTTGCAGGTTTGGAATAGAGGTAAAAAGTTTTGCGGCAACAAAAATAAAGAAGTCAATTACAGGTAACGGCAGAGCAACCAAACAGCAGATGCAAAGAACTATCCAGACTTTGCTCGGACTTGCCGAGCTGCCGGAACCTGCTGATGTAGCTGATGCGATTTCGGCGGCGATGTGTTGCGGCAACGCCGAAAAATTTATAACTGACAATTAATTTAATTCAAAATTTAAAACTAATAATGATAGCTCAAATTGAAGGAAAACTCGTAAGTCTCTCAGCAGAGACGGCTCTGCTCAAGGTCGGAGCCATCTGTTATGAAGTACTTCTGCCGGGCTATCTGGTTAGCAGACTGTCGGACAAAATCGATAGCGATATTATTCTGTGTACAATGGAGTATTACGAGGGTACCCCGGGCGGCGGAAATCTAATCCCGCAGATGGTCGGCTTTCTTTCGCCGCAGGAAAAGGACTTTTTCAAAAAATACACGTCCGTTAAAGGTATTGGAATCAAAAAAGCTCTCAAATCCCTGACCATACCGATAGAAACTATTGCCTCGGCGATAGAGTCTGGCGACGAAAAAACTCTTATCGCCCTGCCGGCGGTCGGCAAAAGACTTGCCCAGCACATCGTTGCCGAGCTTAAAGGCAAATTAACCGGCTTCGCCGTTGGAACTCCGGCTGGCAGCGATTCGCAGGATGCCGAGCTAAAGGGCTATCAGATTGAGGCTATGGAAATTCTAATCGCCTGGGGCGAAAAACGAAACGAGGTCATTGAACTTATAACAATGGCCTGCAAAAAACATCCGAACACTAAAACCGCTGAGCAGCTTGTTCCGCTGGTTTACAGAATAAAACAAGGCGTTGAAGCATAACATTTAACGCTCGACGTTCAAGGAACATTATGGCAATAGATAGAGTGCTTAATTCGCAATCCAAAGATAAAGCTGAAAAAAATTTCAACTTCGCCCTTCGTCCGCAATCGCTGGCAGAATGTATTGGGCAATCATCAATCAAAGAGAAATTAGCTATCGCAACTGAGGCAGCCCAAAAAAGAGGCGAGCCGCTGGACCATATACTTTTTTATGGCCCGCCCGGGCTTGGAAAAACTACGCTCGCTCACGTTATCGCTAATGAAATGGGAGCAAAAATAAAAACAACTTCCGGCCCGGCACTGGTCAAGCAAGGCGATATAATGGGGCTTTTGAGCAATGTCGGCACTGGCGATGTTCTGTTCATAGACGAAATTCACCGCCTTAGTACGCCGGTAGAGGAATTTATTTACCCCGCGATGGAAGATTTCAAAGTGGATTTCACCGTCGATAGTGGGATGCACGCAAAGACGATAAACTTCCCGCTGAAACGCTTTACGCTTATAGGGGCAACAACGCGAGCCGGACTTCTCAGCGCACCGCTTAGAGGCAGGTTCGGAATGATGCACCATCTGGAATTTTACAATACCGCCGAGCTTACAACGATTATTGAACGGTCTGCGGAGCTGCTGAACCTCGAAAGCGAAAGCGATGCACTGTCTCTGATAGCATCGCGCTCTCGCGGCACACCTCGAGTGGCAAACAGGCTTCTCCGCCGGGTTCGGGACTACGCACAGGTTAAAGGCTCAGGCCGGCTCACCAGAGATATTGTCGAAAAATCACTCGAAATGGAACAAATCGATGCACTCGGACTCGACCGGCTCGACAGGTCTTTCCTAATGGCACTGGCAAAAATTTATAATGGCGGCCCGGCAGGAATAGAAGCCCTTGCCGCTACGCTCGGCGAAGAACGCGACACGCTGGAAGACGTTGTCGAGCCATACCTGCTGCAAATTGGCTTTGTTCGCAGAACAAAAAGAGGAAGGGAAATCACCTCTGCCGCCTGCAAACATCTCGGACTCTCGCTAAAAAACATAGGGGAAAATACTGACTCAGAAAAGGATTTCTTTGAGTAGAACCAATTTGAAAACTATCGATTTGACAGGGCAATGGCAGTTCACCGAATATCCTGCAAAGGCTCGCAGAATGCGGGATGTCGAAGACAGCAACTGGCGGCAATGCACTGTACCAAACTCTATTTTTACAAATCTAATTGAATCGCATCAGATAGAAGAAGCCGACCTGCTGGCCAATCCTGAAAATTACAAAGATATAAGCCGAAAGGCCTGGCTCTACCAAAAAAACTTCGACTGCCCGCAGGAAATTCTTGATTCAGACAGATGCGACCTCGTTTTCGATGGGCTTGATACCGTTACGCAGATATGGCTCAACGGCAAACTCATCGCCAAAACAAATAATATGTTCGTCAGCCATCGCATCGATGTCAGCAGGCATCTCAAAGCTGGCAGCAACCACCTTATGGTAAAATTTGAATCGCCTCTGGCCTGCGCCGAAAAACTCGCGGACAGGTATGGCCAAATCACCAGCGACGCTAACGGCCACGGCAGCCGGGTATATATAAGAAAAGCACAGTACCAGTTTGGCTGGGACTGGGGGCCGCCTCTGCCGGGATGCGGCATATTCAGACCCCTGCGCATTGAAGCTATTGATAAGGCAAGAATAGAAAACATTCATATCCGCACAGTTAATTGCACCGAAAATTTTGCTGACATTCGCATATCAGCACAGTTAGACAGAGCCACGTCGGGCAAATATCGCCTGGAGACCAAAATAATATCACCTGACGGTTCCCCAGCGGGTTTTTTGGCAATGGATTTTGAAAGACGAGACGATTATCTCTCGGGGATGATTCGCATTGACCAGCCCGGCTTGTGGTTTCCAGTTGGCTACGGCTCGCAACCGCTTTATAAAGTGAACGCAAAACTAATTTGCGATGAAAACACTGTTGACTGTAAATCTGAAGCCTTCGGAATCCGAACAGTCAAGGTCAATCAAAACAAAGATACCTTCGGCAAGAGCTTTACCTTTGAGATAAACAATCAGTTTGTCTATTGCAAAGGCGCAAATTGGATACCGATTTCGATGCTGGCAGGTTCTGCCAAATACGAAAACTATGAAAAGCTGCTAACCGCCGCGGCAGAGGCTAATATGAATATGCTGCGGGTGTGGGGCGGAGGTTATTATGAAGACCCTGCGTTTTACGAAATATGCGACAGGCTCGGAATAATGCTCTGGCAGGATTTTATGTTCGCCTGCGGCTACTATCCCGACAGAGGCTGGTTTGCAAAGGAAGTAAAAGACGAAGTCGAACAGGCCATCAAACGTCTGCGGAATCATCCAAGTATTGTAATCTGGTGCGGCAACAACGAAAATCATTGGCTGCACAAATGCGGATGGCAGGGACAAAAGAAAAAATTCTACGGCAAACATATTTATAACAATCTCATACCGCACATACTCTCAGAACTCGACCCTGACCGGGACTATGTAAATTCATCTCCATTTGGCGATGCAAAAAATCCTAACTCCCCTTCCAACGGCACAACGCACAACTGGCAAGTATGGTCTGGAATGGCAGGCTCGAACGATTATTTAGCAGACAATAAAAATATCCCAAGATTTGTCTGCGAATTCGGATTCCAATCAATGCCTGGCAAAAATACAATAAAAACTTTCGGCCCAAGCGAACAAATCTGCCTCGGTTCGGCAGCTGTTGAAAAACACAATTACCAGTTGGCTGGCAATGAGCGACTCGGATTTTATATTGCTGAAAATTTCCCGTCGCCTAAGTCTATGAATGACTATGCTTTTCTTTCGCAGCTTACTCAGGCAAGAGCCGTTGTGAAATATATTGAGCATCTGCGAGCAAACTCGGAGATAAATTCAGGCGTGCTTTACTGGCAGCTCAACGACGCTTTTCCCTCGACAAGCTGGTCATCTATCGACTATATGGGCGTGCCAAAGGGCTTGTATTATTATGCAAAACGAGCTTTTGCTCCTGTTACAATATGTCCTTCGCTAACGTTTACCCCGCCGACACAGGGCATCTGGAACAAACTTGCGTCCTTATCTGCTGCCGTGAGCAACCAGTCGCCTTTAACATTCACTGCTATGTTGATATGCCAGCTAAAAGACCTGGATTTTAATATCATTGACGAATTCAAAAGGCCTGTTTCGGTTGCTCCGGGACGCTCTTTAAAAACGAATCTGCCGGAATCTTTCATTAGCCCGATAAATCCGGAAAAAAGTTTTGTTCATTTCCAACTGGACGATGCCGGGAATAAAAAAATAGAAAATTCCTATTTTTATCTGCCGGACAAATACATCGAATGGAAAAATCAGCCGCCGGAAATAACCGCTGAAAAAATTCAGGCTCACAAATGGCAGCTAAATCTGATGTCCAAAACGGTCATCAGAGACTTGAGTATTGATATGAAAACCTTGGCGACATTAACAGACAATTTCCTGAATCTGACAACAGCCGAAAACCGAACTATAACGGTTACAACCGCCAGCGAAATTGAGGATTTGCTCTCTGAGATTCAAATAAAATCGGTCAACTCCACCCTTACATAAAGCGAATACGAAAAATTAAACTGCTCTGATAGCCGAGTAGCGGAAGCTGCCGGACAGACTGTTGTCATTGCGTTTGAAACGCCCTAAAACATACCCGGCATACCCATCATCATATCACCTGTGTCCCCTGGACCGTGTACAGGCGATGTTCTCGTTGGTCCTTGTCCGCTGGAAGCTGCACTGCGGTCAAGAAGTTGTACCGGAGGCAATTTTTCGGCCTCTTTTATCTCATCAAAAACACTGCTTAAATCGCTTGGCCAATTCCTTTGTTTGATTGGAATCCTTTTAAGTGTATTCGGAGCATCAATCAATCCATAGACAAGCTCTTCGTATGCACGAGGCCTTAAAACCCCCGCGCCAGTCCACTCGGTAGCCGACTCTGTATCAGTCATAACCGCACCGGTGGAAAAATCTATTGTATCGACATCTATTTCAGCTTCGGCAAGTCGTGAACCTGTCGCCGAGACTACCTTGCCGATTTCCTCTCCACACCTGACATTAAAAGTTTGACTAACCCAATTACCTAAAGTATATCGTGCTGCTTTTATTTCAACCATTTTATCGAACGCTGAATCTCCCCGCCTTACCTGGCGGACATCGGTCGGGAAAAAATAAACGCTTTGCGGCACTGAGGCAATCTCGCTTGGCTCGGAGTAATTGCTCCACAGTACCATTTTGTCTTTAAGCCCCTGCTGGTCCTGGCTGAACCAATCTTTGCCTGCAATCGGATTCAATACACCTATTCGCATACGATACTGATAAGATTTGCCGTTTTCAGCCGTGTCGTCGTGAGCCCAAAAATAAAGTTTATCTAAATTTGACAACTCCGTATCCGGCAGCAACTGAATCGCCGCAAATTTTTCAGCCTCGTTCAGCTCCAGTTTCACCTCTGCCGCCCTTCTTCCTGTCGGTCTTTCAGCAGTTCTTGGCTCTCTGCGACCAGCGGTGCGTCTTGACCTGACTTCCCTGGCAGGCGCACGGCCAGCCCCCCCCATCATCTCGTCGCCCATCCCACCTGTCATACCACGACCGTCAGTTGCACCACCTCTGACATTTGAAGTTGGTTGACGTCTGTCTCGTTCTGAAGCTCGCGTAGCTCTTTCTCGCAATCTCTCTGCGCGTTCTGCTTCGATTTCGGCTCTTCGCTGCTGCTCAAGTTCGTCAGCAAGCCTTTTCTGTCGTTGATTGTAAAAGGAAGGACTAAGCCATTGCTCTGAGGGAATCGCATTATCGTAAACGCTCGGCTGGAGTATTTCCTTGAGAGTGGAAAAATTGGATGAAAAGTTGTGCATTGCTATTTCAATTTCGTATTGATTTGCCTGCTTCGGAAGCTGCAAAGTTTTTTCAAGATTAAAAATCTTTGTTCTCGGAACCAACTCCCAATCCCCAAAGCTGCCATCCACCAAAACATTCCTTCTCTGCAACTCAACCTTTGCGAAGACCGGCTTTGAGTATTTTTCTTCACGCCAGGCTGCCTTGACACTTGTACCGACAAAGCTGTCGTAAAAATCAGTGTACAATTTACTAAGGTCTATCCGGGATTCAACAGTAATAAAATACAAATCTTCAAGCACGGTAGAAGCAGCTTCATAGGAAAGCACTTCGTCAAGTTTTTCGATTGGAACGAATGCTGCCATTTTTATTCCCGTAATGGAAACGAAGTTTACATCGGGCAATTGGGGCATACGATACACCCTGTTTTCAGCAACCTTGACGGGCTTAACATAGCCGGCAACGGGCAGTGCTCTGGCAATATCGACATTTTTTATGGAATTTTTGACCAGGGCCAGATATTCCGGCTTCTTAGGTTCATAAACCTTGTCCGTGTTGGGGTCAACACTGAGTTCGTCGGCAAGCTCTACAGACCGTTTCTTCATTTCTCTATCAATTTCGCCCGTACCCAACGTGCGCCCCCTGTACTTGGCAGAATTCGGGTTGCCAAGAATAAAAACGAAAAACACCAACAGACATATAATCCCTGCAACCGCCAAGACTATCTTATCAACTAAAAGTTCTAAAAGACTACCGTTTTTTCTTCCCATTTATCATCTCTTTATACACAAATCCATACCAAAATAAGTCTCGGCCAACAAACCAAATCCCTCGCACAAGACCTTGTCATTCCCGCAAAAGCGGGAATCTATTCTTTATAAAACAAGTCTCGGCCGATAGGCCGAATCCTCAACTCATAACTAAAGACTCATAACTCAAAACTATTAGTGTCAACGCCCTCTTCTTCTGCTGCTTGCAGGGGCATCAACAACATTTTGGCCAAGCTCGGTTTTTACAGATTCGGGTTTAATTCCATCATAACCGGCTCGATTAAAGATGTACTGACAAATCAGATTCAGGCTGACAACCGCGTCCGAGCCGTAACGATAACGGTCGTGAAGAGCTGACTGAACATCAACCGGCTCGATATCGCTCTTAAGGACTGTTATCTGGTTATGCTTAAATTCCTGTTCATCCTCTGTGCCTTTATATCCGTAAAAAGTATGTGTCTTTTCGCTGCACAATTCCTGCATAAACCGCAAAACATCCTTGGAACGAACCACAACGGCAACGCTGAAATGTACAATATCAATCTGCTCGTTCTCCAATCTGCCGGTCCAGTCGTCGCAAAGCCCAAGCTGTAATTCGCTGACATAAATCGGCAAGCCGATATCGTCCTGTACCACCGTTGTGCTTCCTCGCGTAAAAACCGCATCGCCGCTGTCAAAACGTACCCCTAAGAGCCTTTTAACCGGCGATTCAACCACTGTTGATGAACCACCATTCAGCGAAGTTATCGTATCAACCACATCCTGATGAATCCAGCAGGCCAATTGGCTATACCAGCAGTCCCTGACGGCCTGAGCAGAGCCAAGATACTCCCACGTATCCCAAAAAGCGTTGCCGCCAAAAACTTTAGGATTGGCATAGACTGTTATCTCCTCGCATCGCCGCTTGCAGATAAGCTCTATTATCTCACTGTCCTTATCATCTCTGGCATCATTTCGCGCAGAGGTTCTGCCATGAGAACTTCTTCCAGACCTGGCGGATGTGGTATCGCCGCCTATCTCTTTGCGTATTTCTATATCGCTCGGCGCATCCAGTGCCGAAAGCTGGTCAATAAAACCGGCAAAAACCTTTTTGTAAGCATCTGAGAATTCGTTAAAAATCTGAATAGATGTCTCGTTAGGGTCGGGGAATATCTTATAGCTGAGCAAACTTCTCCGGCTGCTCTGGGCTGTAAGAATTTTGATGTCATTAGCATCATCGGCGTGAGCATCCTGATATTGTTTTTCCACTTCAAATTGCTTTTGAGGCACTGCCGAACGTATTGCAGAATCAATGCTTTTGCCGAGACCAATACTCTTGGAAAGGTCCTTGTTTATCTGCCCGCGAAGCATAACTGTCGGAATCAGCATCAGCAATGCTATGACCGCTATTGCCGACGGGATTATTATATTAAGATTCTTTTTTATAAAATTCATATTCAACTGACCTTGTTGCGGTTCGTTAAGTTAGATTCTGACTCTTCGACAGGCTCTTTCCACAGAAGTTTGAATTTCAGCCTGAACCATCTGTCTCTGTCTATGAAGACTGGCTTTCCAAAAGCGTCATATTTTTTTCTGCCATTACTATCCAGCTCAAACGTCCTGCTTATTTCTTCATTTGTCATCATATCGACAAGTACTACTTCCGTTGTAACTGCATCAGATTCGCTTCGCCCCGCAGCCGCCCCTCTTCTTCCGCCGATATTTGCCGCAGGAGCCTCTTCTGCTCTGATCTTAACTTCCTCAAGCCCTATCCCTGCCGGCATCTGGGCATCGGACATATCGACAATATCACCTTCTCGTCTAAAATGTGCTATATTCTTTCTTTGGAAAAGCTCAAAAGGACTGTTAGCATCGAGATTCATCAACCTTGTAACGATGCCCCACCGGTTCTTGTCATCACCCACCCCTGCGGGGTCCATAAGTTCGTCAATATCTTCGTATGGAGTATAACCTTCAATAACAACTACAAAGCCGCGTCCATCAGTAACCTCAGCTTCTTCAACCGGAGCCGATGCCCTTCTACTCGGAGCAGGTGTTCTGCCCGCGCCAGGCAAACTAAACATACCACCGCCAAAACCTTCGTCCATACCACCGCCCATATCCGTCATAGAGCTAACTCCCGCTCCGCTGCGACGACTGCTGCTGCGCGCAGTTGTTGCAAATTCCTTCGCAACCAGCGGCGCAGAGACAAGACTGTCAAAATAACGTACGCTCAAACCTGTAACGAAAACCTGCTTACGCTGTTTACGTGGAGTTGTTTTTATTGTCTCGATGTCGCCTGCCTTAAAAGCTTTGTAGAGTTCGCTCGCGGATTTTGTATTTTGCTCGTTAGGAAGACATTTAATTAAAACCTCGTGCAGCATCGGAATGATATTGCGATTGTCATAAAGCTTAATTTGCTTTGCAAGTTCCTCTTCGTAACCGCTATCACGCATCTCCTGTGTTTTGAGGTCGCTGGCGGCATTTCGAGCCTTGGCAATAACCTGCTCGACTTGCCGGCGATTATCCTGAGACTCTTTACTGTAGTAGGCCTTTTTGTCGAGGTTAGTCTTTAAAAACGCAAGCAGAATTACCGCAAGCAATACCGCCGCGGCAATATAAAAATATTTGCCCTTCCTTGCCCACATCATCGAACGTGCGACTTTGCCGGGCAAAAGATTGCTCTCTATTTTAGCGAGTCCAAGCCCCTGCAATCCGAGACCGTAAACACTGCCAAAATCACAGATATTGTCGTGCAGCTTAGCTGTAGATACCTCAGCGGAAGCGATAAGTTTCTCGAATTCATCAGGCCTTACAACTGGCAATTGAGTAGCCTGATGAGTATATTTGCTCAATCCCTGCAATTTGAAACCGCCGCCAAGAAGGATAATTTTAGAAAAAATTACGCCCTTATTACTATTACTGTAATAACCTAAGGACCTTTGAACTTCAGCTCCAAAATCGGTAAAAACAGGCTTCATTGCGTGGAAAATCTGCCTTGCGTATTTGCTCATAGGTGCTGAGCGTTTGAGCCTTTCCGCTTTTTCAAACTTAAGTTTAAACGCACCCTCAATGGCTTTGGTAAACGAGTTTCCGCCCAGCAGAATACATCTTTGCCATACTGAAGTTTTGGTACAGATAACCAGATTGGTATTTTCCGCACCCATATCCATTACAACAACTGCTTTATTGCCGGAAATTTCAGCTTCCGGCCTGTCGAAAAACGCATAGTTATACAGTGCCATAGGGGACATCTGAACGGTCGAAACACGCATATTTTTAGCGGTGAAATTTTCGAGATAGCTGCTGATAAGCTCATTTTTTATCGCAAATATACCAACTTCGGTATCAGGGCTGTCGGGGTTAGGCATCAGTTGCCAGTCCCATTCAACCTCATTTATATCGAATGGTATTTGCTGAACTGCCTCGAATTTGACTATTTCCGGAATCCGTTTAGGCTCAACAGGCGGCAGCTTAATAAACCGGGCAAAACTCGTCTGCCCCGGAACAGATACTGCGATTTCGTCCTTGCCCAATTCGTTCCGCTGAACGAATGTATGCAGGGTATTCTGGATTATTTCCGATTTTTCAGCCGCGGTTATTCCGGCAGAACTAAGAATTTTGCTGTGTTCTATATAATCAAGAGCCACAACCTCTAACTTTTCTCCTGCCGAACGCAGGCGCAAAGCTTTAAGGGAGTTATTCCCAATATCCAAAGCCCAAACGGCGTGAGACCCTGAGGCCATCTGCTTTATCTCCCGTTAAATATCTCACTTTGTAAAAAAAACGCTCGTTATCCCTGCTGCCCCTGCGAGTATAACACATCACAAAGGCTTTTGCCATAGATACTGCTCACGGCATCAAACCCACCATTATAACCTTGAAAAGCAAATATGTAACCCAAAAAGTAAGATTTTGGTACCAATTAAACGAATTTTTAGAGGTTTCCTTTGAAGGTTTCCTTAATGTCAGCAGCCGAGTCGCGAAAACGGCTGACTGTTTAGCCCCTGGGTCTTGTCCCGGGGGTATCTGCAAATTTTCTATCTCACAAACACCGGCTTTGTCATTCCCGTGAAAACGGGAATCCATTTTGTTTTGAATTTTAAATTTTTGTGTTTTGAAATTGTTTAGGATTTAGATATTAGGATTTTTCTCTGTGGTGAAATAAATCCCCATTACCATTTAATCGGCAAGAGTTTTAACCTTCCAACTCATATCATCGGTTTCGACAATAACCACACTCGGCGGTTTTGGGAACCAATCGGTCGTTTGGCCGGGATTAACGACAAGGGTCCTGCCCAGTTTTCTGATATCAAGAACGTGAGTATGCCCATAGATTACGAGGTCATATTTTCCGCTTTCAATCACTTCATTAATAGCACCGGGCTTGTGTGTTACAAAAATTTTCCGTTCGGCAAGAACAAAACGGTAAGGCTCTTCGTGAATTTCACCGCCCAATTCTTCAATTGTTCTTCTCAACTGCAGCCTTTCGCCGTCACAGTTACCAAACACCGCTACAATCTGAACGTTTTCGACACCGCTGAGAGCATTTGCTGTAACTGACGAGATGATGTCGCCTGCGTGAATCACATAGCTGACTTTTTCGTCGTTGAAAATTTCTACCGCTTTGAACACATTCGCTCGATGGTCGTGGGTGTCGCTGATTATTCCTATTTTCATAGTGCGCCTAAATCCTAAGAATGCTCGTCGAAACTGATTTTAACCGAAGAGCGGCCCTTTGTAAATGCAAATTCCCTTGCTAAAATCATTTAAATTGCTATAATTGTTCGCTCGTGTATGTGGGCTGTACTCTATGCAGATTAAATCGAAAAATAAACCATAAATTGAAAGGTAGCAAAATGGCAGATGCCCCAAAAGCAAACGCAATCGTCAGCCAGTCTGGCGGCCCGACAGGCGTAATAAATGCCTCAGTTGTCGGAGTGATTGAAGAAGCTAAAAAACACCCGGAGATACTGAATCTCTATGGAGCTATACACGCTGTTAACGGCATTGTCAAAGAAGACTTTGTTGACCTGATGAAAGTTCCTGATGATGTCCTTGAGACAGTTGCCTCAAGCCCATCTGCGGCGCTGGGTTCCAGCAGAGACAAACCCGATGCCGCTTATTGCCAAAAGATTCTCGATATTTTCAAGAAGAGGAATATCAGATACTTCTTCTATGCCGGCGGAAACGATTCAGCCAACACCTGCCATATAATAAACAATATGGCAATTGATAACAGCTACGACCTTCGCGCATTTCATATTCCAAAAACCGTTGACAACGACCTGCTCGTAACGGACCATTGTCCCGGCTTCGGCACTGCCGCAAAATTTGTAAGCTGCGCTCTTATGGGCGACGACCTTGACAACCGCGCACTGGCCGGAGTTAAGATTGACGTTGTAATGGGTCGCCACGCCGGCTTTTTAACCGCTGCCGCTACCCTTGGCAAACAAAGAGAAGATGATGGCCCGCACTTGATATATGTGCCGGAAAGACCTGTTTCAATGGAAAAATTCATTTCGGATATTGACGCGGTTTACAAAAAACTTGGCCGATGCGTCATTGCCGTAAGCGAAGGCATTTGCGATGAAGACCATAAGACCTGGGCAGAAAAACTTGCCGAAAATACCGAACGCGATGCTCACGGCAACGTTCAGCTTTCGGGTACAGGCACTCTGGCAGATTTCTTATCAAGCCAGATAAAAGAAAAACTAAAAATCAAACGCGTCCGGGCTGACACTTTCGGCTACCTGCAAAGAAGTTTTGCGGGCTTACAATCACCCTCCGACGTTTCAGAAGCTCGCCGTTGCGGCATTGAGGCTGTAAAGTTTTCGATGACCGAGCAAAGCGGTTCGATAGCTATGAAGAGAATCGGCAATGGCAAAGATTATGCCGTCGAGCTTTTCAGAACTGACTTGGTAAATGTTGCTGAGAAAACAAAATCACTGCCTGATGAATACATCAACGTACAGGGCAATGGAATCACGCAGGCATTTATCGATTACGCGATGCCGCTCACGGGCGAATTGCCAAAAACAGAATTTCTGGGCAATTACCCTAAAATCTAAAACAATTTTCATTCGTTTATCCAAAGAAGCCTCCACATTTGCGGGGGCTTCTTTTATTCTTACAACGTCCTATAATTTCACAGTTTAAAAAAATAATCCGCCCAAATACAGCAAAATCGCTGTATAGTTAAAGCCCTGCCGGTTTTGGTAAATTGCCCCTGAAATTTATCCGAAAAGATTATAAGGAAACTGCTAAAAACAGCAGAGACGCTCGGCATAAACATAAGCCGGAAAATTATCAATTTAGCGGATAAGGTTATAAAATGAAAAGAAAAAAAATATCGGACAACATACTAACATTAACGGTTATTCTGCTGGCTCTTTGCTCTATGGCTTTTGGCCAGACAGAAGACAAGCTCTACAGGATAGCTGTATTCGCAAACCAGGGCAAGGACAAGTGTCTTGAGAGATGGAAAGATACTGCCGATTATCTCACAAAAGAAATTGAAAACGCTTCTTTCGTAATCATTCCGCTCAATACAGACAAAATCAATCTGGCAGGACAGTCTGGCCATTTCGATTTTTTCATCGTAAACCCTGCCGTATATATCAAGATGGCGGTTCTGTATAATGCCGAAAGTATCGCGACACTCAAAACTCTCTATGCGGACACGCCAGCCAAAAATTACGGAACGGTCATCTTAACCAGGGCCGACAGAGAAGACATTAACACTTTGGAAGATTTAAAGAACAAAAACATTATTGCCACCAACGAACATTCTCTGGGCGGTTTCATTTTAGCCCAAAAAGAATTTTTGGATGCGAACATAAATTATCCGGACGATTTTAAGCAGTTTATTTTTAGCGGTGCCAATGAGCACGTCGTTTACGCCGTAGGTGATAACGCGACAGATGCCGGCATAATCAGAACAGGCGTTCTCGAAGAAATGCAGGCCCAGGGCAAGATAAACATTTCCGATTTTAAGGTTCTCATTTCCAAAAGTGATTCAACTTACAAGAACCATCAATCCTACCCATTTTTGCACAGTGCAAAACTCTACCCTGAATGGCCCTTTGTAAAAGCCGAGCAGACTTCCAGCGAAATGGCCGAAAGAGTTATCCTTGCACTGCTGTCGATTCAGCAGAACGACCTCTGCGCGACAGCCGGAAAATATGCCGGCTGGGCAGTGCCTATGAACTACCAGAGTGTAAAGGATTGTCTCAGACAGTTAAGAATTGACCCTTATCAAAACTACGGAATAATCACCTCTCAGGCACTGTTCCAGCAATATAAAGTAAGAATACTCCTTATCTCTGCGATATTGGCCGGTATGTTCGTAACCGTTGTCGTTATATCTATTCTTAATTCGCATCTCAAAAAATCACAATCTGCTCTGAAATCCGAAATATATGAGCGGAAAACAATTACCGACAAGCTCAAAAAAAGTGAAAAACGTTTTGTGGAAATCGCCGAAAATGCTTCCGAGTGGATTTGGGAAATTGATGTTAACGGCCTTTATATTTATTCCAGCTCTGCTGTTGAAGACGTTCTTGGTTATAGCGTTGACGAAGTTATAGGTAAAAAATATTTTTATGATTTCTTTAGCGAAGAAGTTCGCCAGCAGAATAAAAAAAACGCCTTTGAATTGTTAGACAAAAAGGAAAACCTCAAAAACTTTACAGCTGCCTATACGCACAAAGATGGCAGACAGGTATGGCTGTCAACCAGTGGCGTGCCGATACTCGATGAACAAGGCAAGTTTATAGGTTATAGAGGCTCGGACATAGATATTACCAGACAAAAACAGGATGAAGAAAAAATAAATATATCCCGCCAGAACCTGCTGACAATGCTCGATTCCGTGCCTTTCGGCGTAATGGTCGTAGGCAGAGACAAGAAAATCAGACGAATAAACGAAGCCGCCGTAAAAATGTCGGGATTTGACAGCAAAGATGAACTCGTAGGCCATATTTGCCATAAAACACTCTGCCCTGCTCAGGCAAACAATTGCCCGATGCTGGATGCAAACCAGCGTGTTGACCGTTCTGAAAAAATACTGTCCAAAAAAGACAAAACAGAGGTTCCGATATTAAAAAGCGTTGTCCCAATACATCTTGATGGCGAAGATGTGCTGCTGGAGTGCTTTATTGACATCACAGAAAGAAAGAATTCCGATGAAGCCCTCAAACGCTATGTTTCGCTGTTGAAAACAACCCTCGACTCAACCGTTGACGGCATACTCGTGGTGGACAATCAGGGGAAAATCATAAACCTCAACGAAAAATTTAAACAGCTCTGGAAAATACCCGCCGATGCGTTCAACGCCGGCAGGGGCAATAAAATTATTGAACAGATACTCGGACACTTAAAAGACCCGAACCAGTTTCTTGAAAAAGTGAAATATCTCTACAATAACCCGAAAGAAGTAAGCTCCGAGACATTCAAACTCAATACCGACGAAGTTTTTGAATGTTACTCCCAGCCGCACACTATCGACGACGAAGTTATCGGCAGAGTCTGGTCCTTCAGGGATATTACTGACAAGAAAAATGCCGAAGAACAAAAACTTGCCCTGCTCGAAAGAGCCAAAATTCAGGAAAACGCTATCTATCAGCTTTCCGTCAACGACGCTATAATTGCCGGAGATATAGAAGAGGGATTAAAAAAAATAACCGAAATCACTTCCAAAGTTATGGGCGTTAAGCGGGCGGGTGTATGGCTCTTCAGTGATGACCACAGGCAGTTACAATGCAGCGATATGTATGACTCACTCAGCTCAACGCACTCAAAAGGGATTGTAATAAACATTGCCGACTGCCCCGGATATTTCGAGGCTCTCAAAGATGGCAAACCAATAGATGTCGCTGATGTAATAAATGATCCGAGAACCGGTGAATTTGCCGAAAGTTATCTCAAACCGCTGGGAATCGACTCTATGCTCGATGTCGCAATATGTGTTTCCGGCAAGACGATAGGTGTACTTTGCTGCGAAAGCGTAGGGATTAGGAGACAGTGGACTAATGATGAAATAACATTTGCCGGCAAAATATCAGACCATTTGGCAATCGCCTTTATGAATGCCAGCCGTGTTCAAATCCAACGGAAACTGAAATCGCTCAATACAGAACTGCGGGAAAGCAACAAGGAACTTCAGAGATTTACTTACGTAGCATCGCACGACCTTAGGGAGCCGCTGAGAAAAATATCCGCATTTGGAAACCTTTTGGATGCGTCTTTAAAAGGCAAGCTCGGACAAGACGATGCTGAAAACCTTGCGTTTATGATAGAAGGCGCGAGCAGATTATCAAAAATGATAGAAGGTCTGCTCATTTACTCACGAATAAACACCACAGCAAGCAAACTGGAAAATGTTGACCTGAACGAAATTTTGGAGCAAATAAGAGAACCCGAACTGGCAGTTTTGCTCGAAAAGACTAATGCGGAAATTAAAATCCCCGAACCGCTGCCTGCTGTCGAAGTTGACCCCACACAGATCTACCAGCTTTTCCAGAACATTATCACCAACAGTATAAAGTTTCAGCCTGAAGGTGCAAACCCGTGCATAACCATAACATCAAAACCTGCGCCGGATGGTATGACGAAAATTGAAATTACTGATAATGGGATAGGCATAAAACCGGAATATCAGCAGGCAATTTTCAATATGTTCAAACGTATGAACACCGGTAAAAAGTATATGGGTACCGGAATAGGCTTGTCGATTTGCAAAAAAATCGTCGAGCATTACAAAGGAACTATCGGCGTAGAATCACAACCGGAAAAAGGCGCCACCTTCTGGTTCACCCTGCCGCAGGCAAAGGTCGAGGCTGAAATAACAGTTTAATTTCGATTACCCTCTGGAAAATCTCTTCGCCAGCGATACGATAAACATCGCGACCAGACTCGCCCCCGACAGCGATTCGAACATAACCACAACTCTCCCCGCCGAGTGTGCCGCCGGGTACAAATCACCCAATCCCAGCGTCGCAAATGTTATCGTACTAAAATAAATGGAATCGAACCAGTCGAGCTCAAAGCTCTCGCCCTGATAAAGGATATTGCCGCTGCTATGGTAATACAGCCCGCAGCAGAGTATAACCACCACTGCTGCTATGAGTACTCTGACAGGCCTTTCGCCGTATCCGAACAGCATTTTACCAAAAACAAATTCCGGCAAAAGTCTCACCCCACCTGCCATCTTTGCCAGCTTCTTCCCAAAAGACAAATTGTCGAAATCGCTCCCAAGAAATCTTTTCCACAGGCTCGCGCATCGCTCGTTATAAAAGCTCTCGCCGGCAAGCTGATAGAACCCCGCATCCTGAGCCGCCTGCTTTATAAACCTCCAAAAAGGCTCACCGTCTCCGTATCGGCCGCGTTCAAATTTGACTGATTCATATATTGGAACGCTCCTGCTGCCGGAATAGACATCGCTGAAATTCGTCCTGCCTTTGAAAACGATGTCCTTAAAATTTCCTCCTTTGCCAAAATACGTATTTGCAAAGCTCGCGTCCTTACTGAAAACACTACCACTCAAAAGCGTATAACCCGAAAAAGATGCCGTCCTGAACATTGCCGAAGAGCCGAAGCTGACATTTCTAAAGCTGGCGACCCTCTCGAATTTACATCCATCAAAACCCGCCGCCCCGTGAAAACTCGCACCATCGAATCGGCACTGGCCCTTAATCACGGAAAGGTTAAAGGATGTATCTCGTTTAAACACCACCGCCAAACTATCTGGCTGTGCCCACGGACCACTCATCAAAACACTATCCTCAAATTCGCATTCAGTAAAACTTAATTGCTGCGAAAAGGTTATAACAGCTTTTTCACCTTCCTGCCGCCGGTTCAGTTTATCGATATTAAATTTTTCTTCCTTTTCGAGCAGCCTCGAAACATCCAGATTGCCGCTGATTGAGCATCTATGCAGCTTAACGTCCTGCCCCTCGGCCATAGCCTGCAGAATTTCACTTGCTGTCAAACGCTGTTTTTCTCTTTGGTAAACCATATAATCCTTATTTGTCATTCCCACGAAAGTGGGAATCCATTTTTCAATTGTTTAGCCCCGGCATCACTATGAGGGGGTTCACGCTTTCGCACAGGCTACACCAAATTTTACCTGGGCAGATCCTGAAGTATCTCGATAATTTTTTCTTTTCTTGGCAGAGCTTCCTGCGCTCCGAATTTAGAACACGCCAGCGCCCCTGCCGCAGAGGCAAATTTAACCGCTTCTCTTATAGGCTCAGTAACCGCTCTGCAAGCCGCCAAAGCTCCATTAAACGCATCGCCGCTTCCGTTATGGTCAACAACTTTCACATCGAAAGCGGCTATATGGTCGGCACCAGCCCTGTCAACAACCACAACACCCCTCCTGCCGAGCTTAACAATAACGCACCCTACCCCTCGCCCAAGCAAATCGGAGCCGATAAGCTTTGCGTTATGAAAATTCTGGCCCGACTCATTAAACAACTCCGTAGCTTCGGCAAAATTAGGGACAAGAATATCCGCGGAATAATAATCTGCTGGCAAATCCGCACCGCCTTGTGAATATCGTTCGCTGGCAATTTGCGGGTCGAGTATAACTGGCGTTCTCGCCAGTTTCGCCGTCCTGATAATCGATATAACTGCTGAACGCTCCATATCTCCATTTATAAGACAGACATTGGCCGAGGAAATCAGTTCTTCAAACTCTTGCGATTGCAGCTCCGCCGGACGTATAGACCGGTTAGCACCTTTAGAAATGCAGGTTCGGTTATGGCCTTTTCTGTTAGCCAGCGAAACACTAAGACCGGTACTTTTTGTTTCCGCCTCGAAAACAAAATCGCAGTTAACGCCAAAGCCGCTGAGATTTTCTTTTGCGAATTTCCCGAAAATATCGCTCCCGACTTTACCCACGAGATAAACATCACATCCGCAAAGTGCCGCCTGAGTCGCCTGGTTTGCTCCTGAGCCGGTAAGAACATTTGAAAACTCCGAACCACCCACAGCCTTACTGCTGTCTGGAAATTCTTCACAACGAATCGCCATATCAACATATATACTGCCGAAAATAACCACCTTCGCACTGCATCCAGCCATCCTTGTTCCCCAAATTTATCTGCAAATCAGTTACTATCAAAAAGCGAACCTCAATATAAGGTATCGCTCGAAAAAAGCAACCGCTAACTCACAAAACCATCTGGAGAGTTTATTTACATAATCGCACAAAGCATTTGACTTACATCTGATATTTCGATACACTCGGCGAGTTGATTTTAGAGGTGTCCTTAAACTGCTCTGAGCGTTATTTCACGAGTGGTTTTACAACGACTTTGCAGGTATAAAGCTCTTTTTGGAAAACAGTTATGAACAAAAAAGAAAACTGCGGACTTTTTGGAATTTTCAATGACCCAAGGGCCGCCGAAAAAACCTTTTACGGCATACACAGCCTCCAGCACAGAGGCCAGGAAGCCGCCGGAATTGCAACCAGTAACGGCGAAGTAATTCGCTGCCACACCGGCTCCGGCCAGACCAGCAGGGTTTTTCGCTCCGGAGGGGACATCCTGAAAAAACTCGGCGGCCACATCGCCATCGGACACGTACGCTACTCAACTTCCGGCTCGTCCAACCTTGTAAACGCCCAGCCCCTGCTCACCGAATACTCCAGAGGACAGGTTGCCCTTGCTCATAACGGCAATCTCATAAACGCCTCGCTGCTCAGAGATGAGTACGAAGCTTACGGCCACATATTCAAATCGACAAACGATACTGAAATAATCGTCCACTTATTGGCCAAGCCATCGCACGTAGCAAGAGAGGACGCTCTCGGACACGTATTGAACCATTTACAAGGTGCATATTGTCTGCTCTTTCTCTTCCCCGACAGAATCGAAGCCGCCAGAGACCCTTACGGCATTCGGCCGCTGTGCATTGGCAAAACCAAAGAAGGTGCTTACTGCGTTGCCAGCGAATCTTGCGCATTGGATACGATAGAAGCCGATTATGTAAGGAGTGTCGAACCGGGCGAAATTGTAACGCTTGATAAACACGGAATTTCATCGAGATTTTTCGTTCGACCCGAAACCATCAAGCCTGCCCATTGCATTTTCGAACACGTTTATTTCTCAAAGCAGAGCAGTACCATATTTGGCGAAAACGTACACGAAATCAGAAAAAAAATGGGTGCTCAGATAGCAAAAGAACACCCCGTCGATGCCGACGTAGTAATACCAATCCCGGACTCTGGAACATCCGCGGCAATAGGTTATTCAAACCAAAGCGGCATACCTTTTGATATGGGCTTTGTAAGGAGCCATTACATTGGCAGAACTTTCATCTCGCCGAGTCAGGAGTCAAGAAACCTCGCTGTCAAACTCAAACTTTCTGTCGTCAGAGAGGCCGTAAATGACAAAAGGGTTGTAATTGTTGACGATTCCGTCGTCAGGGGTACAACAACCAAGAGCAAAATCAGAGCCGTCCGAGAGGCGGGCGCAAAAGAAGTACACCTGAGAGTCAGTTGTCCGCCTATCAGGTACCCTTGTTTTTATGGCGTGGACTTCCCAACAAAAGAAGAGCTTATAGCACACGAAAAAGATATGGAACAAATCCGAAAGTTTCTCAAAGTTGACAGTATCGGCTACCTCTCGCTCGATGGAATGCTTTCGTGCGCAAAAAAACCTGCCGACCATTACTGCACTGCCTGCTGGAGCGGAAATTATCGTATTCCGGTACAAACGATGGTTAATAAGTTTACTATGGAGCGTTACCAACTGCAATTATTTGAAGATGAAGAGGCCCAGCTTTAATGGCCAAATACATTACATACGAAAATTCAGGCGTAAGCATCAACGCTAACGACGCGATGGTTAACAAAATCAAATCGTCGGTACAGAATACTTTTGGGCCAAGAGTCATCGACCTTCACGGCGGATTCGCCGGACTTTTCAGAGTGGACTACGACGAGAAGCTGTTCAAAAAAAATTACAAAACGCCCGTACTCGTCGCCTGCACAGATGGCGTTGGCACAAAGGTACTGCTCGCACGGGATATGAAAAAATTCGATACCTTAGGCGACGACCTTGTAGCTATGAGTGTCAACGATATGCTCGTACTCGGTGCCGAGCCATTATTTTTTCTCGACTACCTCGGCATTGACAAACTTGCCCCTGCAAAAGTTGCGCAGTTGGTAGAGAGCATCGCAACCGCATGCAAAACCGCTGATTGCGCCCTCATAGGCGGCGAAACCGCTGAAATGCCGGATGTTTACAGAAAAAACGATTTCGATATGGCCGGCTTTGCCGTTGGAATTGTCGAAAAAGACAGAATAATAGATGGCTCAAAAGTCGAACCAGGCGACATCGTTCTCGGCCTCGCCTCCAACGGATTGCACAGTAACGGCTTTTCACTCGCCAGAACCATCTGCTTTAAAAACTTAAAGCTCAAACCATCGGACAAAATCGCCGCTCTTGACAACAACACTATCGGCTCTGCTCTGCTCGAACCGACCAGAATATATGTTCGTTCGATTATAAAGCTGCTCTCACAATACAAAGTCAAGCAAATCGTACACGCGATGGCACATATTACCGGCGGCGGAATCGTTGGCAATCTGCCGCGAATTTTGCCTGCCGACTGCGATGCTGTAATTGATAAATCAAAATGGCAAAAGCAGCCAATTTTTGATTTCCTGCAAAAATCCGGCCCAGTCGAAGAAGCCGAAATGTTCCGTACATTCAATATGGGTATCGGCTTCGTTTTAGTTGTCTCGCCGGACTTCGCAAATTCGGTTACTGCCAAGCTCACAAAGTATGGCGAAACCGTTTACAACATCGGAACAATTCGCAAAGGCAGCAAGAAAGTTATCCTGAAATAATTAGTTAGCCTCGGCAATGTATTGCCGGGGTTATTTAGAAATAATAATTTTGGGATGGATAATGATTGAAACTATGAAAACATCATCAACCCAAAAAACTGTTCTGGCGGTTTTATTTTACATCGCCTTTACCGGCTGGCTCTTTTTCCCCTGGCTCGACCATCTCCGCAAAGCAGAATACATTTTTCTGCTAACCTGCCCTGTCGCGGCAATCGGAACATACCTGCTTAGCCGCCGATGGGTCTATTCTTTCTGGGCATCACTGCTGGCCGGCATCATTTACGGTCTCGGCCCATTCGCTGTCGGCCTCCTCTGCTACCATCCGCTTGCATCGCTGATATACGCGGCAGTTCCATTCTCGCTTCTCCCTGCCGCCTTTGCGCCCAAGCTAATCCCAAATCACCGCCATCTTTCTGCCCTGCTCGCTTTCGCTGGCATTTTCGCACCGTTTATTTTCATAATAACCTCTTTCGCAATCTCTGCTGCCCTGCGTTTCTACCCCTTACCGCTAAACACTTCGCCCTCGCCGCAAACATTTCTCGCCATTTTGAATCCGTTCGCTGTCAGAACCGATTGTTTGACTTTAGGCGTGTTTCACGTTCCGCTCGCGTTTTTGGTCGTAGGCATGGCCTTACTTTTCAAGAGCAAAAAGCTTTTGCCGATATTGATATTTGCAGTCGCTTTAGCCGCTGCATTTTACAAGCCGATATTTAACGTCCCGCCCGCATTCTGGCTTTCGCCGGTCGTACTGATTATTTCTATAATAATTGCGGTCGGCTTTCAGACATTAATACTTGCGGGCAGGTCTGACTCATTCTGGCTTGCCATTAGTGTTTGCGTTTCAGCCGCCGCTGCGATTGCGACTTTGATATTCGCCAAAACCAGCGGCACAGCATTCCTCTATTCCGCACAACTTCACGGCCTCAGTGCTATTACGGTACTAACCATTTTTTTCATAACACGCATAAGCTTTGGCCTTCACAAAACAAGATTGCTGATACTACTGGCCGCTTTAGGTGTTGACATAATAATGACTGCAACGCTGCTAATGAGAGCTGTTTTTTAGAAAAGAATCGACTCTGTCAAAAATCTCATCCTTTATAAAGGTCGGATTCCCTTTTTTATCCGCAGTCGTAAATACCAGCACAAAAGGCGCAACCGCAACACCCTCAGCACTTACAAAGCCCCTCTGCTCACCCAATCCCATCGCTTCGGGATTATTGATTGATATTGCGTAAGTCCTTCCAGCCTGGAGCTTAACAGGCAGCGTCCATATCTGCATAGTCTCATCAAAAAAAGGCTCTCCGACCGATTCCGGAAAAACACATCCCTTAAAAGACGAATAGTACCAGTGATATTTACCTATTGGTCTGTCAAAACGCAAAACGATTTTTTGAGTATCTGCTGAAACACCCTCGGAAAATTGTTTAGGCTCAGCCGATACTATCAATGGCGCAGGATTTTCCTCTGCCTCTGCCGCATTCTTGGCCACAGCTTTTCCCGAATAGATAAAATGCACCTGCTCACTTGCCTTTAGAGCCGTTGCGGTTTGGAGCGAAAATTTATCAATCACATAGTTAAGCTGCTCGATTGCCTGTTGGCTAAAACCGTTATCAAAAAGACACATTCCAAGCTGATAATACGTCCTCGCCAAATACTTATCGCTCGCCTTGCCATTGGCCAGAATATTCATATACCTTTGTATCGCAGCCTCAAAATCGCCATCGACCGCGAATCTAACCGCCCGCCGAAGTTGAACATTAACCGGAGTTTTATAATTTGCAATACCCCTCGGTAGCCTGTAATAATCAGTTGCCTCATCGATACTATCAGCATCCTGCTCGACCAATTCAGGCGTTTCGCTAACTGGCAAAATTTCTGTTTCATAATCGAATAATGGCATAGAACTCGGATAAAGCAAGAGCCGAGCCGCCGCCTTACTGCCAAAAATTTCTTTATTCATCGCATAATCCCAGCCGACAGCAAAAACATTAGTGGAGTATTTAACCCTTTCGCTCAGCCACGAGTCATCATTTACAGCCGAGTCCATTGCTGCCAGAACTTTTTTACCATCGATAGAGAGCCTGGCACTATTGTTCGAGGTCTTCTCAAAGTTTGAGTATTCCCTGATATTAGCTGGCAGATGAAAAACATTACGCAATTTAATCGCCCCAAAATATCCCGGCATACCGAGCCTGCTTTTGGCATACACAATGCGAGCTTCTATCATCGCCTGCGCCTTTTGCTTTGCCGAAAGTTCCAAAGGCTTAATCGGACTATCAACAGCAATCGTTCCAAAGGCAATCTCAACTTGCCCATCAGCGTTTTTATAGAACGCATACTGCGGGTTGATACTTAATTCTGGTATCGACAAAAAACAATCGTTAAGATTCCTGAAATACGCGACACGATTATAATGAAAAACTTTTTTATCCTCTGAAAATTGGTATGTTCCATCTCGCCATAGCTCTATACCTTTACAGCGATTCAGTTCTGCTTCGATTTTGCCGACCATAAGTTTCTCTGCACTGATACCGTACTTTTGTGCTGCCGAATCGATATTGGTTGGCACAGACACATTCAGCCGACAAATGAATTTGCCTGAAGAATCAGGGTTGAGAAAAAACTCCTGTTCAATCTCAAGACAGCCGCCGGAAAATAGGATGTAAAACAAAAATAACAAATTTACTGTTCTTTTCACAAAAAAGCTCCATAAAAATTTTTAGAGATTCCTCGGAGTTTAAACAACAATCATCAATTTCTCAACAAATTTTAATCCTTTTGCCGTTTAGCCCGTAGAGCCTGCCCTGAGCGAAGCCGAATGGGTCTTGCCCTGCGGGTACCTGCATATTTTACTATTTCGCCCGCATCGCCATTTAGCCCTGGCAACTTGTTTGCCGGGGTTTGTTTTCTTGATTAGCCCCGGTATCACTATGCCGGGGTTATTTAACCCCCTGATGAATCAGGGGGTTGTTTTACGAATGATTTAGATTTTACATATTACCGTTTAGCCCCCTCATCACTATGAGGGGGTTCGTACCTACAGATGGTTTGCATCGCTCGCACTATATAGAAGCCGAGCCGCGGGAGCGGCCGGAATACTTTTTGTCATTGCGAAGCCTTACTTTTTATTGAAAATCCATCCCGATTCATCGGGATTCCTCAACTCAAAACTAAGGACTCAAAACTCAAAACTGCTCTTTGCCGTGGCAATCTCGTTTTGAATTAACCTTTTCGCACAAGACCCTGTCATTTCGACTGAAGCGCAGCGCAACGGAGAAATCTATTTTTTGATTTTTTTTAATCAGTGTAATCTGTGAAATCAGTGTCTAAATTTGTGTCAATTCGTGGTTAATTTCTTCTGTCATACCCGCGCAGGCGGGTATCCATTTTTTCACTTTTTTAAAATCTGTGTTAATCTGTGTAAATCAGTATCCATCTGTGGCTATTTGCTTTTAAATCAAGGGTAGCTCTAATAATTGCTTTTGAGTGACAAGTAGAAAATTTTTGTTGCCCGGCAAGAAAGACAAATCAGCTTTATCCGTAGATAAAGCGGCTTTTGTCTGACGCAGTCCGGCAGTAAAAAGGTTCGCTTGTTCGCCAAAATGAATTTTTAGAGGTTCCCTTGATCTTTCATATCGCCATTTACCACTTCAAATCTCCCTTAACCCAAAATGTTATGTTTTTTAACGAAATAAAACTTGACAAATTAGCGAAAATCTGGTTAAAATGGGCAGACAAGGCAAATTAGGAGACAGCGAATATGGATATTCTAACGGGAAACAAAGGTATGGACATTACCAAAGAGCTATTCACTACCGGCGAGGCCGCTGAAATCTGCAATTTGAGCCAGCAAACAATTATACGTTGCTTTGACTCAGGCAGACTCCGGGGCTTCCGCATTCCGGGGTCGAAATTCCGCAAAATCCCCCGTGACAGCCTCATCAAATTTATGAAAGAAAACAGCATCCCGATGCAGAACATTCAGTCTGGCAAGAGGAGACTGCTCATAGTTGACGATGATGCTGAGATAGTGGAGCTGATGGTCGATGTCCTGCAGCGTGATGGCCGATTTGAAATCAAGACCGCCTCGACGGGATACGATGCCGGAATTGCCACCCAGCAGTTCAGGCCCGACCTCATACTGCTCGATTATATGTTGCCCGACATTAACGGAAACATAGTCTGCAAATCCATCAGGCAGAATCCTGAATTTGCCAGCACCAGAATAATTATAATCAGCGGCGTTATCAACCAGAGCGAAATTGACGACCTGCTGAATTCCGGAGCTGAGGCTTTTATCAAAAAGCCGTTCAGCATAGTTGAGCTGATAGATAAAATCGCAGCCGTGCTTGAAATCTAAAGGGTAGCTCTAAAGAGCATTGGCTGCTAAGGAAGAAGCTTTATAAATGGATTCACCTTCACAAAATTTTTCTGCGCATAGGGTAACTATTGCAATCCGCAACATTGACAGTTTTGCTGTCTCAGCGATGACTTTAGCCAACTGCCTCAAAACAATCGCTGATGGCGACACCGATTCACTTAGCGCAATAATTGAATCCGACCCTGCTTTAGCTTTTAACGTAATCAAACTTTGCAGCAGCGATAATATCCACCTTGCCGAAAACAATTATTCCATCGCCAATATGATGGGACTATTAAGTACCGCTCAACTGACTGAACTGCTGCTGAATACACCGATAGCAAAGCCTCAAAGCCCAGATACCAAAAAATTCGTTCAGCTAAATTTCGCCAAGGCAACTGCCGCAAAACTAATATCTGAAGCTATCGGCAAAGCTTCGCCAAACTGCTGCTATATCGCCGCACTGCTCTGTGGAACGGGACGAGCCGCATTGGAACAGCTCTACCCAAAGAGCCTTGAGCTTATAACCCAAAAGGCCTGCGAGCAAAACATCTCCCTTCTACAGGCCCAGCGCAGCGAGCTTGGAATCGATGAGATTTTAATCGCTAAAAGGCTCGCCGAAAAACTGCACCTGTCCGCGGCGATTACAGAAGCCATCTGGCTTTCAAGCACCAGCAGCGAAATAATTTCTGCCGCCGCCGAAGATACAACCATCTCGCGGATTATAAGTCTTGCCTCTGCCATTGCCGCCTCTGCCCAGACTCTGTCGGCCAACAGTTACGAAATAATGGCTGCCTTTGGCGCTCAAGCCGAAAAACTTTCACTAAGCGACCAGCAGATTAGCCTTATTTACAGTCAGACACAGAACTGCTTTAAACAAAACGACGACTACAAAGAAACAGATTCACAGGAGTCTATGCAGCTCTATTACAAGGCCGTAAAGGACATTGCCTTAAAATCCGCTCAGGCAAACACCGGCTGCGAGCCTGCATATACGCGGTTTGTCAAGGCCCTGACCGAGTCAATTTGCTGGCACAGTCCATTGATAGAGGCTCAGGAAATTTTCGGTCAGCTATTCTGCGACTTTTTCAACGTCGAAAAAATATGTGTTTACACACTTGCGTTCGCCGGCCCCAGCCTCCAGGCCGTTACCATCGATAAAGGATTCGTAAAAAGTTACATCCTGTCACCCGAAAATGACTTTAGCCTCGCCCCTGCCGAGCTAAGCGATTTAACCCCCTGGCTCTTTGAGCAGATACAACCGGATTTCAAACTTTCGCGCAGCAAATCAGCCCAACTTAAAACTCAGGACGCAACTATTGGCGGCCTCGTATATGAAACCGCAGAACCCAACGGCATTGCCGGCAACACTCAAAACCAGGCCATCGATTTCGCCGCAGAAATTTTGTCAGTGGTAGCCAGTGCGGAAAAATACAAATTCCTTGCCGAACGCCTCGCAAACCTCAATAGAACAGATAAGATTGAACCAACATCGCCTCCGCGGGAAAAAACTCAAAGCCCCCCACTTGTCCTGGACCAGAACATCTTTGAATCGGTCGCCGAACTTGCCGCGGGCGCCGCACACGAGCTGAACAATCCGCTAACGGTCATTTCCGGACGGATACAAATGCTCTGCGATAGCGAAACCGACGAAACAAAAAAAGCCGCCTTCAAACAAATAACCAGCAAAGTCAGCGACGTGGAACAAATAGTAGGCCAACTTATGGAATTCGCCCGCCCCGCCCCAGCCGAGATAAGAAACGTTTCGCCATTCATACTCATCAACAACTGCCTTGAAAAGGTTGCCGCTCGTTATGGCGATATAGAATTGGAAATCACAACCGAGAACATCGAAACACTCAGCGATGTGAAAATCGATACCGAACAGGTCTCTATCGCCATCTCGGAAATAATCTTCAATTCTCTGGAGTCATACGAAAGCGGTCACGGCCTGGTAAAAATTATCGGCTCTGAACAACCTCAAAGCGAAAAAATCCAAATCAGCATTTCCGACAATGGCTGCGGAATGTCCGAGACAACCCTGGCAAAATCCGCGGAGCCTTTCTATTCCGACAAACCTGCCGGCAGGCAAAGAGGAATGGGCCTGACCATCGCGAAAAGACTTCTGCAAAACAACGCCTGCTCCATAGAAATCCACACCCAGCTCGATCAAGGCACAGCCATAATCATCACACTGCCGAAATAGTGGAAGTTATCCCAAAACCCTTGTTTTTGGCACCGCCGTTTAGCCCGTAGGTCTTGCCCTGCGGGTACCTGCATATTGATTATCCCGCTCGCACAAGACTTTGTCATTGCCAGCGCAGCGTGGCAATTTCTTTTGTTTTGAATTTTAATTTTTGGTATTTTGAATTTGTTTAGGATTTAGATATTACAATTTAGGATTTATTTTCAATAGGCTCTTAGTACGTCCGAAAATCAATGCCATAAAACATTGTTGCCGACAAAATCGTCTTTTTTTGCCAAAATCCGCATTTCTGGTTAACTAACCGCCTTTTTGAACCGAAATAATAGTTGTAAAAGATAGGCTACTCTAATTATTGTTTGGAGAAGAGACTTGAACGATACCAAAAGAAATAGAATTCGCGGCCTCATCAGCGAATTGAATAAACGGCGCAGAAAACAGAACAAAAAAATTGACATGCTCTGCAACGATATGCTCGACAGCCACAAGAGTTTTATAAACAGCCTGCAAACTTTCCGTTTTGCCGCCGACTTTTATGAAACCCTGATTGGCATTTCCTCTATCGATGAACTTAGCGATTCTGCCGCCAATTTTCTTATATCGAACATCCCCAACGCCAGCGTTGCGATAGTCTTTGCCGATTCCACCCTGCCGCAGTTACACTTTTACGGCAGCAATCCTGAACTTGAAGATGCCTCTGAAATGCTCAGCAATTCTCTAACCGGCAATCTTGCCAAAGAGGTTTGCCGCTCGAACCAAATTTGCACCGAGAGTGAGCTTCTCGAAATGGGCATTGCCGCGTCTCCTGTAATTATGAAAAAAATATCGATTGCCGCAATAGGCTTCAGCAACACCGCCGCCGCAAAGGGAATGGTCGTATTATACAGAGATTCTGACCACCCGCTAATACCAGACGAGCTAACCAGAGCCGCATCGGTAATGCACGGCTTCGCAAAAGCTGTAAGATTCTGCGAGCACAAAACCAGTTGGCAATCTACCCTATAATAAATTTGCCTTTTGAATATATCTTTTTCCCGTCGGCAAAAATCTGCCCGCCCCTGCTCATATCCGCAATCAGGTCCCAGTGTACGGACGATTTATTCTTCCCGCCAGTCTCCGGATACGCCGCCCCCACTGCCATATGGATAGTCCCGCCGATTTTCTCATCGAACAGGGTATTTTTCGTGAACTTTTTGATTCCGTAATTCATTCCCACCGCCGCCTCGCCGAATCGTCTCGTGCCGGGAATCTCAAAAACTTTATCCAGCAGCTTCGCTCCTTTTTTCGCACTCCATTTCACAACTTTGCCGTCCTTAACTTCGAGTGTAATATCCTCAATCTCCTGCCCCATAAAGAACCCCGGATAGGAAAACCGAATTTTCCCGTTAACCGAATTTTCGACAGGCGTAGTAAACACCTCGCCGCTTGGCATATTATTTTTGCCTGACGAGTTAATCCACTTTCGCTCAACTGTCGAGAAAGTTATATCGACATCGTTACTTTTGAATTCGATTTTTTTGCGTTTGTTAAGATAGTTTACAACTTTCTGCTGTTTATCGTGAAGCTGCCGCCATTTCGCGACCGGGTTTTTATGATTTAAAAAACACGCTGAGTAAACAAAATCTTTGTATTCCGACAAGCTCATCCCGCATTCCTGCGCCGCCGAATCCGTTGGAAAAACGCAGAGATTCCATCTAAGCGCCCCTGCCGCCGCCCTTTTCATAAAAATATTATTCAGCTTCGTCCTAGCAATACTAACCTTCTGTTTCTTTGCAGGGTCGATATTCTGCAATTCTTTAAGATTGAAAGGAGCCGAGATATTTACAAGAGCGTTGTAATTTTTTATCGCGTGCAGACTTGATGGCGAAACATATCCTAACTGCGCATTGGTGGCCGTATCGTAAAAAATCTTTTCGGCACCGTTCAGGGATATTCTAACCTCTGGGTGTGCGCCTGCCTCCAGAGCCACGCGGTAAATCTCTTTGATAAGCTCTTCTGCCAGATAAGATGACCGAATCAGGAATTTGTCGCCCTTACCAAGTTTCAGCGAGTATTTAACGAGTACGCGTGCATATTTTTTATAAACATCATTTACTGCCATAAAGCTCCTGCCTTTCCCATCGCCGTTTAGCCCTGCCATCACTATGGCAGGGTTCGTGCTTTCGTATTTTTTATCTCGCTCCCACCGACTTTGTCATTTCGACCAACGCGGAGAAATCTCAACCTGTCATTGCAAGGCCTTGTTTTTTAAAACTCCATCCGCTGTTAGCGGATTCCTTAACTCAAAACTAAGAACTCAAGACTCGTAACTATTTCATTTGTCATTCCCGTGAAAACGGGAATCCATATCTTTATCTTTTTACTTTTTTTAATCTGTGAAATCTGTGTCTAAATAAAAAAATCAATCTCGGCCGTTAGGCCGAATCCTTAACTCAAAACTAAGGACTCAAAACTACCCCTTGCCGTGGCAATCTCGGTTTCTGTCATTCCCGCGAAAGCGGGAATCCATTTTTTCCTCTGTGGCTAAAAAAATCTGTGTAAATCTGTGTCTAAAATCCAGTCCTCTCATCCTATCGCCACACGATGGTTATGCAAGCAAATTTCGCACCGATTTCAGGGCATTTATCTTGCCACTCTGCCGTAAAAACCTATAATACCAACCTGCTGATGATTGATATATTCATAAATACTTTTGGTGCGACTTTCGGAGCGGTGTTCGAGATACTGCTTATCGCTATCGTTGCAGCCGTACTCATAAAGAAGAACGTCATAACGAACCAGCACATTGATGCGCTCACCGCAATAACCGTACGTCTGCTCCTGCCGTGCCTGATATTTTCCAACATCATAAACAATTTCCAGCCGGACAAACTAAAAATATGGCCGCTGATACCGCTCGGCTCACTTGCAATGACAGCTTTTGGCCTGCTCGCCGGAGCACTCGTTTTCAGAAAGACTCTGCGCCAAAAAAGATATCTCCTGGCCGCAACCTCTCTGCAAAATGCCGGCTACCTGATATTGCCTCTTGGCCAATTGCTTTACCCTGAACACTTTGCTGAATTCACCGTGTACTGTTTCATTTTCATAATTGCGGTAACACCTGTTTTGTGGTCGCTTGGCAAATACCTTGTCAGCCCGCAAAAAGAAAACGAAAAATGGTATCGCCAGTTCCTCACCCCGCCATTTATCGCCAGCCTTTCAGCCATATTCATTGTCCTTACGCACCTCAAACCGTTCGTCCCGCAAATCATCATCAGCCCCATCTCAATGCTCGGCACCGCCACCGTACCGATTGCGACTTTCATACTCGGCGCAATCCTCGCAGGCGTTTCGTTTGACCTCCGGCACCACATATTCGATGCTCTTGGCGTCATATTCGTCAAGCTGTTCCTGACACCGATTTTCACAATAGCTGTTTTATATTTACTGGGCATCCACCAAAGCTACCCACTTTTGGCAAAGCTTTTCATCCTGCAATCCGCCGCCGCTCCCGCCACCGCACTGATTATCCAGGTGCGCCACTATAAGGGCTGCGAGAAGGAGCTTAGCTCAGTCGTACTGATGTGCTACATCGCCTGCATCGTAGCGATACCATTTTGGGTTGCCGCATGGCAAGTCATCACCCGCTGACACCAACGCGGAGAAACTTATTTTTTATATTTAACCCCCTGCAGTGCAGGGGTTTTGTTTTTCCGAATTGATTATTTTGTTCCCACCGCCGTTTAACCCGTAGAGCTTGCCCTGAGCGAAGCCGAATGGGTCTTGCCCTGCGGGTACCTACATATTGACTATCCCGCCCATTTCGCCGTTTAGCCGTCGTGGCCTGCCCGACGGTTTGTGCTTACATATTTTCTATCCTACTCCCATCGCCATTTAGCCCCTTGATTCATCAGGGGGTTTTGTTTTGCGAATGGTTTGTATCGTCCGCATCGCCGTTTAGCCATCGTGGCCTGCCCGACGGTTTGTGCTTGCGTATTTTCTATCCTACTCCCATCGCCATTTAGCCCCCTGATTCATCAGGGGGTTTTGTTTTGCGAATGGTTTGTATCATCCGCATCGCCGTTTAGCCCCCTCATCACTATGAGGGGGTTCGTGCTTTCGTATTTTTTATCTCGCTCCCACCAACTTTGTCATTTCGACCAACGCGGAGAAATCTCAACCTGTCATTGCAAGGCCTTGTTTTTTAAAACTCCATCCGCTGTTAGCGGATTCCTTAACTCAAAACTAAGAACTCAAGACTCGTAACTATTTCATTTGTCATTCCCGTGAAAACGGGAATCCATTTTTTCCTCTGTACTCTCTGTGTCCTTGTATGTTGACAAAAGTTATGGTTAATAATAGTCTCATAGATAATATTGGTGC
>JAIORA010000016.1 GCA_021108375.1 Anaerohalosphaeraceae bacterium
GATTTCTCCGCTCCATTCGCTTCGCTCGTTCCGGTCGAAATGACAATGGCGCACTTAATAATCGGAATTGGTATAAAATATAAACCATTCGGAAAAACAAACCCCCTCATAGTGATGAGGGGGGCTAATCAAAAAATAACCCTGCCATAGTATCCCCCTTCGTCAAGGCTTAGGTGCGACAAGATGGCAGGGCTAACTAATTTTGGGTTTTTCGCAGCGAGCGAAGTATTGCCCTTGCGAATCTGCTGGCTGCTTCATAGTCATTGGCCGTTATTATGTTGTCGTCAATGACGACTTCCGCTTTCGAGTTCCAGTTTCCGCCAGCCTTGGTCATATTTTTACGTTGTGATGGGTAGCTGGTAACGTCCTTGCCTCTTACAACGTTGGCATTGGCAAGTATTGCCGGGGCGGTGCCGATTGCGGCCAGTACCTTGCCTTTTTCGTTGGCCTGGCGGACTATATTTAATATGCCTCTATCACCAAAATATCTTTTTACTCCGATTCCGCCTATAAAAATAAAAGCGTCATACTCATCTATATTTATTTCGCTGACAAGCAGGTCGATGTTAACATTATTTCTTCTAAAGCCTATCACGTCCTGCCTTTTGGTGCTGGCAAGGTCTATTTCAACCCCTGCTACTTCAAGTATATCCTGCGTGTCGAACAGTTCGTTGTCTTCAAATCTTTCCGGGGCGACAACTATGACGGCTTTTAGCGGTTTGGGTGCAGCATTTTTTGCGGCGGGGCTTTGCATATTGATTCCTGCCGAAGGCAGTTGCGGCAGAGCTTTTGCAGGAGTTCCGGTGCAGATAAAGTATAAAGGCTTTTCTGATTCGCTGAACTTGCAGATTCTTTTTACGGTTTTGGGGTCGAAAGCACCCACCGGGACTGAGCCGAGACCAATGGTTACGCTTTGGAGCAAAATGTTCTGGGCGATGTGGCCGGCTTCGAGCGTGGTCAGGGATAAGCCTTTGTTGCGATATTTGACTTCTATTTTTCTCGGCTGGCCAGCGATGATTATGATACAAGGGGCGTTTTTTACGGTTTCCTGTCGATAAGATGCGGTGTAGAGCATTGTCTTGATATCGCGAGCTATTTTTTTGGTAAGGGTGTGTTCCTGCGGATTGTATGAGTATAGCCCATCGGTTAAGGCAACGTAAAGATTTATCGGATAAACAGCTCCTGCCGACGGAGCGGTGCGATAGCCGGAATTGGCATCGGTTATGCCTTGGGCAGCCCAGAGCAGTTGGCTTAGCTGTTCGAGCCTGATTGGTTCAGCTTTAAATTCGCGAATGCTTCTGCGGTGATTCAGGGCCTGCTCCAAAGTTATCTGGCCGATAGTGTCTGGAGGCGGGAGTTTGATAGTGTTCATTATAGATGACGACTCTCTGGCAAGGCTGTGAGTGGAAATTGCAACGGCAAGCAGTATCGCTAATAAAATTGATTTCGTTTTCATTTTAAAACCCCTTCCTGTTTATGTTATCTGTTCGTTCAATCTTCGTCTTGTTCGATAGGTGTAATTTCGCCGGTTTTTTTGTGCTTGAATATCAGGTGAATGTTTCTGATGTATATTAACGTGTTGAGCGAGAATCCGAGAATGAAAACCGGTTCGTTGCGGTGAATGCTATAAGCAAGCAGCAGCAGACTGCCAGCCAATGACATATACCAAAAGATTGTTGGGACGTGTGAGCGTTTTTTGTATTCGCTGACAAGCCACTGGAGTATGAATCTGCCGCCAAAAATGAACTGGCCAAGCAGGCCCAGACACGACCACAAAGGCTCCTGCGAGAGCTCTTTTACAAAAGAATCGAACATAACAAAGACTCCTGAATAATATATAATTCATCCCAAAAATCATAATAAACACCATCCGTGGCATTGTTAGTGCCAAAAATAAGGGTTTTGGGATAGCTTCTAAAATCGATTGGTATAATAACCTGTTTTGACATAAAATTAAAGCCCCTATTATAGCGGATGGATTTATAATGATTAGCTCTAAAGAGCATAAAATTTTGCGTGTATTACTGGTGGTTTTCTGGGCAGGGATGTTTTTTGTTACGCATATCCCTGTGCCGGGCTGGACTCGAAAAATGGCGATGAGCGATAAGACAATGCATTATATCGCTTTTTTTGCACTTTCGGTGCTGTTGTGGCTGGCGGCGGATTTTTCGGCAAAGGTTAACTGGCGGAAAGCCAAAATCTGGAAGTTTTTGGCTGTTATATGCGGATATGCCATTATTGACGAGGTTTTGCAGGGTGTTATGGGACGTTCAGCGGATAGGTATGATTTTTTGGCTGATATGGCTGGGGCGATAGCCGCTTTTCTGATGCTGACGTTTTTGACCGGTTTTCATTCTGTTATTGTGCTGGCATCGCTGGCGGTTTTTGTTTTGCCCTACATTGTCAACTCCGGACTTATCCCGGCTGGGACTGTTTTTGAGGTCTTGATTTATATGACATTTTTTTTCGGTATCGGGTGTTGCTGGATGGTTTATATGTTTAGATTTTTCAAGTTGAAGATGGCTCCGTGGGAAGTGGTTCTTTCTTCGGGGTTATTTGCATTTTTTACTCTGAATGTGGTGAGGTTTTATGCGTTATGGAAAGACAAGCCCTTCAGCGGATGGGCGTTTTGGGGAGGCACGGCGGGTGTTATTTTGGTGGCGGCTGCGGCAATGGTCTTTTTTAAGATAAAGGAACGTAAAAACAATTAGCCACGAAAAATTCAGCCACAGATGGACACTGATAAACACAGATTTTTTAGACACAGAAGACACAGAGGAAAATTAACCGCGGATTTCACGGATTACGCGGATTTTAAAAAAGTAGAAAAGTGGATACCCGCTTTCGCGGGTATGACAAAAAAATAGTTTTGAGCTGAGGAATCCCGATGAATCGGGACTAACTTTCGGAGTTTAGTTTTCTCTGGTTTCTTGTTTTTCTGAATATCTTTTTTCGTATATGCTTCCTTTTGAAAAGACGCAGGCTGCCGTTTTGAATACAATTTTAATGTCTGTCCAAAAGCAGGCAGAGTTGACATACTCAACGTCGAGTGCGAGCTTTTCTTCAATTGTTATTTCACCTCTACCTGAAATTTGTGCAAGGCCTGTAAGGCCGGGCTTGACCAGCAGCCGTTGTTTTTGATGCTCGTTCCATTCGGAAATTTGCGAGATATACAGAGGTCTGGGGCCGACAATGCTCATTTGGCCCTTTAGCACATTGAAAAATTGCGGCAGTTCATCCATAGAGTATTCGCGAAGGAATATGCCGAGCTTTGTAAGCCTGGGGTCTGTTTGGCCTTTTGGGCTGGCTCCGAATGGGTCGCAGTCCGGCTTCATAGTACGGAATTTGTACAGAGTAAATGGCAGGGCGTTTTTGCCGGCACGGGTCTGTTTGAAAATAGCAGGGCCTTTATCGCTTAGTTTCAAGGCGATAAAAATCAGCAGGAACACCGGCAGCAGAAACAGTATCGCTGATACGGAGATTACAACATCAAGCAGTCTTTTGCATAAATTATACATAATCTACTCTTCCAGCAGTTCGGACAATTTTGATATTTCATCGATTTCACAATCGGCCAGAGCATCTTTTTCCGGAGCGGCGGATTTGTGTATGCCCCTTGAGCGGGTAATTTTTATAGTTTTAAAACCCAGTCTGTTAGGGGCGAGGAAATCTTTCTGAAGATTGTCGCCCACATAAACGCACTGAGAGGCTTTTACATCTAACAATCGCATCATTTTTTCAAAAGCTGCCGGCGATGGCTTCCAAAACTCTCGGCCTAACTCCTCCGTGTAAATTATACAATCGAAATACTTCTCTATATCCAGAGCGGCAACTTTATATCGCTGGGCAGGTAGAAAGCCATCGGTTATGAGAGCGAGTTTGTATTTGCCTTTGAGTTTTTCAAGAGTTATCCTGCTGTCCGGCGGCAGGGTAATTTGCGGTGGATGACAACGCAAAACATCTACCAATTTGTGGATATAATCAGAACCGTAAGAAATTGTGAGTTTTTCGAGGGTCTCATTGAAAGTGGTCTTGTGATTGCCATTAGTAAAAATTCCCCAGATAGTGCTGAAAACGGCATCATTATCGAGTTTATTATCGCAGGCTATTGTCTGGGCGACTGCAGTTAGACCGCTTTTATAATAGTCCAGCTCGTCATAGAGCGTATCATCCATATCAAAAGCAACGCATTTAATCATTTTGGAACACCGGCAAAATATTCTGGACAGAGGCCATAAAATTCGATAGATTGTTTGTAGCTTAATATCTGCAATTATAATAACTTATGAAAGCAAATTATGGTAGAGGCAAACAAAAGAAAATGCAAGTCTTTTAATGTGCTGCTGACCTGTATCGGCAGGCGGGTATCGTTATTGAATGCCTTTCAAAATGCTGCCAAGGCACTCAAACTGAAATGCCGATTTTTCGGCACCGACATAACCCCGCTCAGTTCAGCACTTCAGCTATGCGATGAAAGGTTTGTCGTCAAGGCTGTTGACCATCAGGGTTATATCAATCAATTGCTCAAAATTGTCCGTGAAAATTCCATCAAGCTGCTCGTCCCAACCGTTGACCTCGACCTGAAAGACCTGGCGGGGAATCAGGAAAAGTTTGAAAAACTCGGCTGCATTGTTCTGGTTTCATCGCAGAGCGTCATCGATATTTGCCAGGATAAAAGGCAAACTTTTAAATTTCTGAAGAAAAATAATTTCAACACCCCTGAAACAATTGCCGCTCGAAAGATATTGGAACAGAAGAGAATAAAATTTCCGCTGTTCCTTAAGCCCTGGGATGGATACGCAAGCAGAGGAAATGAAATTGTTAAAAACAGGAAAGAGCTTGAGTTCTACGCAAAAAAAATCCCAAACTGTATCGCTCAGGAATATGTAATTGGCGATGAATACACCTGCGATTGCTTTGTAGATTTTGCCGGCGATGTTCGCTGTGTCGTGCCGCGCCGTCGTATTGAGGTTCGCAGCGGCGAAGTCAGTAAGGGCGAGGTTGTGAAAAATATGAGTATAATGAACAAAGCTGCCGAGCTGGTTAAAGCCCTCAAAGCAGGCCCGGGAGTTATTACCGTTCAGCTTATATTTACACGGGATAAGCAGATAAAATTTATTGAAATAAACCCCCGCTTTGGTGGTGGAGTACCGTTGGCGATTAAAGCTGGCGCAGATTTTCCAAAATGGATTTTGTCTCAGCTGACCGGCAAAACCGTGCGTATTCAATTCGATAAATTCAAAAATGATCTGACAATGTTGCGATACGACGCTGAGGTCTGGAAATAAAATTTAGAGGAAATTTATATGCTTGACAGCCTTATTGGACCATATAGGGAGATAGCGTGGGTATTGCCGTTCTGGCCGATACTTGTTTTTGCCTTTGTTGCAGCACTGCCGGGGACGTGGCTTTGCAAACAGATAGCGCTGAAATTCGGGGTGGTAGATAAACCTGATGGTTCGGTCAAAACCCACAAGCAGCCGGTAGCATATCTTGGCGGGATTGGTATATTACTGGGCTTTGCAGCAGGGGTGCTGGCCGGGATGATTTATTTAGATCAAAGCGAAATGTCAAGAGCATATCTGAAATTATTGATAGGGATATTGGCCGGTGCCTCGGTGGCCTGTTTTGTTGGTATTGTCGATGACCTGCTGGACATCAAGCCATACAAAAAACTGCTCGGCCAGATCGTAGCTGCTGTAATCCTTATATCTGTCGGGATTAAGCCTAATATCAGTGCCTTTCTAAGCCCATTTGGTATTGAAATACCGGGTATGTTGGAAACTATTCTGGTAGTACCCATAGTTATTTTTTTCGTACTTGGAGCTACAAACTCTTTGAATTTGCTCGATGGACTGGACGGATTATGTGCGGGCGTTACCGTAATAATTACAGTTGCTATGCTGCTGCTTTCTATTCATCTGGCCACGTGGAACACCAATGACATCGGGGACCCGATACGCCTTACTATCAGCCTTGCGCTTTTGGGGGCGGTTCTCGGATTCCTTCCCTTTAATCGGCATCCAGCTAAGATATTTATGGGCGATGCCGGAAGTATGCTGCTGGGATTTGTAGTCGCGGCAATGATGATACTTTTTGCCAGCCGCAGCCCAAGATGGTGGATGGCATCGATTCTTGTATTGGGACTGCCAATACTCGATACCGCAGTTGCATTGGTAAGGAGACTGCTGAACAAACGTCCATTGTTCGTATCAGACAGGGGGCACATTTACGACCAGTTGATAGACAGAGGCATACCACTAAAAAAAACCGTTAGAATATGCTACCTGCTGTCAGGCCTATACGCTCTGTCAGGAATGGTCCTCACTCAGCTGAGAACCAGATATGCTGGCTTAGTTTTTTTGATAGTGATTATAATTTCCGCGGTAATCGTTTGGAAAAAAGGATTTTTGAAGATGGAGGGATTGCGGGGGGTGGTAAGGAAGGAAATAACAAATTGATAGTACGCACACTGACGAATTTATTTTTAAATAAAACACGGAAAATTCGCAAAAACAAATCGTGGGGCATCGCATTTTTATGTTTGTCTGTGATACTTTTAATTGCTGTCCCTGAAGCAATTGCGTGGCGTGATGTTGGCCAGTATGTCAATTTTTTCACATCGCTATATGCCTTTGTTTTTTTGTTGACTGTCTTTTCGGTGCTTGGCTTGTTTTATGCCATATTCAATAATTATGGCTTGGCGTGGATTTCGACTTTCCTGCCGGTATTTTTGCTGGCACAAATAAATTCTCTGAAATACATCAACAACAGTAAGCCCTTATTCCCGTGGGATGTTATGATAGTTTGGGAGGGACTCAAGGCCGCAAATTCAATGGCTGACCCAAGAAAAATAGTTTTACTTACTCTGGCTATCTTTTTGGCGGGAGTGTTGGCAGCGGTGGTTATTATTTCTGTCCTGCCCAAATTTTCGCTTGGTAAGTTCAGAAAAAGGATGGTGATATTTGTAATCAGCTTACTGGTCTTAATAAGTACAGGGCTAAGTCAGCGTTTTAATATCCGGCCTTCCAAATCAAATGACAGTTTTATCCAGACAGTTGACCTGGAAGCTGAATATCTCCAAAAAGGCTTTTTCGTAGCATTCTTAAATAACATTACTGGCCTTCCGAAAATCTATGTCGAAAATTACAGCGAAGAAACCATCAGCAAAATAACTGACTCCCTGTCAGAGGCAGGTGCGAATCGAGATAACTTTCAGCCTGATATTATAGTATTGGTTTCAGAATCCTTTTTCGACATAACAAAACTGTCTCACGTAAAATACTCTGAACCTGTCAATCCATTTTTTCAGGAGTTAAAAAAACAAAATAGCATAAAATGGTTTTCGCCAACCTTTGGTGGCCAGACCGCAAATGCAGAATTCGAGATGCTTACAGGATTTCCTCTTGTTTTGTTTTCGCCTCAGGTAGTTCCTTATCGCATATATCTTCGTCGAAAAACCGAATCAATTGCGAGCGTTTTAAATTCAAATGGCTATAAATCTATAATGATACACCCGTATATCAGAAACTTTTGGAGTCGTAATACTGTTGTGCCAAATCTCGGGTTTGATGAGTTTATCGCACTTGAAAATATGAAATATACCGAAAAGAGGGGTGGGTTTACCTCAGACGATTCTCTTGTGTCTGAGGCGATAGATGTTTTGGAAAGGGAAAAACAACCTGTGTTCCTGTATCTTATGACTGTTCAGAATCATTACCCATTTAAAGCCGGCAGGTATGACGATTACGAAGACGCTGTCAAGGTTAGTTCTGACAGGTTGAACGAAGCGGAAAATGGACTATTAGAATCATACGCTAATGGAGTGCTTGATTCAGACCGTGCATTGAGAAGGCTTGTTGAATATATAAAAACAAACTCAAACAGACCAACGTTAGTCTTATTTCACGGCGACCATTTGCCAACACTTTATGGCAGTAAAATATACGCAAAGCTGGGCTACGAATTGGATGACAACGATTTATCTCGTTATAAAGTTGATGGGGTGGTCTGGAGTAATTATACCAAAGAATTGAGTGATAACGCCGGTTATCAGATGTGTTATATGCCGATGAAGGTACTTCAATGGGCAAAACAGCCTATGGGCAATTATTTCAGATTCATTGAACAACTTTCAGAAGATTACAGCATATTACACACAGGGGGCATATATAATTCTAAGGGCAACAAGGTTCCATCCTCAGATTTTTTATCCTCTGAAACGGGTTACAACTTAAGGCATCTTGTTTATGACCTTATGTTTGGCCAAAGTTACTCAATATCTGAGGAATATCTGGATGATTAGAAATGAATTTTCAGAGGTTCCCTTTAGAGCATTTTAAGATTTTATGTACTGGTTTAGGCCGTTATGAGGACAAGGCCGACAAAGAGGATTGCGCAGCGATATTGAAATCTCGCGAGCAAATCTGATGCCGTCAGCCGAAGCCGCAGTGGGCATAAACGGTACACTAAAAATTAAACTGCTCTAATTATAAAAAAAACCTTCCAGTTACTTCTTGTTTGTTATCAAGCGTTCTTAAACCATTCAACAAACTTTGCAAGGCCGGCGGAGATTTCGGTTTTGGGGTTATAGCCCAATTCTTTGACTGCTTTGCGGACATCTGCGTATGTCTGTTTAACATCGCCGGGCGGGACGGGCAATTTTTCTATAATCGCTTTTTTGCCCAAAGCGTTTTCAAGCTCAGAAATTAAATTATCCAGCCGTATAGGCCTCGATTCGCCAAGGTTGTAAATTTTGTATCCGCTGCATTTTTCAATAGCACTGGCGACTCCGTCGATAATGTTGTCAATGTACGTAAAGTCCCGCATCATTGAGCCATCGCCAAACATTGGAATCGGCTTGTTTTGTTTCATCAGTTGGGCGAATTTATGAATCGCCAGGTCCGGCCGTTGCCTTGGCCCATAAACGGTAAAAAACCGCAGGCAGGTCATATTTATATCGTAAAGATGGTGATACGTATGGCATATAAGCTCGCCGGCTTTTTTCGTTGCTGCGTATGGCGATATTGGGAAATCGACATTATCAGTTTCAGCGAACGGGACTTTTTTGTTATTACCGTAAACGCTGGAGCTGGAGGCGAAGATGAAATTTTTGATATCAAATTTCTTTGCCGCTTCAAGCATTGCAACCGTGCCGTTGATATTGCAGTCGGCATAGCCTGCCGGGTCAGCAATCGATGGCCTTACTCCCGCTTTGGCAGCTAAGTGAACGATACTGTTGATACCTGTTTCGCATACAGATTCAACAGCCTTACTGTCCCGAATATCACATTCGACGAGCCTGAATTTATCGCAATTCAATAGTTCGCTGATATTAGACTCTTTTGTTTTTCTGTCGTAGAAGGCATCAAAGTTATCGATACCGATGACTTCATTGCCATTTTCTACCAGCCACTGACAGAGATGCGAACCGATAAAACCGGCTGCTCCAGTTACTAAAATAGCTTTCAGTTTTCAGCCCTCAGTTTCAGTTTTTTAATATAACCAGTTAGCATTTTTTTGATTTCTACAATTTTATATTCCAATTCCTTGTGAACAGAAGCAGGTATATAACCTGATAATTGCTTAGGCTTTAACGATTTTTTTACGCCCGGTTTTGACAATATCTGTCGCATTGCGGGTATCGACTACGAGCCTGGAATTTTTCACTACCCACTTGTAATCGTAACAGCTATGGTCGGTCGCGATAAGCACAACATCATATCCCTTAAGCATAGCAGCGGTAAGCGGCCTGCTCTTCATCTTCAAATCGTATTCCCGCATTTTGTGAGTCTTTGGAATGTACGGGTCGTTGTAATCTACCTTTGCGCCTTTTTCCTTCAGCAGTTTGATAAGCTCAAGCGATGGCGATTCGCGAACATCATCTATATCCTTTTTGTAGGCTAATCCCAAAAGCAGTACCTTCGAGCCGTTAAGGCTTTTCTTACGGTCGTTGAGTGCTTCCATTGTGCGTTGCACAACGTAGTGCGGCATATCGGTATTGATTTCGCCAGCTAGCTCTATAAACCTTGTTGGCATTCCGAATTGTCTTGCTTTCCAGGTAAGGTAGAACGGGTCGATTGGTATGCAATGTCCGCCGAGTCCCGGCCCGGGAAAGAACTTCTGAAAGCCGAACGGCTTAGTCCCTGCCGCTTCAATGACTTCCCAAACGTCGATACCCATTCTGTCGAAGAGCTTTTTCAGTTCGTTAACCATTGCGATATTTACACAGCGGTACATATTTTCAAGTATCTTCGCCGACTCTGCCACTTCGCACGATTTGACCGGCACAAGTTTATCGATAGCGTATTTATAAATTTCCAGAGCCTTATTGAGACTCTTCTTGTCATATCCGCCGACAACCTTGGGGATTGTAGAGGTTCTAAAGTTTTTATTGCCGGGGTCCTCACGCTCTGCTGAATAAGCGAGGAGAAAATCTTTGCCGGCTTTCAGGCCGGACTTTTCGAGAATAGGCAACATCAGTTCTCTGGTTGTTCCGGGATAAGTGGTGCTTTCGAGGACGACCAGTTGACCCTTCTTCAGATATTTTGAAATCGTCTCGCAGGTTATCACGACATATGTCATATCCGGCTCGCGATTTTCGGTCAGGGGCGTTGGAACGCAGATTAAAATCGCATTGACCTTACTGAGTTCGTTCATTTTTTCAGTTGCTCTGAAGCGTCCTGTTTTTACCATTTCGCGAACATCAGTGTTAGGAATGTGTTTTAGCGGGCTTTTACCGCTATTGATTTTTTTAACCTGTTGGGTCTTAACGTCAAAACCGAGTACTTTCGCTCCGCCTTTGCAAAATTCTCTTGCCAGCGGCAGCCCTACATAGCCCATCCCAACTATCCCGACGTACGGTACTTTCACAGCAGTTTTTGCTTTTGCCATTTTCTAAATTACTCCGATTTTATAGATTTTCCTGATACCATCCGATTGCTTTTTTTATTCCATCTTCAAATGTAACGAGAGGCTCATAACCTATTAGTTTTTTTGCCAGTGCTACATCAGCTAAGGAATGTTTTATGTCTCCCGGCCGGGGCGGCACATACACTGGTTTGATATTTTCCTTACCGAGCAGTTTTTGTATCTCGCTGACAACCGTATTGACTGTTACAGCGTCCACTGTCGAGATATTCATCGCTTCGCCGCGGGCCTCTTTAGCGTTGGCTGCGAGCCAGTTTGCCTGCATAACATTATCGATATATGTAAATCCGCGAGACTGCTCGCCGTCGTCAAATATCTTTGGCGATTCATCCCGCATCAACGCGCTCACAAACAGCGGTATCGCCGCTGCGTACTGGCTGTCAGGGTCCTGTCTTGGGCCGAAGACGTTATAATATCTCATACAAGCTGTTTCTGTTCCATAAGTTTCATAAAACGCTCTGAAATATATTTCGCCGATAGCTTTGGTCGCCCCGTAAGGACTGATAGGCGCCAATGGCAAAGCTTCGTGCTGCGGCAGTACCGGGCTTTCGCCGTAAACGCTTGAGCTTGACGCAAAAACTATCCGCCTGACATCAGCATTACGAGAAGCATCCAGCACATTGAACAAGCCGTTAACGTTTACATCGTGAGTTGTTATCGGGTCCTTCATCGAGCGTGGAACCGAGCCAAGTGCCGCCAGATGATAAACAACATCAGCCCCGGCGACCGACTTTTTGACTATATCGACATCGCGAATATCGCCTTCTATTATCTCGATTTGGCTTTTAATTTCTTCGAGATTTTCGTGCTTTCCGGTCTCAAAATTGTCCAGAACACGCACTTTTTCGCCATTTTCGAGCAAAAAACGAACCATATTGCTGCCGATAAACCCCGCTCCTCCTGTTACAACTGATAATGCCATCTATAGAGCTCCCTGTTAATTGTTTAATGATATAAAAAACGAGCCAGTCAGTTTACTCTAAATCAGTTCTGATGTCAGCAATAATTATATCGAGAGTATCGTCGAGATTTTTCGATGGCTCAAAACCGATAGCCTCTTTTATCCGCTCAAGGCAGGGCAGCCGCCGGTTCATATCATCGAAGGCTTGGCCGTACGCTTTTTCGTAAGGGATAAACTCTTTTTTGCTCTTGCTGTTTGTCCCGGCGATAATTTTATCAGCTAACTGTTCAATAGTTATCTCTTCCTGCGAGCCGATATTGAAGACTTTGCCTGCCGTATTTTTTGCTTGCGCCAGCCTTGCCATCGCATCGACGACATCGCCAACGTAGCTAAAGCACCTGCTCTGTTTCCCGTCGCCGTAAATTGAGATAGGCTCGTTTTTAATCGCCCACTTGACAAATCTCGGCACAACCATTCCGTATTGGCCGGTTTGTCGTGGGCCGATAGTATTGAACAGTCTCACAACGATTACCGGCAGGTCGTATTGGCGATGATAGGCAAAACCCAGAAATTCGTCTATTGCTTTGCTGCACGCATAAGACCATCGTGAAAATCTTGTGCTGCCAAGTACGGTGTCGTCGTCTTCACAAAAGGGCACTTTTTCATTTTTGCCGTACACTTCGCTGGTCGATGTTATGAGAACTTTTTTGCCGAACTTATTAGCCGCCGCCAGAACCACCTCTGTTCCGCCGATATTTGTTTCGATTGTGTGTACAGGTTTTTCGACTATCAGGTTAACCCCGACAGCCGCTGCCAGGTGGTAAACGGTATCGCAATTTTTGATGAGCGTTTTCATCAGGGACTCATCGCGTACCGAACCCTCAACAAAGGTAAATACCGGATTAGATTTTATCCCATCGAGATTGCTGAGTTTTCCGGTGCTGAGGTCATCGATAGCGACGACTTCGTTGCCATCGGCAATGAGTTTTTCGCAAAGGCCGGAGCCGATGAATCCCGCTCCGCCTGTAACTAACACTTTTGGTTTTATCATAAGTTTAAAATTTCTATAAATTCAGGGCTGTTCAGAATTTTCTACACCGCTTGTTTCACAAAGAAATCTACTTCTTTATCTCTAATATCCGTCGGAGCTTTGATTTTCAGATGTCTGCGAAATTTCCCTGTCCCTTCCAATAATTTTTTTGGGTCGTTCATTGTGAACCCATTAACAAATTCAAAAGAGACGTGATTTTTCCTTACAAAAAGTCCCCCAAAATCTTTTTCAAGGGTAAACATAATTCCTCCATACATTATTTTTTCAGAGACCTTGGGGTAATTGCTGAATACAATTTTTCGCAATTTTTGCAGTATATCGGATTTCTCATCATCAAATATAACAATGTCATCAAGAAACCTTTGGACCTGCTCATTTTTAGACTTTTTCATTTTAATCTGTTATGCCTAAATCTTTTTTGGTCATAATACTATCAAATTCAAAACCAGCCTCGGCGATATTTTCGCTGGCACCTTGTTTTCGGTCGATTACTGAAACGATTTTTTTAACCGTTGCGCCAAGGTCTCGAATCATCTTTGCAGCTTCCAGGACTTGCCCGCCGGTGGTGGCAATATCTTCAACTAACAAAACTACGTCGTTTTTTTCTATAACACCTTCAACCATATTACTTGTGCCGTAATCTTTTTTACTGTTGCGAATGATAATCCATTTTTTGCTGGTTTCTATCGAAGTCGCAGCTGCCAGCGCCACTCCGCCCAGTTCAGCCCCTGCGATAAGGGTAACATCGTCAGTAGCGTATTTTGCGAATTCTTCCCCGAGAGCTTTGAGGATATCCGGGTGCGTCTCGAAAAGATATTTGTCGAGATAGTATTTGCTCTTTTTGCCGCTACGAAGTGTGAAATCACCTTCGAGATAAGAGGTTTCTTTGATACGACTGATAAGTTCTTCTCTGGTCATCTAACTTTTCCTTATTCTATTTTATACTTTCAATTCTACTTTCCTATTAAGTTTGCCTCTGTATCGTCTGCGGATTGGCGTAACGATTTCAGCGATAAATTCATCAACCTGCTGCGGCGCTCTGCCAATATAATCTTTAGAGTTCATAACCGCTTTGAAATTAACTTTTGCAAAGGCCTTGTCTGCTTTTAGCCGAGCGATGAGGTCGTTGGGCTTGCCGAATTTTTTAACTTGCTCAGCGGCTGCGTGGGAATGAACACGAATACTCTCGTGAAGTTCCTGCCTGTTTCCGTTGGCCTTTACCGCTGCCATTAAGATATTTTCGGTCGCCATAAAAGGCAGTTCTGAATCTATTCTCGCCGCGATTACTTTCGGATAAGTTACTAATCCCGATGCGACATTTGTCATAATTTCGAGTATGCCGTCAGTTGCCAAAAACGCTTCCGGCAACACGACCCTACGGTTGGCAGAATCGTCGAGAGTTCTTTCGAGCCATTGCTCAGCGGCGGTCATCTGCGGGCTCGTTGCCAGAGACATAACCAGCCGGGCAAGAGCAGTTGTTCGCTCGCAGCGCATCGGATTGCGTTTGTATGCCATTGCTGATGAACCTATCTGGGATTTTTCAAAAGGCTCTTCAATTTCTTTCAGGTTTGCCAGCAGGCGGATGTCATTACACATTTTGTGTGCGGACTGGGCGACAGAGGATAAAACGTTGACGATGAGAGCGTCTATTTTGCGCTGATATGTTTGGCCTGTAACGGCACAGTTTTTCTTGAATTCGAACGCTTTTGTAACGAGCGCATCGAGTTTTTTAACCTTTGTGTGATTCCCCCCGAAAAGCGAAAGGAACGATGCCTGTGTGCCGGTTGTGCCTTTTACTCCTCTAAACGGAATGTTTTCCAGCCGATGCTCTGCCTCGTCAAGGTCTATCGCAAATTCGTAGCACCAAAGAGCCGCTCTTTTACCAACGGTTGTTAGCTGGGCCGGCTGATAATGTGTAAAGCCAAGAGTAGGAAGTGCGCGGTATTTTTTCGCGAATTTTGCGAGCGAGTCAATCAGTCCCGCAAGTTTTGTCGTTATAATTTGCAGGCCCTGTCGCATTATTATCAGGTCTGCGTTGTCCCCGACGTAGCAGCTTGTTGCTCCGAGGTGAATTATCGGTGCTGCTTTCGGCGCGGCATCGCCAAAAGTATGAACGTGCGCCATTACATCGTGGCGAAACTTCTTTTCGTATCTAGCGGCCTTTGCCAGGTCGATGTCGTTGAGGTGTTTTTCCATCTCAGCTATCTGGGTTTGCTTAATATCGAGTCCGAGCGTTTTTTCGGCTCTTGCAAGTTCCAGCCAGAGCTTTCGCCAGGTTGTGAACTTTGTTTTCGGACTGAAAAGCTGCGCCATTTCCGGCGAGGCATTTCGTTCGACTAAAGGCGAAACATAAACATCTGCTTTATTTTTCATTTTCAGTTCAATCCTTTTTTTAATTTTATTTCTTACATCTGCCTCAGCAACTCATCTATCGCGTTGACATCGGTCTCGCTCAATTCGACATCGCCCGCCGCGGCAGTTTCGTAAATCTGTCCGCCCCGCCTTGCCCCAACAATCGCACTGGTAACCTCAGAACGTCTCAACACCCACGCAATCGCAAGCTGAGCCATCGTCAAGCCGCTACGCTCAGCTATCGGCTGCAACTCAGCAATAAGTTTTTGAATCTGCTCAAATCGCGACCCGATAAAATTTCTATCTCTATGGCGATGGTCAGCGGCATCGAGTGCCTTTATTTTTTCAAGCGTGAACTTGCCGGCAAGCAACCCTTTCTGCATTGGGCTGTAAGAAACGATACCGATATTATTCTCACCGCAAAATCCGAGAATTTCTTTTTCGACATCACGATACAGCATACTATATGACGGCTGCGACGAAGCGAGTGGAGCAATTTCCATTACTCGCTGCATCTGACTTATGCTAAAATTCGACACGCCAAGATACCGAACCTTGCCGGCCTTTACACATTCCACCATTGCTTCGTAAGCCTCCTCGATGTCCTCACCAGACCCGGGCCAGTGTATCTGATACAAATCGATAACCTCAACCCCAAGCCGACCAAGCGATGCATCGCATTCAGCGATAATGCTTTTGCGTTTAAGACAGCTACTCTTTTCCTGTCTTTCGTTCCAGATGAGCCCGCATTTAGTCGCGATGAAAGGTTTTTGTGAAACCCCTTTCAGCCCTTTACCGACGACCTCTTCGCTCGTCCCGCAACCATAAATTGGAGCCGTATCAAGCCAGTTAATACCCGCATCCATCGCTTCGTGAATCGTCTTAATCGAATCGGACTTATCCTGCTCGCCCCAGCCAAACTGCCAGCTACCCCCAATCGCCCAGGTACCCAGTCCGACCCTGGTAAATTCCAAATCCGTATTGCCAAGCCTCGCCGTTTTCATAGCAATCCCGATAAAATGCTCTAAAATCGTCCTATCACGCACAAGTTTAACACGATACCACTGCTTTATCAATTTTTTATTGGGTTTTGGAAATGGTTGGTATAATATGGAAAATCACGATTTTTTATGAGGATTCCTGATTTGGAAACAAATAATAAAAAGAAAGTTTATGTAATCGGTTGTGGCATATTTGAAACCGACCTCAGGGCCGCTGCCGCACGACTCGCAATAAACGCCCAGCTCGAATTCCTGCCCAGCAGACTACACGAGGACCCGAAAAATCTACGCACCAACATCCAGACCGCCATCGACCGGGCAGACAAAAAAAACTGCTACGACAGAATCGTACTCGGATACGGAATATGCGGAAAAGGCACCGACGGAATCATCGCCGCAAATGCACCTCTGATAATCCCGCAGGTCCACGACTGCATCGCGATTCTGCTCGGCAGCAACGAAGAATACCAAAAGCAATTCTCCACATGCCCCGGAACATACTACATCTCGACAAACTGGCACAACGAAGACGACAACCCGATGCTCGGCTCGCAAAAATTCAAAGTCTTTGAAGGCTCAGACGACAAAGACGCAATGATAGAAAAGTTTGGACACGACAACGCTGATTATGTTATAGATTTTCTTGGCCGCTGGCAGGAAAATTATAAGAGGGCTGTCTTCATTGATAATGGCTCAGACAACTCCGATAAAACTGCGGAATACACAAAGAACCTCGCCGAACAGAACAACTGGACATACGAAAGGATACCGGCAAGCTCACGATTGTTTGAAAAAATGTTGACCGCCGAGAAAAGCGATGACGAAATCCTGCTCGTCCCACCAGGCGGGAAAATCACCTTCAACGAAAACTCCGGAAAATTGTCCATTGCCCAACAATAACAATTGTGTTATAAGCCCGTTTTAAGATACGCAAGGAAACCAAATGGAAACATCGGAACTTAGACAAGCAATAAACGACATTACGGCCCGGATTACAAAAATCCGGGACTGGCTTTGACTTGCCTGCCAAACAAAAGCTCTGCGCTCAACTCGAAGAAAAGATGTCAGCACAGGATTTCTGGGACAACCCTGATGCGGCAAAGCCTGTCGTCTCGAAATTAAGTGCGACAAAATCGCTCATCGACCCTGTCATAGATATAGGTAACAAAATTGCCGACCTTGACGAACTTTTCGAGATGGCCGTTGCAGAAAACGAGACTGAAACTCTCGCGGATATAGAAACCGAAATAGCCGACCTTGAAAAATCCTGCGTTCGGATAGAGCTTACCGGCACACTTAACGGCCCTGACGATATGCGGAGTTGTTTTTTCAGTATCCACGCCGGCGCAGGCGGAACAGAAAGCTGCGACTGGGCAAATATGCTGCTGCGAATGTACACTCGCTATTTTCAGCGAAACAAATACGAATACACCGAATACGACATCACGCCCGGCGAAGAAGCGGGGGTTCGGTCGGTAACGTTAAAGGTCGATGGGCCTTTTGCGTTTGGCAAACTTTCCTGCGAGGTCGGCGTTCACCGGCTTGTGCGTATCAGCCCTTTCGATTCCCAGAAAAGAAGACACACCAGCTTTGCCGCTGTTGACGTACTGCCGGAATATGACGATATAGATATTGACCTGGAAATTGACGACAAGGACTTGCGTTTAGATTTTTATCGCGCAAGCGGTGCTGGCGGTCAGCACGTTAACAAAACATCGTCAGCGGTCAGAATAACCCACACCCCATCCGGGATTGTTGTCCAGTGCCAAAACGACCGCAGCCAGCACCGTAATAAGGCCGAGGCGATGGGAATGTTGAAATCTAAACTTTACCATTTAGAGCAGCAGAAGCGCGATAGCGAGTTGGCAAAACTTTATGGCAATAAAGGCGAAATCGCCTGGGGCAGCCAGATTCGCAGTTATATCTTCCAGCCGTACCAGATGATAAAGGACCATCGCACAAATTTTCAAAAGGGAAATGTCGAGTCTGTAATGGATGGCGATATCGAAGAATTCATAGAGAGTTATCTAAGATACCGAGCAGAGCAAAAAAATAAAACTTAACAGGACAATTTTAATGTCATTGAAAATTAAAAATGAACAGACTCTGCTTTTTATCGGAGATAGCATTACAGATTGCCAAAGAAGAGAACAGGGTAAGCCTTTAGGCAATGGTTATGTGAAATTTTTTAATGATTTGTCGATGTTGCGTTCACCGGAAAAAAAAATTGCCATTATTAACAAAGGCATAGGCGGCAATACAATTGAGGATTTACAGAACAGATGGTCCGACGATGTTCTTGCCAATAAGCCGGATTGGCTGTCGATAAAAATAGGCATAAATGATTTGCATCAGTATCTTGGTAAAACCGACAGAGCCATAAGTCCTGAAAAGTATCACCAAATATATGACCAGCTTCTTTCAACTACGATAAAAAAAAATCCATTATGCAAAATTTTGCTTATCGAACCTTTTTATCTTAGCCTTGAAAAATCGAAGCTGTCGCCGAAAAAACAGGTTCTCGACCTTTTGCCAAAATATTCTCAGGTCGTAAGGGATATGAGTCGCAAGTACGGGACAAGGCTTGTTAAAACACAGGAGTTGTTCTTAAAGATTTTAGAATATCACTCCCCGGATACTTTGGCTCCTGAGCCAGTACATCCGTATCTTAGCGGGCATTTGATGATAGCTGAATGGGTTTATTCAGCTTTGAGCAACTAAAAACATAAAATCACTAAACAGGAGCAAAAATGGCTAAGAAATTGACGAAAATAACGGTAAAAGCTGCAAAATCACAATACGACAAGGCTTCCGCCGACGTACTGGCACTCGGTATATTCACCGATAAAAAACCCGACCCTGCCATAATCGCCCTCGACAAAAAACTCGACTCGGCCATCTCGCAGGTAAAAAGAACAGGCGATTTTACCGCAGAACCACTGGCCACCGCCATCATTTATACTGCCAGCAAGATAAAAGCTAAAAGGCTCTTACTCATCGGTCTGGGCGACAGCAAAAAAGCAGACCATAATACCTTCAGGGCTGTTGCGTCAAAAGCGGCTATGAAAGCGACAAAGCTCAAAGCAAAATCCCTCGCCCTTGCTTTCAACTTCTCAGTAGCAAAAGTCGACATCAAAAAAGTCGGTCAGGCCATCGCCGAGGGCATTCACTTTGGCGGCTATAAATACGATGAATTCGTAACTGCTGATGACAAGAACAAAAACGATAAAAAAATTCTCACCGCAACCGTAATCGAAAACAGCGATTCCAAACTTAAAAAACTCTCTGCCGGCATAAGGACTGGGCAAATCATAGGCTCGGCCCAAAACTTCTCCCGTACTCTCTGTAACCGTCCTGCAAATATAACTTACCCTGCAACGATTGCCGCTGACGCGAAGAAAATCGCGCGCACCAATCCGAATTTGACCTGTACGGTCTATAACGAAAAACAGTTGAAAGCCAAAAAGGCTGGCGGCATACTTGCTGTCGGTGCAGGCAGCGGCCACAAACCGGCAATGATAATCCTGAAATACAAACCCAAAAAAGTTAAATCCCTCGCCGCTTCTCCTGTCGCTCTGGTTGGCAAAGCGATAACGTTTGATTCCGGCGGCATCAGTATCAAACCTTCTGCCGGTATGGACGAAATGAAAATGGATATGTCCGGCGGAGCATCCGTTCTGGCAGCGATGGACGCTATCGCAAAGCTAAAATTACCAATCGAAGTTACCGGCATAATCTGTGCCGCTGAAAACATTCCCGGCCCAAACAGCTTCCGTCCCGGCGACATAGTAACCACTCTCAGCGGTAAGACCGTTGAAATTCTCAACACCGATGCCGAAGGCAGAATGGTACTCTGCGATGGAATTCACCTCGCAAATCAGCTCAAATGCAAAACCATTATTGACATCGCTACCTTAACCGGTGCTTGCGCCGTCGCGCTCGGCAAATACAAAGCCGGCCTGTTCAGCAATGACGACAAACTCGTCGGGAAAATCGAAGCCGCTTCGACTGATAGCGACGAGGCTGTCTGGCATATGCCCGGCGGCGATGAATATGCCGATGAAATCAAGAGCAAGATTGCCGACTTGAAGAACATAGGCAACTCACGTTACGGCGGAGCGTGTACCGCAGCGGCATTTTTGGAGCAGTTTGCCAGCAAGACAAGCTGGGCGCATATCGATATTGCAGGCCCGATGGATGCTTCTGATACGCAAAAAAAGGTAACGCTGCCCGGCTCTGTCGGTTTTGGCACAAGGCTGTTTTTAAGTTTACTAATGAAAATGGCAAAAATTTAATACTGAAAGGCTCATAGATTATGGATTCTGACATCAATAAAAATATCGATCTGCCGAGGCTCGAAAAGGCAGTAACCGAGATGCTAAAAGCTGTTGGCGAAGACCCTGAACGAGAGGGGCTTAAGGATACGCCGGGACGTGTTGCGAGGATGTACACAGAACTTTTGGCCGGTGCAGCACGCGACCCTAAGGAACATCTTAAAAGTGTGTTCAGCGAAAGGTGCGACGAGGTCGTGCTTTTGCGGGATATTCCGTTTTACAGTATATGCGAACATCATATGATGCCCTTCATCGGCAAGGCACACGTGGCTTATCTGCCGGATGAAAAAGTTTTGGGAGTGAGTAAGCTCGCCCGAATAGTTGATTGCTTCGCTCGGCGGATGCAGGTGCAGGAAAGATTGACGGCTCAGATAGCAGACTTTTTGACGGAGAACCTCAAGCCGCAGGGCGTGGCTGTTGTGCTGGAGGCATCGCATAGCTGTATGACGATAAGGGGTATAAGAAAGCCCGGTTCGACAATGGTTACGAGTGCGCTGCGCGGGGCATTCAAAAAAGACCCCCGTAGTAGAGCTGAAGTACTCAGTCTGATGCATAGCGGCAGGGAATAATAAAAATGCATCAACTCTCACGATTAGTACGGTTTGCTATTAATCCGTTCCTTGACGGTATGGCTGTTGGGGCTAACTCTTATTGCGCTAAACCGGTCGGCGAAGGACTGGCAATATGTATGGGGCTGTGGGTTGAATTAACAGGTTCTATAAATCCGGATACCGGGTTTGTCGTTAATGTTGTCGATATCGATAAAATTGTTCGCAATACCGCTGTTAGTATGTTTGATGAATATATCAAAGAAAAATATCGAAAAGACTGTCATATCAGCTGTGAAAATCTGGCAGTGCTATTGCAAGAGGTCAGCGCCAAACTTAGCGAGGAATTCGCTCCCTTAAAACTTGAGCAGGTTTGGCTGGAACTTGCGCCTAATAGAAAACTTGGAATAAAAACTGAGGATGCGGATATGATGTATTTCGGAGAAAAATTTGAGTTTGCGGCCAGTCATAAGTTGTGGAATGACCGATTCAGTGATGAGGAGAATTTTGAAGCGTTTGGTAAGTGCGCCAACCCTGCGGGGCACGGCCATAACTACATAGTAGAGGTTGTCGTTAAAAAGGCAACGGACGAAACCAATCTTGAGACAGGGCGGTTTGAGCAGATTGTAAATGACGGATTTATAAAGATGGTTGACCATAAAAATCTTAATGTTGATGTTGAACATTTTCTAAAAGTTAATCCGACTGTCGAAAATATCGCAGAGTTCGTCTTTAAAAATCTTGATGGTAAGTTCGGCTCGGCTAAACTCGACAACGTTACAGTGTGGGAAAGCAGTCGGACATTTTGCAGCTATCGAAGCGATTGAAGTTTTTTACTCACCACGAATTTATTTTAACCGCGGATTACACAGATTTTATAAGTTCAAAAAATGGATTCCCGTTTTCACGGGAATGACAAAGACAAGATTGCCACGGTCTGTGGGAAAGAATATCCGGCGAGTTTCTCTAACAGTGGGGAAGGTATAAACCATAAGCACCAACCCGTAAGGCAAGACCTACGGGCTAGAGCATTTTAAGATTTTATGTACTGGTTTAGGCCGTTATGAGGACAAGGCTGGCAAAGAAGATTGCGCAGCGATATTGAAATCTCGCGAGCAAATCTGATGCTGTCAGTCGAAGCCACAGTAGGCATAAACGGTACACTAAAAATTAAACTGCTCTAAAGGGCGATATGGTTTTTGAAACAAATTTCAAAAGAGCTGGTCCAAGCTATCGCAGACCGCTGCGCCGCAGGCGATAAGCCTTTTTTTGTTTTGGTGGCCGCTTGGTATGAGAACGCAATCGAATCCGGTTTGACAGGCAACTTCAAAGTCGTGCGTAGTGTCGCCTATCATCAAAACCTCTGAGCCTTTTACCTTCAACTCCTCCAGTAATGATTTGCCTATATCTATTTTGCTGTGGGCGTAATAATCGGCCAATCCCGCGATTTTTTCAAAGTATTTTCTTAATCCAAGTTTTTTTAGTGCTACTTCGAGACTGCCTTGATGGGCGGCAGAGAGGACGTGCTGGGCCTGGCCAGCGTGCCGCAATTTTTTTAATGTTTCCAGAACGCCATTTTGCAGAGCGCATTGGTGTATTCGGCTTTCATAGCCAGCGATGTATTCGGCGGCAACTGAATCGAAACTTTCCTTCTCGAAGTCGAAGCCTATTTTACGGTAGTAATCGATAACAGGGAAATCGAAATCTTTCTGGTACTGCTGCATAGAGACCGGCGGCATTTTGCGTTTGCTCAGAAGAGAGCCGAGTACATCAACGCACAGCCAGGCATCATCGAGTATTGTGCCGTTAAAGTCCCAGATTATGTGTTTGTATTTCTGTATATCACCCATATTTGATGGTGATTATGCGCGATATGCCGAGACAATTCAAATTAAATTGTATTTGACAGCTTAGATGTGCTGGTATATTCTTATTGCCTGTGGCGGCACAGTCAGACTTTTTCATTTAACGAAAGGATTTTGTTATGGAAGAAAGTACAAATCAGAATGTTCAAATTTCCGAAAAAAATGGTGTTGTGGCCTTGCTGCTTTGCCTGTTGCTTGGCCCGTTAGGTATTCATCGCTTCTATGTAGGTAAAGTAGGTACCGGCGTGCTTATGATTCTTGCGACCCTTCTCACCTTTGGGTTTGCAGGTGGGATTTGGGCATTAGTGGATTTGATTATGATTGTTGTCGGGGCTTTTACCGATTCGGACGGCGCAAAAATTAAACTATCTAACTAAGGCTGTATTGTTTCAGTGCTGTTGGGTTCTGCTATCGGGACTGGTTCGGGAGATGCGGGTGGAGCGATGGTGTTTTCCCATTTGTCCAGCAGCTTCTGCCATTGGGGCCGAGCTTGTTTGTCAGGTGTTTTTATTGATTTGAGCGAATTGAGAACCTCAGGCAAAGCATTTGGCTCAGGGTTGTTCTCGAAAAAGCTATTAAGTGTTTTTGATATCGGCGATTGCTCTGGTATATCGCTGGTTAGCAGTACGTTTGAGAGCAGTTGTTTTGCTGACTCTATCTGTCCGCTGCTTAGGTGTACCTGAAGGATATTATTCTTTATAAGGCTCTGCTGGTTTGGGTCAGTGGTGTTTTGCAGGAGTATGCCGAAATATCTCGCGGCTGGTTCATACATAGCCTGAGTTTTGTAGTACTCAGCCATAGATTTTCTAATATCGTTTAGCAGTTGCTCATCTTTTTTAGCTTCGGCTTTTTTTTCAGCTAATTCGAGCAGGCTTTGCATCTTTGCCAATTTGGCGATGTCTTTATTTGTTTTTTCAGCTTGCGAGAATTTTTGTACCCAATTGAAAATCACATCGGCGGGGCAGTACTGAAAGATGTTTGTCATTGATTCAAGGGTGCGTTTCTTTTCGTCTTCCGATGGAGCAGAATCTGCTAACGCTCCGAGCCATTCGAGGTCGTCTTTGGTGCCTATGAGTCCTGCGGTTTCGATTAGCTGCAGGCGTATTTTTGGACTATGATGCCGAGTAAAGCCGTATTGTTTCATAAGAGTAAACGCTCCTGCAGGGTCGATTCTGGAAAGGCCGGTAACGGCAGGCTCTGCGATAGTAGTGTCTTTGCTGGAGATTTCGTCAGTGAATATGTTTCTGAACGTCTCGGCAGCGATGGCTTTGTAGAAGCTGTTTGAAGAACAAAGTCTGGCCATCTCGTTGAGTAAGGCGGCTTTTGTTTTGCTGTTAGGGTCGCTGTTCTTATAGTAGTCTGCCATCAGTGAAAAGTAAGGTTTGACCTGAGCGGGTGCCATTCCGTTGTGCATAAGCAGGTTGCCTATTGCCGAGGCTGAGGTGGCCGGATCGGTGCTTTTCATAAAATCAGCTGCAATGTCAAGGGCTTTCTGTCGTAAAAGCGGGTCGATTTTTATTTCCGCCCCGGGCGACAGTGCATAATTACATACCCTGCCCAAGGCAGTTAGCTGACGAGTTTTGGCCCCCGTGTTGGTTTCGACTCTTAGCTGTTCAAGCAAGGCAGAGGCAGAGTTGACATTGGTTAACATTCCAAGCAGCTCTGCGCTGGCAAGTCTTACGGTTACGGCTTTATTGCTGACGAGCTTTATTATAGGCCCGGCCAGTATTTCCAGCGGCAGCGGCTTGCCGCTCTTTCGCCACATATTGATTTTTTCTATCGCCCAGAGATGAATCTGGTTGTCTCCGGAGACGAGCTTTTCGGCGATGAATTTTGCGCGCTCGGTATCATCAATTATTCTGGAGTAGATTGTTTCGAGCGATTCTATGTACATCTCTTTCCATTTTTTGGCTTCGGTAGTCAGTTGTCGTGTTTTGTCCTGCTGGGCTAACAGTCTTTCGCGGAGTATGTCCGAGCGGCTCTTTTTCCCCAGGTCCTTGAGAACCTTGAGCCAAAGCTCTCTGTCGTTGCCAAGCGGCAACCATTCCTGTAGAGCATTCGAGGCGGCTGAGGATATTGCAACGTCTTTGTTGTCGAGCAGGTCGATGAGTTCTGAAACGGCCTCTTTGTCGGGGCGAATCTGCAAAGCGTAAATAGCGTTTAGCTTTGCCCAGGTTGGCAGGTTGTTTGAGGCAATTATAGTATTGAGTCGGTTTCCGATTTGTTTGTATGGGAAAATCAAACTTGCCTGAGCAGCCAGTTTTGCTGTTTCGTCCTGCTGGGTTTGGATTATATTCATCAGCGGGTCGATGAAATCATTGCTCTGCTGTACAAGCTGAGGCCAACTTCTTGATTTGGCAATCGCTTTGCAGACTGAGCTTTGGGCGGCGAGGTTATCTGAAGCGGCAAGAGCCTTGAGCAGTATTTCTCGTGCATCGTCGGAAGAGTTCTTCAGCAGTTCGGCGGCAGTGTCAATCCGTATTTGTTCATCGCTGGAATTGGAAAGTGTCCAACTGTTTATTTTTATCTGGCCTGTCAGCGGCGTTGAATCATTTTTATCGGTCGCTGCGACTCCTACTGTGAACGGACACAGCACGGTTAGCAGTATCGATACCAACGCAAAGGTTGTAAGGGGTAATCGCTTCATATCATTAAATCGGAACATAGCACTGTACGCTTTATAAATATATCGGTTCGGAATCATTATTTCTATTTCATAATCTCGTCAGCTATTTTTTTTGCGGCATCTGTTCTGGCGTTTTTCAGGCAGTTTGTCCGCATTTTTTCAAGCATTTCCGGCGAATTCATAATTTTTGCCAATACCGGCCAAAGCAATCGAGCGGTTTTTTCGGTATCACACATATCGGTTACAATCCGCCCGCAGTCGTATTTTTCAAGCTGGGCGGCGTTAATCTGCTGGTGTTTGTCGCGATGGTACGGGTACGGCAGGTAAATTGCCGGCGTTGCTGAGGCAGCCAGCTCCGCGATGCTCATCGCCCCGGCTCGCGATATTGCCAGGTCGGCACAGGCTAAAAGTTCTGGCATATCGTCGCAAAAATCGAGGATTTTCAGGTTTATTTTTGCATCTTTATATATGGTTCTTACCACATTGTAATGAGTTATGCCTGCCAAGTGAACTATCTGCCAGTCGTTCGCGAACGATTCGAGCTTGTCCAGCAGCAAGCCTATGACACCATTGATGTTTGCCGCTCCGCCTGATGCGCCGGTTATCAGAAGCGTTTTCTTTTTTGGACTAAGCCCCAGTTTCGCTATCGCCACAGGCCTGTCGGTTTTGGCAAAAGCACTTCGCAGAGGCGAGCCGGTTACGATAGTTTTTTTGCCGAAATACTTTGCGGTTATTTCAAATTGGACAAAGACCTTTTTTGCCGCTCGTCCGCAAAACTTGTTAGCTTTGCCAGCTACGGCATCGATGTTGAGCATATAGATATCCAGTCCTATATTCTTTGCTACTCGTACTGCCGGGGCAGAGACGAATCCGCCGATAGTTATCAGGACGGCATCTTTGTCATTGCCGATAGTTTGTCTTACAATTTGTTCCGACTGTCTGAACGATTTTATGAATTTCAGGATAGCTTTGGGACTCTTGCCGGGCGGCGAGGCCGGCAGCGGTACGTAGTTATGCTCCGAAGTGGAGAGTATTCTCGCATCGATAGGCCTGTTACTGCAGAAGAAGGTTATTTTTGCCTGCGGGTCTCTTCTTTTGAGTTCCTCCGCGATAGCCAGCCCGGGATAAAGATGTCCGCCGGTACCACCTCCGGCAAAATAATATGTTTTCATTGGGTTTTCCCGCTTGAATTTCTTGTGATGTTTATGAGTATCCCGACAGCGGCGGCGGCAAGGAGCAGATGGCTTCCGCCGGCACTTATGAACGGCAGAGCGATTCCCTTGGTTGGGAGCAGCCGGGTAACAACGCCCAGATTTATCGCCGCCTGGGACGCAATGGTTAAGACGATGGCAAAGGCAAGTAGCCTGCCGAAATTGTCCCTGCATCTGTGGATTGTCATAACCCCGAGAATTATAAAAAGGATAAACAGCAATACGACCGCAACGACTCCAATAAAGCCCATTTCTTCAGCGACGATTGCGAATATAAAGTCGGTGGTGTCTTCGGGCAGGTGGCCGTACTTGCTGATTCCTCTGCCAAGCCCTTTGCCGAGCAGGCCGCCCGTTGAGATGGCGGTTAAAGACTGCTCTACCTGGTAGCCGGCAGCTTGCGAGGAAGCATCGGTTGGGGATAGAAAGGCGGTTATTCTTTCGATTCGCTCGGGTGATTTTATTATCGCCAGCGTTAGTACGCCTGCCAGTACGGGAATTGGTGTTATAAAATGCCACCACTTTGCCCCGGCGACGAGCAGTATTGTAAATGAGATTGCTCCGAGAAACGCTGTCGTGCCGAAATCCTCAATTATGATTAAGCCCAAAACAAGGCCTATCAGTATTATCAGCGGCAAAAAGCTCTTTTTGAATAGCCGTAATTTTTCGCCAAGTTTTGCGGAGACGGCTGAAAGGAAGAAAACCAGTGCCCATTTTGCCAGTTCGGACGGCTGGAAGTTTATTGTTATCGGCCCTGCTGGCACTCTTAGCCATCTGCGAGCGTAGTTTACTTCGGTGCCGAGGCCGGGAATTAACACTATGACGAGCAGGGCGATACTAATTAACAGCAGCCAACTGAGCGGATTTTGGATTAGGCCTGATGGCCGAACCGACTTAAAGGCCAGCCATTTGTAGTTAAAGAGGCTCACGGCCAGCATTACGGCGATGGCAAGTATGCAGAAGAAGAGCTGACGCAACTCAAGATAATTATAGAAATTTTTCCAGTCGTAGTCAGCGCCTACCCTTGCACTTGCGCTGAAAACGAACACCGCGCCGAAGCCTATTAAGGTGACGACTAACGCTGCGATGGAATCTGCCAATTTGTTATTATCGAAAGTGTTTTTCACGATAAGCGATTATGCTGTAATATCGGCCAATAATCAATCAAATTTACATCTTAGGTGTCTGGGGTAGCTTATCAAGAGGCCTTGTGGAGGGTCTGTAATTGGAATTTGATGGTTTTTTTAAACTCAGGGCTGATTCTGCACCACTGAAGAACATCTACCCTGAAAGGTAAATCCGATTCTGAAAACGCATCTTTCAGTAATGCTAACGTTTTAAAATCGACCGGAACAGAACCCATAATTGCAATATCCAAATCCGAATGAGTCTTTGCGGTATCGGCAGTCCGTGAACCAAACGCCATCACCTCGTGGTTGGGTAAATAGCTATCTATGATTTCGTAGACAATTTTAAATTCTTGTTCAGATATTTTAATCATTATGGCTTGCTATTTGTTTGTACGCCAATTCTGCGTCTCTGAGAAAATCAGCAACTACACTAAAAACGCCTTCGGCTACGGCTTCATCGTAAACATGGCTCGTTTGGTTTCTGGCTTCGTGGTATGAAAACCATTTGACAGGGTCGTTAATCAAATGATTTTCGGCAGCATAACGGAATAACTCTCTGCGCGAAATTCCATCCACATAAGTACTGCCCAAATTTATTTGGAGCCAGCGATTTATCATTTTCCAGGATAATTCATAGGTGTACTCAAATCTCTGAATTACCGAATCCCGCAATATGTCAGCAGGAACATCGTCAGCATTTTTTTGATACCACTTCAATGATTCACTAAGAGAATCAATCGCTTTTCGTAAACTTATAAGTTCAAGCATATCGCAGATTTCCGTAATTAATAGAAAGGTACTCGACCGCCCATTGTATGTATATAAGCGGCATTTTTCAAGGAAAGAAAAAAGATGTCAAAAAAAGCAATTAGAAACTTTTTTGGGGCAAGACTTGGTGATTGAAAAAAACAGTATTTTTTCTGGACAAGGTGCGGGTTTTGTGTTACCATACGTTGCTGTTATTCACGAGAAAAGATATAACTATTTGTTTTAAAGGTGGTTACGATGGCTCATAAGAAGGGACAAGGCTCTACAAGAAACGGCAGAGACTCTAATCCGCAGTATCTCGGTGTTAAGCTCTACGGCGGACAGTCCGCAAAGGCCGGCTCGATAATAGTTCGCCAACGCGGCACCAAGTTTCATCCAGGCTTCAATGTTGGTATGGGCAAAGATTACACGCTTTTCGCTCTGACAGATGGCGTTGTATGCTTTAAAGGTAAAAAAGTACACATCGAAGTGTAGGTGCATTAAATTTTGAGATTGCAAAAAGGATGGCTTTGTGCCATCCTTTTTTTGTGTAACATTTTAAAGGGTGTTTTTTAACAAATGTTTATAGACCAGGCAAAATTTCATATCAAATCCGGTGATGGCGGCCCGGGATGTATCAGTTTCAGGCGAGAGAAGTATGTCGCCAGGGGTGGTCCCAATGGCGGCGACGGCGGTAAGGGTGGGGATGTATGGATTGAGGCTGCCGCCGATGTCGATACGCTGATAGACTATCTTGGCCGACATATATGGAAGGCAAAAAATGGCTTGCCCGGCGAAGGAAGTAACTGCAGCGGCAAAGATGGCGATGACTTGGTTCTGAAAGTTCCCGTTGGCACGCTGATTTATGATGAAGGCCTGGAGAGGCTCCTGCTCGCTGATATGGCTGAGGCTGGTATGAAAATTCGTATCTGTCGGGGTGGTATTGGTGGACACGGCAATAGCTTTTTTGCCAACTCGGTAAGGCAGACTCCGAGGATTGCTCAGCCCGGAAAGCAGGGCAAGGAAAGAGATTTGTATCTGGAACTTAAGCTCATCGCTGATGTCGGACTTGTGGGTCTGCCAAATGCTGGCAAAAGTACGCTTGTTTCGCGATGTTCGGCGGCGAGGCCGAAAATCGCGGACTATCCGTTTACAACGCTTGAGCCGGTACTCGGAATTGTTGAGCTTAGTGGTTTCAGGCGGTTTTTGATGGCGGATTTGCCCGGCCTTATCGAAGGAGCTCATAGCGGTGCGGGGCTGGGACACGATTTTCTAAAGCATATTGAGCGAACGAGAATAATTGTTCATATGCTGGAGCTTAGTCCATCAGACGGCAGTAGCCCGGTCGAAAATTATGAAAAAATTCGTAATGAACTTGTTAGTCACAGTGCTGCTCTCGGCGAAAAGAGAGAGGTAATCGTAATAAATAAAACAGACCTTGACCCGGATGGCAGCGAAACAGAAAAACTGAAGAGCCGTTTTGATGCCGAAGAGGTTTTCGCGGTTTCAGCAGTTAGTGGAAAGGGAATCAAGGAACTCTGCGACAGGCTTTGGCGGATTGTTAAAGACAGTAAAAATGAAAGCGAAGGTGTTTTATGAATGTAATCGCAATCGATATTGGTAACACAAATATAACGGTTGGGCTTTTTCTTGACGATAAGGAGGAGCAAGTCGTTAAAGTTGGCGGTGGCAATTCCGAAAAACTCGCCGAGGTCTTCAAAGACTTCTGGCAGCAGGTGCCAATTAACAAAAGCAGTAAAGAGCAAAAGCGCGATGGCTGCTTTGTTATCTCAAGCGTGAATCCGCAGTGGGCCGAACTTGTGAAACAAATTATAAAAGAGCAGCTCTCTGAAAAAGCTCTCGAAATAGGGAGCGGCAAAGACATTCCGCTTCCGATGGAGATGGCTGTCGATGAGCCGGAAAAAGTGGGCGTTGACAGAGTTATTATGGCAGCAGCGGCTTACGATGTTGTTGGTGATGTTGTCGCGATAGCGGATTTTGGCACAGCGGTTACCGTTGATTTGGTTAGCGAAGACGGCGTGTTTCTCGGCGGGACGATTTTTCCGGGATTTGGAATTGCATCTGAATCCCTCAAGACTGGTACCGTTGCTTTGCCCAATATAAGCAAAGTCTGCGAGCCGAAAAGCCCATTTGGAAAAAGTACTTCCGAGGCTATAAATAGTGGGCTGTACTACTCGGCTATCGGCGGACTGGAAGTTATTGTAAGGATGTATGCTGAAGATTTGGGCAAGTGGCCTCAGACGGTTGTTACCGGAGGCAATATGGAAATTATCAGGGGCGGCTGTATGTTTGTCGAATCGTTCGTCAGCGACCTTGCTGTAAAGGGTATTGTACTGGCGTACAAGAAATTTATAGGCGAAAAAATCTAAAGACGATGCTTTCTGCAAAATCACAAACTGTTGCAGCGGTTGTAACTGGCAAAGCAGTGGCGGCGGTTTCGGTGATTCATCTGACAGGTCCAGCGGCAAAGGAAATCTTGGGGCAAATTTTCAGTCGCGGCGGAAGTAAATCTTCCAGTTTTGAGGTTGGGGAAATTTTGCACGGCCATATAATAGATGCCGACAGGATAATTGATGACTGTCTGATTGGGTGCGAAGGAGATGAGCAATTCGGCATAAACTGTCACGGCAATCCGCTTATTGTTGAGGATATTCTGGAATTGCTGAAATCTAAAGGTGTTCAAATAATAGAACCTGACGAATTGCTTATGCTCTTAGCTCAAAGCAAAGATGACTCAGATTTAATATCTGCTGAAGTTGAAATTGCCGCGATTGGAACTGTGACTATTGTTGGTGCAAAAATTATAAAGCATCAGTTGAAAATGGGGCTGCGGCAGACCGGGCGATGGTGGCTTGAGAATCTTGAGTCGATGGATATTGATGATGTTGCTGCTGGTGCTGAAAAAATTATAGCAGATAGCGCAATCGCAAGTCTGATTATTAACGGGGCAAAAGCTGTTTTGACAGGTAAGCCAAACAGCGGCAAGAGTACACTTTTTAACAGGCTTTGCGGCAGGCAAAAAGCTATCGTAACCGATATTGCAGGCACGACCAGGGATTGGCTCAGTGCCAAGATAAAATTGAAAACAATAACAGTCGAGTTGTTCGATACCGCAGGGATAGAGAAAAGCCTTGTCGCTGCAAATGAAGTAGATGCTCAGTCCCAGCAAAGAGCTAAAGAGTTATCCTGCGATTGCGATATTATTTTGAACGTGATTGCCCCGGGCGAAACATCTGTTGACAGATTGTGCGGCTCCGCGGACAAGAAAATCCTTTTCGTGTTGAATAAATCAGACCTCGGCAAGTGCAAAGCAGCAGGTAGTTTTGAGGATACCGTCAGCGTAAGTGCTAAAGATGGGCACGGGATTGATAAACTTGTTTCTGCGATTGAGGTAGTACTCGGTGTTGCGGATTATGATTTTAAAGCAACCGTCTGCTTTACCGAAAGGCAGATGAAATTGATGGCAAAAATTGCCGTCGCCAGAAGCAAAAAAGAAATACGACAGTTTATAACGGAGTTGTTAACCGGCTAAGATGTTGGTATAATCGCGAGCCTATGTCAGCACAAAACGAAAAACTTACTCCAGCGATGAAGCAGTTTCATCATTTTAAGGAAAAGTACCCCGATTGCGTACTGTTTTTTCGGATGGGGGACTTTTACGAAACTTTTTATAAGGACGCGCAGCTCTGTTCGCAGGTTTGCGGGTTGACACTTACCAGTCGCAGCAAGGGCGAAAATCCCATACCGCTTGCCGGCGTTCCTTTTCACGCTGTTGATGGCTATCTCAAAAAGATGATTACCGCCGGCTATAAGGTCGCGGTTTGCGAGCAGGTGGAAAAACCGAAAGATGCCAAAGGAGTTGTAAAACGTGATGTCGTGCGGATTATAACGCCGGGTACTTTGACTGATGATATGCTGCTGAACGAAAAACAGGACAATTTTCTCTGTGCTGTCAGCTTAGGCTTAAAGATGGCTGCTATCAGCTGGGTCGATATTTCCACGGGTCATTTCTTTGGGCGGACAGTGCCGGAGAAAAATATCATTGATGAAATACTCAGGATTTCTCCTGCTGAGTGCATCTTGCCGGACGCTCGCGGCGAACTGTTCGAATCACAGATAAAGGCTCTTTCTTCTGACATATCTCTGCACAGTGGTGCGATTGTTACGCTTCGGCCGAGTTGGTATTTTGAACCCTTTTCGGCGAAGAAAAAGCTGCTTAGCCATTTTGGAACAAAGACTCTGGCTGGTTTCGGAATAGAGACAAACGATGAAATTATTTCGCCTGCTGGTGCAATAATCGAGTATCTTAGCGAAACCCAAAAAACCGCCTTAGGGCATATTGGCAGTTTGAGAAAGGTTGAGCATAAGAGATATTTGCAGATTGACCAGACGACATTGCGCAGCCTGGAAATTTTGCGGACGATTCGCGGCGAAAGCTCAAAGGGGTCGCTAATAGAAAATATCGATATGACTCTTACCGGTATGGGCTCCAGGATGATGAGGCATTGGGTGTGTATGCCGTTATGCGATGGTGGCGAAATTGAATTACGCCAGGATGCGATTGCTGATTTTCTCAGTGATTCCGCAAAGCTAAACGAGATGCGACAATTACTGAAAAATACCGCTGACCTTGAGAGGATTGTTGCCAGAGTTGGAACTTTCAGGGCAGGGCCGAGAGATTTTATCGCTCTTGGCAATAGTTTGAAAAAGGCTGGGCCGTTAAAGCAATTGCTGAGCGGTTTCGATGCGGATTTGCTTATTTCACTCGGCGAAAATTGCGACACGATGGATGATTTGGCGGATTTGCTCGAACGTGCGATTGAGCCTGACTGTCCGGTTCATCTACGGGACGGCGGAGCTATAAGGAGTGGTTTCGATGCCGGTCTTGATGAGTTGCGGGAGATTACGAAAAACGGCAGGAGTTGGTTGGGGCAATATCAGAAGACCCAAATCGAACGCACGGGCATTACCAATCTCAAAATAGGGTTCAATAAAGTTTTTGGGTTCTATATCGAGGTTAACCACGCAGCGGCGGAAAAAGTTCCGCCTGACTATGTTCGCAAGCAGACGATAAAAAACGCAGAGCGGTACATTACCGATGAGTTGAAAAGGTATGAGCAGAAAGCGCTAACAGCAAGCGATAAAGCAATTGAGCTTGAGCAGGAGCTTTTTGAACAGATTAGACGTGAGTGTGCCGAGTATATACATCGGATACAGTCGCTGGCTGAGACTGTCGCTGTTTGTGATTGTCTTAGCTCTCTCGGTGAATTGGCATCAAAGCGGAGATATGTTCGACCGAAAATTACGCAGGGCAATGAGTTGTTTATCCGGGACGGCAGGCATCCGGTTCTTGGCGAGATGCTCGGCAATGAATTTGTGCCTAACGATATTGAAATCGGCGCAGGTCTCGGCGATGTGATTATTATTACCGGGCCGAATATGAGCGGTAAGAGTACCTATATAAGGCAGGCGGCTCTTTTGGTACTGATGGCGCAGATGGGCAGTTTTGTTCCGGCCTCTGAGGCGACAATCGGGCTGGTCGATAGAATTTTTACGCGAATCGGAGCGAGCGATGAACTTGTTCGCGGCCAATCGACGTTTATGGTCGAGATGACCGAGACGGCTAACATTGTCAATAATGCTACCGAAAAATCGCTGGTCATTCTCGATGAGGTTGGACGCGGGACGAGTACCTACGACGGCCTTTCGCTGGCGTGGGCGATAACCGAGTACATTGCCAACAATACAAAATGCAGGACGTTTTTCGCAACTCACTATCACGAACTGACGGCTCTTTCGGATTTGCTGGTGAATGTCAAAAACTGCAATGTCGCTGTTCGGGAATGGGCTGACGAAGTTGTTTTTCTGCACAAAATTCTGCCCGGCGGAACCGACAAAAGTTACGGTATTCACGTGGCGAAACTCGCGGGGATTCCAAAAACAATTCTCGACAGAAGCGCGGAAATTTTGCTGGATTTGGAAAATACATTTGAAAAAGAGGCTACCGGTGAAAAATTAGCCCGCGAAAGGACTAAAGAACCGCTGGAAATGCCGCTTTTCGACCAGAAACAAAAGGATACGCTCGACAGGCTCAAAGACCTTGATGTGAATAATCTTACGCCGATACAGGCGATAAATATGCTCAACGAAATAAAAGACTTCCTTGCCGATAAATAGCAGATTGCGGTATAATGCCGGAGTAACGAATATAAATATAGCGAGGTGAAATATGTATTGTCAAAAATGCGGAACGGAAAATCTTGGAGATGCCCAGGTTTGTGCCGGCTGCGGCGGAGTGTTTGTCTATAGCGAGACTGCCAGAACCAGTGGTATGGCGATAACGTCTATGATACTCGGCATAAGCGGCTTTTCGATGTTCGGGGTCTTCGGGGTTACCTGGATTATAGGTTTGATATTCGGAATAATTGCGCTGCAAAAAATATCAAAAAGCGGCGGCAGGCTCAAAGGTAAAGGCTGGGCGATAACGGGAATCGTAACTTCCGGTGCAGGCCTTGCACTGGTGCTGACGATTTTTGGTATTTGGATGATATTTACGTCGGTAAAAACCGTTTCACTTCGCGAACAGGTAGGCGAGATGAGAAATACAGTTTTTGAGCCTGTGCCTGTGGTTGAGGCTGTGGTTGGGATACCGAGTATTGAAGGTGTTGTCTCTATTGCTGATTCCAGAGGTACCGGTAGCAATTGCAGCAAGGTGTTGTTTGATGCTGAGGTTCTGGCGGAAAATTCGTTGCCAGTTGTCAGCAATTTAGCTTGCGGGCCTGGCGATAAAATTCCGACAGATGTAACCTGGAGCTTTATAGGGGTCAAGGGTAGTACAGATGTTTATGATTTTACAATTACCCCGGGGAATGTAATCGCTGGAGTTGGAGCGGTTATAAAAAAGACCATTAGTTACGACGGTAGCGAGCAGGTCGTTTATGAAAACGACACTGTAAAAGTCATAATAACGTCGGCAGGAAAAAAGACGATAGAGTAATTACCTGGATAGTTTTTGCTTTTTGTTTTTGTTGAATTTTCTGACAGCGAAAATATATGTAATTGCTAACGGGATAAACGACAGCAGGCATATCAGGCGAATCTGCGGCTGGCTCAGTATGTTCCACAATGGGTTTTTCGTTATCGGCCAGAACATTTTGACATCGTAATGGTATATTCCGTCAATCAGTACGTGAAACCATACGCCGAGTATGCCGGAAATCAGCATTTTGAGCAGGGAAGTTTCATAGGGAATCCTCGCAGTTTTCATTAACCACCGCAAAAGCGGTTTTTTAGAATAGCAGATTAGCCCGCAAGCAATTCCGATGGCAGTACCAATAAGCAGGGTATGGCAATAGCGATGGTGGGGCCAGCCCATACGCATACGATTTATAACCAGTACCTCAATATCAACCGCGACGTTAGCCAGCAGGAATACCGGCAGGTCGAGCCATTTGCGTAACAGCAATCCCAAAAGTCCACTTGGTCCAAAATGATAGGGTGTAAATGGCATAATTTAATTAAAATTCTAAGCACCAAATATCAAATCCAAAATAATAAATTCAAATTTTAGATTCCTGTAAGGTGTTGATTTTTGGCAAGATAATTTTGTATGTAATCTTTCACTGCATCTTCAAGCGAAGTTGTTTTCTGTTTATAGCCGGCGTTACGAATTTTTGTAATATCGGCCTGAGTATAATACTGGTATTTGTCGCGGAGCGATTCCGGCATATCGATAAATTCAATGCTGGCCTTTTTGTCCATCGCGGCAAAGGCGGCATTTGCTAAATCGAGCCAACTGCGAGCTGCGGCTGAGCCGATATTGAAAATGCCGTTGGCTTTTGGATTATCAAGGAAGAACAGCGTCATATCGACAGCATCTTTTATATATAAAAAATCTCGCAGTTGTTTGCCATCAGGATAATCAGGATTATATGATTTGAAAAGTTTGACTTTGCCAGCATCGCTGATTTGCTCGAAAGCACGTATGACAAAACTGCGCATCTCGGCTTTGTGATATTCGTTTGGGCCGAAAACATTGAAGTACTTCAGTCCCACAATTTCATCGAGCAGGCCGTTACGTTTCGCCCAGAGGTCGAACAGGTGTTTTGAGTAGCCATACATATTAAGGGGCTTGAGGGTTTTAAGTTTTTCGTGGTTGTCTTCAAAGCCGTTTTCGCCGTTGCCGTAAGTAGCGGCGCTGGAGGCGTAGATGAATCTTGCGTCGAACTCCAGTGCCAAGGCTGCCATTGCCTTGGTATATTCATAATTATTTTTTGCCAGAAATGATGCATCAGTTTCGGTTGTTGCTGAGCACGCTCCCATATGCAGTACCGCTTCGATTGGGAAATCGATGCTGTCGGTTTCGGCCATTTCCAGAAAATCATCGGCATCAAAGTAGTCAGCAAACCCAAGCCCGGCGAGGTTCTTCCATTTTTCGTCTGTGCCGAGCCGGTCGATAATGACAATGTCGGTCTGGCCTCTGTCGTTTAGAGCTTTTGCCAGTGCCGAACCTATAAAACCCGCTCCGCCTGTAATGATAATCATATTTAGGTGCCAGAAATTGAAAGAAAAATTAATAATCCGTTTTTACAACCGTTTTAGCTCTGCTGAGAGTACGAAAATAAGCGGATTTTGTCAATCAAAACAACCAGCGCATAAAAAAAGCCGACACGAATGTCTGCCTTTTTTATATATATAGTTGCATCACCGGGCGCAACTGTTTTTTAGCATAAAGCGATATAGCTGGCTATCGCGAGCAGCAGAATCCGCTTTTTGTTGAACGTAAACGGAAGCCAAACACCCAAATAAAAAGTTTTAATCGCAGCCATTTAATGTGTCCTGTTAATTGTTTTTTCCCTCTTATGGACTCAGTATAGCAAAAAAATGGGCAAAATGCAAAAAAACGGGGGTGTTTTTGTTCTAAAGCTATGCAAAACAGATGGTTATGTCGATATTTTTTGTTTTTGCGACCTGTTTTTCAGTATAGATAATAGGCTTTTGTGATAGTATCTGAAAGATTTTTTCCACATCCTTTTTTCAGTTAAAGAGCGCTTCTACGAATGTTTCCGGGTCGAATTCTGCGATGTCTTCGCATTTTTCGCCCAGTCCGATGAATTTAACCGGAATATCGAGTGTGTCTTTGATTGCTATTACGATACCGCCTCGAGCTGTTCCGTCGAGCTTGGCCAGGAATATGCCGGTAACATCGACGGCGGCGGTGAACTGCTTTGCCTGGGCGATGGCGTTTTGGCCGGTAGTGCCGTCAACGACGAGCAGAACCTCGTGTGGCGAGTTGGGAATTTGTTTAGTTGCGACGTTTCTGATTTTTGTTAGCTCGGTCATAAGGTTTTTCTGGGTGTGCAGTCTGCCTGCGGTGTCGAGTATGAGGTAGTCTGCGTTTCTTGCTTTGGCTGCTGCGCAAGCGTCAAAGGCGACTGCTGCCGGGTCGGCTCCGGAGTCGTGTTTGACAATATCTACGCCGATACGCTCGGCCCATATTGTAAGCTGCTCAACGGCGGCAGCGCGGAACGTATCGCAGGCGGCGACTATAACTTTTTCGCCGTTTCGGCTAAGGGTATATGCCAGCTTGGCGATGCTTGTAGTTTTGCCCGAGCCGTTGACACCGGCGACGAGTATAACCGTTGTTCCGTTTTCAGCGGTTTGCAACTGTCTGTGCTGGCTGGGCCAGTAGGCTTTTATGCTTTCTTTGAGAAACGGGATAATGTCTTCGGTGTTGACGATTTTTTTTTCGCGGTATGCGTCGCGCAGGCTGTCGATAAGTTTTAGCGTGGTTTCTACGCCGATGTCATCGCTGATTAGCGTTTCTTCGAGCTTGTCGAGGAGCTGGTCGTCGATTTTTCTGCCGATGGTCAATACCGATTCCAGCGATGATTTTATTTTATCCCGCGTTTTGCCCAAGTGGCCTTTGAGGTAATCAACTGTTTTTGTAAAAATTCCCATCATTGCTCCGTTAAGGTATTGGTCTTTTTAAAGCTGGATTCCCGCTTCCGCGGGAATGACAAACAGGCAGGGCATTCTAACAGATTCGCTGCAAACGGTAAAGGCTTTAACTGGCAACAGAGCTGGTTGGCGTGGCGTTTTTCCTTTGACAAAATGACGCTTCCGAGTTAAATTCCCTTTCTCGGTGTATCGAGACTAACGGGAAAATGCCTTACACAAGGCATAGGAGCGTAATTTAAATCAAACAGGTATATAGCCGTAGGCTGTGTACATATTTGCAAGGGAGCGAGTTGGCTGTACAGGATGAAAAAGATGTTTTTTACAGCGTAGTTGAGCGCGTAAAAGTTCTTGACCCGGTCAACAGCCGTAAGTGGTTTGACGATTTGGTCTTGATAGGCTTTGATGGCGGAACTCTGGAAGTGGGTTGCCCCGATGCTGATAGTTGCGGCTTTCTGTTTGATAATTGTCTGGAAAGTTTTACCCGTGCCGCTCAGCAAATTACCGGCCATCTTGTCGGTGTCAAGTTCGGAGTTGACGGCAGTCCGAAGGCTGGAGCAGTTTCGTCAAGTGTAAGCGGAGAACTCAGGCTTCATCCTGATTATACTTTCGATAATTTTGTTGTCGGCCCGGGCAATCGGCTTGTACACGCCAGTTGCATTGCGGTGAGTAAATCGCCCGGACAGACCTACAACCCTCTCTTTATACACGGCTCGGCAGGGCTTGGCAAAACGCATTTGCTGCACGCGATATGTATTGAGAGTCGTAGGAACTTTCCAAATTTTTCAATACAGTTTTTAAGCTGCGAGGAATTTGTCAACAGGTTCATAAATGCGATAGAGCAAGGCTCGTTGGGCGAGTTTAAAAACCAATACAGAAATGTCGATTTGCTGGTGATTGATGATGTGCAGTTTTTGAGAGAGCGAGAGCAGAGCCAGGAAGAATTTTTTCATACTTTCAATGCGCTGTACGACAGCAAAAGGCAGATAGTTCTAAGCTCTGATTGTGCTCCCGGCGAAATATCTTCTCTCCCTGAAAGGCTTATCAGCCGATTCAAGTGGGGGCTTGTCGCGAGAATAGATGCCCCCACTTATGAGACGCGGGTTGCCATCGTGCAGAAGAAAGCACGTTTGCGTGATATGAAAATTTCTGATGAGGTTGCTGAGTTTGTCGCTAACAAGGTCAGGTCCAATATCAGGGAACTTGAAGGCGCTCTTACTACCATCTACGCTGTTGCCAAGGCTACCGGCGACGAAGTTAGTTTGGAACTTGCCAAAGTGGCTTTGGGTCAAAGCGACAGCTATACCGGAAAGAACACAACGATAACGGATATCATAAAAGCGGTAACTGTTTTTTATGATGTCAGACCAGCCGATTTGCAGAGCAAAAAACGTAGCCAGAGCATTACTATGCCAAGGCAGATATGTATGTACCTTGCCAGAAATTTAACCAGCCATAGTCTCGAAGAGATAGGCGGCCATCTTGGTGGCAGGGACCATACAACGGTAATGCACGCCTGCAATAAAATTTTAGACCTTGAACAGAAAGATACGCTGATTCAATCACAGCTTACAGAACTGACCCGCAGAATTACACAATAGGCGAGTTTGCTATTGTTAGACGTGGCATTCCTGTAATTTTTTTTGAGATAACGGCCAGAACTCGCGATTTTCAGCCAGTACTTCTTTAAATGCCTCAGCAACTTCCGGGTCGAATTGTGAGCCGGCAAGTGTGGTAATTTCGTCTAACACATTTTCGATAGGCCTCTTACTGTTCGACCAGCGGGACGAGGTCATTGCATCAAACGCATCGGCTACGGCGATTATCCTTGAGCCGATTGGGATACTCTTGCCTACCAGGCCGTTTGGATATCCTGTTCCGTCATAATTTTCGTGGTGGTGCCTTATGAAGAGCAGCTCTTTTTTGAAAATTCCTACCGGCTCAAGAATTTCAGCGCTTATGACAGGATGGCGGTGAATCATTTTTATTTCTTTGTCTGTCAGAGCGGTTGTTTTGTTTATGATGTTTTCAGATATTACGATTTTGCCAAGGTCGTGCAGGACAGCAGCAGTTTCGAGTTGGGAGAGAAAATCAGGAGAGACCTTCATTTTCTCGGCAATTTTCAGAGAGTACATCTTTACGTTTTCGGCGTGCTGGGCCATTGTCTGGTCCTTTTCGGCGATTGCCTTGGCAAACGCTCGCATTGTGCCGATGGTTTGGCCTTTAAGCCGGTTCGCAAGAGAGGCTATCTTCTCCTGCAGGTCTTTAAAACTCTGGTCTTGTATTTCGGCGATATTTTCTTCAGGTTTGATTTTGCGCCAGGACACTATGCAGTTTCTTCCTTTGCGTTTTGCCGCATAGAGTGCATCGTCAGCTCTTTTTATAAGCTCATACGGGTCTGTGGAGTTGTTGCCGTCAAATACAGAAAAGCCCACACTGCAGGTAATTGTAATCGGGTGTTCCTCTGCCATCCAGTCGAAGCTGTCAATGGCATCACGGAGTTTTTCAGCTCTGGTCTCGGCCACCTCATTAGGCATTCCGGGCATAATAACTATAAACTCTTCACCTCCGTATCTGGCTGCGATGTCGAGCGGGTAGATGTTTTCATTGAGAATTTTTCCTACCTGCTGCAGAATTTTATCACCACAGAGATGTCCGTAGCTGTCGTTAACCATTTTGAAATGGTCCAAATCAAACATCATAACGGCAATCGAATTGCCTTTGATTTTTGCCTGAAGCATTTCGCGTTCGAGTATTTCGAAAAAATGTCTTCTATTGGAAAGCCCGGTAAGCTCATCGGTATTTGCCAGCAGCAGCAATTTTTTCTGCAGCTTTGTCATTTCAAGGACAATGCTAATCCTGGCCTGGAGTTCGCCTTTATTGAACGGTTTTGCGATGTAGTCGATTGCTCCGAGTTTCAGGCCTGATACTTTGTCTTCGCTTTGGTCTTTGGCGGTAACAAATATAACAGGGATAGAGGCGGTACGAATATCAGATTTCAATCGCCTGCACGTTTCAAAGCCATCGATACTTGGCATCATAACATCAAGAAGGATTACATTGGGCTGATGTTTGATAGCGGCGTTTATGCCATCGAGGGCATTGTCAGCAAGAATTGCTTCCAATCCCATATTTTTCAGGTGAGCCTGCACGAGTATCAGGTTGGTCTGATTGTCATCAACGACAAGAACTTTTCCGGTTCTGTTTTCTTTCATTATTTTAGAATCCATAAAAAACCCATTCAAGTTATTTTGCGCAACGCACAACAGGAACTTCGGATAAATTACGTATGATATTTACAGAATCGGTTTTTTAACCTGATAAGTGATGTTTTATCGAGTTATGACCCGATAATGTTTTATGTTTTTTGATGTTTTATTTGTGCAACGATTTGTTTTGTCTGCGGCGACTGATTCTGATGGACGATTTTAAAGGCTGCGGCAGTTGATTTACCCTGTTTTTTAAGCAGCTCGTTACCGTAAATAATTTCCTGCAGTGCCTTTGATTTTTCGCGTGCTTCTCTAAAATAGCTAACCAGTTTTATTCCATAGACTCCGCCAAACAAACTTGCCACCGCAATTGACAGTTCGATAATGTTGTCGGCAATATCCCAGGCGGTCATTTTATTGTTAGACTCATCTATCGCATTTTGAGCGATATTCCAGTTTGTCTGTGAAAGTGCATCTTCGACTGTATCTATCGGTTGAATTTGTTCAGGCAGTCCGTAATCTGCCAGAAAGGCGTTGCTCTGGAAGCTGCTCAGAGAGGTGAGTTGCCTGAGATTCTCTGAACTGTTTTCCGCTCTGGCTTTTTCAGCGGCAAGAGCGGTTGTGCGATGGTGAATCCACGCATTTTGTTTTTTACCCTGACTATTACCGATGTCCATATTAGCACAGCCTGTGGTAAAAATAAAAAGCATAACTGCTGGCAGTGATAATTTTTTGACGACGTTCTTCATTTTTATTTCTCCCTTTTTAATTTAGTTTTTTGGTGCTTATATCTGCTGTTGGAATCTGTTTTTCTATTGCGCGCAATCGGTATTCGTAGCAGATACTCACTTTTCCGAGTTTTTCTATCCTCTGATGAAATTGATTTTGGTTTTTTATCAGCAGGGTGATGTCGTGTTGTAGTATTGTCAGTTGTTTTTGCAGATTGACCCACGTGCCAACAATCAACGCTGCCAAAAACACAAGCTGGATAAACACCGAAAGGTTTATTTGCCTGCTTATTTGCCACTTTGGAATTTTGTGTTTTTTACTGTTCATATTATACCGGCCTCGAAAAGACATATTTATCACCAGCTCTTGATACAATCACAAAAGTTCCGGCTGCCAATGTACCCTGACTTAGGAATGGCTCCGCTACGTTAACGGCACGAAGCAGTCCTCCCATAGCGACAGGAATTGTTCCAGCCTGTCCTATTTCGACCGCCGTGAGATTGTAATGATTGCAATATTCTTTGCTGATTATTTTGGCAACGAAGCCGCCACCTCCTTTGCCGGTTGATATTACACGATAGTGTTCCTGATTAGCGGGGCTGTCCTGCCGAATAAATTTTTCAATGGTCTGTCTTTGGTTTTGCAGTATCTCATCGGGCATAATCAAATCCTCACTTTTGAAGCACAGAGCGTTGTCTGCTGATTTGTGAAATCCATTTTGACTTTCGTTATCCACAGCTTGCTGGCGGTGTCATATTTCATTTTGAGAAAATCTCTGCTTTGCGGCGCAGCCATCAGATTGTCGCCTACGCGAAAGCCCGGCTCAAGCCTGGCGGTTTTGATTTCAATTTTTTGAGATTCGCTCCGCCAGGCTTGGAGGCTCTTCCTTGCGAATTCGACAATCGCCGAAGAATCATCTATTTGGTTCTTGCCTGTGGTGTTTTTTGAGCCATTGTAAAAAATGCTGTATGGCGAAACTTTTCGATATTTGAATCTGGCCGGCAGAACGGTCATTTTGTCAACGATTTCAGCGGTAGATTCTGTCGGGCCATCGCAGATTCTGGCAGTTATTCTTTCATCTGAAATGATGCACGCGGTTATGCGGAATTTCAAAAGTCCCTTGAGAATAGCGAACCACATATCGTGTTCTATTTGTTGGTCGGAAATCCATATGCCGCATTCATCAAGCAGAAGGTCGAAACTGCCTGAATAGTCCCACCAGTAATCTCCGCCGATATACGAGACCTCAAGTTTATAGCCCAGCAATGCTCCATTTTCATCTGCGGATATGCAGGGGTAAAACCTTCTGTGTTTTTTTATAGAGGCGTTTTTTTCGAAGATTTTTGAGAAGTCAAAAGTTTCCCCCTGATTATACGGTGCTTTTGAGTAATCTCCCGCCTCATTAAGGCACCATTTTCGATAAACGTTTTGCACCTGTTGAAAATCTGGATTTGTCAGCGGCGAGAATTCATCATAATCAATTGTTTCCAGCGAGTTGTCCCAGGCCTTGACAAGTTCGAATGTCGCTTCGTATGTTTTGAAATCGCCTTGAACGGAGTATCTTTTCGTGAAATCGGTTTTGATATTCTGTTTTGCCGATATTATGTTTGTCTGGGGAGACGATATTTTTTCACCATCTGCCGGAAAGTTAACCTCTGTTTCCGCTCCGCAGCCTGGCCGAAAGAACACAATCCCCTGCGTTACAGCACCTTTGTTGCAAATGGTGGAGAATTTAAATTTTAATCCCGCCTGCCGGCAGCATCGTTGTAAAGCGGCGATTACATTTAATCCGGTCACATTAACATCGCGGATTATATGATTTTGGCAAAGCTCTTCAAGCCATTCGATGGTTGGTATAGCTATCTGACCGAACGGTATGTGTTGGCATAGAATGTAATAGATTGCTTCTGCACAGGTGAAGTATCTGCTCGAAATTTCGTCTGTACTGAAAACGGTATAATGCCTGCAATTGTCAGTTGCCAGTGTTTTAGAAGCGTTCGGCTGGCCATCTGGATTAAACACTGTCTCAAGTCCGTTCAGGAAAACGGTTTCGTTATCGCAGACAGTGTTTCTTCCGAAAACGGTTTTTCGTTCCATTTTTACCGAATAGTCTCTTGCGATTATTTTCGCAAAGTTTCTTTCGGTTTCTGTTCGGCTCTTTATTTCTTCAACCGCCCCTGCAAATAGACACAGCTCTTGTGGCAAAGATTCACCAATGCCGGAGTCGAAGGTTGTTTTTATCGCGACTAACTGGCCTGGAGTAATTTGGTCGCAATCTATATCGTTACCCACGCAAAAAGACATTTCTGCTTTGCTGAAGTCCAGCTCAGCGGCGTAGGTAATTTTTTCTACCGTTAAGCAATCGAAATATCGCCCATCTATATAGACCGCCGCCACAGAGGCCAAGGCCGATGCTTTGGTCTTTTGCGGCAGAAAAAAATCTGTTCTGTTTGACATTGTTATCTCCGGCTGTCCTATAAAGTATTTGCTTGAAGATTCTGAATTGAATCGGGGATGTTTTTATTGAGCTGAATTTTTATATAATCCAACGAATCCCCCTGAAATTGACCATCATCTATGGCTCTAATACAGAAGCGGTAATCATCTTTTTCAAGCGGCGGCGTAGTAAAACGGTAGAATTTTCGTCCGGCATATTTAACTGTTCCCAGCGGGTTGGTGTAGTCTATCTCGCCAGTTGCACTGTAGTAATAAATCCTGAATTCAACAACCTGCTTCTGCCGAATTTTCGGCCAATAAAACCATTTCAGCATAACTTTATCACTTTGTATTTGTTTAGTGGTGAGGGTAAAGATTTTTTCCGCCCCCTCTTCTGCCTGTGCGCCGCTATCGTCAAGGATAAGCCTTGCTGCCGCTCGCATCGTTTTTTCTTCTTCTCCGCAGCAGTTTACTCTCCTGAGGACAAACAAGGATGTTTGAGTATTTGTTTTGGCGGAAATTTGTTTTTCATTGATGTTAGCTATCGCGGCAGGGCGGTCGAAATTTATACTCTCAATATCTACCCCCTTATAGAGCAGTTGTCCTCCGGAATTTCTCGTCCAGAAGTCTCCGCCGGTTATGCCCATAGACAGCATTATTCCGACAGCGGAATCACCGTTGTATAAACTGTTATAAAATTTCCCTTCCATTATTCTGCTACTCCCGGCAATCTTTGCACAGAACTGTCTGAGTCTGTTATTTCGAGTGTAAGTATGGCTTGGCCGTTGTTATTTTTGATTTGCATATCACCGGTGAGCTTGTCCTGGCTCATTTGGTAGACATCTCTCAAAAGGCTGTAAAAGTCCAGCCGAACCTCGACCGGAATATACCGCTCGTTTTCGCTTAGCGAATTATTTCCATCTTTATCCGCATCAATAACTCCGACCAGGTCTCCGGCATCAAACGGTGCTGTGCCATAGGCGACACCAAACTTATACCATCCTCCGCCTATTTCATTGATTGTCGGAGCCGAGATGCTTTTATCCGTGCCGTTAAGTAATTTCAAAGATTCAAATTCCATTTCGCTGGCAGCATCTGTCAAAGGTGTGCCATCGGTTGATATGTAAAAAGGTATTTCAATTGCCGTATTTGCCATTGCTTTCTCCTATCTTATTATTGCCATCTTGCCAAAGTTGGCAGTTCTGGCCTTTGTAATTATTTCTGATTTTCTCTGCCAGGACCCGATGGTGGTATAGCCGGTAACACTGGCTCCGCCTTTTACCGGCAGACCGGAATTTAGCAATGGTGAACCTGCTGGAATTCTAAAATCATCGTTTGCCGCATCTACAAATGGGTTTGCCGTCAATTGCGTGTAATTAACTGGTGTTGGCGTATTGCCCCCCCATTTTGAGGCGTGAGTGCTATTGCTGGCATTGTATTCGACCTGGCCGACACAACCTCCACTGCTAAGTGTTATTATAGGGCTTGTTGGGCTGCCTAACCAAAACACGCAATTCGTCAAGCTGATGTTCAGATATTTACCGCTACTGGTCTGATGATAAATAACACCATCTACTTGATTATAAAAAGTGCAGTTAAAACATTTAGGCCCACCTGCAAAACAATTGTGCAAGGCATAACTGCCGCCTACAAAAATACAATTTGCCCACGCCCCGTAGCTTGCCCTTGCATCACTAATAACAGGATACACAGAATTATTGGTCTTAAAAAAACAATTCTCAACACGCTGTAATAACCAATTGTCTGTATTACTCTTTACCGCTTGAATAACACCTTCGATGTGGCAATTAGCCATCATAAAATTATATAATCTCTCATTTGAGGCATAAGTATTTCCTACCCAAATACCATAATCAATACTTTCAGTTTTTACATTGTTTAAAAGATAATTGTAGCGTGAAGTAGAAGTACTGCCCCTTAAACTTATGCCATACTTGCCGGTGTATCCGTTATGCATTCTGATATTGCGAATCTCAGTGTCCCAGGATATAGCGTTTAATTTAATTCCATAACTCACACTACTATCGTTATTCATATCAAATTCTACATATTCACCGATGGGGAGTACATTACCGCTTGAATCACAACCAATGATTCTAAGCCATTTATTAGAGCCGACAGACCCCACTCTGTTTTTATCAATATCAATACCTGCAGACAACGTGAATTTATTACGAATGTAGATATTCACAGCATTTGACGAATTGTGATTATCAATAGCTGATTGCAAACCATTCGCACCTTGATAAGCATTGTCCCAGGATGTACCGTCATTGTTTCCGGTAGTAAGAGTGCCATCTACATATACAGTGTCAGCCATTTCTATGCCTCCTCGGTCCAGGTTCCGTTCTTAGCAGTGGTTGCCCAGTCGCCGTTGGAATCGGCAACCAGCCTGATACATTCGCCAATTTGCTGTGCTGATTTATATTTGCCTACTGTCTGGCCGCTGTCGTCTCTGATAGTTGCCGTACCGGGTTCGATTCGCAATTCTTGGGCGGCCTGAACAGCGAAGGTAAATTCGGTTCCCGCAGTTGCCGCCGCTGGCAAGGTCAGTGTTACTGTTCCGCTTGCTCCGAGATTGCTATGAATGCTCTCCGATTCTGCCAATGTTAAAGTGTCATCTGTGGTATGAGCTTCAATAACTTTCCTGATTCCTCCGGCACTGAAGGGCACTGAAAAATTGTGGTGTTCTCTTACATCTGTTATCGAAGTAACGTCGCCTGAGCTGGTTGTTGCGATAGCCAGCCTCATATGAGCCTCTGTAGACATATCCGGAAAGTCATCATATTCATCGGTTACAAGATTGCCATCAACGTCGATATACAGGTAGATATTTTCCTTATCGTCAGCGAGTGTATTCCCTGTCGATTCTGCGAATTCTATAAGCTCAGAGCCTATCCAGAATTTCCCGCTTTTAACGCCGACATCAAGCCCGCTTTCATCGAAAACTCTCATATCTCCGGCTCTCTTTGCTGTTAGCAGCAGCCGATAGAGCATTTTTCTAAATTCTAAATAGTATGGCGATTTGCCGGTGGTGATATATTCCACTCCTGAATGGCTGTCTGAAACGATATTCAAAAGCTCATTATCTGTTGGGTAAACTTCAGTCATTTTTATTGCTCCTTATTATCATTTAATCAATAGCGAAAATTATTTGCCCACTGTCCTTATCGAATTGCGCAACCTCTAATTTTTCTCCGGGCATAACAGGCGGTATTATTGTCAGGCTTTGCGTTTCGACCGTCTGAGTGGATTCGTTTCCAAATTCGTCGCGCAGCTTTATTCCAAATTTATATCTTCCTGCCGATAATTGTTTGCTTTGCCATCTAACGGTCAGTCCCTCAAATCCGAACCCTCCTTCTCCAAACAAGGCTTTCCCAAAACCTGCTGCCGCTGATGAATCTCTGCCGAAATCGCTCTCACCAAATTTGCTCAGCCCGAATCCTCCTTTTTCCTGCGACCCCTGCCAAATTCTGATATCGTTTTCATTGAGCCTGTTCTGATAATCCACATTTCCGCTTTGATTGTCATAAAAGAAGTCTGTTTTTGCTCCAACAGGCAGGAACTGTTCTTTGGTGAATATCAGCTCTGCTCTTGCCTGTTTTTCTGCTGCCGGCTTTAAACTTTGCTCGGCATCTCCCGCTTCGATAGCAAAAACCTCTATTGTTGATGCGCTCTGCTCCGAAAAAGGCACGTTTACAAGTAGCTGTCTCTGGCTCGCTTCCTCTGTAACCCCGACAAATTTACCGTTGACATAAACCTGATGCCTCTTGCCTGCATAGGTTGATTGCCAGCTAACCATAACCGCCGAGCCATAACAGGGCTGAGCTTTTACTTTTGAGATACCGTCATTTAGCAGAATCATTTTTTCATCCAAACTGTGTGTATATAATTTTATATTCGCATCTCACCGCCGAGCCGGAAAGACTCAATGGTTCTGTCTCAAAGGAATCAATCCTTACATTTTCGAACACCTGCCCATCGCAGTCGGTAAGCATTCTGTTTTGGCCGTCAAACATTGCTGTAACAGCGGCGATGTTTTCACACATTTTAGTTTTGCTCGCCTCAATCATCACACCTGTTTGCGCGATAGTTCTTTTCCTCAGTCCACCATCTATGCTTACCACTCCGTCAAACCCACAGCTGGCATTTTCGATAAAATCTCTCTGCCAGCTTGCGATTTTGATTTCAACAGGGCTGTCAAAATAAGCCGAATCATCTAAATTAGTTTTCATTTTCAATCTCTCTTTAACCTGGCACTGGCGCCGCTGTAAGTTATATCGCTTATCCCGTCAGAGCCGCAATCTATACTCACTTTGGCCCTCTGGCGTGCTTTTTCGAAGAGCTGCTGGTAGTGTTTATGCTTTGCCCACAAATTTTCTTTATCTCGTCCCGCGTCCCACGCCAGCATCATAAAGGCAATAGCCAGCGTTCCATAAACCGAACATTGTTTAAGCGTTTCCGGTTCAATGATATTTTCTGCGTCAAAACCACTTTCCATCGAGCCTGGCTTCAACTCAAATCGCTGAGTAAGCTCAAAAAGTATCTCGTTACTTTGTGGCAGATATGTGCAGATGTAGTAATTTATATTTTCTGCCTGTGTTGGCGCAATTGGTGTCTGTTCAGTGTCGGCCCTCAAAACAGAAACGGTAAGAGTCATTTCAGAATCAACCGAAACTATTTCAAACGCCCCATCTAATGCGCCGTCGGTACTTTGCAGGTAGATAACCATTCCTGCTGATACATAATCGTTGTTGAAATCAGCCTGGCTTATCGTAAATTCTGTACCGTTTATTTCCCCGCCGTTGCCCTTGGTTACAACCTGGCTCCTCAGGTGCAATTCGCCAAACAGGCTCGGCTCATATTTTAAAATATCAATGTCTTTTGAAAAACTCAGCATCATTTTTTCCTTTATATAAAAGGGTACCTCACCGGGCCGAGCAGTCTAATATTTATTGACTCAAATTTTTTTAGATACTCGTTACCCGGCGTTGGTACTCAGTGGAGGTTTTTAACTTGTTGCAAGCCCTCTTATAATTCCGTGGCCCGCCTCATTTTTCAGTTCAACAGTGTACTCGCCGATAATCTGGCCGCTCTCATAATCACCAGAGCTTGCCAGCGGTTTGAAGTGAAAACTTCTTCCTGCCAGTGGCATAATGCCGATTCTCGAAGAGTCCAACAGCATCGCCGCATCGCTCGGCATCCATCTGCTGGTAATAATTCTGCAAACGCCGAAATCGCTTTCGTAGATGCTAACCATATCGGTATAGGTCTTGTCCGTCGCTCCGAAGCTTCTTGCTGCGCTGAGGAACGAGTTAATCTTCCGTTTCTGATATCCGCCGACAACGATGGTATCAACATTGCCGCTGCTGTTTTCCCAAATTTTCCTTAGCACGTAATTAATCTTCTCTTCGTCCAGTTCCGTCCCGGAAGGCAATCCCGAATCACCGGTGTTGTAGGCGTTTGTTGCAAGGTGCTGAATAATACCTTTCATTGTTCTGCGAACAGAGCCAGAGCCTTGCGGATTTGCTGATGGCAAGCCGCCGTTAATGACCGTGTTCTCAAGGTCGCGAATCAGCTCTCTAAGCCGTTCCTGTTTTTGGTAGTCCATTTCATCAGCAAGCCCGATATGTCCAGCGGCGATATTTGTTCCGCTCACTTCCACCCCTGAGGTGAATATCTGCGTGTAGTTGCCTTTTCTTAATCGGTTTGTAAATCGTGATGCTGGCTTGTCTCCGCCCTCGAGCGCAGCGTTGCCGAGAATATTGATTGCCTGTCCATCACTGATGTCCTCAGCCGTCGTACCAGCATATTCTCTGACGACGGTCAGCGTGTCTGTATTGATGTCTGTTACGAGCATTAGTTCTGCCGAGCCTTCGATTTGAATCTGGTCTCCGACTCTGAACCTGTCCCCGTTTGCGACATCAAAACTTGTTTCGGTTAACGGATTTGAGATACTGCTGTCATCGATAGAATCTTTATTTGGAACGAGCGAATCTTCCAGCCATTCGTGATATGTACTCTTTGCCTCTCTCAGTGGATCGCCCATCGCATCCAGTAACGGAGTTTCGTAAGGCGATATAATCCCTATCAAGTCCGACACATCCTCAGCGATTTCACTTAGCGTTCCACCTGCCGAGTAGGTAGCTTTTCCTGTAAATGCCATTTTATGTCCTTTCTAATATGTTGTTTCTTTTTTGTCTTACCTGCCTAAAGGCAGTTCATATTTCTTTGTGCAATTATTGTTGATTGCGATTTTTATCAGCGCCCAACGGAAGCGTCGAATAGTTTGAAGCATTCAAATCGCACTATTTATCTGCCTAAAGGCAGCCTTCTGGCTTTCAGGTACTCCTGAAGAGCCGCTCTTGACCCGCTTGCGGCAGCTCTTTTTGCTGCCCGTTCAAGAGCTGCCGACCCTGTCGGCAATTTTTCCTTCGCTCCGCCTGTCCTGGCAGGAGCTGCGAAATCTTTGACGTTGTTAGCACCGAAGAGATAGCTTTTTTCTCTTTTCATTTGCGCCACAACGTCCGTTATTTCCATACCATCATTTTTTTCCAGCTTCGCTTTTCCGACAAGCACTGCTGTTTCAATGTCAGCTGCGCCCTCTGTTGCAAGAGCCTTAACAAGCTCTTCCCTGCAACGGCTTTCTTTTAGCTCTGTGTTTAGACTTTCAAGCTCTTGTTTACTTTGCGACAGTTCCTGAGCTGTCAGCTGATATTTTTGTTCAGCACTTTGCGCTCTTTTCCGATAGCGTATAGCTTCGTTCACGGATACCAATTTTTCGCTTTGCTGGTCTTGTTCTTCTGAACTTTCAATGTTTTCCTGGTCAACTTGACTCATTACCAAAACCTTTCTTATACTAATTTTGTCGTTTAGCCCCCTGCATTGCAGGGGGTTTCAGTTAGCCCCAGAATTACAATTCGGGGGTTCACTTGTCATTGCGAGGCCGTAAGGCCGCGGCAATCTCTTTTTTTAGCCCGCAGAGCCTGCCCTGAGCGAAGTCGAATGGGTCTTGCCCTGCGGCTATCTGCATAATTTTCCATCCTGTTCCCATCGCCAGTAGCCGAGCAGCGGAAGCTGCCGGATAAAGTTGTTGTCATACCCGCGAAAGCGGGTATCCATTTTTTAAAATAAAATCTCCATCCCGATTTATCGGGATTCCTCAACTCAAAACTACTCTTTGCCGAAGCAATCTCGTTTTTGTTTTTTATATGTCCCTCCGTATATAAGGAAAAATGTGCGCAAACTGCTACCGATTTGGCCAAAAAAATTTTCTGATTTGCTATAAGTCTTTATTGTTAAAGGCCGATTTTTTTTGATTTTTGCAGAACGCGCAAATTTTTTTTTGCGCATTCTGCAACAGGTCTGGACATATACAGTCTGGATTGGTGTTTTTTATTTATTGCCTTGCCAAAAATGAGCGGTATAATGAACACCGCAGTTTGATTTCTACAGATTTTACATATTTGATAAGGAAATGAATACTATGAGTGATACTGATTCTATCGAGGCCATTCTGGATTTTGCCATTTCAGGCGAAATAGAAGCACAAAAATTCTATAAAGACCTTGCCGCAAAGATGGACAATCCAACGATGAAGCAGGCTTTTCTGGATTTCGCTGTCGAAGAGGCGGGCCATCAAAAAAAACTCGAAAATTTAAAGGTTGGCAAAAAAGTTAAAATGAGTCCTTCGGAAAATGTCCCCGATTTAAAGATTTCCGATTACCTCGTTGCGGTTGAGCCGACCGCTGATATGGATTATCAGTCAGCATTGATTCTTGCGATGAAAAAAGAGAAGAAGGCTTTCCAGCTTTACACTAACCTTGCCCACCTTATGCTCGAAGAACCTGTTCGCCAGATGCTGCTTTCTCTTGCTCAGGAGGAGGCAAAGCACAAGTTGCATTTCGAGCTTGAGTACGATGAGATTATATTCAAAGAAGACTAACTGGCAATATCTTTAATAAAACCTTGTAGCTGGAGCAGTTCGCCGTCTTCATCGAAAACGCCCGTACCCTGTTCCCACACCCATTTTATATCGCCTTTGGCAGTTTTTATTCGGTAGAGCAATTTATATTTTTCTCTTTTTGCGATAGCGACCTGCACAAGTTGCCAGATATGTTTTCGGTCATCTTCGTAGATGATGTCGTTATAACTCACCCTGTGATTATCTATAAAATCTTCCGGTTGATACCCCGTAAGTTCATAGCAGCCCTTACTGACAAATTTCATTGTACATTGCCTGTCATTGTTGCACGAATAACCCATCCCGGGCAGATTTTCAATCATTGTAAAAAGTTTATCGTTTGTCTGGCGGAGTTCTGTCTCGATTTCGATATGATGTCTGTTTTCTTGTTTTAGTTGAACCAACTCCTGCTTGAGCTCCTCCAACTCTTCAAGCAACGGCAGCTCGATTCTATCGTTCACGGACATATCGTTCTCCTCTATACATCTGCCCTTTACTTATCCTATCTATACGTTGTGGGTATAGAAATGTTTGTGCATTTATTTTTTATTGACTTAACCACCTGTTTTTGTTAGAGTTACGAACTATGAATTTTCCTAAGACAGTTGTCTATTTCAGACTTTTAAGGCCTCCTTTCTTCACCGCCAGTATTGTGCCGATATTCGTCGGCACCGCTGTCGCCTATTCTGTTGCGCAAACTTTCGCTCCGTTGCTTTTTGTACTGGCTCTTTTTTCGATGACTGCCTTCCAGGCCGGTGCCAATATAGTCAACGACTACTTCGACCATCTTTCCGGCAACGACTGGCTCAACGAAAACCCCACACCTTTCAGTGGCGGCAGCAGGGTAATCCAGCAGACACTGCTCACACCATCTAAGGTTCTCTGGTATGCGGCATTTATTTTTACCCTCGCCATTTCCGCAGGCTTTGCAATAGCGTTCATAACGAGGAGCCTCTTCGTTATTCTGCTTGGACTCGTCGGTTTTTTAGGCGGATATTTTTATACCGCAAAACCGCTCAAACTTGGCTATCGAACTTTCGGCGAAATCACCATCGTTTTACTGTTCGGCATATTACCAGTCTATGGCTCTTATTATATTCAGACGGGCAATTTGGATTTTGTTCCATTGCTTCCGGGTGTTATAATTGCCCTGTTGATATTCCAGATAATATTGGCAAACGAATTTCCGGATTACAATGCTGATAAGGCGGCCGACAAAAAAACCATTGTAGTAACTTTCGGCATCAAAAAAGCGGCCTATATTTATCGGGCAATACTGCTCCTGATAAATACTTCCGTTTTGGCTTATCTCGCTCTGGCTCAAAACAAGTTTACCGCAGCGATAACTTTTGTGTTATCACTTGTGCTGACAGGGTTTTGTTACAGGCATACCGACCCCGAAAAGCTCCGCCAAAAGGGCGTATTTGCCCTCAGCAGGCTGACGGTACTGCTGCATTTGCTTGTCGGTCTTTCGCTGGCAGTTGCTTTGCTTGTCTCATAATCTTGCTGAGATGTTTGTTTGGTAGTCGTCTATTCCGATTTTACCGGTGGCTTTATATTTGGTATAGCCTTTGTTGTAGATGTCTTCTCGTATGTACTCAATCCTGTTTTCGGGATTTGGGTGCGTCGATAAAAACTCAAACGTTCTTCCGCCGGGCTGACGATTAAGAATTTCCATTGTCTCCACCATCCCGTTTGGACTGTACCCTGCCCTCACGAGATAATCCAGCCCGATTTTATCCGCCTGCCTTTCGTGGCTCCTGCTGTACCTCATTGATTCGAGATTCCTTACGAATCCCACCGCATAGGAGATGGTTTTTGATTCAGGACTTAACACGCTGAGTCCTGCCCCGATAAGCATTTCTTTGCTCATCGTAACCGCTGAATGCCTTGCTGTTACGTGTGCCGTTTCGTGTGCCAGTATTGCCGCCAGTTGCGATTCGTTCTGCAATTGTCCAAGCATTCCGGTTGTTATATATATATACCCGCCCGGCAGAGCAAAGGCATTAACCGAATCGTCTTTGATTGCTTTATAGATGAACCCTTCGCTTGGCGTATGGCAGACAGCGGCTATTTTTTGTCCGATGTCGTCGATATAGTTTTGGATTTGTGGGTCGCTGACGCTTTGTCCGAGTTCTTTTTCTACCTGTCTTGCGTATTGAGCACCCATTTCTTTCTGTTGGCCGGGGCTGAACAGGTTGAATTCATCTTCGCCGGTTACGGGGTTAACCTGACATCCGCTGGCGAATAGTCCCAGCAGACAAACGCTTATTATTATCGCTATCGTTTTTTTCATAGCTATTTTCCTAACTTAAAAATCCATCCGCAGTACTATACTCTTTTAATTCTATTAAATCATAATCAGGTTTTTGGTTGAACAAACCCTCTTCTATTGCTCCGAGTTTAGCTTTTGCCGCTTCTATTGCATGCTGAGATTGGTCAATTCCAATCCACTTTCTATCATTTACTTGGGAAGATTTTAATGTTGTTCCAGAACCGCAAAAACAATCTAATACTATACTCCCTGAATTTGAGGAAGTGCGTATTATTAAGTCTAAAATGCTACGATTTTTTTCCGTTGGATAGTTTGGGTACTGAGGGTCTTTGTACTCCCAGATGTCCTGCACTCTTTTTCCATCTCTGTCGTCTGCGAAGATAATTTTTCTTGGATTTCCATTTGATGACCACTCAATTATTCCATCTTTGTCCCATTGCTCAAGAGTTTCAACATTGGTTCTCCAGTGTCGCCCCTTTGGTGGTATCATTCCTCGGAACGGCTGATTGGATTTGCCATTTTTAGTTTCGCCAGGTGCGTGAATAGGTACAGTTGTATACCTTCTGCCTTGTTTATCTATTTTGGCAAACAATTTTTCGATGTCTTTCTCTGTGTATTTTTCTCTTGGCTCATTCCAAATGGGATTTGAGGATTTAGTGTAAAACAGTATGAGGTCTTTTATATTGCCGTAACCAATACGATTAAAATTTTTAGGGTTACACTTAATCCTTGTAATATCATTCCTGAAATTCTCAACGCCAAAGATTTCATCCATCATAACTTTGACATAGTGTCCAACTTTATAATCAATATGCAAATAAATGGAACTTTTTTCAGACATCAGTTTTTTTATCAGGGTTAATCGTTCTCTTAGGAATTCAATAAATTCATTTCCCATCAGTTTGTCTGAATATGCAATATCTCCATTTCTGGAGTTACTGATTGTCGAAGCCCTGCCATCTGTGATTGTGAAATTGCCTCCGGTTGCAAATGGAGGGTCAATATAGACTAAGTCTATTTTGTTCTCCAGGCCCCTGTTTTCCAAAAGATAATTAAGGCCTCTTAAATTTTCACTATTTATTAGCAAGTTTTTCATTTGCAACCTTATATCTGGTATAAAAAGTCTCGTAAAACCAATGCACTCATTATATTTAAGTCTTTATAGGTTTCAGTCGCTGATTTGTACATTTTGTTTTTTCCGTTAATGTAAAGCACTCCATCTAAAATAGCAATTTTAACAGCTTTCACTCCTCTTGTTTTCACGGTGCTTATTGCGTCATTAAATTGTGCGTTCTGGTGGCCCCCGAAGTCCGTAAGGAACTTGGCTTCCCCAATGACGTATTGGCCATTGAATCTTGCGACAAAATCAAGGCCTTTGTCGTGATTATATCCTAACTCTTTTTTGGCAAAATTCATCATAGCTACATCACTTGCGTCTAAGATAGCATCATTTTTGTCAGCTATAAATGCTTCTAAGCCAATAGGGTTTATTCCGAGGGTTTTCTTCTTTAGCCATTCCCGGAACATAGGGCCAATTTGACGGTTTGTTTCTTTTGGCTCGCTACACTTTCCGAATATCTTATCAATCCCCATCTCGTATAATCTGCCACAGATGCGGTTTATAGTTTTTGGGTTTCTATCGATAGCGGAGTTGTCCCGCCTTAAATATGCAATATAGCTGTCCTTTATAGGGAAGAGTTTTAGGGTTAGGAGTGTTTTTAATAATTCGACGTTGTCTTTGCGTTTGTAGGCTTTTTCGACGCTACCCCAATTTTCTTTATCGATATCTCTTATTCCATCTGGAATAGTCGGATATACCTGAAAGAGGTCGTCGAGATATGACCTTTGGTTTGCATATTCAATGCTAAGTTTAGTCCAGTAGTTCATAATAGTTATCTGTCTAAAGGTGGTCAATGTCCGACTGGTTCGCCGACAATCGCTTTTATTTCATTAAGTTGTTTCTCTAACACTTTTTCTGTCTTTGCTTCTACGTTAAGCCTCAAAAAAGGCTCAGTATTGCTCGGCCGGCAGTTAAACCACCAGTCTTTAAACTGTATCGTCGTCCCGTCGAGGTCATCTATCTGTCCTTGGCTGAACTTTTTAGCGAGTTCTTTCATCATCGCTTCTTTGTTATCAACCGAGAAATTCAATTCCCCACTGGCATAACACCTTCGTAACGGCTCAACGAGTTTGCTCATCGACTTACTTGTCGAGCTTAGTATATTGATGAGGTGAACCATTGTTATCATTCCGGAATCTGCGTAGAAGTTATCCCGATAATAGAAATGGCCGCTCAGTTCACCGCCGAAGATTGCGTGCGATGAACGCAGAGTTTTTTTCATAAAGGAGTGTCCAACCCTCTCTCGCCTCGGTATTCCGCCGTGCTTGATAATTTCTTCCTGCACAACCCAACTGCTCCGCAGGTCGTAAACGATTGCCGCTCCGGGCGTTTTTTTCAGAAAGTAAGGCACCATAAGCGCCGTCATCAAATCGCACCCTATGGTTCTGCCGGCCTCATCAATCACAATCAGCCTGTCGGCATCACCGTCAAAGCAGATTCCGACATCCGCGCCTTCTTTGACAACCGTTTCTTTAAGTTCTGCCAAATTACTTTCAACCAGCGGGTTAGGCTCGTGTTTGAATGTTCCGTTGTGTTTGAAGTTTAGTTTGACAATTTCGATACCGAGGTCATCAAAAATCGCAGGCACCATTTTACCCGCCATACCATTTGAAGCGTCAATAACTATTTTCAAAGGCTTTACTTTGCCATCCAGAAACTTCAGCACGTGCTGCTTATACGCATCGACAAGGTCAAGTTTTTCAACACTGCCGTCAATAATCCCTCTTGTGTGCAGAAGTGCCATCGCGATATGTTTAATTTCTTTCAGGCCTGTATCTTCTCCGACTGGCTTCGCGTCAAGTCCGGAAATTTTAAAACCGTTATATTGAGCCGGATTATGCGAAGCGGTAACCTGCACACCCCCGCAGGTTCCGAGATGATTTATCGCGAAATAAATTTGCGGCGTATCTATCAGCCCGACATCGATAACATTCGCTCCGACGGCATTCATTCCTTTTATCAATGCCTTTGCGACTGCCTTGCTGTGAGTTCGCATATCGTGTCCGACGCAGAGGCTCTGGCGATTTGCCTGCCCGCGTTCGTAGCCCCTAAGCAGAGACCGCAAAAACGACGCTGTCGCGTTACCGATTTTCCACGCAGCTTCTTCATCTAATTGGTCGGGATAAAGGCCGCGAATATCATAGGCTTTAAAAATTGCAGGGTCCATATCAAGCTCCAGCTAAAAAGTATTGTCTCGACTGTTTAGCTGATTGTACTTAACGAACTCGGCCTGGTCAAATGCAAACTGGACGTACGAAGGGCTTTGCGAGCTTATTTGGGGAAAAACAGGTGGTTTGTCATTAACCCTAAAGGGTATTATATTTTTATCGGGATATCGGCCAATTTCGCCAAAACCTCTTTCCTGCCTACCATCCCGACATATTTGCCGTTAGATACAACTGGAATCTGCCTGAAGTGGTTTTTACAAAGGCAGTCGATTATCGTGCCGATATCGTCATTTTCGTCAGCCGTTATAATTCCCCAGGTCATAAGATTGCTGGTCAGAGTTTGCCCCTGCTGTCCTCCATCGGCTTTGAACAGTCCTAAAAGGTCTTTTTCGGATAGCACACCAGCAACCGAGCCATCGTAATGCAGAACCGGAATTGAGCATATTTTCCTGTTCTTCATTAGTTTAAAGGCTATTTTTATTGGTGTATCGGGTTCAACGCAGATTATATCTGTTCGCATTATATCTTTTGCTTTTGCCATAAAACTGCCCTAAATCTAAACTGGGATATCCGTTTTGGTCTTGAGTTGCATAAGATGTTGTATGACACCACCTCTTTTGACAATACCGACAAGTCTGCCATTAAGCGTTACCGGCATTTGCCGCAGGTCTTCCCTTATAAAGCGGTACACAACTACTATCAGTCCGGTATTTTGCTCAAAAGACATCACGTTGCTTTTCATACAACAGCTAACTGGCTTAGCTTTGTCTTTAGCGTTTGCAAACCATTTTATGAGCATCTTTTCGGTTACCGCGCCGACGAGCTTATTATTATCGTCCACTACCGGCAGGAACACCTGGTCGCTTTCTACCATAAGCTTAGTAGCCTGCCGGATAGTACTGCCCCGATGAACAGAAATTACCTTATCAGACATCAATGTTTTTAAATCAAACATAATACAAATTCTAATCTTCAGTTAGTCCTGCCATTACTATGGCGGGGTTTGTGCTTTCACAATCACTACCCGTTCCCACCGCTTAGTAGCCGAGCCGCGGAAGCGGCCGGACGGCTTTTAGTTAGCTCCCCCAAAACGGTTTGAATAGTTAAGGGTAGCTCTAATAATTGCTTTTGAGCGACAAGTAGAAAATTTTTGTCCGATGGCAAGAAAGACAAATCAGCTTGAGCCGTAGTTCAAGTGGCTTTTGCCTGACGCTGTCCATCGGCGAAAAGGTTCGCTTGTTCGCCAAAATGAATTTTTAGAGGTTCCCTTAAACAGGTTCTATCGAACAAACGCCGCCTTCGTTTAAAATATAAGAAGTTTTTTTTGTGATGCAAAATTGGCATTGCTTAAATCCGTGTTAATTGGCGTCTAATATCAGTTTTGTCAAATACGGCTATTTTTACCCCCGATAAAACCGTTCACTGCTCGACAAAATCCTTCATTTAGTATAAACTCTCTAACTTATGGACAAAGATTTGAAAAATAAAACGATTAGCCAGCTCCAGGAAATTATCATTGCCTTTGGCGGCAAAGCCTACCAGGGGCCGGTCGCGTTCAATTTTATCCACCAGAAGTTCGCCCGGTCGCTCGATGAATTCACGACCCTTAAGAAGGATCTCCGGGCATCTCTCGTTAGCGGCGGCTATTTCCTGTCGAACCTCAAAGTTGCCGAAAAGCTCTGCGACCCTGATGGCACTGAAAAATATCTTTTCACACTTTCTGATGGCAACAACATCGAAACTGTCTTACTGCGCGAATCGGATAGAAACACAATCTGCATTTCCTGTCAGGTCGGCTGCAAGCTGGGCTGTAAGTTTTGTGCTACCGGCTTCCTGAAATTCCAGCGGGACTTAACTGCCGGCGAGATTGTTGACCAGGTAATAAAAATTGCCGCCGATGCGGGCAAAATAAATAATATCGTTTTTATGGGTATGGGCGAGCCAATGTACAATTACGATAATTGTCTCAAGGCCGTTTGGATTCTAACCGACCCGAAGGGCCTCAATATCGGAATCCGCAAACAGACAATTTCCACTTGCGGCTTGCCCGATGGCATAAGAGCTTTGGCAGAGGAGGATATTTACCCGCGTCTTGCCGTCTCGCTCCACGCCGCCAGCGATACCCTGCGAAAAAAACTGATGCCGATAGCCTCAAAGCATCCTATGGCAGAGCTTGTTTCAGCGATGAGATATTACCAGCAGAAAACTTCCCGCAGAATTACGATTGAGTATTGTATGATAAAGTGCCTCAACGATTCGCTTTCCGATGCGCAGGCATTGGCAGCATTGCTCAGGCCCTTGCGGGCAAATGTCAATTTGATAGAGTACAATCCTCATCCCGGCTGCGATTTCCAGGGTTCATCAAGCCGGGCCATAAAGGCTTTTAAGGATACTCTTATGCAGTCTGGTGTGGAGACGATAGTGCGCTACCGCCGTGGCAGAAACATAAAAGCCGCTTGCGGCCAGCTCGGTGCAGACAGAATAAAAAAATGAATTTTGTCCACGAATTACGTAACATTTACAATTTCGACCAATGTGGGGAAATCTCAGTTAGCCCCACATTTACAAATGTGGGGTTTATCCTCACAAATTTTCTATTTCGCTCTCACAAGACTTTGTCATTTAGCCCGTAGAGCCTGCCCTGAGCGAAGCCGAATGGGTCTTGCCCTGCGGGTATTTGCAAATTTTCTATCCCGTTCCCACCGCTTAGTAGCCGAGCCGCGGAAGCGGCCGGATAAACTTTGTCATTGCGAGGCCTTGTTTTTTTATTAAAAATCAATCCCGATAAATTGGGATTCAATCCACTGCCTACTGCCTACTGCCTACTGCCTACTGTTTTCTTAAATAAATCGGTCTCCGCCACCAATTTTTAGTCCAAAAACGTCTCTAAACACCCCTTTTGACGAGGGTTTAATATATTTGACTAAACCTGAGATAATAGTTGTCTGCCAGCGGTAATAATGTTAACATCCCCGGGTGTTTAACTTTAGTGGAAGTGATTGCATAACAGGATGTAGTATTGCTCTAACCGCAATCGAACATCAGAATCCTTTTAGATTATCATTTCTTGGAAATTTTTGTGTTTTATTGATTTTTGTGAGCCGATTATGAGTTTGAGTGATATACCTACTCTTGAGATAGGGAATTTAAAAATAAATCCGCCGATAATTCAGGGCGGAATGGGAATCAGGGTTTCGGTTGCGGGTCTTGCCGCTGCCGTTGCTAACGCTGGCTGTGTTGGCGTTATTGCCAGTACCGGCATAGGCGCATTCGAGGATTATTCCGGGCAGGACTTAGTACAGTTCAACAGCGATGCCCTGCGAGCCGAGATTAGAAAAACCCGTAAACTCACAGATGGCGTAGTGGGCGTTAACATAATGGTAGCGCTAAGCGATTACGAAAACCTCGCCAAAACTTCGATAGAGGAAAATGTCGATATGCTCATCTGCGGTGCGGGCCTGCCGTTGGATTTGCCGAAATTTCTCAATGGCAGCGATGTAAAACTCGTTCCGATAGTTTCTTCTCCAAAGGCGTTGGAGTTGATATGCAGAAGATGGCAGAAAAGGTATAGTAAGTTGCCCGATGCCGTAGTGGTCGAAGGCCCGGATGCCGGTGGACATCTTGGCTATTCTAATGCCGAGATAGAGAACAAAACTATCCCGCCTCTCGAAGACATAGTCAAAGACGTTGTCAAAATTGCGAATTCGTATGACACTAAAATCCCTGTCATTGCTGCCGGCGGAATTTTTGACGGCGCAGACATCGCTCGCTTCCTCAAGTTGGGTGCTTCAGGCGTACAGATGGCAACGCGTTTTGTTTGTACCGATGAATGTGATGCCGACATACGGTTCAAGCAGGCTTATATAGATGCCAAAGAGGGCGATTCAACGATTATTAAAAGCCCTGTCGGCCTGCCTGGCAGAGTTCTCAATAGCGAGTTTGTTGAGAAAATCAAACTTGGCGAAACGATGCCATTTATGTGCAGCTACCAGTGCCTTAAAACCTGCGACCCTGAAAAAGCTCCGTATTGCATTGCTAAAGTGCTTGCTTCTGCTGCCAGAGGCGATTTGGACGAATCTTTTGCATTTGCTGGTTCAAATGCTTACAAGTGTACTGAGATTATCCCCGTCGCAACGCTTGTTGATAAGTTGAAGCAGGAACTAAGCGACGCGCTCGATACCGATAAATAGCTTTGTCATTTAGCCCGTAGGTCTTGCCCTGCGGGTGTTTGCAAATTTTCTATCCCGTTCCCATCGCCTATCGGCGATTCAATATTCTGTCTACTACATTCTGCGTTCTATCTTCGCAAATTATATCCGGTTATAGACATCTTTGCGATGCCCAACTCGGACAACAAGTACCAAAAGTTTTTTGTCTTCTATTTGGTACACTATTCTGTAATCGCCAATCCGAACACGAAATAAATTCTTCATTCCCTTAACACCTACACATCCATTAGGCCGGGGATTATTTTTAAATGAGCGCAACTTTCTAAATATCCGTTTTTTCAAGTCGGCATCTAATTTCTGCAAATACTTGACAACCTTGTCATCGAGTTGGACTTTATACATCCCTGTTTAAATCCCTAATTTTTTGGCAACGGTTTCTATATCCGTAAATTTACCTCTCTTCAAAGCAACCTTAGCTGCATCAACATCTAATTTATCTTCTAAAATTTCGAGCAGTTCCAAATCTTCTATCGGCACAAATGCAAAAGCCTTTTTGCCATTCTTTCTTACGCACACGCGCTCAGATGCAAAGATAACCCGGTTAGCAATCTCCGAAAAATCGTGCCTTACACTTGTCATATCTAACGTAGTCATATCAAACCCTTTCAAATTTCTTACAACTATAATATCGCAAATATCAGAGGTGTATTCAACTAAAAAGTTATATAAGTGTCAAAAGTTGTAAAAATTGCTATTTTTTCCCGTTTTTTAGCCTAAAAATCAGTATCTCCTGCCAATAATCTTGGATGATATTGTGTAATTTACAAAGAAATACCGCAGAGCGTCTATCGGGTGGTCGTAAATGCCGTCCTTTAATGGCAGTTCATCTTTTCTCGAATTTTCCGGATAGTGATAGCACGAAAGAGCCTCTATCAATTTTCCGCATTTCGGGCTGATAACCAGTTTTGCTTTTCCATCACCGCTGCGAAGTGCTCGGCGAACTAATTCTACGCCCTCGCAGATACTGCTTTTTCGGTATCGAACAGGCACGCCATTTTCGCGTAAAACTTTTACCGCACTCGTTCCCGTAACATCGTTTTTTGCTGCTCCTGCCGGGTCGCAAAAACTTGTTGCTATCTCGCCGGAGTATCTGTTTTTTATTTCTCTTGCGTGAACTTCTATTGTTGTTTTGCTTTTTATGTATTCATCGATAATCCGAATTTTACCTTCGCCATCAATCTGAATCCACAGGCAGACGAACGGATTAACAAATCCGAAATCCATCGCTCGGTATAATGGCAAAGACGAGTTATAATTAACTTCCGCTACGTGCTGGTCGCAATCGAATTCTGCGAAAACAATATTTTCCAGGTAGGGCTGTTTGCACAGAACCTCCGATTCAAACCCTGCTTTGCTTGCCCGTTTCATTTGCGTAATACAATCATCAATTTTCAGATACCCTGTTGCTCGTTTCGCTTTGCCGGCGCAGTAACTTTCCAACTCACACCTTGAACAGTTCCTGTCGACACATTTTTCAATCACTTCCCACAAGCACCATTTGAAAATCGGCGTACCGTTTATTTCAGCTTCGTTAACGAGTTTGTGCATAAGCCCGTAAGGCCGGTGCATCGTGCTGATGGACTCCATAGCTCCTATAAGGCCGTTATTGCTTTTGGTTACAAATTTCGCTGCCTCAAAAACATTGCTGTCAAATAGTTCGATTTCATCACACCGGAGTTTATGAATATGACTGCCGCGTACTGATGCCGGCGATTGCGTCAGGACTTCAACTGATGCTCCACTTAAAAATTCGCATCTGTTTTTACGAATTGGCGAAGCCAGAAATTCTTTAAATCCGTTTCGTAAAAACTGCTGCAGATAATCATAGAGTTTTGCCGCCTGCCTTTCTGAGCCAGCCAGTATCCTTACCTGGCAGTTTGGCTTGAAGATACAATCGAGCAGCGTTGCGACAGCTCCGATGATAGTTTTTCCCGCGCCTCTGCCTGCCCATACTACGCAGTCGCCATTGGCTCGCTGTCTATCGAAATCGCTATTATAGCAGTGCCAGAGATAGTCCATTGGCGTTGAGTGTTCCGGGCAGATTCTTTTATCTGGTATATCGATGCCGACAAAGACTTTGACATAATTTTTTAAATCGTTTTTTGTTAATGGCCGAGTCTTTTTGAGTTGGGCATAAATTTTATTTACGTTTAAATCGGTGCGCATAGAATCTCCCTTGTGGAATTAAAAGTTGGATTTAGTGGTTAGAGCTGTTTTAGAATTTGTATATTTCTTTGTTGCAGATGAAACTATTATACCATAATGGAATGACAAAATCAATCAGTAAATAATTTAGTTAGCTCCCGATTCATCGGTTTTTTTTTGAGGCTAAAAAGTGCTACAGAACGCGCACAAACCGTCGGGCAGGCCACGACGGCTAAACGGCGATGCGGACGGGTTAAATAATATGTACGCACAAACCCTGGCAAACAAGTTGCCGAGGCTAAACGGCGATGGGAGAGGGATATAGAAAAAAATGTTAAAATGCAATATCAAAAGTTTGCAGCGTATCATCTACCGGAACATTCTGGGCCTTAACATCTCTGATTGCGAAAGTATCCCTCAAATCCGCAATGCATTCATCAATGTCAACATCTGCGCCCTGAGCCAATACTTCGACTTTGCCATTCGAGGTGTTTTTTACATATCCGGCCAAATCGTACCGCCCGGCGATACTACGAGCTGTAAAACGGAAGCCTACGCCCTGTACCGAACCGCTGAAAACCACAAGTTTAGCTACTTTATCCATATTTATACCCTATAAGCCTGATAATATCCGAAAATAGTATATTCGTAATTGGAAATCCAAACGAATTAGTTATAATAGTTCGGTTATGGAAAAAACAGGAATTTAGCGGATAATTTTTCAAATAATGTTTCAGATATGAAGATACTTAAAAAGACAACCAAACGAGAAGAGCAGATATACCAGCTAACGACGCTGGTTGCCGGCGGTTTTGCGCTGGGCGATGTTCTCGACAAGCTCGCTCGCGCAGCTGTTGATATTACCGGTGCCAAGGCCTGTTCAATAAGGCTGCTTGATGGCGAGACCGGCGAATTGCAAACTCGCAGCACTTTTGGGCTTAGCCAGGAGTATCGCAATAAAGGCCCGGTTTCCAAGGACGACCCTGTAATAAAAGCGGCGTTTGCCGGCGAAGCTGTCGTTATCGCTGATATGTGGTCTGATGAAAGAGTGAAATATCCGCGGGCATCCGAAGAAGAGGGCATTGTTAGCCAGTTGACGGTGAAGATGCAGTTCAAGGACAAGCCTGTCGGCGTTTTACGACTCTATGGCTCTAAGCCCGGCACTTTTATCGAAGACGATATATCGCTGGCGCGAGCGGTTGCTTCGCAGTGCGCTTTGGCGATTACCAATGCCAGGTATTACGCTCGCGCCTTGCAGGGCGCACAGGTCGCGCAGCAGATGAAGCTGGCCGGGACGATACAGAGGCGGATGATTCCAAAAGAGGCGCCGAAGATGCCGCACCTCGATATTGACGCGATTTACAAGCCTTGCTTTGGTGTTGGCGGAGACTTGTACGATTTTATGCAGCTCGATGAGAATCATCTGGCAATTACCGTAGCTGACGTTATCGGTAAGGGCATACCAGCGGCGCTGATGATGAGTTCCTTTCGGGGGATGATACGAGCGTACGCCGATGGCGGGCATAAAAGGCATTCGATGAGCGAAATTATAGACAAGCTCAACAAAAATGCTTACAGCGAATGTGCTGACGGCGAATTTGTAACCCTGTTCTATGCGATAATGAACATTGCCGAAATGACGATGACATACTGTTCCTGCGGACACGAGCCGACACTTTTGATAAGGGATGGGAAAATTGCCGAGCTTAAAAAAGGCGGTCTTGTTCTGGGCGTTATTGAAGATGCTGAGTATGAAATCGGAACTATAAAAATTAAAAGCGGCGACCGCCTGCTCTTCTACACTGACGGCCTCATTGATGCGGTAAATTTCGATGAAAAAATTTGGGGTATTGACAATCTTTACAAGACCCTGAAGAAATGTTCCAGCGTCTCTGCCCGCAAAATGGTACACGACATTCTTGGCTACAGAAGAAGATTTACCGGCCTTGCCCGTCAGACAGATGATACGAGTATCGTTGCTGTGAGGGTTTTTTAGCGATGGCAGAGCTGGTTATAACTATCGATGGGCCTGCCGGCAGCGGCAAGAGTTCGGTTGCCAGAAGAGTTGCTGAAAAAATCGGCGCCGCGTTTCTCGATACCGGCGCGATGTACAGAGCAGCGACGCTGGCGGCGATGAATAAGGACGTTTCACTTACAGACAGCGAAGCTGTCGGCGGAGTTATCGAGGCAGGCGATTTTGTTTTCGATATTCAAAACGGGCAGATGGTCGCAGTGGTTGACGGAGTTGATGTAAGTGAGGAAATCCGCTCTGAAGTTGTTACCAATAATGTTCGCTATGTCGCTTCGGCAGCTTTTCTCAGAAAAAAGATTGTGAAAATGCAGCGGGCTTTTGCGGCGGCGCACGAAAAAATTGTTGCCGAGGGCAGAGACCAGGGAACGGTTGTTTTTACTGATGCGGAATATAAATTCTTCCTTACCGCAGACCCTGCCGAAAGAGCTAAAAGACGAGCGAAGGAGCTTGGCGAGAAAAATGTTACAGTTGATTTGCAAAAACTCAGTAGGCAGATGGCTGCGCGCGATGAGAGCGATTCGACCAGAAAGGTAAGCCCGCTGATACCAGCTGCCGATGCGGTGATTATAGATACTACCAATCTTACGCTTGAGGGTGTTGTTGAAGAGATTTTAAAAACCGTTGGCTCTTAGCGGAGTGTGGAAAGAAATTAACCACGAATTAACACGAATTATTTTAACCGCTGATTACACAGATTAAAAAATAAGATACAAAAAAATGGATACCCGCTTTCGCGAGTATGACAAAGTCTTGTACAGATGGAATAGGAAATACGGAAGCACGAGTCCCCGAATTGTAATTCGGGGGCTAACTATAAAAGACAAGGCCTCGCAATGACAGAAACCCCGGCAAACAAGTTGCCGGGGCTAAACGGCGATGCGGACGGTTAGAAAAATACGCAGCAACCCGCAGGGCAAGACCCATTCGGCTTCGCTCAGGGCAAGCTCTACGGGCTAATGGTGGTGTGGAAGCAATAGGCCATACGAAAGGATGAAATTTCTCCGCGATGGTCGAATTTGTGTTACTAAAGAGAATTTTAAATATGTCAATACTTGAAAAAATTAGTAAAAAAATAAGTTTCGTCTGGTACTACATCTGGTGCTGGGCGTGCTGGGTCTTTTGCTTGTTGCTATTTAAGCCTTTATTCTACAATAGAAAATATATACCTAAAAAGGGTGGCTTTTTGCTGCTCTCGAATCACCAGTGCTTTCTGGACCCGATGCTGAACGCTTCGCCTATTCGGCGGCAGTGCTGCTTTGCTGCCCGTGATAGTCTTTTTCGGGTTCCGATTTTCGGCCCGTTGTTTCATTCCTTCAACGCTATTCCGGTGAGACGCGGCGAGGCGGATATGACTGCGATGCGTGCTTTCATAGAAAAACTGCAATCGGGTATGGTGCTGGTGCTTTACCCTGAGGGAACACGCACCTCTGACGGCAAAATCGCCGAGATTAAGCCCGGCTTCGGCCTGCTGGCGAGAAAGGCCAACGTGCCGGTAGTGCCGTCAGTTATTGATGGTGGCTACGAGTGCTGGCCTAAAACTCAGGGGCTTTTCCAGCCGGGGAATATGTATGTAACTTACGGCTCGCCGATACCTGTCGAACATATCAAGGCTATCGGCGACAGAGCTTTTGCAAAGGAGCTGACAAAAATCTTACGGCAGATGCAGGCCGAGCTTCGGACAAAAGTCGGCAAAGAGCCATTTGATTACAGCTTGAACTGTTAGTGACTACATCCGAAACAAAAAAGGGTGGTACTATCTGAAATTTAGGTACACGCTTGCAATGAATCTATTGGTATTTCTAAAACTGGCCTTTGTGGTGAGCTTAATACTCCTGCGTATGCTTGACGTCTTTTTATATTCATCGGCCCGGTTTCGTAGGCGGCAAGTAATAGTGCAGTAACAGAAATAGACTGCACTATTATACCTTTCTGTTTTGATTTAATCATCAATCCGTCGTATCCGAATTTACTCACTATTCCGTTTACACCCTTGATTTTGAATCCAATGGAATCACCCGTCTTTAAAGATTCATATATTGTGAGAACCTCATCAATTCTGTTTGATACAACCGCAACATCTACTGTTTTGTATACAATGCAGTCTCCGCAGCGATTATACCATGGTTCTGCCATAAACTTTTGTTTCCCTGAGACATATTGGCTTAAGAAATGTTTTTCCATATTAGGCTTTTATACCTTTCTTTCCAATCTTTAGGACACATCGTATCGTTCTCATCCGCATATTCAACTGTCCAGTCAAAAACTTGTAAACCCGGATTAATATAAACAGCAAAAACCTTCCCATCAGGGAAGTCCACGGCATTGCTTTGTTTTATATATAATTTTTTTGGTATTCCAGTATAACACCAACCGCCATCGTTATGCTCTCGAATACCCCAAAATATTCGTTTTGGATTTTCTAATACCTCTTTAGCCCCTCTCAAATTTTCATATTTCACAGGGTCGTGCTTATACGCCCTTAAGTATACGAGGTGCGGAATTATTACCTTTATTTTTAGACCTTCAGGATGTTCTGGGTTTATTGTTTCCTGTTCGTAATTTGCAGGCCCTGTTTCCATTGTATATTATATTGTTCCAATAACAAAAAAAATCGGCGTATTTAGTCTATAACTTTAATAAAAACAAGTGGTTAGGTGGAATATTTTCTTTAGGTACTTCAGAATCATATAGATTGATGGATGATTGTCAAGATATTTTTAATCTGCAGGATGGGAGAGGCCATTCTGTTGAAGAATGAAAATGTTGCCAATAGGGAGGCTTGGCCTTATACTTCTCGTGCATTTGGAAGTAAATTTAAAAGAGGAACAGGGTAAAATGAAAGTAATGGTTGCCCAAAATTGCGGGTTTTGTCTCGGCGTTAAGAACGCTATAAAGATGGCGGATGAAACTCTGGCCAAGCAGGAAGAGGTTTACAGCCTTGGCGAAATCATTCATAATAAAGACGTTGTGAAAAAACTTGCTGCCAGAGGGCTGAAATCCGCTGAATCTGTCGAGCAAATTCCGTCGGGGACGGTTTTAATCCGTTCGCACGGGGCGACCGATGCTCAACTGGAAAAAATTAAGCAAAAGGGGCTGAAAGTTGCTGATGCGACTTGTATTCTTGTGAAAAGAGTGCAGAAAATCGCAAAGACTTTGCACAGCGAAGGCTATGAAGTTATTATAATCGGCGACAAAGGCCATCCCGAAATTCAGGCGGTCGTTGGCTCTGCTCCTGAGGTTTCCGTAATCGGAGACGAAAATGATATTGCCAATCTGCCGGCCAGGAAAAAATTGGGAATTATCTGCCAAACTACCCAAAGCCCGGAGCACTTTGCGAAAATACTCGAAATTATTGCCAAAACAGATTTTACGGAATTAAAAGTGATAAATACGCTCTGTAACGAGGCGCGAAAACGGCAGACCTGTGCCATCGAATTGTGCCAAAAAGTGGATATTATGTTCGTTTTGGGCGGTCTTCATAGCGCAAATACGAAAAAATTGGCGGAATTGTGTAAATCTTGTAATAAAAAAACGTTTCATTTGCAAAATTGGAAAGAACTTGATAAAAAGGTGCTAATCGGTAATAATACCGCCGGTGTTACCGCCGGGGCTTCCACGCCGCAATGGGTAATTGATGATTTTGTCGAGAATCTCACGAATTTTGAGTACAAGTAAAAGGTAGCCGCGGATTACGCGGATTTTTAAAAAGTAAAAAGGCAAAGTAAACAGCAACCCCCTGATTCATCAGGGGGCTAAATGGCGATGGGAAAAGTTAGTGTTTGCGAAAGCGTGAATCCCGATTTATCGGGAGCTGACTAAAGGATTGATACGCATTGGCTTTGTTAGTCGGTGCGTTTTTGTATTTGTCTGTGCACCAAAAGCACAATCGGTTGAGGATGTTTTAAGTGGATGTGGAGGACGTTCCCGGCCGAGAAAAAAACTACTCCACTTAAGGATTTTAAAATGGTAGATAGAAATATAATGATTAACCTCGGCATTACGCCTGACGAGCTGGACCAGCAGGTAGCTGAGATGTTCGGTGTCTCGGAAGAACAAATGCTGGCCGAAGCACTCGAGAAAAAAGTTGATGTACTCACGCCGGGCACAATTCTCAAAGGAACAATTATTCAGCAAATCGGCAGCGATGTCATTGTTGAGATAGGCCTAAAAAGCGAAGGCGTTGTTGAAGCATCAGAGTTTGATGACCCAAGCGAAATACAGCCCGATGCTGAGATAGAAGTTCTGCTTGAGGAAATGGACGCGGGTGGAATAATACTTCTCAGCAAGAGAAAAGCCGACCGTATCAGAGGTTGGGAAACTGTTATTGCGACAAAAGCTGAAGGCGACGTTGTTACCGGCAAAGTCATCCGCAGAATCAAGGGCGGGTTGTTGGTGGACATCGGCGTTCCGGTATTTTTGCCTGCATCTCAGGTCGATATTCGCAAGCCCGGTGATATCAGCAGATTCATCGGCCAGGACGTTACCTGTGAAGTTTTGAAAATTGATACTGAAAACAAAAACATTGTTGTCTCCAGAAGAAAAGTTATTGAAGACGCTCGCTCAGCCAGCAAAGAGCAGATTCTTGCTGAAATCGAGCCTGGCCAGGTACGCAAGGGTGTTGTTAAGAATATCGCAGATTTCGGCGTGTTCGTTGACCTCGGCGGCCTTGACGGCCTGCTGCACATTTCTGACCTTAGCTGGGGCAGAATTTCTCATCCATCGGAAGTTGTTCACATCGACCAGGAAATCGAATGTCTTGTTATCGGTGTCGATAAGCAAAACGAGAAAGTTTCGCTCGGCCTTAAACAGAAGAATGCCAGCCCGTGGGAAGATATTGAAGAGCATTATCCTATCGGGGCCAGGGTTAAGGGCAGCGTCGTAAACGTTATGAATTACGGCATATTTGTCAGGCTCGAAGAGGGCGTAGAGGGGCTGGTTCACATAAGCGAGATGAGCTGGACAAAGCGAATTTCTCATCCGGCAGACCTTTACAATGTCGGAGACGAGATAGAAATTATTATCCTTGATGTCAACAAGGGCAAACAGGAAATTTCGCTCGGCGTAAAGCAGCTTGAAACAAATCCGTGGACAATCGCTTCGCAGAAGTATCCTCCAGGTACCGTAGTCGACGTCAAGGTTACCGGCCTGACCAATTATGGCGCGTTTGTTGAAATCGAGCCGGGCATTGACGGCCTGGTTCATATTTCTGATATGAGCTGGACGAAGAAATTTAATCATCCAAATGAAGCTGTGCAGAAAGATAAGGAAGTTAAATGCGTTATCCTCGAAGTTGATGAAGATAAGCAAAGGATTTCTCTGGGCATTAAACAGCTTACCGAAGACCCGTGGCTGCATGCGATACCGGAAACATATTTGCCGGGCCAGATTGTTAAGGGTGTAGTTACAAAACTTACCAACTTCGGCGTTTTCGTTGAGCTTGAAGGCAATCTTGAAGGCTTGCTGCATATTTCAGAATTGGCAGACCATAAGATTGAAAATCCGCAGGATATTGTAAAGCCCGGCCAGGAAGTTGAGGTCAAGATTTTGCGAGTGGATAACGATTCGAGGAAGATTGGCCTGTCAATGCGGCGTGTTAAATGGGCAGAAGAAGATTTGGCCAAGGATATTCCGGTCGCAGAAGAAGTGGCTGAGGCGGCAGCAGCAGAAGAGACAGCCAGAAGGGGCGGCCTTGATGGCGGTCTTTCGATTCCGAGTGCGATGATTCCTTCGCCTGAAAAACCTAAGGTTGATACTGAAGAGCCTAAGGCTGAGGACAATGCGGCTTCGGAAGTGTCCAAAGCAGAAGCCGATTCGGAGAAAACCGAATAGCAGTATTTTAAAAAAGTTAGTTTTCAAAAGCCGGTCTTGTTATTCAAGACCGGCTTTTTTTGGATACGGATTTACACAGATTGTTTTAACCGCGGATTTCGCGGATTGCACTGATTTAAAAACAAGATACAGAAAAATGGATACCCGCTTTCGCGGGTATGACAGAAAAATAGTTATGAGTTTTGAGTCTTTAGTTTTGAGTTAAGGAATCCCGATGAATCGGGATGGATTTTTAATAAAAAGCACGGCCTCGCAATGACAAAGTCCTGTGCGAGCGGGATAGGAAATATGTAAGCACGAACCTCCAGGCAGGGGCAGGGCTAAATGGCGGTGGGGACGATTTAAAGACGGTTTTGGATGAATTTCCGAGTTAATTTGGGCGGTTTTATTGTCGATATATTCATCGTAAAAGTTTATTCAAAAATAACTGTCCGATAACTGGAGTAGCGAAATGGCGATTTTTGACGCGACAATAAAAGATTATCTCGGAGAAATTGACGAAGCAGAACTCTTAACTTGGGAAGATGAATGCTATTTTGCCAAATTAGTAATGGAACAAGATGACCCGGCTGCCCGCGAACAACTGATTAAAAGCAATTTGAGATTAGTAGTCAGTATCGCTAAGAAATTTAAGTCGCCTCGTCTGCCTTTGGCGGACTTGATAGAAGAGGGCAACCTTGGTCTTATCCGCGCAGTCGATTCGTTCGACCCGGCTCACGGCGTGAGGTTCAGCACTTATGCGGCCTGGTGGATTAAGCAGTGCATAAAACGCGCACTCCTGCTGGATAGCGGTCCGGTGTCAGTGCCTACTTATATGGTCGAATTGATAAATCAGTACCGGCAAACAATGGCGGAAATCTCTTCGACACAAGCCAGCGAGCCAGGTATCGAAAAGATAGCTGAGAAAATGGAACTGCCCGCCAAGAAAGTTAAAGCCATAAGGGAAATATCAGATACGATAAACTCGTGTGTTGAAGCTGATACACAAGAGTCCTCGAATGTTCATCAGGATATGCCGATTAGCAACCATATGCCGGAAGATGACCTCGCAAATTCAGAAGAACTTGCAAAGCTTGTTGCCGTTCTCAGCAAAATTGAGCCCAGGCAAGCCAAAATCCTTAGTTTGCGGTTCGGACTCGGCGACAAAGAACCGTTGACATTGAAGCAGATAGGTGCTAAACTTTCCCTCACTCGTGAAAGGGTTCGGCAATTGCAGAGGCAGGCTTTGGCCTCTTTGAACGAGTTAATGAACCCGGAGAAGAGTACCATTAAATCTTCTGACGAAAACAGTGGTGAGGTTGTTTAAAGGTTTCTGCCGAATCAGGCATCGCTCGTTTTGTCAGAGTTGTTAAATTTAAGGCATAACGAGAATGACTAAAAAATCACTTGCAGATTACATCAGAAGCATACCGGATTGGCCCAAGCCTGGCATTTTGTTCAAGGACATTACACCTCTTTTGGCAAATTCTGAAGCTATGTCTTCCGCTATTGACGCGATTGCTGACAAGTTCAAGGCTGGCGGAGTCGATTGCGTGGCAGGGGTAGAGGCCAGGGGCTTTATTTTTGGGGCTGTCTTAGCCCAAAAACTTGGTGTCGGTTTCGTGCCTATACGCAAAGCGGGCAAACTTCCCTACAAAACCCTGTCGGTAACATACGACCTTGAATACGGCAGCGATACAGTTGAAATTCACGTCGATGCTTTTGAAAAGGGAGCAAAGGTTCTGATGATTGACGACCTTTTGGCTACCGGCGGCACGATGGCCGCGGCCTGCGAGCTTGTGAAAAAAGCCGGCGGAGAAATTGCCGGCATAGAATTTCTCATCGAATTGAAATTTCTCAATGGCAGAGATAAGTTGAATTCTTACGGCAACGTCTCTGCCATAATTGAGTATTAAATAGGCCTCGGTTAGAACAAAAAAAGGTTATGCAAAACATTAAAGTCAAAATCCCTGCAACCCCCGCAGGCAGTTACGATATAACTGTTGCCGGCGGTCTTTTGCCATCGGTTCGCGCACGGATAAAAGAACTTTTTCCCGGCAGGAACCTGTTTTTTGTTACGGACAAAAATGTTGTCAAAGCAGGGCATCTCAAGACTCTGCTCGGTTCCGGCTCAGCGGATGTTTACACAATCGACCCTCCGGGTGAAATATCAAAAATGATAGAAACCGCAACGGCAATTGTCGAAGCTATGGAGAAATGTGCTCTTGGCAGGGACTGCTGCGTGGTGGCTCTTGGCGGCGGTACGGTTGGTGATATTGCCGGCTTTGCGGCGGCGATTTTCAAAAGGGGCGTGCCGGTAGTTCAGGTTCCGACCACGACGGTTTCTCAGGCTGATTCTGCTGTCGGCGGCAAAACCGGTGTTGATTCTACCTTGAGCAAAAATGCCTACGGTGCTTTCTGGCATCCGGCAGCGGTATTTATTGATGTCGAAACTTTGCAGAGTCTCGATTCACGGCAATTTAACGCCGGGCTTGTCGAATCTGTAAAACACGCGCTCATAGCTGATGGGGAGTATTTTGATTTCCTGCTGGAAAATTGCGACCTTCTGCTAAAGAGAAAAACCGATGTCCTTGAAACGCTCGCGATAAAGAACTGTTCAATCAAGGCTGCTGTTGTCGAAGATGACCCAACCGAAAAGAATAGAAGACGAACACTAAATTACGGCCATACCATTGGTCACGCTGTTGAGTCGGCAAGCGGATTTGAGTTGCTGCACGGCGAGTCGGTTGCTATTGGAATACTCGGAGCGTTCAACATCGAACAGCAGCTTGGTTTAGGTGATGAAAAAAGAATCAGCCAGGTAAGAACGCTGTTTGAGAAATTGGGACTTCCTGCCAGGATACCGGCAAAAATACAGAAGACAGAAATAATTGAAATGCTCAAACACGACAAAAAAGCGATAGACGGCAGGCCGTTATTTGTACTGCTGGAAAGTTGCGGCAAAGTACTCTGTGAAAATGGCAACTGGGCTGTACCGGTTTCGCCCGATATACTTGAAAAAGCGATAGAGGGATTATATTAGAGTTACCCTTAAAACACTCTAAAAATCTTTTGCAATCGCGACACCCATAGTTGCACTGTCCTGATTCAGAGTCGTCAGCGGTACGACGTCGAATCCGCCCAGTTCGAGTTGTCTGTGTTCGCCGGCAATGCTGTGTCCCACGACATATCCCAGTACCGCGCCGAATAACACATCGCTTGCCCAGTGGTCGCCGGAATCCATCATTCTGTAACCTACAAAGCTGGCAGCGGCGTAAGCGGGGATACCGATTTTCGGGCCGTAAAATTCGTCAAGCACCGCCGCAACGCAGAATGAGCTTGAGGTGTGTCCGCTTGGCCAGGCCAGCCTTTTGCCGTTAGGCGTACGGTTATTGTTGATGCCCTTGAGGATTATGGTCGTCGTTGCTGTTACGCCCAATGCTCGTATCATTACCCAGCTTCGCTGTTTGCTCAATTCGTTTTTATCGTGGGCTGCCAGCAGATACCATATACTCGTTCCGGCAAAGTGCATTCCCGGATTGCCGAGCCAATCACCAATTTTGTCGAGACTCTTTGGCAGGCTGCGATGATGTTCAAAATTGTTGGCGATTTTGGCATCGGCTCTGTCGTGCAGAGCGATACTTCCGCCGCCAGCCATAAGGAGAAGGAGCAGGTTGTCGTTGTCGAAATAAGTTTTCTTTGCATCTTCAAGCCCCTGAAACGGAAGTCGTTTCAAGTCCTGTCCCAGAGTTCTGTAAGGCAGCTTGCCCGGCAGGGTAAGGATGTTTGGGTCGATGACTTTCGTAAGAGTCGCTGCGCTATCGAATGTTTTTGAGGGCAGTTGCTTTAAAGTTTCGCCGAGGGTAAAAGGTTGTTTCGATGCAGTCTCCTGGGCGGCTTTTGCAAAAGGTGCGGTTAAAATAAAAAGTACGGCACAGCAGCAAATGAACCTTGCGGAAAAATTAGCGTTTTTCAATCTATTTCACTCCCATTCAATAGTTGACGGCGGCTTTGAACTGATGTCATAGACCACCCTGTTTATCCCTCTGACCTCGTTTATTATTCTGCTTGCGATAATCCCAAGCACATCGTGTGGAATTTTTGAAAAATCGGCGGTCATAAAATCGGTGGTATCAACCGACCGCACAGCGATTATGTTTTCATAACTTCTTTCATCGCCCATAACTCCAACAGTTTCAACCGGTACGAGTACCGCCAGCGTCTGCGAAACTTTTCGGTATAAATCCGCGGCTCTTATTTCGTCGATGAGTATTTCGTCAGCGTCGCGCAAGACTTTTAGCCTTGGTTCGGTTATCTCGCCGATAATTCGCACGGCAAGTCCGGGGCCGGGGAACGGGTGTCGCCAGACAAGATTTTCCGGCAGGCCGAGATATTCACCAACCAGCCGAACCTCGTCCTTGAACAAATCTCTCAATGGCTCTATCAGCTCAAAGCCTAATTCTTCCGGCAGGCCGCCAACATTATGATGCAACTTGATATTGGCCGCGAGGTTTCCGTCTTTGCTGCCGGACTCGATAACATCCGGGTAGAGTGTGCCTTGAGCGAGAAACTGAGCGTCTCTGATTTTCTCTGAGCCGCTTTTAAAGGCTTCAATAAATTCTGCGCCGATAATTTTTCGCTTTTTCTGCGGGTCGATAACGCCTTTGAGTTTGTCGAGGAACTGCCTGCCCCAGTCAACCGTAACGAGGTTGATGTGGAAGTGGTCTCTGAAGGTGCTTTCGACTTCCTGTCTTTCGTTTTTTCTCAACAGGCCGTTATCGACAAAGATGCAGTGTAGCCTGTCGCCGATAGCTTTGTGCAGCAGGGCGGCGGTAACGGCAGAATCGACTCCGCCGGAAAGACCGCAAATTACGTTGCCGGCAGGGGCCTGGGCGCGGATTTTTTCGATAGCTTCTTCCGCGAAATCGCTCATCTTCCAATCGCCGGCACAATTGCATAAACGATAAACGAAATTCTTAATAATTTCCTGACCTCGCGACGTATGGCTTACTTCCGGGTGAAATTGCAGGCCATAGAATTTTTTGCTTTTGTGTTTTACCGCTGCGTGCGGGCAGGTTTGTGTTTTTGCGATTGTCTCAAAGTTGCTATCGAGTTTTGCGACCTGGTCGCCGTGGCTCATCCATACAGAGGTTTTATCGCCCAGCCCGGCGAACAAATCGGAGTCATCGACAATCGAAATTTCTGCTCTCCCGTATTCTCTTGAATCAGCGGCGAGTATCTCGCCACCGAGAACGTTGCAGGCCCACTGCATACCGTAGCAAATGCCCAGTACCGGCACGCCCAGCTCTAAAATTCCGTCATCGCATTTAGGTGCGCCTTTGGCGTAAACGCTTGCCGGCCCGCCGGAAAGGATTATACCTTTTAAGTTCTTGATGTTTTTAATAGTTTCAAGGGAAACGCTCGGCTGGTGGATAATTGAATAGACGTTAAATTCCCGTACGCGGCGAGCGATTAGCTGGCCGTACTGAGAGCCGAAATCTATGATTACAATCGTTTCGTTCATTTTTCACTGCCTGTTATTTGTAATATCCGTCAATATCAAGATTGCCGCTGTTAAATTCAACAAGTTTTGGCCAATTTATGATTCCATCATTGCAGAAATTTTGTAAAAACTCTTGTGTAAATCTATTTATTATTCGAGCTTTTTCTTCCAAAAAAGTTTCATTATGTTCTTTTGCTCGAAAGCCAAGTGGTTCTACTATATCTGTATATAAGTTTTTATTCTCACTGATAAAATACCAAAAATTCTGTCCAACGACTTTCATATACCCTCTAAGATGCGAGGTTTTTGTTTTGCCGTAACATATCCCTAGTATTGATTGAACACTAAGAGAATGATTTGATTGCCTAAGAACTCTGACAGCAGTTTCAAAATCTTGTTGTTGCCTGTTTTGTTGAGAGCTATTGCCCCAGTTGGTGCCGGATTTTACAGATATAATGTAATGTGTATTTTTATATGTATATTCTATGTCTATGCCAGTTGCGGCAGATTTTCTGCCGCCGCATGTTTTGCTTGAAACAAATATAGCCAGTTCCTCTAAAAAATCGCCAAAAAGTTTTTCCTCGGAAGAATACAAAAAGGCCTCCAAAACATCTTTTACCAAATCATTAGCAATCGTTATGTTTTTGGCCTTGAACAGATATGGGTTTTTAGCTTTTAAAATTTTGCTCAAATTTAGATTTGTTAGAATATTTAATTTATTGTTGTGAAAACTAACAATATTCTCATTTACAAAGGAGTTAACCCCTGAAAGGTTTAAGTTTTCCATTTCAATTTCCCCTGCCTTGTGAATTCATCAAGTCTATTTTGTGAAATTAGATAATAATCTTCGTTTTTTTCAATACCAACGTACTGCCTATTTAAATTGATGGCTGCTACAGCAGTGGTTCCGGAGCCTAAGAATGGATCAAGGACAACATTGTTGTCCTTTGTGAATAATTTGATAAACCATTCCGGAACATCCAAGGGGAATGCGGCGCAATGGCTCTTGTTAGAACATTCCGTAGCAAAATGAAGCACATTTGTGGGGTATGCCATTTTTCGATTCAACCAATTTGAAATGTTTTTGCCAAATCCGCTACCAACTTTGGATTCATCGCGTACCTTATCTGTTTCGCTTAACTTTTTTAACCTGGATTCAGCCCAGTTTCCCATTGGCACCATTACCGCTTCTTGATACATTGCGAAGCTCTTGGATTTGTTAAATTGCAGACATCTTTCCCACGAATCTCTGAATCGGTTTGGCCATTTTCCAGGATAACAGTTTTTTTTGTGCCAAATAAATTCTTCTGTCCAAAGCCAGCCTTGTTCCCTGAGTTTTATTATCAGGTCGAGTACATATGTGTGCCTTTGGCCTTCAAGAACACGCTCTTTTATATTAAGTATAAAAGTTCCAGTTGGCTTCAAAACTCTCAAAAACTGTTCAGACTTTGGCAAAAACCATTTGGCATAATTATTCGGGTGGATTCCTCCATATTGATTTTTTCTTGCATCAGCATACGGCGGAGAAGTAACTATCAAATCAATACAATCATTTGGGTAGTTTTTTAAAACATCTTCGCAATCTCCATGGATTACTATATTGGTATCAATTTTTCTTTTTATTTTTATTGTCATAGCTTTATCGCCTCGTTTTTTAACTTTCCATCATTTCTCTGCCGGAATAGTTTGGCGGCTCGGTGGTAATCATAATATCGTGCGGGTGCGATTCACTCACACCGGCAGCACTTATCCGAACAAACTTCGCGTTAGTACGCAACTGCTCGGTAGTTTTTGTTCCGCAATAACCCATTCCCGCTCGCAGTCCGCCGACCAACTGGTAGATAAACTCGCTGAGCGTTCCGCGGTAAGGTACTCTGCCTTCAACGCCTTCAGGGACGAGCTTTTCTTTGTCCGCTGAGCTTTTCTGGCCGTATCTGTCCGCTGAACCCTTTACCATCGCGCCAAGCGAACCCATTCCTCTATATTCTTTGAACTGTCTGCCCTTGTATATCACGAGCAGTCCGGGGCTTTCGGCCAGTCCTGCCAGCAGGCTTCCGAGCATAACGCTTGACGCTCCCGCGGCTATCGCTTTTGTAATATCGCCGCTGAGTTTGATACCGCCATCAGCGATGACGGGGATGTTGTGTTTATCAGCTACTGCAACGCAATCCATAATGGCACTGATTTGCGGCACGCCTACCCCGCTTATAACCCTTGTTGTACAGATGGCACCGGGGCCGATACCGACTTTTATCGCATCTGCTCCAGCCTTAATGAGTTCTTTAGCGGCATCAGCCGTTGCGATATTGCCGGCAATAACATCAATATTATGCTCGGCCTTTATCTGTTTTACGGTGTCGATAACGTTTTGCGAATGGCCGTGCGCGGTGTCAACCACAATCACGTCGGCCTCAGCGTCAATCAGTGCCTCGATTCTTTCGAAGTCTTTGACTCCTACTGCCGCACCGACTCTCAGTCGGCCTCTTTCGTCGCGGGCGGCGTTTGGAAACTGCTGAATTCTGTCAATGTCCCGCATAGTTATCAACCCCGCGAGTTTTTCGTCTTCGACCAGCAGAAGTTTTTCGATTTTGTGTTTCTGCAGAACTTCCTTGGCCTCTTCAAGCGTTGTTCCCGCAGGTGCGGTTACGAGATTTTCCTTTGTCATCACATCGCTTATCCGCACGGTTTCGTCTTTGAGAAATTTCAGGTCTCGGCGGGTCAGTATCCCAACGAGCTTCTGGTCATTGACTATCGGTATGCCGGAGACATTTTGCTGAGCCATCACATCTCTTGCCTGCTGAACGGTTTCGTCGGGGCTGAGTACGACGGGGTCGATGATAACGCCGTTTTCACTTCGCTTTACTTTGGCGACTTCTCTCTTTTGCGATTCGATGTCGAGGTTCTTGTGGATGATTCCGATACCGCCTTCCTGTGCCAGCGCGATAGCCAGCGCAGATTCGGTAACGGTGTCCATTGCCGCGGCAATGATGGGGATATTAATGCGAATATTTTTCGTCAATTTTGTCGAGGTATCAGCCGCGGCGGGCACAAAATCGCTTTTGGCCGGTATCAGCAGTACATCGTCGAATGTGATTCCCTCGGATACAATTTTGGTGTTTTGCATTTTCGCCTCCATTTGAATTTTCGCGGAAAAGATGCCTAAGGTGAATACTATACTTGATTTAGACCGACAGTCAACCGAAAATAAATTTCCAGGTATCACTGGTGTCTCTGATGGTTTCGGCTCAGATCGAGCGGTTTCTATGCGTCCTTGACGACTTTTATTGCATCTGCGAGCGTCATCGTTCCTTCATAAAGCGCTCTGCCAACAATCGCAGCGGCTATAACGCCGGTGGCCGATAGTTTTTTGATGTCATCGATGGTAGTAACTCCGCCGGCAGCGATTACCGGCAATTTGACAGATTCGGCGAGCGACTTTGTTCTTTCGACGTTCGGCCCGGCGAGCATACCGTCTTTATTGATGTCGGTATATATTATCGCTGCCAGGTCGAGTTTGGAAACATCGTCCACCATTTCCTGCAGTTCCTGCGGGTGGTCTTTTTTCCAGCCGTGTGTGGCAATTTTTGAGCCTCTCGCGTCAAGGCTAAGCACAATTTTGCCCGCGAATTCTTCGGTCATTTCCTTTAGCCAGGCAGCATCATCAACGGCTTTTGTTCCGACGATGACCCTCTCAACGCCCATTTCGAGTATTTTAGCAATGGATTCCCTGTCGCGCAATCCGCCGCCAACCTGGATTTTGAGCCCCTTAACTTCTTCGGCGATAGCTCTTATCGCATCGGTGTTAACGCACTTGCCGACCCTTGCTCCATCGAGGTCGATAACGTGCAGCCACTGCGAGCCGGCATCGGCAAACTCGCGAGCTTTTTTTGCGGGGTCGTCTTCGTAATTTATATAGCGATGATATTCACCCTGAACCAGGCGAACGCATCTTCTGCCTAACAGGTCGATTGCTGGAATAACGTACATTTAAAAACCTTTCGCAAAATTGCTGTGGCTGTCAATAACTATTATCGGGTGATAATAGGAAAATAAAAGAGTTGTTTCAATAGAAAAGATGGCCAATTCGGAGTTTTTTTTAGACACAGATTAACACGGATTTTTTTAGACACTGATTTCACAGATTACACTGATTTTTGAATTGTCATTGTGAGCGGAGCCGAGGAATCTGAAAAACATAAAAATAGATTTCTCCATTACGCTGCGCTCCAGTCGAAATGACAACAGTACAACAAATAAAAACGTTTATAAGTCCTTATTTCACACTGTGCGTTTCGTGCATAACTCCTTATTTTACGTTGACAAAAGAGGGGGTGGGACGGCGTTTTTAGCTCAAAAACCCATTCAATATATTGTCGAGTCGGAAATCACAGTAGCGTTTTTGGGCATTAAATCCATTCAGGACATTGTTGAACCATAGAAAAACGACAAAAATTTGAATTTTTTTGCGATTTTTTGCATTTTTTGAACGATTTTGCTCACTTTTTTACCGTTTTTGGCCGGTTTTTTGCTGATTTTGGGGGCTTTTGGGCCAAAAAATTCAAGACTAAACAATTCGGGTTTTTTAGCCACTAAGGCACTAAGACACGAAGTTTTTTAGACACTGATTTCACAGATTTTTTTAGCCACAGAGGACACAGAGAAGCACAGAGTTTTTGAAAAATCAGACACGGATTAACACGGATTTTTAATAAATAATTACTATACTTGAAAGGTCCCACCAAAATAGTTATACTTCTTTGAAAAGGAGGTAGTTTACAAGAATGGAATCATGCAAAGTCCGATTAACGCCGTCTGCAATTAAGTATGGTAATTTATATGTTTCATCCTGCAAGCCGGGATTTTTTCCAAAAGATGTTTATGGTGAATCCGCCGCTAAAAAAGGTATGGGAAAGCAAGTTGCTTTAGAAGTGGAGGGGTTATCAAATCCAATTTTGACGGATATTCCAAAAGACAAAAAGTTGTTCCGTCTTAGAGGCTGGGTAAAAACATTTATTCGGCAAAACAATCTTAGACCAATGGATGAGGTAGAGATTATAAAGTTTTCCAATGCTAAGTATCAGATAAAACCTGTTTCAAAACAATTTACTTTCATAGACCTCTTTGCCGGAATAGGTGGGACTCGTCTGGCATTTGAAAAAGCTGGCGGTAAGTGCGTATTCAGCTCAGAGTGGGATAAATTTGCACAACAAACCTATGAAGCAAATTTTGGCAAAAAACCAGAGGGCGATATTCGTAAAATATCGAGTAATAACATTCAAGACCATGATATTTTGGTGGCTGGTTTTCCTTGTCAGCCATTTTCAATATCTGGTGTATCAAAGAAAAACTCACTTGGCAAACCACACGGATTTGATGATCCTACGCAGGGAACCTTGTTTTTCGAGATTAAACGAATTATAGAAGACAAAAGGCCTAAAGCCTTTATGCTGGAAAATGTAAAAAATCTTATGAGCCATGATAAAGGCAAAACATTCAAGGTCATAAAAAATGCCCTTGAAAGCTTGGGGTACACAATTCATTTCAAAGTGATTGATGCAGCAACATATGTACCTCAGCACAGGGAAAGAATTTTTATTGTTGGTTTTAAAGAAAACCTGCAATTTGAATTCCCTGAAAGACCAAAAAAATCACAGCCAAAGTTTGAGGATATTCTTGAATCCAAGGTTTCTGATGACTTTATACTGACTGATCATCAATGGAAATATCATCAAAATTATGCAAAAAAACACAGGGAAAAAGGGAACGGTTTTGGTTTTGGAATGCCTGACATGACCGGTGTTTCAAGAACATTAAGCGCTCGGTATTACAAAGATGGTTCAGAAATTTTTGTAAATCGCGGTAAGAATAAAAACCCAAGAAGATTAACTCCAAAAGAGTGTGCAAATCTTATGGGCTTTCCAAAGGGTTTCAAAATTCCTGTTTCAAAAACACAGGCCTATAAGCAATTCGGCAATTCTGTCGTAGTACCTTTGGTTTCGGAAGTTGCTGAGCAAGTAATAAAAACATTAAAGCGTGGGGGCGAATAATGGACAAATTTGTTTTTGGCAGAGAGTGCTGGGATAAACCATTTTACAAACTTCTGGCAAGAAACGACACCAGCGATGCCCCAGGGCATCAGGGAGGAATGGTTATCCCAAAACCACTGAGGCAGTATTTCCCTAATCTGCATGGAGTAACAACAGAACAATCCCCTACTATTGATATTGATTTAACAGCTGTTTTATTTTCAGGCAACATTTTTTTAGATGTTGTGCATACTAGGTACCAGTATCAAACTTGGAGAGGGCAAAGGTCTCCCGAATCAAGAATAACAGGTAATCTTGGGCTTTTAAGAAGAAGTGCCAGGGAAGACGACCTCTTGATAATACAGAGAAGTCTGGAAAAACTCGATTTGTATAAATTTATTTTAGTTAGAAAAAGTACAGAAAAATATAAAAAACACATAAGCATAATTAAAAGCAGATGGGGGCTTTTGGGTAAAGAGTGTCCTGTCACACACGAAGAACTTTTGGAAACGGTTAGTGAACTGAAAGAAAAAGAATGCAAACCATTTAGCCTTTTTGAGGAAACTAAACACAGGGTAAGAAAAAGTAAAGTTGTAGCTCGTTCTATAGCTTTTAGAGAGAAGATTTATAGTATATATCAGAAAAAATGCTGTGTATGCGGAACCGGTCTTATTTCTGTAAATGGGGCCTTAGAAATAGAAGCTGCCCATATAGTTCCAAAGAGCCAAAAAGGGGCTGATGATGTGAGAAATGGACTCGCTTTATGCAAGAGGCATCACTGGGCATTTGATTATGGATTATTTGGAATTGATGAAAAAAATAAAGTTCAAATCTCCAGCAAGACAATGGAATTGAAGGAAAACAGAATGTTATTAGCGTTGCAAGATAAAAAGATATTATTGCCCAAACAAGAAAACCTTTTCCCATCACAAGAAGCTTTGGAATGGCATCGATACAATACTTTGGTTAGTTAATTCAAGATGTCTGATGTTCATACAAAAAAGCAGCGTTCTTATAATATGTCTCGCATAAAAAATAAGGACACCAGGCCGGAAATTGTTGTAAGGAAAATAATTCACGGAATGGGGTACCGGTATGGGCTTCACCGAAAGGACTTGCCCGGAAAGCCGGATATAGTTTTAACTCGACATCGAAAAATCATTCAGATAAATGGATGCTTCTGGCACAAACACAACTGTAAATACGGCAAAGTGAAACCCAAAACCAACGCTGATTTTTGGGAAATGAAAAGAACTGCAACAGTAAAAAGAGACAAGGAAAGTCTCAGCAAACTAAAAAAACTTGGCTGGGACATTCTTGTTATCTGGGAGTGTCAAACAAAACAGCCAAAAAAAATTGTTCAGAAATTAACGGCGTTTCTCAATCCATCCATGAAATCCTGAGCCCCCGATTTGTAAATCGGGGGCTAAACAACTCTGCCATGGTAATGGCAGGGCTAACTTTAAAAACTGGATTCCGTATCAAGTGCGGAATGACAAAGGGGAACACGGGAATGATAAAATTGCAATCTTGACATCAGGAGAGCAAGTCTATATCTTAGGTGAACGAGGAATTATTTCAGAGGATTTGCCTAACAAATGGAAGAAAAAGGATTTACACATTTACACCTGCACAGCCAATACTCCCTGCTCGATGGTGCTATTGCGCCAGCGAAGCTTTTGAAGCGTTGCAGTGAATTAAAAATGGACTCTGTCGCGATAACCGACCACGGCAATATGTTCGGCGCAGTAGATTTTTATACCCGCGCCCGCGCAGCTGACATTAAACCCATCATAGGTATCGAAGCCTATATCGCCCCGGACTCCCGCCTTAATAAGCAAAAGATGTCGATATCGCAGGCCTCGTATCATTTGGTCTTGCTCGCTGAAAATAATGCCGGCTACAAGAACCTGATGAAGCTCGCCAGTATCGGCTACACCGAGGGCTTTTATTACCGTCCCAGAATCGACAAAGAGGTTCTGGCGGAATTCAACGAAGGGCTTATCTGCTCGACGGCGTGCATTAAGGGCGAAGTGAATTACGCCCTCGTTAAGCAAGACCCCGACAAGGCTCAAAAGGCCGCTGAGGATTATCTGAAAATTTTCGGCCCCGACAGATTCTTTATGGAAATTCAGCAGCACGAAAATGACGAGTATCCCTGGGTTCGACAGGGGATAATAGACCTTGCAAAAAAAATGGGTATTGGCCTGCTCGCGACAAACGATTGCCATTTTCTCACCGCCGAAGATTACGATGCTCACGATGCGCTTACCTGCCTCAGCACCGGCAAGCGAGTGGCTGAGCCGGGCAGAATGAAATATCCCAGAGACCTTTATGTAAAGAGTCCGGCAGAAATGCGAGAGCTGTTCGCCGATGTTCCTGAGGCTTGCGACAATACCCTGGCGGTTGCGGCAAGGTGCAATGTCGAAATTGATTTAAAGAGCCGACACGCTCCGAGTTTTGTACCCTCTACCGGCCAGAGTCCCGAAGAATTTCTGACCGAGCTTTGCTATAAAGGCGCGAAAAAACTTTATGGCAAAGTTACCGATGAAGTCAGGAGTCGTATCGAAAGAGAGCTGGAAGTTATCGAAAGCAAAGGCTTTTCGAGTTACTTCTTAATCGTATGGGACTGCTGCCGGTTTGCCGCTGAAAACAACATTCCCACCGGAGCAAGGGGCAGTGCTGTCGGGACGGTTGTCGGCTATTGTCTCGGCCTGTGCAACGTTGACCCCATTAAATACGATTTGCTTTTCGAGCGGTTTATGGACCCTGAGCGAGACGAAATGCCTGATATTGATATTGATATATGTCAGGACGGTCGCGGCAGAATCCTTGAATACGTCCGCCAGAAATATGGCCATATCGCGCAGATTATAACTTTCGGAACGATGAAGGCTCGCGCGGTTATGCGCGATGTTTGCCGGGTGCTCGATGTTCCGCTGCCGGAGGCCGACCATCTGGCAAAGCTCATCCCCACAACTCTCGGCATAACGCTTGAAGAGGCGATGAAAGTCGAGCCGGAACTGCAAAAGTCTTACGACAACGACCCGCAAACCAAAAACGTTATTGATATCGCCAAGAGGCTGGAGGGGCTTACGCGCCACGCATCGGTACACGCCTGCGGAGTTGTTATCGCTGATGAGCCATTGAGTAATTTTGTTCCGCTTTACAAGGATACGAAATCCGACGATTTGATAACGCAGTACGAAGGGCCGATTATTGATAAGATAGGCTTGCTGAAGATGGACTTTCTCGGCCTTAGAACTCTTAGCGTTATTCAGCGGACAATCGATTTAGTCGATTCGCTGCACAGCGAGAAAATTGATATCGAAAAAATCGACTACTGCGACCCGAAAGTTTTCGAGATTTTTGCTTCCGGAAAAACCAAGGGCGTTTTTCAGTTCGAGTCTGGCGGAATGCAGGATTTGTTAATGAAGCTCAAGCCCGACCGTCTCGAAGACCTTATCGCAGCCAACGCTTTGTACCGTCCGGGGCCAATGGCGCTGATAGGCGATTTTATCGACCGCAAACACGGCGCAAACTGGGACGTTCCTCACAAAATTATGCGAGAAGTTCTTGAAGAGACTTTTGGTATTATGGTCTATCAGGAACAGGTTATGCGTATCTGTAACCGTATGGGCGATATACCGCTGCGACAGGCTTATACGCTGATTAAGGCTATCAGTAAAAAAAAGGCATCGGTAATTTCCAGGCAGCGAAAGGTTTTTATCGTCAGTTGCAGGGAAAAAGGACTCAAGGAAAAAGAGGCCGACAATATCTTCGGGCTGATAAAGAAGTTTGCTGGCTATGGTTTCAATAAGAGCCACGCCACAAGGTACTCAATTATTGCTTATCAGACCGCGTATCTGAAGGCGTATTGGCCGATAGAGTTTATGGCGGCTCTGCTGACTTACGAAATGGGCGACTCCGAAAAGGTCGCTGAATATATCGGCCAGTGCAGGGCGATGAACATCGAACTCCTGCCGCCCGACATAAACGAAAGTTTCACCGACTTTACCGTTATTTATGAATCGCAGCACGAGCACAAAGAGGATGTCGGTTTTATACGTTTCGGCCTTGCCGCTGTTAAGGGTGTCGGCGAAAAAGCTGTCGAGCAGATTATTACTGCCCGCCGAAACGTTGGCCGATTTAAGAGTCTGTTCCATTTCTGTGAAAACGTTGACCTTCGCGCAGCTAACAAGCAGGTTATAGAATCTCTCATAAAGGCTGGCGCATTCGACCGCCTTGGCGGCAGCCGTTCGCAAATGATGGCCGGCCTTGAAATGGCGATGCGTATCGGCAGCGGGTCCCAATCTGACAGAGCCAGCGGACAGCTCGGACTTTTTGGCGGAGCTGAAGACGAGAAGGAATTTGAAAAGGACCACGAGAAATTGCCCGATGTGCCTGCCTGGCCGGAAACACAGATGCTTGCAATGGAAAAGGATGTACTCGGTTTCTACGTTACTTCAAATCCGCTTAGCAAGCACGCTAACGTTATAGATGTTTACAGCGACATCAACACCTCACAACTCGGCCCGGAACTGGACGGCCGAAGCGTTACCATTGGCGGAATGATTCAAAAGGTTCGTAATATCGTAACTCGTAACGGCCGAAACGCCGGGGCAAAGATGGCGGTTTTTACTCTCGAAGATTTGCAAAATACCTGCGAAGTAGTCGTCTGGTCCGATGTCTATGCTCGTTATGGCAATCTCATCGAGGTTGACTCGGTTGTTTTTGTTCGTGGCAAAGTTGATTGCGCCAGAGAAGTGCCGCAAATAATCTGCAACGAAATGATAGATATTTCACAGGCTGCTTCCAAACTTGCCGCTAATGTTAACATCTCTCTTGAGGAGTCTCAGATAACCAGGGAAAAAATCGCAAACATAAAGGCTCTCTGCCAAACTTATCGCGGCAAGAGTCCTGTTTTTGTTACCGTTAAAACCGCTAAAGGCCTGACCGTAAGAGCCGCCGTTGGCAGGGGACTGGCGGTAAATCCGACCCCTGAATTTTGCCGAAAGGTAGAACTGCTCATCGGTGTAAGTAATTTTAACTTATCTAAATAAGCCTGCTGGCAATGACCAGCCCTGGAAGGTGCTCCGCAGAAGCCAGGAATGGGTGCTTGGGCCGCGTGCTGATTATGAACGTGTTGGCGATGTCAGCGATGTTGTGTTCGTTACCGGAGCGACGGTACACGAGGACATTAACAAGCTGTATCTATATTACGGTGCTGCCGACGATAAAATCGCGGTCGCTATCGCTGATATGAATGCTGTGCGTGAATATATTATGATGTGCCCCGAAGACGACTGATAGTTTTTTTATTTCCCTATCGTGAATAGGTCGCGTGTCTGCGTAGGTATTTTTTTGTTTTTTTGCTGAATAAAATCTAATCTATATTCGTCTTTTATTTTTCCATTATTGCCTAAACGGTCCAAAATCATCTGATAATAGTCGGTATGGATTTCACAAGAAATAAAATTCCTTTTTAAATTTTCACACAAAACAATTTCAGACCCACTACCGCCAAAGAGAATAAAAACGTCATCATTCTTTTTGGTACAAGACCTGATAAGCATTTCAACGAGAGGCAATGGAATTTGACAAGCATGAAATGTCTTGTCTTTAGAAACATTTTTTACAAGGTTAAAATAAAACCAAGAATAAGGCATACGCCCCTTTGAACCATTCGCTAAATTATTAAGAATACGTTTGTCAGTAGGGTTTTTATAAGGAACGGCCACTTGGTTCTTATAGAAGTTGTTATTTTTGGTTTTGCGACAATGAAGTATACTCCTGTGGGCCGTTGTAAATCTTTTTGGGCTATGCCCGACATTCGTATTATATGTCCAAACATAATCTTGTACATCATAAGTGTTATCATCCAAATACTTCACTCTTAAATAAGCATTTTGCTTGGGATAATTTATCATAAATAAATTGCCCGTTGGCTTTAACACACGCATACTTTCTTTTGCCAGTTCAATATATCCATTAATATATTCATCCCATTTTGTCGTATAATTCTTTCCGGCATAATTAATGCCAACATTATAATCTGGGTCACCATAAACCATATCTAAACTTTCATCAGGAAGCTGCTTTAAAACATTTAAAACATCATCATTCAACACCCTGTTGCGAAAGCTATTTATTTTCTGATTATTCATATAACTCATTTTTCTAAATATGGTTCCAAATATCTTTGAAGTGCAACACCAGATAACACGCATATCCCCCTTGATTTACTCAATTTTTGCATTGTAGAAAGGATAAGTCTTACATTTATTCTTTCAATGTAATTTACATTTTCAATAATGTTTGCTAAGAAATCATTAATCATCAAGGGGACACTAATCACACTTATAATAGTATTAGTCCTTCCGACATTCCTCTTGGTCCTATCTTCGAAGTCTGGCTGCCCATTTTTTATATGATACTTTACATCCTCATTCCAACCCAACAAATCTATAAAATGTAAAAATTCAAGTAGCTCGATCTCATTTTTTTTAAATTTATCTTTGAAACCGTCCTTCAGTGCAAAGTCCATCTTGGAAATATAATCAAGTATTTCTGGAGAGGGGTGGTATCTGATTTCACCTCTTAAATTATGGTCAAGTAAAAAACAGAGCCGGTATAATAGTACCAATACTTTTTTAAAAGTTAGCTGGTTAATAATGGAAATTTTTATGAGATATTCCCAAATTACTTCAAATGTGAAACCATCTGTTTCACTTTTGTTGTTACTTCCCACATTAGGAAACATATCGTGTATATTTGGTGTGGCTCTTTGAGTTTCCTTACCGGGTTTGAGAAAATAAGATTCTTTCTTTTGTGATATTGTAGAAATCACTGTTTTTACAGGATCCGCAATTGTGCCACTTTTAAATGCAATTGCTTCAGCGATTCTTATAGACCTTCGATGGATAAAATCACTATCGCTTCTGAAGAGCCTTGTTTTTATTATGCTATCTTCTGTCATATTTCCACATCCTCGGTTTTTGGCACTTACCTAATTGATAGTCAGTATAGTATCCCAGATAGACTTATTTTACAATACTAAACTTTCTTCACAGCGATTGTGTTGGTTATCCGCCCCTCTTTTAGATACTTCCGCTCAAAATTTGTGCCAGCCATCTCCTCAGCTTCTGCGCCAATGGGTTTGATAAAATCAATCTCAACAACCCTCCCGGCAGCAATAAACCCAGCGAAAACCTCCCTCATCCATTGGTAATATTCATCGTGGTCAGTGGCTATGTTGATAATGCCGCCGCTCTTTAAACAACGCAGCATTTGCTCGCTATTTTTCTCACAGACCATACGTCTTTTATGATGCCGACTCTTTGGCCAAGGGTCCGGAAAATATATGTGAAAACAATCTACGCTATCCTCGGCGATATTCGCGGCGATTAGCTCGGCCGCGTCCGCCCTTGTTATTCGGACGTTAGTAAGCTGCCAGCGTCCTATTCTATCTACGGCGTGTTTATAATATTTGTTTGCCCATTCTATCCCGAAAAAATTAATTTCTGTTTGTACCGAGGCCTGATTAACCAGAAAAGTGCCTTTGCCGGAACCTATTTCGATGTGCAGGGGCAGTCTGCGGGCGAAAATGCCATCAAAATCGATAAATCCTTCTATGCCATCGCTATCAAACGAGATTAGCGGGTAGTCCTTGATTTCTCTTTTAGCCATTAAATAAAATTCTAAAGAAACTTTTTAACTAAACTTCAGCCAAAGGTTGTAACGTCCACAACATTTTCAGGCTAACGGGTTATTAAGTCAAGTTTTTAACTTGTCGATACATATTATGCGGAACTATCGGCTGCGATTTAACGTAGGAGCGATAGAAACGGAGTTTATTATAAAGACGTGATTAAAATGATCAGGCCTATAAAAATTCGGAAAAGGCGGGTGTTAATAGATATCGACACCCAGAACGATTTGTTTCTCGCCAGCGGCAGCGCGTGCATTAGAAACCACCGGCGGATTTTGATGAACCTGCGGCGGATAAACGCCTGGGCCAGGACTAAAGACATCAGAATGGTTTCAACTATGCTGGAAAGGCCGGGCAAAAACGGCGACTTTTTCTGCATTGCGGGCACTGACGGCCAGAAGAAAATCAATTACACTATCAGGAATCGCAGAATATGTTTTGAAGCGGATGGCTATACCGATATTTCAAGGGATATGTTCCTTTACAATAACCAGGTGGTTCTCAAAAAACGTACTGACAATCCGTTTGAGGAGCCGAGAATCGAGAGGTTGCTTACAGAGATACGGGCTGACGAATTTGTCGTTGTCGGCGCTGTTGCCGAAGGAGCTGTTGTAGCAACTGTGCTGGGACTGCTGCAAAGAGGCAAAAAAGTGGTAATCGTCGCTGATTGCATAGGCGCACACGACAGACAAAAAGCAGACCTGGCATTGCGAAAAATGAAAGCAAAAGGAGCTGTAATCTCCGACACAAAATCAATTGCCGGGGTTAGCCATCTTAGAAGCACGGGTCTTTGTGATTGCAAATTGTGCCGGACAGGGGCAAGACTGGAAAAACAACGAACTTCCGCAATCGCCTAAAATGGCTTTATACTCAAAAATCATCGCCAGCAGCCGGAAAGTTTATGGATATAGTAGCCGAGCCCCGGAAGCGGCCGGATAAGTAGTTAATGGCAAACGTAGTATTCCATCATATCGCCTTGCTGATTGATTATGTAATCTACCTTTTCTTTAATCTCATCGTCCTTAAAAAGATATTGCATACTACCGCCCTGAGTCCACACTCTTGGCATATCGTATCCATTTGCTCTGAGTTTTCTTGTTGCCCAGCTTTTAAAATCCGCCACCAAGTCGGGCTTATACGCGCCAACCAGAATATGAACGTGATTGCTCCGTATATGTGCCGCAAACAACTGCCAACCCTTGACATCGCAATGCTCAACTATCGCTGCAAGAACGATTTTTCTCTGGTCGCTGCCGAGCTTAACAGGCGGATAGGTTAATTTGTCTTGATGATAATTTTGCAATTTTGGATTATGGCCCAACAATTTGGCAGTCCCTTTAGATTGTATAACACTGCCTCTGGGGTCGCCGTGCAGCCACATTCCGTATGTAGTAAAGGTTATAAAACTTGCGATTGGTGCGCTATGCATAATTTGTCAGCGATAAAATTTCCGGCAGCTCCCGCTGCTCGGCTGCTACGGTTTCTACAATGAATATAATACATCACCATACTATAAGTAAAAAACTTCCTGCAAAATCACCTCTGCAAATGATTTAAATCTTACGCATTACCAGTAGCCGAGCCGCGGAAGCGGCCGGACAAACCCATAATGCCAAACAAGCCCAATACCACCTCATAAAACCGCCACTACCATAACGATATTACTACACTGCTTTTACCTGTTTGTCAATAAAAATACGCGCGGTAAATATATAAGAAGCTCCAATTTATCCGGCCGCTTCCGCGGCTCGGCTACTAATTTTTTATTGGTTGACAGTGCCACAGCGGAGTTATATACTCGCCGATTCAAGTTTTCACTCTGTGTAAAGTTTCTATTTTGGCCTCACAACGGAGGCGGTTTAGTATTTTTGAAGGAGTTTTAAGGATGGCTAAGGCTAAAGGTAAAAAACGTGTTTATTTCTTCGGCAACGGTAAGGCCGAAGGCAGCGCAAAAATGAAGGAAATTCTCGGCGGTAAAGGTGCAAACCTCGCTGAGATGATGAATCTCGGCATTCCTGTGCCAGCTGGTTTTACCATCGCTACATTCGTGTGCGATGAGTACAACAAGGCAAAAGGCAAGTGGTCAAAAGATTTGACCGCTGAAGTTGATAAGAATCTGGCCAAGCTCGAAAGAGCAATGGATGCAAAATTCGGCGACCCCGAAAAACCTCTGCTGGTCAGCGTCAGAAGTGGTGCCGCTGTTTCTATGCCGGGTATGATGGATACGGTCCTGAATCTCGGCCTCAGCGATAAAGTCGTCGAGGGTATCATCGCTAAAACCGGCAACGCTCGCTTTGCCTATGACATCTACCGCAGATTTATCGATATGTTCGGCGATGTGGTAATGGGCTGCCATCACGAACATTTTGAAGCTGTTCTTGATGCAGCAAAGAAAAAAGCTAAAGTGGAAAACGATAATGACCTCAGCGATAGCCAACTTAAAGATGTCGTTGAAAAATATAAAGCTGTCTATAAAAAACACGTCAAAAAACCTTTCCCGCAGGACGGCAAAGTTCAGCTTGCACACGCTGTTAATGCTGTGTTCGGTTCGTGGAACGCTGCAAGAGCTATCAAGTACCGCCAGCTTAACGATATTAAGGGCCTGCTCGGCACGGCTGTTAACGTTCAGGCAATGGTCTTCGGCAATATGGGTGACGATTGCGGAACCGGCGTTTGCTTTACGCGTAATCCGAGTACCGGCAAGAAAGAATTTTACGGCGAATTCCTGATGAACGCTCAAGGCGAAGATGTTGTTGCCGGTATCAGGACTCCTGTCCCGCTTAAACAACTTTCCAAAGTTATGCCAAAGGCGTACAAAGAGTTGACCGGCCTGATGACCCGCCTTGAAAAACATTACAAAGATATGCAGGATATGGAATTTACCATTCAGGAAAAAGTGCTCTATGTCCTTCAGACTCGTAACGGCAAGAGAACAGCAGAGGCCGCTGTTAAGACCGCTGTCGATATGGTGAACGAAAAACTCATTACCGCAAAAGAAGCTGTTATGAGAGTTGAGCCTAATATGCTCGATATGTTGCTGCACCCATCGTTTGACCCCAAGGCAAAACGTAACGTTATCGCAGAGGGGCTGCCTGCCTCGCCGGGTGCTGCCGTCGGACAGGTTGTGTTCAACGCTGACGTTGCGGAGAAATGGCGCGATGACGGCAAAAACGTTATCCTTGTCAGAATTGAGACCAGCCCGGAAGACATCGGCGGTATGGACGCTGCAAAGGGCATCTTAACCGCTAAGGGCGGAATGACGAGCCACGCCGCTGTTGTCGCTCGCGGAATGGGCAAGTGCTGTGTTGCCGGCGTTAGTGAATTAAATATCAATTACAAAACCAATAAGATGACTATCGGTAAACTAACTATCAAGCAAGGCGACTGGATTAGCCTTGATGGTTCTGCCGGGCAGGTTATTCTTGGCAGAGTCGCGACAGTTGAGCCTAAACTTTCAGGTGCTTTCGGCAAGTTCATCGCGATGACTGATAAGTTCCGCAAGCTCGGCATCAGAACAAACGCTGACACGCCGGAAGATTCAAAACGTGCCCGCAAATTTGGTGCCGAAGGTATCGGCCTTTGCAGAACTGAGCATATGTTCTTTGAAGGTGATAGAATCTGGGCTGTTCGCGAATTGATTCTTGCAGCCGATGATTACTCGACAATGCTCGACGAAACTAAAGCAACAGAAGACAAAAAAGAAATTGCAACTATCCGGAAAAATTATGCAACCGCCATCAAGCAGTTTGAAGGAGCATTGAAAAAACTTCTGCCATACCAAAGAAGCGACTTTGAAGGTATCTTCAAAGCGATGGCCGGGCTGCCGGTAACGGTTCGTTTGCTCGACCCGCCGTTGCACGAGTTCCTGCCGCAGGATAAGAAAGCCCAGGCCGAGATGGCGAAAAGGCTTAAAGTTACTCCGAAACAGGTTGCCGGCGAAGTTGAAAAACTTCACGAGTTCAACCCGATGCTCGGACATCGCGGATGCAGACTTGCTGTAACGTATCCTGCAATTTACCGGATGCAGGCAAGAGCTATTATTGAGGCGGCTCTTAAAGTCAAAAAGAGTGGCAAAACCGTTCTGCCGGAAATTATGATTCCGCTTATCGGCTCAGTTAAGGAGCTCAAGATTGTTAAGGACGATGTCCTTGACGAAATCAATAAGGTCTTCAAAGAGAAAAAGACGAAAATTGCCTATATGATTGGAACAATGATTGAAGTTCCAAGAGCTGCTCTGACCGCTGATGAGGTTGCAACCGAGGCAGAGTTCTTCAGCTTTGGCACGAACGACCTGACGCAAATGACGATGGGCTTCTCGCGCGATGATGCAGGCAAGTTCCTCGGTGAATACGTCGCACAAGGCATCTATGAAAACGACCCGTTCCAAGTGCTCGATACCACTGGTGTCGGCAAACTGGTCGAGACCGGCACAATGCTCGGCAGAATTACCAACCCTAAGCTCAAAGTCGGTATTTGCGGCGAGCATGGCGGCGAGCCAAAAAGCATTGATTTCTGCCATAAGGTTGGAATGAACTACGTTTCGTGTTCTCCATTTAGAGTACCAATCGCTCGCCTGGCAGCGGCTCAGGCAGCACTGAAGTAGTCAAAAGTTAGAAGCCGAGCCGCGGAAGCGGCCGGATAGTTAAAAGTTAAAGGCCCCGGCGAAATGTCGGGGCTTTTTTTGTGCCGGCTTTTCAGTTGTGGCCTCTTGACAAGACACGGATATATTATTAGAATGCTCGTCCTCGACAAAATCGTGTTTCCAGAGCGATTAGCGGCAATTTATGGTGAGAGTAGCTCAGCTGGTTAGAGCACCGGATTGTGGATCCGGGGGTCGGGGGTTCGAATCCCCTCTTTCACCCTTTTTTAGCCTAAAAAATGATTTTTTGTCTCACCCTTTCTCTTTCGCCATTTTTTTGTAACTTTCTTCTTCTACGCCAATCTATATTTATATAGAATACTTTTCCGTATGAGCAATTACTATTTTTGAAAGGAAAAAAATGACATCCAAAAAAATCCTGAGAATCATCATCGCTACCATCGCAATCAGCGTTTTCGGTGCAATCGTCGGGATGATTACCTGCGGATGGCTCTTCCGTTGGGTCTATGAAATCGAGCCAATAAATGTCTGGAAGCCGATGGACGGCCCGCCAGGCGCGATGTTTTATTTGGGTTGCTTCATAATGAATCTGATTTTTGTGAGCGTCTATGCACTTTTGCGCAAAGGCATTCCCGGAAAAAGTCTCATCGCAAAAGGTCTGGTTTACGGCCTGTGCGTTTTCGCTGTTGGCCAACTTAATGGTATGCTAATGACATATATGTTTATGACCGTTGCTTGGCAGGTGATTGTTTACTGGACGATTCAGGGATTAATATGGACTCCGATTTCCGGAGTAATCGCTGCGACCATCTACGGCAAAGATTAGCCCCCGATTCATCGGAATTTGTACTTTTATCTTTCCCATCGCCATTAGCCCCCAAGTCTTGTCCTGGGGGTTGTCATCATTGCGAACACAACGGCCGCTCAACCTGCTTGGCAATATCATTATAACGAAAATAGCAACAAATGCTAAGATGTTTTGCCACATAGCTCACAAAGAAAATAGTAATTGCCGTTAATATAATCCAGCAAATCCAAAGGGGCAGCATCTTCTGCAACAAGGCTATACTCATGAATGATACCAATTCCGATTATTAAGTGCGCCATTGTCATTTCGACCGGAACGAGCGGAGCGAATGGAGCGGAGAAATCTCTCGTTTTTAGATTCCTCGACTACGCTCGGAATGACGTGTGTGCGCATTTATTATTCGTACTTGGTATGATATCGCAAATATGAAGCCGTTAATAATTATTGCTCCCCATATAATATCATTATAGATTATGCCAACATTATCTACCTTATTGTCGAGAGGTGCGGTTCTTAAGCCTTTAGCAATTTTTTCATTCAACTCATTTAGCAGATTGGCTTTTCGTTTTGACTGATTGCTGTGAAATATAGGTTATATTCATATTTTGTAGTCATTACATCTCTCCTCTATAGAATAAAAGTCTATGCGAATTCAATGTGGGTTTTGAATCTTTTGTCGTCAATTTCGGGGAAATCTTTTCGGAAGTGTACTCCCCTGCTTTCGGTACGCCCTTGGGCAGCTTTTGCCATTATGCAGGCAATGGTCAACATATTCTGACACTCCCAGCCCCCAGGCGAATCAAAAACTTTGTCCAGCACATACCTCTGCCAAAACGTAATAATTTCCTGGGCTTCAGCTAACGGCTGGTCGCTCCGGGTTATTCCAACATTTCGCCACATCAAAGCACGCAGCGAATTTAAAACATCAGCGGTATCCAGACGGCTGCGGTCGGACTGCGGAACTTCGTATTTCAATTTGTGCAGGCTCATCACGGATGGTTTTTTTGCGGCATTTGCGATTGCTTCTCTGCCGGCGACTTTACCAAAGACTAATCCCTCAAGAAGTGAATTGCTGCCGAGTCTGTTTGCTCCGTGCAGGCCGGTCGAGGCGACCTCGCCGCAAGCGTAAAGATTATTTATCCCCGTACGCGCCGACGAATTTGTTTTTACGCCGCCGACCATATAATGAGCACTTGGACGGACAGGCACTAAATCCTTGCTGACATCAATATCGAAACTTTCGACAAGTTCGTTAATCAGCGGAAAGCGTTTTGAAAAATGTGCTTTATCGAAATGACGAATATCCAGATAAACGTGAGTCGAGCCGGTCTTGAGCATTTGCGACAGTATTGCTCTGCTGACAATATCGCGCGGAGCAAGCTCAGCATCGGGATGGTATTCTTTCATAAAAGTCTGGCGGTTAATGTCGAGCAGAATCGCACCTTCGCCGCGAAGTGTTTCTGTTATCAATGCACGCGATGCGCCAGCGATATAGAGCGTTGTCGGATGAAACTGCATAAATTCCATATCGCACAGTACTGCCCCTGCTCTTGCGGCCATTGCAAGACCGTCGGCGGTAGCTATATTGGGATTTGTCGTCTCGCGGTACAGCCTGCCTGCCCCGCCGGTAGCGAGGATGGTTGTTTTTGCCCAGACAATCTGTTTTGTACCGGTGCCGCTGCAACCGATTATGCCGAGACAATTATTCTCGTCGTCGGTGATAAGGTCGATAGCGAAAAAATTCTCTACTACCGTTATCGCTTCGTTCTGGCGAATCTTTCTGATAAGAGCCTGCGCTATCGCTCTGCCGGTACAGTCGCCCTGGGCGTGAGCAATTCTCGGATGTGAATGCCCGCCCTCCCGCGTTATATCTATTTTGCCGTTGTGCGTATCAAACTCAGTACCCCATTTGTCTAACTGGGTTACCAGCTCCGGGCCATCCTTAACGACACGCTCAACGATTTCCTCATCGTTTATGCCGCAACCGGTCTTGAGGGTGTCAGCAATATGTTCAGCAAAACTGTCAGTCGAGTCTAAAACGCTGGCAATTCCACCCTGAGCGTTCCAGGTATTGGATTCTTCCAACTCAGCTTTGCAGGCAACAACCACATCGCAACTATCGCTGGCTTCTATGGCCGCGCGCAAACCGGCAATGCCTGAGCCAATTACGAGACAGTCGGTAAACATCTGCGGAACCGAGCCGGTATTGAACGGCACGAGGTATCTTCGCATATCTGGTCGCTTGAGTTTTATTGCCTCTGTCTTCATTTTTTACAATCCAATAATTTTTTGCCAGTCGATTTCACCGAGTACATCTTCGACTATCTGACTTGGCCTGATTTCTTCAACGCTTGCCTCAGCATCTAACGGCACGACCGCAAGGATAGTTACGTTGCCAGCCTTTGCGATAACTTCCGGAGCGGTTTCGACAGCAAAGTCAGCAACAGACTCATCATAGCCGTTTATTACCACCCCGGCAACCGTTAAACCGGCACCTCTGACTGCATTGATGGTTAATAAGGTATGGTTTATAGTGCCCAAATCCGGCCGAGCGACGATTATTACCGGCAAACCGAGCGATTTTGCTAAGTCAAGAACATCGCAATTTTCGGTTATCGGCACACGAATCCCGCCGATACCTTCTACCAAAACGCAATCGGTATTGCCAGCCATATAATTGTAGGCAGCAACGATTTTTTCGAGATTAACCTTGCGATTCTCCGCCATTTCAGCAGCGATGGGAGCTGCGGGCGTAATAAAATTTTCCGGAGTTATGTCAGTAAGCAAAAATTCGCTTTGCGCGCAGTAGGCCAAAAATTCGGTATCGCTGCTGACAAGTCCGTACCGGTCTTTTACGCATCCTGTTGCGATAGGCTTGAAAACACCCGCGTTTTTGCCGGAGGCTTTGAGCAGCTTAACGATAGAGCCGGCAATCATAGTTTTGCCAACGCCGGTATCGGTAGCGGTAATGAAAAGACCCTTATGTTTTTTAAATTTCAGTTCAGTCATAATTTAAAAAAATCTGTATAGCCTCGGCAACTTGTTTGCCGGGGTTTGTATTTACGAATTATTTTACCCTTTCCTATTGCTTAGTAGCCGAGCTGCGGAAGCGGCCGGACAATGTCGTTGTCATTGCGAGCGCAGCGCGGCAATCTATCTTTTTCATTTGTGTTTATTCGTGTGCATTCGTGGTTAATTTCTTTTGTCATACCCGCGAAAGCGGGTATCCATTTTTCTATATCTTATTTTTTAATCCGCGAAATCTGCGTAATCAGTGTTTAAATAATCCGCGTTAACTCCGGCAACTCATTTTGCAAAGTTTCGTAAACAATATCCAGCAATTTCCGCAGCGTTTCAATATCAATCGCCACTGGCGGCATTATCACAATAACATCAGATAACGGCCGCATCATCGCACCATTATCCCGCATAATTGCGCAGAGCTTTGCACCAACCTGATATTTATTCTCAAACGATTGTTTCGTGCCTTTATCCTTAACAATCTCGACCCCTGCCATCATCCCGGCATTTCTCACATTGCCAACAAAAGGCAGAACCGCTATTTTTTCGAGGTACTCTTCGAGCAATTTTATCTTTTTCGGCAGCGAAGCGATTATTTTATTTTCGTCAAACAACTCCAACGATGCTATCGCCGCCGCACAGGCCAATGCGTTGCCGGTATAGGTATGACCGTGATAGAAAGTTTTACATTCATCGACCTCGCCCAAAAAGCCATCGAATAATTCCTGTGTTGTTAATGTCGCCGCCAACGGCAGGTACCCGCCGGTTATCCCCTTCGCGACACACATTATATCGGGCTGGACGGATTCAACTTCACAGGCAAACATTTTGCCGGTTTTGCCGAAACCGGTTGCAACCTCGTCAACGATTAAAAGGGTATCATATTTTTTCGTAAGCTCGCGCAGGTTCTTCAAAAAACCTTTCGGATGAACAATAATTCCAGCTGCCCCCTGAACGAGGGGTTCAGCAATAACCGCTGCGATATTTCCAGTATTATCTTTTAAGAGCTGCTTGATTTTACCCAGCGTAAATTCAGCGCACTGCCGGGACGTTCCGTCAAAACGATATAGATTTGGCGATGGAGCAAAAAGCGTTTCAAACAGCATCGGCTTGTAAATGGAGTGGAACAGTTCCATCCCGCCAACACTTACCGCCCCAATTGTGTCGCCGTGATACGAATCGCCCAGAGCGATAAACTTTTTGCGAGGCTTGCCGATATTGTGGTAGTATTGATAAGCAATTTTCAGAGCAATTTCAACTGAGGTCGCGCCGCTATCGGAATAAAAAACTTTTTTTAGATTATCCGGGGCAATTTCAATAAGTTTTTCAGCTAAGACTGCTGATGCCGACTGTCCCAAACCAAGCAGTGTGCTATGTGCGATTTTGCCGAGTTGGTCTTTAATCGCGTCATCGATTTTCTTCACCCTGTGGCCGTGAACATTGCACCAGAGCGATGAAATGCCGTCAATATAACGATTGCCATCGGTGTCGATAAGATAAAATCCATCACCGCTGTCGATAACCATCTGCTCAGCCTCAAGCCAGCCCTGCATTTGCGTAAACGGGTGCCAAATATATCGCTTATCCAGTTCCATTGACCTTTTAATGTCGTTATTCATTTTCTTTCATAAAAATAATTTGCAAATATCCATCTATAAGGCGATTATTATACCATCGTAAAGTTTTATGAAAAGAGCAAATAGCAATATATAACTAATATATGGACTATGCAAAAAAACGATAACATAAATCTCGACACTCCCGTCCAGTTTTTAAAAGGCGTAGGCCCGGCCAGAGCGAAGGCGTTCGAGGCCCTGGACGTGAAAACAGCCATTGATTTGCTGGAATACTACCCGCGAGACTGGGTCTTTGTCCCGCAATCTATACCAATTAGGCAAATTCTGCCCGACCATAACATTACAATAGGCGGAATTGTCGAAAGCTGCGACTGGCAGCCATACCGCAGGCCGGCAATCTTCGAGGCTTATATCAGCGATGAGACCGGGATGTGCAGAATCGTTTGGTTTCACGGCGGATTCTTGCGCGGCAAACTTGAACCCGGAATGAAAATCTACGTTTCAGGCAAAGTCGCCGAGTACAAACATCAGTTGCAGATGAATAATCCAAAACTCGTTATCGCCAATGACACCCGCGACGAAAACAAGGACGACTCCACACAAAAACTTGGCGGCCCGGTTTACCCCGCCACTGCCAATCTTTCCAGCAGGCAGATAAAACAGGTCGTTCACAAATCGCTGGAAAATATCATCGAAAACCTGCCCGAATTTTTTGATAAAGCATTTCTAAAAAAGAACAATCTCATCGGCCGAAAAAAAGCATTCAAATGGATACACGCTCCCAGCGACGAAGAGCAAATCGCAAAAGCAAAACGGCGACTTAAATACGATGAGCTTTTCCTGATTCAAACCGCTATTGCGCTAAGGCGATACAAAGCTACGCATTTTTCAAAAGCACTTGCCCTCAACTGCGATGATAAAATCGATAGCCGAATCAGAAAACGTTTTCCATTCCTGCTCACCGGCGACCAGGACGAGGTCATTGAAGAAATCGTCAGAGACCTTTCGGCGAATGTGCCAATGAACAGACTGCTTCAGGGCGATGTCGGCAGCGGCAAAACGGTCGTCGCCCTCTACGTGGCCTTACTCGCGGTTGCGAATAAAACCCAGGCTGTAATAATGGCTCCAACGGAAATACTGGCCTCGCAGCATTTTTTGAGTATCGAAAGATACCTCAAAGGCAGCAAGGTTCGCAGGCTTTGCATTACAGGCGGGTTGACAGGTGCAAAAAGGAAAGAGATTCTGGGAGAAATAAGCACCGGCCAGGCAGATATTATCGTAGGCACCGTCGCGCTTTTACAGGATGACATTCGTTTCAAGAACCTTGCGGTAGTGATAATCGATGAGCAGCACAAGTTCGGCGTTCATCAGCGGGCAATGTTGCGAAAAGATACAACGCCGCACTGTCTGGTTATGACCGCAACCCCGATACCGAGGACTCTGGCAATGACAGCTTTCGGCGATTTGGATGTGTCGATAATTAAACACTGCCCGCCCGGCAGAGGAAAAGTGATAACACGCTATATCCAGCCCCACGACATACCGAAGGCTTATGACTTTATCCGCGAAAGACTCAAGGCCAAAAAACAGGCATTCTTCGTCTATCCAAGAATTGTAGATTCCGCCAACGGCGATGTCAAAGCTGCGATAAGCGAATATGAAAAGCTCAGTAAAAAAGTTTTTCCGGAATTCAACATCGCTCTGCTGCACGGCCAGATGAAATCCGCAGACAAACAGAAAATTATGGAATCTTTCCGTAAAGGCAAAATCGATTGCCTCGTCTCAACCGTATTGATTGAAGTCGGAGTGGATATTCCCAACGCGACTATTATGGTCATAGAAGAGGCCGACAGATTCGGGTTGGCTCAGCTGCATCAGCTTAGAGGCCGAATCGGCAGAGGGGCTAGTAATTCTTACTGCCTGCTGGCTGCCGAGACCGAAAACCCCGAAGCAAAAAGCAGATTGGAAATTATGGAACGCAGCAACGATGGATTTGAAATCGCCGAATACGATTTAAAAATTCGCGGGCCAGGCGAGCTTTTCAGCCCACGCCAACACGGAATGCCGGACTTGAAAATCGCCGATATTAGAAATGACTTTCAATTACTCACGCTGGCACGCAAAGATGCCTTTGCGATGGTCGAAAACGAGCCAATGCTCAATACCGCTGGAAATAGAAATATCAGAACGGAACTTATCAAAAAATTCGGCGATGCCGTCGGGCTCATCGATATCGCATAAAAAAATGCCTGCCGTCAAAGATAAAAAATATGTCAACATTGCCCCGCTCGGCGAAGTACTCTTTGCCAAGTCTGCCAGAGCTAAGAGGTTGTCCATAACCATAAAGCCCTGCGGCAGCATAAGGGTCGCTGTCCCTGCGCGAGCCTCTCACAAAAAGGCATTAGCTTTTTTACAGTCGAACATCGAATGGGTACACAAAGGCCTGGCCAGAATCCGAAAACAACTTGCTCAACATAAAGCAACGCTCAGCAAATCTGAAATTGATACCGTTTCCGCCAAGACAATCCTGTTGAATAAGCTCGAAGAGCTGGCCGAGGAATTCGGCTTCAGTTATAACCGTGCTGCGATAAGAAACCAGAAAACCATCTGGGGTTCCTGCTCGGCAAAAAACAACATCAGCCTGAACATAAATCTGATTAGATTGAAAAACGAACTTATAGAATATGTCATACTACACGAGTTGACTCACACAAAGATTAAAAACCATCGCCAAGAGTTTTGGCTCGAACTGGCCAAATGCGTTGATTGCCCTAAAAAGCTCGACCGGCTTTTGCGAAAACATCAACTGGGACTATAACGTAATAACGAAATTTGCGTTTTCGTATGGTTTACATCTTACACATCGCCATCAGCCCCCAGGTCTTGTCCTGGGGGTATCTACATATTGGTTATCCTCTTCCCATCGCTTAATAGCCGAGCCGCGGAAGCGGCCGGAAAGATTATTGTCACTGCGAGGCCTTGCTTTTTATTGAAAATCCATCCTGATTTATCGGGATTCCTCAACTCAAAACTAAGCACTCAAAACTCAAAACTACCCTTCGCCGTAGCAATCTCATTTTAAATTAACCGTTCGTACAAGACTTTGTCATTTCCGCAAAAGCGGGAATCCATTTTTTAGAATCCTTTATATTTTTTCCTCTTTGTGTTTTTGTGTCTTAGTGGCTAAAAATCCGCGGTTAAAATAATTTGTGTTTATTCGTGTCAATTCGTGATTATTTTTTTGTCATTCCCGCAAAAGCGGGAATCCATTTTTTGTATCTTGTTTTTTAATCAGTGTAATCTGTGAAATCAGTGTCTAAAAAATCCGTGAAATCCGCGGTTAATAATCTGTGTAATCCGCAAAATCTGCGGTTAAAAAAACTATTTACTATCTGCCAGAACGGCCAGTAATTTTGACGACAAATTAGACGAGAGTCCCTCGCTTTCCTGCTCAACGGATTTATCTTCGTTTTTTTGTGATATGTTTTTCGGCAGATGTATCGTCAATATATCCAGGCAGGCCTTGCGGGCGGTTTCTTCTTTTTCCGATGCGCACAGCTCGACCAATTTTGCCGCTGCCAGCGGAATATACTTTGCCAGCAGCAGTCTGCTCTGACGATTTGCCGAGGCGAATTTGTAAGCAAGCTCTTCCTGAAACTCTTTCTGCTTCAGCCACTGCCTCATCAGTTTGTTCGAAACCTTATATTTTTTAGCAACGCCAGCCTCGTCTCCGCCCGACTCGAATAGTTCACCAATAACTATCAACTGTTTTTTGGTCAGCTTTTTCATATTTTCCCTTTAAAATTTTTACAAATCAACCCTGTCATCCTCGCGAAAACTTCAAATCCATTATTTCACCACCCGCACCCCTCGCCGTTTAGCCCCCTCATCACTATGAGGGGTTTACACTTACAAATAATCTATCGCTTTCCCACCGCAAGTTAGCCCCACATTTGTAAATGTGGGGTTGCAGTTTACTTTGTTTCTTAATCCGCGTAATCCGTGAAATCCGCGGTTAATAATTTGTGTCTATTCGTGTAAATCCGTGTCTAAAAATTCTCTATGAACCTCTGTGTCTCTGTGATGAATAAGACTTCGCAATTTGCGTAATAGCTTTGGCATTTCTTTCTGCCGCGAGACCCTCTTTCGGCAACACTTTTTCCAGAGCGTTCTCGACAATCGCAATCTGCTCATCATCAAGAAAGAACACCAGCGTATTGAGAAAGGCTTTTGAGTCCTTTGCAAAATTTGCAACAGGCTTTGTTATGTCCTTGAGCTTTTCGATAGCTGTTTTAGTTTCCGGCAGAAGTTTTGCAAGCTCACTTGCGGTTCGATTTTCGGAGAGATTCTTTATAAGCGATATTTTAGCCGAAAGTTCATCTTTTCCGCTGAGCCTGTTCAGCGTTGACAGCAGCAGCCGGGCATGGTCGTCATCAACATCCCATTCGACACAGTCAGCAAACGTGTTGCCTAATTGTTTTAGAGCTTTAACACGGTGATGACCGTTAATAATTTCAAAGGCGTTTTTGATGTCGGGATGTTTACGAACGATGACAGGCTCATAGTTTTGGGTTTGTTCGATATTGCGTTTGAGTTTTTTAAAATTTGCATCGCTCATACGATTCGGATTTTCCGGATGAGCGAACAAAAGCTCGACTGGTATTCTAATAATTGTTTTTTGTACGCGCATAGACTCTCTCCTGATGGATTAAATAAAAGATTGTAAAATTGAAATTAGTGCTAAAATTTAGCACTGAGGAACTGGTTTAGAATACTGTTTAAAAAGAATTGTTAACTAATTTTCGTCAGCCTTGCTTTTTCTTTCCTGGCGTTTCTGTTGTGTTCCATAAATAAACACAGAAACCAAACCAATTAAACCAGCAGAACCAAGCAATGTTCCAGGCCAAGAATGCCCCTTAATGATAACTATCGCGCCCGTAACAACCGTAACAATACCAATTACAAACGCAAAAATCACGCCCAACAAACTATTTCTGGAGTCTGTATCTAATGCCGTCTTTTCCAGAGTTCTTCTATGTTCGCCTTGCTTCTCTGCCATAACCATAATGCGCTCTGCACCATTAGGAATTATTTCGTCATACTGCGATAAAACCTGTGGAGGTGGCAAAGGGCCAGAAAAATGTTGCTCAACGATACCAACTACTTGCTGCACAGCTTGCTTAGAAAGGGCATCCGATTGGGATAAATGGTTTTTATTTTTTGGCATCTTCCTTGACCGATTCTATTGCCTCAACTAAATCCATAGCGGTAACAGCCCAGTCAGACCTTATCGCACGACAATCTGCCTCGTTTGGCGTACTCGAACGATTATACTGCCCCGTTGAGGTTGCACCTAAATCAATCGATAAAGCCATACCACCACAAAAACTTGGCTCAGTGTATAGGAAATCAGTTCCCATCTAATACATCTCCAAATGAAGAAGGCTCAACCGCGGAACAGAACCCTCTTGGATAGCCTCTTATTGTAATAATAATTGTGAATAACAACCATAAATTATACTACATACATCGGCAAAATCAAAGGGTTTCTTAAAGAAAACTATATGAATTCTTAGACATTTCATCACAGTCCCTACTTGATGTTTTATTCATAACTACTTTTATAAAATGATGTTAAAGAGCAAAGCCTTGGAGGTTTTTGTTGTCAAGAATCTCCTTATATCCCGAATTTCACATTCGGATTTCGCCACAAATAATAGACTGGCCGACTGCCGAGCTTTTCGAGCATCATCTCTACCCGCTCCCGCCCGGCTGGTATCGTCCTGCCGCGTCTGCCATAGGCCGAGAGAAAATCGGCAATATGCTTTTCGACAAAATCGCCCGCCGCTCCGCTTGCCCCTGCCAGTTTTCGTTCAATGAGTTCAACATCTACAAGGTCTTTAGCCTCAATGTCTATCACGCTAAGAGCCTGTCTCAATTTCACGCTTGCGGTATGTTCGGGGGCGGCAAATTTCAGCATACCTGCCTTTTCAAAAAACGGATTCACCTTACCCATTACCGCCATCGCCTCGATGTAAGGCATTTCGAGCAGTGCAAGCGTCTCTGCAACAAGCCTGTGCGCAAGACCCAAACAGCGATACCGAGGCTCGATAACAACTCGCGAAATTGTGCGAACATTCTTATTGACGAGCGTCATCGCGGGCATTCTTTTCAGGCCCGTAAACAGCCCACTTGTAGCAACGTTTCGCATCTGCACCTGGCCCGGCGGCATTGAATAAATTATCACCCCAATGATTGGCTCAATCGCCGCTCGCCTTGGATGCGTATCAATGAGCTTATACATTGCCGCAATCGGCCCCAACTTAGAGCTGCGATAATGAAAATGAGCAAGACATTTATAATCAGCAAGTTTTGCGGGAACAATTTTCAAATGCTTCGTTATCGTACAATCCAAAATAAAACTCCTCGTTTTGAAAATTCAAAATTAGTATTTAGAATTTGTTTAGGATTTAGAGCTTAGTGCTTAGGATTTTTATACACAATTTCCGCTTGTCCTGCCAAATGCTTTACAACAATCACTTCCGGCAGTAAATCGCTCAGCAAGTCATCGTGAGCGCTTGCCAAAACAAAAACCACGTCATTATTTTTTGCAAACTTCCTTACGTTATGCGCAACGACTGCCGCTGTAACACGGTCGAGACTGCTGCAAAATTCGTCAGCAAAAATAAAACGCTTTCCGCTGGCCAATGCTTTTGCCAAACGGTACCGATACTTTTGGCCCTCGCTGAGTGTTGCAGGCGAATTGAGAACACAAAAAACATCCGAAAGCCCCGCCCTGCTAAGCGTTTTGAGTACCGAAAGACAATCGCCATCAATGCAGTCAACGCAGGCAAAATCCGAAACCAGTGATATTGAGTTGAGCATAATTTTGTCGTCGTCATCGACCGCTTCATAAAGCTCTCGCAGCAAAACGCTTTTACCGCCTCCACTTGGACCGGTAAGATAACATATATCGCCTGAGCAAAGCTCGACTTGCATTTTATGGGTTATCGCGCCAGCTTTTAATCGCTGAACCGTCATTCCAAAAGCTGAAAGAACGCCCGCGACTTTGTCGGTGAGCGGATTGTTCCAGCCGAACGTTTTTTCAATTGCATAAGATGTCGATGCCATTATAGATTCTCCTGCGAATTAGATTTTAATTTTGCTTCCTCTGCTTTTTTTTGCTTTATATCTTCTTCCTTGACAATCATTTCCAACTGAACGATTGTTTTGGTTATGTAGGCTCGCGACTTCCCGCTCTGCCGGGACATTTCTGCAACTGACAATCCTTCGACAAAATGAGCTCTCAAAATATCCATCTGCTCAAAGTTGAATTCCTTATTAAACCGCAGCGCACACATATAATTTGTTCCGCTGAGACGGCTGACAATTTTTGCAATCCTCCTGGCAACCGTTGCCGGCAAAACATTTGCCATCACAGCAATCTGGCTGAATGTGCAGCCGCTAAGAAAAATCCGAATCAGCTGATATTCGTGTTTAGGCAGATAAGGAATCCTCGAACTGAACGCTTCGAGCCTTTTGCGTAACTGTTTTTTGATGGGTCTGTATGGGCGCACAATCTCCTCCTGATAGAATTAGGGAACTGGTTTATAAAAATGACAGCCGTGTCAGATAAAAAATTCTGAGCAAAACCGCTCGGAAAAAATCAAAAATCTAAGCCGAACGAAACGAAAAATTCATCAAGGCTCGGCAATATAAAACGAGCTAAACGACCTATGTCTCTAAAAAACTGGAGGTTGCTTCGTCGCGTTGCTTCTCGCAATGACGGATTGTGCGTTTTTATGTCATTGCGAGGCCCTGTTATCAGGCCGCGGCAATCTCAAATTTTAGAAATCTTAGTTTTTCAGAAGCCTCAATCCTACAAAAACTGTTAAAAAACGCTAAAAAACAATCAAAAGTAGCCAAAAACAATTAAAATCGTTTAAAATAGTTTCATTTTTTTATTTTCAGTTCCAAAACCACCGTTTTGCCCTAAAATACGCCAATTTCGTTAACTGCCTACCAAACTTATCCTATTGTAACGTATTTTATTAACTTTGCAAGGCTTTTTTTATATTTTTATGAACTTTTTTGATTGTTTTGCGTTTACATAACAAAAACTCGTTTTTAGTGCCGTTTTTTACTATTTTTTTGGTTCAAGGGAACTTAACATCAATTTTAGTCAAGTTAAGTTCCCTTGAACCTGCTCTTTAAACCACTGCGTAACATCTTAATATAAAAGAAGTTAATTCCTTTTTCTTTTTTGCGGATAATTTTTTTAATGTTTTTCTTGACTTTCCAGAAAACGCGGTCATCATTAAAGAGCAGGACTACTGAGGAGTAGCAACGTAGTTTTTGTTCAATTCGATGAGAGTTTCTTCGTTTGAAAAGACGCAACGGTTTGCAAGCTATAACAGGCTCGTGGTCTGTTTTAGAGATGGTTATAAATCGTTAACAGTAATGTCTTTCAATAAGTAGGAGGATTTACTATGAAGAGGTTCTTTTTTTTAAGTTTGTTTCTGCTTCTGATGTGCTCGGTTTCCATCGGTGTACCTATTACCTATAATAAGACTCCGAATCCAGACCAAACTCAAGATTGGTTGCCGGAATGGACGCACGAATTGGGCATAGGTTTTCCAGACATCCAGCTGATAGAGGCAACGTGGGAATACACTTCTCTCGTTGCCTGTCAGCCCGGATACGAGGGCGGCCAAAACATCCTGATAACAATGACGAACCTGACTGGCATAGCCTGGAAGAATGTAACGTATGTTGCCGACCCGGAAACAACTATCACCAACGACGATAGGGAGCTTGTCAATGGTGAAGAGGCATTTCTCATTGACTATATCGGGGTCAACCAGCCGCTGGTGTTTGAGAGTTTGATTGTAGATACTATCTTTCAGCCGGGAGAAACGTGGCAGTTCATCATCCAGGAGTACAACAATACTCTTGGTTTGTCGCCAGCAGCTTTTTTAAGCTGGGACTCAATCAATAATCTGGGACTGGTTGGCGGCCAGAGTGGTGGCGACTACGTGTCATCGGGCAGTATCATCGTCATCCCGGAACCAGTAACGATTGTTTTGCTGGGTATTGGCGGGCTGTTTTTGCGCAGAAGCAAACACTGAGAATCAGTTACAACCGATTCTGAGTAACAAAAAAAGGGGAGTCAGTCTAAGCGGCTGGCTCCCCTTGCTTTTTTGTGGTGAAAGGGGGGCTTAGGGTGATTTCTTATTTTGTTTCGTTTTTGCCGTTTTAAGTTATAATGGATATTGCCAGGCAGGTTGAGCGACCGCTGCGCATCTTATGATTCGCAGAGGAAAGTCCGGGCAGGAATAGAGCACGGTGATGGCTAACGGCCATCTCCCGCACCTACTTTGTTATTGTTGTTGCAGGTTGAATGACAGGGTTGTTTTGAAAAACAATCGGAGTTTTGTTGGTGATTACAATGTCAAAGTAGGTGCGGGACGGGAAAGTGCCACAGAAAATACACAGCCGATGGAGCGACTCGTCGCTTACAGGTAATGGTGAAATGGTGCGGTAAGAGCGCACCGCGAGTTTGGTAACAAACTCGGCAGGGCAAACCCCACCGCCTGCAAGACCAGATATGCCGGTTAACCTTGCTCAGGGATTAACCCGGCGGGTAGGTTGCTTGAGCCTTTCGGCAACGGGAGGCCTTAGATAAATGGTCGCTGCCCCGAAAGGGGAACAGAACCCGGCTTATAGACCTGCCTGGTATTTTATTTAAACTGACCCCGCATTAGTTTAAATAAGATTAAAAGTTAAAAGTTAAAATGCAAAATTATTGTTTCGGCCTTTGGCCGAAGCTATTTTTATAAACAAATGTTCAAGACAGCGTTTGTTTCGTTCAGTTCAAAAGCAGTCTTGAAACAGATTTTAAACACTTTCGGTTTCGATAGTTGGCATTGGCGGCATCCTGTCCGGCAGGAGAGGTGCTTTTTCGATGACGCGCATATTTTTCCACTTGCCGCCAAGGAATCGCAGGAAGAAAATGAGCGACAGCAGGCATACATAGCTTGTCAGGCCAGTCCAGGAAACGTAAAGCTGCGCGTCGCCTTTGAGATAAGTAACTGCTAAATAAGTTGGTATCACCACAATAATCCAGTTCAGGATTACCGATACGTACATCACAAATTTTGTGTCGCCAGCACCTTTGATTGCCGCTGAGAATATGATATTGCCCGTATCAAAAACGCAGTAGAACGCCACAAATATCAGCAGTTTTGTTACTAACGGCTGAATTTGGGCGAACTGAGTGGCATCGGCTCCGACCTTGAACGCAACCATAAAAACTCCCGGGGCAATGATATAGCAGGTTGCGATACATAGCATATATCCGAATGTCATTATACCTGCCGACCACGCACTTTTCTGAGCGGTGGCAGGGTCGTCTTTGCCGAGCGAGCGGCCAACCAGCACGCTCGTCGCGATTCCGAAGCCTATCATTGGCATAAATGACAGCGTATTGATTTGGCACGCCATCGCTGTCGCTGCCATTGCTGTAGTACTGATTCTGCCGACGAAAATGACGAACAATGAGAATCCGAGTATGTCTAACATAAATTGCGTTCCATTTGGAACGCCGAACTTCATCAGCCTTTTGAATAATTGTCCGTCAAATCTGAAATCGCCGGTATTGAAATTGCCGCGATTGTCTTTGCCTAAGAAGATGAAGAAATAAATAATGCACGCTACCAATCCGGATAGAACCGTTGCCGTTGCTGCGCCGCTGATTCCCATTTTTGGAAACCCGAACTTGCCGAAAATGAACGTGTAGTCCATCGCGATATTCAGGACTGTTCGGATTACGTTAATCCACAGCACTGCCCAGGTTTTTCCTCTGCCGGTATAAAAGCACGACATTGCCGCTGTGAAAAGTCCCGGCCAGGCACCGGCGGCCAGTATTTTAAAATAGCTCACCTCGTAGCTTCGCACCGCTGCGTTATGACCGACCAAATCCATTATTGGCCTGGCAAAAAATGATATTCCTATCATTATAACACCTGCAAAAACGCAAAAGTACATACTCTGCCAGACGGCCGGGCCGATACGTTCTTTCCTGCCGGCACCGTCGTATTGCGAGACGAATGTGTTTGCGTAGTTGGCCGTACCCATAAAAAAGCTGAACGCCACGAAGTTTAGTATCCCTCCCATCATTGCCGCACTCATTGCGTTTTGGTCGTACCACATCAGGAATACACGGTCAACGAAGAGCTGCAAAGTGAACGCAGAGGTACTCAGGATGAGCGGAAATGCTATTTTAAACAGCTCGCCGCACCCGCCCGGCCCAGTGATTGATGGCAGTTTGTTAGTTTTCATTGTCAGGCGATACTATCAAGAAACCATCCTGCTGGCAAAGCTATTATCCATCCTAAAACTATCACTTTTAATGCCCTGAGTATTATTAGCGTTATTTTTCAGGCATTTTGGGATGACTTCTAAAATCATTTGCTTAAAATCTTCGCTGCGGTTACATTTCTGGTGAGCGCAGAAAGTTTCTGATTTTATACAGGATTTACCTTGAACACTGATATTTGCATAATCGGCGCAGGCCCGGCTGGTATGGCCGTTGCAATCGCTGCCTCTGCTGCTGGTGCGAGTGTTGTCGCAGTCGATTCTAATTCCGCACCTGGTAAAAAACTTTTGATTACCGGTTCAGGCAGGTGCAATGTTACGCACAATTGTTCGGTGGCTGAATTTCTCAGAGCCTGTGAGCCTTTCGACAGATTCCTTCGCCACTGCATTTATGAATTTTCGCCAGCGGATTTAATAGCTCTTTTAGTGGGTTTGGGTGTCGAGACGAAAACAGAAGGCTCCGGTCTCGTTTTTCCCGTTTCGGATAGGGCTTCGGATATTAATAATTCGCTTTTTGATAACGCAAAATCTCTCGGAGCAAAATTTATATTTGGCAGCAAGATTGATTCTGCAAAAAAAACAGATTCCGGCTTCCTTATAGAATCAGGCGATAAAAAAATAGATTGTCAAAGTTTAATCATCGCAACCGGTGGCTCTTCCTGGCCCCAAACAGGTTCCGATGGCAGCGGGTACAGGATAGCAGAGGCTTTTGACCATAAAATAATATCGCCAACCGCCTGCCTGGTGAGATTGATGACAGTTGAAAAATGGCCAGCCGATATTGCTGGCGCCGCAGCGGCAAATGTCAGGGTATCGGCAAAAATTTCCGGTAAAAAAATATCATCGACAGGGCCAATGATTTTCACGCACGATGGTATCGGCGGCCCGGCCGTTCTGGATTTTAGCAGGGAAATTCTCAACAGCGACCAATGTTTCCCGCTGGATATTACGATAGATTTTCAGCCGAACACAAATGACAACGATTTCCAGAGGCTGATTTTAGAAGCTGCTTTGAGGTATCCAAAAAAAGAGGTTTCTTTTTTATTGGCTGATATGATGCCGATAAGTCTTGCCCGTAAGATTTGTCAGATGGCTGGGTGTGAAAAGGTGGTTAGTTCTCAGTTGACGAAACAGCTCCGCAAGAACCTCATCGAAAATGTTAGGCATCTGCCGTTGAAAATAAAATCGGCCAGGCCGCTTTCAGAGGCAACCATCACTCGCGGCGGGGTCGATAACGCAGAGATAAATCCTCTGACAATGGGTTCAAATCTCTGCCAAAATCTTTTTTTTGCCGGCGAAATAATCAATGCCGACGGCCCTTGCGGCGGATATAACCTCCAGTTCGCATTTTCCAGCGGCACTCTTGCCGGGAAAAACGCGGCAAAAGTGTAAGGCTGCCCTTGATTTAAGCTCCTCTTGCGTGTATCCTACGAGGTTAACATTTAGGGAATCTCTAAAAATTCATTTTGGCGAACAAGCGAAGACCCAAAGGGCCATTAAAAGGCGTCAGAGACAGTGGAGACTGTCAGAAAGATACATTTGTTACACAACGCCTCTTAAGCAACCTAAGGTTGTTTCGCCGATGGACAGCGTCAGGCAAAAGCCGCTTTATCTACGGATAAAGCTGATTTGTCTTCCTTGCCATCGGACAAAAATTTTCTACTTGTCGCTCAAAAGCAATTATTAGAGCTACCCTTATTAAGGTTTTTAGGCAGATGGAAGAAAAAAAGAAATTAAATGTTCTGTTCCTTTGCACCGGCAATTCCTGTCGAAGCCAGATGGCTGAGGGTTGGGCAACTTTTCTCAAGTCCGATTCAATAGAGGCTTTTTCCGCAGGTACCAATCCGTACAAGGTTAACGAGCGTGCGATAAAAGTTATGGCTGAGGCAGGGGTGGACATCTCGAAGAGCATCTCAAAGAGCATAAATGATTTAGCCGGTATCGAATTCGATTACTGCATAACTCTTTGCGACCACGCCAACGAAAGCTGTCCACCCCTGCCTGATAAAACGAAGCATATCCACAGGCCTTTCGCTGACCCTTCTTTTATGATGGGCGCTCCTGAAGTTGTTCTCAATGAATTCAGAAAGGCAAGAGACCTGATAAGGGATTTTATCGAAACGCTGCCGGAGTCATTGCAGCAGTAACGGAAAGGTTTTTTTTATGAACACTAACTCAGATTCGAGATACCCGCTTCTTTACAAGCCGGCGATGCTGGGCTTTTTTGCTCTCGGCATTATTATTGCCGGTATGATGGTCTCGAAAAGCAGAACTATTGAATACACCCCGCTTATTGAGCTGAAAGGTATGGGCATCTCTGTTTCTGTTCCGTCCAGTCGTCAGTGGCAAAGGCCCTCAGCCGGTTGGCAGTACGAGAAGAACGTTTACAGCCTTTCGTCTATTTTGCAGTTAAGCTCGCAATCAGCCATTTCGGCACAGTGGAGATATTCTCTTCTGTCAACATCAAGGGATGTTGAAGAAATTTTTGCAAGAAAAGCTCAATCTATTTTCGGCGAATTGACTATCGGCGATTCTCGCAAAATTGGTGATACTGTTTTGCACACTGCGAAAATTGTTTCTGAAAAGAAACAAGTGGTTGTACATATTGCCGGCCTGCAAACATCCATCGGCCACTTACTGACCCTTGAAGTCGTTCAAAGAGGCGCACCGGCAGGAATGGCAGTCGATATTTTCGATAAGCTCACAAGCACAATGGAATACTCGGACAGCGAATTGCTGGTAAACGGCAGCGAACTCGTAGCGGATTTTAAAACCTTCGCTCTGCGGCAAATTCATCCAGATCACCAGGGCATAAGATACTATCTGATAAAAAACTCTGACGACCAGGCTATCGGTTTTGTGGCGGGAGGAATAACTGATTCCGGCGAATCCGACAGCAGCCAGCCTATAACGGTCGCAAGTCTTTATTACACCGACAATCCGACGAGCGAATTCTCTGAGCAGAGTTTTATCAGAACTGATACAAGGCTTGGCGAATTTGAATGGGTAACCCGCCGGAGAGATTTTCGTGCTAACCGCGAAGTTGCTATAAAATCGCAGCAGGATCCAAACGGCATAATGTCTGTTGAGCTAATGTCCGTGGTCAAAGTTGGTGATTTTTTGCCGTCAAAAGTTGCCGTGCCGGACGTTTTATTTGACCAGTTTGTGGTGATGTTCACGCAAAAAAAATTCCAAAACGCTCTTGTCGATATTCTCCTTATAGACGGTCAGGTGATACCGACCGCTTTAAGCGTTCTGTTGCAGCCGGTGCCGAGTGAATACGCATACGTTGTGCTGGCCGAATTTAATGATGGCAAAAACCGCCAGCAGAAAATGTATATAGACTCTGCCGGCGAGATTGTCCGCATAGAAGTCGACACCGAAAACGATTATGTAATTGAAGCTGTCTCGGCAAAAGATGTTTTAGGACGATTCGCCAGTTGGACTCAGCAGATAGACCAGACTCGCCAACAACTGATGGCAGCCCGCCGCGGTGAGATTTTAAAAGAAGTGAAAGGAAAAGATAAATGACGCAAAAAATTTATGATACCATAATAGTCGGTGGTGGCCCGGCAGGGTTGGGAGCCGCTATTTACAGTGCCCGCGACAGGTTTGAGACAGCGGTACTGGAAAAATTTTATCCAGGCGGCCAGATTCTCAACACCGACAGAATCGAAAATTATCCCGGCTTTGAAGATATTTCAGGCGGCGACCTTATAGCTAATATGTACGGCCAGGCTCAGAAGTTTGGCGCAGAATTTAAAACCGGTACGGATGTCCAATCCATTAAAAAACTTGCCGATGGCAATATAGAAGTGAATTGTGATACCGGCCAGTACCTGTCGAAGGCCGTCATTCTTGCCCCCGGCAGTTCATACCGCAAACTCGATGTTCCCGGCGAAGATGAGTTCAGAAGTGCAGGCACCGGCGTAAGTTATTGCGGGACTTGTGATGGGCCGTTTTACAAAGGCAAAAAAGTTGTAGCTGTCGGCGGAGGTAATACCGCTATTGAAGAAGCTCTGCACGTCGCGAAGTTTGCCGCAGAGCTGACCTTAGTCCATCGCAGGCAGGAGTTCCGAGCGACAAAAGTACTCGTCGAAGAGCTGATGGAAAAAGTAGATTCGCCACAGGGTAATATAAAATTGCAGCTCGATTCTGTTGTTACCGCTATCGAAGGTGATGAAAAAGTACAGAGCGTAAAAATTCAGAATGTAAAAACGCAGGCGGTTGAAGATGTTGATTGCGACGGCGTTTTCATCTTTGTTGGAATGGTTCCCAATACCGACTTTTTGCAAGGTTCGATTGAATTAACCGATGCGGGCTTTATAAAATGTGATGTTGGTTATCTGCGTACAAAGACCCCCGGAGTTTTCGCTGCCGGCGACTGTCGAACCGGTGCCGCTATGCAGCTTGTTACCGCTATCGCTGATGGCGTTAATGCTGCGATGATGACAAAGCAGTATTTTCGTGATGTGAACTGGTGGAACGAGCCGGTCAGTGATTCGCTTACTCCCGGCGGGTGGTAAAATGCTCTAACTGTCCGGCCGTTCCCGCGGCTCGGCTGCTAACATTAAGGATACCTCTGGTAATCGGTGCTGGTATTATCTTTTACCAAGCGGCACATATTTTCGAGGTTCAACGACACTCTTATAGGCAGGCCTGATAATTCTTCCGCCACACAGCATTTCTTCGACAATATGAGCACTCCAGCCAGCGATTCTTGAGATTGCAAAAATCGGAGTGTAAAGCTCGGTTGGTATTCCTAATGTTCTGTAAACAAAGCCTGAGTAGAAATCAACGTTGGCACTGATGACTTTGTCAGACTTTTTAACATTGCCAAAGACTTCCGGAGCGAGCCTTTCGACAGTTGTGTACATATTGAATTCTTCTTCAATGCCCTTTTCTTTAGCGAGTTTTGCGGCATATTTTTTCAGTATCACAGCTCTCGGGTCGGACAGTGTATAAACAGCGTGTCCAACGCCGTAAATCAGGCCTGTCTTGTCAAACGCCTGGCGTTTAACGATTTTCGTCAGGTAATCAACAATTTCACCTTCGCTGTCGTGGTTTTTGACGTTCTTTTGGATGTTGTCCATCATTTCGATAACTCTGATGTTGGCTCCGCCGTGCTTTAGTCCCTTAAGCGAACCGATAGCCGCGGCGATTGCTGAGTAAACATCGGTATCTGATGAGGAAACCACGTGCGTGGTAAAGCTGGAGTTGTTACCTCCGCCGTGTTCGGCGTGCAGTACAAGACACAGGTCAAGCAGGTCGGCTTCAATCTCCGTGTATTCTTTGTCAGGCCGAATCATTCTCAGCAGATTTTCAGCGGTCGAAAGTTTTGGATTTGGCAGATGAAGAAACAAACTTTTGTCGTTGTGGTAATGCGCTTTTGCCTGGTAGCCATAAGCTGCCATTGTGGCGAATCTTGATATAAGACTTATGCACTGGCTGAGGATATTCCGCAGAGATCTGTCTTCGGGGTTTTTGTCATACGAGTAGCAGGCAAGAACACTTCGTGCCAGCTTGTTCATTATGTTGGTACTCGGTGCTTTTAGAATCATATTTTCGGTAAAACCATCGGGCAGGGCACGTTTTTTGCCGAGTATTTCGTTAAATTTATCCAACTGTGCCTTGTCCGGCAGTTCGCCGAACAGCAGCAGGTAAGCTGTTTCTTCAAAGCCGTGTCGTTTTTCTTCGACGCATCCTGTTACGAGGTCTTTTACTTCGACTCCGCGATAGCTCAACCTGCCTTGGACAGGTACTTTTTCCGCATCTTTAACGATATAGCCGTGTACATTGCCGATTTCGGTCAAACCGACTAGTACGCCGGTTCCATCAGCATTTCGTAGGCCGCGTTTGACGCTAAACTGCGTATAGAGAGGTTGTGGAATTCTATTGTTTTTGCGGATTTTCTTAGCCAATTCGCCTATGAAAGGGTCTCTCAATGGCGTTTCGATAGGAATTACTGGTTTTTCGAAGGTTATCTCGGTTTTTTCCATTTTCTCTTTCATTTTTCGTCCCTGGAAATAATGGGTTAATTAGTCAAGTGCGCACAAGCTGGATGCTTACAGTTACGACCTCAGACGCTGAATTGTAGTCGAGTTTTGCGGTTTTTGCAAGAGATAAATTGGGATTGTGTTATATTCTAATCCTTGACTTTACAGCGGTTTTCAGGGATACTCACTGCCCTGTATTGGAACGAAAAACGCAAATTATTACTTGATTGGAAAAGAGTCGTTATGAGAGCTTCGGATATGAAAAAGGGCCAGACTATCATCGTTGATGGCAAGCTCTATGTTGTTGTAGATTACCAGCACGTTAAGCTCGGCAAGGGCGGGGCTATTTATCAGACAAAAATAAAGGGTGTTGTTGACGGTTTAACTCAGAATATTAGGCTTCGTGCCGAAGAGAATGTCGAAGAGGCCTTTATGGACAGGCGAAAGTTCGAGTATCTCTACTCTCAGCCCAACGAACACGTGCTTATGGATATGGAAACTTACGACCAGATTTCGCTCGACGATGATGCTTTCGGCGATGGCAAGCTCTACTTAAAGCCCAATACCGAATTGCAGGTTAGTATGTATGATGGCAAACCGGTTGTAGTAACTCTGCCAAATACGGTTGAGCTGGAAGTTACCGACACTCCGCCGGAAATTAAAGGTGCAACCGCGACAAATCAGTATAAGTCCGCGATACTTGAAACAGGTGCCTCTGTTGATGTGCCTGCATTTGTCAAGAATGGCGATGTTGTCCGTATCGACACAAGGACCGCAGAGTATCTGACAAGAGTTTAGGGAACCTCAAAAATTTAAGAAACGATAATTTTGATTGATAAAATAAACAAGTTTCTCGTCAGGCTTTTCGGCTCGCGCAACGAAAGACTCATAAAATCTTATATGAGCGTTGCTGTTTTGTCTGGTGAGTTTGAACGGGAGCTTTCAGTTCTCGACGATACATCTCTCAGTGCAAAAACCGCTGAGTTCAAATCACGCATAGATTCCGGCCAGTCGCTCGACGACCTGATTCCGGAGGTCTTTGCAGTCGTTCGCGAAACGGCAAAGCGGAAACTGGAGATGCGGCATTTCGATGTCCAGCTAATCGGCGGCAAGGTACTCTTCGAAGGTAAAATTGCTGAGATGGCTACCGGCGAAGGCAAAACCCTCGTTGCCACACTGGCGACATATATGGTTTATCTTACCGGCAGAAAAGTACACGTCATTACCGTTAACGATTATCTGGCAAAGCGGGACTCCGAATGGATGACTCCTGTCTATAATGCTCTGGGTATGACCTGCGGCGCGATTCAGGCCGGTATGGATACTTCCGGGGCCGAACGAAAGGACAAGTATGCTTGCGATATAACTTACGGCACGAACAACGAGTTCGGCTTTGACTATCTGCGAGACAATATGAAAGTCTCGGCCAGTCAGTTAGCTCAAGGCCCGCTGGACTATGCGATTATCGATGAGGTCGATTCGATTCTTATAGACGAGGCCAGAACGCCGTTGATTATTTCCGGCCCGGCTCAGGATGACGTATCGCGATACAAAAAAGCCGATGCTGTTGCGCAAAAGATTATCCAGCTTCAGGCAGAATACGACCGTCTGGGAAACGGCATTGCCTCTGCTGGTCTTTTACTTGCAAATGCCCGTGGCGAATTTTCCGAAGCGAAAAAAGCCAAAGACCAGCCCAGAATGAAAAAGGCTCAGGAAGCAATTGAAAAATTTCAGGCACAGATTGATTCCGATGAGCTTCGTTTGGAATCGGCTCAGCAGTATTATGAAGTTGAGCTTGACCGAAAAAGCGTTCACCTAAATCACGATGGTCTGGGTAAGGCTCAGGAACTGGCTGGGGTTGGCTCGTTTTTTACCGGCTCTAATATGGAATGGCCGCACCTGCTTGAGCAGAGCCTGCGAGCTCGCATTGCTTTTGAAAAGGAAAAAGATTACGTTGTAATGGATGGCAAGGTTGTCATCGTTGATGAATTTACCGGCCGGTTAATGGAGGGTCGTCAATGGTCTGACGGACTCCATCAGGCTGTTGAAGCTAAGGAAAATGTCGAAGTCAAACAGGAATCACAGACTTTGGCGACGATTACGCTGCAAAACTTTTTCAGGCTTTACGGCCAGCTTTCCGGGATGACCGGCACAGCCCTGACAGAGGCAGATGAGTTTATGCAGATATACAAACTCGAAGTTGTTACCATTCCCACGAATAAGCCTTGCGCAAGGGATGACCGCGACGATATGATATACCGGTCGATGAAGGAAAAGTTTAACGCTATCGTCGAGAATATAAATGAAGAGAGCGGTAACGGCAGGCCTGTTCTGGTCGGTACTATCAGCGTTGAAAAAAGTGAAGAAATTTCAAAGGCTCTTAGCAGAAAGTATGGCATTGAACACGAAGTACTTAACGCCAAACAGCATGCTCGCGAGGCTCTTATAGTTGAAAAGGCGGGTTGGCAGCACACAGACCGCGCTGGTAAAATCCGCGGCAATGTAACGATAGCAACGAATATGGCCGGCCGTGGAACTGATATTAAACTTGGCGAAGGCGTAGCTGATCTTGGCGGACTGCACATAGTTGGTACCGAACGCCACGAATCAAGGCGTATTGACAATCAGCTTCGAGGCCGGGCAGGTCGGCAGGGGGACAAGGGTTCGAGCCAATTCTTTCTGAGTTTCGATGACGACCTTATGAAACTTTTTGGCGGCGAAAGAATCCCAAAACTTCTCAATATGGTCGGTTGGAAAGATGATGAGCCGATACTGCACCCGGCGATAAGCAGGCAAATCGCTAAGGTGCAAAAAAAGGTTGAGCAGCGAAACTTTGAATCCAGAAAAAGCCTGCTCGAATATGACGAGGTTATGGATTATCAGCGAAAAACTTTCTATTCTCGCCGCCGTCAGATAATCGCCGGGCAGGGCCTGAAAGAAATCATAAACGAAATGATAGATTCGGTCGTGGAAACAAACTGCCGGGTCATTCTCGCAGCCGATTACAGATACGACTGTATCGTCGAATGGGCAAGGAGTAATTTTGGCCTCGAGCTAAGCAGCCGGTCAATAAACGGCCTTGATGCCGAGCGGATAGAAGAACGGATAAAGAAAAACGCCAAACTCGAATCGGCCAATAGTATTTCGATTCAGCTTGGCGAATACCTGGAGGACTTTTCCGACCCGTCAAGCTGGAATATTGAGGGTCTTTGCAAATGGGCAATGAGCAATTTCAGTGTTAGTTTTTCCGCTAACAAAGCAAGGCAGATGACCAGCGAAGAGATTGAGCAAACTCTCGCCCAGGCCGCCGCTGACCAGATAGATAAGAAAAATTATTCTCGGCTGGAAGAATTTCTCGCCCCGAATTTCCCCGCCAAAACACTCGCGGATTGGGCGTTCGATAAATTTGAGGTAAAACTTTCCGACGAGGACATCGAGCATCTAAAGGCCGGCCACTCCCAGGAAAAGCTTGTCGGCCGAATCCACGAAAAATATACTCAAAGAGAAATTGAATATCCGATAGATTTTGCGATGAGCCACGCTTTTGGCTCGGAGCAGGAAAATGTATATGCTTACGAAAACATTTGCCAATGGGTAAAACTTCGCTTTGGCAAGGATTTGTCCGTATCGCATCTCCAAAACAGCTCTCAAAAATCGATACATCAGGAGCTTCTGCAAATTAGTCGCCAGTATCATCAGGATGGCCTTGAAAAAGAGATTGATGAAAAAATTGCTTCGATTACTCCTGAAGCTCTCGCCGACTGGGCAAAGCAGCGTTTCACTGCCGATATTGACATAGAAGATTTAGCAAATTCCGATACCGCTAAAGAATCGCTGCTGGATGCGGGTAAAAATTTCATTCGCACCGAACTCAACGACCTGGAAAAATATGTTTTGATTCAGATTTACGATGGAGCGTGGAAAGACCACTTATATTCAATGGACCATCTCAAGAGCAGTATTTTTATGCGTGCTTTTGCTGAGAAGGACCCCAAACTTGAATACAAGCAGGAAGGTTTCCGAATGTTCAGCGAGATGCTCGATGTAATCGAAGACAGGGTAACCGATACGATTTTCAAGGTAAGGCTTGCACCCGGCACACGCGCCAGAAGTGTCTGGAACGTTGGCGCTGCCAAGCACGACGAAGTTGGCCAGTTTGCTGTTTCCCAGCGCCAGCGCGCTGCTGCTCAGGCACCGCAGGGCGAAGCCGCAAAGGTTAAACAGATAAAACTTCAGACCCCAAAGGTCGGCAGGAACGACCCCTGTCCGTGCGGCAGCGGCAAAAAGTACAAAAAATGTTGTGGAAGCCTTTAGGCATATAAATAATATGCTGTTGTCATTTCGACTGGAGCGCAGCGCAATGAAGAAATCTGTTCCAAAAAAATCCGTGTTAATCCGTGTCTGATTTTTTTAAAAAATCTCTGTGTTCTCTGTGAACTCTGTGGCTAAAAATAAAGTACTTTAATCTTTTTTTCTTATCCATTTACTGCGAAATCTGTTGCGGATTTTCTCATTGAACCGACCCCCGATTTTTTGTGTTGAACTGGAAAACTCAATTTTTTTAAGGTCAGCGTTTTTTGGCTTGGGCCTGAAAAAAGATGATACTTTGTTTGCAACCCGCCAAAATACCATTACGATATTTGCTTTGAATCTGTTCATCTTGCGACAGCTCTTTTAGTTGCCTCCAGCAATTGCTCAGTGGCCATCTCCTCAAACTTTGTTTTACCGAAAAGTTGATAACTTCGCAGGATTTCCGGCTTGTCGGCGTGGTATTGGTTAACTGCATCTATTCCGCCTCCTGCTATGCCAGAGGTTTTATAATCGATGTCAATAAGCCAACGGCTGAATTCTTCATTGCATTCAGCGGGATATATAATTGCGGTTGCGTATTTACCGCTACTGAATTTTGCCATCTGCACATTAGCCATTGCCGGCGGCGTATTTTTTACCGCTGCATCAACTAATCGCTGATAATCGCCAGTTACGGTTTGTTTGTCACCGCTATAAAAAAACAGACCCATCTCAAGGCCGAATATATCGTTCGGCACACCCTTGAGCTCCATAGTTCCATCTGAAGCGGCGTTATAAATTTTATAAACCTTAATATCTTTGAACCGTTCGCTTTCCAGCAGTTGCCCAACTTCGCCGGCGGTAAAGCCCACAGTGGACGTATCGCCAAAATCGACAACGTAAAGTCCAACATATTCTGGCGTATTTTTAATTTCCGGCAGTTTCATTATTTCACCACGAGCTTTGCGAATTTACGCTTTCCGACTTTTACAATCATCTCACCAGCGGGGGTTATTGGCTGATTCGGGTCGCTGACTTTTTCGCTGTCAATGGTAACCCCGCCCTGCTTAATCATCCTTTTTGCTTCGCCGCCACTGTTTACCAGCCCGCAAATACTCAGCAGTTTTGCCGCCGCAACAGGTTCTGCCGACATTTCTATTTCCGCAATGTCGCTCGGCAGTTGGTTTTGAGCAAAGACATTATTAAATTCCGCCGCCGCTGTCTCGGCAGCATTGGCATCGTAGAATGTTTCGACTATTGTCTTGCCCAGCAGCACCTTTGCCTCTTTGGGATGTGTTTTGGATGGGTCAATAAGTTCCGCGATTTTTTCAGTTGGCAAATCTGTCAGCAGTGTAAAATAATTTTCCATCATTTCATCGCTGATACTCATTACCTTGCCGAACATATCGTTAGGCTCATCGGTAACGCCGATATAATTGCCTTTGGATTTACTCATTTTTTCCTTGCCGTCAAGCCCGACAAGTATCGGCATAGTCATTACGATTTGCGGCTTTTGATTATTAACCCTCTGCAAATCGCGACCAACGAGATTATTAAACGTCTGGTCTGTTCCGCCCAACTCAACATCGGCTTCAACCATCACGGAATCGTAACCCTGCATCAGCGGGTAAAGGAATTCGTGGATACTTATGGGTTCGCCTGCTTTGTAACGAATATCGAAAGTATCTCTCTCAAGCATTCTCGCCACGGTCATCGTGCTGGTCAGCTTGATAATATCAACCAGTTTCAATCCCGCCAGCCATTCGCTGTTCGGGTGGACTTCAAATTTATCTTCGGAGGTATCAAGAATTTTCCCGGCCTGGTCAATATAGGTCTGCGCGTTTTGTTTGATTTGTTCTGTCGAGAGCATTGGCCGGGTGGAGTTTTGCCCAGTCGGGTCGCCGATAAGAGCGGTGTAGTCGCCGATAATCAGAACTGCTTTATGGCCTGCATCCTGAAACTGTCTCATTTTTCGCATAACAACGGTGTGTCCCAGATGTATATCCGGGGCAGTCGGGTCCATTCCGAGTTTCACACGTAATTGCCTGCCTGTCTCAGCGGCTTCTTTAAGTCGCGTAGCCAGGTCCTTTTCGTTGAATATATCCACCGCTCCGCGTTTGAGCAATTTTAGTTGTTCGTTGGTGCTCTCTGCCATAATTCGCCTTTTATCCAATTAAAAATCACGAACCAATGATTTTACCGCAGATTAACAGTTGAATCAACAGAAATGATTCCATTCGTTCAACAGCTTTTACACATTCTTGCGATAAATCAGCCAGTATGTGGCCCCGACAATAACGGCTCCGCCTATAATGTTGCCGATGGTTACGGGCAGGATATTGCTCAAAAACCCCCACGTACTGACATTTGCAAAATCCGCACTTGTTTTGCCAATCGCCCCTAAAAATGCCGCATTTGTTTTCAGCAGCATTCCGATGGGTATAAAATACATATTGGCGATGCAGTGTTCAAACCCGCACGCGACAAAAGCCGTTATGGGAAAAATAATGCAGAGTACCTTGTCGGTATTTGACCTTGCGGAAAAGCACAGCCATACCGCAAGGCACACAAACACGTTGCAATATACTCCGCTCATAAGTGCCGGCGTAAATTCAAGGCCGCACTTGGCATTGGCGATATTTATTGCCATCACTCCAACCCCGTTGTCTGCCAGGGTAAATTGCTCTGTCAGATATATACCAACAGCGGTAATAACAGAGCCGACAAAATTACCCACATACACGATAACCCAGTTACGAAGAAGCTGTTTGAATGTAATCTTACCACTGGCAAGAGCCATCACCTTTAAGTTATTGCCCGTAAAAAGTTCGGCACCGGCGATAATCACCAATATAAGTCCAAGGCTAAACGCTAATCCTCCAACGAGCTTACTCAGCCCAAACCCTAAAGTATCGCCCGCTCCAACCATTACAATTGTATAGAATTGTGCCGCAAAAGCTATAAACGCCCCCGCCAAAATCGCCAGAAGCAGCAGCTGCGCATTGCTCAGATTTGCCTTGGCAACACCTATATCTTCGGCCTTTTTCGCCATTTGTGCGGGAAGAATCGCGTCAATTGAGTCCGCGTTTATATTTTGCCGTCTATCAGACATTGCACTTTTCCTTAAATCTCATAAGTAGTTGTCGCGCCAATAGTAACAAATCACGGCATATTAGTAAATAAAAAAACGCTCGTTTTGTTTGCCGCTAAACTCCTGATACCACCGTTTTTATAGGTCGCAACCGGTTTTTACGTTAAGCAAAAAAGTAGTAAAAAAATGTATTTTCGGAGTGTATTTAAGTTATTCTCGCGGATTTTTATACCGATATTTACAATATGAAACTTAGAATAAGGAGTTTGAAAAATGAGTGAATACATTACGATTTTAGCAATAGACGATGATATAACAATCAGAACTCTGATTGAAAGCACTCTCTCCCGCAAGGGCTTTAAGGTTTATACTGCCGACAATGGTGTTGACGGGCTTGAAGTTGCTAAGAACGAAGACATAGACGTTATCCTGCTCGATTGGATGATGCCTGATATGGATGGTATGCAGGTTTTGGCAGAGCTTAAACGCAACAGTAACACGATGTTCATTCCGGTCTTTATGCTGACATCGAAGGAAGATTCCAAAGACCTGGAACTGGCGATATCCAAAGGTGCCGTTGATTATATCATCAAGCCTTTCAATCTCTATGAGGTTCCCTCGATGGTTACCAGCTACCTTGAGAAAAACCATGTCGCTCACCACGCTCACAAAGATGGATTCCTCAACAGGCTGTTTTCGCACAATCATTAGGCTGGCAAACCTCGCTCCTGTCTCTGGCTCTAAGGCAGTTTAGCGGTTTATTTTCTGCGGGCATTCACAGATGCCCATAAAAAGAGCCGCTCAAAAGCAATTATCGGAGCTATCCCTATTTTTCATCTAAAAATCCACGTTTTGGTGCATCTAAATCTTTTTTATTTTTTTCTTGCATTTTTACGGCAGTTTTGCTAAAATGTGCGCTGAATTGGGGTTTGGAGAAAACACTTGTACTGGCTATTTTCGTTGCGATAGTTTTTTAGTTATTCTGTTGCGTTGATTGCTGGCCGCCTTTGGGAAGGTCTAAAAGGAGAGAATTTACTTGTATCATATAATAGATGCTGCGCGTGCGGTATTTGTTTGTAAAAAAAAGTAAATAAACTTTTCCTTCTTAAGGAGGTATGATGATGCGTAAATTAACGGTTTTAATAGTTTTGTTAGTGGCCATTGCTTCTGCCAGTGCTCTAACAACCGACGGTAATGACACAGCAGCAGTGCCGGACGGTACGCTGATTGTGCTTAACTTGCCAAAATTTGATGGCAATCTTTTGGATCTCACGAATATCTGGGTCGAGGTTAAGTTTGACCTTTCCGATGCCGCGGTTTCACTAGATAATGATTCAGTAACATCCGCTACAGGCACCGCAAAAGTTAATAGTTCATTCGTTACATTCGACAGTACGGTTACCTTGTTGAAGGTTGACTTTGATTCAATAGCAGCGGGTGATTTTACCGTAGCTGAGCAGCAGGCTTATGGTCTTGACCCGACAACCGGCGATCCTACCGGGCAATTTGATGCGACTATGCTTGGTGACTATGCTCATCACGACTTTGGCACCATAACAAGGCAGGATTCAGGTGATATCTACTCATCGGTTTGGGGTGAATATGTTGGCAGCGGCGACTTCCAGATTACCGTAGATGCAAGTTATCTTACCGGCGCAACGTTTGACGGTAGTGATGGTTATTTCCAGGGTAGTACTCCGAGTGGTGTAATCTATGCTGAAGTTGTTTATAATTATATTCCTGAGCCGGCAACAATGGCTCTGCTGGGTCTTGGTCTTGCGTTTCTCAGGAAAAAGAAAGTTGCATAGTTAAAAGTTCAAAATTCAAACGCCCCGGAAACGGGGCGTTTTTTTATGCAATCGGACAAGCATATTTTTTGAAGAAGGTGCAGGATGCACAAATTAACGGTTTTCACAGTTCTGGTTTTATTGGCGGCAGCTGCGGCAAATGCTGTTCAGATAACACAGGTTCAAACCTACGGCGGCGAGCCGCTTTTTAGCGAGGTTCTGACGTTCGAGCAGTTTGATGACAATGGCGGGGCGTACACTCTCAATTCCATCCAGATAAAATTAACCCTCAATGCCAATGGCGGCCAGTTCATCTTTGACAATGATGGCCCTGAACCAGTCGCAGGCAACTGGGAATTTGGAGCAAAGGGTATCATCCACTCTACGGATGTAACATTGCTCAATTCAGCGTCGGTTCCGGTTACCGCTATGGCCGAGGCGCTCCATACCGGTACTTTCGCCCTTGCCGCCAACACCGGAGATACGGAGCACGACTACGACCCTTCTGCTCCTGACGGAATGCAATATGATGCTGGTTTTGTATCGGACACCCAGGCAGACTTTGTAGGTTCTGCGTCCTGGACTACGGGTACAAATGGTTTTTTGGGAATCGGTTCTTACGACATTAATCTTGATGTTTTTTCGTGGCTCGATTGCAGCGCTGGTAGTATTAGTTTTACATTTACTCCGGTTTTGGCCGATGGCGATGTAACTATTGTCTATGATTACACAGTTCCTGAGCCGGCAACAATGGTTTTGTTAGGCCTCGGCATTGTGTTTCTTAGAAAGAAGAAAATCGCGTAGTTCAAAACCGCTTTTAGTAATGAGGCTTTTGAAAAACTAAGATTTTTAAAGTTTGAGATTGCCGCGGTCTGACAACAAGGCCTCGCAATGACACAAAAACGCACAATCCGTCATTGCGAGAAGCAACGCGACGAAGCAATCTCCAGTTTTTCAGAGACCTAATACCAATTCCGATTATCAAGTACGTCATTGTCATTTCGACCGGAACGAGCGAAGCGAATGGAGCGGAGAGATCTGTCGTTTTTAGATTCCTCGACTACGCTCGGAATGACGTGTGTGCGCATTTATTGTTCGTACGTGGTATAATATCTTTCATATCGCCATTTAGCCCTTGGGTCTTGTCCCAGGGGTATCTGCAAATTGTTTATCACTTTCCCATCGCATAGAAGCCGAGCGACGGAAGTCGCCGGACAGTTTTCCTCGCTGTTATCCCAAATTTGGCATTCTTGAATTTATTTCTTATATTTAAAGAGTAGTTCTAATAGCTCAAAAGGGCGGTTAAAGCGTTTCTGTCGCTATAAGAGTGATTTTTTCGGACCTTTGCATATCGTTATGCCTGGGGTTTATTGCTTTACCTGGGGTTTATTGTTTTAGTGTATTAAAGTAGGGGGTTGGTGTGAGTTTATTAAGAGTAGTTTTATTGACAGTTGTTTTAATGTTTACCTCCATATGCGGTGCTAATGTTATATGGTCCAACCCTGCCGGCTCAGCTGGTTTGTTCGACTGGTCAAACGGCAGCGGTACCGGCGGTCTTTACGCAGACCCTACACTCATTGGCGGTGATACGTTAACTTTTTTTCCGAGCCAATTCCGCGCAGAGAGTGTAAACGCTTCTCCGGACAGCATTTCAGATGGTATTGAATTCGAGTTGAGTGCACATACCGGCTACAGTTTTCGCGATATTTCAATAACTCTTCAAGGCGATTACGGCCTGCTTGGCCCTGGCCTGCTGGACATCTCAGGAATACTGCAGATTCAGAACCTCGACACCCTTGAAGTTATCAGCGGCACATTGGCCAGCGACCCTGTTATGCCGATAGATTCCGGAATGGGTTCCTGGATGGGCACAATATATGCCGAGACTGGCGGGATAGACTGGACTAATATAAAGGTAATGTTCAACAGCACTCTCTACGCTTCAAGTTTTCCCGGTTCAGTGGCTTTTATAGAGGAAAAAGTTCTCGGCAGTGCAATAGAAATGCAGATTGTCCCTGAACCTGCGACACTGGCGTTTTTGGGTTTGGGTATGTTGTTGCTAACCCGAAAATCACGGAAGAAAATAGCCTGCTAATCAGGCATTATTAGAAGTTATCCCAAAATATCTGAGAAGTAATGTTAATGGCATTGGGAGCGTTAAAAATGATAGTTTTGGGATGGATAATACTCTAAATAAAAAACAAAAGCTTTGTTTCTTCTCAAGTCAGGCCTCTGTGTGGTAATCGCATAGAGGCCTTTTTCGTTTCCGCACAGATTAAAAAAATTCTTAAAAGCGTACGAAACCCCCTTTTTGAGCTGTTTCAGGCAATTTTGCGGTAATTTTTTTTAAAATTATTATTGACATCTAATATCACTTGTGCTATAATGCATAGCGTAATTGGGGGAAGAGAGAGAAAACACATTTGGGATTTTGGAGAGAACTGCGTACTTTAAGTTTACGGGTATTTGCGCGGTTTTTTTCGCACTTACCTACCTTTTAGGAGCTTGAGAAAACACTGAAAAATTTGTCCGCGAAGATTCTGCGCGCCGAGATTTTTCAGGCTGTTTGAAAAGCTAATAATTTTGGTATTGTTTCCGGCGGTCTGTTTTCGTTGAGTCGAATTCGCAAGCTGGTTCTGATAGAAGCCATTGTCTTTGAGGAAGACTATTTATGGTTTCACACGGATGGAGTAGTTCGTAATGGAATTGAGGGAAAACAGTTAGAGACGAGAAGAGGTGTATTATGGTGACTGGAGAGAAGTTGTGTAGTAGATGTTCTGTGGGTGTGGTGCGCCGAAGTTGCGCCAGCGCCCAGCGTGCGCACACACAATCACTCGTTTCATTTTCCACCCCGACAAATTTCAACGGTGTTGTTGCGTCGGCATTTTCACCTCGAAAAATCAGTACCAAAATTATCAACACAGCCAATACCACGCGAAATCCCATTTCTAACTGTATTCAATGTGAGACTGCGCCATTGTCCGGCAAAGAATACCAAGGCTCATCTCACTTTGAATACAGCGGTTATGGCGAGTTATATGCAGGTAGAGGACACCGCCTGCTTAATTGGAGAGAAAAACAATAATCATTTATTTAGAAAAGAAGTAAGGAGAAGGATTATGAAAAAGTTAATTAGCAATACAGCTATGACAGTTCTTGCAGCAGCGATTTTATTCGCCTCAGCATCAAACGCGCAAGCGTTTGTTTCGTGGTCAAACGCATCAGGCTCAGCGGATTCGTTCGACTGGTCAAATGGTGGAAGCGATATCGGCCTGTTCGGCGACCCAAATGTCGTAGGCGATACATTCGTCTTCTTCCCGAATAATTTTCGTGCCGAATCAACCGGCGGTTTCACCGATATATGGGACACGCTGTCAGTTGAAATATCCGCTCACCTCGGTTCTACCATTACCGGAATTCAAATCACCGAATATGGCGACTATGGAATAACCGGATGCGGCCTTGTCAATGTGAGAGGCTCTTTGGATGTAGAAGATACCGACAACGGCGGGTTATATTCCGCCAATCTGGCTACAACTCCGGCAATGCCGATAACTCAGGGCGGCGGCAGCTGGTCAGCAACCGTATCAATAAGCCAGATGAACGCTCAGAATCTTATAATTACTCTCGAAAATGGTCTGCTCGCTTTTGCCAATCCCGGCTCGTCGGCTTTCATACAGAAAGAGATACTCGGCGGTGCCGTTGCGATAACCATAATCCCAGAGCCTGCAACGCTGACGATTTTAACTTTAGGAGCAGTTGGTTTGTTAAAAAGAAGAAAAGCTTAATTTAGTCAATAAAATAATCGGCTAATTCACAAGCTAAAAAAAGGAGATAAAAAATGGATACGATTTTGAAAAACAGAAAAACAGTTAGTTCGAAAGCATCACTGGCTTTACTGACATTGTTATTACTTGTTTGGCTCGCGGCACCGGCTCAGGCAATTATCTACTGGTCAAACAAAGACGGCTCAGCCGATTCGTTCGACTGGTCAAATGGCGGAAGCGATAACGGCCTGTTCGGAGACCCGAACGTTGCTGGCAATACGTTCATATTTTTCCCGTCAAATTTCAGAGCCGAAAGCGTTAATGGCGTAGCTGACATAGTATCTGACAGAATGGAAGTAACACTTACCGCAAAACCAGGCTCGGCAATTACCGGCATAAGAATCACCGAGTACGGCGATTACGGCATTCTCAGTCAGGGCCTTGTCTCAGCCAGCGGCACGATGTTTTTGACGAATCTCAGCGAATTTGAAGTAAGGCACAGCGATTTCAACAGCGACCCTGCCAGCCCAATATCAAGCGGCTTCGGCAGTTGGTCTGCGGAAGTAGCGGTAGATAACATTGAATGGTCACAGTTAAAGCTCGTTCTTGATAACAATCTTATGGCAATAAGTATGCCAGGCTCAGTAGCGTTTATTGAGAAAAAGATTATGGGCTCAGCTGTTTCGGTTGAGATTATTCCGGAGCCGGCGACAATGGTTCTGCTTGGCATAGGCTCACTGATAATTTTTAATGGAAAGAACAAGCACACTAAATAAATAATGAAACTAGCTCTTGGAGGAGAGCTTGAGTTAACCTGACGAGGTACTCTGCTGGAGGGCGGAACTTCGTAAAAAGGAGAGAAGAAGAATGAATACGAGAAGAATTAATCAAACAGTCACTGTCTGCGTAATCCTGCTGGTACTTGCAACAACGAGTTTTGGAAATGTAATTTACTGTTTCAACATTTTCAATAATGACACTTACGCCAGCGACTCCTGCCTCAATTTCACAGTAGGAGTTACCGATGAAGGCCTTCACAGAGGCAGGACATTTGTCGGTTTCGAGTTCAACAACAACAGTACTATGGACTCATCAATAACTGACATTTATTTTGATGATATGCCGGATGGCAATCTGTTGGCCAGGAAAGAATCAACATTGGAAGGTCCCGGCGTTTCTTTCAGCGACGGGGCAAAGCCTCGGTCTCTGCCAGGCGGTAGTGAACTTACCCCAAGATTCGACAAGAAACCTGAATTCAGTACCGATTCTGATTCACCTGTTTCGCATAACGGCATAAATCCAGGCGAATGGCTCAGGGTTATCTTCAAACTCGAATCGGGCAAAACTTATTATGATGTTCTGGCAGCACTGGCAGCAGGTGGCAGCACTACCGAAAGCAATTTGCGTATAGGCATTCATATTCAGGCCATTGGCCGTTGCGATGACAGTGCCTCCGCGATTAACTTTACCGAACCTGTTCCTGAGCCGGCAACTTTGGCGCTTCTAACTTTAGGCACAATGCTTTTGAGAAAACGTTCAAAGTAAAACAAAACACAAAAAACAAAATCAGCCTATCTTGGAGGAGAGCTTAAATTTAAAAGGTTACGAAATTGTGCGTTGGAGGACGGCATTTCGTCAAATTTGGAGAAGAATTATGAAGGTTACAAAAAGATTTTTTCAGACACTTGGCATTACTATCGTATTACTGTCAATCGCAACAATAACATCAGCCAGCTATGTAACGGTTGAGCAGGGCCTTGTTGAGCCTCGCGGCACGATATATGGCGGCGAATTTCTTGTAACTCCAAAGGGTGTTGAAGGAATGCCTGATGGTGTTGTTTTCGGAAGTTTCTGTCTTGAGATGACCGAGCCTCTGGCAATTGGCGGAACATATAAGGCCGTACTCAACACCGAGGCTGTAAGAGGTTCCGAGCCTGTTTCCGACCCCCTCGGTGCCCAGACAGCGTGGCTGTACCATCAGTATCTTACAGGACGTATTATTATTGATACCGGCGCAAAGGCTACCGATTTTCAGTACGCAATATGGAAGCTCGAAGATGAAGACAAGACCAAACAGTGGGATAAAATTAAATGGACCAGGGAAGCTCGGGCCTATTACGATATGGCTATGAAGCATTGCACTTGGGCAGGTATTGGCAATGTCAGGGTACTGAATCTTTATAATTCCAACGGTGAGCACAGGCAGGATATCCTGTGCGAAATCCCTGAACCCGTAACAATAGCTGTTTTGACATTAGGGGTTTTATTTCTGCGAAAAAAACGCTAAAAAACGATATTTATGAGTAGTCCGAAGCCGGGTGTAAAATCGCCCGGCTTTTTTTCTGTAATTTTCCGGCACATACGCATAAGATAACCGCCAATGAATATAATCTACAAAAACAGGATTTTTGAACGTTTGCTGATATTCGCCAGCGCCGCCGTTACGGTAGCGGTCGTTGCTTTCGCACTGCTGCAGTTGGGTTTTTACCAGCCGGTTATTTCTGAGAGTATTTTTGCCGCTATTCTTACCTGTGCGACCGCATTCTTCATAATCGAAAAATTCATCCGGCTTTTCAATACCCGCTCAAAGAAGGACTTCTTAAAATCGATTTGGTTTGAGAGCCTTTTCATATTGGCACTGATTGTGCTGTTATATTATTCCAGCCCAATCGTTGCGATGAGCGTATATCTTCTGCTGCAGGTAATCACAAAAATCTGCCGCAGTATGGTAAACCTCGCTGCCTCTGGCCGAAACCCCGCTATCGCTCTTATCGGCAGTTTCCTGATACTAATAATCGCGGGAACAGTTCTGCTGATGCTGCCAAAGTCCTGCACCGTTACACCAGTCGGTTTCGTTGACGCTCTCTTTACCGCGACCAGCGCTTCCTGTGTTACTGGCCTTGTCGTCAGGAATACCGGCGCAGATTTTTCGATTGTCGGCCAGACCGTTATACTGGTACTCATTCAGTTAGGCGGATTAGGGATAGTAATATTCGGAGCCGTCTTCGCGTTGCTTTTTGGGCAGGCTCTCAATGTTCGTCAGTCGGTAGCAATGCAGGATTTACTAAACGCCCAGACTGTTGGCAAAATCTCCAGAGTAATTGCGTTTATTTTCATATCGACGATAACGTTCGAGGCCATCGGAGCCGTTTCAATGCTCGGCCTTTGGACTCCGACCGGTTCTCTGGCCGAACACTCCGGCCACAAATGGTTCTACGCTATTTTCCATTCGGTAAGTGCTTTCTGTAATGCTGGCTTCGCACTGTACAGCGACAGCCTCATTGGTTTCAGCAGGAGCGGGCGAATGTATTCGGTTATATGTCCGCTGATTATCATCGGCGGCCTCGGTTTTGGCGTGCTGCACAACATTTCCAGAGTCATCGCTGACAGCACAAAGAGATTTATCGTCAGAATGACCCGTCCCAAACAGCTTTTCCATCCTGCCCCAGCCACCAGATTCAGACTCCAGACAAAAGTAGTTATCCTTGTCAGTGCTGTTCTCATAATTGCAGGAACTGTTTTCTTTCTGATACTCGAACACCATACCGGCACAAAAGACATCAGTCTCGCCGGAGCGTTTTTCCAGTCTGTTACCGCCAGAACCGCCGGCTTCAACACGGTCGATATAAAATCGCTTTCGGAATTTTCAAAAAGGATTCTTATGCTGCTGATGTTCATCGGCGGCTCGCCCGGCTCGACTGCCGGAGGAATAAAAACCGTTACACTGGCGATAATTGTAATGGCTGTTTACGCTGCGGTTAGAAAGAGAGCTGAAGTCGAAATTTTCAAGCGTTCGGTTCCACTGGTAATTGTCGGCAAAGCCATCACAATAATTTTGCTTTTCGCAACGGTACTATTTGTCTCGTCCTTTTTGCTGACTATAACCGAAAGACATCAGGATTTTGACGATACTGACATTATGTTCGAGGCCTCTTCTGCTTTGGGTACAGTAGGCCTTACCTGTGGAATAACTCCTTATTTATCGACAGCCGGCAAGATAATCGTTATTATAACTATGCTCATCGGAAGGCTCGGGCCGCTGACATTGCTTGCGTCTCTGACATTTAATATAACCCCGGCAAAGTTTAACTATCCAACCGAAGCGGTTGTTGTCGGTTAAAGTAATTTTACGAAAGAGTGCTTATGCCTCCTAAAGTTGCGGTAATTATGGCTGCTTGTAACGCACAGGATTATATCGCTGGCGCGATAGACAGCATCCTTGCGCAGACCTGCGCAGACTTTGAATTTATCATTGTCGAAAATGGCTCAACTGACAAAACGTGGGAAATTATCAGTTCTTACGAGGACAGACGCATCAAAGCCTTTCGCACGCCGATAAAGCAGCTTTCGTACAATCTGAATTTCGGTATTTCCCAAACCGATTGCCGGTATATCGCTCGAATGGATTGCGACGACATTGCTCTGCCGGACAGACTTACTCAGCAGATGAATTTTCTTGATGCAAATCCGGATGTTGGCGTTGTCGGCTCTGCGTTTAAAATTTTCGGTAATAGCTTTACGGATAGCAGAATTGTGAAGATGCCCCTTACTGATAAGGAGATAAGGCGCAAACTTCCGTTCAGATTTTGCTTTTGTCATCCCTCTGTAATGTTCCGCCGTAAAATGGTCATAGATATTGGCGGCTATCAGGGCGGACGTTTTTGCCAGGACGTGGATTTATGGTTTAGGCTGTCGCGCGATAAAAATATAAAATTTGCCAATTTGTCCGATGTTCTCATTGAATACAGGGTGCATCCATCTCAGGCCAGGGGCAACAGGGAGTGTTTTATAATAAACTCCGCCCAGATTTTCCGTGAGTCTCTTACTCGGAAATCGCCGTTGTTTTTTGCGGGCTTCATAGTTTCGCTCTTCAAGATTCTCCGAGGCCAAAAAAAATGATTATTCACCTGATTCACTACCCCGTAAGCGCAAAGCGGTTTGTTGAACCGCTGGTCTCTGCGCTGATAGAGGCCGGATATGATGTACAGCTTTGGTTTGAAAATCGTTCTGAGCTGACAGGTTTTTCTGATAGTATTACAGTTCCCAAAAGGTACATCGATTTTGACCTTACTCCAAATCCGTTCAAATGTCTGGCTCGGCTGATAAGTCTGTTCAGGATTTTCAGAAGAGAAAAACCGCAAGCTATTCACACTCATCAAAGCCGCAGTTCTTTTCTCCCGTTGCTGGCGGCGTTTGCCGCACGCGTAAAAATTCGCATTTATCACAATCACGGCCTCCCTTATTTGGGCTATAAAGGCCCAAAGAGGTTCCTGTTTTGGATGTTGGAATTTCTAAATTCTGCGATGGCAACACACACTCTTGCCATTTCTCTGCCGCTTCTGGATGAGATGGTAAAAAGCAAAATCGCCTCTGTCAAAAAGGCAACCTGTCTCGGCAGAGGTTCGATTTGCGGAATAGATTTGAACGAGTTTACGATTGAAAAGTTCGACCCGCAAAATCGCGACATTGCTCGAAAAAAACTCAATATATCTCCTGACGCGTTTGTCGTTTTATATGTTGGCAGGCCTTTCAAGCGAAAAGGTTACCACGACCTGCTCAATGCCTGGCAGATATTCATTTCCGAAAATCCAGATGCGAATCCGGTTCTGATAACTGCCGGTTGCGATTTGCACGACGCGGTCAGTATCAATAATCAACCGCCGCCTGGGCTAATGCCAATCGGATATGTTACCGACCTTATAAGTTATTACGCCGCTTGTGATATAGTAGCTCTGCCCAGTTGGCACGAGGGCCTGCCTTATTCGCTTTTGGAAGCTGCCGCCGCTGGCAGGGCGATAATCACCACCGACATCCCCGGTGCGGATACTCTTGTTGAAAATGGCACGACCGGCCTGCTCGTCCCTGTGGAAAATCCGAAACAGCTTTCTGTCGCTGTTAAGAGGCTTTGCGATGACAAACCGCTCTGCGTGAAATTAGCTGAAAACGCAAGGGCAGTGGCAGAGAAGTTTTTCGACAGAAACATTTCCAAAACTCTCCTCATAGAGTATTATAACAAAATCGGCTTACAGCCTGACAAAGTGGTTATCCTGAGAAAGTAAAAATGAAGGTACAAATACTTGTTTTTCTGATTAACATTATACTTATAAACGCCTCTTTCCTGCTGGCGTTTCTCGTTCGTTATGGCGTGAGCGTACCGGCAGAAAATTTCCAACCGTACCGGCAAAATTTTATTGTCATAACTTTCATTTACCTGTTGGCATTTTTTTACAATAGACTTTTCAAAAAAAGGTTTCGTTCGCACTGGAAGCTCCTGCGTTGCATTTTCCTTTCGATTTGTGAAGGCACGTTTTTGTGCATCTCGTTTTTCTATGTGTTCAGAACGCAGTTTGGCGGTTTCCCTTCCAGCGTTTTCGTTCTATTGCTGCCGGTCAGTATTATAGTTTTCTATGCGGGCAATACAATCGTTCTCAGGACATTTGGCAGAATAAAGAGGAAGGTCGTAATTATCGGCCAGGGCGAACCACTGGAAATTCTCGAAAAGAGCAAGCGAGTTGAAAAACAGCACATCGACAATCTCAGCGACTTGCTCCACTACGACGACATTGACGAAGTTGTCATTCTCGAAAATATCAACGACGACAAGCAGCTGAATCTTCTTACATATCTTCTGCTGAAGCTGAAAGTAAACGTGGTTTTCGGCCCGGCCATATATGCCAAACTGCTCAGTGCAAATATGATGGACGAAAACGACCTGCAATTTCTTGCGACCTTCATAGGCAGAAAATCCGATAGCGAAGAAGCTCTGATGCGCGCACTGGACCTTTTCGGCAGTCTCGCAATGCTGATTATCTCTTCGCCGCTGATGGCAATCGTTGCCATCGTAATAAAGCTGACTAGTCGCGGCCCGGTTTTTTACAGGCAGCTAAGGGTTACAAAAGACGGCGAAGAATTTACGCTCTGCAAGTTCCGCACTATGGTCGATGGCGCCGAAAAATCTACCGGCCCGGTCTGGGCATCAGAAAATGATTTGCGAGTTACGAAGATAGGCCGATTCCTGCGAGATAGCCGAATAGACGAAATCCCTCAGTTGCTTAACGTCATAAAAGGCGATATGAGCCTGGTCGGCCCTCGCCCTGAGCGTCCGCATTTTATTAAAATGCACAAGCACCTCCGCGAAACTCGTCTTGCGGTAAAGCCCGGCCTGACAGGCTTCGCCCAGATACGCAGCTACTACGACCTGCATCCAAAGCACAAAATAAAATACGATTATCTGTATATCCAGCGCCGGTCGTTCCTGCTGAACCTTTACATATTGATGATGACTATCCCCGTGATGGTTTCCCGCAAGGGTCAATAGGGTTTATTTTTTATGGATGGTTACCATTTCGTCAGTGTTTTTGCCATCCAGAGGAAACTCTGTTAGTTTTGTTCCCCAATTTTCAACGGGCTCGTCCGCTTTAATAACTCTTACCCAGTATTCAGCTTGCGGCATCAAATCTTTAATTTCCCAGCCTTCAATCCCAGTCCTGTCAGCATAAAAACTTACCCGAAAATCAGGCACCATAATAACAGCGTCTTCCGGCGTGTTTTCGCTGAGCCATTTCGCGGTATCCAAAAATCCAATCCGGTCGGCCCGTTTTGCCGCCAGTAGTTTAGGCAGGCAGATGCTGATACCGATTATCAAAAGTATCGCGAGCCAGAATCGCCCGGCTTTATCTTCTTCTTTGCGACCAAATTTAGATTCCAGCATTATCGCTGCTGCCCGCAATCCACCCGGAACATAAAAAAGGCTCACAATACTCATCGCCAGGCAATGCCTTCTGCTCATATACCCGTGATTGTAGTACAGCAAAACCATCATCATTATATTCAGCGTAAAAAAGGCTGGCACTATTACCTTTTCAATGTCGATTATTTTCTCTTTTTGATATTTTATTCTGACATACGCCCCGATTACAAAGAACACAAAGAAGTAATACATCAGGTTCTCTGAAATTCTTTCAATGATTTTGACAAAAGATTTTCCCAGCCTATCCCCTGAAATGCCGGCATAATTTACTAGCTCAGCACTCTTTTCAGTGTTTTGGCTGCTTATTAACCCCTGAAGTTTTTCCGGCAGGACATTTCCCTTAACAATCATATACGGTACAGCCATTGCCGCAAAGCATACCAATAGAGCTATCGCGGTAATTACAGCTTTTCTTTTATCCATCCCTGTCCGCTTTACAAAAAAGCAAACCCCAAGCCAAAGCAATCCATAAATAACGACTTGTGCGTTTTCTGCGCGAATGAGATAGCCTGCCCCTGACAGGATTCCAACCAGTCCGAACAAGAGGACGCTATTTTTTTTCGCGCTGATAAAAAGCACCGTCATCGCCGTCATAAATATCATTATGCTCGGCCAATCCCTGATTATATCAGCGGCAAATCTCATCGGATAAGGCAGGAAAACCAGAATCAGTATCGCCAGAAAAGCATCTTGTTTCCCAACGATATTTTTGCCAAGCTGATAGATGAATAACACTGCAATCAGCATACAGCAGAGTGTCATAATTTGTGTCGGTATCAGCCATTCGTAAGGACTGTCTGTGCATCCGAAAATCTCTACAACTTTGTGCGTGCCTAAAATCATAGCCGGATACCCCAACTCCGGCCCAGCTATCACTTCACGCGGCGATACGCACAGATTTTTAGCCCGTTCGATATATAATGGCCCGTCTTTGGTAACAAGACACGTCTGCCATATCAGATACCCCCCAACTATTGCAGTTATCAGCCACGGAAGAATTAGGAGCCTGTTTGTTTTCGTTTCTAAGGTCATCTGCGGCATTACAAATTATATATCTGGTTTTGGCAAGAAAAAAACCCCGGCCAAAAATTTTGACCGAGGTTTGGAATTACTTTTTTTAAAAAGCTGTTATTGTTTATCAGCTTCCGGTTCGTTTTTACTTGCGACAGCGTGTTCTTTGTCCTCTTCTTTAATTCCCTCAAATCGGAGGTTTTCTTCGTCGAGAACATCAATTTTTATAACGTTCTTATCTTTGAATTTGCCTCGCAATATACTTTCCGAAATCGGGTCTTCGATATATTTTTCAATAGCACGCCTGAGTGGCCTTGCTCCGTATTCAGGATTATATCCCTTATCGATTAGGAACTCTTTAGCCGGCGATGAAACTTCCAGATGATACCCGTGGTCGATAAGTCTCTTGAAAACCTTATTAAGCTCGTACTCAACGATGTGTGTCAGGTCGTTCCTCGTCAGCGACTGGAACACAATCATATCATCGAGCCTGTTAAGGAATTCCGGACGGAAATGTCGTTCGACTTCTTTCTGCAGCATTTCTTTCATTTTTTCGTGATTTGATTCTTCGGTACGTTTTCCAAATCCGAATCCAGATTGGTTCCTGATAAGGTCAGCGCCGATATTACTTGTCATAATAATAATAACGTTTCTGAAATCGATATGCCTGCCGAAGCTGTCGGTCAGCCGTCCTTCTTCCATTATTTGCAGCAGCATATTATACACATCCGAATGTGCTTTTTCGATTTCGTCCAGCAGCAGCACCGAGTAAGGCCTGCGTCGTATTTTCTCGGTAAGCTGTCCGCCTTCTTCAAAACCTACATATCCCGGAGGCGCTCCGACGAGTCTGCTGACGTTATGTTTCTCCATATACTCGCTCATATCGATTTGCACCAGAGCATCTTCATCGCCGAACATAAATTCTGCCAGTGCTCTTGCCAGCAGTGTTTTGCCCACACCACTGGGGCCGATGAACACAAACGAACCCATTGGTCGGTTCGGGTCTTTAAGGCCGCTTCGGCTTCTTCGCACTGCTTTGGATATCGCGCTAACAGCTTCGTTTTGGCTAACTACTCGTCTGTGCAGTTCGCTTTCGAGTTCCAGCAATCGTTGTGCTTCTTGTTTTTCCAGCCTTGTTAGTGGCACGCCTGTCATTTTACTGACAACCTCGGCGATGATATCAACATCAACATTGCCGGCCTTTTCCTTGTCGTTTTCGTAATACTTCTTTTGTAATTCCGCTTTTTCATCGAGCAGTTTTTGCGATTCATCTCGCAGCGATGCCGCTCTTTCGTAGTCCGCCTCTTTTACCGCAAGGTCTTTTTCAACCTGCAATTTTTCTATCTTATTATCAATTTCAATAAGGTCAGGCGGTGTTGACATATTTTTCAGCCGAACATTAGCCCCTGCCTCATCGATAACATCGATAGCTTTATCCGGCAGGCATCTTCCGGTGATATACCTGTTAGAAAGTTCCACAGCCTGCCACAACGCTTCATTGCTGAATGTTACTCTATGGTGTTCCTCGTAACGGTCGCGAAGGCCTTTAAGTATTTCGACGGCCTCTTCTTTTGAAGGAGGCTCAACGATAATCGTTTGAAATCTTCTTTCCAGTGCCGCATCTTTTTCAACATACTTGCGGTACTCATCAAACGTCGTTGCTCCAACGCACTGAACCTCGCCTCGCGAAAGAGCTGGCTTCAAAACATTTGATGCGTCAATAGCACCCTCTGCTCCGCCTGCACCAACGAGAGTATGGAGTTCATCGATAAACAGCATAACATTTTTCGCTCTCTTAACTTCATTGATGACAGCTTTGATACGCTCTTCAAACTGGCCGCGATATTTTGTTCCCGCAACCATAAGCGCAAGGTCCAGCGAAACGATTCGCTTATCCCTCAGAATTTCAGGAACGTGTTTATCGTAGATTCTTTGCGCGAGTCCTTCTACGATAGCGGTTTTTCCAACCCCTGCTTCACCGATAAGAACAGGGTTGTTCTTTGTTCTTCTGCAAAGAATCTGAATAAGCCTTTCGATTTCTGTTTGTCTGCCGATTACAGGGTCAAGCTCACCCTCTTTTGCCATCGCCGTCAGGTCTCGCCCAAAGCTGTCCAATGCAGGCGTTTTGCTCTTTTGCTTTTGCGACGCGGCCCCCATTTTCATACCAAGCCCAGGCACATTATTACCCTCAACGCCGGCACCGAGCAGATTCAAAACTTCCTGCCTCACATCTTCAAGCCGCATTCCGGTATTCATCAGCACCTGAGCTGCAATCCCCTCGGTTTCGCGGAGGATTCCCAGCAGGATATGTTCTGTTCCGATATAGTTATGATTTAGCGATCTTGCTTCTTCGATTGCGTATTCGATAACTTTTTTAGCGCGAGGTGTTTGCGGCAGCTTGCCCATAGTAACCATATCCGGGCCGCTCTTGACGAGCTTTTCGATTTCCAGCCGCAGCTTTTTTATATCGATGTCGAGATTTTTGAGAACATTAGCCCCAACTCCTGAGCCTTCTTTGACCAATCCGAGCAGGATATGCTCTGTGCCGATGTACTCGTGGTTAAATCGCTGTGCTTCCTGGTTGGCCAGTGCCATAACTTTTCTGGCTCTATCTGTGAAACGCTCAAACATAGAAATCCTCTTTCTGTTGAAGTTTTGCCTTTTGTAATTTTTAAAATAACTGTCAAATACGACTTTGTCATTCCCGCAAAAGTGGAAATCCATCTTTTTGTCGTTTCCAATCTTACGTCTGCTCAGCCAAACTGTAAAGCCTATTGGCCTGAGCTTATCAATTATTATATGACAGGCAGCCGTTTTTGTTCATTTTAAGGCCTGAATCAGCCATTCATACTCTATCTATCGTCAAAAAAGGGGGGCAACTTTGGTTATAAAGGGCGGAAATCGGGCAAAATTTGCAATAAACCTATTTTACATTTAGCCCCCGATTTACAAATCGGGGGTTCTTTTTGTCATTTCGACCAACGTGGAGAAATCTAAGTTAGCCCCACATTTACAAATGTGGGGTTCTTGTCATTGCGAGGCGATTTTTAATCGCCGCGGCAATCTAAACCATTCCCATCGCCATTTAGTCCCGGCAACTTGTTTGCCGGGGTTTTTATTTACATACGAAACCCCACCATCAAGATGGTGAGGCAAAATTTGTCATTCCCGCATGTTTTTAGCAGGAATCCAGTTTTCCATTGACTTTCGCCCGATAAAATCGTACTTTAATAACCGACAATTGGATATAAGTACTGAACTTTTGACGTTCCGCCTTAAATCGCCAGGTTTATTTACATGGAAACACAGAGAGTCGGTACCCCGATATGGGGTACTGCTTGCGTGTTTTGTGTGGGTTCTGGCGAACCTAAGGTGGGCACAATATAGCGGTACCCTTTTTTATTGCATCGAGAAAGGAGGAGGAAAATATAAATCACAACATCGTCATTCCCGCGCAGGCGGGAATCCAGTTTTAACAAAAACAATTTTTTGGGAGAAGAGAAAATGAGTTTAAAATCGAAAAAAAGTATTCTTTGTATAGCAGTTTTTTTGGTGTTTTTAATGAGTTGTGTCTCATCTACCAAGGGCAACATTATTCCGAATGGAGGATTTGAACAAGGAACTTTGGGGTGGGCTCCATACCAATACGTATCTGGCTGGAAAATAACCAGTGAAAATACACACACAGGAATAAATGCTTATGAATTCGTGTTTCCTGGGGCTAGTTATTATGATGCAAGCATGCGAGTTGACGGTGGAGTTTCTGTCCAAGCTGGTGTCTCTTATTCTTTTTCTTTTTGGATTAAAGAAAAAGATACCCATGACACATATGAATCAGCCAAAACAATATTGGATTTAGCGATTTATGTTAATGGAGTTGGGTATTATTTTGACACGTGGGAACCTCATTCAGATTGGCATAAACAGAGTACAATGTTTGTATTTCAAAATGATGGTGTTGCGGATATTACATTTCAGTTGCATGGCTACACCACATCAAATGAAGCATATTTTGTTTTGGATGACATAAATTTCGTTCCCATCCCCGAACCTGCAACGATGGCGTTGCTTGGTCTTGGTGGTTTGTTGATTCGCAAAAGGAAAAAATAGATTCCGCATCAAGTACGGAACGACAAATTTAGCCCCGGCAACTTGTTTGCCGGGGTTTTTACTATTCTGCCGCAATTCTACGGGTGTGAACCCGTAGATGAAGTCATCCGCCATAGGCGGACAGGCAAAGCCTGTTGCGGTAAATCCCACGGGTGTTAACCCGTGGAAATTTAGTTGACGTTGTATTTTGTCAACATCGACCTATAATTATGGACAACTTGCTCTTGCCAAAACTGCTCTTAGCAGGTATCATATGCATAGGTAGCTAACTGTGGTTAATGTTGGGAGACTCGTGATGATTTTTTTGGTACTTGCAGTCCTTATAATTGTTATTGCTATCATCCTGATGGTTGCCAAAAAACTAATAAAGTTGATTAACGCTCAGGAGTTGAGTCTTTCCGAGCTTTCCCGCCAGTTCCAGCAAAACGCTGTTCTTCTTAAGCAAATTTCCCAGGACGTAAAGCTCAGCGATGCCGCAAGGACAATCGCCTATCGTGATATCGATCGCGGCCGTCTCGGCGAAGCTGTTATGGAAAAGCTGCATCAAGGCGATTTTGAAGCAACGTATGCAATGATAGACGACATTGCCAATCGCCCGGAATACAAAACTCTCGCTTCCGAGTTGAGAACTGTTGCCGATAATTACAAAAACGCTACGGAAAAAGAACGCCTCAATCAGGTCGCAAGGTATATCGAGATATTGACTTCGCGGCACCAGTGGACTACCGCGTCGATTCAAGCCGAAAGACTGATAAAAGCATCGCCCGATTCTGACCAGGCCAGGCAGGTAAAGCAGAGTATTATCGAGAAAAAACAGATGCACAAAAGGCAGCTGCTGGCCGAGTGGGACGAAGCGGTCAAAAAAGACGACACTGACACCAGCCTGCGAATTCTCAAGGAGCTGGATTTATATTTGACACCGAGTGAAGGCCTTGCTCTTCAGGAAGCTGCCAGCCAGGTATTCAAGAACAAGCTCCACAATATGGGCGTTCAGTTTTCCCTTGCCGTTGCGGACAAACAATGGGCTAATGCTCTAAAGTGCGCCGACGATATTACCAGAGAGTTTCCGAACAGCAAGATGGCTCGTGAAATCCGCTCAAAGCATACGATATTGATTGAACTCGCCAGTAAATAAATTTAGAGCATTTCAAAGTACAGGTTTTGCTTTTCTAACGCTTAAAACCCCTGATACGATTGTTATGCCGATTGTCAGCAGATAGACTATTAAGGTAAACCAGTACCCCCACGCGTTGGGATGCACGTGTGCCATTCTCACGATTACCGTTCCGATTGCGAAGGCCTGTATGAACATTTTCAGTTTCCCTGACACGGTCGCCGGAAATTTTATTCCCTTAGCTTCACAAACGTGTCGCAGTATGGTAACAAACAATTCTCTTACGATAATGATTCCCGCTGTGGCCCATTGAATTACAGCCAGCGTTTTTGGAGGCCATCCGAAAAGTACAGGCTCGCCGATAATTGCAAAGCAGACAAACGCACCGCAAACTAAGCACTTATCTGCCAGCGGGTCAACTATGCGTCCGAACTTGCTGGTGATATTATATTTGCGAGCGATTTTGCCGTCGGCGATGTCGGTTAGCCCTGTAATTATGAATAGTGCGAAAGCGATATCGAGAAAGAACGAGTATTCTGTTGGCTCGATGTTTGGCGAACAGAGAATCATCCACAAAAAAACGATTGTCAAAACAAGTCGTCCCAGCGTCAGCATATTTGGTATCTGTTTGAACAAAATTCTATCCTGTTTATTAACCGTTCCCATTGCCGTTTAGCCCCCTCATCACTATGAGGGGGTCGTTGTCATTGTGTATTTTTATATTTTCTATCCCGTAAACACCGACTTTGTCATTTCGACCAACGTGGAGAAATCTTAGTTAGCCCTGCCATTACTATGGCAGGGTTATCTTTTACATATTGCTTATCCCGTCCCTATCGCCACTTAGCCATGCCGGGGTTGCCGTCATTGCAAGGCCTTGTTTTTTATTAAAAATCCATCCCGATTTATCGGGATTCCTTAACTCAAAACTAAAGACTCAAAACTCATAACTATTTTTCTGTCATACCCGCGGAAGCGGGTATCCATTTTTCTGTATTTCTTTTTTTCCTCTGTGAACTCTGTGTTCTCTGTGGCTATAAATAATCCGTGTCTAAAATACTACCCTCTACTTTAGCATTGGCCGTGGTTAATTCAATACCAAATTTAAAATTGTGTCGGCTCTATATTTTCTTACAGACAAGGTCATAACCCTGCGTGCCGCTAACCTCGCAATCCACGAACTCACCCGGAGCTGCCTTGCAATTTTCAATCAGGCAGATGCTGTCGATATGCGGAGCTTGCCCGTAGAATCTGCCCAAAACCTGTTCAGGCCTGACTTTTTCTTCTGCTAAGCATCGCAATTTGCTTCCAATTCGTGCGTTATTGATGTCGAAAGCGATTTTTTGCTGCGTCAGCATTATTTCTTCGCTCCGTTTTTCCTTGATTTCCTGTGCGATTTGCCCGCTCATTTCCGCCGCCTTCGTACCATCTTCAGGCCAGTATGCAAAGCACCCCAGCGCCTCAAACCTTGCCCACTTCACAAAATCGACTAACTCCGCAAACTGCTTATCCGTTTCGCCCGGAAACCCGACTATCAGCGTTGTCCGCAAAACGACATCGCCCATTGCCTTTCGCAATTTTTCTATCAGCTCGGTAGTTTTTCGCCTCGTATCGCTCCTGCCCATATTTTTTAGAATCGTATCATTGATATGCTGAATCGGCATATCTATATAGTTAACAATTTTTTCGCTTCCTGCAATTTTCTCAATCAGCAAATCATCCACGCCTGCCGGATAAAGGTACATCAGCCGAATCCATTTGAGTTTATCGATTTTTTCGAGTTCATCCAGCAGTTTTACTAACCCGTTCTCCATCGGCAAATCTTTGCCGTAATAATTACTGTCCTGAGCGATGATTGAAAGCTCGATAGCTCCAGCACTAACGAGCTGCTTTGCTTCAGAGACGGTTTGTTCCAAAGGCTTGCTTCGGAACCTGCCCTTTATCATTGGTATCGTGCAAAACGCGCATCGCCTGTCGCACCCTTCGCTGATTCTCAGGTACGCCCAGTGCGGCGGATTTATTAACAGCCTGTCGCTGTCATCCTGAACCGTTTTGCCCCAGTCGCCATCGCTAAGATACAGTCTGTTTTCATCGCTGGCCAGCAGGGCGGTTATTATCTCCGCAACATTATCTCTCTGCCCCAGCCCGACAACCGCGTCAATTTCCGGCACCTCTTCCAGCAACTGTTCCTTCATTCGCTCACTAAGGCAGCCGGCAGCAACAATTTTTTTTACCCTGCCCTCGGCCTTATACTCGCTCGCTTCTTTTATAATTTCAATTGCCTCTGCCTTTGCCGGGGCAATAAACCCGCAGGTATTTATCACAATCACATCAGCATCTTCAATGTCGTAATTCAGCAGATAGCCTGCCTCAACGATTTTCGCCAGCATCCTCTCGGAATCGACAGTGTTCTTCGCGCACCCCAACGAAACAAACCCGACCGTCTTTGGCTGATTATTTTTGGTAGTAGCCGAGCCGCGTAAGCGGCCGGATGTTTTTTTTCTTTTCGCACCCAAAATTTATCATCCTATAATAGTGTCATTTACGACGAGGACTTTAACATAAAAGCCCCCTAAAGTCCAAATTATTAAGGGTGGCTCTAATAATTGCTTTTGAGCGACAAGTAGAAAATTTTTGCTGCCCGGCAAGAAAGACAAATCAGCTTTATCCGTAGATAAAGCGGCTTTTGTCTGACGCAGTCCGGCAGTAAAAAGGTTCGCTTGTTTGCCAAAATGAATTTTTAGAGGTTCCCTTAACTGCCAGAGCCATTTTTGCAGAAACTCTTTGACTTTTGCCGAATAACACGGACAATAACCGCTGTGTATATTCGTTCACATTCACAAATATAGGGAAAAAAGACCTGACTATGAATCATATTTTTCGGCACTCAAATTTCAAAAAAACCATTTGGTTTCTTTTGCCGCTTTTTGCGTTTTACCTCCCAGGCTGCAGTAGCGAAGTAACCGAATTTTTTGAAAAGAAGACGATTAAAATTCACTCACAAGATCTTGTCAGGGAAATGGCTCAGGTGCAGGTAATTCCTGATATTAACAATCCTCTGCCGGAACTTTATATATCACCGCCAGCGATTAAAATTTTTTCTCCTGATGATACAAAACTTTATTACTTCGTAAGGAATAATACCACATCGGCTTTGTCAGGATTGATAACTTCGCAGTTGGGTTATGCCGTTAGCACTAATGACGCGACCAATCAGATTATAGTAAAATGTAAAACAGCTCAGAATGCGCAAAATACATTGGATTTTTTGGATAAAGTTGATGTCCCGCCGATTCAGGTTCGTATAGATTGTCTTATTTCCGAAATGTTTGCCGATGCTACATTAGACTGGGAAACCTCGCTGGACATTACAAAGCTGTTCGGAATTGGTACCAGCACAACTGCGAATGTCGGGGATACGGTGATGAAGGGCATAACCATGCTTGGCGGTGGAAGTAACAAGCAGGCTTTTCTTGGTGCATCCAACAGGGCTCCTGCGCGTGGGGATCAGGGCTTACAGATAGGCTATGCTCCTTCCAGCAATTTTGGTGCCTTTATAGATATGCTTGATTCAAGAGGCTATCTCAAAATCGTTATGAATCCAACCCTGCGAACTCTCAACGGAAAAAGGGCCAACATTACTACGATTGACAATGTGCCAATTATAGAATTTGTTAAGATTACCGAAGATGGCAAGAGTGTCGAGGTAACCAAATACAAACAGGTTATAGATTCGCTGGAGGTTACACCTTTTGTATATGCTGATGGTTCCATAGGTCTTACAACCAAGGTTACGATAGGCTCCAAATCTACTCCCGAAGGTGCCACCCAGAACACTATTATTACAAGCAGGACTATCGAGATGCAGGAAAACCGTATCATGCCTGGTGATAGTTTGATTGTCGGTGGTATAAGAAAATCTGAAAGTCTTGGTATTACTCGCGGCGTACCGTTCCTTGAAGATTTACCTTTGCTTGGCGTTTTGTTTTCCAGCAAGGATCGTGAGGACAGGGTAAAGGAAATACTGTTCATACTGACCCCAAGCATTTCTTCACCTGGCGTTAATTATGAAACTATGCGGACAAGAATACAGCAAAAGCACGCCAAACCTGAATATAAGCAGGGTTTTGTTGAGAGTATAATCGACCCATTCGATACCAGTGAATACACTCAGCACATTGAACGCAAAGCTGCTGAGTCTGAAGCCGCCAGGGTAACTGCCGAGCAAAGAACCACTCAGGCAAGATACGAATCTGCAAAAATATCCGCTATGGCTCAGACCGAGATGGCCGCTGCCGAAAAGGTAAAGGCAGAAGCTGATAAGGAAAAAGCTCAAGCCGAAATCATAAAAGCCAAAGCCGAAAAAACGCAGGCCGAAGCTGAAATCGCAAAAGCCCAGGCCAAAAAAGCACAGGCTCAGGCCGAAAAGGCTAAAAAAGAAGCTGCCAAGGCCAAAGCTGAAGCTGAAAAAGCCAGAAAAGAAGCTGAAATTGAAAAGGCTAAAGTTGCGAATTAAGATTTTCCCTGACATCGCCATTAGCCTCTAGGTCTGCTTGGGGGTTTGTGCTTTCGTGTGGGTTGCCTCCGACCCACTGACTTTGTCATACCCGTGAAAGCGGGTATCCATTTTTTATAAAACAGGTCTCGGCCGCAAGGCCGATTCCTCAATTCAAAGTTCAAAGTCCAATGTTCAATTTATCCTCTGTTCTCTGTGGCTACTTATTTTTTATTCCTGCTCTATTTCGTGCGGCAAACATTCCAGCGGACAACCGCTGCATTTCGCTTTAGGCTTGCAAAATTCCTTGCCAGCCCTTACCAGCAATGCGTGATATTCGTTGAAGAGTTTCACATTGCAGGGCAGATTATCCTCAAACAGCCGCTGCAATTCCTCGTAGTCGCATTGGTCATCTATTAACCCGTGCCTGTAAGCGATTCTAAATGTGTAGGTGTCGATTACGAAGATAGCTTTGCCGAGTCCATACAGCAAAATCGAATCCGCCGTTTCTCGCCCGATTCCGTTTATGCTCAGGAGTTCGACTCGCAGACTTGCGCAATCACTTTTTTTGAGCTGTTCAATATCTCCACCGAATTCATCAAAGAACCACGCGAGGAAGTTTTTAATTCGTTTGGCTTTGACATTATAGTATCCTGCTGGCCGAATCAGTTCCGCCAGTCGTTCGATTTCGATAGCGTTAATTGCCGCAAGGCTCATTACAGAAGCCTGTTTCAAATTACCAATCGCCTTTTCCACATTACCCCAGTTGGTGTTCTGCGTCAGTATCGCCCCGACAATAATTTCATCAACGCTCTCGCCAGGCCACCAGTATTGTTCGCCGAACCGTTTGCTTAGCAGTTCATATATTTTATTGATTGTCTCGCTCGTCATACTCGCCAATTATTCACAATTAATCCACCCGGTCAACCGTCATTTGTTGCCGTTAGCAGCCGAGCCGCGGAAGCGGCCGGACAATATTGTTGTCATTGCGTATTTTTATATTTTCTATTCTGCCCCCACCGACTCTGTCATTGCGAGGCCTGAAAGGCCGTGGCAATCTCTTATTTATGTTCATTCGTATAAATGCCGCTCTGTGAAGTCTCGCTTACGTTGCACGAGTTCGTGGTTAATTTCTTTTGTCATTCCCGCGAAAGTGGGAATCCATTCTTTTAATCCTTTATATTTTTTCCTCTGTGAACTCGGTGTTCTCTGTGGCTATAAATAATCCGTGTCTAAAATTTATTTGTTTGTTCTTTATCTTTCGATTAAAATCCTTTCCGTAATGACCGATAGAAAGAACAGAAACATCTATACCGAAACAATCGCTGATATTGGCTTGCCGCCGGGCGGCTATTTCGCCAGAACCTCTCGGCCGATTTACGCCCTCATCTACCTGCTCCCGCTGATGGTAATTTACGAGCTTCTCGTCCTGGCGATAAACCCCCAGCTCCTCAGTTCTCCGGATTCCGGCATAAGGGGCGGCGTAGTTTCATTCGTCTGGATACAAAACCTTTTTCAATATATAGGTATGGACACTCGCGGTTCCTGGCTGGCCGCTCCTTTAGTTGTAGTTTTGATACTGCTGACACTTCAGTTTACGTCTCGGCAGAGTTGGAAAATTTGCTGGCCTGATTTTCTCCCGATGATTATCGAGAGCATCGCAATGGCTTTGCCGCTGATTGTTCTGGCATTGGTTCTGAATCGTCCCGCTCCTCCGCAAACACCTGCTCCGGCTTTTGTGAACGCTTCGATTCCTTACTGCCAAAACGTCCAAAGCGATTCCGCTCCTGTTCAATCTCCACAGGCCCCACCCACGTTAAGAAACCCGCTCGTTATGGACATCGTTACAGGCATAGGTGCTGGCATATACGAAGAGCTGATTTTCAGACTCATACTCATTAGCGGCCTGATGCTGTTTTTCGAGACCATCATAGGCCTCGACAGAACCAAGGCCGTCATCATTTCGGTATTGCTTTCAGCGATTTTGTTCAGCCTGCACCATCACATAATTTTTATGAACGGCCACCTCATTAGGAAAGAGGTCTTCACAATTCCCCGCTTTGCTTTCCGCGCTATTGCGGGAGTTTATTTCGCGGTAATTTACGCTGTTCGCGGTTTCGGCATCGCCGCTGGTACTCACGCTTTTTATGACGTGATAGCAGTACTGTTAAACGCGATTTTCTTCGATTAAGCCTGCTGCACAAGGTTGCATCGAAAAAAATTGCTCACTAAAAGCTCACTTTCAAAAATTCTCTGCAAATGCGCATTTTTTTCGCTAATTGTTATTCCAGTCGCTTACTTGATTTGCGGCATAATCGTCCGATAAGCCCATCGAAACGCGTTTTCAGTACTGATAACCAACTTGCTTTTCACGCCCTTTTTTGCTATACTGCCTTTATCGATTGAGCTAAAAATTACTTTCTTGAATGGGTCTTTATATGGAACTTCCTGAAACAAATGTTATTGTCAGCGAATTGACTTTCACCCTGTACCAGCGTCCTTTGCACCCGGAGCTTTTCAACATCCATCGCAAACGCATTATAAAGACTGCCAACTACGAAGCGCAGATATGGGTTACCGGCTGCTCTCACGTGGTCAGCGTTTTCGCAGGCGACTTATGCCTTTCGGAACTTATCACTGCTCCCAACCAGATTCTGCCTCGCAGAGGTCTCGTCGAGCGATTCCGTTTTTCCGGCCAGCGCAGCCACAAGTGTACTCTCGCCAAAGGCCTTAGTTACATAACTGATTTTCAGATTGAGAAAATGAGCCCGAACCTTTACAAACAGAGCCACGCCGACCTTGAGAAGTTTGCCCGCAACAGGGGCATTTTTGTCAAATATCCTGAGCGTGCTGTCGCCGGACTTGAGCCGTTCACTTACATTGATTTTGAAGCGCGGAAAGACGAGTTGCACATCCACGCCTTCCACGCATATCCCGACCAGGTTACGATAATAAAAACTCAGTCGCTTTTCGATTTTCACTAAGATAGTAAACATTGAGCTAAACACTTCTGTTATTTTCAAATATTAAAGAACCCGCTTGAGTGCGGGTTTTTTAGTAGATAGAGCCTATTCCAAAACCCTTATTTTTGGCATTGGCAATGCCGCGAGTGGTGTTTGTTATGGTTTTTGGAATGAATTATAATATCTTCAGCAAGGCTTTACATCAACAGCTTCAGGCCCTTTTTTACCCTCAGCGGCCTCGAACTCTACTTTTTGCCCATCGCTGAGAGATTTGAATCCGCTGGCTGTAATATTTGAAAAATGTACAAACAAATCTTCGCTGCCTTCGTCTGGCGTGATAAAACCGAACCCTTTTTTCTCATTGAACCACTTTACTGTACCTGTACTCATTGTTTCATACTCCCGGGGCTTTAGGAAAAGCCCCTTACTAAAATCCCCTTTAATTTTTTGAACAGGAGTCCTTGAGACAAAGCTAAGAACTTACTCATTACTATAGTGTGGGAATTAGAGCAAATAAGACCGCTTCTGTCAAGAAAATTATATCTCTTGCCCCATGGATTCATTTAGCCCTTTCATTACTATGAAGGGGTTCGCACAAGATTTTGTCATTTCGACTGAAGCGCAGCGCAATGGAGAAATCTCAACCCTGACCTTGTCATTCCCGCGAAAGCGGGAATCCATTCTTTTGAATTTTTTAAATCTGTGTTTATCAGTGTTCATCAGTGGCTAATTTTTTAAAAAAAGTCATCGCTGAAAGGCGATTCCTCAACTCAAAACTAAAGACTCAAGACTCATAACTATTTCATTTGTCATTCCCGCGAAAGCGGGAATCCAATTTTCTGTTTTTGTTTTTTAAATAAATTAGTGCAATCCTTCGGCTACGCTCAGGACAAGCCTGTGAAATCAGTGTCTAAATAATTCGTGTTCTCTGTGGTAAAATAAACCCGTGCCTAAAATTCTCTTCCTTTATTAAACGCGTTAAGGTTAATTTCGAGATACTGCGGTTTGATTGAATCGCTCATCGCTTTTTTCCAGCATTCTTCCGGCAGGTCGAGTTGTTTCGACATCGCCCCTAACAGCACAACGTTTGCCGCCCGGATATTTCCCAGCTCACTCGCTATTTTAGCGGCGTCGATATATGTCATATTCTCAAATTCTTCTCCCAGTTTCGTTTCGATATCATCGGGGTATTTCGCTTCACCTGAAGATACCGTAACAGGCACAATCATTTGTTTGTTCACTACCGCCATCCCGTTCGCTCGGAGGTAGTTTGCGAACCGCAACGCTTCTATCTGCTCCAGCGCAACCAGGACTTCTGCCTGTCCCTTTGCCACCAGCGGGCTGTAAACTTTTTTGCCATATCGGATTTGAGCCAGCACCGACCCACCCCTCTGAGCCATCCCGTGTACCTCATTTGTTTTCACATCGAACCCTGCCAGCATTGCGCATTTTGCGACAATCTCACTTGCCAGCAGTATCCCCTGTCCGCCAACCCCTGCCAGAACCACGCTTATCGTTTTTTCTTTTATCATACTATCGCCTCCCCATCATCGCTTTCGCAGCTAATTGCATCGAATTTACAAACCTGCTCGCACAAGCCGCAGCCGCTGCAAAGAAGTTTATTTATAACGGGCTTTTCTCCGGAGCCATCGATTGCCGGGCAGCCGAGTTTGAGACACTGCCCGCAATTTTTACAAAGCTCGAAATCTATCATCCTGAGTTTGCCTACTGGCTTCTTTTCCCTAAGCGGGCAGGTCGCCTTTGAAACTATCAGTGAAGGCTCATCGGCTTCAAGTTCTGCGAGAATAATCTTTTCGCTTTCCGCCGTCTCGTACGGGTTAATCGTAAATGTTCTTTTGATTCCGCAGGCCTTTGCAACTTCGATAATTGAAATCTCGAAGGTCTTTTCGTCCATCAAAGTCCGTCCCGTCCCCGGATGGTCCTGATGCCCCGTCATCGCTGTCGTGCGATTATCCACAACGATTATTGTTGAACGGCCTTTGTTGTAAACAATATCCAGCAGTCCCGTTATGCCGGAATGGAAAAACGTTGAATCTCCAACCATCCCCACAACTTTTTTGGGTTCGCCTGCCTTGTCCAATCCGTGCGCCATCGAGATGCCGCCGCCCATACATAATATGATGTCCAGCCTCTCAAGCGGCTTAAGCGCTCCAAGACTGTAACAGCCGATGTCGCCTGTAACGACAATATCGTGTTTTGTAAGTATGTGAAAAACGCCCCTGTGCGGACACCCCGCACAAAGTACCGGCCGCCTTACCGGCAGTTGCTCCGCGTATTTTGCCTTTGCAATTGTCGGCACTGTTTTGCCCTGCAATTTTGCTTTGGCCTGCGATAAAATCTCAACACTCAGCTCGCCGATTCCCGGCACAAACTCTCTGCCTGCACACGCAATTCCAAGCGACCTGATATGCTCTTCAATAAAATTGTCAAGTTCTTCAACAACCAAAACCTTTTCAACGCTGCCAGCAAACTTCCTGAACAAATCGTCCGGAAACGGATACACCATTCCCAATTTAAATACCGACGCTTTCGGCCAGACCTCTTTGACATACTGATATGAAATCGAGCTGGTTATTATTCCGAGCTTCTTATCCTGCATCTCGATTTTATTTATAGGCGTGCAGTTTGCCTCTTTTGTCAACTCCCCAAGCCGTTCTTCAAGTTTGACTCGCATCTGCCTTGCATACCCCGGAACCGTTATGAATCTGGCAGGGTTTTTCTCAAAGCCGATATTTTTTTTGCTATCAACTCTGTCGGCTGTTTCGACAATGCTGCGCGAATGACTAATCCTTGTCGCCAGCCTCAGCATTACAGGGGTCTTATATTTTTCCGAAACTTCAATCGCTTTAGCTAAGAATCCCTTTGCTTCTGCGCTGTCGGATGGTTCGAACATCGGGATTTTTGCCAGACGCGCATAATGCCTGCTGTCCTGTTCGTTTTGGGATGAGTGCATTCCGGGGTCATCGGCAACGCAGACGACGAAACCGCCTTCGGCTCCGATATATCCAAGAGTTACAAGCGGGTCAGCGGCAACGTTCATACCGACGTGCTTCATCGTTACAATCGCTCTCGCCCCTGCACAAGCCGCCGCCGCAGCCGCCTCAAACGCAACCTTTTCGTTTGGCGACCACTCGCAGTAGATATCTGATTTATATTTTACAACATTTTCGAGTATTTCCGTTGAGGGTGTACCCGGATAGCCTGATGCAAAAACGACACCGGCCTCATAAGCTCCGCGGGCTATCGCTTCATTGCCGGACATTATTTGTGCCAAAATCTTCCTCCGCCAAAATTTTTTCCTCTGCGTTCTATCCGGCCGCTTCCGCGGCTCGGCTTCTATGAAAAACAAAAAAATCGGTGTAATCCGCGAAATCCGCGGTTAAAACAATCTGCATAAATCCGTATCTGAAAACCCCTAAAACACCTTAATCTGAATACCATCTTTGCTGGTCTTTTCAAATGTCTTTTTCATTTTTTCTATTGACAGTTGCAACTCCTCGGAGCTGTCCAGCAGATTCTCATACAGCCGGTCATCGTTGAGCAGTTTGCTGACAGTACCCTGGCCGTTATTGATTTTGAACAGTACTCGCTTCAATTCTATCAGTGCCTCGGAGAGGTCCTGGCCGGTATTGATTACCGTTTCTGAAACATCGCTGATTTTCGCGTTTGCGGTTTTCATAGTCTCGTTGCCGGCTGCGGAAAATTCGCGTATTTGTTTAAGCGTTTCAATTGATTCTTCCGTTGCGACTGAGAGATTAGCGAGAATATCTTTGAGGTTATCGCGGTTTGCCTCATCGCCTATCACGGTGTTAACGTTATCTATCAGCAGTGTTACCTTTTCGACCACCAGATTCATTTTATCCTGAATATCTGCTGGCAAAAATTCATTACCGCTGCTGTTATAGCCTTGAAGCTCCATCCCCGCCTGCAAAAATCGGGGTTCGAGTTTATCAAATTCCTCGGCCCTCATAGGCTTGGTTTTGAGTTCTACATAGCTGCTGCCGAGTCCTCGCCGAATGAGTTCCACCCTCGTGTTTGACGGGATATTTTTGTAGTCGTTATCTATCGCTATTGTAACCATAACCTGATGCGAAAACAGTCCGTTTTTTTCATTTTTGTAAAGCATCGGTGCAGAGACGTGCGTAACTCTTCCGATATGGTAGCCGCAGTATTGGACAGGCGTATTCTCCTGAACACCCGGAGCCGAGGGGAACCGTACATTTACCGGAAACGAGGTCAACTTTGCGATACTTACCGGCATTTCACCGAAGATGAATATGAGGTAGATGAAAACCACAATACCGACGACCACAAAGCCCCCGACAATCATATTTCGGCGTTGTTGTATGCTATCATAATCACTCATAGTCTAATCCCTTAATAGCCCGAAAGTCGTTTTGAAATAGATTCTAAAATCTCTTAGAGTTTGTCATTGCCTTCCAGAAACAGTTCACGAATAGCTCGCAAAGGGTAGCCGGATTCGTTGAGTTTTTTTATAAGTTTTATTCTTTCGACAGCTTTTTTGCCGAACAGCCTGCGCTTGCTGTCGCTGACGCTGGTTGGCTTCAGCAACCCGACCATAAGGTAGTACTGCAAAGATTGGCCGGAGATTCCCGCTTCTTTCGCGGCGGCTCCTATCGACAGTAAATCTTCTTTTGTACTCATAAGCAATTATCAGAGTTGTTTTTATTTAGTGCTGCTTTTTATATTTTTCGCATCCGTCATATCCGCCTTTACATAGCGGATTGCATCTGAGTATCCGCCATAGGGCCAGTACCGAGCCTTTCCCCGGGCCGAACATTTTTATAGCTTCTATTGCATACTGGCTGCAACTCGGCACAAATCGGCATCTGCCGCCGATTATCAGCCCCAATGTTTTCTGGTACAGCAATATCAGCCCCAGCAGGACGGCAACGACCAGTTTCTCTAAGGCAGATTTTACACGTTTTCCACTCAAAAATCTATTTTCCTTTGGCGGCAAGAGCTAAAAATTTATCGGTTATTTCGCTAAAAGTAATTTTCATCAGTTCAGATTTGGATTTGCCAGCCAATTTACGTGAAAATATGACCAGATAATCGTAGTTCGGTGCTAAATCAGAGCGATTTTGCCTGAATGCTTCGCGAATAAGCCTTTTTAGCCGATTCCTGACGATGGCTGAACCGACTTTTCTGCTTATCGAGACCCCCAATCTTGGCTTGAAAAGGCCGTTTTTTGCGATGTGCAGGGTGATTATATCATTTTTATAGGAATGGCTATTGCTCAAAACATCACGAAATTCGCGGTTTTTGACGAGTTTTGCGGTTTTTTTGAAATAATTCTTTCCCATAACTTCTGATTTTATGGTTTAAAACGGTTTTTGGAAGTGAAAAATTTGCCTAATACCAAGTACGAATAATAAAGGACAGCTCTAATAATTGCTTTTGAGCGGCAAGTAGGAAATTTTTGTTCGCTGACAAGGAAGGCAAATCAGCTTGAGCCGTAGTTCAAGTGGCTTTTGCCTGACACCGTTCAGCGACAAAAAGGTTCGTTTGTCCGCCAAAATGAATTTTTAGAGGTTCCCTAAATGCGCACATACGTCATTCCGAGCGTAGTCGAGGAATCTAAAAACGACAGATTTCTCCGCTCCATTCGCTTCGCTCGTTCCGGTCGAAATGACAATGGCACACTTAATAATCAGATGATTTATCCCTTGCCCACCGACCCTGTCATTGCTGTAAATCTTACGAATGGTTTATATTTTACGTATCGCCGATTAGCCCTGCCATCACTATGGCGGGGTTTTTGTGTAAAAATAGGGGATTTAGGGCTGAAGTCGTAAAATATTACGTCTGGGCTAATAAAAAACTTGACAAAATTGAGATTTAGCGATACTTTAACACTGTGCTAATGGGCATTTTTGGAAAGGCTATGGGCAATAGTTTAAGTAGTATATATTTTTGAAAAGCCATTATTGTTTTATATTTTAGTTGTTACTTCTTACCGCCCGCCTTTTTTCCACAAAGCTACGCACTTTATATAGATGTATATGTGTAAAGTTTTAGCTGCGAATCGTCCGATGTCAGGATTGAAATTGTGTTTTTTCTCGTTTACAGCTAATCCTTAAAGGGTAGCTCTAATAATTGCTTTTGAGCGACAAGTAGAAAATTTTTGTTGTCCGGCAAGAAAGACAAATCAGCTTTATCCGTAGATAAGGCGGCTTTTGTCTGACGCAGTTCGGCAGCAAAACAACCTTAGGTTGCTTAAGAGGCGTTATGTAACAAATGGATCTTTCTGACAGTCTCCACTGTCTCTAACGCCTTTTAATGGCCCTTTGGGTCTTCGCTTGTTCGCCAAAATGAATTTTTAGAGGTTCCCTTAAATCTAAAAAAGTGCTGCCTTTCGGCTAAAATCAAGCCAAAGAAACGCAGAGAGTTCCGCAGATGTCTAAGGCCTAAGTGCCAAAACAGTGTGGAAAAGTGTTATCATAGTGTTCAGTAAAAGTTAAATGTTGCCGGGACGGCACTTTTGGAACTCTCTCGGTAAATTGAAAGGAAACAAAAAATGGAAAGGAACAAAATGAAGAAAAAAGGCTTTACGCTTGTTGAGTTGCTCGTTGTTATCGCGATTATCGCGATGCTTCTGGCTATCCTGATGCCGGCTCTTGGCAAGGTGAGACAGCTCGCTCAGAGAATGATTTGTGGTACCAATCTTTCTGGTATCGGAAAAGCAATGATGGTTTACTCCAATGACGATGAATATGATTCTTATCCGATGGCTGCCGCGCTATATACCGCAACCGGAACGAACCCTGGGAATACATTTGATTGGGCTAACAGGGATGTGCCTGGCGAAGGTACTAATACTATGCCCCCCGCCGGCAATGTATATTCAACTTTGTCAGCTAATCTCTATCTGCTTATTAAGTATGCTGATGTGTCAACGGACCAGTTTGTCTGCGCAGGTGGGGACGAAAAGAAGTTTGAAATATCAAATTACACCGTTAACACTAACGTTGAAAATGTGACAGATGTCTGGGACTTTGGTGAGGATGGCGATGAGATATCAACTGCGTACAATCGTGGAAGCGGCCATTGCAGCTATTCCTATAATTTGCCTAAGCCTGTAGCGAGTGATGGCAAGGCCTATGCGGTTGATGTAACATCGCCTGCTGCTGCTCCGGTAATGGCAGATAAGAACCCGTTCTTTGACCCCACAGGTTATGCTGACTCAGTACGTGCGGAATATGATGTTGATAAGGGCGATTTGACGAAAATAAAATCGGGTTCAGATGTTGACCATATAAAACAGAGTAACTCAGCGTACCACCAGAATGAAGGGCAGAATGTTCTTTATGTGGATTCGCATGTAAAATTTGAAAAACAAAGTAACTGTGGCCCGGATAATGATAATATCTATACCGTATGGGGAGTATCACCACCTACCAAGCCCACTGAGGAAGAGAAGCAGTGCGGTACTGCTACTAAACCTAATGGTAAGAATGCGCTTACAGCGACCCTGACATCTCAGCATCTTGATGACTACTTCCTGATTAGTGACTGGGTTGAGTAGCACTGGTTAAGCAGCTTGAAAATTAAGTTTATGTGTATTTCAAATGGCCCTTGCGTTTAAACGCGGGGGCTGTTTTTTTGCGCTGTTGTCATTTCGCTCAATGCGGAGAAATCTATCCGTCCGCACCATCCGTTAGCAGCCGAGCCGCGGAAGCGGCCGGATAGTTAGCCCTCGAATTACAATTCGGGGGTTGCTGTCATTTCGCTCGGAATGGCATATGTGCATATTTATTATTCGTACCTGGTATAAACGGCGAAAAAAATTCGTGGAAATTCGCGCTCATTCGTGATTAAATAGCACAAAAGGCAAAATGCAGTAGAATTTACGGAGAATAAATTGGCGAAAACACTTACCTACAAAATACTTGAAAAGCATTTAATCGATGGAAAACTCGAAAAAGGCTCATCAATCGGTATCAGGATAGACCAGACGCTCACTCAGGATGCTACGGGGACGACGGCGTTTTTGCTGTTTGAATCGATGGCCTTGCCAAGGGCTAAGACGGATGTCTCGGTCAGCTATGTTGACCATAATATGAGCCAGTTCGGACCGGAAAACCATAACGACCATCTGTATTTGCAGACCATCGCGGCCAAATCGGGGGTATATCATTCCCGGCCGGGCAATGGGATTTGTCATCAGGTACACCTCGAACGGTTCGGAAAGCCCGGTGCGACTTTGCTGGGTTCAGATTCGCATACGCCTACCGGCGGCGGAATTTCGATGTTGGCTATCGGCGCAGGCGGAATGGATGTTGCCGTGGCGATGGGCGGCGGAGCATTTTATCTTACGGCTCCAAAAGTTATTGGTGTAAAACTCAGCGGCAGGCTCCCGGCTGGTGTTGCCAGCAAAGATATAATCCTGAAACTGCTCAGCATACTTACGACTAAAGGCAATGTCGGGTGTGTGGTTGAGTATTTTGGCGATGGGGTGAAATCGCTTAGCGTGCCGCAACGCGCGACGGTAACGAATATGGGGGCAGAGCTTGGCGTTACGACCAGCGTATTTGCCAGCGATGCCCAAACCGAAAAATTCCTTAAAGCGCAGCATAGGTCGGCGGATTTTGTAGCGATGGCTGCTGACGATAGATGCGAGTATGACAGCGTTATCGAGATTGACCTTGCCCGGTTAGAGCCGCTCGCGGCGCAGTCACCTTCGCCGGACAATATAAAAACGATAAAGTCGCTGGTCGGCACAAAGATTAGCCAGGTGGTAATCGGCAGTTGCACAAATTCCAGCTATACCGATTTGATGATGGTCGCGGCAGCACTGAAGGGCAAAACCATCGCTGCGAGTGTGGAATTCGCAATCGCCCCGGGCAGTAAGCAGGTAATGGCGATGCTCGCGGCCAACGGAGCGATGGCTGATATTATTGCCGCTGGTGCGCGGATTCTTGAATCCGGTTGCGGGCCTTGCATCGGGCAGGGCTTTTCGCCGGCAGACGGGACGGTTAGCGTAAGGACGTTTAATCGTAACTTTGCCGGCAGAAGCGGCACTAAGGGCGATTCGGTTTTGCTGACCAGTCCTGAGACAGCGGTCGCGGCGGCGCTGGCGGGGGAAATTGTTGACCCGAGAGAAGCGGGAATAGATTATAAAGTTATTGAACTGCCGGGCGAATTTCTGGCCGATGACAATATGATTCAAAAGCCGTTAAGCGCAACGGAAGCGGAAAAGGCAGAGGTGTTGCGAGGGCCGACTATCGTTGTGCCGGAATCACCGAAAAAATTGGCTGAATCGATAAACGGCAATGTTGTTTTGAAGTGCGGCGACAAGATAACGACAGACCATATTATGCCGGCAGGGGTGTTCTTGAAGTATCGCTCGAATGTGCCGGTATATGCGAAATGCGTTTTCAATTGTTTTGACGAAGAGGGTAAGCCGACATTCGCTGAACGGGCACTGGTGCTTAAGGCAGGGGGAATTGCGGGCATAATTGTCGCGGCGGATAGTTACGGCCAGGGGTCATCGCGCGAGCACGCGGCACTTTGCCCGATGTATCTCGGTATTCAGGTGGTACTTGCGAAATCAATAGAACGGATTCACAAGGCAAACCTGATTAACTTCTGTATTGTGCCGATAACTTTTTCTGAACCGGCTGACTATGACAGGATAAATGAAAATGATGAGTTGGTTATCGAAAATCTTACTGAGGCGATAAAGGGTTCCAACAATGTAATGATAAAAAATAAAACTGCGGGTACGGAATTTAAAGGACTGCTGAAATTTTCGGACAGGGACAGACAGATTCTTATTGCTGGCGGATTGGGCAAGTATACTAAGGACGTGTAATATGAGAAAAAAAACTAATGCTTTTGGCATTGTATTTGCTTTGGTAATTGCCGCTGTCTGCGTTGGCGTTGTCCAGGCAAAGCCAAAGAGCAGAACCTTTTTGCGAGAGGGCTTTTTGCTCGACGGGCGCGATGGTGTGGTCTTCAGTAATGAAGACTCAACGAAATGGTTCTTTACACCTTTTGAAGTGATGACTGACGGCAGAAATACCACGGCGGCAAACAGCTCGATTGAAATACTCAAATCCAGCGTTCTGGAAAGGCTCGTCAAGGATAGCAAAGGCGAGCTGGGAGCGTTTCGTTTTTGGGGCAAGATGACGCGGTACGGAACAAAAAATTATATCTACCTTTCGTTTTTTCTGCCGGTAACGGATGCAGCTCCAGCGGCGGTCGAAGATGTTAATGTGGCCGAGCCTAACGTTGTGTCAATCGTGCCCGATGATGTAATGGCGATGTTAAGGCCAAAACGTGTTGTCAATTTTGCCGATATTCGCCAGGGTGTTACGGTCGAATCGGACGGAGTGATACTTGATAGGACGGGATTTTTAAGAGAGGCCGATGGCAGGTATTATTTCGATTTTGATGCGCTCGGCAGGAACGTAGATTCGCAGTCGTTTGAATTGCTTAATAGCGATTTCCTTGAAATGATGTATAAACGCCAAAGCGAATCAGCGGAGCTTTTGCGATATAAAATTTCGGCGATACTTACCAGCTTTAAAGGCAATTATTATTTGCTGATTCAGCGGGCGATTGTTGCACATAGTTATGGGAATTTTTCGAGATAGGTAAAGATGAACTCTGAACTCAAAAATATAATAATCTCACACAAAAATGCGGGCTTCCACAAGAAACTTAGAACGCTTCGTACAAAGGTTATAAACGCTTCACAGTTAAGCGAAGAGAATCTGGCAGTGATGAGAAAAATTGTTGCCGATGTTCGCTGCAATGGCGAAAGGGCAGTTGCCCAATATACTGAAAAATTTGACGGAGTGGAATTAACGCCTGAACAGTTTAGGGTCTCTGCTGAGGATTTAAAAAAAGCACACAGCCAAATTGATAAAGAACTTTTGGCAGCTATCAAAAAATCGCTCGCAAATGTTAAGCGGTATCAGACGGAAATTTTTGCCGGTAAAAATAAAATCTGCTCAAACGGCACAGGCGTGAAATATACGCCGATTGAAAAGGTGGGCGTATGCGTGCCGGGAGCTTCGGCACCGCTGCCATCGACTGTAATAATGACCGTTGTCCCGGCACAGGTGGCAGGCGTTAAAAAGATTTCTGTGATTTCACCGCCGAGGCATAACGGCAGCATTCATCCGGCAATTTTGGCGGTTTGCTATGAGCTTGGCCTTGAAAATATTTATCGTATTGGCGGAGTGCAGGGCGTTGCGGCACTTGCTTACGGGACACCATCGATTGAAAATGTTGATATGATTGTCGGGCCGGGAAATCAATGGGTGCAGGCTGCTAAAAGGGAGGTTTTCGGCAAAGTGGGCATCGATTCTATTGCCGGGCCGAGCGAAGTTTTAATTATTGCCGGCGACACGGCCAACGCCGATTTTGTTGCCGCCGATATGCTCAGTCAGGCTGAACACGCTCCCGGCAGTGCGGTTTTATTTACAACATCCCAAGAGCTTGGTGAAGCGGTTTTGGTAGAACTTCAAAAACAATTATTGCTTATAGATAAGACAGGTGAAACTTTTAAATGCTTGGAAAGTTATGGGAGAATCGTTGTTTTTGAAAATATGGATCAGGCGATTCAAGAGGCCGATAACTTTGCGGCAGAGCATTTGCAGGTTGTTTGTGGCGACAAGAGTAGAGAAATTGCCGAAAAAATTAAAAACGCAGGCGCGATTTTCATTGGCCCATATACGCCGGTCGCTACGGGTGATTATTTTGCCGGGCCGAGCCATACATTGCCGACCGGAACGAGCGCGAGATTTTCAAGTCCGCTTTCGAGCAACGATTTTGTGAAATCGACCAGTGTAATTGAATATACAGAGAAGATGTTAAAAGCCGCTTCCGATGATATTATTAAACTTGCGAAGACCGAGGGTTTAACTGCTCACGCCAACAGCGTGAAAATTCGAACGGGAAATTAACACAAATGGCTTGTATCTTCCACATCACCATTTAGCCGTCGTGGTCTGCCCGACGGTTCGTGCTTGCGAATTTTAATAACCCGCCCGCATCGTATAGAAGCCGAGCGACGTAAGTCGCCGGAATATTTAGCCCCCTGATGAATCAGGGGGTTGTTGTCGTTGCGAGGCCTTATTTTTTATTAAAAATTCATCCCGATTTATCGGGATTCCTTAACTCAAAACTAAAAACTCAAGACTCATAACTACTCTTTGCCGTGGCAATCTCGTTTTAAATTAACCGTTCGTACAAAACTCTGTCATTCCCGCGAAAACGGGAATCCATTTTTTTTACTTTTTTAAAATCTGTGTCAATCTGTATAAATCCGTGTCTAAAAATTTGTGTTTATTCGTACTTGGTATTACCCTAGTTTTACGGTGATAAATTCTTTTGCTTTTGCGATTGCTTCATCGATTTTTTCCGGGTTCTTTCCGCCAGCCTGTGCCATCTGAGCTCTGCCGCCCCCGCCACCCCCAACAACCGGTGCAATTTCTTTTACAATATCGCCGGCCTTAAGGCCTTTTTTGATAAGGTCGTCAGTTACGCCGGCCAGCAGTATTACCTTGCCATTAGATTCACTCGCCAAGACCACTGCCGCTGGCGATGCTTTTTTCTTTATCATATCGATTGCTGCCCGAAGCGGCTCAAGCCCGCCATCAATTTTACTGACAACAATGGTTGCGTCGCCGACTTTTTCCGCGGATTCGAGAAGCTGTTTTGCCTTTGCCATACAGTCGCCGCCGCCTTGTGCGGTACCGGATTTGATTTGCTTGGCGAGTTTTTTGTTATCATCGAGAAGTTTTGTAACCCTTTCAGCGATTTGTTCTGCGGGTGTTTTCAGCAGTCTGCAAAGCTGGTCAACGACATCGCTGCGAGCGGAAAGATAATCTATCAGGCCGCCGGCGGTCAGAGCCGTTATTCTTCTGATACCTGCGGAGACGCTTTCTTCTTTTGTAATTTTGAATGCTCCGATGCCTGCGGTATTGTCAATGTGGATTCCACCGCAAAACTCTTTGCTGAAGGCTCCTTCTAAGGCTGCTTCGCCTTCGCCGCCGATAGACACTATGCGTACAAACTCACCGTATTTTTCGCCGAACAGCGCCATCGCTCCGACCTGTTTAGCCTGGTCGAGTGGCATTACTATATTATTGATAGGTATCGCTTCGTTGATTTTTTCGTTTACGAGTTTTTCTACTTCGCTAATCTGCTCGCGGGTCAGAGCCTTTGGACTGGTGAAGTCGAACCGCAGATATTCGGGGCAGACGAGTGAGCCTTGCTGCTTGACGGCTTCGCCCATAACTTTTTGCAAGGCCCATTGCAACAGGTGGGTCGCGGTGTGATTTTTCATACTTGCCAGGCGATTGATATCGACGATGGCTTTGACGGCTTGGCCAATGCTTAATGTTCCTTTCTCTATTTTGCCGCGATGTATAACGCAATCCGCAATTTTTTCGGTAGTCTCTACAATGAACCTGCCATCCGGGCCTTCGATTCTGCCGCAATCGCCGACCTGGCCGCCACTTTCTGCATAGAAGCAGGTTTCTTTGAGGATTACAGCGACATCGCCGTTTTGAATGGCAATGGTTCCATCGGTCTGAAAGCCTTTTGAATCGACCCAGCCGATTATCTTCGTTTCGCAGCTATGGGTTTTATATTTGTGCGAGTCTTCGGTCATTGGCAGGGCAGCCTCGGTTACAAAGGCCGCCAGTGAACCACTTTTTTGAGCGGCGCGGGCTCTTTGCCTTTGCGCTGCCATCAACTCGTCAAAGACATTGACATCAATTTTTAGATTTCGCTCTTTTGCCATCAGCTCGGTCAAATCGAGCGGGAAGCCGTAAGTGTCGTAAAGCTCGAAGGCTTGTTCGCCGCTGATAGTTTTTGCGTTATCCTTTTCTGCTTTGGTTGCGGCGGTCTTAAAAATTTCCAGACCTCTGTCGAGAGTTCTGCCGAAACTTTCCTCTTCGGATTTTATAACGGTTTTTACCAGTTCGACTCTGTCCGTTAGTTCGCCGAATGCCTCGCTCATACAATCGACAACGGTGTCAACGAGTTTGTAAAGGAAAGGCTCGCGCATATTGAGTACTCTTGCGAATCTCGCTGCTCGGCGAAGAATTCTACGAAGCACATAGCCTCTGCCTTCGTTGCCGGGAGTGCCGCCATCAGTTATCGCAAAGGTCAGTGTCCGCAGGTGGTCAGCGATTACCCTGAAAGCGATGTCGTTTTTGTTATCGAGTTTGCTGGTATATTTTTTACCGCACAGTTTGCCGATAGCCTCAGTGATAGGCGTGAACAAATCGGTGTCGTAATTTGATTCTTTGTTTTGCATTACCGCCGCGACTCGTTCGAGTCCCATTCCAGTATCGACGTGTTTTGCCGGCAGGGGTACGATTTTGCCGTCGCCCTGGCGGTTGTACTGGATGAAAACGAGGTTCCAGATTTCGATGAACCTTGCGCAGCCAGCATTAACTTCGCACTTATGGCTTGGGTCGTGTTTCTTGTCGCATCTATCAGCGCCGAGGTCGATATGAATTTCGCTGCACGGGCCGCACGGGCCGGAGTTGCCCATTTCCCAAAAGTTATCCTTTTTGCCGAAAGCTAAAACTCTTTCTTTTGGTATGCTGGTAACTTTTGTCCAGAGGTCGGCGGCTTCGGAATCGAATTCGAGACCATCGTTTTCATCGCCTGCAAAGACGGTTGCGTAAAGTTTGCTTTCGTCAATACCCCAGACCTTTGTCAAAAGTTCCCACGCCCATTCAATAGCTTCGGCCTTGAAGTAATCGCCAAGCGACCAGTTACCGAGCATTTCGAAAAACGTATGGTGGTAAGTGTCAAGCCCGACATCTTCAAGGTCATTGTGTTTGCCGCCTGCGCGGATACATTTTTGACTGTTGGCGGCGCGTTTGTAAGGCCTCGTGCCGGTACCGAGGAAAACATCCTTAAACTGGTTCATTCCAGCGTTAGCAAACAGCAGCGTGTCGTCGCCTATTGGCACTACCGGCGAGCTTGGCACGGGCGAGTGGCCTTTGCCCTCGAAAAATTTTATAAACGAACTTCTGATTTCATTCGAGCTTAACACGTTATAAATCCGCCTGATTAAAAAATTACTTGGAAATTTCTTTCTTTTTTGCCTTTTCGTCTTCTTTTATGCCGAGAGCGGTAAGTATCTTTTCTTCTATTTCTTTTGAGATTTCTGGATTCTGTTTCAGATAATTCTTGGCATTTTCCTTGCCTTGTCCGAGTCTGATTTTTCCGTAATTTATCCAGGCCCCGCTCTTCTGAACAATGCCGTGAACATCGCCGAGGTCTATGAGGTCGCCTTCATAGCTTATTCCGCTATCGAACATAATATCGAATTCGGCATCACGGAATGGCGGTGCGATTTTGTTTTTCACGACTCTCGCTCTCACACGGTTGCCGACAGGTTCGGTGCCGTCTTTAATGGTTGATATGCGTCTGATGTCGAGCCTGATGGAGCTGTAAAACTTAAGTGCGCGACCGCCGGAAGTAGTTTCCGGATTGCCGAACATTACCCCAATTTTCATTCTTATCTGATTGATGAAAATCAGGCTTGTTTTGCTTTTGCTGATAATACCAGTGAGCTTGCGCATCGCCTGACTCATAAGGCGAGCTTGCAAACCAACGTGCGATTGCCCCATTTCGCCTTGCAGCTCAACTGCTGGAATCAGCGCTGCGACCGAGTCAATAACGATAACATCGACAGCGTTCGATTTGACCAGCATCTCCGCGATGTCGAGTGCCTGCTCGCCGGTATCTGGCTGGCTGACGAGAAGATTGCTGACGTTTACGCCGAGTTTTTTTGCCCAGGTTGTATCGAGTGCGTGTTCAGCATCGATGAATGCTGCCACTCCGCCTTTTTTCTGTGCGCTGGCGATAACGTGCAATGCGAGTGTTGTTTTGCCGCTGGATTCAGGGCCGTAAAATTCGATTATTCTTCCCCTTGGGATTCCGCATCCGCCCAGCGCCAGGTCGAGTGATAATGTGCCGGTGCTTGTGCCTTCTATTTTTGCGTACAGGCTCTCGTCCATCTGCATAATCGCACCAGCTCCGTATTGTTTTTCTATCTGAGCGATTGCCCGGTCAAGAGCACCGCTTTTTCCGCCGGCAGTATCCGCGACAGCGATTTTCTTTTTCGATTTCGTTACTTTTTTAGCCATAAAAGAGTTCCTCTCTGAAAAATTGTTATCTTATACCAATTCTGATTAACAAATGTGTACGATTTTTTAGTAACCTTTAGTTCGTTTTTTACTTATGCACTCGCAACGCAAATTTTATTACCCTAAGGGTATTCCGTTTTATTTAATAGTGTATAAATCGCTTTTTCCGGCGTTAGCTGGCTTTGGTACAGGCAGACAGCGTTAGCTCTAAAAGCCGGTATCGCCAGCGGACCGTAATTTATTATAGCGTCTTTCAATTTTCTATCGCGCGTTCCATTTTTAATTCTGCCGAGTGTCAGATGACTTCTGAACGGCCTGTTTTCTCTGGCAAAGCCTTCGGATGCAAGTACGTTTTCGATGTTTGTCTGCAAGCTGTTCAGCCGAACGTTTTCCTCGGCGGCCTCGGCAAAGAGAACTTTGACAGGCATACCGAAAAAGCCGAGTACGCCCATCTCAATTTCAAAAGCCTCTCTGCCAGCTACGATACCCGGCAGGAGTCGGCCGATTTTTTCTACATCGTTTTGCCCCAATTCGCCAAGAAATTTCAGCGTAAGGTGCATTTGCTCAGGAAGCGTCCATCTAATGGAGCCTGTTTTTAGTTTCAGCTTTTTCTGCAAATCGCTTTGCGCTATCGCGATAGCCTCTTTTGCCTGAGCTGTTATATCTATTGCAACAAAACATCTCACTTAAATACGCATCTTTCTAAAAGCCTGTTATCTTCCGAAGCATTTCAAGTCTTTGGTCGATTATTTCCCTGTTCGTTTCGGAAATTGTGGTAAGCGAAAACCCCTCAATAGCGAATGAGGCCGTTACGGTTCCGTATGCGATGGCTTTTTTCAGCGACTCGGCATCGATTTTATCAACACTTGCGAGGTACCCTATCATTGCCCCGGCAAACGAGTCGCCGGCACCGGTCGGGTCTTTGACCTCGGCTGAGGGATAAGACGGTATCACTATCCAGTTGCCGTCGGCATCAATTGATATTGAACCGTGCTCACCTTTTTTAATTATCACAACCTTTGGTCCCATCTTTCGGATTTCAGAAGCGGCGGCGGCGAGGTTGTCTTTCTGCGTAATCATTCTGGCTTCGCCTTCGTTGATTATTATCGCGTCGATTTTTGAGAGAAGCTCTTTTAGCTCGGTGGCGTAATTCTCAATCCAGCAGTTCATAGTATCAGCGGCGACAAATTTCGGCCTGCTGAGCCTGTTTAAAAGCTGTATTTGCAGAGCAGGGTGAGTGTTTGCGAGAAAGACATATTTGCTGTCGGCAAACTGGTGTGGAAGTGTCGGCGGAGTTTCAGCGAGAACGTTCAGTTCGACCGAGTCGGTCATTGCGTTGCTCATATCGCCGACATAAGAGCCTTGCCAGCGAAATGTTTTGCTTTCGGAGCGGACTTCCAGGCCGGCCAAATCGACATCTCGGCCTTTGAAAACTTCGTGCAAATCGAATGGGCAGTCGTTGCCTATTACTCCAACAAACCTGACGGGCGAGAAGTGGCTGGCAGCCATACTGAAATAAACTGCCGAGCCGCCGATGCAGTTAGTGCTCTTGCCGAAAGGCGTTGTTACAGTGTCGATGCCGATTGAACCGGTAACTAAAAGACTCATATCTATTCTCCGTTTAAATTTTAACTGCTGAATTTTTTGATTGCTGCCTCTATTCGTTCTATTGTTTTTTCCAGGCCGAGCAAATCTATCGCTTCGAATATAGGTATCGAAACAGTCGAACCGCAAATCGCTACTCGCAACGGCTGAGCTATTTTGCCAAGGCCGAGCTGCTTTTCCTCTGCCAAATCGCGGAGCATTTTTTCAACGGATTCGTTCGTAACTTCCGCCAACTGATTCAGCCCGGCCTTAAGCAGTGCCAGCATCGCCAGTCCTTCGCCGTCATTTTTTAGCAGGACCTTTTTAACGGACTTTTCATCATATTCGATTTCCTCGTTATCACAAAATAGGAATCGGCTCTTTTTATCAATCTCTGCCAGCGTCCTGGCGCCGTCGCAGGATTTTACAATTCTGCCCAGCAGAGCGTCATCAGCACCTTTGGCAGGCGAGTCGGCCACAGCGAGATAATCTTTGTACCGACCGAGCAAAGTTTCTGCATCGAGCATTTTAATATGTTCGGTATTAAATGACAGGAGTTTTTTACGGTCGAAAAGACTATTTGTTTTATTGAACCTGCTCGGGTCGAACGATTCGATTATTTCATCGAGCGTCATTATCTCTTTGTCGCCGCCCGGACTGTAGCCTAAAAGGGCGATGAAGTTTACGAGGGTTTCGGGGAGGTAGCCGCTTTTTAGGAAATCGACAATGTTAATTTCCGGCAGTTCGATACCCAAAAATTTAGCCATCGCGTCAACTTGCGGATTGTCCGGCACTTCTTTGCCTTTGAGAAACCTCTTTAATTTGTCGTTAGTTAATCCGCCGACTTCGATTAGTTTTTCAAGGTCGATTTCCGGGTTAGCTTTGATAGCGGCCTTTAGAACCTTCGCACGGTCTCGCTTACTCATCTTGCCGCCGCCTTCGCTAACGGTTACAGAGATGTGGGCGTAAGCGGGTCTCTTAAATCCAAGAGCATTTTGTAGAGCGATGTGCAGCGGGGTGTTCATAAGGTGTTCCTGCCCTCGAATGACACAGTCGATGCCCATCAGTTCATCGTCAATCACACAGGCCAGATGATATGTCGGGAAGCCGTCATTTTTTTGGATAATGAAATCGCTTAGATTGGCGCAGTCGAATTTTACCTGTCCGCGAATTGTGTCTTCAACAACGATTTCACCGGTCGGCATACAGAAACGTACCACAACGGGCCGTCCTTGAGCGCGGGCGGCTTCGACATCGGCCTCGGCCGGAAAATTTTCGGGCCGGGCATAGATAAAATTCTTTTTTGCTCGTTCGCATTCGGCCCGTATTGCGCCGAGTTCGTCCGGGGTATCAAAACAGTAGTAGGCTTTGCCATCGTTGAGTAGCTGAGCGATATATTTGTCGTAAATTTCACGTCTTTGCGATTGATAGAAAGGGCCGGCATCCCAATTTATACCGAGCCATTTCAGGTCGTTCATTACTTGCTCTGCTGCGGTAGGGCTGTTTCGGCTTTGGTCGGTATCTTCGATTCGCAGGATGAACTTGCCGCCGGTTTTGCGAGCCCATAGCAGGTCGAACAGAGCGGTTCGAGCACCGCCTATGTGGAGGTATCCGGTTGGTGATGGTGCGAATCTGGTTACTGCCATTGCTTTCCTTTGGAAATATCAGTTTTGAATACGAAAAACACCGGTTTTTGGCGCGCATTATTGATTCAAAAACCGGGTTCTGAGTTTAAGCTGGGCAACCATTAAAGTCAAGACAGATTAAGTATGATTAAATGGGGCTATCGCCATTTAGCCTCGGCCGTGCCGGCCGAGTTAGTTAACCCCCTGATTCATCAGGGGGTTTTCTTTTCCGAATGGCAATTCCTTTATTTAGCCGTCGTGGCCTGCCCGACGGTTCGTGCTTGCGAATTTTAATAACCCGCCCGCACCGTATAGAAGCCGAGCGACGTAAGTCGCCGGAATATTTAGCCCCCTGATTCATTGGGGAGTTGTTGTCATTGCAAGGCCTTGTTTTTTATTAATAATCCATCCCGATTTATCGGGATTCCTCAACTCAAAACTAAAAACTCAAGACTTAAGGGAACCTCTAAAAATTCATTTTGGCGAACAAGCGAAGACCCAAAGGGCCATTAAAAGGCGTTAGAGACAGTGGAGACTGTCAGAAAGATCCATTTGTTACATAACGCCTCTTAAGCAACCTAAGGTTGTTTTGCTGCCGAACTGCGTCAGACAAAAGCCGTTTTATCTACGGCTCAAGCTGATTTGTCTTTCTTGCCGGACAACAAAAATTTTCTACTTGTCGCTCAAAAGCAATTATTAGAGCTACCCTTATAACTATTTCATTTGTCATTCCCGCGAAAGCGGGAATCCAGTTTTTGTTTTTTACTTTTTTAAAATCTGCGTAATTCGTGAAATCCGTGGTTAATTTCTTCTGCATAAATCCGTATCTAAAAACTCTTAACCTTACTCCAACTGATCGGCTTACGGTCAATTTCGAGAATGTCGGATGAATAAACAACCCATCGTTCACTCGGCAGCTTTTTGAAATGCAGCCGAAACTTAACAAGCATAGCAACCTTACCCATTTTTGCTATTTCGCTCTCTTCGGCAAACTTCACCAACCCTTCCGAAACGAAGTTCCCCTTTCGACCTTCGATTTCGAGTTGCCTGCTCAGCAATGTAATTCTTTCAACCGGTGCAATTTCAAATAGTGCCTGACAGTAAGCAATCATCACATCTCGTGAGCCGTTAGCCTGGTCGGAATAATCGCCAGCAATAACGCTGGCGATGGGTTCTATTTGTTTAAGCCTGAACGATTTTATACTGGCCGTTACTGCCGAGCGAATTTTTTCGGAATCTGTTTTCACAAAAAAGTCCAGCCCAAGGGCTATCGCTATTATCAGTACAGGCACAAGCGAGCAACGCCAATTCATTTTCGCAGGATATATAGCCCTCAATACCCAAACGACTATCACGCTGGCTGCTGCGACCAGCGACAAAAGCATCGGACTTTCCAGAACATTAAACATTTTTCACTCCCTTATCATCATTAGCCCCCGGGTCTTGTCCCGGGGGTATCTGCATATTTTTCTATTTCGTTCGCACACGACTTTGTCATTTCGACCACCGCGGAGAAATCTCATTTTTTATATTTAACCCCCAAGCCTGCTTGGGGGTTCGTGCTTGCGAATTTTAATAACCCGCCCGCACCGTATAGAAGCCGAGCCACGTAAGTCGCCGGAATAGTTAGCCCTGGCAACTTGTTTGCCGGGGTTTGTTTTCTTGATTAGCCCCGGTATCACTATGCCGGGGTTATTTAGCCCCCTGATTCATCAGGGGGTTTGCAGTTTACTTTGCCTTTTTACTTTTTTTCAATCTGCGTAATCCGTGAAATCAGCGTCTAAATAATCTGTGTTTATCAGTGTCCATCTGTGGCTGAATTTTTCGTGGCTAAAATCTCTTTTACTTTTTCACCTTCGTCCAGGTATCCCGCAGGCTAACGGTCCTGTTAAAAACCGGTTTTTCGCTTGTACTGTCGGCATCAACACAAAAATACCCAAGCCTCTCAAACTGCCACCTGCTCAGCATATCCGTACCTTTCAGGTAAGGCTCAAGTTTACAATTATTCAGAACTTTCAGCGAGTCAGGATTGAGATTTTCTGTAAATTCACCTTCACCATCTTCGGGATTCTCTTTAGTGAACAAGTTACCATAAAGCCTTACTTCTGCGTCAATCGCGTTTTCCGCACAAACCCAGTGAATCGTCGATTTCACTTTGCGTCCATCTGGCGAATCCCCGCCTCGTGTTTCCGGGTCGTAAATACAATGAATCTCAACGACATTTCCGTCATCGTCTTTGATAACGCCCGTGCAGGTTACAAAATACGCATACCGCAGCCGCACTTCTCTGCCGGGAGTAAGGCGATAGAATTTCTTCGGCGCATCTTCCATAAAGTCATCACGTTCAATATAAATCTCACGCGAAAACGGAACCTCTCTCGTCCCCGCGGATTCGTCCGCCGGATTATTCACGGCGACCAGCATTTCGGTTTCGCCTTGCGGATAATTATCGATTACAACTTTCACCGGATTCAATACCGCCATAACTCGCGGACTGGTTTTGTTAAGGTCTTCGCGCAGACAATGTTCCAGCAGTGCCAAATCGATAGTGCTTTTAAATTTGTTCACGCCAATCGTTTTACAAAAATTCCGTATCGCTTCGGACGAATACCCTCTGCGTCTCATCCCAGATATTGTCGGCATACGCGGGTCATCCCAGCCGCTAACATAATTTTCCTGTACCAGTTTAAGCAACTTACGCTTACTCATCACGGTATATGTAAGATTGAGCCTGGCAAACTCTATCTGCTGCGAATGATGGATTCCCAGCTCATCGAGAAACCAGTCATATAAAGGCCGATGATTCTCAAATTCAAGCGTACAAATCGAATGCGTTATTTTCTCAATCGAGTCTTCCAGTCCGTGCGCCCAGTCGTACATCGGGTAGATGCACCATTGGTCGCTGGTACGGTGATGGCTTGCGTGCAGAATCCGGTACATAACCGGGTCGCGCATATTAAAATTCGGGCTGGCCATATCGATTTTCGCCTTTAGCGTTTTCGCTCCATCGGCAAATTCGCCATTCTTCATTCGCGCAAACAAATCAATATTTTCTTCAACGCTGCGATTTCTAAACGGACTCATCTTTCCCGCTTCGGTCGGCGTGCCGCGATAGGCCCTGGTCTCGTCGGCACTAAGGTCGCAGACATAAGCCTTGCCTTTCTTTATTAGTTTGATCGCCCAATCATACATTTGTCCGAAATAATCTGACGCAAAAAGCAGGTTCTTGCCCCAGTCCCAGCCGAGCCATTTAACATCTTCGACTATGGACTTAACGTATTCATCTTCCTCTTTCGTTGGGTTAGTATCATCAAAACGCAGATTGCACGTCCCGCCAAACTCAGAAGCGATTCCGAAATTAAGACAAATGCTCTTTGCGTGTCCGATGTGCAGGTATCCGTTAGGCTCAGGCGGAAATCGCGTCGCGATTGCCTTAGGCCATTTGCCGCCGGCAATGTCATCGGCCACTATTTGACGAACAAAATCCAGCCTTTCGGCATTGTCATTACTGCTGTTATTGCCGTTATTGATAGTCATAATTTGTAAACATCTCTAAAAGTTAAAGTTATAGATATTAGTGAATGGCGGCATTATAGCCAAAACCTCCCTGTTCGTCAACAAATGCGATGGCCCTCTATAATTACCTGAAAATTTGCGCGTTCTGCTACCATTTTGGCCAAAAAAATTTAGAAATTGTTCGTAAGTGCTTGTAGATAAAGGACGAAATTTTTTTAAAAAAGTCAATTCGCGCACATTTTTTTTTGCGCAAACTGCAACATCTCTGGATATGAGAGGGTGAGTTTACAAGTTAGCCCTGGCAACTTGTTTGCCGGGGTTCGTACTTGCGAATTTTAATAACATTTCCCATCACATAGAAGCCGAGCCGCGTGAGCGGCCGGAATGTTTTTTTGACACGCATTTTCTTATCCCTTTCCCCATCGCATAGAAGCCGAGCCGCGTAAGCGGCCGGAATGTTTTTTTGACACGCATTTTCTTATCCCTTTCCCCATCGCATAGAAGCCGAGCCGCGTAAGCGGCCGGAATGTTTTTTTGACACGCATTTTCTTATCCCTTTCCCCATCGCATAGAAGCCGAGCCGCGTAAGCGGCCGGAATGTTTTTTT
>JAIORA010000048.1 GCA_021108375.1 Anaerohalosphaeraceae bacterium
ATAACCAAAAAGTAAAATTCAAAACAAAATCAACCCCACATTTACAAATGTGGGGTTAACTGTTCCGGCGACTTACGTCGCTCGGCTTTTATATGGTAGGAGCGATTCTTTTCCCCCGAGTTTCGCTTCGCTCACACGGGGCTATTATTATTAAATCCCTACGGGATTTTTGTCCGGCCGCTTCCGCGGCTCGGCTATTAGGCGATGGGAATGACAACATCGCACTAAACGCTTTTAGCTGAAATGTTCTTGTCGGCAAGGGTGAGACTTTCAGGCTGTAAAGAAGCCAGGTGATTAGCTGTCGTTATGACAGAGGCGGCCTTGTCGTTCGATTTGGTTCCTGTGAAAGACTCGACAACATACAGCAGCGAAAGCAAAAAGCTCACTATGCTCTCTGCGCCCTGATTGACATTGACCCCGCCCTGCTCAAGGCCATCGCAGCAGCCCTTTGTCTGGAAATCATAGACTGGCGTGTTCAGGTCGTTGTCGCCCATAAACCAGTCGAAAGCCTTACGCTGCAATTTGAGGTACTCGCTTTTAACCGTCAACTCATAAGCGTATCGCAGCATAATAATAGTGCTGGCAACTTCTATCGGCTGCTGGTCGTAGCCGGCTCTGGTTTTGCCGTTTGGATACCAGCCGTTAGAACCTATGAAACTAAAATAGCTGCCGTTATAAATGTTTTCGAGCAGGAACAGGCAGGTTTTTTCGGCAATGTCAGCATACTTCTTTTCGCCAAGTGTCATAGCCGCAACAAAGAGAGCTGCCGGCATAATGGCGTTGTCATAGGCAAGAATGTTCTCGAACCAACACCAATCGGCTGTGGCATTTTTTTCGTAGAGGGCCACCAGCGTATCGGCGGCGGCGGTGAGAATTTTTTTAATCTCACTTGCGCCGGGAAACTGGTGAAGATAATCGGTCAGGCCGAGTATCGAATACGACATACCTCTGGGTGACAGGTTCGGGATATGCTGAGCAGATTTATCGAAGTATTCCTTTATAATCGAAAGGTACATCGGCATAGGTGGTGAGGCTATCACCGAACCCAAAGCCCATATACTCCTGCCGGTAGCATCGTGGGCAGGTTCGGGCGTTCTCCAGTGGCGAGCGTAATTCATAAAATTATGAACGGTACCATCGGGCTTTTGAGAATGCAGCGTAAAGGCAAGATAAGTTTCGAGCAGTTTCAGCGAATCGGGTTCTGAATACTGTTTGTAATACTTCGTCATCGCCACAAGTGCTCTCGCATTATCATCGGTACAGTAGCCGTGAACTCTGTCGGGAAGCATATATTTTGCGTGCTGAATCAGGCCAGTATCGTCAGTTATGCGTATAAGATGGTCTAAAGGCGGCTCGGGCAGTTCGAGTATTGCCTGTGATTTTGCCCTGCCGGACAAAGGAGCGGCCGGGGCGGTGGGAGTTTTTACGTTTGCAAACTGCTCCCAGTAAACCCTGCCGAGACTGGGCCAGGTTCTTGTTCTGCCGTAATCGTAGGCCCTGCGTCTCATAGACTGGAACAGAGTCTGGTCTTTGCTTATCTCGATTATCGAATCGGCTAAATCCTTAGCGTCTCCAAACTTGACGAGTTTTCCACGGCCATCTGCGAGCAGTTCGTCGGCAGCCCAGTACGGGGTGGAAACCACCGCTTTTCCGGCACCGACAGCAAATGCCAGCGTGCCACTTGTGAGCTGCTCTTTGGCGAGATACGGCGTTACGTAAATATCGGTGGCACATAGGAAATCGTGCAAGTCCTCGTCTGTAACAAAACGATTGTGGAATACGATATTATCTTCAAGGCCGAGTTCCTTGACCCTTCTCTGGAGACTGAACCTGTAGGATTCGCCTTCAAATTTTACTAACTCCGGGTGCGTTACGCCGAGAATGATGTACAGTGCGGCAGGGTCGGCTTTGACTATATCGCTCATCGCCTCAATCATTACCTCAATGCCTTTGCTTCTGCCGATGAGGCCGAAAGTCATCAGCGTCTTTCTGCCGTCGAAATCGAATTTGTGCTTGTAGTAACTACTGTCGACGAAGGGTAAATCCGGCAGGCCGTGAGCTATCAACTCGATTTTTTCGGCTGGAACCTTATATATGTCTTTGAGCATATCGATTCCGCGAGCGTTCATAACGATGAGCTTGTCGGAGTACTGGCATAAATCCATCATCGATTTATAGTAATCAGGGGTCGGCTCATTCAGAATCGTGTGCAGAGTTGTTACGACGGGTGCTTTTATATTTTGCAGGAAAAGTCCCAAATATGCCCCTGCTGTCCCACCGAAAAGGCCAAATTCGTGCTGAACGCTGACTACGTCAACGTTGCTGAAATTGAGGTACTCAGCGGCACTGATATAGTCATTTTTGACGTTCGGCCTTATCTCGAACTCGACCTGCCGGGGGTAATCGTACGAATCGTTCGACATTGCGACTACCAACGGCTTGAATTTGTCCGGCGCATAAGCCTTGACGCTGGTGATGAGGTCGTTTACAAACGTCCCAATACCGCATTTTCGCGGCGGATATGAAGATATAAAAGCAACTTTTTTTGCTAAACCCTTTGGCATCTCAGATATTTCCCCTTTCGTACGTACTCTAAAAATTGATTCTATTTGCCTGCCGTTAAAGTGTCAAGAGAATAAAAACCGTGTGCGACCCTTAAGGTCTTGATTTTTTCCCGTTTTTCCTATATTATTACAGCTACTCTTGACTTTTGTTCGTATAGCCTGTAATATACACTACTAAAACTATGGGATTATGGGAGAACTAAAATGAAACTTTCGACGAGAACAAGGTATGGAATGCGGGCTATCATAGAAATCGCCCTTGCATACGGCGGCAAACCACTGCAAATTAAGGTAATTGCCAAACGACAGAATATCTCCAATAAATATCTCGAACAGCTTGTGGCAATTATGAAATCGGCTGGGCTTGTTCATAGCATAAGAGGCCCGCACGGCGGGTACGTTCTTGCCAAAGCACCTAAGGACGTTAAACTTATCGATGTTTTCTTAGTACTCGAAGGGCCTGTGCTGACTGTGGAATGCGTGGAACATTCCAATTTTTGTTCCAGTTGTGCCGATTGTATTACCAGAAAAATATGGACAGAAATAAATGATGCTATTATTAGCACACTGGCCAGCAGAACGCTCGCAGAACTGGTGAAAATGGCAGGTGCGGACAAGAAAAATGTAAATTACCATATTTGAGAATACTGTAATGACTAAAGTGTACGAAGATATTATCGAAACTATCGGCAATACCCCTCTGGTGAGGCTTAATAAGACCGGCGATGCCGGCGCGGAGATACTCGCCAAGCTGGAATACTTCAATCCGATGTCCAGCGTTAAAGACAGAATCGGAGCGGCAATGCTCGCCGCTGCTGAGACTGCGGGCAAAATATGGCCTGACACCATTATAATTGAGCCTACAAGCGGTAATACCGGAATCGGGCTGGCGTTTGTGTGCGCTGCCAGGGGCTATAAGCTCAAATTGGTAATGCCCGAATCGATGAGCATTGAGAGAAGGAAATTGCTGAAGATTCTTGGCGCAGAGATTGTTCTTACCCCCGCTGCCGGCGGAATGAAGGGCGCGGTTGAAGAGGCTGAAAGGCTCGTAGAGCGGACTCCAAAGGCTTATATGCCGCAACAATTTAAGAACGCCGCTAACCCGGAGGTTCACAGGCACACTACCGCTGAGGAAATATGGGATGATACCGGTGGCAAAGTCGATGTTTTTGTTGCTGGCGTAGGAACCGGCGGAACGATTACCGGATGCGGCGAGCAGTTGAAAAAATATAATCCCGATGTGAAAATCGTGGCGGTCGAGCCGACAGATTCGGCGGTATTGTCCGGCGAGGCGGCTGGGCCACACAAAATTCAGGGAATCGGAGCAGGTTTTGTGCCTGATATACTGAATCGAGAGATAATTGACGAAATTATCGCTGTCAGCAATGAAGACGCTATCGAAACTGCTCGACAACTGGCGGCAAAAGAGGGTATATTGGCAGGCATAAGCTCCGGTGCGAATGTGTGGGCAGCGATGAAACTGGCGGCAAGGAAAGAGAACCAGGGCAAAATGGTGGTTACAATAATTTGTGATACCGGCGAACGGTACATAACGACAGAACTGTTTGGGGCTTAAAAATGGATTCCCGCTTTCGCGGGAATGACAAAAGAAAATTTTAGACACGGATTAACACAGATTTTAAAAAAGTAAAAAGATAAAGTAAACTACAACCCCACATTTGTAAATGTGGGGCTAACTTAGAAACTATCCGGCAGCTTCCGCTGCTCGGCTGCTAAGCGGTAGGAAAGGGTGAAATAACTCGTAAAAATGAGATTGCCACTGCGATGAAACCGCCTCGCAATGACAAAGTCGGTAGGAATGGGTTGGTACATATGAAAGCACAGACCTCCAAGCAGGCTTGGGGGCTAAACAACCCCGGCAAACAAGTTGCCGAGGCTAAATGGCGATGAGAGCGGAATAGGAAATATGCGGGTACCCGCAGGGCAAGACCTACGGGCTAATGGCGATGGGAAAATGGTAAACAATTTGAAAGATTCATTTAAAAGGGATTGGCGATGCCGCAAAAAGATATTTCTAAAATTGTCAAATCGATAGTCGATACCTATCAAGACGACTCAGGGACTAACTTTATCGATAGCTCAAATCTGCCCCTGCGCGACAAGATAAGGCTTATACTCGACCTGCTGGCAGAAGTTATTTTTCCCGGTTATACCGGCCTGAAACAAGTTACCAGCAGTAATGTCAGCTTTGTAATCGGCGATGTTCTTTGCCAGGTAAGGGATGAGCTTAAAGAGCAGATTAAAAGAGCGCTTCTGCACCAGTGCAAACTCAAAGATTGCTCAAGCTGCGGGTGCAGTGAAATGGCGGAGCTTGTTGCCGAAAGCGTTTTGTCGCAGATGCCGAAAATAAGAGAACTGCTCAAAACAGATATAAAAGCAGCCTTCAATGGCGACCCGGCAGCGAGCAGCTTAGAGGAAATCGTGCTGAGCTATCCGGGACTGCGGGCAATTATGACCCACAGAATCGCTCACGAACTGTACCTTAAAGATATTCCGATGATACCGAGAATTATGAGCGAACGAGCGCATCACGAAACCGGAATCGATATTCATCCGGGAGCAACGATAGGCGAAAGCTTTTTTATCGACCACGGAACGGGTGTGGTAATTGGTGAAACTTCGGTCATCGGCAAAAACGTAAAAGTCTATCAGGGCGTAACGCTTGGCGCATTGGCACCGGCAAAAGGACAAAAACTCAAGGGCGTTAAACGGCATCCAACAATAGAGGAAAACGTTACGATTTATGCCGCGGCGACGATACTCGGCGACATTACCATCGGCAAAGACGCGATAGTAGGCGGTAACGTCTGGATAAAAGAATCCGTGCCGGCAGGAGTCGTTGTGAATGTGGCAAGTGCGGAACTGATATATATAGAAAAAAATAAAAAAAATTAACCACGAATTGACACGAATAAACACAAATTATTTTTAACCGCGGATTTCGCGGATTACGCAGATTGAAAAACAAAATACAGAAAAATGGATTCCCGCTTTCGCGAGAATGACAAAAGATGAGATTGCCACGGCGATGAAACCGCCTCGCAATGACAACAACCTCCGAATTGTAATTTGGGGGCTAACTGAAAAAAATAAATAGCCACGAAGGCACAAAGACACAAATTACTTTTAGCCACAAAGTTCACAGAGAGAAGAGAAAAAAGGTAATTGAAATTGTCAGGAATTATTGAAAAAATACAGCGGCTTAAAAATGAGCAAAATGCTGTCATACTTGCGCATAACTATCAGCCCGGCGAAATTCAGGACCTGGCAGATTTTACGGGCGACTCGCTTGAGTTGAGCAGAAAAGCAGCCAAGTGCAAAGCGGAAAAAATTGTGTTTTGCGGCGTACTTTTTATGGCTGAGACCGCTTCGATTTTATCGCCTGAAAAAGCCGTGCTTCTGCCCGAAATAGCGGCGGGCTGTCCGATGGCGGATATGATAAACGCAGAACAATTAACCGAGCTTAAAAATAAGTACCCGGACGCGGTCGTTGTCTGTTATGTTAACAGTACCGCTGAGGTGAAAGCTCTTAGCAATTACTGCTGCACAAGCTCGAACGCTATCGCGGTGGTTAGTGCGATAGAGACAGGCAGGCAGATTATTTTCGTGCCTGACAAAAATCTCGGAGCCTTCGTAAAAGAACGAACCGGCAGGGATATTATTCTCTGGCCCGGCTACTGCCCTACTCACGTCGTTTCGACAGCAACAGAGGTTCAAAGCGTGCAACGGGCACATCCAGAGGCAATTACGCTTGCACACCCGGAATGCTGCCCTGAAGTGCGGGGTTGCGCAGATGAGTTGCTTAGTACCAGCGAGATGCTGAGGTTTGCCGAGGAAAATGACGCAAAGGAATTTATAATCGCTACCGAGCGTGGTATTATACATACTCTTAAAAAACTATGCCCGGACAAAAATTTCTACTTGGCAGCAGAAAAGTTTATCTGTCCGAATATGAAAAAAATAACGCTCGAAAAGGTACTCTTTTCGCTCGAAGATAATAAATATGTTATCAAAGTGCCAGAGGAAATTGCTGAAAAAGCAAGGCTGGCACTGGATAGAATGATTTCAATTTTGCCAAAAGGATAAACAAAAAAATGGAAGATAAAAAATACAGATTAGAGACATTGGCTTTGCACGCAGGCCAAAAGGCAGACGCAGAGACTCTCAGCAGAGCTGTGCCGATATACCAGACGACAAGCTATTTGTTCAGGGACACTGAACACGCGGCGAATTTGTTCGGGCTGAAAGAGTTCGGCAATATCTATACCCGTCTGATGAACCCGACGACCGATGTTCTTGAAAAACGAATCGCGGCGATGGAAGGCGGGGTCGGGGCATTGGCGTTTGGCTCAGGGATGGCGGCTATCAGCGGCGCGGTGCTTAATATAACGCAGGCGGGCCAGCACATTGTCTCGGCCAGCACGCTTTACGGCGGGACATATACGCTGTTTAGCCAAACGCTGCCGAAATTCGGGATTGAAGTTACGTTCGTTGACCCATCGAATCCCGCCAACTTTGCTGACGCGATTAAGGATAACACCCGGCTGGTCTATATCGAAAGCTGCGGCAATCCGAAAAATAACGTACTCGATTTTCAGGCGATTGCTGACATCGCGCACGAAAACGGTGTTCCGGTCATTTGCGATAATACTGTAACTTCGCCAATACTTTTTCGGCCTATAGAACACGGCATCGATATTGTTGTTCACAGCTGTACGAAAATTATCGGCGGACACGGCACGAGCCTCGGCGGAGTTATTGTCGATTCAGGTAAATTCGATTGGGCCGGCGGCAAGTACCCCGAACTGACCGAGCCTGACCCAAGTTATCACGGACTGGTTTATACCGAAGCGCTGGGCGAACTTGCTTATATCACAAAGGCCCGCCTGCAATTTTTGCGGGATATGGGTGCGTGCCTTTCACCATTTAACGCGTTTCAGCTTTTGCAGGGGCTTGAGACGATTCATCTTCGCGTGCCTCGCCATTGCGAAAACGCGTTGGCCCTTGCTAAATGGCTCGAAAAACATAACCAGGTTAGCTGGGTTAACTATCCCGGCTTGAAATCGCACGCTGATTACAAGCTCGCTAAAAAGTATCTGCCGGATGGACAGGGCGCAATACTGGGCTTTGGGATTAAGGGCGGATTAGCGGCCGGCAAGAAATTTATTGATAGCGTTAAGCTCGCCAGTCACGTGGCAAATATCCTTGACAGTAAGACGCTGGTGATTCATCCTGCAAGTACGACCCATCAACAATTGACTTCTGATGAGCAGAAAACCGCTGGTGTAAGCGAAGACTTTGTTCGAGTCTCGGTCGGCACAGAACATATTAATGATATAATCGAAGATTTCCAGCAGGCACTGGAAACTTAGTTTTGAGTCTTGAGTTCTTAGTTTTGAGTAAATGAATCGCCTTCGGCGAAGCTGATAAAAAAAGAAAAATTATGAGCCAGAGCATAGTTAAGGAAAAAAGTTATGAATTTGCATTAAGAGTGATAAAATTATGTTCTGCTTTGCGTAACCAAAATCATTACGAAATTGCCAACCAATTATTAAAATCCGGGACAAGCATAGGTGCTAATGTTGAAGAAGCTCTGGCTGGCCAAAGCAAAAAAGATTTTTATGCTAAAATGTGCATAGCTTCAAAGGAAGCAAGAGAGACTAATTACTGGCTTCGGCTAATTGGCGATTCCGGCATTTTGCCCAGAGCAAACATTGAAAGTTTACGGCAAGAATCCATTGAACTTTGTAAGATTCTAACAAGTATAGTAAAAACGGGTTACGATAAACAATAACTCAAAACTCAAAACTAAGGACTCAAAACTATTATGTGGGAATATACTGACAAGGTGATGGATTCTTTTCTTCATCCGAAAAATGTTGGCGAAATCAAAGACCCCGACGGATTCGGCGAAGAAGGGTCGCTGGCCTGCGGCGATGCGCTTAAACTCACTTTCAAGCTCGACGAAAACGGTAAAATTGCTGACGCAAAATTCAAAACTTTCGGCTGCGCATCGGCCATCGCATCGGCTTCGGCAATGACCGAAATGATAAAGGGTATGACCATCGAAGAAGCTGAGAAAGTTACGAATAAGGAAATCGCGGATAAGCTCGGCGGGCTGCCCGAACAGAAAATGCACTGCTCGGTAATGGGGATGGAAGCTCTGCAAACAGCTATCGCCTATTACCGAAAAGGCAAGGGACAGGAAAGCAAAGAAATTCAAGGCAAAATTGTCTGTACGTGTTTTGGCATAACCGATATCGAAATCAAAAAGATGGTTACAGAAAATCAGCTTGACACGGTTGAGCAGGTTACCAATTACTGCAAGGCTGGCGGCGGGTGCGGCGGATGCAGAGGTGAAATCGAAAAGATAATCGAAAAAATCCGTGGCAAAAAAGACCAGGCGAAAGAGACTTCCAGGCCGACAAAGTCAAAAAAAATGACGAATATCCAAAAAATTCAACTCACGCAGCAGACTATCAATGAACAGATAAGGCCATTACTGAAAAATCATGGCGGCGATATTGAGCTTGTCGATGTTGAGGGCAATAAGATAACCATCGCCCTGAGAGGGATGTGCGCCCAGTGCAGAACGGCAGAGTTTACGCTTAAGGATGTTGTCGAAGCGAAACTCAGGGAATTTGTCAGCGGTGATGTTTACGTCGTTGAAGAAAAAACCGAAATCGACCCCCAGCACGTCCATCGCGATATTGGAACGGAGAAAAAATGAAAACCGTCTATATGGACAACAACGCAACTTCACAAGTTGCCGGCGAAGTACTCGCGGAGATGCTGCCCTTCTTTACGGAGACGTACGGCAATCCATCGAGTATGCACAGTTTCGGCGGAGCGGTCGGCAAGCATATAAATAATGCTCGCGGACAAATCGCAACTCTCTTGGGCTGCGACGAATCAGAAATAATTTTTACCAGCGGCGGAACCGAAAGCGATAATGCCGCGATTAAAGGGGCGCTGGCGGCGGAACCGGAAAAACGCAAAATCATCACAACGCGAGTCGAACACCCGGCGGTACTGACAACCTGCCGAGAACTTGAATCGCAGGGCTATAACGTTGTCGAACTCGGAGTCGATTCACACGGACAGATAGACATAAGCCAGCTCGAAGCTGAACTCGATGACAGCACCGCTATCGTTTCAATAATGTATGCCAACAACGAAACGGGAGTGATATTTCCGATTGAAAAAATCGGCGAAATTGTCAAGGCCGCAGGGGCAGTTTTGCATACCGATGCTGTTCAGGCGGTCGGCAAAATTCCGCTTAACCTTTCATCCGCTAAAATAGATTTACTTAGCCTTAGCGGGCATAAACTTCACGGGCCAAAAGGTATCGGCGTTTTATACGTTCGCAAAGGCACGAGGCTTTCGCCCTTTATTGCCGGCGGCCATCAGGAAAAAGGCAGGCGAGCGGGAACTGAAAATACCGCTGGAATAGTCGGGTTGGGAAAAGCGTGCGAAATTGCAGGCGAATTTATCGCTGAGGAAAATACAACTGTTCGCAAGCTGAGGGACAAACTCGAAAAAACGATACTCACAACCTGCCCCGATGCAATTCTCAACGGCGATAAAAATAACCGTCTGCCTAATACGACCAATATCAGTTTTGAATTTATCGAAGGCGAAGCGATACTGCTGCTGCTCGACCAGTTCGGAATTTGCGCCTCCAGCGGAAGCGCGTGTACTTCCGGCTCGCTTGAGCCAAGCCATGTGCTAAGAGCGATGGGCGTGCCATTCACCGCTGCGCACGGGTCGATAAGGTACAGCCTGAGCAGATACAATACCGAGGCGGAAGTTGATTTCGTAGCGGAAAAAATGCCGACAATCATTAATCAATTACGAGAATTAAGCCCGTTTGTGAAATAATAGTAGGATGCGAGAAATGATACTACCGGAGGTGGGACTTGAACCCACACCATGTTGCCATGACGGGATTTTGAATCCCGCGCGTCTGCCAATTCCGCCACTCCGGCTTTTGAAACGGCCATTATTGGGGATTTTGCCCGATTTGTCAACTCAGTAATTCAGGAAAATGATGTTTTCCGGCGTTGCGACCACATCCTTTTTGTCTGAGCCAAGAATTTTGCGGATTTCGCGACTGTGCGCCCCGGCAATTGTTTTAAGCTCCGTACTGCCAAAATTCGTTACCGCTTTCGCGATGTCATTAAGCATCACCACATCGCCCGCCTTGAAATTGCCTTTGACGTTTGTTATACCGCTGGGCAGGAGCGACTTTTTAGCGGCAATCGCTTTGGCAGCGCCAGCGTCAATGGTAATCGTCCCGGCAGCTGCGCTGTGAAGCAGCCATCGCTTGCGGTTGCCGAGTCGGCGCTTAGGCATAAATATCGTGCCGATTTTTTCGCCAGCCATAATCCGGTCTATAACGCTTTTCGCCCTGCCGTCAGCTAAAACAATTCTGCATCCAGCACTTGCGGCAATCTGCGCAGCGACAATTTTTGATTTCATCCCGCCGGTCGAATGCTTACTGCCTCGCTTGCCGGCATTTTTTATAATCTCATCGGTAATTTCATAGACCGCCTCTATCGGCTTTGCGTCTTTATATTTTCGCGGGTCCTTGTCGTACATCGCATCGATGTCGCTGAGCATTATCAGTAAATCAGCATCGAGCTTGCTGGCAATGAGTGCGCTGAGTTTGTCGTTATCGCCGAAAGCTGTACCAATTTCAGCGGTCGAGACGCAATCGTTTTCGTTCATTATCGGCACAACGCCAAGTTTGAGCATCGTCTCGACGGCGTTTTTCATATTCAAATATGTTTTGCGATTGTCCAGCACCTCGGCAGTTAAGAGTACCTGCGAACAGACTATGCCGAGCTTGTCAAATGCTTTGCGGTACTGTGCCATCAGTAACGGCTGGCCGACCGCGGCGCAGGCCTGCCGCATTTTTGTCCCTGATACTGAGTCAGCTAATCCCAGTTTGCCAGCTCCCATCCCGATGGCACCGGAGCTTATAAGGACAACTTCTATGCCGCCAGATTTAATTTTCGCAATGGAAGCTGCGATTTTCCTGATGTACGCACTATCGACCGAATCGCCCTTGCTGAGGGTATTGGTGCCGATTTTAATTGCTATCCGTTTTGCATTAATAAAATTTCGCATATTTTTTAATTAACCACGAATGAACACAAATTATTTTTTTAGACACGGATTAACACTGATTCTAAATTCCAAAATTCTTTTCAATCTTTTTGTGAATAAACTTTTTGCCATCATCGCCGCTGTAATTCGCAACGATTTGGCCATTGCCAATCAGCTTATATTTATAAATCAGCAGCCCTTCAATGCCGACCGGGCCACGAGCGTGGATTTTTGTCGTGCTGACTCCAACCTCTGCGCCAAGGCCAAACCTGAACCCATCGCTAAAACGAGTGCTGGCGTTCCAAAACACATCAGCAGAATCAACGAGGTTCATAAAATCAGCAGCGCATTTGGCATCGGAAGTTACTACGCAATCGGTATGGCCTGAGCCGTACCTGTTAATATGAGCGATGGCTTTGGAAAAATCGGCAACCACCTTTATCGAAATAATATCATCGAGGTATTCGGTTTTCCAGTCCTGCTCATCAGCGAGTTGGCAATCGATAATCGCCTGCGTCTTTTCACAGCCGCGAATTTGAACACCTTTTTTATCGAAAGCAGTTTTGGCCCTCGGCAAAAAATCGCCTGCAATCACCTCGTGTACTAACAGCGTTTCGACAGCATTACAAACCGCACAATACTGGCACTTGGAATCGACAGCGATATTAACGGCCATACCTATATCAGCAGCGGCATCTATATATACGTGGCATATTCCGTCAGCGTGGCCGAGTACTGCGATATTGGTGTTGTCCATTATGTATTTGACGAACTCGTTTGAGCCGCGAGGAATTACCAAATCGATGTATTCATCCATACCGAGCATCTCGGCAACATCGCTGCGAGTTTCCAACAGGCCCAGCCAGCCGGTTGGTATCCCGCTGGTCTCGGCAGACACAGCAATAATCTCAGCAAGTATTTTATTGGTCTCGGCAGCTTCGGAGCCGCCTTTTAGCAGGCAGGCGTTTCCGCTCTTGAGGCACAAGGTCGAAATCTGCACGAGTGCGTCAGGCCGGGATTCAAAAATAACGCCTATAACACCAATGGGACAACTAACCTTATAAAGCTCTAATCCCTTATCCAACTCTAACGCCGAAAGCGTCTGTCCGACAGGCTCAGCGATTCCTATTAAACTCTCTAACCCGGCGCAAACATCATTGATTTTTGCCTGGTCAAATTTCAGCCTTTTCAGCAGCGGTACCGCTAAACCCTCCGCCTTTGCGTGGGTGAGGTCGCTTTCGTTAGCGGCGATAATCTTTGCGGCGTTTTCCTTTAAGGCTGTCGCGATTGCCGCCAGTGCTTTGTTCTTAATCTCGCCTGTGGCCGCTGCCAGCTTCACCGAAGCGATTTTAGCCGATTGTGCCAATTCAATAATATCCATCTAAAAAAACCTCAAAAATAGTCTCATTCGCTGCTGATGGGTCATTTTATCAATCAAATCCGATTAGGCCAAGTTTATTCTTGTTTTGTCTTGAAGCAATAGCAATGCCGAGGGCTTTTGCTTTTAGAGCTACCCTTTACAATTTCGCCTTTTGTACTTACGATACGAATCTGAATGAATGAACGAAATTTTCAAAATTCCGATGGCACTGCATTCGACAGTGATGAAATTGGCGATATGTTCGACAGCATCGCGGGCAGGTACGATTTTATGAACAAAATTTTGTCTCTCGGTCGGGACAAACATTGGCGAAAAAAAACCGCTCAGTGTCTGCAAAAATCAAGTCCCAAAAAAATCCTCGATTTGGCGACCGGAACCGCGGACTTGCTCATAAGCTGTTTGAAATATAACAGAACCATTTCAAACGCTGTCGGAATCGATATTTCGGCAAAAATGCTCGAAATCGCAGAAAAAAAGCTAAAAAACAAGTATTTAGACTCTCGAAGCAACCTTATTTATGCCAATGCCACTGAATTGCCGTTTGAGGCGGAAAGTTTTGATGCGGTTGTCGCGGGCTTTGGCGTGCGAAATTTTAGCGATTTACCAGTGGCGGTTTCGCAGGTTTGGCGAGTTTTACGGCCAGGCGGGAAATTTGTGATAATCGAATTTTCGATGCCTAAAAATCTTTTTCGGCCTGTCTTCAAATTCTATATGAAAATGGCACCTTTTATTGCAAAACTGTTAAAAACTGACCAGAACGCTTACAAATACCTCGCAAATTCGATAGAATTGTTCGGATTTCCGGAAAAATTCGTGAAAGTGCTAAAAACGTCCGGTTTTGGCGATATTAGAGTAAAAAAGATGAATTTCGGCAGTATTTGCATCTGTATCGGGTCAAAATGCGAAAAAAAAACTCGAAATAACAAAGAAAATTAGCCACAGATGGACACTGATAAACACAGATTTTTACGAATTATTTAAACACTGATTTCACAGATTGCACTGATTAAAAAAAGTAAAAAGATAGAAATAAACTGCAACCCCCGATTTGTAAATCGGGGGCTAACTAAGGGCATTACTATTCGCAAAAGAAAACCCCGGCAAACAAGTTGCCCGGGCTAAGTGTCAATGTGGAAGATACAAACCATTTGTGAATACCCCCGGGACAAGACCCAGGGGCTAAATGGATTTCTCCACGTTGAGGGGTGGAAAATGGTTAATTAAAAATGAGATTTTGCAAAATAATAGCGAATTAACCCCGTTTTTGGCAAAAAATTGAATTGACAGAGCTCAAACATCCACTATAATGCGGTGTTTTCTGAACATATTAGGAAAGTTATTTATGAAGAGTTTCTTAGCAAAGAAAGAACAAGTTGAACATAATTGGGTGCTGGTGGACGCAAATGAGGCGATTCTCGGCAGGATGGCAGCGTCGATAGCTCCGATTCTGATGGGCAAAACCAAGCCTACATACACGCCCCACGTGGATACCGGAGATTATGTTGTCGTCGTTAACGCCGAAAAGATACGGCTTACCGGCAAAAAAGAACAGATGAAAGAATACGACTACTACACCCAGTATCCCGGTGGTCATAAGTATGTCAGTTTCGCTGATATGCTTGAAAGGCATCCGGAAAAAGTGGTCGAACTCGCTGTAAGGCGTATGCTGCCAAAGAACAAACTCGGTAGTATGATGCTCAAAAAGCTTAAAGTATATCGCGGCCCGGAACATAATCACGCCGCTCAGAATCCGCAAAAAATTGAACTATAATAATTTGGAAAAGCAAATATGGTAGAGAATCAAACAGACAGCCCTCTTATGGATATTAAAATGCCCGGCAGCGGAGCGGTAGCCGTTACTGAGACCGCAGTGGTTCTGCCGGAAGCCAAAAAACCGGATAAAGGCGGTTTTATCTGGGGAACGGGCAGACGCAAAAGCTCCGTCGCCAGAGTAAGAATCAAAACGGGTTCGGGCGAACTGACAATAAATAAGAAAACCCTTGAGGACTATTTCGCACGTCCGCAGGATAGAAACGCTGTTGTCGCCCCGCTCAAAGCTACCGATATGGAAGGCAATATCGATATTTTTGTCAGCGTTAAAGGCGGCGGAATTACCGGCCAAAGCGGTGCTGTTATGCTCGGACTTGCCAGGGCTTTAAAGAATCGCAATCCTGAATTTACCGTTGCGCTGAGAGACGCAGGGTATCTGACACGGGACGGCAGAATGGTTGAGAGGAAAAAACCAGGACAGCCCGGTGCAAGAAAGAAATTCCAGTTCTCGAAACGTTAACTGCAAATTGCAAATTGCAAATTTTTATCGAATCTATTACAATGGCCGCGTCTTTTAAAGATTGCGGCCATTTTTATTTGGGAGTACAAATATGATAAGAGTAGCTATAATTGGGGCAAGCGGATATACCGGAGTAGATGCAATCGAGATATTCCTGCGGCACAAAAAGGCCAAGCTCACATATCTGACGGCTCTGGCCGAAGAATGCGGTAAGGCCGACGAGGTTTTCAGCCAACTAAAGGGGCGATGCCCTCTTGATATTGAGCCTTTGGATATGGACAAGCTCACGTCGCTGGCGGATGTGGTCTTTTGCTGCCTGCCGCACAAGGTGTCGATGGGGTTTGTGCCAAAACTGCTTGATGCGGGGTTGAAGGTAATCGACTTCAGCGCCGATTATCGAATCAAAGACCTCGGTGTCTATGAGAAGTTTTATCAGCCGCACACCGATGCTGAAAATCTTGCGCACGCGGTTTATGGACTGTGCGAACTCAACAGGGAAAATATCAAGGATGCTAAGCTGATTGCCAATCCGGGTTGTTTTCCCACAAGCGTTTTGCTGGGAACCGCCCCGTTGCTGAAAAACGGCCTTATCGAAAATTCGTTTATCGTAAATTCGGTTACCGGCGCAAGCGGTGCAGGCAAGAACCCGTCAAAGAATTTTCATTTTCCGAATATGAATGAAAACTTTTTCGCCTACGGTATCGGCTCTCACAGGCATATGCCGGAAATGGAACAAATCGCGGGCGAGTTGGCTGACGATAATGTCGAGATACTGTTTCAGCCGCACGTCGGGGCCTTTGACAGGGGAATACTTTCGAGCATTTACTGCCAGGGCAAAACAGATATTAGCGACAAGCAACTGGTTGAGCTTTTTAACGAGTTTTATAAGGATGAGCAGTTTGTACAGATTTTAGAAACTGCCCCAATGCTAAAAGATGTGGCGGGGAGCAATTACTGCCATATATTTCCGGCTGTGGCAAAAGGCAAAATCGTTGTCTTCAGCGCAATCGATAACCTTGTGAAAGGTGCATCGGGACAGGCAGTACAGAATATGAATATAATGTTCGGAATCGATGAAACCGAAGGACTGTTGTAGCCACAAAAAAAATGATTTAGCCACAGAGGACACAGAGAGCACAGAGATATTTATTACAAAAATTTAGATAGAAACATGAAAAACCAAGAGAATACTGATACTTTTAATCTTGCGGCCGATACTATAATAAAATGGTATGAGCAAACACATATCACTATGACTATAGCCAAAAAGCCATTAACTCTCATTAATAGTGAACTTATGGGCATTTTGTTGGCCGCAAGGAAGCAGACATTAGGAGCACTCACAACATTAGCAAACAAACATATTCTTCCGACGCATGCGTTGTTACGAGTTATTATGGACATCTACGCTGTTCTGTTGTGGGCATTAGATGCACCTAAAAATGGTGATGAAGAGGCTTATCAAAAAGAAGTTTGGAAGAGGTTAAGACAATGGGATTATACCCGTATAACGAAAGACAAAGCATTACTTGAAGATCTTTGTCAAACAAAGGAAATAAAATCTACTATTAAAAAAATAGATACAGACATAGAAAAACTGCAAAATAACGGCATAAAACAGTTGCCAAACTACAAGCAATTATTTCAGAACTTAGGCAGGGACAAAAAAGAGTGCGAGGAACTGTACGCAAGAACTTATAGACAGTACAGTAAAGCGGTACACCTTAATAGAAACATTACACAAAAATTGTCTTGGATACAAGATGAACAGGCTGTTTTATATAAAGACGATATTGAACCTGACAACTTTGAATTGATGACAATCGTAAGTGCTTCCTGTGATATTAACAAGGCTATTAGAAATTTCTATGGCTGGCATTCCGATACGATGCAGAAAGAATACGACCAACTATTACCAGAATTAGTAAAAAATAAAAACTCTGTGGTCTCTGTGTCCTCTGTGGCTATAAAAAAATAAAAAGGAAACTTTGTGGCTAATGGAATTTTAAAAATTGCGACGTGCCAATTTGCTGTTGGCGGTTCTATCGCTGGCAACGCTGAAAATATCACCGATTTTTTGCATAAAGCAAAAGACGGCGGCGCAGATATTGTACATTTTTCCGAATGCTCCCTGAGCGGATATGGCGGGAGTGATTTTGACAGCTTTGCTGGCTACGACTGGGATTTATTAAAAGCCAAAACGGAAAAAATTATCGCTCTTGCCGCTGAGCTGAAAATATGGATTGCACTCGGCTCAACGCACAGGCTCAACGCCCCTAACAAGCCACACAACTGCCTCTACCTCATAAACAGTGAAGGTGAAATCGTGGGTAGATACGACAAACGGTTCGCCACGGAAAGAGATTTGGCGTTTTATACGCCGGGAAACAGATTCGTAACGTTTGAGCTTAACAGCGTAAAGTGCGCACTTTTGATATGTTTCGATTTGCGATTTCCAGAAGTTTACAGGGAACTGAAAAAGATGGGCGTAAAGTGTATTTTGCAGTCGTTTTACAATGCAGGACAAAACAGCGATTCGATTCACAGGCACATTATGCAGCAGACTATGCAGTGCCGGGCGGCAACGAATTATTTTTGGGTTAGTATGGCCAATTCCTGTCGGGAATATGCGCCTTACGCATCCTGCTTTATTCAGCCGGACGGCGAAATAACGAAAAAGCTGGAGCTTAATAAGCCCGGTGTTATGATTAACACTGTTAATACGAATGCAGCATTTTATGACCCAACGGAAAAGTTCAGAAACGCAACTATGGGCGGCAAATTGACGAATGGCGATGGACAAATTGACGATGAACGGTCAACTAACACCACGGAACTTTAAAGGATTAAATGATATGCAAAATAATACGATTACCAGTTGCAAGGGGTTTCTCGCGGCGGGTCTGGATTGCGGAATAAAGGCGAGCGGCAAAAAGGACATCGCAATAATTTGCTGTCCGACCAGCGCAAAGGCAGCGGCGGTCTTTACGACCAACAAAATAGTCTCGGCAGCGGTGGCCATATGCAAACAACACGCAAAATCTGCCAGCATCGAAGCGGTGGTCGTTAATTCCGGCAACGCTAACGCCTGCACAGGAGCTAAGGGTCTTGCTGACGCGAAAAAGATGTGCGAACTGGCCGCGGCGCAAATCGACTGCAAAACCAGTCAGGTGCTAATCGCTTCGACCGGAATTATAGGCCAAAAACTGCCGATGAGTAAAATAACTTCTGGCATTAAAGCCGTTGCTAAGCAATTAGCGAGCAACCCAAAAGCTGGAACGGATTTTGCCGAGGCGATAATGACAACGGACACAAAACCCAAACAGGCTATCCGGAAAATTAATATCTCCGGCAGAAAAATAGCCATTGCGGGGACAACCAAAGGGGCTGGTATGATTGGCCCGAATATGGCAACAACGCTTTGCTTTATTACTACCGATGTCGCGATAACGAAGCCATTACTCAAAAGCGTCTTGAAAGACGCAATTAGCGATTCACTAAACAAACTCACCGTTGACGGCCATCAAAGTACCAACGATACCGCAATAATTTTGGCTTCCGGCCTGGCAGGCAATCGCCCAATAACCAGCAAATGCCCGCGATATAAAAAATTCGCAAAAGCGATGGCCGAACTTTGCGGCGACCTCGCAAAGCAGATGGCTCTCGATGCCGAAGGTGCTACGAAAATGTTTACGGTTATCGTCAAAGGTGCCGCCAGCAAGGCTGAGGCAACGAAGGCGGCTCGTGCGGTAGCCAATTACGACCTGGTCAAATGTGCCATACACGGAAACGACCCGAACTGGGGCAGAATTATCTGCGCGGTCGGAAGCTGCGGAGTTAAACTGAATCCGGCGAAACTTAGCTGCTCGATTGGAAACGTTGTGGTTTTCAAAAATGGCGGGCCGGTAAAATTCAATGCGCCGAAGGTCTCGAAAATTATCGCACAAAAACAGCATACGATAACAATAAGCCTCGGTGCGGGAAAAGCGGAGGACTTCTGCTACGGCTGCGATTTGAGCAGGGAATACGTAACCATCAACGCCGATTACCATACATAAACTTTAACAGAGAAATTCAAGGCATCAAAATGTTTGAAAAAGGCTTGGTACAAATTTATACCGGCAACGGCAAGGGCAAAACTACGGCGGCCTTGGGGTTAGCTCTCCGCGCAGCTGGTGCGGGGATGAAAATAGCGATATTCCAATTCCTAAAGCCGGCATCAATGGAAACCAGCGAACGAACAGCGGCAAGCCAATATAACCTGCCGATAACTTTCGAGGCTTTGGATTGCCAATGGAATATGGCGAAATCGTTCGATGAACCCGCAACGGTTGCAAATACGAAAGAGGAAATCGAAAAGTTGTGCGAAAAAATTGCCGGCCTTGCCGCTAAAAAAACTTATGACGTTATAATACTTGATGAGATAAATTTTTGTCTGTCAAAGGGCCTTGCGAAAATAGGGGCTGTCAAAAATATCATCGACAAAAAAGAAACTTGCGTTGAAATAATACTTACGGGCCGAGGGGCAGGCGATGAGCTAATGAAACTGGCTGATTTGGTTACCGAAATGAAAGAAATAAAACACCCCTTCGACAAAGGCATAACCGCAAGAAAAGGAATCGAGTTTTAGCCACAAAGGATTATTAGTTCTTAGTTTTGAGTTAAGGAATCCGCCTAATGGCGGATGGATATTTTTTAGACACGGATTTACACAGATTAAAAAAGAGATTGCCACGGCCTTTTAGGCCTCGCAATGACAAAGTTTATAATTTTCACTTTTAAACTTTAGGTTTTTATTATGAATATAGCTGTGATAATTTGTGCGGCGGGAGCGGGAACGCGGTTCGGCAGTAAACGCAAGAAACAATTTACCGATGTCGCAGGTCGGCCAGCGTTTCTGCGAAGCGTAGAGTTCTTCGCTGACAACGACGACGTTAAGCAAATATTGCTTTCCATACCCGCTGAGGATGCGGAAATAATCGAAATCACTCACGGGGCAAAATTAGCGTTTCACGGGGCAAAACTATGTACCGGCGGCAGCGAACGCTTTGAAACCGTTGCAAAGACCCTTTCACTGGTCAAAAACGACATCGATATTATCGCAATTCACGATGCGGTGCGATGCTGCCTTACCGAGAAATGGGTGAGAGATGTTTTTGCTCTGGCCGTTAAAACTGGTGCGGCAATGCTGGCGGCGCCGGTAGTAGCAACGCTAAAAAAAGTTGCCGATAGCAAAATAATAGAGACCATCGATAGAACAAATCTCTACGAAGCACAAACGCCGCAAGTATTTAAAGCCGATTTGCTGAGGGAGGCTTACGGAAAAATCGATACGCTCGACAAGTCGAAAATATCCGATGATTCCCAGCTCATCGAAGCGATGGGGAAAAAGGTATCAATCGTTGAGACAGATTCATCGAATATAAAAATTACGACCGCCTGCGATGTGGCAATTGCTGAGGCGATTATAAAGACCCGCCAAAAAGAAAAGCCTAAAGGCTATGTCGGCCCTTATAACGATGCGGCGAAATGGTAGTGCCTTGTGACACATAGACACAAAAATTTAAACACTGATTTCACAGATTACACAGATTAGAAATAAAGGTTAGCGAGTATTTATTGTCAACAAATCTGAGGTGGGCAATCTTTTTGTCAGGATTTTAGCACCGGTCGGCGTAACCAAAATATCGTCCTCGATTCTTATGCCGAACCTGCCCTCAATATATACGCCCGGCTCGATAGTAATTGTCTGGCCCACTTTGAGCCTGCTCTTAACAACAGCCGCCACTGCGGGCGATTCGTGAACTTTCAGCCCCAGTCCGTGGCCTGTGCTGTGGCCGTACAAGGGTAAATTGGCCTTTTTGAGTACGTCCTTTGCCGCGGTTTCCACATCGGCAATTTTCGCGCCATCTTTTACCTGCGCAATAGCCGCTGACTGCGCATCAAAAACCGCTTTATAAACATCGGCGTAAAACCTGCTCATCTTTCCGAAAGTAAAGCAGCGAGTAATGTCGCTACAGTAACCATTGTACACCGCACCGAAATCTATCAATATAGAATCATTTTTTTTCAGCTTGCGATTTGACGGACGATGATGAGCCATCGCCGCATTTGGGCCGAAAGCGACTATCGTTTCAAAGCTGTTAGTCGAGTTTGCTTTTCTGATTTCAAAATCCAGCAGGCCGGCAATATGATTTTCGGTCATTTGATATTTAATTTGCGGCAGAATTTTAGCCAGAACATCACTTGCGATTTTGCCAGCAGTAATTATAGCCCGGACTTCGGCGGCATCTTTGATTTCTCTAAGGGATTCGAGCGGACTGCCTGCCGTTTTTAGCTTTGACAGCAGTTCCTTTTTCAGAGCGGCAAAAACTCTTACCGAGACGTTCTCGTCAATGCCGATAGTCCCATTCGCAGAGGTTTTGTTAAGTATTTCAGCGACGGCTTTTGTGATGGGGCCTTTGCGCTCGACTATTTTACAAGCTGAACACTGTTTTTTAGCCTGAGTGGTATATCGGCTGTCAGTAACGAGAACGCATTGCCTTGGAGTCAAAACCAGCCAGCTGTCATCGCCTGCGAAACCGCTCAAATATCTTATATCGGCGGCATCTGTGAGCACAAGAGAGCTTATTGTCTTATCGCGGCAAAGCTTTCGAGCCTTTTTCACCCTGTTTTTGTATAAATCAGCTTTCATAATCGACCCAAAAAAATCTTGTTTTAAATCCCAATCGTGATTAGAATACCCCTTTCTGATGAAAATTTCGACTCTTTTTTAAAAAATTGATACCTTAAGGCTGCTCTAAAATATGCTTTTACCGATAAGAACCAGCATTCGCCCGCAGCGAGTGCCCTATACCAATTACGCCCTGATAGCTGTCAACGTGATTATTTTCCTGCTGACCTATGCCGGCGGCGAAGAGACCCTGCGTCCATTTGCGAGGGGCTGGATGCTGATGCCAGCCCATCCGTTCCTGTGGCAGTTCATAACGTACGCATTTCTGCATGGCAGTTTTATGCATATTTTCGGCAATATGTTCTTCCTCTACATTTTCGGCAATAACGTCAACGACCGGCTCGGCCATATTGGGTATCTGTGTTTTTATTTAGCAGGCGGAATTTTCAGCGCTATCGGGCATATTCTGGCGGCTTCGCTTTACGGCAGCGGCGCAGCGACAGCGGTACTCGGAGCAAGCGGAGCGGTGGCAGCGGTAACCGGGGCGTATATGGTACTGTTCCCGCAAACTCTTGTAACGGTTGTTTACTGGTTCATCTTCATAGGAACAATGGACCTGCCGGCGATTTATCTGATTATCTTCAAAATGATATTCATCGACAACATCATCGCCCGCTCAGCGCAGAACGTCGCTTACGATGCTCACCTTGCCGGTTATGCTTTTGGCGGCGGTGCAATGATGTTAATGCTGGCTGTGCGACTCATAAGGCCTGACCATTTTGACCTTTGGTCAATGCTGCGAAGGTGGAACCTCCGGCGACAGAATGCCGATGCGGTTAACAGCAAGATGAGAAAAAAAATTAAGACTAAGGAAGTTGTAACTCCAGAGCAAAAGAAAAAAGAGGAAAAAATTGCAGCACTGCGAACGGAAATCGCAATGCGGATAAGCCAGTCCAACCTTTCAGCGGCCTGTGATGCGTATCTCGAATTGAAAACAATCGCCCCTGAGGCACTTCTGCCCAAACAGGCTCAGCTCGATATCGCAAATCAGCTTATGACGACGGGCAAATGGGAATCCGCCGCCGAGGCGTACGAAAAATTTAGCACGCATTACAAAAATTATGAATATCCCGAACAGATTCACCTTATGCTTGGGGTAATTTACGCAAGATATATAAAGGATTCGCAAAAGGCTACGAAATATCTCAGCGAGGCCTTGGAGAAACTTTCAGACGAAAGCCAGAAAAAGATGTGTTCTGACGAGATAGAACGCCTGAAAAATTGACTTGAGGGACAAAGCGGGACAAAACCAATAAAAATAATTGACAATTGAGATTATGAAACGATAATTACGCTGTCGAGCTATAATGAATTTACTCTGTTCAGGAGGAACAAAATATGAGATTAGGCGTAAAAACGATTTTAGCAGCAACGGTACTCCTTTTGGCAGGTTCGCAAATTGCCTCAGCGGTAGCGGAGGCTAACAGTGTTAAGTTTCCATATATCGCTGAAGTTACAGGCTCAAATATAAATGTCCGCTCAGGAGCGGGTACGAACTATTATCGCTGCGGCAAAATAAGCGAGCCGATGAGAGTTGTCGTTGTGGACAGGAAATATATCTGGTCAAAAATCCTGCCGCCACAGGGCAGCTTTTCCTGGATTTTCAAACAATACGTCAAGCCAGATGCCAACGACCCTCGCAGGGGCAGTGTTACCGCAAATGATGTCAGTGTTTATGCCGGCGGCGAAAACCGCAACCCTGTTCGCTGTGAAACGGTACAAATCAAAATCAGCCTCGGAGATGCGGTACAGATTATTGAATCTCCGGCTGGTGATTATTATAAAATCGTTCCGCCTGAAGGTGCTTGCCTGTGGACGAGTTCCCAGTATCTGAAATTTGTCAGGGATGCGGCCGAGATGGAACTGAAGATTCCGGAAATCGCTCCTCAAAAGCCCCGTATTAAATCAGCGGCAAAGCCGGTACCAATACCTGTACAGATAGTGCCACAGAGTAGAGTCCTCGAAAATTATTACGACCTGGTGCGACAATTTGAAGACGAAAAAGCGAAACCGCTGACCCAGCAGGACTACTCGAATGTAAAAACCGAACTTGATAAAATGGTGAACGACCCAAACTCCGGCAATGCAGGCAGCTACTCCAAGTATCTTTTAAAGCAAATTGCCAGATGCGAGCTTGGACAGGATTCGCAGGAAATACTGGAAAAACAGCAGAAAACCCTGAAAGAAGCTCTCAGTGAAATCAACGAACAATGGGCCAGCCGTAAAGCAAAAATAACGACTCTCGGTAAATTCGCGGCAAGCGGAATACTGAAGCCCTCAATGGTTTATCAGGCTAATGTTACCAGTAAAAGATTTCTCGTAGTCGATGAGTCAAACAATCCTGTTTGTTATGCCGAGGCGACCGGCGATGCGTTAACTGTAAACCTTGAAGATTTTACCGAACAGACTGTCGGCCTGACCGGCGAGATAAAGGCTGACTCCCAGAGCAACCTGGCACTGGTAGTATTTGAGAGAATCGAAAAACTGACTTCCAAAAAATGAGATTGCCACGGCGAAGGATAGTTTTGAGTTTTGAGTCCTTAGTTTTGAGTTAAGGAATCGCCTGTCGGCGATAGAGATTTATTTAAACGCTGATTTCGCAGATTACACTGATTCTAAAACAAGATACAGAAAAATGGATACCCGCTTTCGCGGGTATGACAGAATAGAGATTGCCGCGGCCTTTCAGGCCTCGCAATGACAGAAAGTCTTCCGGCCGCTCCCGCGGCTCGGCTACTATGCGATGCGGACGGTTGGAAAAATACGCAGCGACCCGTAGCAACTTCGCTCAGGACAGGCTCCGAGGGCCTAAATATCCGGCTGTTTCCGCGGCTTGGCTTCTAACATAAGCCCCCCCCATCTTAACACTGCCAGCCCTGCCGTACCAAAAAACTCCGCAAAAGCGGAAAAAACCAGGGTTTCGACAATCTTTTTTATAAATTTATCCCCCTTAATTGTTTGACAAATTCCAGGCCAGCAGTATAATTGTGCCTTAACGATTTACAATATGACTAATCGGCATAAGGTTTTATAGATGAAATTTACAGGAAAAATCGACCGTGCATAGCTCAAAGGCTCCATTCGGTAAAGAGCAGGCGGTTTTTGCGCAGGTTTTTGAGCAGTTTCGCTTTGTAAGTAAGACGCTAAGGTTTGTCGCGGAGGATAGGCTATAAGAGATTTATAGCGACAAAATCTCGTTTTTGTGCTTTTTAAAGTGGAAATGTTCATTTAGTGGATGTTTCCACTTTTTTTTGACTTTAAGAAAGAAAAAGGAATTCTGAAAAAATGAATCAGGAACTCGTAAGAATAGTTGACAATATCGCTCGCGATAAGAAAATTAGCAGGGATTCGATATTTGATGACCTCGAATCCGCGATGGCCTCAGCAGTCCGCAAGCACTTTGGCGATTCCGAGCTAGATGTCCAAGTAACAATCGACAGAACTACCGGCGATATGATTGCCTTTAAAGAAGGCGAAAAAATTGATATACGCAAACTCGGCAGGATACCAGCCCAGACCGCAAAACAGGTTATGATACAAAAAATCAAAGCCGACGAACGGGAAAGCATTTTCTCCGAATACGCAGAACGTAAGGGCGAAATCATAAGCGGCACAGTCGTTCGCTATGAAGGCGGAGGCCTGCTCGTCAGCATAAATAACCGCACCGAAGCCGTTATGCCAAAAGGCGAACAGATTAGCGGCCAAAGTCATCATCCGGGCGAGCGAATAAGGTGCCTCATCCTTGATGTCCGCGAAACTTCCAGCCAGGTAAAGATTGTACTTTCCAGGACACACCCCGATTTTATCCGCAGGCTGTTTGAGCTTGAGGTTCCGGAAGTGGCCGAGAACATAATCGAAATTAAGTCAATGGCACGCGAGGCCGGTTACCGCACAAAGATTGCCGTCCTGTCAAACGATGGCAAAGTTGATGCTGTCGGAGCTTGTGTCGGCGTTAGAGGCAGCAGAATTAAAAATATCGTCGACGAACTTGGCGGCGAAAAAATTGACATCGTACGATGGAACGAATCTTCACAGGAATTAATTGCCAACGCTCTTATGCCGGCAAAATGCAGCCACGTCGCCCTTTGCTTTGAACTTGGCGGCTCTACCGTGGTCGTCCCGGAAGACCAACTCAGTCTGGCAATCGGCAAGCACGGCCAAAATGTCCGTCTGGCGGCAAGGCTCACCGAATGGGACATCGACATTCTGACCCCGAATGAGTACAATCAGGAAATCGAACGCTTAGCTGGCGTAGTCAAGGATATTGAAGGCATCGACGATACCTTTGTCGATAAACTCATCGCTATCGGCGTAATTTCGGTACTCGACCTTGCCGAAATCGGCAAAGACCCGCTGGTAAACGACATTGGTGTCAGTGTGGAATTGGCAGAAAAAATCATACAAACTGCCGAGGATAATGCCAAAGAGCAGGTTGCAGAACCGAGTTCAACCATAGCCCAGGACCTGCTGAAAGGCGCAAAACCGAAAGTTGCAAAACCTGAAACAGCAGAGCCACAAGCTGAAGAGGCAGAAGTTACAGAACCTGAAGCTGAAGAAACGGAAGCTGAGGTATCTAAAACTGAAGAGCCGGAATCTGAAGAAAAAAGCGAAACAAAAACCAACCAGTAATTTCGCCGGTTGGCAATTTATAAAAAAAACTTAATACTCATAACATAGTAATGTCATAATAAAACAGATGTTGCCAATTGGCATAAAACTTCTGTTTTATACGGTACAGCTAATTTTAATCCGGAGTTTCAAAGATTTGGCAAACACAAGAGTTCACATATTAGCTAAGGAACTTGGTGTCAAGAGCAAGGCTATCGTCGAGAAGTGCCAGGCTGAAGGGCTTGACATCAAAAATCATATGTCAACAATATCGGCTGGGCTTGCCGCAACCATTCTTGAATGGTTCAGCGAAGGCGAACACAGTACTACAATTGAAACCGCCGAGCGGGTTGACCTGAAAAAAGTCCGAATCAAGAAGAAAAAAGTTAAAAAAACAAAAGAAGAACCTCCAACTTCGGAAGAACCTCAAGACAGTGAGCAAGTCGGCGGCGAGGAAAAGCCGCAACCTGAAGCAGCGGCAAAAACCCAGGATGCCGTTGAAATGGAAACTGATTTGGACGGGCAAGAGCCAGATGAAGAACCCTCCCAGCCGGCAAAACCAGTTCGTCCAAAGCCCGTAATGATGAAACATCGCAAACCGACTGAGCCGGTAAAACCTGCCGGGCCAATGCTCGAAAGGCCAAAGCCCGCAAGGCTAAACGGCCCGACCGTAATCCGTGTTGAAGAGCCGGAACCGGAAGAAAAACCCAAACCAAGAGCACCTCGTCGCAGCGCAGTATCCAGGCCAGCTTATCAGCAAGCCGCCTCTGAGCCACTAATGGCAAGCTCAACGGACTCCAAATTCCAGAAAAAATCGAAAAAGAAAACTCACGGCAGACGCCATGAAGCCCCTGCTTCAGAAGATGCCGCCCCAAGAACAAAAGGCTCTCGCAAACTGCTCAGCAGAGATATAGAAGAACGCCGGGCAAGGCTCGAAGCTGCCGGCGGTGAAGGAATGAGACTGCGTCCCAAACGCAGGATAGAAACAAAAGGGAAAAGCCGAGAAGAAGGACAAAAACATCGCCCTGATAAGGTACAGATTGCTGAGCCTATAAACGTCAGAACTCTTGCTTCGGCACTTATGATAAAAACTACAGATGTAATATCAAAACTTTTCTCGCACGGAATAATGGCAAACATCAACCAGGTAATTACCGCTGATATGGCGGAGCTTATCGCTATCGATTTTGAGGTGGAGCTGGAAGTAGAAAAAAAACAATCCCTTGAGCAGATTATCGCCAAAGAATTCAAAAACAGGAACAGGGGCAATGTCCAAAAACGCACGCCGGTAGTAACAATGCTCGGCCACGTTGACCACGGCAAAACAAGTCTGCTCGACAAAATACGTTCAGCCGACGTAGCTGCCGGCGAAGCCGGCGGAATCACACAGCATATAGGCGCTTATCAAATAACATTAGGTTCAGGCGATAACATCAAGAAGGTTACTTTCCTGGACACTCCCGGCCACGAAGCATTTACAGCAATGAGAGCTCGCGGAGCGAATATGACCAACATAGTCGTACTCGTCGTAGCCGCTGACGATGGCTTAATGCCACAGACAATCGAGGCCATCCATCACGCCAAGGCCGCCGATGTTGCGATTATCGTAGCTTTGAACAAAATCGACCTTCCAGGCGTTGACATAAACAGAATTTACGGCCAACTCGCAGAGCACGAGCTTACCCCTGCTGAATGGGGCGGCAATACCGAAATTATTAAGACCAGTGCCATTACGGGCCAGGGCATCGAAGATTTAATCGAACATCTCGATTATGCCGCTGAGTTGCTCGATTTAAAAGCCGATTCCACAATAGATGCTACCGGCTGGGTCGTAGAGGCGAGAATGAGTACTACCCACGGTGCCACCGCAACGCTGCTAATTGACGAGGGCAAACTCAAAAAAGGCGACATCGTTTTCGCAGGCCCGGGCTTCGGGAGAATAAGAACCCTGAGAAACAGTAACGGCAGATCGATTAGCTCGGCAACCAGCGCTATGCCGGTAGAAATTTCAGGCATAAACGGTGTTCCTCAGGCAGGCGACAGATTTTATATATTGAAAGACCTCAACCGTGCCAAGTCCGCCGCCGAAGAGAACAAGGACATCTCGCGTCAGGCAACTCTGAGCCAGCGGTCGCATATCACCCTCGAAAACCTGTTCAGCCAGATAGAAGCCGGCAAGGTTAAGGAAGTTAATGTCATTATCAGAGCTGATGTTCAGGGTTCTGTCGATGTGCTTAACAAGTACCTTATGGAAATGAACACCGATGAGGTGCAAATCAGAATACTGCACTCAGCTGTCGGCGGAGTTACCGAAGGCGACGTTGTTCTGGCAGAGGCTTCCGGTGCTATAATCATCGGCTTTAACGTTGTTCCAGACGACAAAGCCGCCAGAATCGCTGAAGGAAGTGGTGTTGACATCAGGCTCTACAGCGTCATATACCGAATAACCGAGGACCTGAAAAAAGCTATGTCAGGCCTGCTTGAACCAGAGGAACAGTTCAAGAGTCTTGGAAAAGCCATTGTGAGAAACACTTTCAAGATAACCGGCACAGGCACAATTGCCGGCTGTTTTGTCGAGCAGGGAGAAATAACGAGAAACGCCCATATCCGGCTGATTCGCGACAGTATTATTATACAGGACCGTTGCGAAATACAGTCGCTCAAGCATTTCAAGGAAGATGTCAGAAAAGTCAAGAGCGGGCTGGAGTGCGGCATAAAAATTGTCGGTTTTGATGACGTGAAAATAGGCGATGTCTTTGAGGTTTATGAAATTATCAAGGTACAAAGAACTATCGACTAATACCCTTTAGGGTAATAAATTGTGCGTTGCGAACGTGTAACTTAAAAACGAACCAAAGGTTACTAAAAAAGCCATCGCATTAATTAAATACAATTGGTATAAATTGGTAACACTATGCCGCATATAAGACAGGAAAAAATGGCTCGGGTCATTAAACAGGCCGTAAGTGATATTATTCGTAATCATCTGCAGGACCCGCGTATAGAAGGCTTTGTCAGTATTACGGAAGTGATAATCTCGTCCGATATGAAAAATGCCGATGTCCATCTCAGCATTATGGGTTGCGATGAAAAAAAACAGAAGAAAACGTTTATCGCTATCAATCGTGCTGTCGGACACATACAATCTCTGATTGGTAAATATGTTAATGCAAGAGGCTGTCCGCACCTGACATTTCACGAGGATGACAGACTTAAAAAAACAATGGAAACTATGAATCTTATAAGCAAAGTTTCGGAGGAACTAAAGGAAAACAGCTTAGAAAAACCGGAAGAGCCTTCAGAACAATATGATTGATATAATAGAATGCTGGTGAAAATATGAAAAATACAAAAGAATACGCTCAGAAAATTAAAAAACTGTTTACAGCTCTCAAGAAGAATGCCGCAAAGCTCAAAATACCGGAATTTGCTAATCCTGTTGACTCTTTGATATTTGCTGCTGTTTGCCAGGACATCTCTGAAGCCGAAACAAGAGCGGTTATCAAAAAGCTCGAAGCACATTTCGTTGACAAAAACGACTTGCGAGTTTCGCGCAGCGAGGAAATCGTTGAAGTCAGCGGCAAGAGTTCGCCAAATAGCGAAAAAATTGCGAGGAGACTTACCACTCTGCTCAATTCGGTATTTCATAAATACGATATGGTAAGCCTTGAAGAGTTAGGCCTGCAAGGCAAAAGGCACGCAAAAGAAATCCTCGATAATTTAGAAGGTATTACCGAATTTGTATCCTCTTATATAATGATGACCGCCGTTGACGCTCATACGATACCACTGACAGAGACAATGTTCGATTACCTTATAAGCTGCAAGCTTGTTCCCGCAAATTCCACACCGGCTCAGGCGGCTGGTTTCCTTGAGAGACAGATTCCCGCAACTAATACATACGCCTTTTACGCCCTGTTGCGTAAAGATGCCGAATCTACAAAATCGACCGCGGAAAAATTATTTGGGAAAGAAAGCAAGCCAGCAAAAAAGAAAACCGTGAAAAAAACGGTTAAGAAGACAGCCGCCAAAAAAACTCTTACTAAAACTAAAAAGGCTGTCGCTAAAAAGACTACCAGGAAAAAAACTAAAAAGAAATAGAGATAAGGATTAATTGATGTCAGATAAAATACTCAAATTAGGTGTCCCCAAAGGAAGCCTCCAAAACGCCACTTTCGACCTTTTCAAAAAAGCCGGCTTCAATATAACAGGATACGAACGCAGTTATTTCCCGCAGATTAACGATGACCAGATAGAGATAATAATGCTGCGGGCTCAGGAAATGAGCAGATATGTCGCTGATGGTGTACTCGATGCCGGCTTTACCGGCCACGACTGGATTGTGGAAAACGGCTCCGACGTTGTTGAGGTCTGCGAATTGCTTTACAGCAAAGCTACCGCCCGCCCGACAAAATGGGTATTGGCTGTACCAAACGAATCCAACATCAAAAAGCCCGAAGACCTTGCCGGCGGTATAGTAGCAACCGAGCTGCTTAATTGTACAAAAGAATACTTTGCCAAAAAGGGCATAGACCTCAAGGTCGAATTCAGCTGGGGAGCCACAGAAGTCAAAGCCCGTCTGGTTAACGCGATTGTCGAACTTACCGAAACCGGTTCGAGCCTCCGGGCAAACAACCTGAGAATAATAGACACCCTGCTCACTTCGACAACACGATTCATCGCCAACAAATCAGCCTGGGAAGATGACTTTAAAAAAGAGAAAATTGAAAACCTTTCTATACTTCTCAACGCCGCCATCGACGCAAAAACAACTGTCGGCCTTAAGATGAATGTCGAAAAGAACAAACTCGATGCAATACTGAAAATTCTGCCCGCAGAAAAAAGCCCTACAATCTCCTCGCTGGCAGAAGATAATTTTGTCGCGGTTGAAGTTGTTTTAGAGGAAAAATCAGAGCGGGTTATTGTACCGCAACTTAAACGTGCCGGAGCTTCGGGAATAATTACCTATCCGCTTAACAAAGTGATTCACTAAAAGATATTAGAGGGATATTGTATGTCAGGTCATTCACATTGGGCCGGTATAAAGCATAAAAAGGCCGCCAACGATGCCAAGAGAGGCAAAATCTGGAGTAAAATAGCTCGGCAAATAATAGTCGCCGCAAAAAGTGGGGGCGGCGACCCCGGGCAAAATCTGGCATTGCGTTACGCTATTGATGAGGCCAAACAAGCTAATATGCCTAAGGACACCATCGAAAAGGCCATCAAGAAAGGTACCGGCGAAGGCTCTACCGTGGCCTACGAGAGCGTTCTTTACGAAGGTTACGCTCCCGGCGGAATCGCTATTATGGCAGAGGCATTAACAGACAACCGTGCCAGAACAGGGCCGGAAGTGAAAAAAATTTTTGAAAAGCACGGCGGCTCACTGGGCAACAGCGGTTGCGTAAGCTATATGTTCAGCAAAAAAGGACTCATCGCAATCGTAACCAGCGCCATTGACGAAGATGAACTTATGGAATTGGCTCTAAACGCCGGCGCAGATGATATGGAAAACACAGACGAAATTTATGAACTTTCCTGCTCGCCTCAAGCCTACGACCAACTGCGAAAAGCCATCACCGACAAAGAGATTGCTATCGAAGCCTCTCAAATTTCGATGGTACCGGAAAATTCAATAGAAATCACAGACCCTGAAGCCGCAAGAAAAATAATGAATCTCGTAGATGCCTTCGAAGACCACGATGATGTCCAGAAGGTCTATGCAAACTTCGACATATCAGATGAAATAATGGAGAAGTTAGACTGAAACTATTATCCATCCCAAAACTATCATTTTTAACGCTCCCAATGCCATTAACATTATTTCTCAGACATTTTGGGATAACTTCTAAAAACATTGACCAACTAACTTTGCGACTATCAAGCCTCGCTGTCTCCTTCGGCGGAGCTTTCTTTTTGGGCGGAATCCTGTTTTTTTGAGTCGATAAAAGACTGCAAAATTTCGGCTGCGGCGATAGCATCGAGTATCCCTTTTTTCTTTTTACGGGTCAGGCCAAGCCCTGCCAACCTTTCCTCAGCGGCAAAACTACTGAGTCGTTCATCCTGAAAATATACCGGCACATCCAGCAAATACCCCAATTTAGCCCCAAATTCTCTGCACTTTTTAGCCGCAGGCCCTTCGGTATCATCCATATTGAGCGCCAGCCCCAACACAACCCCCTGCACTTGATTGTCTTTGGCGATTGAAACTATTCGCACCGCAACGTCCCCGCCACCATCCAGCACTGCCAATGGCGAAGCGATAGTCTCCGCTTCATCGCACAATGCAAGCCCGGTTCGTTTCGCCCCGAGGTCTATCGCAAGTAATCTCATTATAAAAACTTTTCCCTGCCGCCAGCCTTCATAAGCTCCAGCAATTCCTTGAGCCTTTGTGCCTGTTCCATTGGGCAAACTAACGTTGCGTCAGACGTATGCACAACGACTACATTTTCCAACCCTATCGCGGCAATCAGATGCTTATCATCTTCGGTTGCAATCAAGCTGTTTTTGCAGTCGAGCAGCTCGGTTTGGCTGGCAACGACGATGTTGCCATTCCCGTCGGCTTTAATTATATCAGCCAACGCTGAAAACGAACCCATATCGAACCATTTGCAATCCATCCGAATAGCATAAACGTCCGTCGCCTTTTCCATCACCGCGTAATCGATACTAATTTTCGGCAATTTCACAAAACACTCCGCCAAAGTCTCCTCCTGGCTCGGCCCGCCCCAGGCAGCCTGAATCGTTTCGAGTGGCAGTTTAGCCTGGGGAACATTCTTCGTTATAAGCTCAAGTATCCGTTTGGCTTTCCATACAAACAACCCCGAATTCCAACAATACCGGCCGTTTTCGAGATACTCAGCGGCAGTCTCAGCATCGGGCTTTTCCTTAAAAGCCTCAACTTTGCTTACGCTGTTTTCGCAATCGGAACATTCCACGCTTTCACCAAGCTTTACATACCCTAACTGCGTGCTGGCAAAACTCGGCTCAATTCCGAAAGTTACCAGTGCCTTTGGATTTTTTTCCACGAAAGTAAGACCATCGGAGATGGCCTTCTGGAATGTGTCTGTGGGCTTTATAACCTGGTCAGCCGTAACAACCGCCATAGTAGCCTCAGGGTCAAACCCTGCTAAAACCGTCGCTGCCAGACCGATTGCCCCTGCCGTATCGCGAACTGCCGGCTCAGATATTACATTATCGTAAGGCAGTTCCGGCAAGTCCGCCCGAACCAGGTCGGAATAACCCGCATTGGTCAAAACGATGATATTTCTGCAATCGAAAATTCCGTTAAGCCTATTGAAACACCTACGCAAAAGCGTCTGCCCTTCAATAATTTTGAGTACCTGTTTAGGCCGGCTTTCCCTGCTCAAAGGCCAAAGCCTCTTTCCCGTACCCCCTGCCATTATAACTGCGAAACGCATAGCAAAATCCTCAACTAAAAATTAAATAAGATACTTGTCATCAATCTCGCTTATCGGTTTTATCTTTTCTGCAAGCTCGGCATAATCTTCGTTGCCCATCAGCGCAAATGTCGCTTCCTTGCCCAGCTCCACCGCTGGCTGGTCATACGTATTTATCCCGAACAGCTCGCCGGCAATTGATGTCGTTGCTTCGTAAAGATAAATAAACTGGCCTATCGTGTACGGACTAACCTCATCAAAAGCAACGGTCAGACAGGGCCGTCCGCTTTTCAACAGAGCGTATTCAGTCCCGATTCTTTCGCTGTTAAGCAGTTTGCTCATCTTCGCACCCGCAAGATAACCCAGCTCCGGTGCAACCTCAGGCTCTGAACCGATTGTAACATCGGCCCCAAATTCTTTAACCTCAAGCAGCGTAAAGAGCTTGTCGTTTGGCCCTTCACGGTAAAGCTGAACCTGACTGTGCTGGTCGGTAGCCCCGAGTGCCTTAACAGGTGTAGGCCCAACAAAAATTTCCCTGCCCGTCAGGTCTTTCGCTTTGCCCAGGCTTTCCGCCCAAAGCTGTCGATACCAATCCGCCAAATCCTTAAGAGCATAACTGTAAGGCATCATAACCGAAATTCGTTTTGCGTTGTTGTAATAATGCCAGTTCACCGCCGCGTTTATCGCCGCCGGATTCTGATAGAACGACGCCTGCGAAACTTTTGAATCCATCTGGGCAGCCCCTGCCAGCAGCTCGTCAATATCAATCCCGGCAACAGCGGCACTGAGCAGGCCAACCGCGCTTAAAACGCTGAACCTGCCGCCAACACCATCGGGTACTTCCAAATTCCGCAGCCCCATATCATCTGCTATCGCTCTCAGCGTGCCGCTGTTGGCGTCGGTGGTAGCGATTAAATGCTCCTTTACCGCTCCTGCTCCGAGTCTTTTTTTGAGCATTTCACTTACCGTTAAAAATTGCGAAGCCGTCTCCGCTGTCCTGCCGGACTTGCTTATCACGTTAAACACCGTTTTGTCCAGCTTATCGGAAATCCAGCTGAAAAACGAACCCATTTGAACAGGGTCAACGTTATCCATCACAAAAATTCTCGGCCCTTTTCTTTGAGCCGAATCGAGATTGTACATATATGGATTGAGCGAAGTCTGAAGCGCGATATTACCCAACGCCGAACCACCGATGCCGAGCACTACAAAATTTTCACAATCGTCTACGGATTGCGCCGCCTTTTTCACCTGTTCAACGGTATCAGTTTTGTAAGGCAAATCGCGATATTTAATCTCGCCCGCTTTTCGCTGTGCTTCAATCCGCTCTACAATCGGCTCAACTTTTTTAGCCAAACCGTCAAACTGTTTATCGGTAATGCCGTGTTCCTGGCCAAGCACTTGTGATGTAACGTTTTTGTAATAAAGTTTTACCTGGTTATTTGACATTTCACTTCCTCTAATCAGTTCTTTATCTATTAGCCTATTTTTGTAAGATTAGCATACTTTAACATCAGCGATTTTGTCTGTCCACTGTTAAACTGCACCATAACAACGCTGCTACCCCCAAGATTATGAAATTCCCTGACCCTGCCAAGTCCGAATTTTTTATGCGAAACCATCTCACCTGCCGTAAATGCGCCTTTACTGCTGCCACCGCTTGAAACAGCCTTTGATGGCGATTCACCCTCGGCCTGGCTGTAATTATCTTCGTAACCGTACCCGCTTTTCTTCGGAGATTCGTAAGCCTCAAAAACAGGTTCCTGCTCCGGGGCGATACCAGCCTCAAAAAGAAACTGCGAAGCAATCGTCCTCTTTGTCTGGCCGTAAACAGTCCTGTACCTGCTCATCGTAACTGCCAGATTTTTCCGAGCCCGTGTAATACCGACAAAAAACAACCGTCGCTCTTCTTCCATCTCGGACGGAAGGTCAAAGCTCCTTTCGTGCGGCAAAATCCCGTGTTCAGCCCCGATTATAATTACATTATCAAACTCCAATCCCTTCGCCGCGTGCAGGGTCATCAGCGAAACCTTGCCGCTCTGCGAATCGTAAGTATCGGTATCGCTGAACAGGGCTATCTGCTGGAGATAATTTACCAACCCCTTTTCCTGCGAATTTTCGTCAAATTTTTTCGCCCCGTTTATAAGCTCATAAATGTTATCGATTGCCGCCGCCTGGCTGTGCCCCTGACTATCCTGTTCAATTTTCAGCGAATCGAAAAGACCGCTTTCGTGAAAAACAACATCTATAAGCTCAGACACATCTTCATCAATATGCTTTTTGAAATTTTCTATCATACAGACAAAAGCGGAAATTTTTTGCCCAACCCTTCTGGAAAGAATCTCACCAGAAGCACACCGAACCATCCCATCGTAAAGGCCGACCCCTTCCTGCCGGGCATAATCTCCAATTTTTTCTATCGTAACTTTGCCTATCCCTCTTGGTGGGGTATTGATGGCTCTCAGCAGGGAAATCTCATCATCGGGATTTGTAACAACCTTCAGATAGGCGAGCATATCACGTATTTCCTTTCGCCCATAAAATTCCACTCCCCGCACAATCTGGTAATTTATCCTGCCATCGATAAACGCCTCTTCCAGTGCCCTGCTCATTGAGTTAACTCTATAAAAAACAGCAATCTCGCTGAGTTCGCTGCCAGCGGCAATAAGCTCCTTAACATAATCAGCAACGTAAACAGCCTCGGCCTGTTCATCTTCGAGACATTCACTCGTTACACCGGCTTCTATATCAGTTGCCGCGATAAGTTTTTTCGCTTTGCGATTTTTGTTCACACCAATAAGCTTTTCCGCAACGGCAAGAATCGCCGCACCGCTCCTGAAATTCTCCTCTAACTTTACAACTTTCGCGTTCGGCCAATCCTTTTCAAACGCCATAATATTTGCAATATCAGCACCTCGCCAGCCATAAACCGACTGGTCCGGGTCGCCGGTAACACAGATATTTCCGCTAATCATCGCAAGCCCCCTGGCTATCTGATACTGAGCGTGATTGGTATCCTGATATTCGTCAACCATAAGATATTTAAACCGGTCATTGAGCTGCTTACGAACATCGGCATCATCCCGCAGCAAAAACGCTGTCTTCAAAAGAAGGTCATCAAAATCGAGTGCGTTGTGCTTATCCAGAATCGCCTGATAATTTTTATAAATTTTACTCAGGCACTTCGAAAAATAATCTCCGCTGTTATCCGCTTCAAGCGTCTGTGGTGATTCAAGATTATTCTTCAATCGCGATATCATTTCCAGCATACGTCTCGGCTGAAAATTCTTCGTATCCAGGTCGGCTGTTTTGATGGCTTCCTTAATACACTTCTTCTGGTCAGAATCATCGTAAATACTGAAATTGGGCGTAATTTTTGCCTTGGCCGCATACTGCCGCAGGATTCTCACGCACAGTGAATGAAACGTACTGATATGCACACCGCCGGAAACGTGCATCGCAATAACACGGTTACGCATTTCCTCCGCAGCTTTATTCGTAAAGGTTATCGCACAGATATTATAGGGGCTTACGCCGGATTTTATCAGTTCTGCGATTCGGCTTGTTATCACACGTGTCTTGCCGCTGCCCGGGCCGGCAATAACAAGCATCGCCCCGTCTTTGTGCTCAACTGCCTGCTGTTGCGATTTGGTAAGAGTAATAGTTGAGGACAGTCCGCTGCTATTCATTTTCTTTCTGTTCCTGTTCCTTCTGAATTTGCTGCATAACAAATTTGTTGTGCTTTTCCAGTTTCTTGTACAAGTCAGGCCTCTGCTGGCGGATGCGTTCAAGCATATTCATCCGCACAAATTCCGGATACTGCTCATCGTCGAGGAACATTCTCAGTCCCACATAACGCAAAACACTAAAGTCCGGCAAAACAACCCTGTCAACACTTTCGTCCGCAAACGCGGCCTGGTAATTATCGTAAACCTCTTTAGCCATAGCTTCCCTGCCATAAGCCTCATCGTCATCACCCATTGCGTAACGATAATAGCCGTCTTTGAGCATCAGCGATATTATCTCTCTCGCGTCATGTATGCCTATCGATGCCAATTCGCCTATCAATCTATTCCGCACAAACGCAACCAGCGAAACTTGAACATCCTTATTGTCGGGATATTCCTTCCGAAGCGTATTATAAATTTTAAGAGCTTTAGCCTTGTCCCCACCCTGATAAAAAAGCTGCACCGCCTGCTTGAGCATATTTTTATGTGCATTGTAGAGGGATTTCAGATCAAGGTTCAATTCGTCGTACTTCAAAATAACATTCCGCAGAACGTCATCATAGCGCTGGAACATTCGCAAATCAGGAAATTGAAAAATGCTCTCCCGCACAACGATTTCGCACGGGTCGTTCTCCGCCGGTATCCGCGATGTATAAATGACCATCTTGCCTCTGCGATAAAGATTCTGAAGACTGTGAAAAACAAGCCTGTCAACATTCAATTCTTCCTGACTCCCCTCACTCGCGACAGCCAACCCCTTAGCCCCCCAGTACATCGCGTGAACATCAGGGTGCAGCCAATTAAGAGGAATAACTTTGTTCGGGTCCTTATAGTCAACCGGGCCGTAAAGGCGGTTCAATTCATCCATAAGCTCAGGCTCAAGTTTGAGAGTATTCCTGAGGTAATAGGCTTTTGCAAAAACGTCAAAACTTTCCAGCAATTCACTCCCGCGATATTCGTCAATAAGCGCAAATGCTGCCGGAGCATACCTGCCGGGCTGCTGCCTTAAAGAAAGATAATTATCCACAAGCGTACTGAGCTTACTAAAAGAGGTATCAGCCGAAGCGAGCTTATTCAAAAACTCCGCCATTCCCGGCTGCACCAGTATTTCGCCAAGACTCTTGGGAGACTCGGCAAGTCTTTGATAAGATTCCTCTGTTTGCGGCTCGACCAGAGGCTTCATCATATGATAAATCTGGAGCTTATAGTACTTGTGAGCATCATCAGTAACTCCGCCGATTTTGTGCTGAAATATCCATCCGATAGACCTGTAAAGCTCTATGCTTTTTGGATTTTTCGGTATCCCCTTATCCCGCAAAAGCTCATAACCATTCTTGACCCAATGCCATCTCTCCTGCGGTCGGCTCGCCGGGATAGCAACGGATATGTTATAAGCCATATTCCATCCGTGAAAATCCCAGACCGAAGCAAACCTCGGCTGCAAAAGCGTAATCCACTCTGCAATCTGCTTGGCATCAAAATACTGCCCGTCTTCCTTGAGCTGCTCAGCCCTCATCCAGAGTATATCAACTATCAACCCTCGAAAAGCACCCATCGCAACCGTTGCAAACGCCAGCGAAGGCGGAGCATTTTCCAAAGGCTCATTACTTACCAATTTCATTTCGCCACGAGCGGAAGTCAGCTCGCCCAGTTGAGACGATGCCAGATACAGCATCCCAAAGGAACACGCAAAGCAAACAACATATATGATTATATCACGAAAACGCATAGTCAAATCAAACCGTAATTTTAGCTATCTCTCTTCTACTGAATATCAGTATGCCGATTGCAAGAATTATCAAAGCCTTGGCTAAAAACAATACCGCCGCCACAGACAAAAATTCAACGCTTACCTGCCGGGCATTTATTATATAATCACCAACACCATATTCGCCGTCAAATTTCGGCAAGAGCCATATAAATGGCTTAATGGTAAAATTGTAAAGTATCGTCGTAGCTGCCGACATATAAGTAAACGAATCTATTACGAAAGTGTGTATAGTCCCCACGCAGTAAGCTGTAAAACTGCAAAGTATCGCAACCGGAAAGCTCAACCACGCCGAGAGCGACACGCCCAGTCCTGCCAGAAACGCCAGCTTCAAAAACAGCAAAATCGTAACACGTAAAAAGTTGCCACTGAAACTGCCAGCCTTATAAAGCACCTCCAGCCCGTCCTCAATGGGAAATATAACCGTTGTGTTATTCATCGGCTCATTCTGGAAAACCACCGCGAGGTATCCATCCCAGGCAACCGCATTTGCCGGGAATGATATTTCATGAATCGTATCGGTTATTTTCTTTGTACCCATCTGGTATATTGGCGTCTTCATCTCTTCAAGACTACCATATTGAATCTGGCGGTAATCGCCCAAATACCAGAGACCGCGAATATTATTGTCTGCTGGCGTTTGCGAAGCATCGTATTTAAAACGAATAAAAATAATCTCGTTGGCATCTGATGGCGCTACATTATCAAACTCCCACATAACCATTGAGCCGGGACCGACAGAGTGCCTCTTAAAAATCTCGTTATTGCGAAGTTCTTTGAGAATATCCTGCTTCGGCCGCGATTCATCCAGCTCGCCGCTTTCGAGAAGTTTGGTATATCCATTTTTGACTGCCTGTTCTATCTCTTCCGAATTGAACTTCATAGGTAAGGCTTTGCGAGCTGTGAAAAACTCATTCTGCAAAACACTCGTCTGCCCCTGCTCGATATTGACCATTCTTGGCATTTGTATCGCAAGAGCATAAATTACCGACGCAAAAACCAAAAGCAACAGTCCATCAAGCAACAAAACCCCAAAAAGTTTCCCCAAAACAATTTCAAAACGCCGTAAAGGCTTCGTCGCAACCATATATATCTGCTTGCCCTTGATATCGCTTGAAAGGCTATAACAGGAAACTATTATGGTAAGTATCGAAAGCAAAACCCCCACAAGTCCCAGGCCATAACTCACAAAACTCTGCAACCTGCCTTTGATAGTGCCATCACCACTACTGTTTACACACAGCAATGGCAGCAATACTATCAAGAGCAGCATAAAGACCATAGCAGTCTTCATCCGCATCGCAGAAATGAACGTATTTCTGGCAACCGCCCAGACTCTACGCATTTTCGTCTTCCCCTGCCCCTGTCAGCTCATCAAGCAAATCTTCTTTAACTTTATCCCGCTCGTTTTCAATTTCTGCCTGCCCTTGTTTAGGTTCTACTTTTTCTATTTCGATTTTAACAGGCTCGACGGTTGCCGTCAAATTTTCCAAAAGCCCCTCGTTCGCTTCAACCTTAACCGACTCTACCTTCAAAGGCGAATCTATCTCAATCTTAGCTGCCTCGGACAAATCGGTAGAAACAAGCCTGTCCAAAACGTCTGAAACTGTTTTTGTAATATCCTCATCGGTCAAATCGACCCTGTTCACCGCTCCGCTAGTAGGCCGCTTCTGCTGCTGTGCCTGACGAACGATTTCTATAAAGAATGACTCCAACTTCTCCATCGGAGCTTCTATCTTCACATCACAACCGGATGCGATTATTATTTCTCTTATCTTCCGCATCACTTCATCGCTGACAGCATCAGTAGTAATCTGCCTCTTGTCGCTCTTTTCAAGCAACTGCCCAACAGCCCCGAGCCTCTGTATCCTCCCGCCGTACATTATAGCGATTCTATCGCAAACCTCCTCGGCATCTGCCAGCAAATGACTGCACAAAAGCACCGTCTTACCACGCCTGCCGAGTTCGACTATCAAATCCTTAATCTGCTTCGTCCCTATCGGGTCCAGCCCGCTTGTAGGCTCATCGAGTATCAGCAGTTCCGGGTCGTTTATCAGCGATTGAGCCAGCCCTATACGCCTTGCCATACCCTTTGAAAACGTCCCTACCGGCCGGTTAGCCATCCCCTCAAGCCCTACCATCTCCAACAGCGCATCCACTCGCACCTTGCGAATCTTACCACTCAGCCCAAACAGCCGCCCATAAAAATCCAGCGTCTCACGTGCATTAAGATACGGATAAAGATATGACTCTTCCGGCAGGAAACCTATCTTGCTGTTAATTTTTGGGTCTCTGCTATCGCCGCCGAGGACTAACGCCTTACCCTTTGTCGGATGCAAAAGCGACAGCAGCATTTTCAGCGTTGTCGTTTTTCCCGAACCGTTAGGGCCAAGTAGCCCAAAGATTTCTTTTCTGCGGATTTGCAAATCCAACCCCTCGACCGCTACGACTTTATTCCTGCCCCACCAGTCCTTGAAAATCTTGGTCAGGGCAAAAGTTTCTATCGCGTATTTACCATTTGTATCAACCACAAAACACCTCTATACCAGTTCTGATTCTATACTGCTGTTTCGCTGTGAGGTGTCAATTCTTCACCGCAGCGAACAAGCCTTGCACTATTAAAGACAACTACCAGCGAACCGACGAAATGCAAAACAGCCGCATATATCAGCGGCAGCCATCCTATCGCCGAGGCTGAAACGCCGAGTATAATAAACAGAATTCCGAACAGCAGGTTCTGGTTGATTACTCTGCGTGTCTTGCGTGAAAGTTTTATCAGGAAAGGCAGCTTCTTCAAATCGTTATTCATCAGCGCGATTGAGGCAGAATTTATCGCGACATCGCTTCCTGCCGCTCCCATCGCTATGCCCAAATCTCCGCTGGCAAGTGCCGGCGCGTCGTTTATACCATCACCAACAACCGCAACGATATGCCCATCCCCCTTAATCTGCTCGACAACCGCCAATTTATCCTGCGGCAAACAGTGAGCCTTAACTTCCGTACATCCCATCTCCGCCGCCACCCGCTTTGCGACCTCTTCCCTGTCGCCGGTCAGCATAGTAAATCTCTTTATCCCGACCTCGCCAAGCTCATCAATTGCCTGCCGTGCTTCCGGCCGAGTCTTATCCTGCATACCTATCCAGCCGATACACTTACCATCACAGGCAACATACAAGGTGCTAAAGCCCTGCTCTTCCTGCAATTTCGGGTCTGCCACAACCGAGGTATCCGTTCCGCTTTCCTGCAAAAACATTTCTCTGCCGACCGCAATTTTAGCCCCATCGACAATCGCCTCAACTCCCTTACCCAGCGTTTCCGAAAATTCTTCTGCGCTGCTCAGCACAAGATTTGCTTCTCTGGCCACCAACTGCAGCGCTCTCGCCGCCGGATGCTTACTCATCTGCTCCGCCGAGGCCGCCGCTCTCAAAAGCTCCGCAGCCTTAACACCATCAGCAGGGGTCAGTTTCGTAACATACAATTGCCCTGTCGTTATTGTTCCTGTCTTATCGAATACCATAGCCGTTATTCTGCCTGCCAGTTCAAGGTCGGCAACTTTTTTAATAAGTATGCCGAGCCTCGCCGACGCTGACAATGCCGCTACCATCGCGGTAGGAGTCGCCAGTATCAACGCACACGGGCACGACACAACCAACGCACCGATTGCCCTGTTAACGTCCTTCGTGAAGAACCATATAATCGCCGAAATCATCAAAATGGTAGGAATATACCATTTTACATACCGGTCGATAATCCGCATAATCGGAATCTTGGTATGCTCAGCTTGCAAAATCAGAGACTGCACCTTGCCCAGCGTAGTCTCTCCGCCAACTCTGGTAACCTTAATATCGAGAACACCCGTAAGATTGCTCGTCCCCGCAAAAACCTGCATCCCCGGCACCTTGTCGGCAGGCAAAGATTCGCCGGTAATCGTCGCTTCATTGATTGAGCTAAGCCCCTTGACGATTTCACCATCAGCGGCAACATTATCACCGGGCCGAACCCTTATAATATCGCCCTGCGACAGCGCGCTTACGTTAATCTGTTTTTCGCTGCCATCGGAATTAACCAAAGCCGCCTGCGTTGGTGTAAGTTTGATAAGCGATTCGATTGCCGCCCTTGCCCCCAGTGCTGTTCGCGTCTCGATAATTTCACTTAGCAAGAGGAAGAACGAAACAACCGCCGCCGCTGTATAGTCCCCCGTCGCAAACGCCGCGATTATCGCAAGAGCAACCAGTTCGTCCATATGCATATGCTTTTGGAGAGCACCTTTTATTGCGTGTATTATCACCGGCAGCCCAAGCAGTACCGCCGCCATCATCGCAAGAAGCTGCTTGACCTCTGCGCCGTAAAATATCGGCGATATGAAACTGCATATAAGAAAAGTGCCACCCAGCAAAGTACCCATCATCGCAAAGCTCACCCCAACCTGCTGGTGATGAATATGCTGAGATTCAATCTCGTTTTTCGTTACGTTCAAAACCTTATGGCCCATAATTACCTGTTCTCAAATAATCAGTTTTTTTGACAATTTTGTTTGAGTATTGCCGACGTACTCGGCGAAACTACTGTGCTTTTTTCTGGTCTTTAAGTTTCGGGTCCCTGCTGACAAGCACCCTGAATTCCTTATTGGTTACACTATCGCTCGGCTGAGCAATAATCACTTCCTCTGCATTACTCAAAACTTCCTGTATCGCATCCTGATATATCCTCTGCAAAACCAGTTCAGGCCGTTTCTGGTATTCCGGCAAGAGCTTGCTCAGATACTCTGCGTTAGCCTTGGCCGATTCGACAACTTTGGTGCGATACGCCATAGCCTCGGCAATTTTCTGTCGCACCGAGCCAGACGATTTCGCCCACACATCATCTTTCTGCTCATCAGTCAAATCTGAATTCATAACAAGCTCAAAAATTTCCGCTCCGCCTGCCTCATTAATCGCACTCTCTGCATAACCTTTGGCATTACGGATATTCGTGTCGGCATCATTCTTAGCCTTTGTAGATTTCAAAAACGCGTCATCAACCTGCTTCGGCCACGTAATCGGTGCTATCTGTATCGAATCAATTTCCACTCCGCAGTCGATTGATTCGAGCTTTGCCTGCAAAACTTTTTTAACATCTCTGGATATTTGCGAATCGCTCTTAATGGCTTCGTCTATTGTGAAGTTCACCATCGTCTTAACGATAGCCTCTCTGGCAAGACTTGTAAGCAGAGGCGAAATGCTTTCAGGAATAACATCTATATAGTTTCTGCCTGCCGGCGGTTCTACCACGTTAACGCTCTTCAAAAACGACACGCAATCAGCAATACGATAATTAACCTGTGCTTTGAGATGAACGATATTATAATCCCCGCCTGTACCCTTAACATCTTCAACGCTGTCGTTACTCGTCAGACAATAGCCATCAAAAATCGGATTAAGCGTTTCACCGGGCCGATTGGTCTGACTATACCAGAAAGACTCGATTGCTACCCGCTTCACCGTACCTTTGCCGGGAAACCTGATTACCTCCTCAACCGGATAAGGTATCGCCCAGTGCAGACCTGGGCCAAGCACGATTTTTTCTGTTGTTGCTCCGCGAATTTTGCCGAACCTCAACACAACTGCTCTCTCGTCCGGTGCAACGACGAAAACACCCGAACCAAAAAATGCTATCACAAGAACAATCATTACAACTTTGAGAACCGAAAAACTGATATTCAGTGCATTAGCAAGACTCTTACTGCCCGGGTCCATATCGCCAGTCGTAAACACCGCATCATCGCCTCGATTCCCGCAACAAAAACTGCCATTGCTATCGTTATGTTTATGGTCTTGACTCATTTATCTTTCTCGTTTTTTTTACAGTATCAAATAAAATTACAAAAAGCCAATTGTCCTTACTATTTAGGCTCAATGTCCGGCATTTCCTTCAGCAGCTTAAATGGTGCCGCATCAGCCGGTAGCACAACCGTTGCCCTTTGTTTGAGGGTATTTTTAAGCGTCTCAATTTCTCGCAAAAACATCGCAAATTCCGGGTCAGCTTCAAGCATCTTATAATACTGCGCCGCCTCGGCATCACCTGAACCCATTATCGCTTTTGCACGGGCATCTGCCGCAGCCAGTAGCTCTTTAACTTTGCTCTCTGCATCGCTTCGTATTCTTGTCGCCTCGGCATTACCCTCTGCCAACGTAGCATCTGTCTTCCTCTGCCTGTCCGCTTTCATCCGTTCAAAAACATCCTTGGTAACATTCTCACTAACACCTAACCGCTCAATTCCAACCGCCGCAACTTTAATGCCGTATGTATCCCTGAGAGATTCATCAAGCATCTTTGCCATTTGCTCTTCTATTTGGCTGAACTTAATTTTTTCTCTGTTAATGTTAACTAACTCGCTGAAATAATGCCGACCAACAACTTCGTTCTGTGCAGCCCTGAGCCTGTCTTTGAGGGTCTTTTGAGCACCTGCCATATCACCGACAGAAATCTGAAACTGTTTAGGCTCAGCGATTTGCCAAAGCATATAACTCTTAACGATAACCGGCTCGCCGCCTTTGGTGGTGGTTTCTTCTTCAACTCCTTCAAAAATCTGGAGTCTGGCATCGTACTTTTGCAGCGTCTGAATAGGTGCGGGCCATTTCCAGTTCCATCCGGGGGACGTTATTTCTCTGGTCGGGTCGCCGAACGTCATAACCAACGCGTTTTCGGTTTGGCGAACCTGAAAAGAAACCAGATACAAAACCATTACACTTATAATGCCAACAATAAGAATTCCCAATGCAACATTTTTCATTTTGTTTATTCCTGAATTTTTATTTTTAAAATTTTCTCTTTAACCTATCGCTCAATTTTGCCATTGTGAGGCCTGAAAGGCCACGGCAATCTCTTTTTTTTGAATCAGTGTAATCCGCGTAATCCGCGATTAAATAATTTGTGTTTTCTTACACATCTAAGGCACTGCTTCGATATCGTAAAGGCTCGGCACAAGTTTTTCCTGCAAATCGATAATTGTTACCTGCGTATCGCCTTCTGTCGCAACGATATACTTTCTGATATTCCCTATCGCCTCTTCCAGCATCCCCATCTTCAACTCGTGGGTATATATTTGTTCTGAGGAATTATACGCTTTTAGCTGTCCTGCAAATCTCTTGCCCGTAGCCTCTGCCGATACAGATTTTTCATAGGCATAACTTTTAGCCGCACGCAGTTTGGCATAAAGCTCACCGCTGGCTAAAGCAAATTCAGTATCGAGTTGTGCCTTAATCTTTTCAGAATCTTTTTCTCCCCTGTTCGCCCCAAAAAGCTCTCCTGCCAATTTATAGAGGCTATTTGCCGCTTTAACTGAGCCGACATTATTGGTCAGAATCTTATCCCGCTGAGCGATTGCCCACAAAATTTTAGCCTGCTTCTGCTGAACAGAGCCGATAACCGCCTGAAAATCTTTCGCCACATCTGGAGGCGGATGAAATCCCTGCATCCCCATAAACACTATTTCAACTCCGAGTCCCATCTCATCAGCACGTTTTTGCACTATCGCAAGCAACTCTGCCGCTGCCCGACTCCTGCCCGCTCCTAACAGACTTTCCTGCGAATCGTCCATCTCGGATTCCGGCTCAACCCTTGAACCAGCCGCAAATTTTATCACCTCGCGATAACATATCGATTTAAGCACCTTCGCGCTGTCTTCGTAGTTATAAAGATAACTATGCAAATCAGAAACTCGGTACTGCACCGGTACCGCCGCTCTGATTATACTAACCGGAACAGCGCCTTTTTCCTGTGATTCCTTGCTCTCGGACGCAACAAGCAGATTATACTCTTTCTTGTAATGTTCCTCTCCCCAAAGCAGTGGCCGTTTACTCAGCGTTTCTTCATCTTCCGGCACGAAGCCAATACTTATCTGCTGTATCTTTTGGGTCGGAAATTCATAAGCAATATCGAAAGGCCAGGGCAACTTTATCGTAAGCCCCGCACCAACCTGCCTCACCGCACCATTGGCATCGACAGGATTGCCCATCCGCTCTATCACCGCTTCATATCCCGGCGAGACTATCAGCAAACTGCTGGACAGGTAAAGCACAACAGTCGCAACCAGAATCAACGGAACAATTGCCCTTTCGAGTACCTTAAAAAACCAGGTCTGCGAAACTTTGAATCCGAACTGATAATCGATTGCCCCTGATGCTGTGTGAAGTATATTTCCAGGCGAAGCAAAAACCGCCAGAATCCTGCTGTCGAACGCGCAACTGCTGTACTGCCCTTTGAAACGGGGCCTGTATATATCCAGCAGGATATGGAGAGCCGCCTCTGCCCCAAGCAGCAGAATAATAATCGGCACTGCCCAGTTGAGTACTGTTATAACAATGTAAATTTTATACTGTCCCAACGCCAGACCGACAGCCGCTAAAAACGCCAACACCGCCACCGCCAGCAGATAACTTCCGCCTGCCCTTAATGGCCGCCATCGCTGCTCCTGCGACATTCCGGTCGCAAAAAGCGAAAACAAAAAGCTCAAAAACGCAATCGCAACCATAAGAACCGCCCCAAGCAAACGCGACGTACTCGGCTCTACAAATTCATTACCGGCTGCTATTCTTATGAGGTATATACCGATGCCGATTTCATAAGCGGCTACAACTAATGAAAAGAAAGGCAGGAACCATTTCTCAAAAACGTTCAGGCGATTTTGAGCAACGGCGAACATCTCAGCATGATTTTTTTGAGCTTCAAAAATGGTATCACTACTGCCGCTTGCCGCCAGTTGAGCGGTATCAAGTTTCTCCTGCTCTGCAAGTTTGCGCAGATAGAACTGAACAACCAGAACCGCCCATATAATAACCGCCGCCAGTATTTGCCAGCTAAGGGCATAAAGGGCAAAAACATTCGTAACCCTGCTCAGTATTAGTACTGCCAGAAAAAATATGATACTTACAATTAAGGCCGTAAGCGAAACTCCGCCGGCCTTTTTAGATGACATCTGCATTAAGCTCGTTCCTTAATTTTACCCATACTATATACGTCAAATCCGTTTTCCGCTATCTGTGTTCGCTATGTTTACTATAAACTCTGCAGGGAATTTTGCAAAACAAAACACCTGACTGCGGAGTATACTATAAAGTTGCTTTACTACAAGCAATAAACCGTGTAATATATCGCCGGAACCACTGGTTGTATAGTCCTAATTTGGGAATAAATATGCTCGGCAAACTGCTATCTATCGCACATAACACATTCAGAGAAACCATCAGACAGCCCGTTTACGCTGTGATAATAGTCGCTGCGATTTTCCTCTTCATTGTGTCCCCATCGCTGACGATGTACTCGCTTGACAACGACGACAAACTACTGCTGGAGTTGGGACTATCTACGCTGTTTATCGCGGGATTGTTCATTTCCATTTTTTCAGCCGCTAACTCCATCACCGAAGAGGTGCAGACAAAAACGATAATCACCACCCTCTCCAAACCCGTCCCTCGGCCTATATTCATATTGGGCAAATACTTAGGAGTTGCTTCTGCCGTCTTCATCGCTCACTATCTCTTTACCTCAGCACATTTTATAGCAATCCGGCATGGCGTAATGTCAACCGCCAGCGACGAACACGATATGACCGTAGTACTAACCGCAACCGGAACTATCGGCCTGACAATCATCATAAGCGGCTTTTTGAGCTACTTTTACGATTCAAAATTCACCTCCACCGCCGTCATTACCGCCTCGATTCTCACAACATTTTCGCTGATATTCCTGACATTCATCGACAGAGACTGGAAATACAACCCTGCCGGAAATGGCTTTGACATTTTTAACGTCTATGCCTCAGCAATGCTGTTTATTGCACTGTTAGCCATTTGTGCAATTGCACTTATGTTCGCTTCAAGGTTCAATATATTAATAACTTTAAGCCTTTGTATATGCGTTTTTTTACTGGGACTGATAAGCGATTACGTTTTCGGCAGATTCGCTGATACTTATTTATGGGCAAAAATCGGCAGAATGCTCGTCCCCAACCTCCAGACATTCTGGATAACCGACGCAATCTACGAAAAAAGCCAAATACCTTTCAAATATGTACTTATGACCGCCTCTTACGGCCTGTCCTACACCATAGGAATCCTCTTTTTAACAATAGCACTGTTCCAGAAACGCCAGATTGGATAAAATATCTCATTTGCTGATAAGATTATGAACATAAGAAACGCAAAAATCAGGGACACCGACACTATTCACAGCTTAATAGGTTTCTATGCTCAACTCGACAGAATGCTCTTTCGCTCAAAGGCACACATATACGAAAATCTGCAAATGTTCAAAGTCGCCGAGATTGACGAAAAAGTCATAGGCTGCTGCGCTTTGCAGGTCGTCTGGAAGGATTTGGCCGAAATAAAGTCCATCGCTGTCGCCGAGACACATAAAAACAGGGGCGTTGGCAAAACTCTCGTAAAAGCCGCAATCGAAGATGCCCGGCAGTTGGGCGTAGAGAAAGTCTTCGCTTTAACTCTTGAGCCTGAATTTTTCGAGAAAATCGGTTTTGCCAAAATTGACAAACAGCAGCTCCCGATGAAGGTCTGGAGCGATTGCGCTAAGTGCAACAAGCAGGACCATTGCGATGAAACCGCTGTGGAAATGCTGTTATAACAGCCTAAACCAGTACACAAAATGCTCTTATTTTTTGCCAACGCTCCTGGCAAAAAATATCAACAGCAGCCAGAATGTCATCGCCGCCAAAGCAATCAAAAGTACTGGCCACGCACCCATAATCGCAATCAGCGGAATAGCTGTACTCGTCCACAATCCGCCGCCCATAAAAGGCTCGTGCATAATCTGCTTACAGGCAAAAGCATCGGCAGCCGGAGTTTCATAATCCGGGTCAACAACACGCAAAAGAAGCAGCCCCGTAGCTGTTACGCCCATCGATTGCCCAAGTTCTGCTATCGCTCGTTCAAACCACGCATCCGGCAGCATTCTCCTTGCAAGCACGCCTACACAAAAAACGTTCCACAATATCCCCGCAGCAATAAGAATCAGCAATGGCACAATCGCCGCTGCAACAACTTCGAGCTTAATCATCGCAATGGCCGCAACCACGAGAAAATCGAGCGAACTGTTCTGTATTCTTCGCATCAATCCCAGGTCGATAAGTTCGTGCTTATCAAAACGCTGCTCGAAAAACTGAACTATCAGCCCGCCGAGCATACACAGCGGAAACAGCGGAAAACCGCCAAGCAGTTTGTGCTTTGAGAGCCAGGGCGAAAAACTCTCTATTCCCACCAACCCTTGCTTTATCAGCATTCCCAAGCCGATTGCGATACCAACAACAATAATATGCAGTGTAAATGATTCGATTGCATCGCTGCTGACAGTGAGCTTGCCGGCACTTGGCCTGCGGTCAACAGGTATGACACCAATCGAATCATCCTCAGCAGCCTCACTAATCGCCTGCGCTCGCCGCACATACCCTTTACACACCCCCCAATTAATAAGCACCATACCAATAAGAATTGCTGAAAGAATTCCTCCCGTTGCACTTGCAAGGGCAAAATCCTGCCCTGCAGGCCACCCGCGCTCAGCAAAAACCGGCCCCATAGCCGCCGCCGTGCCGTGACCACCCTCGAAACCTACCGGCAGAATACCGGCAAACATTGATGGAAGCTCCGGATAAAGCCGCCCAAGCAAAACCACCCACAAGCCAAGCCCAACAACATACTGACCCCACGCGACAACTTGACCATACGCTAACTGCGGGCCGGCACGTTTTGCCAACGATGATGCCTTAGGGAGTTTCACGCCAAGAAACAAACACGCAAACACGATATTGATTAGCAGCCCGGGAATCTTACTCCACGGGGCCGACACATCCGAAATCGCTGAATTGAGCGTTGCCATCACTTCGCTGCGTCCCTGCAATAATGCAAAGACCTGAATAACGATAAGCCCAACCAGTCCACCAATTACACACGAGGGCAAATACAATTTCTGAAGCAGCCGAACCTTGCTCCGCAAAATATGCCCGACAACCAACAAAACACATAACATCACAAATGAAAGCATATCGTCTCCACAAAATTAATTCTCAGAAGTCCCGCCCATTCTAATAATTTTTGCAAAGTTTGTATAGTGTTGTTATTTATACTTTCATTATTTCCTCGATACATTCTGCTCTATAAATAGTCCTTTAAAACACATCAAAGCAGATGTTTTGAAAAAATACTTGACATATTATCAGACGTAGCATATACTTTTCAGGCGGTTGTGAGAAAAGGAGAAACAGGTGCCAAGGAGAAGAATAATCGGAAATAGGTAAGCCCGTGATATAGATTGTATCTATATTGATGGGCTTTTTTTGTTTGTAGAACAAAACTATTTTAAAGGAGATGGAAAGTGAAAAAGGTAAATTGGTTATGGATATTGTGTTTGGCCTGTATTCTTCTCGCCGTAACGCAGGGTCGGGCCGAGTTTGTGCCGTTGTATTTTCATTACGACCATTCAGACTGTGAAGCCTATGCCGAGGTAGAGATTTTTGGTGATGGCGACTCGGCAATGGCAGATGAATGGGGGTGGGGTGAGTGGGATGCTTACGCAATGGCTGACACTTCTTTGCTTATCGAAGATCCTCCGGGGTCAGGGAATTGGTATGAGGCTACCGGAGGAACAAATACTGACACTTCCGTAGATTATTGGGAGGATTCCAGCAACGGATATGTAGAGTTAAACTCTTACTCTAACGCTATGGGAGGCTCTGACAGCCCTTATGGCTCGTGGCACCGGGCAGAGGCAAGAGCTTCCATTGGTGGTTCTCTGGAAGTAGGTACGTCAGGCAGCTTTCCGGCTGGTGCTGGCGGGTTGAGTCTGGAAATCATCGTTGAAGAACTTTACGCTGGTTGGAATCCTGTATTCTCTGACTGGGAGTTGGAACTGTCCTCGGACGACCCACTTAACCCATTTAATATAGTAATGAATTGGGGGATTAGTATGGAAGAGATTATTCCGGTGCTTGCGGGACAGATTGTGAATGTAGAATTCTGGTGCGAGGGAGGTACTGACGATATGGATATGTTTGACGCAGGTTCCGAATTCCTCGCTGGGTTCACTATCATTCCGGAGCCAGCTGCTATTTTGATTTTTTCACTCGGCGGATTGATTTTAAGAAAACGTCGAAAATAAATATCTTTACTTGAAGTGTTCTAAAGGACTGCAAAACAGCAGTCTTTTTTTTTATCTACTCAGTGCCTCAATTTCCTTATTTATCCTCACGCTGCACCAGTTTCTGCCGCACATCGTGCAGAAGTCCGCATCGACAGCGGTTGGCATATTGCTTTTTTCGCAGGCGGCTTCGTGCATTTTTTGTGCTCCTGCCGGGTCGAGCGATTCGCTAAGGTGCGTTTCCCAGTCGAGTTTAGCTCTGGCGGTGCTTAGCCTACGGTCTCTGCCTGCGGCACCGGGATGATGGCGGGCAATGTCAGCGGCGTGTGCTGCAATTTTTGTGGCGATTACTCCCTGCCGCACGTCTTCGACATCGGGCAGTCCGAGGTGTTCGCGCGGCGTTACATAGCACAAAAACGATGCACCGTAGAAGCCTGCCGCAACTCCGCCCATAGCGCTTGTGATATGGTCATACCCCGGTGCGATGTCCGTTACCAACGGGCCGAGTACATAGAACGGTGCGCCGTTGCAGTATTCCTGCTGCAGTTCCATATTCTTTTGTATCTGGTCGAAGGGTATATGACCGGGACCTTCTACCATTACCTGGCAGCCTCTTTCCTGCGCTCTTGCCGTCAACTGGCCGAGAGTTTTAAGTTCCGCAATTTGAGCCTCATCGGTCGCATCGGCAATACAGCCGGGCCGCAAGCCATCGCCGAGCGAGAAGCATACATCGTATTGAATCATTATATCGCAGATATCATCGAAAATTTCGTAGAGCAAATTCTGACGATTGTAGTGAAGCATCCATTTAGCCATCAGTGCTCCGCCTCGGCTAACGATTCCGCAGACCCTTTTGGCCGCCATCGGCAAATGTTCCCGGAGCAGACCGGCGTGTATCGTAAAAAAGTCAACACCCTGAATGGCCTGTTTTTCGATTGTCTTCAATACTATTTCCGCTGTAATATCTTCAATATCGCGGTCGAGTATAACTTCGTAAATTGGCACGGTGCCGAACGTAACAGGGCAGTTGGCGAGCATCTGTTTTCTAACTTTGTCGAGGTCGCCGCCAGTACTGAGGTCCATCATTGCATCTGCCCCGGCATCGAGTGCGGTTTTGAGTTTTTTCAGTTCATCTTCTATGCCTGAATTTGTACTGCTCGTGCCGATATTGGCATTGACTTTTATCGAAGCTGCTCGACCGATAGCGGTCGGGACAAGGTTCGATTGCAAATGGATTCTGTTTGCCGGTATAACCAACCGACCGGCTGCTATTTCGGTCAGAACAGTATCTTCGGAGAGATTTTCGTTTTTCGCGACAATCTTCATTTCCGGCGTTATTTTGCCCAGTCGGGCGTTTTGTAATTGCGTTGCCATAATACGGCTCCAGAATAAAAAAAGGGTCAGCTTTCGAGCGAAAGCGACCCTTAAAATAATAATTTCCGTTTTAATCGCTTCCTACGCAGTTTTTTCCGCGTTTAACGAAATATCCTGTTCAGGTTCAAAGGGTTTTTTCTCAGGCTTTTTTCGGCCACCCCTGCTTTTGGTGAGTATAGAACAGCCCAAGGCAAAAGTCAAAAAAAATAAAGGGCAACTCTAATAATTGCATTAGAAGCCGAGTAGCGGAAGCTGCCGGAATGTTTTTTTGACACGGATTAGTGCAGATTTTCTCTTGCTTTTTCACGCCAAAAGCGATATTGATTATGTGTACTTATGATGCAAATTGGAACGATTTATGGCAATAAAAGAATTAATTTCTAAGACAGGCAAATGGTTTTCAACTAAAAAGGTTCCCAACTTTGAGCCTTTGCGGAAAGTCCCGGCAGATGTTGCCGGCGAATCAATCCGACCTGAATCAATAGTTCCTCTTCGGCCAAATTCTCGCGACAAGGCCCATTCTTTGGAGATGCTCCAGGATGGCTTTGAGAAACTGACAGAAAAGCTTGGCGGCATAAACGAAAATCTCTCTAAGCAAATTGAACAGAACGCCGAGCTAATGCAGAAGATTGAGGAATTGCCAAGATTCCTGAACAATTTCCCCGAAGCTCTCAATAACCAAAAGCAGATAGTCGAAGGGCTTATTGAGCAGTTCAAAATCCAGTCGATAAAGCAGCAGGCCTTTGCCGAGACTATCGAGAAAATTCCGCAAGCGACCGCCGAGCAGACCGCCTCTGTTAAGGAAATGGCTAATCAGACGGCTATTTCGGCAGAGATTCAGGGGCAAATCAAAGAAAGCCTGACCGCATTTAACAGCAATGTTGATAAATTGAAAGATAATGTTGAAGGCCAAACCGATGGCATTTTGCAGATGAGCAAAACATTCTCAGCCAGCGACAGGTATCTCAAATACATTATTAACGCCCAGCACAAACGATTTATGTGGGTTTTCGTTACGGCAATAGGCGTATGCACTTTTGCGATTTGTGTGCTGGGAATTGTCATTTTCTTGCTAAAGTAGTCTCAGGCTGAATTTTTTCCTTGTCGAAAATTCAGTTTGCGGTTATATTGCACTCCGTTCTTTTAAAATTTATATATTTCGATTGCAGGTCCGCTGAGAAGCCATAGTTTTTTGGGTTTTTAGCTGGATGATAGCAAATGGGAACACGGTGAAAATCCGTGACGGTCGCGCCGCTGTAAGCGTTCGATGCGAATATAAAGATTAATATATTCGCAAAGCCGAGAGAAATAATACCACTGTTCTTTATGAATGGGAAGGTCTCTTTCGGTTGGAACGCAAGTCAGAAAACCTGCCTGTAATCGTAATTTTTTTTGAGGTTCTCGCGAAAAGGAACCAACGAATACTCAGAGCAGATGTTCTTTCGAAATAATCACTCTGTTTTTCTGTCAGTTATAAGCTGTCGTTCCTTTTGCGGGACGGCAGCTTTTTTTTATGGCATTTATGAAAACGCCAAACATCTTCGCGTAAAAGTGGTTTGGCAGAAAGGAGAGAAACAGGCAGAGACAAAAAGTTAGGAGAAGTTAAAAAGTGTATGTTTAAAAATTAAAGAGTATTTATAAAAATTTAGGAAGAGAAGAAAATGAAGTTTAAAAATTTAGTATTGATATTAGTTTTAGCGATGGTTTCAACAAACTTTGCAGCAGTGGTAACATTTGAAGAAAATCAGCTTGCCGCAAATAGTCATTTTGGCGGTGCTGGTTCAAGCGAAACCGGCTTTACAAGTGGTGATGCTTATTTCGGTCATAATGCCAGTGCCTGGGGTTGGGACGGTTTTTCATACTCAAATGAAACTGATAAAACAACTTCCGGCTCCACAAATCAGTTCAGCGCTTATTCGAGCGTAACAAGCGGCAATCAGCATGGTATTTGCTATGTGCCCAACGATTGGGCGAATGGATACGTTCAGCTTCCCCAGACAACTTCATTTGGTGCTGTTACAGGTGAAGACTATGATTCAACTATCTCAGGAATGTGGGTAACAAATACAACTTACGCTTACCTATCAATGACAAATGGTGATACCTATGCTAAAAAGTTTGGCGGAGTAACTGGCAATGATGCCGACTGGTTTACACTGACTGTTAAGGGTATTGATGAAAACGCTGCATATACAGGTGCCGTTAATTTCGACCTTGCTGATTTCAGATTTACAGATAACAGCCAGGATTACATTATTGACGATTGGACGTGGGTTGACCTCAGTGGTTTGGGTGATGTTGTAGGTTTGGAATTTAATCTTACTTCAAGTGATACCGGTGCATACGGGATTAATACGCCCTCATATTTCGCGTTCGATAATTTAAATGGTATGGCTTGCACTCCACCGGTTCCAGAGCCTGCAACTATGGTACTTCTTGGTCTCGGCGGATTACTGCTTCGCAGGAAGAGGATTTAATTTTTTATAGAAAAACTTCACCTGAATCTGAGCGGAGTTGTAGCCATTGCTCCGTTCATAATTTAAAAGAAAGGTAAAATAATGTTTAAAAGAAATACACAAATAATCACGGTTACCATAATCTTATTCACCTTATTGGCTGTTGCTAACGCTGGCCCTTATGGTGGATTTGGAATAAATGGGCATATTGGGGATGATGGTTTTCACGCTAATCCACTTGTTGACGAGGATGCTGTTATAAATCCAATATTTCGTGCTTGGGCTACGGGTGTGTTCAGCTATCAGCCAACATCTGGTATATATCTGAATCCTTGTTGGATGGATCCCAATAGCGCTTTATGGCCGACTATGGAAGACGATTTGCCCAATAGAGCCTGGACGGTTAGTTTAGGTGATTTGAATGATGTAGAGATTGCGGATGGCTGCGAGCCGGGACAAATAGTTCTCTCATTTAATACAATTATTCAGAATGTTGGAGGGTATGATTTTGTCGTTTTTGAAAATGGCTGGGAGGTTGTAGAGCACTTGAGTTTTGCAGAATTGGCATATGTGGAGGTTTCTTCCGATGGGAACAATTTTGTGAGATTTCCATCTGTATCATTAACACCAGGACTTATTGATACGTATGATTATTTTGATACTAACAATGTTTACAATCTTGCCGGCAAACACCAGAATAATCATGCCTGGTTTACCGGTACGCCGTTTGATTTGGCAGAACTTGCGGAACATCCTGATGTTGTCTCCGGCATTGTAGATATAAACAACATAGGATATGTACGAATAGTGGATATTCCCGGTAGTGGCGATTTTTATGACGAAGCTACGGAGTGTATTGACCCTGTTACAGGATGTAATTATAATACAGACCATCCCATATACGATCCTTGGGTTACCTGGGGTTCGGGCGGTTTCGATTTAGAGGCTATTGGTGTTCTTGAGGGTCAGGAATATTCGGCCGATATTAATCTGGACGGCATAGTTGACATCTACGATTTATTAGCTTTTACCTCTGCTTGGCTGAGCGAATTTGGTGATGATAACTTCAAATTAAGATGTGATCTTGCGGTTCCACAGGATTATATTGTTAATATGTTAGACTATGCAGAATTCGCAAACCAATGGTATAAGATGGAACAGTGGCGAAATCAGTAATACCATTCATTTGGGTTGTTTTATGTCGGCAGTAAAAAGCAAAAAAGGATTTACATTAGTTGAGTTACTTGTGGTTATCGCGATAATAGCAATGCTGATGGGGATTCTAATGACCATCAGATAAACGACCCTTGGTCAACGCCGTTTTCAAGTAGTGGATTTGATCTTGATGCCGTTGGTATATTAAACAAACGATTACGAGAATAGTTTTGTGAACAAAAAAGCCTTTACTCTTGTTGAACTGTTAGTGGTAATTTCAATAATCGCTATATTGCTTGCGATTTTGATGCCTGCGCTGGGAGCAGCCCGTTCGCAGGGCAAAGCGATTGTGTGCAAAAGCAATATACGCCAACTTGTATTAGCTAACACCGGCTATGCTACTGAAAATAATGGCTTTTATGTTCCAGCTGCAAGCGACATGTGGATATCCGCAGGTTTTTTGCGTGGCGGGTATCATCGTTGGCATGGTGTTCGTAAAAATGGCTATGAACCTTTCGAGCCTTCAAAGGGGCTACTGGTTTCTTATCTGGCCGATGGAAAAGTTAAAGAATGTCCCAAAAGAGTCAAGTTTGTAGATGACCAAACAAACTATGAAAAGGGCTGTGGCGGTTACGGCTACAATATGACTTATATCGGTTCACGGATATGGTCTGACAGCTATACAAAGTATGCCTATGAAACAACTGCAAGAGATAGTAAAATAGGTCAGCCTGCTCAGACACTAATGTTTGCCGACTGCGCAATAAGCAACTATGAGCAGGATTTGATAGAGTATTCTTTTGCTGAACCACCTTTTACAGTTTATAAAGGACAACCTATAACGAGTTTCTATATGTCTCCTACTATTCATTTTCGCCATCGCGACAAAGCGAATATTGGCTGGGTTGATGGGCATATCAGTGCAAAAGCAATGGCAAAATCGGATAGGGAAAATAATTGGAGGGTTCTTTCATCAGAAATGAATCTGGGCTGGTTCGATCCGCTTGACAACAGTCTTTTTGATTTGAAATAACATTATCGTTTTGCGGTGGGGGTACTATTTGGGGGGCAAGCCTAAGTTTTTTTGGATGACTTTCAAATCTTTTTGGGATAACTGCTTGTTTGAAGCGGAGTTGTGCCAAAATTTCGACTTTTAATATAGGTAGAATTTCTCAAGATTTTTATTGTAAAAAGGCTCTAAGTGTTGTATATTTCCGCCTCTATGACGAAATAACAAGGTAATTTTGAAATTTTAAGGTGAAAGGGTTAGTTATGCCTGCTAAAGTTAATGAAGATAAGTGTACCGGATGCGAGTCATGTATTGATGCCTGCCCTGCCGAAGCTATAAAGATGGTTGATGGCAAGGCTGTTATTGATGCTGACGCTTGTGTGGATTGCGGTGTTTGCGTTGATGAGTGTGGCGTTGAAGCCATTACTATGGACTAATTTTCCAGAGAGCTTTTAGCCAGCGATGGCTTTGGAGTTTTTGTATATTGCTGGCCCCATCGTCTAGGTAGGCCTAGGACACCGGGTTTTCAACCCGGCAACAGGGGTTCAAATCCCCTTGGGGCTATAATTAAGCGGCGGAAATGCGTGTTTATGCGTGTTTTCGCCACTTTTTTTGGTTTATAAACGGTTGAATTTAGATGACATAAAGGTATGAAACAGGCGGCGGTGGGATTCGAACCCACGGATAACGGTTTTGCAAACCGGCGCCTTAGACCACTTGGCTACGCCGCCAACTACTTGTATTATATACGGTTACGAATATCTGAGGCAAAAAAATCATAAACCATATTCAGATAAAAGGCAATAATAAAAAAAAGCCGCAAGACTCGTTGCGACAAATTCCCGCTTACTCTACACAAAACCGGCCAATATTGCAAGAAAATAAAGGATAAGGCTGATAGCCTCCCCCTAAAAACCCTCTGATACCAAGTACGAATAATAAATGCGCTCACACGTCATTCCGAGCGTAGTCGAGGAATCTATGAGATCCTTCGGCGTTGCTCAGGACGGCTTCGCCGGATTTCTCCGTTCCATTCGTTTCGCTCGTTCCGGTCGAAATGACAATGGCGCACTTAATAATCGGAATCGGTATTATACCTATGTGGATTGAAGCTGGAATAAACGTATGCGACCATGGCGTTCCGCATGATATTTCATGGCAAAACTATGTTAAGTATGTCGGGCCGATGGCGAAACATACCGACTGGCTGTAATTTGACAGTTGGTCAATACTACAACAATACTCACATCAAGCCTGAATAATAAATGCGCTCGGGTTTTCCGACAACCCTTTTCTGGATATTAGTTCTGTCTGTCTTCCAGCCAATTCTCGGCCAAAATTGCAAGATCCACAAACTCGACATCAGTGCTCTTATCCAGGTCGGAACCTTCACACCAGCCCGGGCTGGCGCAACTCGTATCAAGCCAGTGAGAAACAAAAACAGCAACATCGTTCATATCAACGGAGCAATCCTCGTTAAGGTCTCCATCAGGATATCCCAAGCCGCCACAAACAGGCTCTACCTTAATATCATCGAAATAGCCGTAAATCTCGTTGCACCTGCCATAACCATAGACCCTGTCAAGTGAATTACAGGTAGCATCATAAAAATCCTGCTCGGCTGCAATGTTCCAAGGGCCGGTTGAACCGGCTTGTCTGGCTTTGATATCAAATTTATGGGTCTGATAATTAAGTATCATCTCAAACTCATACCAGGTATTATCCGCTGCGTCCATTATTTTAGTGTAACCGCTGCCGTCATATATCTCAACATCACCTTTACCGGGATTTACCTGAATTCTGGCGGCCCATTTAGCAGTAGTCTCATCATACAACGTAAAGTAAGAATACCTTCTTTCACTGGAGCCGCTGATTATCTTGGTTTTCTGATACCAGGTTACTTTGTATATGCCGGTATTGCCGCCGCCGGCAAAGTCCAGCTTGGCATACTTTGCGCTTGTACTTGACGAACCTGTTACTCTACCGCACTGACTGCCGCTGTAAGCATCACCACTGCCAACAACTTGTTGGGAGCCGGAATTATTCAGCCATTTGACATTTGTGATGGGGTCGGGGTCATTATTGCCGGAGCCTGCGGTCTCGTCTCCCCATTCACTTAGAGTCCAGGTACCGGTGCCGGCACTGCCAGCCTCGAAAGTTGTGTTGACCATAGCACTCTGTACATCCGGGGTATATAATTTTATATCGTAGAACTCAGTTCCAATACATTCCGCATCAGCATTCGGCTTGGACTGGAATGTCAACTCATAATCCTGCACACCAGAGCCGGTCAGCGGAAGCTCAACATATCTGACAAACTCATCGTCCATCAGGGCATCATCAACGGTAATATCGACAAGAGTTTCTATATGCTGGCCGTTAAGCAGAATCTTCTGGAGCGATTTACGAAGAACAAGGCCACCATCAAGACTGTATCTCGCCTTGCATCCGAGAGGTACAAAAGTTATCTTTAGCATCGCACCATTGCTGAGGTCGTCCCGGAATTGCACCTTCAGCGTTGGAAGTATCCACGGCGATATAATCTGCGGTAAAGCAAAATTTCCAACTTTCGTATCCACCACATATTCACTACCCTCCCACTTTGATTTCAGGTCATTATAAGTGTAAGGCCACAAGTCTTCTTCATCAAACGGCGAATGCCTCTTATTGCCGATATGTGCGTAATTATTAGTTGCCTGCCAGTGCAGATAAGGATAATTGCTTTCCTGCATAGGCTGCATTACCAACCGGCTGTACCCGGTTTTACACTGCTGGTCAAGCGCTGCCATCTGACCATAGAAGAAATACGAACCGCCCACAGCGTCGCCTCCAGGTATGCCATCTTTCGACCATTCGGCCTCGAATTCCCTGAAATAATCGTTAAATTTAGGATGCAACTGGTTCATAAGGTCCACATAATCCTCGGCCTGGGGCAGGGCTAACTCGATATAAGAAGCGGCGGTATTACGATACGAAGAGTTGCCGGTGTTTCCATAGAGATTGTTATATACAAGTGCATAATGATAGTTACGATAGAAGCCGGTCAGGGCTTTGGTAGCCTTGCTCATATCCCACCATCTTTGCAGGTCATTGCTGTCTGGATTTATGCTGACGGCATTTGCAAAATTCTGCTCAGCCTGAACAGCTATATTGTTGGCCTCGGTAATACTAAACTGAGAAAGCACACTGGAAAGTGTCCCTGTGCTAACATTTTTAACACTGCTGGTCTGACTACCCACACAAGCGCGGTCGTAGAACAAAACATAGTTGTCCTTTACGAATGTCATAATATTGAACCAGCCGGACATTTCCGGATAGGTAATTACAGCATCGGTTATCTTGTATGAATCGTCCAGTGCTGAAACCACATTGGGAGCGGCAGCGGTTCCGAATCTACTGGTAGCCCAACTCAACAGAAAGTCATTGGAATCAAAGCTACACGGGTCCCAGGCAATTCTGTTGCCAGCCAGCCGAGATGGTTCATAAAGCACATCGGAGGCATCCGGCCCTCTCGTATTTGCCTGCCCGCTGACTCCTTCGTTGGCCATAGCCATCGCACGACTGCAAAATTTCGGGCCGGTATAACACAATTGAGCCGGACAAGGCTGGTTCAAACTGGGATGATAATTATGCCATCCGAAAGTCTCCATACGCGGCATATCGACATACTGTGTAAAATCGTTTTTCCAGGCATAATCGTTTGCCGGCGGAACAGTCAGCTTTGCCCGGAACCGAACATCTGTCGGCAAATCACCGGACAAGCTCTCAAATAAGTTGGGATTACCGCCCAAACCATGATTGATTATTCCCCACGGACGCAGATATACCTTGGGGGCATCGAAGTCATCTGGATAAGAATAATTAGGGTCATAACCTCTGGCCTCAAGCATCGCTTTCCTTATCAGATTAACATACTCAATGAGCCTGTTCCGGTACAATGTAGTGTCGTATTCATTGCCGCAATCGCCACAGCCACAGGAATAAATACTTTGACAATGCTCTCCGATATTGAGCAAAATGCCGCCTATATCATTAACATCTTCAAAAAGGTTTCTGATTTTATTATAGAGCAAATCCTTGCTGGCCTGTTTGCTCGGACAGATAAAGGGGTGATAGTACTCGGTTCGACGATACGGCTCTGTCTCAGGATGAACAGCAATAAAATTATCAATCATCCATTCCGGCATCGAGGGTAAATAGCTGAATACATACACCTTAGCACCGTAGGCCTTTGCTGTGGCAATAGAGCTTCTCATACCATTGCGACTGGCCTCTACCCTGACTGTATAAGCTTCACGCTGCGCTTCGTCATCAAACAGATTAGCATCATAATGGTAAATTGGTGTGCTGTCGGCATACTCATTCATATAATAACTGGCAAAATTGGCACGTTTGTATGTATCACTGGTACGGGTCTCAAATGTTGGCCGGCTGGCAATATCAAAATCCTGCTCCAATACAACAATTCCCTCAATGTCAATTCTGTCGCGAAGCTCAATCAAACCATACAGAACACCGGTTAGTGTTTTGCCGGTAACGAGTATTTTACTATCATCAAAGCTCTTGACATAAAAACCCTGCTCGCCAACCCAGTTCACATCTACCGTAAGATTAGCATCTGCAACCAAAGGAGCTATGCAGGGGTCATCATATTTCCCGGCATATATGACAGTTTGCTGGTTGCAATCGACGGCAATTTTTATATCATCCCAATAGCCGGAATCCCCATCCTTCCAGAAACGGCATTTTATTCTGTCGAAAGAATCAGCATCGCTGTTCTCAAACGGACGATTAATATCCTCTGCTTCCCAAGCACCTGCACCTGCCTGTTTTACTCTTAAGTCAAATGTTTTGGCTGAAAAGTCTGTTGTCAGTTCAAACTTATACCAGGTATCCAGCGAAAAATCGCTCAACAGTATTACATCGGAAAAGTTGCTTCTGCAAACAATCCTTTTTATTGCACCTCCGCTTAAACATTCCATCCTTACCGTTGTAGCCAGCCTGTCGAAATCGTCAGTGAAGTAGGTATAATGCGTGCGGTATCCATTCCCGCCCCACACATATTTTCCGTACCAGGTTGCAACATACTTATCGGTATTAAAACCACTGCCAAAATCAAGGGCTGTACTTCCCTCGCCACTGGAGCCTTGTACCCTGCCACACTGGCTTCCTACATAAGCGCCGCTGGTCGCAATGGTAGTTGAGCCTGCTGTCGGAACCCAGTTCAGATTGGAAATAATATCCGGCTCATCCCATATATTACTAACAGAAGTATCCCATGTTCCCGTCCCTGCGCTGTCAAGCTCAAAATTGGTATTTACAATGTCGGATGACACTGGCGGCGAACCGAGGGACGACACTTTGCCGATGACTTCCGCTGTTTCCGCTATCCCCTCAAGCGTATCATCAACAAATAACTGTATAGGCCTTGTAAGAGCCTCCGGAGAGGCCTTATAACCGTCCCACCTCAGAGAAACTTCCTGGCCAGGCCTGCTCTCATGGCTTCGCAAACGAAATTGCAGTTTGGAAACATATTTGGGGTTAAAATCCGGATCTATAGAATGATTGTCAGCAGTTCCTGCCTGACCCTGTTGCAAACTGAACTGAGTCCATTCGTCTTCGGTCATACTCGACCACCATCGCCAGTACTCATAATTGCCGCTCGTATCGTACAAATAAATATAGACAGAATTAATCGTATCTCTGGTTACCGGACAAACCGAAAAGACCATCCCGACATCAGTCATATCCACCGGAGTACCCAGCTTCTTTGAGATGTAGGCAATTTCATAGCTGGCAGCACCAGCACTTACAGTAAATGTGAGTTTGATGCTGGCTGAACCCTCAATCTTATCATTTGAGTCCACCACCATCACAGCATTGGGGTCAGCGGCACTAATAGAGAGGCCGTTAGTATCATCAAAATTCTCATAATAGACCGAGGCATTCGCAATCGAAGCCAACAGGACAACGCCAATCACGACAATTAAATTTATCATCCACCTTTTCATAACAACCTCTCTTTAATACTCACAACCACATAACGCTGGATTTAACTTTCAGCTATGCCCCCGGCAAAGCCGAGGGCATAACATTCAATTCTAACAACAAAAACTATTATGGTCCATCTCCTCTTTATCTGGGCCCGTCTCCTTCATTAACCCGCCAAGAGAGGTACTCTTCAAGGTTGGTATAGCCGTCTCCGTCTGGGTCGTAATTCCTGTCGGCGGCATTATTAGGGTTCAGCCCATAACAATTTTCCCAGAAATTCGGCATGCCGTCTCCATCACTGTCAGGGTAAGGTGTGTAGGACTGAAGGTATGGCCAGCCGCCGACATCTGCCTCATCATTGATAAAATAACCGGTGCCGTTCTCCACATCGCTTACGATACGATCATCAACTGAATCACGGTCGGGATATGTCGCACCAGCATAATCCAGAACACGATTGTAGGCTGTAGTAGCGTTATGCGTTGTTACCGGCTGCACAGAATAAGGACTGCTCTGCTTGTAAGCGGCTTTTTGCGATGTGGTAAAATCGTAAAATTTAACAATACTCCATGGATCAGATGGGTACGAGCCATCAAACCAATTACCGCTGAAATAACCTCTTGCCGTAGTTGTATATTCCCCAAAAGCATGATAGGTGCTATTGGCGTTATTACCTTTTATGTAACAATTGTTTATAAAATTTGATTTGGTGATACTATCTACATCGTTATCACCATCCGCGTTATATCCTGCATGTTTTCCGCCACAATTGTACATAACATTGTTGCGGAAATCAAAGGTCCAACCTTGTGTGTCCGCATCGTAGTAATTTCCAGGACGAGGACATCGGCCTGAATGAGCAAAAAGATTATGGTGAAAACTAATTTTTATACCATAACAACCTCTAATTAATGAAGCGTATGGATGGCCGGCGTAATTCAGAGCTTCACTAATTATACACCACTGATAAGTAACATTATCGGAATACTGAGAACTACTATAACCACCGACTGAAGCTATTTCATCATTTCCCCAACTAAGCGAGCAATGGTCAATCATTACATTTTTTCCATTAGCAACAGTCAGACAATCCTCTTCGTCAAGACGATTGCCATTATTTCCGCAACGGCTTCGCAAATGACGAATAATAATGTGGTTAGCGTTATTGACACGAAGCTCGTTATTTGCAATGCAGATACCATCGCCCGGAGCCGTTTGACCGGCAATAGTAAGGTAAGATGTATCAACTAACAACCGACTTGACAAATATATAGTACCCGATACATCAAAAACAATGGTGCGAGGGCCGGAAGCATTATCAATACCGTAGCGTAGTGAGCCGTAACCGGAATTATTAAGATTTGTTACATGATAGACATCTCCACCACGACCACCCCGTGCCCACCTGCCCTCACCCTCAGCAGTCGGAAAAGCGCGAGGAGAGGCACCACTGGCTCCCTGAATTGCCCAGAAGAGCATAAACATTACTGTTAATAACAATGATCTCTTTTCCATTTTAGTTATCCTTTCTCAATAATTGTTTTTGCAACAAACATTACCACTCAAGTTAATCCGTCAAGGAGAAAACAAAGTCAACTTACTTAACCTCCGCCTGAACCGCTAATCGGCCAGACAAAAGTTGCTGCGTTTTTTGACTGTCGCTTCACCACCTTTCTCCTCCCTCTGTAAAGTAAATTTCAATTTGCTTTTCATTTACTCAACTTTCCCTCTTCCGACCACTATTTCCAATTGCCAATTGTCAGCCAAAAATGTAACAACAAACCTTGTCCTTTTACTATCAATAACCGCCATCCCGTTGCTCAGTACGGCTATGCGGCAAAATCTTCGTTCCCCACAATGGTGGTATTAGTTTTTCCTTAAATGGGTTAAGACTCGTATGCGGCTTGAGCTTGTAAAGTTTTTGCTCCGTTGGCGTATATAGCCTTGCAAAGAAAAACTCCGTGCCGATACAGTCCGACATTGAGGTAAATGTCAACTCGTGGCTGTTTCGGTTTTCAATCGCGGGCAGTTTTATATATCGGACAAATTCATTATCCTCCATTGAATCGCCGGTCGCAATATCCGTCAAAGTTGAAACATTTTTGCCGTCCAGTTCGATTTTCAAAATAGACTTACGGCATAATCTTCGAGTATTCGAACCTAATGGAACAAACCTCAAAACAAGCATTGCCCCATCACTTAAATCGCCATTGAATTTCACCCTCATTTTCGGCAATATCCAAGGCGATACTACTGCCGCAAGTTTATTTTCGCCATTGGCATCATTAACATCAACAATATATTCCTCGCCTTTCCACCGCTTGAGCAGCCTCGGATAAACATTGCTCCATTTCAAATTGTCCGGAAAAGGTGCATATCTCCTGTAGCCTGTGTACTCATCGTTTTCGCACTCCCACAGCAAATAAGGATATCTCTTCGCCCTGAAGGGTTCCATTACGAGCCGGTTGTACGCATTTTGGCACTGCTGGCGCGTAGAAGCCACCTGGCCAAATATCGGATAAATCCGCGGTTTCAGTGTTTTGAGTTCACTCGGCTGTCGGCTGAAGTAATCACTGCCAATTTGAGGATGGGCCTTATGTATCCACCGCCCGTACTTTTCCATTTGCGGCACAGCCAATTTGATATGCTCAACGGCAAGCTTGTGATATTTTTCGCTAAGCTGCCTCTCGGTTGTTTCGCTCATATTATTGTAGATAAGAGCAAAGTGGTAGTGGTGATAGAATCTGGTCAGGCCGGCAGTAGCTTTGCCGAGCATCCAGAACCGCTCAAGAGTTTTATTTTTCGGACAAACGGCCATAGCTTTGGTTAGTTTCGCTTCGGCGTTGTCGGCTATTTTAATTGCTTCGGTAAGTTTGAACTTCGACAATACCTGCTCAAGAGTTTTTTCGTTCACAGACAAAACATCGTTGGTCTGAGCAGTGGTATTGGTAGCGGTATAGCAATGTGTCCTTTTGTCTTTTACAAAATTAAACATATGAAACCAATTGGTATTTTTCGACAAAATTATGAATGCATCGGTTAATTTGTATGTGTCTTTCAATGCATCAGCCACATAAGGAGCAGCCTCATTACCAAACCTTTTTTGTGCCCATTTCAGCAAAAATTCGTAAGAGTCAAAATTGTATGGGTCCCAGGATATTTTATGTGATGCCAGCCTACTCGGCTCGTAAAGAACATCATCCTCAGCTTTCATTACCCTGATAGTAGGCTGACCTTTCATTCCCATCGCAGCGAGTTTCTCAAGCCGAGCTTTCAATTTCGGAGCTGTATAACAAAGTTGCGTTCTGCACGGCTGGTTAAGTTCCGGATGATGTGTATCCCAGCCAAAAGTCTCCATTCGAGGCATATTTACAAACGGATTAAAATGGTCATTCCAGAGATAATCACTCCCCGGCGGAACGGTTACCTTTGACCAAAAACGAATGTCTTTGGGAAGTTTCTCTGCCAAGGCAAAAAACTTGTTAGTGTCCGCTTCCAGACCGTGCTTAAAAATGCCCCACGGACGAAGATAAATAACAGCGTCAGGAGTGCTTTCGTGCATCGCTTTACGAATCAACATAAGATACTCGTAAAGCCTGTCCTCGTAAGACTGAGCTTCGCACTTTTCACAGCCGCAGGAAAAAATGCTTTGAGTGTGTTCGCCGATATTGAGAAGTATTCCGCCAATATCATTAACATCAGCAAAAAGATTCTTGATTTTGTTGTACAACGCATCTTTGCTTGCCTGTTGAGACGGACATATAAAAGGATGCCACCACTCGGTTTTGCGATAAGGTTTCACTTCCGGACGGGCGGCGATAAACGAATCCCTGCCCCACCACGGCAGTGTTGGCTGATACATAAACAGATAAACTTTGGCACCATAGGTTTTCGCTTCGGCAATTTTGTTTTTTAATCTTTCTCTGCGAACCATAACCTTGCGGATATGTTCGCTGCGGGTCTTCTCATCGGGAAATATCTCAGGGGAGCTTTCATACAAAAACAAACTGCTGTCTCTACCATCTGGATTCTGCTGTTCGGGAGACCAGAAATTGACGAAATTGGCACGCTTTTTAAGGTCGCCCTTACGAGTATCAAAGACAGGCCTGTCCCTGACATCAAATTTTTGTTTTTTTGATACCTCCCGCCCATCATCTTTAATTCGGTCGCGTAGTTCCATCAGGCCGTAAAGCAAGCCGACCTGAGTATTAGCTGTAATAAGAATTCGGCCATCTTCAAGGCTCTTGATATAAAAACCCTGCTCACCGAGCCATTGCGTTTCAAGTTTGGTTAATGATTTGAGAAGTGGAATAATATATTTATTATTCAGTCTTGCCGCAATAATAGAATTATTCACATCCTTGCTGCCAGGCATATCCGCAAGACTGCAAACACTGCCTATCTGCGATGCTGTTTCAGCTATACCGCCGATAGCATCAGTTTCTACAAAAACCTGTGTTTCAAGTGATGCCGTAATTGCACCTAAAGCTGTCGCAATTCCGCCGAAAACAGTAATGCTCAAAAAAAAGACAGATAGACGAAACAGAACATTCCTACGCATTGTCATAAAAACTCCCAATGAAAATTATTATCGAACTTTGTGTGCGGCTCTCAATTTTGAAGGGTACAAAACCGATTTTACCAGAAATGGCGAGTTTTACCGCCATCATAATGACGATCCGGGCTATCTGCCGTATCATTAAGCCGTTTCCAGAAAACATTGCCGCCGTTATGCAGCATAAGAGCTCCCTCGCGTTTTCTCATAGTATGACTCCACGACCACCAAGGATAAATAGTTCTGGTCCAGTCGCTGGCCCAGTCTGACATCAGTGGAAAGTCTGACTTATCAACACTCCTTTTCGGCATTCGCTCTTTTTCTTTACGGTCGCGCCAATCTCCACCATCAGTGCCTGTAAAATTACCGAAGTAATTGTAGCCGATTGTGCCAACCTGACCCCAATCCGCCGTTGTGTTCTCCATTGTATGCACATTCGAGCAATACAGTGCTTTGTGATTTTTGATATATGATGAATAAAATGGGCTTACCCACTCTGAACCACCAGACAATGCATTAATTTTGGACAGATGATAAGCGTGATGGGGATGTTTTTGTGCGGAACCTGTAATACTTTTCTCTGTTGTTCCCCCTATTTCGACTTCAACTATATCGTGCGACGGATATTTCGTGTTATAATCACCTGCATATACCGTTAGAGCTAAGTGGCACTGATGCAGATTATTGCTGCAAATAACTCTTTTAGCCAACTCCCTTGCTCTTTGCAGTGAAGGCATCAAAATTGCCAAGAGCATAGCAATAATGGAAATAACAACCAAAAGCTCTACCAAAGTAAATGCCTTATACCCCCTTTTTTCGTGACTCAACATATCCAAAACTCCTTAATCGTCTTTAATTCCACTACGCCGTTAAGCATTAACCATTACGACTATATAAACCAAAAGGTCTGTCCTTTTTTTATATCAATAATAGCGAATTATAAATTTCCAAATACCGCTCCAGCCAAGGCGACCTGCTCATACAACTGATGAACCGGACGCCCTGACCAAAAACAGCAATAACTTTACTCTTGCGCAAACTTCAATTTAGCTGCGTCGGCGTTTCAAAACAAGCAAACTACCTAAACTAAGCAGTACCATTGTTGCAGGCTCAGGAACTATCTTAATATCATCGAAGTAGCCATAAATACTGTCGCTTCGGCCATAACCATAGACCCTGTCGAGTGAAGCACTGTCAGCATCATAGAAATCCTGATTCAGTGCAGTACTCCAGTCATCTGTTGAACCAGCTTCTCTGGCCTTGATGTCAAACTTTTTGGTTGAGTAGTCCAATGTCATCTCGAACTCATACCAGGTATCAGCCACAGCAGCCATTATCGTGGTGAAACCACTACCATCGTATATCTCGATGTTACCATTACCAGGATTTACCTGAATCCTGGCGGCCTTCTTGGCACTGTCGTCCATAATCATAAAGTAAGAATACCGGTTGCCGCTGTCGACTCGTATCGCGGTTTTCTGATACCAGGTTACTAAGTATTCACCTGTGTTGCCACCGTCAGCGAAGTCCAGCTTGGCATACTTTTCACTGGTGCCGGAACCGGTTAATCTGCCACACGCCGTGCCGCTGTAGGCCTCACCGCCGCCAACAACTTGCTGGTAACTGGTATTATTCAGCCACTTGACCATTGAGGCCGGGTCGGGGTCGTTGTTACCGGCACCCGCATCAGCATCGCCCCATTCATGGCCTGTGTCCCAGGTACCTTCACCAGCACTGTTTGGCTCGAAGGTCGTATTGACCAACGCAGCACCTGCCGGTAATGCTACGCACATTACCACCATTAAAACAATTAACTTTTTCATTTTCTTCGCCTCCAAAACTAAAAACTTTCAGACATTTTCTTCATCGCAACGCACGATGAATCTTAATGCTCAAGTAATTTAATAAATTAAAAACATTCGTTATTGTAAGGGTCAGTGCAGGCCAGCCAGTTTTCAGCTAAAATAGCCATATCCTCGAAATCCACATAGCAGTCCTCGTTCAGGTCTCCTTTGGCATAGCCCCAATCGCCGCACTCGTATGTCGGCAAACCCTCTACCACTTTAATATCGTCAAAGTAGCCGTAAACCGTGTCCTTCGAAGCCTCACAATATATACGGTCAAACGATACGCAGTTTGCATCGACAAAATCTAGGTCATCTAATGTACCCTGCCAAAATGAATTGCCTGCCTCTTTGACCCTGACATCAAATTCCTTGGCCTGAAAATCAAGAACCATCTCGAATTCATACCAGACACGGTCAAGCATACCAGACATCAATGTTGCTGTTCCGCCGCCATAGGAAACCACAATAGCATGCAGATCTTCACTCATAATCACTTTTACTGCCTCGTTGTAGGGGTCTGATTTATCTATAATCCACACGAAAGAGCTTCGGGAACCAGAAACCTCACTTTGAGAGGCATTATACTGAAGCCAGGTCATTGTATAGACATCGTTGTAATCCCCCAATGTACCGAATTCCAGTTTGGAATACTTCGCGCCGCTACTCCTGCCTCTGAGCCAACCGCATTGGTCCCCTGAAATGGTAGTATCACTCGGACCAAACTGAGGATAGGTTGCATTTCTAATCCACTCTACTCCCGAACAGGGGTCAACTGCTCCACTGTATGGTTCGCTGGTTTGACGACCCCAACGAACACCATATTCATCATTGTCCCATGTCATTGGCCCGGCACTATCCACCTCAAAAGTCGTGTTGACCAGCACATCCCCATCGGCAGCATTTGCCACGCCGACAGCCAAAACAAGCATTCCTATTGTTACGCTAAATAATATAGCAAACTTTTTCATTTTTACCTCCTTACGAAATTATAAAGAATATCTGTCTCATTTTTTTTTAGAACCTAACACAGTTTGCGTCATTGGGGTCGGAACATTCTACCCAATCCTGCGAGAAAGCCGCAAAATCTTTGAAGTCAACATAGCAGTCTTGGTTGAAGTCGCCTTCTTTGTAGCCATAACCACCGCAGCCATACAGCGAGACCTCAAAATCATCCCAATACCCATTGGCACCGGTCTGGTCAACTTTGCATTGTATCCAGTCGAAAGAATCAGAGATGTCAGCATTTCGCAAATACCCATCGACCATACCTTCCCATTTGGATTCGCCTAATTCCCTTACTTTGACATCAAATGTCTTATTTACGAAATTCAACTCTGCTTCAAAACCATACCAGGAGCCTGCGTTATAATTGCTTAGCAGCGTTTTTGCTATCTTGCTTCCACCGATAGTGCCACAATTAACTGATATTTCCGTTGCCGCTCCGGTGTTATCGCTCCCCATAGTTATCGCCAAGGCGATATTCGCCCAAGTCCCTGTATTCGGGCCAATGTCGCTACCAATAATCGTGCGTACATAGTTGTTCTTGGTTGAACCGGCATATTCGTATTTCTGCCACCATTTCATAGTGTAAATACCGACATTGTTGCCATCGTCAAAGTTCAGCGCAACTACCGTTCCATAAGGAGAGGTGGCCGTACGCCAAATTTTACCTGCCGCTGAGGCATCGTGGGATGCGCCGGAAGCAGTTACAATACCATTTGCATCACCCTGAAAATCATACCATTGGTCGGTGCTGATTGGGTCGGGGTCGTTGCCATCGCCCCACAAGTCATCTGCAGGCCAGGTTCCAGCTCCGCCGCTGTTCACCTCAAAAGTCGTACCAACAAGGTCAATAACTCCGCCCGACGGCAGTACCTGTACGGTAATATCATCAAAGAAACCGAAAATCTTATTTGATGCAGCCCGACAGTAGATACGGTCAAAAGAATCGCTGTCGGACGAAACAAAGTTTGCATCGTTTAACGTGCCTACCCAACTTACATCGTTTGCTTCCTTAGCTTTAATATCAAACTTCTTTGTCTGATAGTTCAATGTCAACTCAAACTCATACCAGGAATCATTTTTCATATTGCTCAATACTGTCGTAACTCCATCAGCAGTGTGAACCGAAATAGTATTGCCATCGGCATTCATAGTAACCTGTGTAGCCTCGTCGACATCATCATCGATAATCCACACATTGGAATGCCTATCTCCCGTATTCGAGTCTTGTATCTGATTGAGCTGATACCACTTTACTACATAAGTACCAGTTTTAGAGCCGTTACCGAATTCCAGCTTGGCATACTTGTTGCCGGTAACTCTTCCAGCCTGACCACCTTTCCAGACACGGCTTGTCGCAATGATAGCCTTAGAGTTGTCATTTGCTACCCAGTTAATACCACTGGCAATATCCAGCTCGTCCCACACATCGCTTACAGATGTGTCCCATGTCTGGTAGCCGGCACTTTCCTTTTCAAAGGTTGTTTTGACCAGATAGCCCCCCATAACAGGAACCACTGTCAAGCCCAGCAAGCACACAACAATAAATAAAATACCTGACTTTTTCATTTCAACCTCCTTCTGAATCAAAATAATTATTTAATAAAACACACAAATTCTTTTTGTACCGATTTTTTGCTAATTACTTTTCTGTTATACTTATTTTCTTCTCTGACCGCACCTCGCCGGCTGATTGACGAATGATAAATTTGCTGGGGATTGCTATCTGCTTAGGCTCATCAATATCACGCTCTATTCCTTCCATAAGCAGTTCAAAGGCAGAATTAACCATTTCCTCTACCGGCTGAGCAATTGTGCTAAGCGGCGGCTGGGAATATGCCATCGTACTTACATCATCAAAACCTACAATTGATATATCCTGCGGTACTCTTATGCCCATACGAGCCAGGGCCGAAGTCAAAAACAAGGCAAATTCACTTTGAATACATATAATCGCGGTACATTCAGGATGGGACTTCAGGAATTTCTTTGTTTGCAAAAAAGCCAAATCAACATCAATGATGTGGCGAGTACCTTTATTGGCATAACTTTCATCGGTGCTATACAACCTATCCTGGCCTTTGCCGAAACCGTGCGATTCGATACTTTTATAGAATTCTATAAAACGCATATCTTTCTCCCAGCCTGGCCAACACATAGAAAACATATAAATCTGACTGTGCCCAAGTCGATAAAGATGGTTTATCGCCTTTCTTATGCCAATGCTTACATCCTGGCATACCAACCTGTGGGAGGAATAGGCCGATTTGCCAAACAATGTCCCACTAAACAACACTGTCGGTACGGAAAATTTGAGCTTCGTTTGTATCTCTTTGACAGTCGCTTCCGGAAAAGCTCCCTTAACAATGAGGCCATCCACGCCGCGTCCAATTAACTTATGTGCCCGCTTTACCGTTATATCAAGATTACCTTTGGTATGAGCAACATACACTTCATAGCCGGCATTGTTGGCAAGCTCGTCCAGCTTCGCTTCCATAGTTGATGTTATCTCAAGAGATGGAGACCCCGCCAAAAAACCTATTGTCTGCGTCTTACCAAGAGACAGACCTCTGGCTACTAAATTAGGCTTGTAATTCATTTCTTTTGCCAGTGATTTGATACGGTTACGTGTACTAATGGATATTTGGGAATCGTCCCGCAGTGCCCTGCTGACGGTACCACGTGAGATGCTTAGCTTTTCAGCGATAGAACTAAGAGTTGTTGCCATTCTCCAATCCTTCCTTCACTTAAATAACCTGTTTGTCTATTGCAACTGGTTGCGTATAGCATCGTAACCGGTTGCGCTAACAATGTCAAGTGAAATAAACCGCAAATTTTAGAAAAATGTTTAAATCACCAAGAAATGTCGCCCAACTCCTTTGTTTACAAGATGTTAAGAGATACCAAGAGATGCTAAGAGATGTTAAATGTCAAAGCAACCACTCTTCGGAAGGGTCAACAGTCCTTCAAAACAAGTGGGGAATTGTTTTTTTTCTGGAAAGGGGCGGCTTACAACCACCCCGTAGCCTTAGCCAGCAATGTAAGCCTTCACAGAAATTTTAAAAAGTTTAAAAAATCCAAAGAAAAAAGTAGCACGCCGATTTAGCTTCTGTTACAAACAAACGATTAATCGTGATTCACAATTCTCTTGTCAAATTCGGAGATTTGCCGGAAGTCGATTTCGACAAAGCTTCTAAAAACGATATTACCAAGGCCTGGAATATAATCTTTTCCTCTGAGTAGCTCACCATCTAACTTAGATTTCTGCTTTCGCAAGAATGACAAATCTGCGTAATTTGTGAAATCTGTGTCTAAAAAAACAGACTTCAAAACTCCAGACATGTTGCAGAATACGCAAAAAAATGGCCAAGATAGAGTAGTTTGCGCAAAATTTGCGCTATACATAGAGCTACCCTTAATTTCATCTTAAATTTTCTTGCAATACTGGCCGGTTTTATGTAGGGTGGGTGAAAATTTGCCGGAGCGAGTTTGCTGGCTTTTTTTGTTATTGCTCTTTGGCATAATTGGTGTAATTCATTGTAAATAAACAATTGGAGAGGTGCCCGAGTGGCTTAAGGGAACGGTTTGCTAAACCGTCGTATGGATACAATCCGTACCGGGGGTTCGAATCCCCCCCTCTCCGTTTCTTTTTTATTCGCCAAAATCACGTCTATAAGCTCTTGTAGTTCAGGCACTTGCGAATTGTTTACTATTTTAGACTGCCCTGTTGCCCTTAAGTTGCCCTTATTTGGAGCAGGTACAATTTCAACTTCATGGCTTTTAGCCAGTTCCATCATAGCGTTCTGGCTGTCCTCATCATGCAAATAATAGTAAAGGTCAAGGATGTCTGAGGAACTATGTCCAAGCCAAGCCAGTGCTTTGCGGTAAGCAACACGGTGGTTGGCACACAGACTTGCAAAGTAAAGTGATGTCTGAATGAATGCAACTTGTATTGGGTTGGATTTTCGAATTTACATTCTGCACATAAAATTTTAATGTGTTTTAACAGTTTCCTTTCGTTAATAGCAGGGAGAAGAACTCCTTTATTCTCTCTATATGATTTCAACAATTCAGCGATTTGAGGATGTACAGGCACAAATCTATCCTCTTTATCCTTGGTTGTACCGTTTGAGCCGCCTCTTCGGATATGAATCATAGTGAATTGTTTTTCATCTTTCACAATATCTTCCCTCCGAAGCTGCTCAACTTCACCTACACGCAAGCCGGCATATCCCATCAAGGCAAATGCGATTTTTTCCTGCCCATCTGCTAATTGAATTAAAGATTCAATCTGGCTGATGGTAAAGCAAGGTTGAGGCTTGGCCTTTGCCTTTGGGAATGACACTGCTCTGTGACGAGTTTTGCTGCCTGTAACTTGAACTCCTTGCTGTACTTTCGATACTTTGCCATTTTAGGACACTCCTTAATTAATTGGGACATTATAACCTCTGATCAAGTGTCCGTAAATCGTTCAGCACCTCAGTTGGACAAAATTGTCTGATTGGCTTGATGACGCTCCTGATATCGACATAAAAGAGGACGTTGTAGGGTTAGGGAGTTATGACAAAACTCTGACTGTACTTTTTACAACAGAAGCAATTGACTATGAGTCAACGCGGAAGGTAAAAATAATTGTCGCTGATCAAGAATCAAATTTAATATAGGTATAGACTTAATGAAATGATTGCTGGGAACAAATAGTTCAAAGTTATGCGAACACATATTTTGTTTCTAAATTATTTGCTTCTCAGTACGCTTTGATTAATTCGTCAATGAGTTCCTGTTTACGTTTTTCCTGCGGTGTTTGTTTGGCCATAGTAAATACCTTTCAAAAATAGGTTAACAAATCTATGACCATTTACACAGTTTATTTCACACCCTCATGTGGGTTCCAGCCTTTTTCATACTTGCTACAAACCTTAATGATCTATCCATCTTCTGGAATGGATATTATTTTGATGAGGAGACTAAGAACTATTATTTGCGGAGCAGATACTACTCCCCACTTGAGAGGAAATGTTCAATTATAAGGGGTACCTACCGTTATCAATTATCCCTTTTAGTAAAAATCAACTGTATCGGATTGGTCTCTATCATTTTGCTGTTAGGAGGAGCAGCACCCTTGAGCCAAGTGTAGTTAAGCCAATTAGCTTTCCATGCCTTTCCATTTTCGGAAATATTACCAATAAAACTATCTCTACTATTACCCTCTAAAACACCATTTGGTAGTTTCATATGAAACAAATCTAATATTACCTCCACACAAAGTTTACGTTCAGCAGAATCATAGTAGTTTTCCACCGGCCCTAATGCAAAAACAGCAAATGTTCCTTCTTCAGAACCTTCAAGCTCTTTGCTGCCTTCTTCAATTGTCATAGGCCCTCCTAGTGGATGGATTAGTTTAGAAATTTCACCATCTTCTTCAATCTTAAAAGCCCAGTTATGTTCTTTTGATTGCCAAATACCAACCGGATATTCTAGGTATGAGCTTGTTCCCACTGAGACATTATGATGGCTACCATAAGGAGTACGACAACCAATTAATTGTAGAAATATAATTATGAATAAGACAACACATGATAATCTCATTTAATTTGTCCAGAAGTTATAATCATCATCTCCATCCTCAGTAATATCTAGAGGACATTCATCAACAGTCCCTTGATTAAAAAATGTATTGAAAATTTGAAGGTCAACATTACTAACGCGAAAAGGGCCTTCTTTATGATGATTGAGGTCGGCGCAAATACCATTATTTATTTGCATAAGTTCTTCATCAGTTTTATTAAAAGCCTGTAGAAACACTTGAAGGTCAACATTACTAACTCTAAACGGGCCGTTTTGGATACCGTCGATATCGCCTCGGCAATTATATCTATAACACCAACAGGAAGGCTTATCCCATTCAAGCCAGTCCCAAAAACTTGGATTGCAACTACTCATACAGGTATCAGGATTTAGTACCGTTATTGTTGCATTTGTGTATGCATGGTATGGTATATTGCAACATACATTTTCAAGAAAAACATCACCATTAATCACCCATATTGAGTAATTATAATCAGTTTCTTTATCTAATTCAACACTAAAGGTAGTATTATATATGTATGTTTCAGGTTCTATGGAATCGTTAATATCGGTATCTGATTGTGAAAGACCAATGATAGCATCAGTTGTTTCACTTGGTGTATTTGAATTAATAATGCTATTATATATTTTTAAAATGGCATCGTTATTAGTAATTGCAATAGTTGCAGAGGCTCCGCCATTCTTATCTCCAAGTTCTGCAGAAATAACACATGAGGTAACATTTACATCTAAATTACCATCTAATTCCAAGGCAAATGTATCGCACATATAATCATAACCAGAAGTTACAATGTCAGTATCTATTATTGTATGAATGGATCTTATTGGGTCATATATTCCATCCTTAATTCCTAAGCCATATTCATTACCATTAATGAGACATTTCGATATATTGGTATTATTGGTTTCTTTGAAAAGAACGGTATGACCAAAACCTTCACCGGATTGTTCTCCAGAATTGCCGTTTTTGCCACGTAGAAAACAACAGTTTTCCAAGCTAATGTCATTGATTTCTGAAGCTAAAACTGAACAGCGATCATCTGGAACAGGCTTTTCGTAACGGTCATGTATGACTGTCAAGTTTTTTAATACACACCCATTTCCTAGTTTTATTGTGAAATCATTTGGGCTTTGTTCATTAGGGTCTTGGATGATAACTGACTCTTTGTCACCTATACCTTCCAAAGTTATGTTATTTTTGACTGACAAGTCAACATATTCTTCATAAGTTCCCGGGTAGATTGCTATAGCATCACCGTTTTGTGCATTTTGAAGGGCCTCATTTATGTCAATATAACTATTTGGGACATTCTGGGTTCCGTCAACTATCAATGTATCCCCAAAAAGAAATTGACTACAGAACACTGCAACAGATAAGATTGCAATAATTTTTTTCATAATATTCCTCTTGAAACAAAGTGCGGTTAATATTTTTCAAATACTGTCAAGGTTGTAAACGGTGGAGTAAAAGTGTCCCACCCGGCAGAACAGCCCAAAAAAACAAGACTAAACAATTCGGGTTCTTAGCCACGAAGACTCAAAAACACAAAAATTTAGACACGGATTTCACTGATTATACAGATAAAAAATAGGTACAAAGGAGTAAAGGCACCCGAGTTTTTTATTTTTTAGACACGAATTTACACCAATTCCGATTATTAAGTGCGCCATTGTCATTTCGACCGGAACGAGCGAAGCGAATGGAGCGGAGAAATCTGTCGTTTTTAGATTCCTCGACTACGCTCGGAATGACGTGTGTGCGCATTTATTATTCGTACTTGGTATACTATGCAGGTACCCGCAGGGCAAGACCTACGGGCTAATGGCGATGGGAAAGATACAAACCATACGCAAGCACGAACCGTCGGGCAGGCCACGACGGCTAAACGGCGATGTGGGCGGATTGTTAAAATTCGTAAGCACGAACCCCCTCATAGTGAGAGGAAATTGCATCAAAAATCTTTCTGGGCATAATCACGTTTCCAAATCGCATAAAATATCAGCTTACTACGAACCCAATTCTCTACCCTGAATAGGCCGCAAACCCAACTTGGTAAAGGCTTCAAGCCAAAACTTAAATTACATAAATGACCAAACATATGCTCTATGCCGACACGGCTGCGAATCAAGCCATCAACGAATTTACTATCTAAACGCTTAAGCATATCAAGGCGATAGGGGCTATGTTTACGATGCCCTATTCCCCTGGCTTTTCTGCAATAACGACGAGCGATAAGACGAATCGATTTTGAACCGGCAAGATCGTAAAGAGCATTTTTGTCATAAGCACTATCGCCAATCAGATAGCCCTGGGGTTCTATTTCATTTACCAATTCGCGAGCTACTTTGCTCTCGCTAAAGTTCATAGGCCTGATTTTCCAGTTTACAAATCCCTGTCTGGAATCAGCGATTGCATACAGTTTATAGCCTTTGCCCATTCCACCGCCGGCATATCCATATCCGGCCTGCTTATCACCGCTGGAATTGCTTATCAGCAATCCTTTAGCATCTATCCATCTGCAAATGTTTCTTTGGTTAGTATCTTTCAATTTCTCTTCAATGTTCCTGAGTAATTTCTGAACACCGACAGTTCTTAATCTTCTGCTCATCGTTGAAGCATCTGGCAGGTTTTGTCTTCTGTGGTATACGGGCCAGTTTTTTTTCTTACATGCCCAGCAGGTTGGCCGATCATGTAAGACTGCCCACAGATAAACTTTGACAATATCAGCGTCAGTAAATTTGGCTCTTTTCAATTTAGTTTTTCTGTAAAGATCCATGATAATCTGATAGACTTTCCTGAAGAGTTCGCTTTCCATAATACTCCTTTCATAATAAACGAAATTACCAAGAGTATTATATTGGCGAACTCCTTTTGTCGCAATAGTTTATCTACTTTCGCGCAATTTCCTCTTCATCAGGGGGTTAAATATTCCGGCGACTTACGTCGCTCGGCTTTTATGCGGTGGGAAAATGATAAACCATTCGACAGATAATCACATCATAAGCGAGTGCGGAACTCGGCAACTATTTTGCCCCGGGCATCGGCGAACGGACCAGGCATATTAACGCCTGCGGCCATCTTGTGGCCGCCACCGCCAAACTTTTGTGCAATTTCGCGGACATCAACGCTGCCATCACTCCGCAGTGAACACCGCCAATTGTCGTCAGCCAACTCAACAAAAAGAGCGACCGCTCGAACCGAACGTATCCGCTGGCACTCATTGACAAATTCCTCCGTGTCCCTGCCAACAGCACCAGTCTGGTCAAAATCAGCACGGGTCAAATGCTGGAGCGCTATCTGGCCATCACTGTCAAACTCAAGGCTCTTAATCATTCTGCCGAGCAACTGGAACCGGGCAGGAGTGTAATTCTGGTACATTCGGCGGTAAATTTCCGCAGGCTTTGCACCACATTCTATAAGGGCAGAGGCGTTGCGGAAGACTCGCGCATCGGAATTTTCGAAGCGGAACCAGCCTGTATCAGTTGACAGGGCAACAAAGAGAGCCTCGGCGATGTCCTCAGTTACAGGCCATTTAGCATATTTGAGGAGGTCGTAAACTATCTCGCCAGTAGCGGCGGCGGTGGAATCGATAAGCTCGACTGTGCCGAAACCGTCGCCTGTTATGTGATGGTCGATTACGAGAATTGGAAGGTGAGTATCCTTGAGCCATTTGTCAAATTCGGGCAACTGCACATAACTGTTGGTGTCAACAATTATGACCAAATCAAACTGGCCGAAAGAACCCTCCGCTAATTGCTCCAATGTTATATCATTGCCGAATACCGGAACGGGCGAACTGAACAGAAATGAATACCAGTCGGCCAACGGGCTGAGCAGGAGCGGCTGTGCCTTTTTGCCGAGAGCCTCAATAGTCTGGCACATCGCTTTCATCGAGCCGACCGCGTCGCCGTCCGGCCTGGTGTGAGAAGTTACAAGGCAGCTTGTAGATTTTTTTATGAGCTTAGCAGTTTTTTTAAAGTCGCCGGTAATTACCATTTGTTTCCTTTTTTATTCTCTGATTAACGGGAACGCAAAAAACGAGATTGCCACGTTACGCTCGCAATGACAAATGGATTCCCACTTTCGTGGGAATGACAAAGCAAGATTTCTCCGCATTGGTCGCAATGACAGTCCTGTCTTTATAAATTAATTTCTTTGGCCAGTATTTTTTTTGCTTTATCACAATCTATTTTTATTTGTTTTTTCAGCAGCTCTTCGCTTTCGAATCTTTCCTGTCCCCTGATGTGTTCAACGAAATCCATCGACAGGTATTTGCCGTACAAGTCATCAACGCCATTATCAAAAATGTGAGCCTCTATGAGCATTGGATGGTCCGAGATAAAAGTCTTTGCCCTGCCGAGACTGAAAATGGCGGAGATGTTGGCAGTGTTTGCGCAGAGATTTTTTAAATTGTTGTTTATCGCGACATAGCCAGCATAGACACCCTCGGCGGGGATTGTCTGCTCGTAGGGGTCGATGTTGGCGGTAGGAAAGCCAAGCTCTGCACCTTTGCCTCTGCCGGAAATGACCTGTCCCATCAAACGATAATTTCTGCCGAGCGTGTTGGATGCTGAAGCGACGCTGCCCTTTTGCAGCAGGCGGCGCACTATTGTACTCGAAACTTTTGAATCGCTTTGGTCAGTTACCGGCGGAACAACAACAATCTCAAAGCCGAACGTTTCGCCAAAAGAAGCCAGCGTCTCGACCGTGCCGCTTCGACCATAACCAAAATGAAAATCATCACCCTCAACAATGGCCTGAGGGGAGAGATGTTCCATTAAAAACTCTTTTACGAAATCGGCGGGTGAAAGGGTCAGCATCTTGTAGCTGTCCTTTACGACAATTAGAAAATCTATGCCGGCCTCTTCAATCAGTTGAGCCTTTAGGAAAAGCGGGGTCAGTACCTGCGGTTTTTTTTCGGGGTGCAGAATTACGGCCGGGTGCGGCTCGAATGTCATTACCGCTGTTTTGGTGGAGAGCCTTTCGGCTGTTTTCCTGACGGTATCAATAATTTTGCGGTGGCCGAGATGGAAACCGTCAAAATTGCCGAGCGTAAGGCAACAATTTTTCATTGAATCATCGATGTCAAAAAGTGAATCTATTATCCGCATCCGTCGTATCCTGTTAAAAAACGTATTTATAGGGGTATTTTAAGCCTCGATGACAATTTTAGCAAGGTTTTTTGGCTTGAAAAAAACACGTTAAACTGATAGAAAATGTAGTTATGAGTTATGAGTCCTTAGTTTTGAGTTGAGGAATCCCGATAAATCGGGATGGATTTCTAATAAAAAGCACGGCCTCGCAATGACAAACAACCCCCTGATGAATCAGGGGGCTAACTTGGATTTCTCCACATTGGTAGAAATAACAAGGTCTTGGACGAACAGGGGAACCAAATATGAATTTTTCGCAAAGACAAAAACCAATTTTTACCACTGATAACCCGCCAGTCAGGAGCAGTCTGCACGGACATATAGCAGCGGTGGGACTCGAAACAAACACTGAAAAATTCGAGACAATCTACAAACGCATAACAGAACTGTTCGAAATGAAAAACAGTATCTGCTCAGAAGAAATCTCCGCCATCGCTGAAGAAGTTAATCAACAGCCCCGGCAAACCTGGAAACTACTAAACGTTAAAACATCGTTCGGTACAAATACACTGCCATCAGCAACGGTACTGTTAGAATCCGAATCCGAAGGCAAAAAGGTGAGCCAGGCGTGCGGCTACAGCAGTACAGACGCGATATGCTCGGCGATTCAGCAGGCAACGGAAATCAGAGTCTTCCTGAAAAATTTCAGCTTCAAAACGATAGGCAACGGAACGAACGCGATGGGGCAGGCGGAAGTTACCGCTGAGTATCATAATCAGCAGGTGAGAACTAAGGCGTGCTCAGTCGATATTCTCGAAGCTGTAGGACAGGCCTATCTTACGGCAATAAATACAGTGCTGGACAGAATAATCCAGCAGCTCGATTGACAGGATTGAAAAAACGTTATGACTTATCTTACAGTACCAATATCCGCAGAGAAAATTGAAGCAGCCAAAGAACAGATAATCTCGGCGACAAAACGCAAAGCGGAAATGCTTGAGTTGCGGCTGGACTGCCTGGGGGGGCTGGACATTGAAATGGCCGTTGAGCTTATACGAACAGCTAAAAAGAGCGAACTGCCGATACTGACAACGTGCAGAGACGAGGCCGAGGGCGGAAAAAACGGCTACGACGAGAACCTGAGAAAAAACGTTTTGGCACAGGCGATTGACGCGGGAGTTGATTTTGTCGATTGCGAATTCGAGAACTTCTGCAGAAAAGATTTTGCAGAACCTGTCAAAAAAGCACTGGCAGAGAACCCGAAAACCAAGCTGATACTGTCAGCTCATAACTTTAAATCGAAATTCCAAAACGCCAGGAAACTCCACTCCGAAATCACCGCCCTTTTCCCAGATTGCATAGCGAAACTGGCATACAAAGCCGAAAATATAAATGACTGCTTTGAAGCGTTCGACATTCTCAGCGAAAATAAGAACTCCATCGTTATATGTATGGGACAGGCGGGGATTATCAGCAGGGTTATCGCTAAAAAACTTGGGACGGTTTTGACCTTTGCCAGTCTCGATGAAAACTCGGCAACGGCTGACGGGCAAATCAGTATAGAAAAAATGAAAAAGCTCTGCCGATTCGATTCGATTGACGAAGCGACAGAACTTTACGGCATTATTGCTGACCCCGTTGGGCATTCCATCGGCCCGGCAGTACATAACCACTGTTTCGCGGCGGAAAAAATGAACCGGCTTTATCTGCCTTTACTGGTGGAAGGCGGGCAAAGAAAGTTTGGTGAGTTTTTAGATAACGTTCTGAAACGCCCGTGGCTGGGCTTTAAAGGCTTTAGCGTTACTCTCCCGCATAAAACGAATGCGCTGGAATATGTAACCAAAAGCGGCAATTATATCGAGCCTTTAGCAGAAAAAATCGGAGCGGTGAACACGCTTGTCATCGGGTGCAACGACAGAATCAGTGCTTACAATACCGATTATGCGGGCGCTTTAGATGCCCTGACTGGAGCGATGGGAATCGGCAGGAAACATCTTAAAAAAGTCGGCTGTGCCGTTATCGGGGCAGGTGGTGCGGGACGGGCAATCGTGGCGGGGCTGGCGGATGCGGGGGCAAAAGTTACGATTTATAACCGAACCGAGAAAAAGGCGCAGAACCTCGCGCTGGAATTCGGGTGCAGACACGCACCAATTGCAGATGTCAAAAATACGGACGCGAAAATTATAATCAACTGCACCAGCATCGGAATGAGTCCGAATGTCAATGCAAGCCCGGTTCCGAAAGAAACGATAAAGCCTGATATGGTGGTTTTCGATACGGTTTATAATCCTGCCGAGACACTACTGCTGGCAGAGGCAAAAGAAATCGGCGCTAAAACCGTTGGCGGGAGCGAAATGTTTATCGGCCAGGCGGCGGAACAGTTTAAACACTTTACGCAGAAATCGTGCGACGAAAGTACGATGCGCTCGGCAGTAGCAAAAGCGATGCGGAGGTAATTAGCCACGAAAAATTTAGCCACAGATGGACACTGATTTCACAGGCTTGTCCTGAGCGCAGCCGAAGGATTGCACTGATAAAAAAACAAGATACAGAAAAATGGATACCCGCTTTCGCGGGTATGACAACTCGGCCGTACCGGCCGAGGCTAAACAGCAATGGGAAAATAAATTCTAATATCTAAATCCTAAACAATTTCAAAACACAAAAATTTAAAATTCAAAACAAAAGAGATTGCCGCGCTGCGCTCGCAATGACAAAGTCGTATGCGAACGGGATAATCAATATGTGGATACCCGCAGGGCAAGACCTGCGGGCTAATGGTGATGTAAGCAATTATTAGAACTACCCTTTACTCCTGAGTCTCAGATTTTTTTGCATACTGAGCAATAACCTGTTGCTGAACGTTAGAAGGGACAACCTCGTAATGACTCAATGTCATAGAGTAACTGCCCTGCCCGCCAGTAACACTCTTTAGCTGGCTATCGTAATTTGAAATCTCCGACAGCGGAACCTGAGCTTTTATTGTTATCATATTGCCCGGAAGCATATCCTGGCCCTGTACCCTGCCGCGACGGCCGGATAGGTCGCCCGTAATATCGCCCATATAATCCGCTGGTATCGTTATTTCGATGTTAACTATCGGCTCAAGCAGGCCCGGCTTTGCCTTTTTGACAGCGTCAGCGAAAGCACCCTTGCCGGCAGCTCTAAAAGCAACTTCCTTTGAATCAACGGCATGGTACTTGCCGTCATAAATCGAAACCTTTATGTCCTGCATCGGGAAGCCGGCAATGATGCCCGTTTGCATAACATCGTGTATGCCCTTTACAACCGGAGCTTCAAACTGGCCGGGTATCGAACCGCCGAAAATGTCCCAGGTGTACTGCATTGACGGGTCGGAGCCACGCTCTGCGGGTTCGACGCGAAGATATACCTCTCCAAACTGGCCTGAACCGCCTGATTGTTTCTTATGGCGATAGTGGCCGTCAGCCTTTGCGGTAATGGTTTCCCGGTATGGAATCTTGGGCTGTTTGGTGTTGACCGAAATTTTGAATCTTTTTTCCATCTTTGAAAGCATTACTCTCAAGTGCAAATCGCCCATTCCACTGATGACAAGTTCTTTCGTCTGAACATCGTGGCTGACTTTGAAACAAGGGTCCTCTTCCATCAGCTTATCGAGAGCGGTGCCGATTTTCTGCTCATCGCCACGGGCGGCAGGCTCCAGAGCCAGGCCGTACATCGGGACGGGAGTCTCCGGCATTTTGAACCTGCCGGCAACGTTGCCATCGTGGATTAAATCGCCAATCTTCAACTCCTCAATTTTCGCCAGCATAACGATGTCGCCTGCGATAGCCTCGGGAGTTTCGGCAGTCTCAACGCCCTGAGCTTTTAGCGCGTGTCCGGGACGAATAGGTTTTTTGTCGTGATTGTGCATCATATGGGTATCAGCTTTTAGTGTTCCGCTGAAAATTCTTATCGCTGAAAACTTCATATTCGACCGCGGGTCAAAACCAACCCTAAAAATCAATCCTGAAAGCGGCGCGGCGGGGTCAGGCTTAATTCCCGTCTCGTTTTCGCCGTCAATCAATTTGGCAGAGCCGACCTGTGCAGGCGAAGGAAGGCAATTAACAATAAAATCGAGCAGCTCTGTTATGCCGGCATCACTTTTAGCTTCTGTAAAAATAATTGGTATTATTGTGCCTGTGGTCATAGCTTTTACGAAAACTTCCGCGAGCTTCTCTTTTGATATTTCTTCGCCGCCAAGGTAGCTTTCCATCAACTCGTCATCGGCTTCGATGGCACTTTCGAGCAGGTCGGTATGAGCGGTGGCGACATCCATTACGGGCGAATCGCCGGAATCATTGTTTACGCAATCGATGACACCGCCTTTGCCGTCAGGAAGGTTTGCACAGCGACACTGCGAACCGAAGGTCTGCTGGATGGCTTCAATTAATTCCGGAATATCGATATTCTCAGCGTTCATTTTATTTATAACGATGAACCTGACTTTTCCCGCGTCGCCAGCAGCGTTGAATAATCTGCGGGTGTTGACTTCGATACCGGCAGAAGCACTAATCACAATCGCGCAGGACTCCACGGCGGGAATGGCACAAAGAGCGGCACCGACAAAATCAGGGTAGCCGGGAGTGTCTATAATATTGATAAGTTTACCATTGTGGGTTGTGTGCATCAGCGAAGAATGTATGGAATTGCCGCGTTCCTTTTCTTCTTCGTCGTAGTCAGAGACGGTGTTCTTCTCCTCGACCGTTCCTAATCTGTTTGTTTGACCGGTTTTGTTCAAAATATACTCAACCAAAGTGGTTTTTCCGGCTCCGCCGTGCCCTAACAACGCAACGTTGCGAATGTCGTCAATTCCTGCCACAGTAAAACTCCTCTCAAAACTCAGGGATAATTGTTACTTAAACAGCGATAGAACAGGGAATGGTACAGCAAAAAGTTAGTTCGGGCAACATCTTTTTGAAAAGAATTGCCGAAAAACCGCCCCCAAAAAAGGGAATTTGCCATTTCCGGCTAATTGTGTAAAAAAAAGTATTGAAAGTTTGTCAATCCGGTTTTATAGTATGGGGTTTGTAAAATACAGTTGGTACAAGACCTGTAATTCAGTGAACAGTACTTTAAAGAGGAGAGACTTTAATGCTTGAGGACAAAAGCCCCAGTAAGCCTGTATATGCCCATATAAAGGACAAGATACAGAAAATGATTCAGGCCGAGGGTCTGGCCAGCGGAGACTTTTTGCCCCCTGTGAGAGAGTTAGCCAGCAAGTTCGGCACGACAACAGTAACGGTCAGCAGAGCGACCAGAGAACTGGCATACGAGGGAAAACTGCTGAGACTGCCAAGAAAAGGGGTCATTGTTTCGCCGCACTTCGACAACCGCGTAAACGAAAAATCCTGGGCGCTTGTATTCCCTGGTAATGGGTATTCGTATCCTCAATTTGCCAAGGCGATACGGAATGAAGCAGAGAAAAAAGGCATCTCGGCTGACATAATTTTCTCTTTCGGCGAGCCGGAAAAGGAACGAAAATCGGTAATAGAGGCTATAAAAAACGGTGTATCGGCTGTTTTGCTGATGCCAGTGTACCCAAGCAGCAAAAATATGATAATCCAGAATCTCAACTACCTTGCGGACCTGCCGGTACCTGTGGTCGTAATGGATTACTGGGAGCCCGAAAAGCCGATTTCCGGAGTCGATTTTGTGATGAGCGATAACTTCTCCGGAGGATACCAGGCTACGCTGCACCTGATAAGGCACGGATACAAAAAAATATCGATAGTCAATACGCCTTCAGAAACGAAACAACTGTTTACCGAGAGACAAAAAGGCTACGAAACAGCGATGGCAGATTACGGGCTGGAAGTTTTGGATTTGCCCAAAATTACCAGCGAACATCTTGAACACAAAATTTTTGACTCCATAGAAAGACATATAACAGCAGGGGTTGAAGCCTTTTTTGTAACAAATGACTACTCGGCGACTATGCTGCTTAGCTCGCTGCGGAAAATGAATGTGCGCGTTCCTGATGACGTTGCTTTGATTGGGTACGACAATGCTCCTTTTTCTTCCATCTCACAGCCGAGACTTACAACAATCAGGCCTAACGTGCTACAGATAGTCCAAAAAGCCTTTGAGGTACTCTGCCACCGGATGGAACATAAAACCCGCGGGAATCACCGTATAATACTTATTCGCCCTGAGATAGTTTGCAGAGAGAGTTGCGGCAAAAACTGCCATATGCGGTAAATCAGGGCGAACAAACACAAATTATTAACCGCGGATTTCACAGATTACGCGGATTTAATCAAGAAGGTAGAAGGCAGAATCGCCTCGCAATGACAACAACATTGTCCGGCCGCTTCCGCGGCTCGGCTACTAAGCGATGGGAAAAATTGAAATAATTCGCAAATACGAACCCCTGCCATAGTAATGGCAGGGCTAACCATTCCGGCGACTTACGTCGCTCGGCTTCTAACAGAAAACACGAACCCCGGCAAACAAGTTGCCGAGGTTAAATAGATTTCTCTCCCGATAAATCGGGACCAACTTAACTGGGGAACCAGGATTCGAACCTGGAGTAAGTGATTCAGAGTCACTCGTGCTACCGTTACACTATTCCCCAAATCGGCTCGTACTTTACAACCAATCAGCAATAATTTCAAGGAAATTAAAGTAATAAAATATTTGGCGGTTGACATGGCATAAATTTTATAATAATCTTCACAGTCTATCGGTTCGGCACTGGCAACACCGACCGACAGGCCCGCAATCGCGGGCAAAGCCAAGAACACCGGCGAAGGAACATCCTATATTTTGTACATCTGCAACTTTGTTATTCATCTTAAAATGCTCTAAAAAATACTGAGCCAAAAATAGTTTTTGTGTGCGCTGGCTATGGTTAGAAAGAGAAAAAAACTATTGGGGAGCGAAAAGGGAACGGGCAAAGTTTCGTTGCTGTTTGCCTATGTAATCGTCCTGGTTGCGATTCTGTACATTTTCACAATTATCAACCAATTAGCGAACCATCCTGAGAAGCCGAAATTATTCAGTGAATTAATTTTTACAATTGCCATAGTATCTACCGCTATGGCGATATTTTTGATATCAAAATGGTACGAGCTGAACAACACACAAAAAGAACTTAAAGCCCAGAACGAAAAACTTAAACTTCAGGCAATGCTGCTCAATGAAATAGGCGACGGAATTACCGCGACCGATCTGGATGGCAATATCACATACGTCAATAAAGCTTCGGCAAGACATATCGGAAGAACGCCGGAAGAAATCATCGGTAAAACGGTCGATTTTTACGACGATAATCCTGCCTTGGGAGCAACACAGCAGGAAATAAAAAATACAACTCTTTTCAAGGGCGAGTGGAAAGGCGAAGTAGTCAACAGAACCAAAGACGGCCACGAAGTGATACTGGAATGCCATACGTGGCTGATAACAGACGAGCAGGACAGGCCGAGCGGAATGTGCGGTATTTCCAGAAATATAATGGAACGAAAAATTCAGCAAATGGAACTGCTGAAACGCAAACGGTACCTTGAAGCACTGGATGAATTATCCACCCTTTTGCTGCCCTCGACAGAGGAGGCCCGTTTTGAAGATTTTCTGTCAATTGTCGGCCCTGTATCGGGCGCTTCCTGTGTGAGTATTATATTAAGGCCGCTCGGAAATAATGGGGATGATACATTAATTCATCTTTTGGCAAGATGGACAAAAAATGGGATGGTAAAAAACTTTTCGAGCAATCCAAAACGGCACAACTTTTTCATTAATACGATATGGCCCAAAGTATATAAAGAGTTTTTGCGGGAAAAATCCTGTTATATTGCCATCAATAAAACACTCCCCAAAGAAGAGTTGGAATTCTGGCGGGAAGGCAATATCAAAAGCGTAATAGCTATACCGATAATAATCGATGGTGAGATATTCGGCTTTGTCGCTTTTGACAACTGTGAAGAAATCAAAAAGTGGCCCAAACTCGAAATGGATTTTCTGAACTCCGCCGTTTCCAATTTGTCCCACACTATAAAACGCAGGCAAATCAAAGAACAGCTCGTAACACAGAGAGATTTTGCCAAAAAAATCATTGAATCGGCACAGGCGATAGTTTTGGTACTCGATAAAGATGCCAATATAGTGCAATTTAACCCCTATTTCGAGAAAATTTCCGGATACAAACTCGAAGAGGTCAAGGGCAAATGCTGGTTCGACACGCTCCTTCTGCCCGAAGACCGACAAAGGATACGAGATGCATTCAACCAGGCTGCTTCGTCGATTGATGTTAAAGGCAAAATTAATCCAATTGTTACCAAAAACGGTCATATCAGGCATATCGAGTGGCGAAGCAGAACTCTTAAAGACTCAAACGGCAAGGTGATAAGCATTCTTTCGACTGGACAGGATGTGACAGAGAGAATGCAAAATGAGCAGAAATTAAGAGATGGCCATCTGGAACTCGAAAGACAGGTCAATTCACGAACAGCAGAGCTTCGCAATACTAATCTTGAACTCCTGGAAGCTATCCAGGCAAGAAATCATATCGAAAAAATCCTAAAGGAAACAGAGAAGCTGGCCGCCGCCGGCAAACTGGCAGCTCAGATCGCACACGAAATCAACAACCCTCTCGCGGGAATAAAAAATTCCTTTCTGCTTATAAAAGACGCTATACCTGCTGAGCACAAATATTTTGAATATGTAGGTATGATAGACAGGGAAATAACGAGAGTTTCTCAAATTGTAAGACATATGTTCGACCTGTATCGACCCGACACTCAGTCTGCTGAAAGGTTTCGGGTTGGAGATACTATCAGGGAAGTTGTAACGCTGCTGAAAGCAGCTATGAATGAGAAAAATATCAAACTGGACGTTATCTGTGATGAGAATATGAAGGTCGTGCTTTCAGAAGCCCTTTTCAGACAGGTGATTTATAACCTGCTTCAAAATGCCGTGGAGGCTTCGCCTGAGAACGCGACGGTGAGCATTGAGGCAGGGACAAACAATGGGCATTTAAAACTTGCCATAGCCGACAATGGACGCGGTATTGATGACAGTATAAAAGAAAAGATATTCGACTCATTTTTTACCACCGGCCAGGGCGGCCCCAGAAGCGGACTGGGGCTTGGGCTTGCGATTACAAAAGATATTGTAAGTGCTATGCGGGGTAAGATTGATTTTGTAAGCAAAGTAAACAAGGGGACAACCTTTAATATAGAAATACCGGCAAAATATGATTGATGATAAATTAAAAAAAGGCAATTTCGGCAGGATACTACTCGCGGATGATGAGGATACTTTTCTCAAAGCAACCGCGGAGCTTATCCGTAAAGAAAACTACTCGTGCGATTGTGCAAATACCGGCAAAGAAGCTATCGAGAAGATGGCTGCTGAAGATTATGATGTTCTTGTCGCTGATATAAAAATGCCCGGCAATACGAATCTGGAAATGATACGGGAAATTGCCAGAATCAGGCCTGGTATAGAAATGATACTGATAACCGGCTACCCCACGCAGCAAAGTGCTATCGATGCCATTCATATGCCCGTCTCTGTGTATATGATTAAGCCGATAGATTTTGACGAACTTTTGAATAACATATCAAAGGCGATGAAAAACCGCATCCTTCACAGGACTGTTGTGCAGACAAAACAGAACCTTACTCAGTGGCTGGCAGAAATACAACGCATTGAAGGCAGCCTGGCAGGAGCCAACCCTGAGATATTCAAAACAGCCTTGAAAAGTTATCTTGAAATAACGACCGCTCGAATAAATACAACCTTTTCAGAAATTCGCAGGATTACCGGGATATTCGACACGTTTAACAACACCCCCGTTTGCAATATGATGCAATGTCCCAATCTGAATGAACTGAGCGATGCAATCAGGCAGGCAATTGAAAGTATCAAAACAACAAAAGATGCCCACCGGTCAAAACAGTTGGGACAATTGCGAACAAAATTGGAGAAACTGGAAAAAAACATAACAAAAATTTAAGACTTCTTGGCCTTTTATGCCGATAATATCCGTATAACAAGGAGCAATTTCACCGCTGCCCTTTAGGGCAATAAAATGCGTACTGTGTTATGACAACGAAAAACTTTTTGTAAAACAATGCAGGTGCGTGTATTATTTTCGACAGGGAGAAACGAGCATTGTAATCTGAAATATCTCTGTGTGCAAAACCCGAAATAAATTTTACGGCATAACGAATTTCCATAGGATGTTGTTTATCCGGGACAAGAACACAACGATATTAATAGTAAGCATCTACTGAAAGGAACTGCTATGCCAACTTTGGGAAAGATATTGCTCGCGGACGATGAACAAATTTTCCGCGACTCCACAGCCGAACTCCTCAGGCGAGAAGGTTATCACTGCGATTGTGTGCCGGATGCGCACGCAGCAGCGGAGAAATTAACGAAAGAATCCTACGACTTGCTGATAGCCGATATTAAAATGCCGGGCAATCCTGACCTCGAACTCATTAAAAAACTCTCCGAGTTGGCCAAGGGTACCCCTGCTATACTGGTAACAGCTTTTCCAACACAATCGTCAGCGATAGAATCAGTAAGATTGCCAGTCTCGGCATATATGGTAAAACCCATAGATTTCGAAGAACTCAAAAATAATGTTGAAGCGGCAATAAGAAAAAAACAACTGTTCAATACCGTCCTGAATACCAGAACAAGACTTGAGCAATGGCATAGCGACATCGAGCAAATGGAAAAATTTTCGCGGGAAAACGAGGATAAAGAGTTTACGGCATCAGTAAAGAACTTTCTTGACCTGACGCTGTGTAATATCAGTGCTGCTTTTTCGGATGTCAAAAACCTCACTGCAATACTAACCGATGAAACTTCGACTCCGCCAATATGCAATCTGATGAGCTGTCCTAAACTGTCAAAAATGAGCGACGGGATTCTTGAAACAGTAAGAACGCTTGAAAAAACAAAAAGCTCGTTTAAGTCCAAAGAATTGGGACTGTTACGAGAAAAACTGGAAGAAATCCTCAGAAAAAACAAAAAAGTTTAAACTATATCGGCGGTTTACCCGATATCTATTCGTATAGAGATATATAAACAACGAGCTGGCCATATAAAAGGCTGTCTCGCCTTTGCGTGCAGGTAATAGACTGGTAAGCAGAAGGCACAATCAATATGAGGGTTGGAAATTTTCCGACTCCCCTGTTGGCTGTGCCTTTTTTTTTGCACTATTAAGTATCCATAAAGGGTAATAAAATGCGGGTTGCGGGCGCATAGTTTAAAAATGAACCAAAGGTTATTAAAAAGATAGCGAATTTATTGATTCAGAATTGGTATAAGAGGAAATTTTAAGTGTTTGAAGAAAACAACGAAAATAAAATTTTTATCCAGCCTGAATATCTAAGGACAAATGAGCCTGCCTCAGCAGAGATAGACCTTTATACGTCATTGTCCATTTTCGTCAGTAAGATGCCGAAAATAATTTCCTCTATGCACGATGCCCTCGATAGCGAAAATACCGAACTGCTGAGCGAATTAACAGAACAATTTGAAACGCAGTGCGAAAATGTGTTTCTGAGCAAACTGGCGGAAAAGGCACAAGGACTTCAAAACACGATAGAAAATTGCAATTTGCGTAAAATAAGAAAGATGCTCGAAGAACTTAGCCATATGTGCGAATGTATGGCTCTTTCCAAGCCTGAAACTGTTTCGATGCTTGTGAGAATAAATAAAAAACATAAAGGCGCAAAAGTCGGCTGATAAGTTACAGCTATTTTTGCCAGAAAATATTTTTTGGCTCCCTTTTCAACTCGGTTGGCGGGCGGATGTCGCAAGGCAGGCCGCCCGTCGAATCATTAGGCGTCTACCATACCAAATACGAATAATAAATGCGCATATACGTCATTATGAGCGAAGTAACAACGGCCCCTCATAGTGATGAGGGGGCTAAACGAAAAAAATAGATTGCCACGGCAAAGGGTAGTTTTGAGTTTTGAGTCCTTAGCTTTGAGTTGAGGAATCCCGATAAATCGGGATGGATTTTTAATAAAAAGCACGGCCTCGCAATGACAACAACCTTATCCGGCAGCTTCCGCTGCTCGGCTGCTATTCCGGCGACCTACGTCGCTCGGCTTTTAAGCGATAGAATCGGTATTGATATTAGAGCCTTCTTGATTTCCAGGCAGATTTCGGCTATATAATCATATTATGGAAACTGATATGATAATTGGAATCGTTGCTTTGCTCGTCTCTGTAACACTGCTGGTGGGGTTGGGTGTGTGGGCACGGAGAATAATAAACAGAATGGCACGCGAAAAGTTCAGCTCAGCCAGGCACGCTATAAAGGAACTTAATGGCTGAAAAACCCAAAATTACTTCCGAGCTTTCCCGCGAACTTAATCTTTTCCACGTTACGATGATGGGTATGGGAATGATGATTGGGGCGGGTGTTTTTCTCGGTATGGGAATATCCATCGGCAATGCCGGTCCCGGCGGAGTGGTATTGACATTTAGCCTCAATGGACTTTTAGCAGTACTGACAGCGATGTCGTTTGCAGAACTCAGCTCGGCAATTCCGCGGGCAGGCGGCGTTTATAATTTCGCCAGGGTAGGTTTCGGCAGAGGGACAAGTTTTCTGGCGGGCTGGATGGAATGGTTCGCCTCAAGTGTTGCCGGGGCGATGTACGCTCTTACGTTTGCAATCTACACCGTTCGATACGTCAAAGCACTTGGTGGATTCGGCTGGCTGTTTAGTCTTCTCAACATCGAATCAGGCTCAGCAGCAGAGAGCAGTTTTATATATATGGCAGTGAAAATCACCGCGGTTATAACTGCCGGACTTTTCATATATATAAATTTTCGCGGAGCTAGCGAGACTGGTAAAATCGGCGCGATAATTACGATGGGGCAAACCATATTCGTCGTTGTCATTGGTATCACCGGAATACTCGTCGCTATAAAGGAACCTTCCCGGCTGGCGAATTTTACACCTTTTATGCCGGCAGGCTGGTCGAAGCTGCTCATAACGATGGGCTTCACCTATGTCGCGTTTGAAGGTTATGAAGTTATCGCCCAGGCTGGCGATGAGACCATCAATCCCCGGCAGAACCTTCCCAAGGCGATGATATATTCGGTGCTGATAGTAACGCTGATATATGTACTCGTGGCTTTTGCTACGGTGGTTTCTGTTAAGGCTGTGCAGGTACCGGACGGGACGGCCCCGTGGCAGTGGATTGGCTCGTTCGGCGAAAAAGGATTCGGAGAGGCCGTCGCGAAGCTGATGCCGATGGGGAATTTCATTCTCACAATCGCGGTAATCTTCTCGTCAACAAGCGCTCTAAACGCAACAGTATTTTCGGCGACACGCGCATCGTACGCTCTCGGCAGGGATAAGATGCTGCCAGGGGTTTTTTCCGCTATTCACAAAAAACGAAAGACCCCATACGGGGCGCTGATAATTACCGGAATAATAGTTCTGATTGTGGCCACTGTTCTGCCTACAAAAGACGTTGCCTCCAGCGCGAGCATAATGTTTTTGTTCTTGTTTTTTCTCGTCAACCTGTGCGTTATAAAAATCCGACTGAATATGGCCGACGAACTGACTTATGGTTTTCTGATGCCGCTGTTTCCGCTGTTTCCGGTTCTGGCACTCATCGCTCAGGCCGTTCTTGCGGTATGGCTGATTCATATGTCGCTGATAGCCTGGATTATTGCACCGTTATGGATTCTATCCGGATTGGCGGTTTACTTCGTCTATTCAAAATCTCGTGCCGAAGTTACTGATGATGAGATTCTCGTACTCGACGAAAAACTTCCCGCCACAGATGACAGTCGTTACAGCGTGATGGTTTCGGTGGCTAACCCCGCAAATGCGGTGTCCCTTGTACAGAGTACCTATAAAATTTGCGGCGCGAAAAATGCCAAGGTCGAACTGCTGCATATGGCACCGGTGCCAAGCCAGGTTTCGCTGCACGATGCTGAAAAATATATAACACAAGGCAAAGAAAGTCTTGCCGAGGCGATGCTTTATCTTGCGATGCACTTTCCCATCAGTTTTACGATACGCTACTGCAGAAATATCGCTCGTGGAATCGTTTCGGCATTGCGTCAGAAAAAAATTAACCTGCTCGTTATGGGCTGGCACGGAAAACCGAAAAGCAGATTGTTCAGTCTCGGCTCGACCATCGACCCTGTTATAGAACGCTCGCCCTGCGATATAGTTATCCTGAAGGATTGCGGCAGGAATCAGGAGTTTAAGAATTCGCTGGTACTGGCCGGCGGCGGAGCAAATTCCGCGTTGGCACTGGAAATCGCATCGATACTCACCTCGCCGGAAGATGGTCAAATAACCGTACTCACAGTTGATACCGGCAGAAGAGATTTCGATGTCGAGCAATGGTTCGAAGAAAACCGCCCGCGCCTGCAGCCGGAAAGTGCGAAGGTGATTACTAAAACCATTAAATCGCGTTCGGTCAGACGGGCAGTATTGGGCGTTTCAAAACACTACGACCTCGTTCTGCTGGGTACGACTAATCGTCCGCTGCTGGCAAATTTCGGTAAGGCTTCTTTGCCGGATACGATTGCCTGTAGATGTAACAGGCCGGTAGTAATAACTAAATCAGGGGGGACAATTTCCTCCTGGATAAAACGATGGATATAACCACAAATTCAAAAAAAGAGTGATTTTAAGACTCGGAATTAAGGGGGGGTACGGAAAAAGCGGGTGATGAGAATCGAACTCACATGGCTAGCTTGGAAGGCTAGAGCTTTACCATTAAGCTACACCCGCAAAAAACTGCTGAAATCATCGGGGGATTCTAACGAAAGTAGGGATATTTTACAAGGATAAATTTGGATTTTAGTCTCGCCGGCAAAACCCTTTGATTCGTATATCCGGACCGATAGTCTCCGATGAGCCGTTTTTTTTGATTGCTTCTAAAAAATCTCGCATTTTTTCAGAAATTTTTACACTGCCGTTACTGTCCAGTTTTTCAGGCGAAATGTAAACGATTCCTTCATCAGCAAAGTCAGAGCCTATAAACGAATCTAAAACCGCCCTGCCGCCTTCTATGAGAACCTGCTGGATACCAACTTTGCCCAGATGGTTAAGCACCTGTCGAATATCACACCTGCCATCATCGCTTTGGACCACAAAAATTTCAGCGCCGCATTTTTTTATCGCCTTTGCTTTTTCGGTCATCTCCACAAGAGTTTCTTTGGCCGTAACTATCAATACCGGAGACTGAGAAATCGTTTGCAGAAGTTTGCTTTGAATGCTTATTCGCAATTTGCTGTCCAGGACAACTCTCAAAAGCGGTTTCTGCTCTGGCGACCGAAGAGTTAAAAGCGGGTCGTCATCTATAACCGTATTTATGCCAACAAGTATCGCCTGAACCCGTACTCTTATTCGCTGGACATCCTGCCTGCTCTGCGAAGAAGTTATCCATCTATCGCCATCCGTTCTGGAGAGAAAACCATCATCGCTTTGAGCCCATTTGACAATGACCCAGGGCATTTTTGTACGAGCGTATTTGAAAAAAGCAGCGTTCAACTGCCTCGCCTGTTCCTGACAGAGACCCACGTCAACCACTATTGCGGCACGGGTCAGAATTTCAAAGCCTTTGCCTGCCACCTTTTCAGTGGCATCTGTGGTAGAAGCGACAACACGGGATATTTTCGCAGCGATAATCGCTTCGGTACAAGGCGGTGTTTTACCCGTATAACAGCAAGGCTCAAGAGTAACATACATCGTAGCACCTTTTGGCGAAAAACCGTTTTCGCGACAATCGGCCAGCGCGTTTATCTCAGCGTGGGGGCCGCCAAAAATTTCGTGGAAACCCCTGCCTAAAATCTCCCCATCCCTTACAATCACACAGCCAACGGCTGGATTAGGCTCTACACAGCCTATACCCTTTTCGGCCAGGGCAAGAGCTATCTGCATATGTTTTTCATCGGCAGAACCCATTTAGCCGGTATCCTCCCTGCACATTTTGGAAAATTGTTCTTCGCTGATAATTTCAACGCCAAGTTTTTTTGCTTTTTCAATTTTACTGCCCGGTTCAGCACCGGCAAGAAGATAACTGGTTTTGCTGCTGACTGTCGATGAGACTTTTCCGCCATTACGTTTTATCAACTCTTTAACTTCGGCTCTGGAAAATTCCTTCAGCGTGCCTGTGATAACAAACGTTTTTTCCACTAATTTGTTTGATACTGCTGTTGTTACTACCTGCGGGTTGAGATATTTGAGCAGGTCTTCGGCGCGATTTAACCACTTGTCAAAATAATCGCGTATGCTTTTTGCAATGGCCGGGCCTATCTGAGCGATTTCGGAAAGCTCGGTCTGGTCGGCCTGGATTAATTTATCGACACTGCCATATTTGCCGGCAAGAATTTCAGCAACTCCAGCACCCACGTGCTGTATGCCGAGTCCTGCGATGACCCTTGCCAGATTTTGTGTTTTGCTTTTTTCGATTGAGGCAAGCAGATTGTCGGCACTTTTTTCGCCCATTCGCTCAAGCTCAAGCAAATCCTGTTTCGTAATCCTGTATAAGTCTGCCAGCTCTGTAACCAACTTCTTTTCCACAAGTTGGTCGATAATGGCAGGGCCAAGTCCTTCAATATCCATCTGGTCCCGACCGGCAAAATATTTAATCTGCTCTTTAACTTTTGCCGGGCAATAATCATTCAGGCACCTGATATAAACGCCATTATCATCCTTTTCGGCCTTTTGCTCACAAACAGGACACATTTGTGGCGGCAGAATCTCCTGAGTACCTTCCGGGCGGAATTGTTTTTTCACTTCCACTACCTGCGGAATAATTTCGCCAGCCTTTTCTATAACAACAGTATCGCCGATTCGGACATCGAGCCTTTTGACTTCGTCGAAATTGTGAAGGCTGGCCCTTTTTACAACCGTGCCGGCCAACTGTACCGGTTCGAGATTTGCCACCGGTGTTAACGTCCCCATCTTGCCGACCTGAACATCAATCGAAATGATTTTGCTATCGGCCTGTTCGGCAGCGAATTTATAAGAGATGCACCAACGCGGAGCCCGGCCGGTAGAGCCTAAAATTTCTCTCTGAGCGAAACTGTCAATTTTTATAACCATTCCGTCAATTTGATAGTTCAGCTCAAATCGCTTTTTATCCCATTGCTCGCAAATATCTATCGCCTCATCTATCGTTTTTGTCTTGCCTATGTGCGAGTTAACCGGCAGGCCAAGGGATTTGAGCTTTTCAAAGCTATCGTGATGGCTGGAAGAAAAATTCTGGCTGACATTACCAAGAGAATAAGCAAAAAACGCTAACTTGCGCTGTGCGACAACAGCAGCATCAAGCAACTTTAAAGAACCAGCGGCGGCGTTACGCGGATTGGCAAAGGGTGGTTGCTCCAACTCAGTCCGCCGGGCGTTAAGCTCGGCAAACGCTTTTTTTGGTAAAAATACTTCGCCTCGAACTTCAAGCAAATCCGGAACATCAACAGAGGGCAGAAGCGAAAGCGGAATCGATTTTATCGTTCTTACATTGTTTGTAACATCGTCGCCGCTACTGCCGTCGCCACGGGTAGCAGCCTGGGCCAGCTGTCCCTTTTCATACCGCAAATTTACGGCAAGGCCATCAATTTTAAGCTCAACAATGTACTCGTAATCGTCAGTGGATAGTATTTTGGCGATTCGCTGGTCAAAAGCCCTCAATTCATCGGCGCTATACGTATTGTCGATGCTCAGCATAGGAACGCTATGCCTGACAGTAACGAAATTTTCCAACGGCTTTCCTCCCACCCGCTGCGTTGGTGAATCATCCGTAATGAGTTCGGGATTGGCTTGCTCAAGGGCTTTCAGTTCGGCAAAAAGCTCATCATACCGGCGGTCGCTAATCTGAGGCGCAGCGAGAACATAATAACAATAATCATTGTCCCTGATTTGCCGGCGAAGAACATTTATTCTTGAAATATCTGGACTCATAGCCGATTAGTTTAAGGCCAATAGCGAAAATTTGCAACAGCATTTGAAAGCTGCTCTTCGGATTTGTTAAAGCCATTTTCGAGCACAAAGCTCATAATCCAGGATTTCTTCCGGCTTAAAATAAAGAGCTATCTCCCTTTGAGCAGCCTCTGGAGAATCCGAAGCGTGGACGAGGTTGAATCTTTTGGAAGCACTGTAATCGCCCCTTATCGTACCAGGAGCAGCTTCGTAACTGAAAGTAGCACCTGTCAGTTTGCGACAAACCTCGATAGCATTGCTTCCTTCGAGAACAATAAGGAGGACAGGAGCGCTGGAAATATATTCTACCGCTCTGTCGAAGAAGTATTTGTCGGCGTGGGCCTCGTAATGCTCTTGCGCCAGTTCAACGCTTATCCGCATAAGCCTGGCGGCAGCAATTCTAAGCCCTTTACTCTCAAACCTGCTTATTATACTGCCAGCCAAAGCACGTTGAATGCCATCAGGCTTAATAATTATGAGACTGCGTTCAGACATCTTTGATGAATTGTTCCAAATCTAAAGGTTTATAACTTTAAGCTCCTGCCGGAACCAGATAAATCTCCACTCGTCTGTTTTTGGAGTTACCCCTACGGCCGGGGGCGTTGTCCTCGACAGGCCTGTACTGGCCAAAACCTTTGACGCTGATACGTTTAGGAGCTATGCCGTTCTTCTCCATCACAGCCCCAACCGAGATGGCTCTGTGTGCGGAAAGATGCCAATTAGTCGGATGCAAAGCTCTGGTATCAGGCTTGCGAATTGGTACATCATCAGTGTGGCCTGCGACGACAACATCAAAACCTGAAGCTGCTTTTGAATTTACTATTGTGCAAAATTTACCCAATGCAGACACGGCATCTGAGGCAACAACATCACTGCCCTTCTTAAACAACAAATCGCTTTTGAATTTTACCATTCCGCTCGATTCGTCAAACGTTATCATATCGCTTTGAGCGGCAAACTTTTCAAGCTCGCTGGCCAGTTCCGGAGGCAGTGCTGAACCGCCGCGAATAAGCTCTGCCTGCATCTTACCTATGAGCAATGTCTTTGCCTGAATGTCAGCTTCCATTGCCTCTGCTTTTTTCTTCATCGCCTCAGTATCAACGTCATAAACCTCTTCGGCTTCTGCGAGCTGTTTCTTTGTCTGGGCAAGCTGGAGTTTAGCTACGTTATACTGACTTTCCAGGTCATCTATACGCTGAAGCTGGCTTCGATTTCTCAGCTTGGCATCCTTGTATTTATTCTCAGAGCTACAACCACTGAACAAAATCGCAGAAAACGCTAAAATAAATGTGATTTTTATGGCACGCATTGTAATGTCCTTTCCTGACAAACCTAAAATCCCTTTATGAAGGCACCGAGAGCCTGTGAGAAGAATTTAACTCTAAAAAGTTACAAAAGCCAGAGAAAAATATGCAAAAATCGCACCGCCGATGAGACTATTGATAATCGTCAGCGGCTTTTTTACCCTTTTTAACTTTTTTGGACTTTTTTGCGTTTGTTTTTTTCTCTTTTTTAGCTTTGGGGGCTCTGGCTTTCTTTGGCTTTGCTTTGGCATTACCGCCGGACGCTGTAACAGAGGCAATGATAGCCATCAAAAAGACTGCTCCGGCGGTACCGGCAATGATGTACCATATTATGTCCTGAACCGAGGAAAGTATTTTGAGCTCAGCTATCGGCATTAAAGTGGACAGCACAACTATTGAAGCGTAAACCGATGCTATCAAAGGCAAAAAGAGCATTACGCCGAACACATTGCTTGATGTATCCGGAACATCCTGTGCGTAAATTGCTTTGGCCATCGGCATCGACGAAACGGACTCCGTTTCATCAATAGTTTCAACCGACCCTGGCTCGACAGCCTGGGCCATCATTTCGTCGGCCTCGACCTCAAAACCCATTCCTGCCGCGGGGCTTTGGCCCTGGTCATTGGCTCCGGGCTGGCCACTTTCGGGATAAATGTCATCAAGCACAGCACCCAGAGATGTGTCATCGGCCTGCAAAGAAAGGTCCAGCAGGCCTGAACCACTGCCGCCAAAGCTGTCGAGATTAACATCATCGTCGAGCCTTGCAACCGACAACTCTTCTTCGTTGCCAAAACCACCATCGTCAAGTGAGCCGCCTTCTGATGATATAATCTTCGTCTCTCCGATAGTGTCATCACTCAAACGAAACTCAGGGTCGGTATCACCAAGTATGTTTATCGATGAGCCGGTAGTGGCCGAAAGCTTTGTATCCTCGCTGATAAGAGCGTCATCGTCTTCCTGCGGCACCTCTAATATATCCTGCCCACCCGAGGCAAGGCTGACTTCATCAGGCTCATCATCAGAACTGCTCACACTTGCTTCTGTTTTGGTATCGCCTTGAGGAGCATCCAATTTCGACTGGGTGTCTTCAAGAGAAAAATTCCCAAGCTCCTCATCCGCAACAAGCGCGCCGGTTTCATCAAGCTTCAGCAAACCCGAATCCAAACCGCTGCTGTCATCAGCTGGTTCAGCAGAGAGAGCCTGAAGCTCCTCCGGAGCAAGCGTAATCTCGCCCGTCTCATCTATCGACACCTCAAGTGAATCATCCAGAATGGAAACATCGCCTGCGCTCTGGGCACCGATGGCATCGACATCCTCAACTTTGTAAAGCTGTTTTGCGCCATCGCGAAATTCTCTGAGCTTGCCCTGCCGTACAAAATCTCTGACCTGGTCTTCGCTTTTGCCAAGCTTTTCCATTACCTCTTCAAGTGTGTAGAACATTCCGGGCATATTAACCGCTTTCAAAAAAATGTTTGTCGTTTGGTTCAAATCCGGATATCTAAACTCACCCAGACTAATCTGATTATACTGTTTAACATCAGCGTTTCAAGTCAATTCTGCTGGAGACAAAAACTTTCAACCCCTTTGAGAGCAAAAGCTTATCGCTACGAGTTGTTTATCTCAACTGAAACTGCCGTAATCATCTTCTCAAAAAGCTCCATTGACAGCCCCATAACGTTGGTTCTACTGCCCTTAATCCGCTTGATGAATGCATCTTTGTCGGCCTGAATCGAATAAGCACCGGCCTTGCCTTTCCACGTTCCGGAGTCTATATGTTCTGAAATTTGTGCCGCGGTCATCGCAACCGGAAAGACTGTCGTGCTGGCAAAATCGGTTAACTCAAGACCTATGTCGAGCTTAACCATTGAGATTGCGGTTATAATTTTGTGGGGCGTGCTGAATAACTTTTCTATAATTTCGCGAGCGTGAGTCGGGGTTTCGGCTTTGCCTATAATCTCGCCATCAAAATCAGCTACCGTATCTGCGCCAACGACAAGTTTGTCTGGAAAATTTTTCGCGACCGCCCCGGCTTTTGCCATCGCAAGCATAGACGAATAATCGCAGGCATTTAAATTCGATTGATGGTCCTCGAATTTGCTTTCGTCAACATCCGAAACTACCACATCAAAATCATAACCTGCCCGGCTGAGAAGCTGCTTTCGCTGAGAAGAGGCTGAGGCGAGAATAAATTTTATCTTCTGATTTTGTATCGCTGTCATTTTACTCTGATGTTATAAACAATTTTTTTGCAGAACCTCAAATATGCCGGCTCGATTTTTTCGATATCCTGACCAATATAAACAGCAAATAATTTCTGAGCTATATAACTGTTCCACCTCGCTGTCAACTTAATGCTGCGGTCAGAAGCTATCACAGCCTCGGATGCATCCAAAGGCCAACTGCCGTTAAAAGCACCTAAAAGCATCTGCTGGTACTGGGCGAACCTTCTGCCGTAATCGTCTTCCCGCAGGAACCTCACCAGCGCATAAGACTGAGCGTAAAACGCCATAGTTGCCCTGCTGGATTTTTCCCACATCACAACCTCGCCGGGATTGAGCGATATGAGCCGGCTAAGCGGTATCATCCTGTTATTCTGCAAGGTGAGACGCAGCGAACCAAGCTTGTTGTAGTTTTTGGTCTGCGTGAAAACAAAATCACGGCCATCATATTCGCTTGTCTCAAAAAGCTGGGCAATGCCTTCGTCAAGCCAACTCGGCAGTCGGTATTTGAAAGTCGAATCACAAAACTGGTGCCACCCTTCGTGACCAATCACGCTGAATGTTCTGCTGCGACCAATATTGTAGGCAACACAGGCGCCATCAAGATAATAAGCTCCCCTTTTGATTTTCTGATATATCGGCCACTGCTGGCCGGTGTAACCCTTTGTAAAACTTTCCCACTGCCTGCGGCCATCAAAAAGATATATGACCAGTTTGCCGGGAGTCTGCGCGGGAGACGGCAACTGGCTTTGGTAGGCACTATATGCGGCCTCGACAAAGGCCGGGACCTGCCTGAGCATTAACGGCTCCATAAGCGTTGTATAGATCTTGTAGTGAACCGTTTCAATCATAAGCCCTTTTTCACTGTATGGATTTTTCCAGGGCTTTATGTCCCATACCGCAGGCATTGGGGCGATGTAATTTATTAAACCTTCAATGCTCGAAAGAGGTGCCGTTGAACAGTTGCAGCCTTTATCTACCTGCTTTTCGGTCGGCTCAATACTACTGGCGTTACGCTCAAATCTGGTTTCCTGACAGCCTGCCACAAAGATGAGCGAGAGAATTATTAGTAATACATTTTTTTTTAATCTACACATATTCTAAGGGCTTTCTAAATTTCGCACTCTCTGATTACTCTTCTATAATCTCAGCGGTAAAGAGATAAACGTCCGTATCCTTATCTTTCCAGGCCGTCGCATTTAGCCCTGCCTTGCCTGAGCAGCAGTGAGACAAAAACTCTTCTTTGCTCCAGCCGGTTTCAGTGGCGACCTGAGGCAAAAAACAGCCCGAAGCCGCCCCCTGCGTTATATATATGCCATCAATACCGAGCCGCAGGCTAAGCGGAGCATCTGTTTTCTTCAAAGGCGAAAGGACCGAAATTTCGATGTCGAGTTGCGAAACCTCCTCTGCTGTTATAGGGTCGGAAAAAAACCGCGAATCGTTTGTCGCCGCCGCTACCGCCATTTGCGATACCGTTTCAATCAGTGGCCTGTTGGACGTAAACATACCAATACAGCCACGAAGCTGGCCTTTATTTTTCAATGTAACAAAACAGCCGCAGTGCAAATTCAACTGCGTATCATCGCTACGGGATTTTTGGACTTTGCCTCCGGCAACAGCAGAGGCTACAGCCTCTCTGGCAACTTTCAGCAAAACTGTTTTTTGCTCATCGGTCATCATATCACGATTCACTCATATAAAAAAATTGAAATTTAATGCAACATTTTCAAAACCGCAAACCCGCCCACCAACAGCAACACAAACAGCAGGCTGAGCCAGTTAAAATATTTTTCCACAAAAGGCCTGATTGTTTCACCCTTCCACCTGAACAGCCCTGCCACAATAAAAAATCTTGCAGACCTGCTGACTGTTGAGGCAACGATAAAACCCAAAAATGAAATTTTCGCAACTCCGGCTGTTATTGTGCAGACCTTGTAAGGCAAAGGCGTGAACCCGCAAGTAAAAACAATCCCAAAGTCATACTTGTTATATTTAGCCTGAAACCACGCAAAATTATCCTCGGTGAAACCAATACGACCAAGATGCTCAAAAACCCACACGCCAATCTGGTCCCACAAAAACACGCCAATCATATACCCCAAAATTCCGCCCAGCACCGAAGCCAGGGAGCAAGCCAAAGCAAATCGCAACCACTTTTTAGGTGCGCCAAGTGTAAGCGGAGCGAGAAGCACATCAGGCGGAATCGGGAAAAAACTCGACTCCGCAAAACTTAAACAAAAAAGCGCCGTCGCACCGTGTCTGGTATCGGCAAAATGAATTACCCAATCGTACATCCGCCTGTGCAAGTGCCACCACGCGACCTTTTGCGGCGAATCAGATAATTTCGCATTATCAACTTCTGCCATAGCGTAAGCCCTGAACTAACATAAAATTATTGCAGACGGAGTATTATATATAAAACCCATCGGAGCTACAAGCAACTTAATCTTGCGGCAAAGATGACGCAAGCAGCAATTTTTCTGATAAATTTGGATATTAGGTAAATATATATTATGTTTTACTCGTTAGAGTTGTAATTCTATATTAAAGACAAGTACTGCTGCCACAAAATGGGAATTATCAGGGGGCGTGCCTGTGGGAAAAGAACATAGCGCCAAAGCTTTTACTCTAATAGAACTGCTTGTTGTAATTTCCATAATTTCAGTGCTGCTGGCCTTGCTGATGCCGGTGCTTTCGTCTGCCAGAAGCCGAGCCAGGCTTGTTGTCTGCGCATCTAATCTGCATCAGAATTATATCTCTCTCGATACCTACGCAAAAGAGAATAACGACTGCTGGCCGAGAACCGATTACGGCTCACACACAAATCAGTTTTACCGAATCAATTCACCCGATGTACACGGGCCTTTATATTATCTGTGGCTGGCCGGATTTGTCGAAGAGCCAAAGACCTGGTATTGTCCTGGGAGCAGCGAAAAACCTGAACAAACCTGGCAGCAAAACGGCAACGGTAATTACAAACCTGTAAGCTCAATGCACGGGGCCGGCTATCAGTTCCGAATGAGGCTCGCCTTTTACAACTCTTCCGGCCGAAAAACGGTTTATAAATCCGCGAGAAAAAAGAATTGCTACGGACAATTGCGGCCGGACAATTTCAGAAAACTTGTCCTCTGGAGCGATGCCTTCGGACATTCCGAAAACAGAATCATAAACCACAAAACCGGCCAATGGAATGTGCTGTTTAACGACTCCTCCGTAAAAACCAGAGACGATAAAAGAAACATCATACCACAACTTAATCTTTCGTGGTCACAGGCCGGCGATTGGCGGCTGCTCCTGCCAAACGGCAAGAAAGATTCATACCGCCATATGGCGTTTTTGTGGCATTTTTTCGATAAAAACAGTTGGGAAATAGAAAATAAAAGCCCGCGTTACAAGCCTTAACGACTAAGTTTGGAGTTCAAACTTCCGCTCGATATTTTCGGTGAGTCTCCCCTGCCAGCTATCCCCTTGTGCAGCAGCCCACACTCCCGGCGAATTAGAACGGTAAAGGTAGAAACCAGCCAGATTGAACATATCGACAGTTGCCCGAGATGCGGTTTTTCGCTTGCGCTGTTTCGCTTTTTGAATGAGCTTGAAAATCTTCGGCAAATCCTCAATCAAAAAATCCCCGAAATCCTTAACGCCATTTGCGTCTATCAAAAACGCGGCGTAAGTCTGGGCCATTTTTCTTTTGCCGGGCAGCTTGATTTTTCCGGATTTGTCAATATGAACAATTGCAAGCGAATCGATTTGGCGTATCCATTGATAATCTCTGTTCCCAAAAATCGCAAGGTTTTCCATTCTGCCTTTAATTACCTGAGCCTTTTCAAATTCCCGGGCCGCGGCACAACGTACCATCTGCTCTTTGAACTCTTGCTGAGCCTGACTAACGTTTTTCATTGCTTCAAGGCAGGCCATAATTTTGGCAAGATACCCGGAATCGGAAATTTTGCCCGAACATACCCCGCAACAGGTATCCATCTGCAAATATGGACAGGACGCAAACCTTCTGCCATTGCCCAGAAGCTCCGGTTTTTTGCACATACCAAATGCATCTTCGGCGGCATTCTGGAATCTGGCAGCACTTTTTCTGGTAACAAACGGGCCGAAAACCCGCAGCTTGTTTCCGTAATCTGGTTTTTGCGAGATGGAAAAACACGGCCATTTCGCTGAAAGGTCTATTCTTAAATACCACATTTTGCCAAGCGAAACGTAGTCTTTATAATCAGCGGGGTAAATTTTCGCAGCGGCTTTGTAACAAGCTAAAAGCGAACGGAAATCGCAGTAGCAACGGCTGTAATATACCTTTGCTGTTATGCCTTTAATATCCGCCCTGCGAGCAGGCGGCTGAGAATCACCACTAAGAAGATGCGACTTAGTTGTTCTGCGAATACTGGCAGCGGTGAGCAATTGTATGGGATTGTCTGTCGAATCGGCGAAAAGTACAACTCCTCGGGATGTTGGAATCTGAGCGAAAAATTCATCTGTCGGACTGCCGGTTAAAATTTCCAGACAAGCCTCAAAATATCCACTCAGATTTATGGGCATTGGCTGCTCTGATAACCTCCAACAAAAAAACAACTGTGTTATTTAAAGAGTTTTAAATCACTAAACTTGCTCAGTTTGTCAGAACTATTAAGGGAACCTCTAAACATTCAAGCCTGAAACCACTGTGTCGAATACCATCGTGCCATCGACGATACCCTGCACTACACAGGTATATTTCCTTCGTTTGAATTTTGTAATATGGCCGAGCAGCCAGAGTCTGTTGCCGGGCGAGACAGGTTTGCGGAACTTAGCTGAATCAATGCCTGCAAATCCGATGAAGCCCCCAAGCTCGTAAACCCTTTTAACGAACACGCTCGAAAGCTGCGCTGCCGCTTCTACCATAATAACGCCTGGCATCAGCGGCCGGTCGGGAATATGGCCGCGAACCCAGAATTCATCTTCGGTTAAATCTTTGTAGCCGAGAATGAGAAACTTTTCTTTGTCATACCAGACCACCGCATCCAGCTGGTCCATTTCATAACGCTGCGGATTGACCTCAGCGATTTGCTCTTTATTAAAAATAACCTTATCAAGGTCAATCTCGGACATATCAAATAACAATGTTGGCGGCACTGGCAACCTTTCAATCAAAAAACTAAAGACAGGGACTACCCTAATCTATATCAATTATATGATAAAATGAGACGACAAAACGACCCAACCAAAGGGCTATGCCGTAGGAATCTTAACAATCCAGTTGTGGGCCGAAAATCAGCGACTTAGAGCATTTTAATATTTTCTGTTCGCATTTAGGCCGTCGTCAGGACAAGGTTGACAAGGAAGAAAACGCAACCCTACTTGTTGTAAGGTGAGTATTTCTGATGCCGACAGCCGAAGCCGCAACAGGCATAAAGCGGACACGAAAAATTAAACTGCTCTAGTCGGAACTGCGAATTTCGAGGACTTTGCTGCGAACGTCCTGAGCGGCCTGCTTAATCTGCTGCATCTGCTTGCGAACTCGCGTCCCGGCAGCCTTGTTTCCGCCTTCGGCTTTCCTGATGTCTTCGTCAGCTTCCTCTACCAATCTTTTGAGGTCTTCATATTCCTGCATATTTAGTCTCCATAAATAATGGTATCTACTAAGGGGATTTTAGCGATGGAAAGGCCTGTTGTCAAAAAAAAAAGCCTTTTTTGAGCAAAAAAACACGTTCAAAATTACACTATTCAAGCGATTTTGCCGTAAGTGCTGTAACAGGCTGGACTTTACGCTCACACTGTTCGGCAACCCCATCGTCTGGTTTGCCTGTGAAAACTCAGTATATACCTATATACGCCCTGCTATTTGATGTCCGGTATCACCTGATAGGCGATGACTCTGACCTTATCAGATTTGTTTTTTACGCCGCTTCTGTCGAGGATGGCCAGTACCCTTTTCTGCGGGCCTTCGGCACCGAGCCTTACCAATATATACGCTGTGAAAATATCACTGCGAACGGTAACAAGGTCGCTGATGCGAGCAAAAATCAGATTCTGTTCCTCCAAATCGTCAACATAGCCATCGTAACGCTCCCTGTTTGTGCTGAGGTCGGGGTAGCCGAACTGGTCAACACCATCTATGCCGTAATAATCAATGCGGTAATCGATGTCGCCAGAGCTATCTGTTATAACAGCGGCCAATTCGCCAATCGAGCTAAAGCCTGGTGCCTCTGATATGTCAGTAATATCAGTTGCGCTGAATCGGTTGGAATAATTAATTGGGGCATCTTTCTTATCACGGAAAGCGACAATTGCCTCTGCTAATTCATTGTCGCGATTAAACCTGCTATCGGTTACCCAAGGCAGTTGCTTTATAACACTAATCGGTGCGGTATTGATATTGACCCTGCCCTTGATTGCGGTTTTAGTCGCATCATCTATTGCCGGGTCAAAAAGGGTTATGTACTGAAACATTTTCTGCATAACGCGGTCGTGCATATCAATTCGTGGAAAGTCATCACTGGCTCTGTTAGCAACTTCTCTGTCTCCAGCTGAAATTTGATAATCCACATTCCCCTCAAGATAATTTGTCTTGCGGAACAGTTGGGCTATCTCGCCAACATTATCAAACCCACCGTGATAAGGCCTAACGGCATACAGATGATTGCCTCTGTAAGTTAGACCAACAGTGTGGTTATATTCAAAATCATTCTCGTGGCCAAGAGTAGGGCTGATTGGGACTGGAAGGCCTAAGAGAGTAGCATTCGTTTCGCCCCAGAGACGTTTGAGAATCAATTCCCATCTGATGTCCCGCTGGTAACTGGCAAAGCTGTCGAAACCGGCAACAGCAGTAGCTGTGTCACAAAAATTAAATGCCAAACCATCCATCTCATCGACGAGAATAGGGACTCCGTCAACATCACGATACAGCCTGAATGTTGTACCAGCATTAAATACCATCGGAGCAATTAGAACTTCTACCGTTTCAGGCGAAGAATTCCAAGTTTCAAAACTCCAGACGCTTCCCTTACTGTAATGAGCAGGGTTTGCCGGATTAAGTCGTCCGTCAACTCTCCAGAAATATTCTGTATCTATAGGTAACCCACCTGGATCATAGGATTGAGCAGCTTGGCCAGTAACAGGAGGACTGACCAGTACGCCGAGTGGAACCGTCGTTGTAGCGTTCTCGACATCACTTGGATTTTGGCCAAAATAAACATCATAGCTATCCGAGACAACCGGGGTGCCGACCGCATTATAACCGAGGAATATCTCGCCCCATCTGAGAACAATATCCGGGTCAACGCCAGTAGCGCCATCTTCCGGCGAATCGGAAAAATCAACTTGATTGGCCAGCGGCGCAAGCGGGTCTTCAAAAATATGCACATAATATTCGCCGCCGCCATCGTTAAAATGAGCCGCATTTATAGGAATAATCTTATCAGCTACAGGCCCACCCAAATTATCTTTAATATCCGAAATTTCCAATGTCCAATCACCATCTGGGAAATCATCATTAGCCCGGAAATTTTTGCGTAGCTCAATCGCATACGATTTATGAATAACGAGTGGTGGGTTTACGGGGTCTTCTGTAAAATTACGGGTAATTTCAGAGAGATAAATGAACGGCCTTTCAAACCCGTAATACTTGTCCGAGCCGTCGGCTATCGTAGTAACCTCTGCGTCACCATCTGTGCCATCAATAAGGTTAGCAACAATCTGAGCGAGCCAGGCTTTTCTATCGGCCTTTTCAGCGGGAGTTAAATAGGTTAAACCATCTATATCTATGCCGAGCAGCATCTTGTCGTAAAGGTCCTGTGCGGCAGTGGCCCCGCGGGTTGCTTCTATACTAAACATCTTATCGCCATCCGGGTCGATAACACGGTCGAGATTTATCGTTGTAAAAAGATGCCGTCTGTCCCAATTCGTATCGGTATTATCAGTGATTCTGCGTCCCCAATCGCCAAGTCCCCAGTTGGTACTCCCTTTGTAATACCCGCCGGGGTTGCCGTAATGGTCAAAGGTCTCATCGAAAATCGGTTCGGATTCAATTCTCGCTACCGCCAGATTGTCGAGACAGTACCTGTACCGCAGTTCAAGCTCATCGGTAATATCATACGGGTCGTAAAGGCCGTTAGGCAAGCCACTATTCCAAACCATTTCCTGGTTATATGTCGGCCAATCAACATCATCATCAAAAACACCCCCATAACGTGCGACTTGGAAACTTTCAAGTTCATTGTCAACATTGCCATCAGCATCTTCATCTTTAAATAGCCCCGCCAGATTAATCTGCATCTGCGTTGAGCCGTCAATCTTATTTTCCTCAAGACTGCTTGCATCAAACTGATATGCGGTATTGATATTCAGCAGGCCGGAATTGTCGATAATCCGGATAGCGGCGTATAAAGGCTTGCCCTTTTCCGAACGGATATTATCCAGCAGAATCCACTTGGCATCAGCTATGCCATCACCATCAGCATCAGCGTATATGTTAATAGGCGCACCACTCGCATCCAAGTCAGAAGGATAAAATTCCGGATACTGACGAATAACTTGAGATACTCCCGGCGGGTCAACATCAACGTTTTGCCAGGCATAACTATTGTCCTTCAAAAAGCCCGTAACATCGGAAATCTGCCGCCAGTAATAACTCCCGCTATCCTCGTAAGGCTCAATCGAAGCGAGAAACGCGTTGTTAACATCGGGATAATCATAATAATCGAGATTAGTAACATCATCTGCTACGCCGGGACTGTCGAGAACCAACTGCTCGCTGATAAGCTCAATAACGGAATCAATGGCGCAATCGAGCGTTTTGGTATCGGCAACAGCAGAAGTCGAGAGATTGTCCATTCGCGAGGTCATAATGAACATAACGCCCACAATCGAAAGAAGAACCGTCAGCACGACCGTCAATATCAGAGCCGAGCCTTTTACATTGCCTTTGGCTTTTATCTTGTAAGGTTCCATTTTTCTATCCCCTTTCAAATCTCAACCTACTGTCTTCTGTCTTCTGTATTTATTTTTTTATATAAACAATATGCTCAAAACGCCTGCCATTTTTGAAGATTCCCTGCGAATCGTAAATCGTGAATGAAAACTTTATCGCATCAATGTTAGCGGTGTCAGTCGGAAAAGTTACTATCGGAAAGACAGCAAACGGCGGCAATATCTCACCCCACCAATACGTTATATTGCTGCTTACTTCCGCATCGTCCGGCCACCAGATGATTTCACCGGTAATACCATCTATGCCATCTTCTATCTCAATCGTAAAATCATCGACACCAGCCGCAAAATACATCGGGTATTCGTTATTAATACTGGGGTCAACAGCAGGCCGGGTAAGCCATTTTCCCGTCGTGACAGTCTTGCCGCCTCTAAACTCTTTCTGCTGGTCAAGCAATGAACCTGAATCGTATTCTGCCTCTGTCACAAGCTGAATCGGCAATAATGGGTCAGCACCGAGTATAGTCTGCCGCCTTGCCAAAATCTTTATTTCCCTGTCATCCTGGACTGTGGAATCAAAAGTCGGAACCTGAGCCTGCCCGTAATATATTCTCGCAAAATTTCCATTAACGATATTGCCGCTGTAACTATTGGTCGTCTCAAATTGCCCGGCAGAGAAAAACGCTATACTGTCAGCCCGAACTTCGTCGCTGCCATTTGTGGCTTTGTAAAATTCTACAACAATAGGGCTGTCCTCGTACCAGCCGGCGAAATCAGAATTGAGCTGGTCAACTATCGCCCGCAGAGTCCGCATAACCTCAGCGGTGGCCATCGCCTGTCGCTGGGCCTGGAGCGAATAGCTGAATATCGTGCCAGAGGCAAGTAATACTGCCGCTAACAGCCCCATCGCCACCAACAACTCAGTTATAGTAAACGCCTTTCTCATCTCTATACTTTCCTTAGCCCGGCACAAAAGCCGGCGACTGTGTCCTTATTTTAAAACTTTATTATCCTCTGAAAAACCCCAACATCCGGATTAGCTCCGGTCGCGGTCGTAACACCCCCAACCCCATCAGGCGGACGCAAAAACCTTATATCCGTAGAAGTCGGCATATCTGTTTCCCAATCTCTGTCAAGAGTGAGAACCGTACCATCTCGTTTAACAACACGATAGAGCCTGCCGGTAGTGGCCTCTATAATCGTGGTTGGTGGATTTATAAACGGCCCCAAACTGCCGGTCGTAATCTCATTAAAACCAGCCACAGCGGTAGTAACATTTGTCGTGTAAAAAATGGGATAATTACCACTGCCGTAAGTATTTGCGACCGCTTTTTTCCTGCCAACAAAAATTGTAACCTGAACACTTGTTTCATCAATATCATTTACAAGTTTTCTGCAGATTCCGCTCCAGTAATACTGCGAATTTCCACTGGCCAGGTCAACAGAGGGATAAGCAAACTCGCTATCATCAAATGGCAGGTTCAGATATAACCTCAGATATTGACATCCCATACCAGGAGCACTGTCGCTCTGCAATCTCACGATATCAAGGCCGCGAAGCTGAACTTTCGCAAACGCCTCATCGGCGACAATAGCCGCCATCGTCCGCTCGACAGAAATGGTCGTAAAATGAATACCAAGCGGAAACATCGTCGCTACCAGCAGCAACCCGACCGTCAAAATCCCGACAGCCATCAGCACCTCGGTAAGCGAAAAACCGTTATGTCTCAATTTTCGTTTCATATTTTTACTTTTTATCTATTATTGTGCCAGTGTAAGGATTTACACGGCGAGTTTTCAGATTTATTAGATACGAAGAATACGCTGTGCCGCTATTGTAAAATTTCGCAAATTCTTTCCGTGAATAAATCATAAGTTCGCGTCTACTCAGCTCTTCGGAATCATCCTGAACAAACATCCCTACCGGTGGATTTGAGCTAATATTATCTCTGGTGTTAAAAATAGTATCGTTACTCCCATTGGTCGTCTTGCCATCTTTATTACGCATCTGAGCGGTTGTCATTACAAGCTTTCCCGATGGCGAAAAAACTATTGAAAAACTCGTCTCAGCGGTCATATCATTATTAGCACTTATATCGGCATCAGACGATATATTATTGACATCCATAATACCAATATTGGCTGGCAGCTTTATTGGCTTTTTACCTTCGATAGCTCGAAAGCAATCCTTATCATTACCCATAGTTTTTTCATCCTCATGAATTATATAAATCATATATTGGTCACGATTCAGCGGGTCATTTTCTACGCCATTAGCGTCAGCAGCTTTTTGAAACCGTATGCCTGCATACCTGCGGCTGCTGATTGCCATCGCACGCGCGCTGGACAATGCCGATTCGACCATACTTAGCGTGCCGGTAGAGTCGTAAGACCTCTGCACCGCGTTAATAGCAGGGATAGCAATGCCGATAAGCGATGCGACAATAACGGTAACAACCAGCATCTCGACCAGCGTAAAACCGCCCTTTTGTTTAACGCAAAAATGGTCAGTCCCCACCCCCTGAGCAGGGACTAACCTATCACTGCTTCGGCTATCAGGCCGGAAGGTTTTTTCTGATTCAACAAATTGTTTCTGTTCAGTTTCCATTCTATCTTCTGTCTTCTACCTGTTCGTTATATCGTCTTGCTTTTGTTCAGCAGTACTGGAATTCGCATCCGGCCCGCTCGACCAGACCAGCGGAAAGTTATCTTCATTTGCCTTGGAATAGCTGTAATACAGTTCTTGGCCCCACGGGTCAATAATTTCAAGGATACCATCACCATCTACATTGATAACCAATGTCGAATCTAATTCATCAATGGCTTTTTTCGCCTGCGGTACGAGCGAGAGTCGGTAATATATTTCTTCAATATCCGAATCGCAATTGGGAGAATAGCCACCAGCCAAATCATAAAACTTTCCGTGAAAATCATAGTACTGCTCAAGGGCGGTATCTATAATTACTAATTGGGCTTTTGCCATATCAAGTTTTGCACGCTTATCTACGGACTGACTGAGAGAAAAAATCCCTGCCGCAAGGATAGCGATTACCACTACCGTTACCAGAATTTCCACTATCGTAAAACCGAATTGGCTGTGTAAGTTTCTCATTTTACTTTCCATCAACACTTATAGATTAGGAGTAAAATTGCATATATCGTCAGTCGTGCCGTAATAGCCATCGGCCCCGGCTGAAATCAGCAGAAAACTATCCGGCCGAACAGGCCTTACGGGTGTTGTAACTATCGGGTCTGTTATAAAGGGATAAAAATTAACCGCCATTTTGGACGCGTAAGTTACCGTATCATCCTTAAGAGTACGGTCATTGAGGATATTCCGATTATCATTATAGTTATAAATACTACCTGTCGGGCCGCTTGCAATATCAGTTTTACTGGTATCGGCCTTGTAATACAGTATCGGCGTACCAACCTTTGTATTGACTATGCCGTTAGCCGTAGTAATGTCCCTTTTAGCAACCTTGAAAACATCGCAAATGAGATACCTCGCAGTAATTACCGAACTACCATCGATGAATATCTCAGTGCCTTGAAAAACGTCGATATTTGTACGCTCAAGATAAGGCCCACGTCTGGCCAAAATGTTATTATTGTCACTGGAGTCATACACACCAAGAGGGTCCCCATCTTTGAATTCCGTATCGGGATGTACGCCGAGCAGGTCATAACCAAACATCGCCTCGGCAAGCGTTTGTGCGCCGGTATAGATATAATCACTGTTAAAACCGTGCGAAGGCGGGTAATCGCCGAAATCGTTTTTGAAAAGGTCAAGGCCAACTCCGATACTCTGAATCTGAGCTTTTTGCTTCGTGTTGTTTGCCATTTTTTTCACCTGTATAAGCGCAGGAAGCAGTACGCCAACCAATATCGCTATCACCGAAATGACTGTTATCAGCTCAACAACCGTGAATGCCTTTTTGTTTCTGTTCTTATTTTTGGCTTCAGTTTTCATATTTTTACGCCTTTTATTTCTAACACCTTAAAAAACTTTTAAGACTTGAGCCAGGCATCACAAATGACTCTGTCATTCCCACGAAAGCGGGAATCCATTTTTAAATCTGCCTATTCACTGAAATTATAAATATCATCACTATTGCCATATACACCATCGTGCCCGGCAGATATAAGCAAATAAGATGTCTGATTGCAAGGTCGGTCTACACCTGTAATCTTCAAATTTCTAATTGCATCATAAAACTCTGCTCTATCATAAGCCCCGCCAGTATCTTGATAGTGCAAAACAGCCGGATCTTTAACTGTTCCACAAGCCAGCAAATCCTCATTATCAAGGACGTTATAGATAAAGTCCGCCGGGCCATAGGAACCAGCCGTTGCATTACCTGCTGCGGGATAAATTGTCGAACTGGTATTAGCCTTAAAGTACAATATCGGCGAGCCAGCCTTTAGCACCTTACTGCCAATACTGACCCTTTTAACGCGATAAGCATCAGTAAGAACCGGAGCAGGCCTATTTCCGTCATAGACGGTTTTTGTATCTGCGTAAAGCTGATACATCTGATAAGCCTCGGTATTTTCTGCGTTCAGGTAAGGCCCTTTCCTGCGGTCAATACTATCGGCGATCTCTTCGTCAGAGGACTGGTCATCAGCATATATTATATTGTCATTTTCTTCACCTTTAGCATCTCCTACGCTCAGCGGGTCGTATCCCTGATAATCCCTGCCGATTAAAGCCGCCGCCAAATGCTGAGCACCTACAGTCACGCCATTGTTACCACTGCCTATCGCCGTCGAATCCGGATACTCTTCCATTTCGCTGTTGAACATATCCAGCGATATGGAAATACTGTGGAACTGAGCCTTTTGCTTTGTGTCGGTGGCTATAATGCGAACCTTTTGCAGAGCTGGCGCGAGCAGGCCGATAAGAATCGCAATTACACCCATAACCGTTAGAAGTTCTACAATTGTAAATCCAAATTTTCTGTTTTTCATTTTCATTTTTTATTGCCTTTCAAAATTCCAGGTTCTATTTTCTATCTTCTGTCCGTTACATTAAGGACGTAATAATCTTTACAATCGGCAGGAATATAGCCAGAACGATTGTTCCGACAATAGCACCGAGTACGAGAATCATAATCGGCTCAAGCAGACTCATCAGCGAAGCGACCAAAACATCGACATCTTCATCGAAATTGTTAGCGATTTTTATAAGCATTTTGTCGATATCGCCAGTCTCTTCGCCAACATCAATCATATTCACGATAAGGCCATCAACGGTTTTGCTCTGCTTAAGAGGATTGGCAAAGGTATCGCCCTGCCGAATCGAGCTGTGTACTTTGCGGAGCATATTCGAATAAACCTCGTTGCCTGCCGTCTCTGCGGTAATGTTAATTGCTTCGAGAATCGGAACACCCGCACTGATAAGTGTACCCAGCGTTCTTGTCCAGCGGGCAACGGAAGTTTTGTAAACAAGGGTCCCGACTGCGGGCATCTTGAGATTTATCGTATCCAGTACGAGCCTGCCCGTTGTAAACTGCCTTATCCCTCTTATCATAAATACATACCCAAATGGAACTGCCAGCATCACAGCCCAGCCCCACTGAAAAGCTATCCAGTTACTGGCAGCAACCAGCCCTCTTGTAAGGCCGGGCAAATCTCCGCCGGTCATCTCAGCCAGAATGGTACTGAATTTCGGAATAACCACAATCATCAGGCCCATAACGATTGCAAAAGCCGCAAAAAGAACAACGACAGGATAAACCATTGCGCCTTTGATTTTAGCTCTAAGACGCTGTGCCTTCTCCATAAAGTCCGCCAGGCGAGCGAGAATTACATCCAGCACGCCGCCAACTTCGCCGGCAGCAACCATATTAACGAACAGCCTGTTAAATGTTCTGGGATATTTGCCCAGTGCCTCCGAAAGCGTTGAGCCGCTTTCAATATCATCAGAGACGTAGCCGATAACGCGTTTGAATGTGCCGGGCTTTTGCTGCTCTTCGAGAATACGCAGCGACCGAAGGATCGGCAAACCTGCATCCTGCAACGTCGAAAGCTGGCGGGCAAACTGTGTCAACAGCTTGATTCTCACCTTGCCTCCAGAGCCTCGACGAGAACGAACACGCGTAGCGGTTGCGCCTTTCTTCTGTCGGATGCCGCCTTTAGCCTTGGGGGGCTTGGTCGGATAATAGCCCATATTACGAATCTTGCTCAGGGCCTCTTCACCGCTTAAGGCCTCTACATTACCTTTTACTTCCTGGCCGTTTGAATCCAGAGCTTCGTATTGAAAAACCGGCATCTTATTACCCTTTCAACTACTTCCTGTATCAATTAGTCTCAGCCCAAAGGCCGAATCCTAAACTCATAACTCATAACTATTTCTACTGTTCCTCAGCGATTGTTTCTTTAACCACTTCCTCTATCGTTGTGATTCCGTCATATATCGCGTGCAGCCCCTTTTCGCGGAGAAGTCTCATTCCGGTCTTTTTCGCTGCCGACCGAAGCACATTAGTCGAGGCGTGGTTCATAACCAATTCTCGCATCTCATCGTTAAAACTCATTATCTCATAAATGCCAAGCCTGCCGCGATAACCGGTATTATTGCACTGGTCGCAGCCCTTGCCGTAATAAAACGACTTGCCCTTAACATCATCGAGGGTAAGGCCTAACTCCATCAACTGCTCTTCGCCAGGCTCGTAAGGCTCTTTGCAATTTGCACATATCTTTCTCACTAAACGCTGAGCAACAACACCTTCCACCGTTGCGGTTATAAGGAACGGCTCAAGTCCCAAATCCAAAAGCCTCGCGACAACACTGGGAGCATCGTTTGTATGCAGCGTTGTGAAAACCAGATGGCCCGTAAGCGATGCCTGCGCAGCAATCTCAGCGGTTTCAAGGTCTCGAATTTCACCAACTAAGATAACATCCGGGTCCTGACGCAAAATCGACCTGAGACACTTGGCAAAGGTCAGCCCAATCTCCGGCTGCATCTGCACCTGGATAAGGCCGTCAATATCATATTCGACCGGGTCTTCGGTCGTAATCAGCTTCCTGTCAATAGTGTTTAGCTCTTTCAGTGCCGAGTACAGCGTTGTGGTTTTGCCGCTGCCGGTAGGCCCGGTTACAATAACGACACCGTTTGGCCTGCGAATAAGCTGGCTAACGATACCGATATCTTCCGCGTCAAGCCCAAGGTTTTCGAGCTTTAAATCGACCTGGCTTCTGTCAAGAACACGAAGCACAACGCTTTCGCCGAACATTGTCGGCAATATACTCACACGCAAATCAACCTGATGCCCCTGCACCGTCAATGGGATACGACCATCCTGCGGCAGACGACGCTCAGCAATATCGAGGTTGGCCATAACTTTGATTCGAGAGCTAAGCGCCACCGAAATATGCCTTGGCGGAGGAACCATCTCGTACAAAACACCATCTATCCGATAACGCATTTTGAATTCTTCCTCGAAAGGCTCAAAATGAATATCGGATGCCTTATCACGAATCGCCTGAAGCAAAACAAGATTGAGAAGTTTCCTTACAGGATTGGAATCGGCAAGCTCCTGAAGCTCATCAAGGTCGATACTCTGGTCTCTGCCCTGAAATTCTGAAAGAAAATCATCCCCTTCAAGCGCGCCGATAAGGTCGTTAATACTCTCGTCGTCTTCCGAATAATATCTTTCAAGCAATTCACTGATATCGCTCGGCATCGCAACCTTGGCATTAACAGTAAAGCCCATCAAGGTAGTCAAATCATCGGTTGCCTTAAAATTATCAGGGCTGTCAATAGCAATCGTCATAGTCTTTTTATCTTTGTCATACTCAATCGGAACTGCGCGATAAGTGGTTGCCATCTGCGATGAAACCTGCTCGATTATCTCTTTTGAAATTTCCGCACCAGCCAAATCCACAAATTCCATCCCCCTCTGAGCGGCAAGAGCTACCCTGAGCTGCTTTTCGTCTATGAAGCCAAGCTCAACCATTATCTCGCCTATCAGTTTTTTCTCTGCGCTTTTGCCCTGAACAGAAAGACACTGATGAACTTTTTCTCTGGTAAGAATCCCCATCTTAATAAGGATTCTTCCGAGATGCCTGCCCCGCAACTGCTCAATCGGAACATTTCTTTTAGCCATTTTCAAACTCCATCTCTAAATTAGAAATCATACACCTTGTAACTTAGATTTCTCTCTCTAATATACTATACGCACATAAACTCATATAAAAAAGGAAATTATGCGTAAGACATCTGGTTTTTGCACTTTCTCAGACAAATTAAGTCCTTAATTGTTCTGTTGATATATACTAAATCGGCAAAATAAGTATGCTGCTGAAGGTATTTAAGGACTTAAGGAACAACAACTAAAGGTCTTTGTTGCGAATGACCGGGAAACAATCAAATAACAGGACAAAAAGAAGCGGAATATCAACGATTCTCATTTGACTTTCAGAGCATTTTTATAAGACATTGCCATTTAGCCCTGCCTTTCCAAAGGCCGGGTCATTTCGATGTTGAATGTTAAACGTTCGATTGTTCGATGTTTTCGTTTTTCGTCATTCCCCTTACTGGTCCGAATCCCCCAGTACCGGCCCTAAGTTGTCAAGCTGCCTGCGCATATCCTCGTTTCTTCCTCCCAATTTCTCCTCGGCTTTTTCAAGACACGCAGCCGGCTGTCTTGCCTTGTCGAGCATTTCTTCCAGCGATATCTTGTCAGCGTCATACAATTTCCAGAGATGGTCATCAAGTAGCTGCATACCAAGGCTTTTACCCGTCTGAATACTTGATTCTATACGATACGTCTTGTTTTCCCGTATAAGGTTAGCAATTGCCGGCGTAACAACCATAAATTCATAGGCCGCCACACGGCCTTTACCGGTTTTAAGCGGACAAAGCGCCTGGCTGAGAACCGCTATCAGATTAGTACTGAGCTGTACACGAATCTGCTCCTGCTGGTCAACGGGAAAGGCATCTATTATTCGGCTTATCGTCCCCTGGCAACCTGTGGTATGCAGAGTTCCGAAGACAAGGTGTCCGGTTTCAGCAGCACTTACCGCATTTTCCATTGTCTCAAGGTCGCGAAGCTCACCGACCAAAATTACATCAGGGTCCTGACGCAGCGCCCTTCTCAAAGCCTCAGCAAATGTCGGCACATCAAGCCCGACTTCCCTCTGATTTATAATGGATTTTTTGTGCTGATGATAATACTCAATAGGCTCTTCAACGGTAATGATATGCCTATCAAGATTTTCATTGATATAATTAATCATACTGGCCAGCGTAGTGGTCTTGCCGCTGCCGGTAGGGCCGGTAACAAGAAAAAGTCCTCTCGGTCGCCTGCACAATGCGGCGCAAACTTTCGGCAAACCAATCTTCTGAAACGAAAGCAGTTCAGTGGGTATCAGCCTTAATACCATCGTGATATTACTTTTTTGCCGGAAAATTGCTGTACGAAACCTGCCCGCATCACCGAACGCGAAACCAAAGTCCGTTCCGCCGTGCTCCTGCAATTCCTGCTGATTCTTTTCGGGCGTAATACTCTTCATCAGGCTCGTTGTATCTTCCGGGCCGAGAATTTTAGTCTCAAGCGCCCTCAATCTGCCGTGTATCCTGAGTATCGGCGGCCTGCCAACGGTCAAATGAAGGTCCGAACCGCCCATCTTGATACAAGCCTCTAACAGTCTGTCAATATGTACCGTAGCCATCTGCGTTTTCCATTAACTATAATAACAATTTTAAATTAACCGCCTTCGACGGGTTTTCTGCCTCCACATTTCCTATCTCACCCGCACCGCCATTAGCCCGTAGGTCTTGCCCTGCGGGTTGTTGCATATTTCCTATCTCGCTCGCATCGCCGTTTAGCCCCGGTATCACTATGCCGGGGTTGCTTTTCATTTAGCCCTGCCATTACTACGGCAGGGTTTCTTCGCAAGGGTTACCGCATTCCCACCGACCTTGTCATTGCGAGGCCGATAGGCCGGGCAATCTCAACCCGCACACACATAACCCCTTCGGGGTTAAATATAATAGCCCCGTGTGAGCGAAGCGAAACTCGGGGTAAAAGAAACATTCCTAAACCCACCAACCCCATAGGGGTTGAATAACCATATTTTTGTCATACCCGCGAAAGCGGGTATCTATTTTTTATACTTTTTTAAATCAGTGCAATCTGCGTAATCAGTGTTTAAATAATCCGTATCTGAAATTTTCTGCTATTCAAGCATAAGTCCTTCTGCCTGCGAATGCCTTGAAACCTCCTCAGGCGTTGTAATGCCCTTGAAAACTTTATCTCTGCCATCCATCAAAAGCGTTTTCATTCCGCCGGCGACAGCAACTTTACGCAACTCCGATGCCGGTGCTCTGGCAAAAGCAAGCTCGCGAATTTCATTATTCATCTCAAGTATTTCAAAAATACCCAATCGGCCTTTATAGCCGCTGCCTCCGCACTTAGTACAGCCGGCACCTTTATAAAGCGGATACTTTCTTATATCATCCGGATTTATATTAAGCAGCCTCAGATAATGCGGGTCGGGGTGTTCGTCAAGCACTTTGCACGCCGGGCATATTTTCCTTATAAGTCGCTGCGCAAGAATCGCCTGAATGGAACTTGCCACAAGAAACGGCTTTACGCCCATATCAATTAAACGTGTAATAGCACTTGGTGCGTCGTTGGTGTGAAGAGTGCTAAAAACCAAATGGCCTGTAAGAGCCGCCTGAATAGCAATATCGGCAACCTGCGAATCTCGAATTTCACCAACGAGTATAATATTCGGAGCCTGACGCAGCATAGAACGCAGGATTTTTTCGAAGGACAACCCGATGTCGTGCCTGACCTGGCACTGGTTTATGCCGGTAACATTATACTCAACAGGGTCTTCTGCTGTAATAATTTTCTTGTCCGGCTGGTTCAACTCCTTAAGAGCCGAGTAAAGCGTCGTACTTTTACCACTACCCGTCGGGCCGGTAACGAGAAAAATGCCGTTAGGCCTTTTAATTATCTTCAAAAACTTCTGGTGGTCTTCGTCGCCCAATCCGAGTGCCTGAATGCCGATATTAATTGATTCGGGTTCAAGAATACGAAGCACGATACTTTCGCCGTGATAGCCCGGCAGTGCCGAAACTCGAAAATCTATTTTGCTTTTATCGATTTCACGCTGAATTCTGCCATCCTGCGGCAGTCTGCGCTCGGATATATCCATACCCGACATAATTTTGAGCCTGGCCATTACAGATGCCTGCATATTCTTAGGAATGCTGTCCCTTTGAGAACAAACGCCGTCAACACGATAACGAATCCGGATTCGGTCGGACATCGGCTCGATATGAATATCACTGGCCCCAATGTGGACAGCTTCGTCTATCATAAGGTTCACCAGCCTGATAATCGGGCCTTCGTCATCCTCGCTGGCAGATTCGGCCTTGCGAATTTCAGCTTCTAAGGAATGACCTTCTTCTTCAAGCTCAGCCGCGGTGGCATCGATACTGCTTCGCACATCATCGAGATTGCGGTCGATGAAGGCACGGATTTTCGTCTTACTCCCAACGCTGCAATCAATTTCGCTGTTAAGCCGAAACCGCAGAACATCAAGCATATCCAAATCCAGAGGTTCGTTGGTCAAAAGCTGTATTCTGCCATTTTTCTCACCGAGCGGAACAACACAGTACTTTTGAATAACATCTTCCGGCACAAGAGCCATCGTACTCTTGGAAATCGGGTGTTTATCGAGGTTAACATAGGGCATACCCAACTGGTGAGCAAGAGCCTTACAGATATTATCTTCAGAAACCAGACCAAGCTCCACGAGAGTCTCGCCGAGCCTTCTGTGGCTTTCTTGGGCAGTTTTCAGCGTCTCGATGAGCGATTGCTTATCGATAAGTCCGCTTTTATACAGTATTTCGCCTAATTTTCGTCGTTTTTTTGACATAACTCCCTAAACTATCTAAATTAACACTGAGCATTATAGCAATATCGGCTAAAATATCAAACTGCCCAAGCGCAATTTTAACAAAATAATTGCAATTTAGCCAGTTATAGTACGAGTGAAATCGCACTCTCAGCCTGATGAAGCACTCAAACGCAATCTTAGTAAGTTAAGCGAAGTTTGTGCGGTTCTGGTCCGAATAAAATCGCGATTATTTCTACGAAAATTGAATTCCTTTGTTTCGGTACCATTTTTCGAAGCGATGGATATATACACGAGTCCCACCGGTTTTTGCTCGTTCCCACCGCCTGGCCCGGCAATTCCGGTAACAGCTATCGCCCAATCGGCACCTGATACAGCCCTTGCCCCATCTGCCATAGTCGAGGCAACTTCGGCGCTGACCGCTCCATATTTTTCTATTATCTCTTTATTCACCTTGAGTTGAGTAATCTTGGCTTCGTCAGCATATGTTACCCAGCCGTAATTAAAAAACCTGCTCGCTCCCGAAACATCCGTAATCATTTTCGCGATAAGTCCGCCGCTGCACGACTCCGCAATCGCCAGCGTCTGATTGGTACTGATAAGTTTTTCCGCCACAACGTCAGCAAGATTTTGCTCGCCGGTGCCAAAGGCAAGCTCGCCGAGAATTTCGATAAGTTTTTCTTCGTCCCGCCCCGCCATTTCCACTGCCTTTTCTCTGGATTTGCCCTTCGAGACGATATGCAGCGTTATTACTCCCGCATCAACGGTGCAATTTATCAGCGGGTTCCTGTTTCGCTCCATCAGGTCGCCGAGCATCTCAGCAACAGTCGATTCACCAATACCAGTACATCGGATTTTTTTTATCACAATATATTCATCAGAGGATATTTTTTTTATCTCACCTGAGACCGTTTCCGAAAACATCCTCTTCATTTCGGAAGGAACGCCCGGCATAGCAGCAAGAATCTTTTTACCATCTTCGTAAAGAATCCCCGGCGCAGTACCCAGCCCGTTATCTATTGGCAAGGCCTTTTTCGGCAGAAGTGCCTGGACAACATTCTTTCGCGGCATCGCGTAGCCCAATAGCTCAAAATACCGCTCCATCTTCGCAACTATTTCTTCGCGCAAAACGAGTTCACAATTTAGAAATGCGGCGATTGCGTTGCGGGTTATATCGTCGTCGGTCGGGCCAAGTCCGCCAGTGAGCAGAATAATGTCCGCCTCTGCCGATGCTTTGACGAGCCTGTCGGCTATCAGTTCGACATCATCACCAACTATATAGACACTCTCGGCAGCTATGCCCATTGAGACAAGCTCGCCGCACAACCATGCCGAATTGCTATCAACCGTCTGGCCGTTAAGAAGTTCATTGCCGATACTGATTATTGACGCTTTCTTTGCCATCTATTCTATCCACATCGCCACAGTAGCCGAGCGACGGAAGTCGCCGGACAATCTTTTCTTTAGCCCCTGGATCTTGCCCCAGGGGTATCCACATACTGATTACCACGTCCGCACAAGACTTTTGTCATACCCGCGAAAGCGGGTATCCACTTTTCATAAAACGGGTCTTGGCCACAAGACCGATTCGATATTCTATCTACGGCCTACTGTATTCTATCTTCTTAAAATAAATCAGCGTAATCAGTGTTTAAATAATCCGTAGCTAATTTTTTAGACATTAAACCTGAAGTTAATAATGTCGCCATCGGCAACAACGTAGCTCTTGCCTTCCAGCCGAACCTTGCCTGCCGCCTTAACCGCTTTTTCATCGCCGAGCTGTTTCAAATCATCATAACTCATAGTCTCAGCCCGAATGAAACCCCTCTTAATATCGCTGTGAATTTTGCCTGCCGCGTCAACCGCCGTCGTCCCTGCCGTTATCGGCCAGGCACGCACCTCGTCAGGCCCGACCGTCAAAAAACATATCAGCCCAAGCGCCGAATTACAGCCCTGCACAAATTTGTTCACCGCTGGAACGGCTATACCGAGGTCGCTCATAAATTCTGCCCGACTTTCGGCATCGAGTTGGCTAAGCTCGCATTCAAGTTTAGCGGAAAGCGAAACTATCGGCGTATCATCATCGACTGCCCCGGCAAGATCGATTTGCTTGTTCGGCTCATCTTCAGGCGTATTCAAAACAACAACCATCGGCTGCAGCGTCAAAAAGCCCAGCGACTTGACCATCGCCATTTCATCATCTGAAACAATTGCGCTGCTCAAAGGCTTTTCCGATTCGATAGCCTCTCGCAACTTAAGCTGAATCGCAAGCTCTGCCTTTTGCTTTGCCTGTTCTTTCGATGGCTTGTTCACCTGTTTTTCAAGCCGTTCAATCCGCGTTTCAACTAACTCGTAATCCGCCAGCAGAATTTCCGTTCTCAAATCAACAAGGTCTTTTGATGGAGTTGCCGGCGAGCCGTCCAAATCGAAAGCTCTGATTACTAACACAAGCAATTCCGCAGTCCGAATCTGCCCCAACAGCCGCCTTGCCGCTGCGCGAGTATGGTCATCGGCAAAAGACATACCCGGCAAGTCCAGACAATCTATCGTTGCGTGAACTGTTTTTTTCGGCTTATAAAAATCCGTCAGCCAGTCAATCCTTTCGTCCGGCACAGTCGCCATCGCCTCTTCAATCTGTACAGACCCAGCCTGTGGCAACGCCTTAGAACTGATAGCTGATATTAACGTACTCTTGCCCGACTGCATCAGGCCCATAACCGCTACTTTCATCGACAATCCTCTTATTTATAAACTGTATTTCCGTATGAATCGTAAGCAACAATAACCGGAAAGTTTTCAACGGTCAGTTTCCGTATAGCCTCAGTGCCTAATTCTTCATAGGCCACAACTTCGACCGAGGTAATGTACCTGCTCAAAAGTGCTCCCGCCCCGCCGATAGCCGTAAAGTGTACCGCGACATTTTTCTGCAAGCTATCCCGAACGACTTGCCCCCGATACCCTTTACCAATCATACCTTTAAGCCCGACCTCAAGGAGGTTCGGACTAAACGCATCCATCCTGCTTGAGGTTGTCGGCCCAGCCGAACCTATAACTCGTCCCGGCGGCGCAGGGGTCGGCCCAACGAAATAAATCACCGCCCCTTGCAAATCGATCGGCAGAGATTCGCCACGAGCGATTAAATTGCACAATCGCTGATGTGCAATATCGCGAGCGGTGTAGAGCGTTCCACTTATAGCAACTGAATCGCCGACTTTTAGCGAACGAACTATATTACCATCTAATGGCGTATTTATATTTATCATATCAAACTCATAAATTCTTCTGATTTACCCGCATTCTACAAAAACGCATAACTCTTTGCACGGGCAAATTCAAAACACTTTATAACTATCCAAAAAAAGCCCGGTTGGCCAATCAGGTTCACCGGGCTTGGAAAAACAAATATCACTATAAGGCACTATGCTTTAATTTCCTCTACGGTAACCTGCATATATTTTTGTCTATGGCCAGTTCTTTTCTTGCTGTTTTTTCGTCTGCGGCGGTAAGCGATAAAAACTTTTTCACCTTTAACAACAGATTTCTCGGCGGTCGTTGCGAATTTGCCGATGACCTTAGCACCCTCAATGTAGGGTGCGCCGATTTTAACCTCTGTGCCGTCGCTAATCATCAGCACCTTGTCCATCTCTATAACATCAGCATCGTCGGCTACTTGTGCCAATTCAATATCAATGACATCGCCTGTCTGAACCTTGTATTGTTTGCTGCCCTGCTCTATAACCGCGTACATTTTTAACTCCGCAAATTCGATATATTTAATCTTAGAAAATCAAAGCACCGCATTTTATTGTTCAAATCGGCAATTGTAAAGCAAATTATCGCCATTCAGGCCAAAATATGAAAGAAAAGCCGCAATAACACCAAAAAACGCTAAAAACAGCCAAAAAGCGGTAACTGCCGAACAGAAAACACTTTTTTTGCGTAAAACAGCCCATTATGACCGATAATTTATGAAAAGAAGTTGTTTTTTAGCGATTTCGCAAACTTTTTTAAAAAAATGCAATAAATCCGGCCACAATTGCGTCTTTTATAGTGGCAAGAGAAAATTATGACGGACAAAAAGTTAATAGAACAAATAATAATCGGCTGTAAAAGAGGTGATGACGACTGTTTCGCCCAGTTCGTGGATTTATACTCAAGTCGTTTGTACAACTATTTTTACAGGCTATCCGGCAACAGCGATACCGCCGGGGATTTACTTGGGACGCTCTTTCTAAAATTAGTTGAGAAAATAGGCACATATTCGGGCCAAAACTTCAATGGATGGATTTTTAAAATAGCCTCAAACCTGTTTTATGACCATCTAAGGGCACTAAAAAAGCAAAAAAAGCTGCTCGAAAACGTTTCTGCCGAGCTTAGCGAAAACTACCAATCGCTAAATAACGGCCCAAAACCGGATGACAGCCAGAAAGATTTATCGGCGGCATTGCAGAAAAATCTGCAAAAACTCGAACCGGCCGAAGCTGAATTGATTTTGATGCGATATTATTCGGATATGAGCTTTGCTGAACTTGCCCAGTTAAGAAAAGAGCCTATCGGAACGACATTATCAAAAGTACATCGCAGTATCAAAAAACTGCGGGACTTAATGGAATCTGAAAAATGAGAAATGAAAATAAACAATCTGAAAACCTCCGGCAGCTCACAGAGCAATTTTTCGACTCTGCCCAAGCCCGCCAGGTGAGAAAAGATTTGGAAAAAGGCAACCAACTACTGCGGCAGGCCGACGACTTAAAAGTTCCTGATGAACTCGCAAAAAGCATCAAAACCGATATAAGAGTTCAGCTAAAAAATAGAAAACGCAACTATAAACCTGTAATGATAATGAAAATTGCCGCTGTCGCTGCCGCCGTGGCAATAGTATTTATCCTGTCAAGCCATAACGGGACAAAAGTCGAAGTCAAACCGTTATCACAAAATCTGCCTGAGACAAAAAGTGTATGGGAGCATTTTGAATCGCAGGAAGATATTGAGCTGGCACTGCTGAGCGAAGAAATCGAGGAATTGGCATCAGCCATAAGAGCGGTGAATTTGAGCGATAGCGAAAATGGATACGCAACAGTCTCCGGAGAGACTGACAATCTGGAAGCAGAACTAATCGAAGTGGAAACTATATTTTGGAAAGGATGAAAAATGAAAATGTTACTGAAAATCTCGATGTTAACCGTAATTATTATCGCAGGCACTGCCATAACAGCCTCGGCCGAGGCACCCATCACAGAAGAACGCGGCAGAATGTTTATGAATGATGACAAAATGGTTGCCAGAATACTCGAACGTATAGCTCAGAATGACCCTACTGAAGCTGAAAGACTCGAACAGCTCAGAGAGGACAACCCCGGGCAATTCAAAGAGGAATTGAGAGAAGCAGTATCTGCCCATAGACATCAGGACAATTTGCAGGAATCGGCAAGGCCACAGGGCAGAAGACGCAGAAGCAGCCATCAGAATATGAGACCTATGTCCAAAGGCCAGGCAGGCAGAGCAAAAGAGCGAGCGCGAGGACGCCTTGAATACAAAGAACAAGAACTCATTGGATGGCTTGAGAAAAATGAACCCGAAAAAGCCAAAGAGCTTTCGGAACTCAAAGCAAAAGATCGCGGCAAATACAGAAGAATGATATCTATTGAGATGAAGAAATATCGCGGCATTATCGAGGCCGAAAAGACTAACCCGGAATTGGCGAAACTGCTGAAAAAGGACCTCGAACTCAAAGTCCAGCGTAACAAACTTATTAAGAAAATCGCCGCCTCGACCAATAATGATGAGAAAGAGGCTCTCGACGAAGAACTGGAAGATGTCATAAGCGATAGGTTTGACGTGATACTCAAAAAGAAACAAATGCGCTATGACGATTTAGCTAAAAGGCTTGAAGAACTCAAAAAGAAAGTTAAGCAAAGCAAGTCAGAACTCGATAACTTCAAAGATAAAAAATCGGAGTATATCAGCGAACGCGCAAAGAGTCTGTTAGAAGGCTCCAGCGAATTTAAATGGGATTAGTATTTGACATAAAAATCACATTCGCAACGAAAGGCCCTTCAATTTTGAAGGGCCTTTTTTGTGCGCTATAAACTTTGCCACAAAGGTACAAAAAAAATTAGACACGGAGTTCACAGAGAGATAACATTGAACTTTTGAATACAGAAAAGGCAACCCCCACATTTGTAAATGTGGGGCTAAATGACTATTGACTGTTTCGCATCTGCTCGAGTTTTGTGGCTTCAGAAAGGATTTTTTTCTCTTTGCCACTAAGACTGTTTATTCCCCTGGTGTTTACCTTTTCAAGGATTCTATCCACCTCAGCCTGCAACCTTTTGTACTCATCCATCTTTTTTGCGAGAGTCTGTGCCTTAAACCTCGAAGCAATGTTGGAAGTTTTGCCGCCTTTAAGTCTCGGCCAAAGATACACATAAAACGCACCGGCAGCCATACCGGCTAAATGCGCAGCGTCGCCGCCAGCATTGTGGCCCTTAGTGAAAATGCTGAACACATAAAAAAGAGTAAAAACTACCGCCGCTACCCTTATTGGTACAGGGAAAACTATCAGGAAGACAACGAACTGCGGAAACAAAATCGCACAGGCAGCGAGCATTCCAAGTATCGCACCAGATGCGCCAATGAGCATCCCGCCCGGCAGAGCGCCGAAAGCAACGAGCAGAATATAAAACACCCCGCCAACGGTTCCGCAGCAGAGATAAAATTTCAGGAACCGCTTTGAACCCCAGTGGCGTTCAAGAGTTGGGCCGAGAAAATACAGAGCCAACATATTAAAAGCGATATGTCCTATGCTGCCGCGAGCGTGTAAAAACTGATAGCCAAGAAGCCGCCAAAGCTGCATCATTTTTGCGGGCGAGGTTGCATTAACGCTGAACCAATCGTAAATGAAATCGCCTAACGGCTTGATAATTATACAGGCCATAAACACTGACACGTTTATTATCAGCAGTTTTTTCACAATCGGCATCAACTGCGGTGCACGAAACTGCATATGGCCGCTTCGATTTGGGCTTTGGTAATCCGACTTAGAGTAATCTCTATCGTAAATGCTCATTTGTACCTGTCTCAACTAATAAATGCGTTCGGTTTTTTAGCAACCTTTGGTATAATATCGCCAAAATTGAACTTTATTCAAATAGAAAAAGATAAATTGAGCAATTTTGACTGGCTAAAAACCGAATTAGAGCTTTTGAAAAGCAACGATATGCTCAGAACACCTCTTTGCATTGACTCTGCTCAGGGGCCGGTAGTGAGCATCGGCGGCGAGGAAAAAGTGCTTTTTTGCAGTAATAACTACCTTAATCTGGCAAATGACCCGGTAATTGTGGCTGCGGCAGAAAAATCGCTTAAAAAATTTGGTTACGGCTCAGCGGCATCGAGACTGCTCAGCGGCACAATGGCTCCGCATATCGAGCTTGAGGGGGCAATTGCGAATCTGCTCGAAAAACAGGCAACTCTGGTGTTCGGCTCAGGCTTTACAACCAATCAGGCATTGATAAAAACCCTGCCGCAAAAAGGCGATTTGCTTCTGCTGGACAAACTCGACCACGCATCAATTATGGATGCAGGGCAAAACTGTGCCGCTGATTTCAGGACGTATCGCAGGGGCGATGATGAAAAACTCGAAAAACTGCTGGCAAGTGAAAAGTATAATCGTAAATTTATAATCACCGAGAGCATATTTTCAATGGACGGTGATTTCGCAGAGCTGGCAAAGCTCGTTGAGCTAAAAAATAAATACAGCGCGATTCTAATTGTCGATGAAGCTCACGCCTTGGGCTGTATGGGAAAAGACGGAGCGGGCTTGAGCAGCAAACTCGGCTTGCTCGGCGAAATAGATATTATCGTAGGCACGTTCAGTAAGGCCGCTGGCTGCACAGGCGGATTCTTGGCGAGCGAAAAATGCGTTGTCGATTATCTGATAAACAAGGCCAGAGATTTTATATACACCACAGCTCCCGCTTCAGCAAACTGCGCAGCGGCAAAGGCAGCTATCGAAATTTTCAAAGCCCAGCCGCAGCGCAGGCAAAGGCTCAAAGAAAATGCCGATTATCTGAGAAGCCGATTCAAAAAGCTCGGACTCAATGTCGGCCAGAGCCAAAGCCATATTGTCCCTGTGATAATAGGCGACAACAAAAAGACACTCGAAATATCGAAAAAACTTTTCGAGGCTGGGTTCGCGGCGGTAGCCATCCGCCCGCCCACCGTTGCCATCGGCAGCGCGAGACTCAGAATATCCCTCCAGTGCGACCATACGAAAGAGCAAATAGATTCTCTCTGTGAAGCGATAGAAAATGCAAGAAAGTGATGAAAATACGATTCTAATCGGCATAGACGAAGCCGGCGTAGGGCCGTTACTTGGCCCGCTGGTAATATCGGCGACGGCTTTTTCGATTCCCAGGCAATTGCTAAAGGCCGACTTGTGGCAAAAGTTTTCAGATTCGGTCAGGAAGAGTAAAAAATCATTGGCAGGCAGAATACTAATCACCGACAGCAAAAAAGCATTAGGTGCAAAGACCTCGGCCAATCCAAAAAAACATCTCGAAAAAGCGGTGCTCGCGTCACTGCTGTCGCTGGGCAAGACACCAGCAACCACAAAGCAATTACTGAGCGAACTGTTTCCGAACTGCCTGCCAAGACTCAATAATTACGACTGGTACGGGAAAAATCTCGACTGCAAATTGCGGCACAACGCCGACGAAATCTCCATCTGTTCGCAGGCCTTTGCGGACAGTATGGCAAAAAACCAAACCAGTATGCTCCTGATGAAAAGCGTTTGCCTTGACGTGGCCTACTATAATGAAATGATTGAAAAAGTTCGCAACAAATCGACCGTTATTTTCTCAGCTCTTTGTGGCCTGATATACGACATACTCAAAAATATCAAAAACCAAAATTACCAGTTCGTAATCGACCGCCAAGGCGGCAGAACAAAATATACCCAGCCTTTACGAAAAATGTTTCCGGAAATGTCGCTGAAAGTCATAACCGAAGAAAAAAATATCAGCAGCTACGAATTGACTGACTCGCAAAGAACAATTCGTCTGCATTTTCTCGTCAAGGCGGATTCAAAACAACTGCCGGTATCGCTCGCATCTATGGTTAGTAAGTTCGTTCGGGAACTTTTGATGGACTGCATAAACCGATACTTTACCAGCCAGTGTGATGGCTTGAAACCGACTGCCGGCTATTGGACTGACGGCACAAGGTTCGTGGAGGAACTTAATAGCCGCGCTGGGCATATCGAATACGACAGAAACCGTCTAATCCGCAGCAGATAAGCTATCCGGCAGCTTCCGCTGTTCGGCTGCTAAGGCATCAGTCCAATTCCAATTATTAAGGGTAGCTCTAATGATTGCTTTTGAGCGACAAGTAGAAAATTTTTGTTCGCTGACAAGGAAGACAAATCAGCTTTATCCGTAGATAAAGCGGCTTTTGCCTGACACTGTTCAGCGACAAAAAGGTTCGCTTGTCCGCCAAAATGAATTTTTAGAGGTTCCCTTAAGTGCGCCATTGTCATTTCGACCGGAACGAGCGAAGCGAATGGAGCGGAGAAATCCGGCGAAGCCGTCCTGAGCAACGCCGAAGGATCTCATAGATTCCTCGACTACGCTCGGAATGACGTGTGTGCGCATTTATTATTCGTACTTGGTATCAGTCCTCGTTTATAAATCCTTCGAGTTTTCTACTCCTTACCGGATGCTGCAATTTGCGAATCGCCTTGGCCTCAACCTGGCGAACACGCTCACGAGTAACCTTAAAAATCCTGCCGACCTCTTCAAGCGTATAGGTGTATCCATCGCCAAGGCCGTAACGCAATTTTATAATCTCGCGCTCGCGATAGGTCAACGTCTTAAGCACATCTCCTATCCTGTCCTTGAGCATTTCGTGAGTGGCAGACTGCACCGGCGAATCAGCGGACTCGTCCTCGATAAAATCGCCGAAATAGCTGTCTTCGCTCTCGCCGATAGGCCTGTCGAGACTGATAGGATGCTTGGAAATTTTCAGCACTCTGCGCGCTTCGGAAATTGTCATCTCGGTCTTGGCCGCGATTTCTTCGATGGTCGGCTCACGTCCGAGTTCCTGCAGCAGTTCCTTGCTGACCGTTCGCAGTTTGGACATCGTCTCTATCATATGAACCGGAATTCTAATCGTCCTGGCGTGATCGGCAATGGCACGGGTTATCGCCTGGCGAATCCACCACGTAGCATAAGTACTGAACTTATAGCCCCTGCGATATTCGTACTTGTCAACAGCCCTCATCAGGCCGGTATTGCCTTCCTGTATGATGTCGAGAAAACTCAAACCCCTGTTGCGATACTTCTTTGCGATAGAAACGACAAGCCTTAAATTGCCGCCGGAAAGCTGCCTCTTCGCTATCTCATATTGCGAGTAAACAATTCTCAACGCCCGCAAGCGCCGGTCTAACTGTATAGGCGTTTCAAGAACAAGGTCCTCAAGACCGGCTATTTCCTGCCTCATCATATCGATGTCTTCGGCAAGATACATCTCGTTCGCCCCGGCGGCGATAAGAACGATAACCTGGTGCATTTTTTTCTGTATGCCCTCAAGCTTACGCATCATCGGCTGTATCCTGCTGGTTCGCAGGCTCAGCTCCTCAAGCAGCGTAGCGATTTTCCTTCTGTTCCGCCGCATCTGTTTCGATGCCCTTTTTTCAGGGTCTCTGTCGGGGGTTTTCTGGTCTTCCTCGAAAATCAGAGCGTTAGCGTCGAGCAATTTATTAGCAGTACTGATATTTTCAGGCAAACGGTTTTTCACTACCGAGCGAATAAGATTTTCCGACGTACTCATCTTCATAGTTCTGTCGAACGGCAGCGTGCCGTCAGAAACCTGCTGAAGCACTTCGATTGCCGCCGCAGCGCAATACTCGCTTTCGAGTACCTTTCTGCGAAACGCCATCCTCGTAAGCTCTATCTTCTTTGCCAACGATATTTCCTGCTCTCTTGTCAGCAGCGGAATCTCGCCCATCTGCGTAAGATACATCCTTACCGGGTCATCTATTCTACCGATAGCACCCTCGACAAGCTCGGTCTCAAGCGTCGCGTCTTCAGTCTCTTCGGCCTCTGTCGCCGCGAGCGTCGCATCGTCAACCTCGAAATCGTCCTCTTCTTCCTGCCTTTTACGCAACTCAGCCTCATCGAGCAACGAAATACCCATTTCATCGAGAGTCATAATCAAACTGTCGAGCCGATTCGGCGAAATGGTTTCGTCAGGCAGCCCGTTGTTCATTTCCTCGTAGGTTATATAACCCTTCTTTTTTCCCTTCTCTATGATAGCCTTTATTCTTTCCTCAACCACTTCTACAGGCGAAGCCGGAAGGGGCTTGACATCTATTGGAACATTTTTCACCTCGGGCGCAACCGGAGCCTCAACAGACTCTTCGGCAGGTTCTTTGACAGGCTCAGTTTTTTTGGTCGTTTTTTTCTTTGCTGCTTTTACGACAGTTGCTTTTTTCTTTGTTGCCTTTGTTGTGGTAGTTTTTTTCGCCACTTTTTTTATCCTTTAAAATAAATCGCCAAACCTATATCGAAATCATTCCGGGATTTCTTCTGTCCGGCCTTGTCTTTTTGTCCGTTATACTTCTAAGTTTGGAATCTTCATCTTCTGTTTTATGCCCGCCGCTGATTTTGGCTTTGTGTTCGCAGATAACAGCTACAGCACCTTTGAGTCTTTTCGCCAGCACATCGGAGAGCTGTCCATTATCGCTTAACATCACCGCAACGGCTGCGGCCTCCTGCGATTCTATCTGAGAGAGAAACTCCGCCAGCGAAAACTCACTGTTCTGCTTATAATAGCTGGCCAGACTCAGCCAAAGCTGCCGCAATTGGTCATTTTCAAAATCATCTTCGCTGATTTTCTTCCTGGCATTTTCAAACAGTCTCGGCTCATTCAGGAGTACTTCTATCACTTCCGACCGGGCTTTCTCCAACAGGCTCCTGCCCGTTTGGCTGGCAGAAACCCCAGCGTTTTTCGTGGTTTTAACATCGACCCCTGCTCTGCGCCTCATCTTTACCGCCAACTCTTTTCTTATATCATCAGCCGGGGTTTGCAATATCCCCGCAAGACGGTTGATAATCAGCCCTTTCGTAATTGCGTCAACCGAACCGCTGGAAAAAGCCAGCGATACAGTTTGCAAAAACTTTTCTGTCGCGGCCCTTCTGTCGGCAAGATTATCGCTGGCCGCGAACTTTTCGTTCAGCTTAGCCCATTGATAGTCCATCACCTCCGTTGCCGAATCTATAATAACCTTAAATGCCTCAACGCCGTTTGACAGAATAAAATCGCACGGGTCCTTGCCGTCCGGCACAGAAGCTATTTTAATATCTATTCTCTCAGCCAGACAAATATCCAACGCCCGCTCAGCGGCGGACTGCCCCGCAATATCGCTATCGAATATCAGGACGATTGCTTTGGCATATCTTCTCAAAAGCCGAACGTGTCCGGCCGTCAGCGACGTTCCTAATGTCGCAACCACATTTTTGCAGCCGGACTGGTGTGCCATTATCACATCTGTATAACCCTCGACAACGACAACGGTACCGGTGGAAACAATTTCGTGTCGAGCCTTGTCCAGAGCGTAAACGCAATTACTCTTATCGAACAGCGCCGTTGCAGGCGAATTCATATATTTAGCAGGGTCATCGCCTAACGTCCTTCCACCGAAACCTATCACCCTCGAAGCAGCATCGATTATCGGGAACATAAGGCGGTTACGAAATTTATCATAGAATCCGCCGGTCTCTCTTTCAACGATAAGTCCGCCAGCCAGCGAGAGCTTGTCCGGAATTTTTTTAACTCTGGCAGCATTCAATAAATCGTCCCATTTTTCCGGGGCAAAGCCGATACCAAATTCTTCCGCAGCTTCAACAGTAATTTTTCTTTCAGCCAAATAGTCGCGCGCGCCTTTGCCGATTGCCTTATCAACAAAGTTCTGCCGCCAGTGGTTCATCGTCCAATTGTTTAGTTTTGCCAGAACCGCTCCGTCGAAATCCGCGGATTGGCCGGATGTTTTTTCTCTGGGAATTTCTATTTTTATACCCGCGCGTTCAGCCAGCCTTTCAATCGCGCGGTAAAAGGTCAGCCCCTCCCGCATCTGCACAAACTTTATCACGTCTCCGCCGGCACCACAGGCAAAGCATTTAAAAATCTGCTTTTCGGGATTGACATACATACTGGGCTTGTGGTCCTGATGGAACGGACAAAGGCCCACCATCTCCTTGCCTTTACTGACAAGATTAAGATGCTCAGAAACGACATCTATTATATCGTTGGCCTGCTGAACCCTTAGTATCAAATTGCTGTCAAATCTCATTATGTATAATTTTCATCGATATAAAAAAAACGGTGCAACTTCCTGAATCTGGGGACATTACGAAAAAACTCCCTCACCTACATATAGGCAGTTAATGTCAAAAAGTCAAGTTTTAGCAAAAAAAGCCTGTAATAGTACTAAAAATGGGCTTTTTACAGCGCAAGACACTTAGTCATATAGGAATCAGCAAACAAGACAATTTAACAGTTTTATGATTACAATCGCCTTGAGGCCTTTCTAAAATTGCTTAGTCCTATATAATCGTCGCAGACGTTTGAATAATGCCGAGAATAAAAATTTTTGCTCTTTCGGCAATTTTGTTCGGGTTTTGTTCGGGTCTGGCGGGCTGATTTGTCGATAAAAAAAAACAGATGGATAAGAAAAAATAACAACTGTAAAAATGATGGGCATAAAGAGGTAGTTTGCAATGGATACTGAAAAGAGAAATTCGCTGGAGAATGTTGAACCGATATGCAAATTCGGCCCCGGAGGCGACTACGTCAGTTGCTGGCCGCCGAACTATGCGAACGACAATACCGCAAAGACCGACCCCGTAGGCAAGGTACTAAGCACTATCGCGGATATGACAGGCATCAAAATTTTGCCGGAAATGCTGAGCGATTACGATATTAAAATGGAGGAAAGCAAAATTGACAAACAGACCATCGGCTCTAACGCCAAGACAGCTACAGGTTCTTCAGATAGTCCGGGATTATCAAAAGAGCCAATGCTATTCGATAACTCTACAGGAATTGGCTCAAAAACTGGGACTAAGCAGAACAACCATCTTCGAACACGTAGGCGGGTTAAAAGAAAAAGGCCTTCTTTCAGCGGACCCTGGCAGGGCACGCTCTTTGAAGTTAACCCGACAGGGACAAAGGTTGCTTGAGCAGAACCGCCAGTACCATCAGAACGATTCATCTGATGACAACGGCATCCCGCTTTTAGGACGTGTCGCGGCAGGAGTTCCAATAGAAGCAATACAAAACGCCGAACAAATTTCACTGCGCAGCGAGTTTGGCAGCGGCGATGATGTTTTCGCTCTCACTGTTTGCGGCGACAGTATGACAGGCGATGGAATCTATGATGGCGACACCGTCATCTGCAAACAAAAACAAAACGCTTCTCAGGGTGAAATAGTGGTAGCTATCGTAGATGACGAAAACGCCACCGTAAAACGGTTCTATCGCGAAAAGGACTGCGTAAGGCTTGAAGCATCGAACGAAAATTATGAGCCGATATACACCGAAAACTGCCGAATAGCCGGAGTGGTAACAGGCCTAATGCGAAAACTGGGTAATTAGTTGCTGCTTTAACTCAACAGCGACATTGCTACCGTAACGCCGTTAAAAAGCAAATGCACAAATATCGGCCGCAGTATCGAGTTACTCTTCTCGTAAGCATATCCCATACACACCGATAAAATCATCAACGCGGAAAAATGCGTAAGCGGATGCAGAGCCGAAAAAATAAGCGAAACAATAATGATACTCTGCCACCTGCCTGCACCGATGTTCCGCATAGAATTTTGCAGAATTCCCCTGAACAAAAACTCCTCGAAGAACGGCGTAAGAACAACAGCAAACGAAATCGTCAAAATCCTTAGGGAGAGATTATCAAAATCGAGAATCACTTTAAGCCCTTCGTTTTGCTCAAGCTCAAAGCCCGCCCCTTTCAGCAACCTGCCGATTTGTAAAACAATCACAAGACTGACGAGAATAAAAGGCCACGCCGCCAAAAGAATCAGAACCGCCGCACGCAAATCGGGAAAGATATTTTTAAGCTGAAACCCGAATCCGCTCAGACCCCCCGCAAAAAACTTTTGCACAATAACCAAAACAACCACAATCAAAATAATCTCCACCGCGGCAGTTGAGGCAAACGTGCCAAATTGCTTTTGCCAATCAGACATATCAACAGTTACCAATTCCGCCAGCCCAGGCCCGGCCAAAAGCAGCAGCAGCCACAGGGCCATCATAACTATCGGCAGGAAAACCGGCATATTGGTCTGGCGAACTGGACAACCCGAAAAAGCATCCCGTCCGAATCGGCTTGCGTAGAGCCATCGCACAAAAATCGCCACCCCCGCGACAACCATCAAAACCGTCAAATAATCAGATATCGGCAAACCGCCGCTATCGCCTGCGCTCTGAGCCAAAATTGATATTCTTGATAAAAGCATAATTGTCGCCTGCACTATTGCAAAGAAACGTTTTTTGTATTACATTAACATTTTATTTGCAAGGGAATTCATTTTATGGCACTTGAGATATTCAAAATTAAGGGCGGCACAAGCCTCAACGGCAAGGTAACGGTGAGCGGTTCAAAAAACGCGGCTCTGCCGATAATCGCCTCGACCATACTCAGCGATGGCAAATCCATAATCAAATCCGTTCCCCGGCTCTCAGACATCGAAGTACTCTGCTCTCTTATGCAGTCGCTCGGCTGCAAAACAAATTTTCAGAATGACTGCGTCGAAATAGATTCTGCCGTGATAGACAACCCCGTTGGCGAATATGAGATAGTCCGCAAAATGCGCGCGAGCATCTGCATACTCGGCCCGCTGCTGGCTCGGTGCGGCCGGGCACAAATCTCAATGCCCGGCGGCTGCGCAATCGGATACCGGCCAGTCGATATCCATCTTCGAGGTCTTGAAGCAATGGGCGCAAACATAGAATTAAAAAACGGATACATATTCGCAAAAGCGCCAAGTGCCGGCCTTAAAGGCGCAAACATTTTTCTCGGCGGAGCGTTCGGCTCAAGCGTACTTGCAACTGCCAACGTATTGTGCGCCGCTGTGATGGCAAAGGGCAGAACTATAATAGAATACGCTGCTTGTGAACCGGAAATAACCGACCTCGTGGACTGCCTGATAAAAATGGGGGCCGACATAAAAGGCAGAGGCTCGCCAAGACTCATCATCGAAGGCGTAAAGAAACTAAAACCAGCCGACCACACCGTCATACCCGATAGGATAGAGGCCGGCACGTTTATGGCATCCGCCTTGGCAACGAAAGGGGCCCTGGAAATTCAAAACTGCCGCTGCGAAGATATGATGGCCGTTGTGGACAAACTGCGCGAAATGGGAGCAAAAATGCAGTGCAAAAAAAACTCCTGCTTGGTCGCTTTTGACAGCAAAATAAACCCCGTCGATATTACCACCCTGCCATACCCCGGCTTTCCGACAGATTTGCAGGCACAGTTTATGATTGCCCTGGCCCTGGCCAAGGGCAACAGCGTAATAACTGAAAAAATATTCCCGGACAGATTTATGCACGTTCCGGAGCTAAATAGAATGGGCGCAAATCTGCGAAAAGAAGGCCAGTCCATCATAATTTCCGGCGTAAAAAAACTCACCGCGGCACCGGTAATGGCCTCGGACCTGCGAGCCTCAGCAGCCCTGGTCATTGCAGCCATCGCAGCGGCTGGCGAGACAATCATCAACCGAATTTACCACATCGACCGGGGCTACGAAAAAATCGAAACCAAACTCAACGCCGTCGGTGCAAAAATTCAGCGGCTTGACGTATAAAATCATCCCTCAGTGCCATACACCTGTCATCAGGCCGATAAGAACATAGAAATTTAGACTAATGAAGACGATGTTTATGTCGTAAGTCAGTTGCGGAGACGAAAGCGGCAGCAGAAGACTTTTGTATCAGCCCGTTTGCGGTTCAACCCGGCAGAACGAAATCAATAAATCGCCGTGCACTATTGTACGGCGTGTGAAGTTGACGTTTCCTGCCGGGCTGAGTCCAGAGGAGAGCAGCCTGGCAGGACAAGGGGGAAGTTCTGTTGTTTATTCAGCCTCCGGAGGATTTCCGTTTATTTCGCTCCAGCCAACTGTTAGTAGCCGAGCAGCGGAAGCTGCCGGATAATCGTTTTGTCATTGCGAGCGCAGCGTGGCAATCTCGTTTTTCAGTCGACTACTCGCCTGCGATACAATTTTGCCTCCAGCGAACGCACATATCCAGTCCAGTCCGCATCGCCAGGCTCGTTTTCTATGATATTGGAAATCTGATTCATCTTCGCGTCAATGTTATCGATATAGCCAACCAGAAATGCCTCCGCCGTCATAGGCAGTTTTGGCGAGCCGAATTCATATTGGCCGTGATGAGCCAAAATAATGTGCTCTATACTCTCGACAACCGAATCATCAATTTCGACACCTTTAGCTCTGAGAGTCTCGATCGCTTGCTGAACCATCATCACCGTCTGAACAATATGGCCGAGCATCTGGCCCGAATCGGTATAACCAAAAGCCATCTCATAAGACAACTCTTTAGTCTTGCCCATATCGTGCAGAAAAATCCCCGCTATTACCAAATCCGCCTGCAAATCGGGATACAAAGGAATGATCGCTTTTGCGACGTTGAGCATATTATGGGTATGTTCCAAAAGGCCGCCAAGATAGTTGTGATGATTCTGCGTCGCCGCCGGTGCCTTGCGGAATTTCGACATAAGTTTCTCATCAAATAGAAACTCGCCGACCAATGCCTTTACGGTCGGATTTTTCAACTCGCTCAACATCTCTTCAATCCGGCTAAACATTTCTGCCGGGTCTTTTTCAGTTCTGGGCAGATAATCTTCAAGGTTTACATTCTCGCCGCTGACAACTCTAATGTCGTTAACAACAATCTGCAAAGCACTTTGGTACATTTCGCTTCGGCCTTTGATGTGTACAAAACCTTCTTTAGGCAGCGTATTATAAACCGCTTCGCTCGCCTGCCACATCCTGCCGTTAAGCCTACCGGTTCTATCACTCAGATACATCGCGATATACATATCTCCCCTTGTGGTACTCCGCAGAATGGGCTGATTGACTACATACACCCCGTCAATGGTAACGCCGGGTTTGAGCTGACCAATAAATAAGTGCGACATTTCTTCTCCCGATATAAAGATGCTTATAAGTGCCGCCGAATATAATCGTTTAGGCCCCCAATCGCAAGCAAAACCTTTAAAACACCCCCATCAGCAACCGAGCAGCGGAAGCTGCCGGATAAAGTTGTTATCATTTAGCCCGTAGAGCCTGCCCTGAGCGAAGCCGAATGGGTCTTGCCCTGCGGGTATCTGCATACTGTTTATCCTTTGCATATTACCGTTTAGCCCCGCCATCACCATGGCGGGGTTTGTATTTGCGAATGATTTGCATCTTTCCCATCGCCTAATAGCCGAGCAGCGGGAGCTGCCGGACAAACCTATGTGCTTATAAGACACTTGATATGACCGCCGAGCATCAGCGAAACGAATATCAAATAGTCAATATCGTTAAGTCCATAATGTTCGTGGTCGAGCGAGTTGTCCGCATACAAAACCCCATAGCAGGCATTTTCACTCATAACCGGCACAACCATCGCCGAGTGAATCTTGCCGCCTTCGGACTGCATCGGCAGCCGAGGAATCAAAATATACTGATGGTTCTTCACCGCCTCACTTATCCTGTGCTCAAGATACAACTCTTCGAGCCTGACCGTCTCACCGCCGAGCCTTTTACCCTTTGCCACCTCCATCGCTCCTGCCGGATTTGCCCTGAGCGATACCCAAACCTGATAAGACTTGAACTGCTTAAAAATCAGGGCGATTGATGCCGGCAATAGCTGTTCAAGGCTACCGCATTTTAAAATCAAATTTGACGCATAAGAAAAATCTTTCGCCCGCTTAGCCTGCATCCTTATCAGCGGAGCATCTGAACTTTCCATATGCCTCAAAACGACCTGCGGCTCGTGCAGTGTCGAGTGCAACGTATCTTCAAGGCTCATAGATGGCATACTCTCAACGACATCATCGAGATGCACTTCGATATTAAAATCAGCAATTCCGAGCGTATCGCCGTTATTCAATGGCGCTTTATGTACTGGCTCATCGTTAAGAAATGTCTTGTTAGCGGAATCAAGGTCTTCGACAACCCATTTTCCATCGGTGGTGGTATATATAACGGTATGTTGGCGGGAAACAGCCCTGTCGGGCAGGAAAATCTGGCTGCCGATTTGCCGACCGACGTATATCGGCCCGCGCGAAAAACGCAGCTCATTAATCAAATTATCCGCTCTTTTGACTGTAAGCCGCATCAAGTATCTCCATACACTTTATAGCTTTAACTCGGTAACTCTAACCTAAACAACTCTAAAAACAAACAAAAAAAGCTCTGTAACCACTGTCTATACTATCTTTTACCCATAACCTTGTCAAGCTATTATTACCGCCCTCGCTTGATGCCAATTATCGGCCTCTACAATACCTTTTTTTCACTTGCAATCACCTCTGGAGCAATATAACCTAACTGTCAAACAAGGACTGTTAAAAGGGAGCGTATCATGAATTTTATTAAGAGTGCTTTGGCTTTTAAAAGCAGGTTGACACGTTTTAATGAAGAACAACCTCTGGGTAAATTATCGCTGACTATCGTGATTTTGCTGGACATATTCCTCTTGTCAGTTGTGTTTGTCGGACTTGACGCTCACACAGCACAGCTTAGCTCGGTTCGTGAATATTTTCCACACGAATGCAGACAGGCTTTGATTGAAGACCGATGGTCTAATGCTAATAAGCTCGACAGACTGCAAAGTATTGTACTTAACGATTACAATAATTATCTTCACAGAGACAGCTTTTTCGATGAAGATAAGCTCGCTAAGATGCATCCTGATTGCAAAAAATATTTTCAGAGTGTTAAAGCAATTGCGGAAAACCAAAGTCTCAAAAATATGTTCATCGAAAGACAAAGCCTTGAGCGAAAACGTTCTAATTGGCGAACAAGACACAATATCGGCAAAGATGTTTATGACACGCAACTGCTTGAAAAAATAGCAGATAATAATTCAAAATCTGGCAAAAGCGTTACTGAATCGATGCGGGAAATCTCCACAGAATATGAAAAAATCAACGCCAGGCTTACCACAATAAGCTCAAAGATTAGCAACGCCCAGCTTGTAAAAGACTTCTTTGAACAGTTTGGCCCGTCAAACTCATCAAAACGCGACAATCTCATATCTGACCTCAAACGATATAAAGTTTTTTATGCACTCAAGGAGCTTTGCTGGCAGTTTCTGTTTTTGTTGCCGATTTTCGCCGGAGCCTTGTTTTGGCACATAAGAAGTACAAACAAAAAGTTGCCGACACAAACTTTATTCTCAGCTCATTTGCTGACTATTGCCTCGATACCAATCCTCTTTAAAATCGTAGAACTTGTGTTGGATTTGATTCCTAATACCTTTTTTAGAGCATTATTTAAACTGCTCGAAAAGCTTCATATTATAGCATTGTGGCATTATCTGTTGATTGTGGTTGCGTTGTTTGTTGCGATATTGATAGTTTATCTTATACAAAAGAAATTTTTCAACAAGCAGAGGGTCTATGAAAAAAGACTCATTGCAGGCAAATGCTGGTTTTGTGGAAAAAAGCTGCCTCCTAAAAGCAGGCACTGTCCATTTTGCGGCAAAAACCAGATGAGACAATGTTCGCACTGCCAGAGTGATACTTTCCTCGGAGGCAGTTGCTGCATAAATTGCGGTAAGTGAATTATTATCTGAAAAAAAATGAAAACAAAAAAAGCCCGGCAAGAGATTTAATCTCACCGAGCTTTGAGTTGCTTTAGCTTGCTGTCATTTCGACCGAAGGCCGCAAAGCGGACGGAGTGGAGAAATCTGCTTTTTAATAGATTCCTCGACGCAGTTCATCCCTGTGCAGACAGGGACTCGGAATGACAAAAAAACTCTACTCAAACAAGAATGAGCCATACTGCGCCGCTGAGCCAAGCTCTTCGTGAATCCGCAGCAGTTGGTTATATTTACAAATTCTGTCGGTACGGCAGGCAGAACCCGTTTTAATCTGGCCAACGCCGGTAGCAACTGCCAAATCAGCGATGATACTGTCTTCGGTTTCGCCGCTACGATGGCTCATAACAGCGGTATAGCCGTTACGGCGAGCGAGATTAATCGCCTCGATTGTCTCGGTCAGCGTACCAATCTGGTTTACCTTAATAAGAATCGAGTTCGCAGCGCCGAGCTTGATACCTTTAGCAAGACGTTTAGTATTCGTTACGAACAAATCGTCGCCGACAATCTGGCACTTATCGCCCATCTTCTTAGTCATCTTCGCCCAGCCGTCCCAGTCATCCTCTGCCAGCCCGTCTTCGATGCTGACGATAGGATACTTAGCCGCCCACTTAGCCCAGTGCTTAATCATATCATCTGACGAAACTTTTTTCTTCGGTGCCGACTTAAAGAACTTATAGCTCTTGGTGCTATTGACCCACATCTCGGTCGAAGCCGGGTCCAGCGCGATGGCAATCTGTTTGCCGGCCTTATAGCCCGCCTTCTTTATCGCTTCGAGAATAACTTCCACAGCCTCTTCGTTACTGCCGAGCGAAGGAGCAAAACCACCCTCATCGCCGACAGATGTGTTATAGCCTTTTTTCTTCAGAACGCCTTTAAGCGTATGAAAAACTTCCGTACCCATTCTCAGCGCTTCCGGAAAATTTTTTGCGCCGATTGGCATCACCATAAATTCCTGAAAGTCCACATTATTATCAGCGTGCTTTCCGCCATTAAGAATGTTCATCATCGGTACCGGCAGCACGTTTGCGTTGCATCCGCCGAGATAGCGATATAACGGCAGACCAGCCGACTCGGCAGCAGCCTTTGCAACTGCCAGCGAAACGCCGAGAATTGCATTAGCACCAAGCTTGGCCTTGTTAGGCGTGCCATCCAAATCTATCATCAACTGGTCGACTTCTTCCTGCGCAAAAGCATCCATCCCCAGAACTTCCGGAGCGATAATTTCGTTAACATTTTTCACAGCCTTCAAAACGCCCTTACCCATATAGCGTTTTGCTTTTGTATCGCGAAGCTCTACCGCCTCATACGCGCCCGTGCTCGCACCCGATGGCACTGCCGCTCTGCCGAACGAGCCGTCATCGAGCATTACATCAACCTCAACCGTCGGATTGCCCCGTGAGTCAAGTATCTCTCTTGCGAGAATATCTACAATTATCGTGAACATCTGATTTCCCTTTCTATTTTGCCAAAAATATCAATTTCTTATATTTTACCGCCTCAAAACCTCATCAGACTCGGCAGGTTAACTTCTTATCAAATAATAGTCAAGACTTCATTGCCATACGGAACTATTTTTGGTATTATTCCTGCCTATGAAGATACCGATAACAAAATTTGGACTGCCGCAGGTAGCGTTTTTCTCCGCCGATTTGCTCGGCCTGATGCTCCTTTTCGCGTTCACCGTAAAAAACGTAACGCTCTTATGGACGCTTGAGCTAATCTCACTGGCCTTTTTGCTCTGGGTTCTGGCTTTTTTCCGCGACCCCAACCGCAAAATACCGCAGGAAACAGATATTCTCCTTGCCCCTGCCGATGGCAAAATAAGCGATATAGACCTGATTGACGACCCAAACTGCAAAGGCCAAAAGCTGATGCGGGTGGGCATTTTCCTCAGCGTTTTTAACGTACACATCAACCGAGTACCCTGCCGGGTAAAAATCGACAGCATAAAATACTGTCCCGGCCAGTTCAAAAACGCAATGTCGCCGGAGTCGGCCCAGGTAAACGAATCGAACGATTTAACAATGACCCGCCTCGACGAACCCAGCCATATGATAGTAGTAAGGCAGATAAGCGGAGCAATAGCCCGCAGAATCGTCTGCATTGCAAAACCAGACAACGAGTTATCGCAAGGCCAACGATTCGGAATGATAAAATTCGGGTCGAGAACCGAAATTTGCATCCCGGAAGACATCGCCGCCGAATGCCTCGTCAAAGTCGGCCAAAAGGTCAAAGCCGGCGAAACAATCCTTATGAAATATAAAAATGAACAGACACGCTAAAAAATCACTGCTGCGAAAAGTCCGTAAGCAACGACTGCGATATATAACCGTTCTGCCATCGCTGGTAACTCTCATTAACGGCATCTGCGGATTCGCCGCAATTATGTTCGCGACAAAGGCCGGCCAGACAAAAACGGCTGGCATAGACGCTTTCAGCTACCACTTCCCATTCCTGACAGTCGCCTGCTATATGCTCGGTGCGGCAATGCTCGCCGATATGCTCGATGGCCGCTTGGCCCGAATGAGCCACAGCACTTCCAGTTTTGGCGGCCAGCTCGACAGTCTCTGCGATATTATAAGTTTCGGCGTAGCACCAGCGGTTATGATGCTCAAATTTATGGAGGTAAACGTTTCTGCCGGCACACCAATTGATGTCTTCATATACCGATTCCTGTGGCTCGCCTCAGCCATCTATATCGGCTGCGCAGCAATAAGATTGGCTCGGTTCAACGTCGAAAACGAAGAGGATGAATCAAGCCATATGAGCTTTCTCGGCCTACCTTCCCCCGCCGCTGCCGGCGTTATAACAAGCCTGATACTCTTCAACCAGTACCTCGTAAACGACCCGCACAATAGCGGCACACTAATGAGCGGCATTGGCCACAACGCCATTGTCATAACACTACCGTTCATTACTATTGCTATTGCGATTCTAATGATAAGCAGATTGCCCTACCCTCATTTGGTCAATCGTTATTTGAAAGGCCGCAAACCGTTTGCGTATTTGGTATGGACGATAGTTTTGTTAGTACTGATTATTTTCATTTTCGAGTTCGCTGCCGCCGTAATTTTTTGCGGCTTAGCTGCCAGCGGCCCTGCTAAATGGCTCTACATAAAGGCTAAAATTCACTCTGCCGCCGTTAAAAGCCGAGCAGCGGAAGCTGCCGGATAAGGTTGTCATCATTTCGACCATCGCGGATAAATCTCGGTTTTAATTAACCACGAAAAACCACGAATTATTTTTAATCTTCTGCATCGCCATTTAGCCCTGCCATCTTGTATGGCAGGGTCTTGTTTTTTATTTAGCCCCCAGGTCTTGTCTTGGGGGTTGTTAACGAATGGTTTATTGCATTAACACCGACTCTGTCATTTCGACCAACGTGGAGAAATCTGTTTAGCCTCGGCCGGCACGGCCGAGTTATTTAGCCCCACATTTACAAATGTGGGGTTATTGTTTGTTTGGAATTTTAAATTTTTCTGTTTCGATATTGTTTAGGATTTAGGTATTAGAATTTAGGATTTGTTTTCCGCTTTCTGTACTCTTTAGATAATCTGTGAAATCAGTGTCTAAAAATAATCTGTGCTCTCTGTGCCTTCATAGCTGATTTTCTTTGTCATTCCCACGAAAGTGGGAATCCATTTTTTGTATTTTGTTTTTTAATCAGTGCAATCCGCGTAATCAGTGTTTAAACAATTTGTGTTTATTCGTGTCAATTCGTGGCTAATTTATTCTGTCATACCCGCGAAAGCGGGTATCCAATTTAATCGGTCATCGCCGAAAGGCGATTCCTTAGCTTTGCCTTTTTACTTTTAGGTTTTTACTTTTTTAAATCTGTGTAATCAGTGAAATCTGTGTCTAAAAAACTTCGTGGTTTTATGTCTTCGTGGCTAATTTTCTTTGTCATTCCCGTGAAAACGGGAATCCATTTTACTGTATCTTGTTTTTTAATCTGTGTAATCAGTGAAATCTGTGTCTAAAAAACTTCGTGTCTTTGTGCCTCTGTAGCTATTTTTCCACAGGCCAAAAAACCGCATCGCCATCGTCGGTATTCCACATCTTTGGCTTACCTTTCTTATCAACGCCGACCTTCCCGCCATCATCATCAAAATCGCTGCCGAAACTATATAATGTAAACCCCTCATCTGTTCTGCGATAAACTAAAGGCTCATCACTGTAAGGATCTATCGGCACGCTATTGATGCAGCCTGCCTCCTTAAGAACCGACAGGCTTTCAGGATAACTGCCCTTATCAGCTTTGTACACCAACAGCGCAAGAACCGTATATGTCGCTTCGACATCTGCCTTATAGCGAAAGGAAAGCTCTGTAACTTTTTGCATAGCAGGAATAAGTACATTCATAAAATAATTACCATCTGCAATTTGTCTGAGCTTTTCGTCTATATCGACCTGTTCCTTTTTCTGTACTGCCGGACTAAGCAATGAAATCTCGTCATAGTAATTGTACATTTGTTCAACTTTGGCCAGCGTCTGCTGTCTATTATCGTGAGTAAATAAAACCTTAAAACTCGTGGACAAAGCCTTTGCAAAACAATCTCCCTTTTCCCTATTCATACCCATACCCAGTATGATAAAAAAACGCTTAGGATATATATGCCCACCACCAAGAATACCCTCCGTAAAACTCCTCTGAATTTCATCATAGAAAAACAGTTTTTCAGTTTTAAAATCTACTGTGAATTTCATATCCTTATAAATCGCTTTTAAATCCTGCCTCAGCTTTTTAACCTGCTTGATAGGAATATCATTCTGCGAGACTATGCTTCTGCAGGTATCGTTTGCATAATTACCCATCGCCCAGGCAACAAGCTGACCTACAAGAAATGGGCTTGATTTAACGTGCTGACCAAACCTGTAAGCCATTTCAACATTATCGACAGCCAATTCATATTCCTCATTATCAGCAAAAAGCTGCGCCCGCCAACTGACAATCCTCACAAAATCCCTGAAAGCAGCAAGGTTTGGCATCAACACCCCCATCATACTGCCATCATCAGGCGAATTGTATTCTCTCCAGAACTGCGACCTTTCAGAGCCTTGTTTCACTAAATCCAGAATTTCGGAATTGTCTGCTATCCAATTATTTACAAACTCCCTATCCATTTGATTACAATCACTATATCCTGTTTTTAGTTTGTCACCTAAGGGCTTTTTAGTATCACCATCGAACTCTTCATACATTTCTGCCGCTTTAACATAATACACCGCAGAGTTTTGCGATTCCTCGGCGCCGGCTGGCTTTACGATACGGTTAAGCTCAGCAATATAATCGACCGTAACATTTGGCCTGCCGCTCAAAAACCATCCGACATAGGCAGCAAGCAAAAAAGCCGCCAAACAAGTCGCTTGAAACGAGCGGATAATCGTTTTGGCCCATAATGGCCGACAGCGTTTTTTCGCCCGCCTTGCCATTTTTCCCAGTATTTTCGCATCACCGAAATTTGTGATTAACTCTTTCGCAACAGTTTCTTTTTCCTCATCCGTTTTACAATCTGTCAGTGCATCTTCAAAATGAGCAATTAGTTCTGCACGAACATCGGCGCGTATCTTTTTTCGGTATCGCATTTTTTTGATGACACGTTTTATATATTCCTCTGCCGAAGCCGGTAGGTTTTTAAATATATCATCCATTTTTTTCTCTCCTGTTTTAATTGGCATTGTCATTTCGACCGGAATGAGCGAAGCGAATGCAGTGGAGAAATCCGGCGAAGCCGTCCTGAGCAACGCCGAAGGATCTTATAGATTTCTCGGCTACGCTCGAAATGACTATCTGGCCGGAAAAAGTTCTACACCGAAAACAAGTTTCAATGCGCCGAACAAATCTACCAACTGCGCTTTATCTGTTTCGAGTCGCAGCTTGCCTTTACTGGTGATGGTGTAGTACTTTCGTTTCCTGCCGGCCTCTGTTTGTTCCCACTCACCCGCAACAAGTTTCTGCGATTCAAGGTTGTACAGCAGCGGATACAAAGTACCCTGCCCAAGGTCGAGAACGTTGCCGCTTTTTTGCAAAATCGCTTCGCCGAGTTCATAGCCGTACATTTTCCCCCGCGAAAGAGTCTCTAAAACCACCACAGGAGCAACACCTTTTAATAGCTGACGTTCAAATTTCATTTTCAAATCTCCTTTGTAAACCCATAATACCAATTCCGATTAAAGCCCCGAAAGGGCGAAAGATGCAAAGCACCGTTATTAAGTTGACTTGGCATAATTCATAACTTCCAAATATACTATGTATTACATAGTAGGTATTGTCAAGTATAAAATAAAAAAAACCGCCCGTCAGAGGAGGGCTGACGGGCGGCGTGCGATTAATTTGCCTGAACTTCCGGCAAAAACTGTCAATTTTCCGCTACTTTGCTACTGCCTATACGAAAAAATGAGCAAATCGGTTCGTTTTGTTCTGCTAAAAATTCGTAAAATATGCCAAAATCGCTCAAAAAGCCTCAAATTAACTCAAAAATACGAAAAATAGTCAGCCTTAGGCCGATATTGGACAAAACAGCGGATTTGGGGCTGATAAATTGCTAATTTAGCGCTGATTTTGGTTGATTTAGCGCAAAAAAAATGGCAGGCGGTCGAGGAGAGCAACCGCCATGCCGTGTGCGCCTCCAAAAGAGGAGGAGGTACGTGAATAGTTAGTCTAACGTTCACACCTGTTATACGTCAAGAAAAAAATGAATGTTCGCAATTAAATTTAAAAAACAGCAAAAATCGTATAGTAGTTGTGAGTTGAGGATTCGGCCTTTGGCCGAGACCGATTTATTTGATTAGACACAAATTCACACTGATTAAAAAATAAGATACAGAAAAACGAATACCCGCTTTCGCGGGTATGACAGGACATCACCGTTTGGTGGATGGTCTTTTCCGCTTGTGCCTGCCTTTGAAGTTTCGGCCTCGCTTGAAACTTTTCGGTTTTGACGACCTGCGAATACTCTCCAAATTCGGTTCTTCGCCCAGCCAAATCGGCTCTATGCTATTACTGTCGATAATTGTTTTCAAATCCCGCAAATCGTGTTTGCTGAAAAACGTTACCGCAGTACCCTTTCTGCCCATCCGGGCAGTCCGGCCAGTCCGATGCGTATAAGCTGTCGGGCAATCAGGAAAATCATAATTCATCACGTGAGTTACGTGGCTAAAATCCAGGCCCCTGCTGGCGATGCCGGTAGCAACAATTACGTTTATCTGCTTCTTCTTAAACCTGTTAAAAATCGATGAGCGTTTGCTCTGTTCAAGCCCGCCGTGAATCATTTCGACGGAATCGATTTTTTCTCTGAGATGGTCGAACAGCCTTTCGCAGTTCCTTCTCGAATGGCAAAAAACTATCGTCTGTTCCGGCTTTTCACGCTCCATATATTCAACAAGCCAGGGGAATTTTTCCTTGCCGAAAACCGATATGAATTGATGGTCAAGACTTTGAGGGGCAACCTGCCCGGCATTGAGCTGGAGCGTTACGGGGTCTTTGAGATACCTTTTCGCCAACGCCTTAACGGAATTAACCATCGTCGCTGAAAACAGCAGAGTTTGATGTTCGTGAATAAGGCAGTCAACGATAAAATCGATGTCGGTAACAAAGCCCATATTCAGCATTTCGTCGGCTTCGTCGAGTATAAAAGTCTGAACATCGGAAAGGCTTAGCGGACTATAATTATAGATGAGGTCGATTAGCCTGCCGGGGGTGGCGATGAGTACCTGAACGCCGTGAGCGAGCTTTGCCTTTTGCGTTTCGATGCTAAAGCCCCCATAAACAGCAAACGGCGCGATGTCCATAAATTTGGCGATGTCCGAAATGGCACTTACATACTGCAGGGCAAGTTCGCGCGTTGGGACCATAATCAGAGCCTGGATGGTGTTTTTGGTAGGGTCAATCGATTGAATCAGAGGCACTCCGCAGGCCGAGGTCTTGCCGGAACCGGTCTCAGCGAGAGCGATTATATCCCTGCCAGCGGTGATATGCGGAAAAGTTTCCTCTTGTATCGGCGTTAAATCCTCATAGCCGAGGCTTTTGAGCGCCTTTAAAATATCGGGCTTTAAATCAAGTTCAGTAAATTTCATAGCCCGCCATTATACACGAATCCCGCGATATGTCATTAAAAACAGAAAAATAAAGACTGATGGCAATAATTCGTTTTATCCCGGAGTAGCTTACTGCTAATATGAAATGTTATGACTATAAGGGTAAACGAAATTTTCTATTCGCTTCAGGGCGAAGGGTCGCTGGCTGGTGTGCCGAGCGTTTTCATCCGCCTGGCGGGCTGCCGACTTCGCTGCAAATGGTGCGACACGAAATACGCCTGGGATGCGAATTCCGGCACCGATTACACTATCGAGCAGATTGTCGCTGAGACAGCAAACTATCCGAGCGACTTTGTCGTTATTACCGGAGGCGAACCGATGGAAAACCCGAACCTGCCGGCAATTTGCGATAATCTAAGACAAAGCGAAAAGCATATCACTATCGAAACAGCAGGGATTGATTACCTTCCCGAGTTACCAATCGATTTAATGAGTATCAGCCCAAAACTGGCTAATTCTATTCCCGAAGAATCGGCAGCGGCCGAAACGCACAAAAACAATCGCATAGACACAGACGTACTGAAAAAACTCATCGCGGAATATCCCTATCAGCTAAAATTTGTCATCGAAAGCGAATCTGACATCGCGGAGATTCGCGAGATTCTCGAAAAGCTCGGCGAGGTAGAGCCATCGGTGGTAATGCTGATGGCCGCCGCTGCCGGCAGAGCAGAGTACCTCGAAAAAGCGCCTATGGTAGCCGAACTTTGCAAAAAAGAAGGCTTCTGCTTTTCGCCACGCCTGCAAACAGTTTTATGGGACAACAAGGCTGGCTCCTAAGATAATAGAAGGTAGAATCCCGATAAATTGAGACGAATTATTTAAACACTGATTACACTGATTGCATTGATTAGAAAACAGTCAAAAAATCACTTGCTCAAAAGCCGTTTTAATGTAGAATGCATCGCTTGGAAAATGTTGCCCGGGTGGCGGAACTGGCAGACGCGCTAGCTTGAGGGGCTAGTTCTCTTCGGGGAGTGGAGGTTCGAATCCTCTCCCGGGCATTTTTCCGCTCTCTCCCTGCCAAATTCCATCAAATAAACCACTATATCACTCGAACGTCCAGTTAAAAGGTTCAAGGCAAATTCAATATGGCAAAATCCCCTCGCAGTTTTTTCGCCGCCTTATCGTAAGCACGGGCCGCATCTACATCTCTATCGAAATAACCCAAATGCATCGCTTTTTTGTTATGGCATATAACCGCTCGCCATTTTTTTGTCCCCTTTTGCATCTTCACACCTCTGAACCGTGACCCTCTCGGCTTTTTCTTGCTGCTGTTCCAATTATTCTGTGCGTATGTCGCCAGCCGCAAATTGCTCTTGCGATTATCCAATCCGTTATGGTTTACGTGGTCAATCAACAAATCGCCTCTCGGCCTCATAATCTCACGATGCATATATATAGTTTTTTTTACACCGCCGACGGAAATACCGCGGACAGCATATCCGGTTTGCTTTGTCTTTTTTAATTGCCAGCGACAGTGACTAAGTGCGATATAATCTTCCGGGTCAACGAACGCATATTCGTTTTGGGTAAGCCGAATTCGCATATAAGCGCGACCGTACCGCAAACGCCTGTACATTTGCATAACACAAATCAATAGGCGCACAACTACCACGGGAACTTTGATGGAATAGATTATACTGATAATAAAAATCGAATTTAAGAAGTAAGGACATTGGAAATTTGACAGTTTGAATTTGTTTAGAATTTATGATTTATATCAATTCTGATTAATTTTTGCGCTGTCAAACAAAGTCCCGAAGGGACGAAATCTTATTAGCCGTAGGCGTAAGCCTACGGAATACGAGTGCTTAACCATATTAAAGCCCCGAAGGGGCGAAAGATGCAAAGCGCAGTTATTAAGTTGACTTGGTATTAGTGCTTGGTTTTTTAGGGGCATTGAAAAAACAATGCCCTTCTATATATAGGGCAAAATTTGCGCAAACTGCTACCATTTTGGCCAAAAAAATTTAGGATTTGTTCGTAAGTGCTTATGGATAAAGGTGTGAAAAAAATAATTTTGTGCAGAACGCGCAAATTTTTTTTTGCGCATTCTGCAACAGGTGTGGATATGGAGTGTCGCCATTTTGTTTGTCATTGGCGCACTTGATGCGGAATCTATATTTAGCCCCCGGGTCTTGTCCCGGGGGTATCTACGAATGGTTTATCACTTCCCCACCGCATAAAAGCCGAGCGACGTAAGTCGCCGGAACATTTAGCCCCCAAGCCTGCTTGGGGGTTCACGCTTACATATTTTCTATCCCACCCCTAACCACGATTATATTGAAGAAAAAACGTTAACTATATTCTTGACTTCCAAAAACTTTAATTTTATAATTTTGGTATTGATTCGTGGTTATATTCGAGATGTGTGTTGGTTAATATTGACAAACAAATTGCTTATTGGAAGCAAAGCGCACTTGAAGATTTGGACGTTGCTGCACAATTAGTTCAGGGTGGAAAAATCCGCCACGGACTTTTTTTCGCACACCTTGCAATAGAAAAGGCTCTCAAAGCTTTTATTTGTAAAACCACACAAAAACTCGCCCCTAAACTACACAATCTGGTCAGACTTTGGCAGATAACAAACACGGACATCCCCGATGAAATGTTAAATATATTAGCGGAAATGAATGAGTTTAACCTTGAAGGCAGGTATCCCATTGGCTTCATCAGTTCCGTATCAAAAGTTGAAGCTGAAAATTATATTAAAAGAACAGAGGATGTATTACAATGGTTGATTCAGCAGTTGTAAAAGACGTTAAAAACTATCTAAGCAAGCTCTGCGATGCTGGTTTGCCGATTAGTTTTGGCGTAGTTTTTGGCTCTTATGCAAATAATACCGCAAATGAGTACAGCGATATTGACCTGATAGTGGTTTCATCTGAATTTGACAAAACTGTTTCAAGAGAAGATATTAAAAAACTCTGGCGAATTGCCGCCCGAACTGACAGCAGAATTGAGCCTATACCTTGCGGCAAAGACCAGTGGGAAAATGACACATCTAACATAATTATCGAAATAGCCAGAACTCAGGGGCAAAATATAGCTGTCGCATAATGGTTATCCCGCCCCCATCGCCATTAGCCCGTAGGTCTTGCCTTGCGGGTATCTTCGCAAAGTTTATCACTTCCCCACCGCCGTTTGGCCTCCAACCCCGAAGGGGTTAAATAACAATAACCCCGAGTGAAACTCGGGGAAAGAATCACGCCCCACCACGGGCGACCCTGAATGGGTCGAATAACAAACACACCACCCCAAATTAGCCCTGCCATAGTGATGGCAGGGTTCACGCTTACATATTTTCTATCCCGCCCAAATCGCATAAAAGCCGAGCGACGTAAGTCGCCGGAATACTTTCTGTCATTGCGAGGCAGTTTTATCGCCGTGGCAATCTATATTCTGTCTCCTGTCTTCTGTATTCTTAATAAATCTCAACCGTCTGCAAACGACTTTGTCATTTCGACCAACGTGGAGAAATCCATTTAACCCCCAAGCCTGCTTGGGGGTTCACGCTCCCGAACGCCTTATCCCGCCAACACCGACTTTGTCATTCCGACCAATGTGGAGAAATCTATTTAGCCCCTGATTTGTAAATCGGGGGTTGTTTGTCATTGCGAGCGCAGCGCGGCAATCTTTTTTTTGTTTTGAATTTTTATTTTTCCTCTGTGTCCTTGTATGTTGACAAAAGTTATGGTTAATAATAGTCTCATAGATAATATTGGTGC